>NZ_LVWI01000003.1 GCF_001909055.1 Paenibacillus helianthi
CTGTAAAGGAGCAAGAAACGGCGTCCACCTCCTGAGAGGCCGAACGAAGGAATGTAAGGGCAAAGACCCCGCGTGACATGGGAGGGTAAGCCGTCAGGAGACAGGTGTGGATATCCAAAGTGCGATCACAGAACGTATCCTTGGGTTGGGGATGAATCCCCCGCTCTCTATTCCCGCCACCGGCTTCACCAGAAAATAATGTCATCCTTACATGACTTCTCCAGCTCTCAATCTGTCTATGGCTGAAAATCTTAGAACGAGTGAGTAAACAAGAGTATTTATTAATTTATAGTGGGAGGTAAAAGATGATTTACAAAGATGCAAGTAAGTCTATTCATGAGAGAGTTGAAGATTTAATTGGAAGAATGACATTGAAGGAGAAAGTAGCCCAGTTATATTGTGCAAATTCCTACGGAGGAGAATCCGTTTATGATACCAGAACCGAAAAATTAAAGGATGGAATTGGGACTGTAAGCTTTTTAAATGATTCCTTTACTGGTGACCTTGAAAAGGATAAGGAGACTATAAAAGGCATACAAAAATTTCTTGTGGAGGAAACGAGATTAGGGATTCCGGGGCTGTTTCATAGTGAAGGGATATCTGGTGCTCAAATACCAAGTGCAACAACATTTCCGCAATCTCTTAATCTTGCTTCTACCTGGGATCCGGCTTCAGCACAAAAAATGGGTGAGGTAGTCAAAAAACAATTAACGGCATTTGGATTCAGGGCTGTACATTCGCCCCTGTTCGACTTGGCGAGAGATCCAAGATTCGGAAGAGTTGGGGAAACCTACGGGGAAGATCCCTATTTAGTTGCGCAAATGGGCGTATCTTTTGTCAAAGGAATACAAGGGGATAATGAGGTAATGGCTACCGCCAAGCATTTTGTCGGCTATGGAAATGCTGAAGGCGGAAGAGGTGGCGGAGAACAACAAATATCCGAGAGAAGATTGTTGGATAGTTATTGCTTCCCCTTTGAGGCAGCCATTCATGAGGCAAACATAAAAGCTGTAATGAATAGTTATGGGATGTTAAATGACCAGGCAGTGTCTACGTCGAAATGGCTTCTTACAGACATTCTAAGAAACAAGCTAGGCTTTCAGGGGCTGGTTGTAGCTGATTATGGCAGTATCACGCATGCATTTTTACGGTATAGAGTGGCAGAGAATGCTAAAGAGGCAGGAATTCTGGCATTAAAAGCCGGAATGGATGTAGAACAGCCCGGCAACCAGTGTTACCAGCACTTGGTAGAAGCGGTGGAGTCAGGCGAACTTGAAGAGGCACATATTGACCTTTCGCTAAGACGGGTTCTTGAGACCAAATTCACATTAGGACTATTCGAGAATCCTTATGGGAATGGCGATTTTTTCAATGAAATTAAAAAAGCGGAGAATGCAGAATTGTCACTAGAGATTGCGGAAAAATCAATGGTTTTGGTAAAAAATGAGGACAATATTCTGCCACTCAAAAAGAACCTGAACATAGCACTGATTGGCCCTAACTCAGATACTAAAACCAACTTCTTTGGAGGATATTCATCGGTAGGTTCGGCTAGCACAAAAAGCAGTGATTTCGATAAATCCGAAGAAGACACCTTCCTGAGAATGATATACACAGGGGCCATTACCGACAATAAAGAGTTATTAAAATCGATGGGAATTGAATTTGAGGATAAGCCAACCCCTGAACAAAGAGAAATCATTATGAATATGCTCAGGGAGAATTTAAATTCGGATGATTCCTCGAAAAGAGTCTATAAAACGAACGAAGAATTTGTTCAAATGTTCTATCCAGATTGTAAATCTGTAAAAGAAGTATTGGAAGAAGAGTTCGGAAAAGATCATGTGCTCCACGCTAAAGGCTGCAATATTTTTAAGGCCATAGATGGAGGGATTGAAGCAGTACAAGCTGCGGTACAACAGGCGGATATTGTAATTGCAGTATTAGGCGGCAAAGAAAGCATGATTGATCCTGAAGCTACTTGTGGTGAAAACAAGGATAATATCAACATTGGCCTTGAAAAGCCTCAACTGGAAATAATGGAAGAAGTATTTAAGCTGAATAAACCTGTTATTTCAGTTATCATTGATGGCCGACCGTTAGCTACACCTTTTGTAAGCGAACATAGCAAAGCGGTCTTGTATTCATGGCTTCCGGCACAGTCTGGAGCTAAAGCTATTGTGAACATCCTTACAGGCAAGATCAATCCTGGCGGAAAGCTGCCGGTGACCATTGTAAAAGAAACAGGCCAGATTCCAATGTACAACAGCAGATTGCCGCTCTACATTGATATTAATGAATATGCAGAATATATCAAAACCAACCAAAATGCACCGTTATATCCGTTTGGACATGGATTAAGCTATACCCAATTTGAATACAGCGAATTGGTACAGGATGGTACGGTTCAGGCAGACGGCGAATTGAACATAGAATTTAAGCTGAAAAATGCGGGACAAGTTGCAGGAGACGAGGTTGCCCAGGTTTATATTAGGGATCGAGTGAGCAGTGTTGCAAGACCTGTGAAGCAGCTGGTCGGATTTGCACGGGTTACCTTGGATGTAAACGAAACAAAGAAAATTGCTTTCAAGGTGAATATGAAACAACTGGCATTTCATGACTTGAATATGGATCAAGTGGTGGAACCAGGAACGATGGAAGTATTTATAGGTGCTTCATCCCAAGATATTCGATTAAAAGGTGCCTTTGAGATTATAGGTGAAAAACTTATTGTTGAACGGAAGGTTTTTTCATCTCAGGCGACGATTGCAACTTTATAAAAACGGAGTTGAGGGAAATGATTCGAGAAAATATCGACCGGAATTGGGAATTTTACCATGGGGTACCCTCAGTAATACCCGGTATTAGCCGGCCAGGAAGACAAGTGAATTTGCCGCATGACTTCATGATTGAAACAGATACAAAACCAGGGGCGCCGGGAGGATCATTGACGGGTTATTACGACGGAGAAATCGGGACTTATACCAAGATTCTTGACATTCCCAAGGAATACGCAGGCAAAAGGGTTATGGTGGAATTTGACGGTGTGTACATGAACGCGACGGTTAAATTGAACGGGCATATCGTCACGAAACACCATTACGGCTACTCTCCTTTCCATGCTGACCTTACGCCATATTTGAAGCCAGGCAAACCTAATAACCTTATGGTTATTGTCAATAACGGAGCACAACCGAATGCACGCTGGTACTCGGGCTCCGGACTTTACCGCCATGTCGATTTGCTTGCCGCTCCGAAGGTGCATATCGCTCCGTGGGGCATTTATGCCCATACTTCTCATATTGTAAAGGGAACCGCGTTTGTCATTGTCGAAACGACGGTTGAAAATTCTACAGCCGTTGACGCCGACCTTTGGTTGAACATCAAGATGCTAAAGGAATCCTCCGGAACCAACGCGGGAACCGGTCGTGTGAAAGTACATGTGCCTGCTGGAGAGAAGGCTGTCGGCCGGGTAACAGTTGCAATTGAACATGCGGATCTATGGGATATCGATTGCCCTAAACTGTACAGAATCACAGCAGATCTGGCTGACAAAGAGTCTGTTCTCGATAATGATAGCACTCCATTCGGGATACGAACGATATCCGTTGATCCGCTTAACGGGTTTATGTTAAACGGGCGTACCCTGAAACTTAAAGGCGGTTGCGTTCATCATGACAATGGCATTCTTGGCGCAGCTTCGTTTAAGGACAGTGAATTCCGGAAAATGAAGCTGCACAAAGATAACGGATATAACGCTATTCGATTTGCCCATAATCCGATGTCAAGAGATTTACTGGATGCTTGTGACCGTTTGGGACTATTGGTGATTAACGAGGCGTTCGACGTTTGGACGATGGAGAAGAATGCTCAAGATTATAGTCTATACTTTGCAGAGGATTGGGCGAAGGATCTGGAAACATTTATGCTTCGTGACCGGAACCATCCGAGCATCATCATGTGGGCGACGGGCAACGAGGTGCAGGAACGCGGAGGAATGTCAGACGGTTACCGTCTGGCAGCGCAATTGGCGGCACGGGTGCGTGAACTTGATCCTACCCGATTGGTTACGAACTCGTTATGTTCTTTCTTTAACGGCCTTGACGATGAAGACACTGTTACTTTTTACGAGGAAATGTCTCTGCTGCTTGAAGATGGCGGAGGCTTCACTCCGAATTATGATACCGGTTTTGGCATGAGAATCTGGGCCGACTATTCGGAAGCCTTCGCAGCACCTTTAGACGTCGTCGGATATAATTACATGAACTATCATTATGAGAATGCAGTTGAGAACTTTCCGGACCGGGTGATCTGCGGCACCGAAAGCATGCCCCCTCAGTGCGATAAGTACTGGCACGATGTAGAACGGTTTTCCCATGTAATTGGTGATTTCGTATGGACGAGCCATGATTACATTGGCGAAGCGGGACTTGGAAAAGTGAAATATGTCCACCCGGATGAAACTCTTAATACTTATAACAGCATTGGCAGCTCTCCATATCCTTGGCGTGTGGCTAATTGCTCAGACTTCGATCTCTGCGGTTTGGCACGTCCTCAGCTATTTTACCGCAGGATCGTTTGGGGCTCTGATGAGACCTTCATAGCTGTGAGAAATCCGGAAAACTACGGGAAGCTGGAAATTCTGAGCAGATGGGGCTGGCCGGAATGCGAACATCATTGGAGTTGGACGGGTTCAGAGAATATGCCGATTCAGGTAGATATCTACTCTAGAGCTGAAGAAGTAGAGCTGATTCTGAATGGAAAGAGTCTCGGCAGTAAGCCGGCCGGGAAGGAGAACCGTTACACAGCCAGTTTTGAACTTGTATATGAACTGGGTACCTTGGAAGCGGTAAGTTATACCGAAGGCAAGCGCATTTCATCCGATAAACTGGTCACGGCGGGCAAACCCGAGGGAATACGAATTGTTCCCGACAAGAAGGAGCTTGCGGCAGACGGTCAATCGTTAATTTACGCGGTAGTCGAAATCGTCGACTCGGAAGGCAGATTGGTTCCAACTGCTGAGCTTAAAGCAACAGCAAAGGCGGAAGGAGCGGTAACGCTGGCTGCATTTGGCACTGGTAGACCGCAAACCACAGAGAACTATACGAAAGGCGAATTTACCTCGTATAAAGGAAGACTGCTTGCCATTGTTCGTACAGGCTATGAATCTGGTATGTCAAAACTGATGATTGATATTGACGGAATGAATTCCGAGTCAATTGAAATACCTGTACATTAATGTTTATTAGGAGTGAGAGAATGAAAACAGATAAAATCCACCGTTTTACCGAGGACGGAAATTCTTGTATCATTGATACGCCACGGACCCCAAGGCATTGGTACAATTACTTGTGGAGCGAGCAAGGGTATTGCACGCAGGTTTCCCAAATCGGACATGGCCGCAGCTACTATATTAATTCAAAAGCTGACATGTGTATGATTAATAATCAGGATGCGAAATACCTGTACCTGCGTGATGATGACACAAATGTTTATTGGAATATAGGGGAAGGCCCCTTGAACGAAGAAGTCGAAGACTTCTCGTGTGAGCATAACATCGGATATTCCATCCTAGAGTCCCAAAAGAATGGTGTCCATGCTTCCTGGAAGCTTTTTGTGCCCCATGAAGGCTACAACGAGGTATGGGTGGTCAAAGTAAAGAATAATACGGATAAAGTGAAGCGAATCAGCCTCTTTTCTACCGTGAGCTTTGAATTGGAAGGCTTTAAATACCCGCGGTATTACGAAATGTACAGAAGCTGTGAAACCTTCTTTGATGAGAAGCTGAACGGCATTTACTGCGAGTCCAAACATCCCTTCGCGCCGCACAACAGATATAACGGTTATATCGCCTGCTCGGAAACCGTCTACGCCTATGATGGCAATCTTGGAGAGTTTCTGGGGGAACTAGGGACGTATACCCGATTGGATGCCATGCCGGCACCATTGTTCCAGCGGCCAGACGTTGTAGTTAAGGGTAGAGATTGTACAAATTCTCTCACTACGCTGGTCAACCTCGGCGGTGTCTTACAGAACAAGCTGGTATTGGCACCTGGTGAAGAGAAGGAGCTATATTATGTGCTGGGCGTAAGCGAATCGCTGGATGAAGCGGTTCAAACGGCGGAGCAGTATGGCAGCCGGGAGCGCATCGAACAAGCATTACAGGAAACTAAGGAGCACCAGACAAGCAAATACGCTGCTCTTCATATTTCCACGCCTAATGAGAAGTTGAACGTACTTATGAACGAATGGGTAAAAAAACAGGTAGACTTCTGTATCGTCGGCAAGAAAGGGGTACGTGATAATCTTCAAATTGCCGTGGGCCTTCTCAATTACAGACAGGAGAGAGCCAAAGAGGAAATCATCGAATGCTTGCGGCATCAGTTTAAGGCCGGGCATGCCGTACTGACGTGGTATCCTTACGATGCTACCCGTTATTCAGATCAGCCGTTCTGGATTATCTGGTCGGTGTGTGAATTGATTAAAGAGACCGGTGATTATTCGCTTCTGGATATGGAGATTGAATATCAGGATGAAGGCTCGGCAACGATGCTTGAGCATGTGAAGGCAGCGGTCAACCGTTTAATTGAGGATAAAGGAGAGCATGGCCTGGTACGGATATTCTTCGCAGATTGGAACGATGCCTTGAATATTACAACGGACCCGGATGCGGAATCCGTCATGCTGTCCGAGCAGTTCTGTTATGCCTTGAAAGAGCTGTCAGCATTGATCCGGCGACTGGGCGACACCGGTTATGCGGGGTACTTGGATGAACAGTTCCATATCCTTCGTGATGCGATTAATGAAACGGCTTGGGACGGAAGCTGGTATATGCGTGCTCTTAGCAAAGAGGAGAATATCGGCTCCAAAGACAGTACGGGAAGTAAAATCTATATTAATGCACAATCGTGGGCTGTACTTGCTGACATTCCGGATGAAGGGAAGCTGCCCAAGGTACTGGAGTCCATGGACAGTATGGAGCATGATTTTGGCTTCCCAATCAATATGCCTCCTTATATGGAATATTCCCCGCATGCAGGCAGAATGTCCGGCATGCTTCCCGGGCTATTTGAGAACGGCGGCGTTTACTGTCACGCGACCGGTTTCAAGATTATGGCGGATTGCAAGGCAGGCCGAGGAGCAGAAGCGATACGTACATTGCTGAAGATCATTCCAGACAGTGAAACGAATCCGTCCACACAATCCGGCGCGGAGCCGTATGTCTTCACGAATTGTTATTCCATACACCCCAAATATTATGGGAAGTCCTACCAATCCTGGACAACAGGAACCTCGGCATGGGGACTCATGTCGCTCTTGGAAGGGATTATGGGAATCAAGCGGGATTATGACGGCCTCCGGATTGACCCATGCTTCCCTGCGGATTGGGAGCAAGCCCAGGTGTACAGGGAATTCCGTGGCACACGTTATGAAGTTACCATCCGGAATCCATTGACGTTATCCAAAGGACAACCGGAGATACAGGTGGACGGCAGCCCTATCAATGGAAATCTGTTGCCTCTCTTTCAGGATGACCAGATCCATCGTGTAGATGTTGTAATTAAGCCTATTAGTTAGTAAGCGGTTTTGGAAATGAAAGAACAACGGTTGGACACAGGATAATGAATCCCAAGTCCAACCGTTTTCCTTTTGTTAATAACATTTAATAAAGGGGCTTACTGATGTGTGGACTTCAAGCCGTTAAGTCGTCAAATGAATAACTAAAAATCGTGTGAAGAGTAGAATCAAAGTACGAATTAAGGTACGCTTGTCCAAGCCCATAAAAAATGTACCGGGAAAAGAGGCTTGGAAATTGAAGATTATAGAAAAATATAAAATACATCAAGAGGCCCCATTTAATAACGAAGAGGTAATGCTTGTTTCGAGGGTCCCTATCTTAATTTGGACATTACTGGTATATGTAGCGACACTAATATTACAGAACTTTAACGAACTGATCTTTCTGAACAGCCTATTCTTTTCAATCACTTATTTTTTTCATATTCTGGTGCACTGGTACTCAAATTTATTAACCCGGTTCTGGTCATGGTTGTATTTCCTGACTCAAGGTTTGATGATATTGACCTGTGCTTTATTGATGCCTTTCGGCTCACCGGCTGTTCTTATCGGTCTGCTTCCTGTATTGATCGGTCAGAGCATAGGGCTCTATTCTCACAATAGAAAGATCATATTTGTGTCCTTATACAGCGTGTCGATGTTCTTCTATGCTGAAATATTTTTGAGAAAAGCGTATGAGCTGTTACTGATAACCCCGCTTTTTTTTCTAATGCTGATTATAGTAATAGCGTACAGTATGTTGTTTCTTCAACAGGTCCATGCGCGGCTGAGGACACAGAGCTTTCTGAAGGATCTGGAAAATGCGCACCGCAAGGTGGAGGAACTTACATTAGCCAATGAACGGCAGCGTATGGCCCGCGACCTCCATGATACGCTTGCGCAGGGAGTGGCGAGCTTCATTATGCAACTTGAGGCTGCTGATGAATTTATCGTACAAGGAAATATTCGTAGATCACAGGAAATTATTCAGCAGTCCATGGGACAAGCACGAAGAACTTTGGCTGAAGCCCGGAGGGTGATTAATAATCTAAGGTTGAATTCCGCCTCTGAAATGGTTTTCCATGAGGAGCTCACCGATGAGATACAACGTTTTTTCCAGGCGACAGGAATTAATGTATATCCTAAAATCCAAATGTCCAGCCAAATGTCCAGAATGCTGATGGAGCACAGCCTATATATCGTAAGTGAATGTTTAACCAATGTGGCAAAGCATGCTAAGGCGGACAACGTCTGGGTCACTGTGAATGAGCAGAATGATCGTATTGAGATTGAGGTTAAGGATAACGGGACAGGTTTTGATACAAGCCAGGTGGGCAAACAGGCAGGTCATTATGGCTTGCTGGGATTATTTGAGCGTGTACGGTTGATTGGGGGTGAAATCCAGATTACCAGTGCCTCAAACGGTACACGAATACGAATGGAAGCACCTATTCATAAAGGAGACAAGCTATGAGTACCCTAAAGGTGTTGATTGTGGATGATCATCAGCTCGTTCGTGACGGCTTGAAGCTCATTGTTGAGACCAACGAACGGTTTGTTATTATTGGAGAAGCAGAAAATGGACAGGTTGCGCTCCGCCTGATTGAAGAGCTGAAACCCGATGTAATTTTGTTGGACTTGAATATGCCAGTAATGAGCGGGATGGAAACGATGGCGGCATTAAGTAACAAACAGTGCGAGATTCCCGTCATCATCTTAACCACCTATAACGAAGATGAATTAATGATAAATGCGCTGGCATTGGGAGCAAAAGGCTATCTGCTGAAAGATACCAATCGTGTTCATTTGTTTCGGACTATCGAATCTGCGATCCGGGGAGAGACATTGCTGCAGCCCGATATCATGAACAAAGTGTTAGCGGCCAAAAAGAATAAAGAAGGTACCAGCTCCAGCAAAAAGAAGATCCCTGTTTTAACAGACAAGGAGCAAGTAATACTCCAATTTGTCGCACGCGGTTATAAAAGCAAAGAGATCGCATTTGACATGGGGGTCACCGAACGGACGGTCAAAGCGCACTTAACAAGCATTTATTCAAAACTTGGAGTGGATTCAAGATCTCAAGCCGTGGCTACGGCTATGGAACATGGGATTATTCATATTTAAGGAACTTGACAAACTGTAACATACGGAATGGGATTTTGTTCTGTATGTTTTTTATGCTTCCCAAAAGTACATAGACTGGCTTCCCTTATGGACGATGTTTTTTTCCTTCCTGAATTGTAAACTGATATCAGTTATAAAGAGAAAATGAAGCTGGTGAAACATACATGAACAATTCAACGATATTAATCGTGGATGATGATGTGGAGATTCGTGACCTGATTACATTACTTTTAACGAATGAGGGCTATACCGTTTATCAGGCTGAAAATGGCGAACGAGCAATCTCCCTTATGAATACTGATGTGGATTTAGTTATTCTTGATATCATGATGCCAGGAATGACCGGCTACAAAGTCTGCAGTATCATTCGTGAACAATATAATTCTCCAGTATTGTTCCTGACTGCTAAAGGTATGGATTCTGATCTGACAATCGGTTATTCCTGTGGTGGAGACGATTATTTGACCAAACCGTTTTCCAGTGCAGAGTTGTTGGCACGAATTAAAGGGCTTTTGCGCAGATACAAGATATATATGGGAAAAGAAATGGATACAAGGCGCGATGCTTATTTAGTTTGCGGCGATCTGAAAGTTCATCCTGAGTTTAATGAAGTATTTAAAGCAGACACAGAGTTGAATCTGACAGAGATCGAATATCAGTTGCTTCGACTCATGCTGCAATACAGGGGGAAAATTTTCACGATGCAAAACCTATATGAAAGAGTCTGGAATGAACCATTCTTATCTACAAGTGCCAATACAGTCATGGTTCATATACGCAAGCTGCGATCCAAAATAGAGGAAGATCCTAAAAACTCAAAATTTGTTAAAACCGTTTGGGGAAAGGGGTATCGGGTTGAAAAAGAAACTTAAAAAGGAGAAAAAAACTCGGATACCTCTGCGTCGCTCAGTATTGGGCTTTAAACTGCTTGGTTTTGCGTTGTTCAGCTTTGTTATAGCTGTAATTATTTATTTCGGAGTATCAAAGCTTGGCAACTACATTGCGGATTCAGAAACACTGGAGAAATTGGAAAAAAGCAACAATATAGAAACTTATCTGGAACAGTTTCAGGGTTATGTTACGGCCAACAGACTGAAATCCTCGGACTATACACAGATTAAATTCTGGCTTACCGAAAATACCCAGGTAGGCTTTTTGTATAATTCCGACAAAAGCTCATCAGAAGACTACAAAATACAGTTTGTAGATAAATCAGTTTTTGTTTCTCCCTATGCAACCAATGCGATGTACGCTGCTTTTATTCAACCGTTATCTATTTTTTTCGCAGTCTGGTGTTTCTTCTTTCTGTTTTTAGCAAATGTCCGATACATTGTAAGCGACATCAAACTTCTTTCACGTGATATGAAGCAGTTGACTGAAGGGAAGCTAAACCATAAGGTATGGCTTTCGAGAAAGGACGAGCTTGGTGACTTGGCAAGAGATATTGAAACGATGCGGTGTTCCATTATTTCACGTATGGAGGCTGAAAATAAGGCAATACAAGCCAATCAAAATTTGATTACAGCACTTTCCCATGACCTTCGCACTCCATTAACGAAGCAGATCGGTTACCTTGAATTTGCTATGAATGGCCAATACAAGGATGAAGCCTCTATGCAGGATTGCTTGCGCAAGGTTTACAGCGCATCGTTACAAATCAAATCACTTTCGGATGAACTTTTTTCCTATTTCACAGCATTACAAAGTAGTGACGGAAAGCAGAGAGAATTTGAAGAAGTTGACGGATTTACTTTGCTGAGTCAACTTTTTATGGAGTACTCTGAATTTTTGGATAAAAGCGGTTTTAACGTACACCTCCGCAATCCGGAAATACAGGAATTTACCTTGAAAGTAGATATCCACTATCTCGCTCGAATCATGGATAATTTAATCTCTAATATCCAAAAGTACGCGGATATAAGCCAACCTGTTGAGTTTTACTATCAGGTTATGGACAGTAACGTGTTTATCCATTTCGAAAATAGGATTGGCAAGCAGATTGGATATACAGAGAGTGCCAATATCGGAATAAAGTCAGCAGATAAATTGGCGAAATCCATGAATGGAAGCTTACATATTGAAAAACACACTGAACATTTTGTCGCAGTTTTAAGTCTCCCAGTATTTGCAACCGACTATAATTAAGATTTTTTCAGAATTGGTGTAAGCTCCTTTTAAGTTTTACCTGTTAGGTTAGATACTAACAGGTATCTGCTAAAAGGAGCTTGTTTAATATGCTTAGAAACAATTATTCAAAACAAGAAAATGAGGCGTTTAGATGAAAAAATGGTTTGAGCGAACTATTGAAAAAATGAAGAAATGGTTTTATGAACAGACGAAGTAGTACGGTTTACTGATAATTGAGTATAAAGGAGAAGTGAGAAAGGTGAACGGAATAAGAATTGGAAATAAAATCTCACGCCTTCCCGTCATTCAAGGCGGAATGGGTGTCGGTGTATCGCTGCACCGACTGGCTGGTACTGTCGCAAAAGAGGGTGGAATTGGCATAATTTCAACGGCCAACATTGGATTTCGGGAATTTGACTTTGATACAGATCCGCAAAGTGCTAATCTTCGTGCAATTAAAAAAGAAATTACTATGGCCCGAGAAATTGCCAACGGGGGAATCCTCGGTGTAAACATTATGGTTGCCGCTCAGCAATACGAGGATCTTGTCCGGGAATGCGTAGCAAATGGAATAGATCTAATTATTTCCGGCGCAGGGCTACCCCTGAAGCTTCCGGAATTAGTGAAAGGTTCAGCAAGTAAAATAGCACCTATTATTTCCTCAGCCCGTGCCTTTCGGCTTATTCTTAAAAGCTGGATAAAGAGGTACGACTATATCCCCGATTTGGTTATCGTAGAAGGCCCGCAAGCCGGTGGGCATCTTGGATTCAGCTATGATGAGCTTGCTGAAAATAAGCAAAGCCTGGAGGACATTGTGCTTGAAGTGCTCGCTGCTGCCGAGGAAGCGGAGCAAGAACTGGGGGTAAAAATCCCTGTAATTGCTGCTGGAGGCATTTTTACTAACGAAGATGTTGTCCGCGTTATGGAACTTGGTGCAGCGGGCGTTCAAATTGCAACAAGATTTGTAGCCACGGAGGAATGCGATGCTGCGTCTGAATTTAAGCAGGCATATATTGACGCCACAGATGAAGATGTGGAAATCATCAAAAGCCCGGTTGGAATGCCCGGACGCGCGATTCGTAATGCCTTTATTAAGCGTGTAGAAGAACGAGAAGTGAAAATCAAAAGTTGCAGCCGTTGCCTGAAATCCTGTCATATTGATACAGCACCGTACTGTATTACTAAAGCGTTGGTCAATTCGGTTAAAGGCAATACTTCCAATGGTCTGATTTTTTGTGGCAGTAATGTTTCCAGAATTAAAAGCCTGACCACTGTGAAAAAATTACTGGACGAGTTATGCGGCGTCTAGTACTTCGGTCAAGATTTAGTTTCATCGCAACGGTACAGGTAATTAAGAATTTTTCAGAATTACAGTAGGTTATTTTTTAGTTCCTATAGGTATCATAGGCACATAGACACATATACAGATATTTACGGAGGTTAATTGTGATGGGAATATCATCGATGAACGCGAATTCGGATCTATATATTGTTCCAAAATTCTCTAATTTTAGAGACCTTCTGAATTACAGTGCGGGACAATATGCAAACCAAAATGCTTTTCAAATCAAAAAGGAGAACGGTACTTATCGTATTATCACTTATAAAGATCTTATAGAACAGTATTACAGCCTTTGTGCTGAATTTATCCGAAGGGATTTATTGGGCAAACGCATTGCCGTTATTGGTAATAACAGTTACGGCTGGGTACTTAGCTACCTTTGCGCAGCCACTGTAGGAGTGGCCGTTCCTATCGACAAAGAGCTATGTGCAGAGGAAATACAGGATTTCTGTGAAGCGGCCGAATGCAGTATCATATGCGCGGATAATGCGACTCGGGAAAAGTTGATCCAGGTAGATTCGTCCTTTCTTCAATATTCTCACAGGGATATCGAAAATTTCCGCGTTTCTTGTTCGGAACATGAAAAACGGTACATCGATTCCATTGCATTACCGATAGATGAAATGCGTGTTCTGATTTTCACCTCCGGAACCACGGGAAATGCCAAAGGCGTGTGTCTGTCACAGAACAATATCTGTGCGAATATTTATCAGACCACACGGATTGTACAGATCAAACCAGGTGAAAAGACGATTTCCGTTCTCCCGCTTCATCACACTTATGAATGTACGCTTAATTGTCTACTTCAACTGTCGAGGGGAGCGTGCATCTCCTACTGCGACGGATTGACTAAGATAGCACAGAATATACAGGAATATCGTCCATCCGTTATGGTAGTTGTTCCTGCGCTTCTAAAAATGATGAGTAAGCGAATCCGGCTCTCTGTCGCAAAGGAATGTCCTGAAAAGTACCGCGCACTGTTTCAGGAAAAATCTCTAGCACAAGCTCTTGCCGAAGTACCTTTTTTCATTCGGAAAATCATCCGTGCAAAAGTCAGAAAAACACTTGGCGGTAAGCTGCGGCTGGTTATCGTTGGTGCAGCAGAGCTTGATACTTCGCTTGTTGATGATTTTTCTGCGCTCGGAATCCGCGCTCTGCAAGGTTATGGTTTGACAGAGTGCGCACCACTTCTTGCTGGAAACAGCGATTTCTTTTTAGATCCTGCCTCTACCGGATGCGCAATTCCTGGTGTAATACTAAAAATCTTAAGTCCCAATGAAACAGGTGTCGGTGAAGTTGCTGTCAAAGGTGAGAATGTTATGCTGGGGTATTACCAGGATGAGGCAGCGACTTGCGCTGCTATGCAGGAAGGATTCTTCCTCACCGGCGATCTCGGTTGCATTGATGACAAGGGGGCGCTGTTTATCAAAGGGCGTATTAAAAACGTCATTGTTACAAGCAACGGTAAGAATATCTATCCGGAGGAGATGGAAACCCGGCTGGGAGAAGCTGAGTGCATCAGCGAATCTCTTGTACTTGAAGGAAAAGGACCAGATGGCGAAAGCTGCGTGAAAGCAAAGGTTTTGCCTAACATTGAATTCATCAAAGAGAAATTAGGACATTTCCCTAGCTTTGAAGAGATCCAGTTGTATGTGAAATCTGCAATAAATGAACTTAACAGCAAGCTCCCAAGCTATAAACGTATTCATATTATTGTGATTTTGGAACAAGGATTGGAACGCACAACTACGCAGAAGATTAAACGGTACGGTGTCAATCTGGCGTAGAGATCGGTCATAAATAAAAAAATATGAGGTGGATAGTTAACTGAATATTTACTGCATATCACGGTATATTTTTGGCTCATAGGAGATAATCTTGTGGACGAAAACGAAGATTATGTAGGAGTGGAGTCTATGAATCGGCTAAACGCCTCTATTCATAAAAGTAGTTTACAATCCGTACTTAAGCTTCTGATGCCGCGATTTCCATCTTTTTATGTATGGTTGCGATATCACTGGTTTCGTTATTTCTTTGAGAAATTAGAATACAAACTGCTGATGCTTGAAGAAGCCAGTGTGAATGAGCCGCTCTACATGACGTTAAATGAACTTTACCATTGCGCATTTCGTGTTATTGTATCTGAAAACCGTATTGCACTGGAATATTCACATGCAGTATCAGATGCGTATGGTGGCAGTATGTTTTTGAAATCACTCATTGCCGAGTATTAAAATATCCAATACTCTGTGTCCGGATTCTCAGGGGTTTTAAGCGTAAATGAGATATCGACGTACGACGAAATTGAAGTTGTATATCCAGAGGTAGCCGGCCACTCAAAAAAAAAGAAGACCCTGTGGAACAGGTATTCTATAAAAGGAACACCGGATGAAAAACTGCAAAAAACAGAACTAATCTTCAGGACAAACGAGTTATTGATCTGTGCAAGTGAATATGGAGTAACTCTTACATTAACAAGGAATATAAAAGAGCCTTTATTAGAGCAAAAGATCTCTCAGATACTGGAAAATGCAATATACAATAAACAATCGATTGGAGTCGGTCTAATCAATAGTGATATATCTGTAAAAAGTTCTCATCTGCCTGTTTATTTTGAAGGCGAAGAAGCTTTTAACGTGTGTTCTCATAGGTACATGACATAGCGTATAAAATGATCAGAGACCAGCTAAATATAATTCCAGGAACAAGCTGTATGGTATTCTGATAAACCATTGAATGGTAGAAATCATGCCAATGTCTAAGAATACACCTACAGAAGCATTCAATTAAATTTGTGCGGGCGGCTTTCGTTAACATTGCGGCGTCATAGGTTATGAACAATAATCATGGCACCAGTTATAAGGATGAAAATTGGTCCAAGCAAATCCAGTTTGAAGTCATGCTCCATCAAGAAACGAAATGCGGTTTCTGCGTTGTGTGTAACGAGTTCAATCAATACAATACGTAACATAAATATAAAAAAAAGTATAGCAATACTGATGGGATGAGTGATGACGTATTTTTTACCCGATTTGTTATCCTGTTCTACCTTGGAAAGAAGCACCAGTGCTCCACCGGCCAGAACGCCGAGCAAGATGGAAGCTGCGAGTAACCCAGCCGTTGTGACCTCCAGTGGGAACATCATTAAGTACGGCGAAAATAGCGATTGTAGAAATTCAAAGACTTATTGTCATTTTGAGTTGCCTCCTTGAAAGGTATCTAAAGTAGTAAATAAAGTATACCCTTCGAAAGAAGGCAATAAGTCCACCTGTAGGTTGATTCTTCCTGTGATCTTGTCCACCTATAGATGTCAGAGCGTAATTTCATGTAGAATCAAGAAGATTGTTCTACTTCATTTAACTATGCCGTTACGGATAGCATATACTACGGCTTGTGTGCGGTCTTGGACTGCAAATTTCTGCAGTATGCGGTGTACATGTGTCTTAATAGTGCTTTCGCCAAGAAACATTTTGGAAGCGATCTCTTCGTTGCGTAAACCGTAAGCCATTTGCTGCAAGACCTCCAGTTCCCGTTTAGTAAACAAGTGCAATAAGTCGGTTTCTTCAACCCCAGTCTGTTTCTCTTCCGGCGCTTGCTTCTGAAGCGCCTCCCCCATTAACCTCGCGGCAAACGCTGTGCGAAAGATTACTTCACCTCTTAACGCTGCTCGGATTGCGGCCAGCAGTTCCTCCGGTTCGGTATCCTTGAGTAGATATCCAATTACGCCTGAACGAATACCTTCGTAAACGTATTCTTCCGTTTCAAAGGTAGTCAGGATAACGATCTTACAGGAGGGAGTTTGTTCCAATATCTTTCGTGTAGCTTCGATACCGCTGCATTGCGGCATCTGCACGTCCATCAGAATCAGCTGCGGTTTTTTTTGAAGAGCCTGTTCTATTGCTTCCAGGCCGTTTCCAGCTTCACCCACAACCTCCATATCAGATTGGGCGCCTATGATATATTTCATACCCTGACGTATAAGTGGCTGGTCATCCACCAGAAGGATTTTTGACTTGCCCAAACCTATCACCCTCCTTATTAGCTCTCAGTGGCAGCTGAATGTCAATCGCTATTCCTTGCGGCTCTTGCGCTTGAATGTGGCAGTGTCCGCCCATATCTTTGCAGCGCGTGCGAACACCACTCAAGCCAAAACCCTCCTGCCAAACACTGTCTGGCGTAAGAATTCCGTCGTCCCGATAATGTAGAACCACTTCGTGCTCGCTTTGCTTAACAGAGATGCATACGCGATTTGCATATGCATGGCGAATCGTATTGGTAATTGCCTCTTGCAGACAACGATATAGTACGACAGTAATATCCAAGGGCCATGATTCTTTTTCTGCCTCTTCACTCATCTCTAGCTGGATCTGAAGCGGAGAAAAAGAGGCGGTATGCTGAACCAAACTACGTAGAGACACACCGCCAGTACCGGTTTCGTTCGATTCCATGTTATGCACAATGGAGCGTACTTCTTGCAGACAACCACGTGTTACATCAAGCACATTTTTAAGAATTAGAGAAGCATTTTCTTCATCTGTTCTCATTGCATATGGCATCGCCTGCATTTGAACAATAACCGAAGTTAGCCTGTGCCCAATACTGTCATGAATATCGCGAGCGATTCTGCTTCGCTCTTCAAGCACAACGTTACGCAGTGACTGTATGGTCGCCAGCTCCAGCTCTTTGTGAGCCTGCTTTAACTTATCGTGTGTTATAGCCTGCTCTTCATGCATCATGGTCAGTTCTTCTGTAAAACGACGCTGCTCTTGTTCACGCATTCTTCTGAGTCGCATTAAGCGGAATAATGCAAACAAACCAACATAAATAAAAAAATCCTGTCTCAGCAATAACTCCCATGACTTCCCGTCATGCATAGCCAAAAGTAAAAACGTGGTCAGTAGGAAGGATCCCCCCTGAATCAAGGCTATCCAGCCGGGTAAACGTAGTGCGATGAAACTAATGAGAAGCCCCTGTAAGGAGAGGAGCAATGGGGTTTGGCCTTCAAACGTAAACCAATAACTAAGGGATGCCCCGTATAGAAGGGTAAACAATACACAGAGAATGAAGGTTGTAGAGAACAAAGAGACACACCATAGACTAATTATGTAAGCCAAACACAGTATCAAAGCCGACCATCGGGGCAAAGTTGAATGGGGTAGTAACGGTAAGAATACAAAAAGTAGAGTTACACTCATAGCAATGAATCCCTTGTGACGTGAAAAATAAGACATCGGTACTCACCTTCCAACCCTTTTCTTTATAGTAGCATAACCGGTGAACTGCATAAAAATCGACTGGCGAGTGACTTGGCAAAACAACCACACAAACTTCTGTCATGTATTAATTTGCAGATCAAAATTGCTGCCTTAAGTATCCCTTTCCTAAGTTTAGAGCAATACAAAAACAAGCCCTCGGAATCCATCCGGAAGAGCTTTTGAATACGGGGGTATATCCATTTTGAAGCCAATACCCAAGAGTGACCAAGAATCAATGGTGAGATTATCGTCTTCCCTTTTCATTGTTCAAAAACTGTTAACCTCGGGAAAAAGCCAGTGTAAAATCAAACTTTGTGTACCGAAGACTACGGCTATTCAGGCCCACAGAATCCAAAGAATATGCGAATAAGAGCTCGCACAAGGCCTACAGGGGCATTAGTGAAAATAGAAGTTATAGAGTTACAATTGACGCTCTTAAAGACAACTATAGCTATCGTAATTAACACAATCATCCACTCTTTTTATATGGAGCTAATTGTAAGGGGAAATAGAAAAGTTATGCGTCCACCTGTAGGTTGATTTTATAAATAAATAGCTTTCACGTAGGAGTTGGTTGTTTGCCTCAGCGTTTATTTGGAAAATATACGATTTGCCCGTGACACCACCACCCACTGTTGCACAGATAGGGTTATTGCGTAATAAATTAATAAAGTTGATTGACCAATATTTCCGATTTCATCTACCGCGAAGTGGAGTGCCATAGTGATAATCCACAACGTTATTGTCAGCCACGTTCCTTTTCTATATATTGTATTCTTTTCCACCCATAATCGTACAGTGTATGCTCGAATAGAAGCCATACCGACAGCAAGTATAGTTAAACTAAAGATAACTGTCGCAAAGGACGTGGCGGTTAAAGTGTGGTCATTAAGAAAATTCTTAAAAATGATACCACCAAATAGTAATAAAATTACTGGTAGTTTTAATTCCAATTTATTTACTTGTCGTATTTGTAATTGTCTATAAAGTATATACAACAGTGCTAAAATTCCGATGATTACCGGTGTGAAACTTCCCATGTAATAAAACCTCCAATTATTTTATTTAGTTTAATTTTCCAGAACTAATTTTCAAAGAATCAATGGCAAGATCTTCGTCTTTCTTTATCATTGTTCAGCAATTG
This sequence comes from Paenibacillus helianthi, assembly GCF_001909055.1. GTDB lineage: Bacteria > Bacillota > Bacilli > Paenibacillales > Paenibacillaceae > Paenibacillus_AQ > Paenibacillus_AQ helianthi. Next base: position 19,550 of record NZ_LVWI01000003.1, read on the forward strand.
TCCAATCTCAGGAAATCACCAGTGTAAAGTCGATCTTTGTGTACCGAAGACTACAGTTATTCCGGTCCACAGAATCCACACAATATGCGAAGATGAGACCGCAGGAGCATAACCCATAAATACGAAATTAATAGTAATTTGGAATAAGATTTAGAGAAATCCAGACAATAAGTGTGGTCATGATGCCCTGTGTATGTCATTGAAAAAACACGGCTATTCCTGGCCTACACAAGCATAATCAAAATTGGAAATGTTTTATCCTTACGGGACGCAGATGACGCACAATTTTAAAGAAAACTATAGTAACTATACCTATCGTAATTAATACAATCTATCACTCTTTTCATATGGAAGTACTTTCGTCGCTTCTAATTGTAAGTGACATAGAAATGCTATGCGTCCACCTGTAGGTTGATTTTTTTAAAATCTCTCTCACTCCAAAAGATCTGGCTAAAGCAATGATGTTCCTAAAATTGTTGCATAATTACAAAAATATTTAATGAGGGCATAATAACATCACCGGGCTTTGGTTTTGTCTTTGACAGCAGTTTTTTGTTAACAGTATTAGTACTGTGTGTACAACTAAAATGAAAAATATACTATAGACAGAAGAAAAAATGGAAACTTACTGACCAAATTACAGGAAAGTCTGCTAAAAAGGGTGGGGGCCCCTTTAGGGCTGGCCTGTGAACAATTCGTGTAGGCTGAAGTGAACGACATGATTTCAATCTTGATTTCATAAAAGGTGTATAAAAAGAGCATATCGTATTAGGAATACGCCTGATGTTGTATTTCTATTACATCAAATAAAAAAGTTGAGATTAAGGATTAGATGATTTGTTATATATTTAATTGATAGTAAATAGTATCAATTGATTAATAAAAATATCATTAAATGAGGGTGGAACGATAATCTTTGAGGAATGATAAGATGACAAGCGGAATGACAAAGGCGGATGAATGAAGATACTGCGAATCATACTATTCAACTCTATGAGCTTTCTTTACCTGTCTGCTCGAATTCGAAAAATTTAGGGGTACACAAATATTGAATCCATATTTTATTCTTGCATGCTCTATTTTGGCTGAAGTATTTGGCAGTTCGATGTTGAAATTGTCCAATGGCTTTAAAAATATTTACCCTTCAATTGGAGTCATTGTAGGTATGAGTATGGCATTCTATGGTCTTTCGGTATCGATAGAAACTATACCGTTAGGTACAGCCTATGCTATTTGGTCAGGGGCGGGTACGGCGCTCACCTCAGTAATTGGAATTGTTATTTATAAAGAGGTTGTTAACATCAAAAAGATTGCAGGTATCCTTTGTATCATCAGTGGTGTTGTTTTTATGAAGATTGCAACAAATTAATTGGGGGTGAGCAGATGAACAAAGGATATATCTATTTATGCATTGCAATTATGGGTGAGGTTTTCGGTACTTCAATGCTGAAATTCTCTGACGGCTTTACTAATTTATTACCCGTAATAGGTTTGATTGTTGGTATGGGTTCCGCTTTTCTTTTCTTATCACTCTGTTTAAAGACGTTGGCGTTGGTATTTGGGCAGGTATTGGAACAGCTTTAACTGCTTTACTCGGTGTCTCATATGGCATGATCCATTTGGGTTGTTGTCAGGAATTGGAATCCTGTTCATCGTAGGTGGGGTCGTTCTTCTCAATACTTCAAAAGGGACTAGTCGAGTTACTGGTCATTCCAATTAAGTCGGAAGAGCGAACTATGAAGGTTATCCGTATAAAATAATGACGAAGGAACAACCTGTGCGGGTTGTTCTTTTTTTCTTCTGTAAGTTTATTTCCCAAAAGTACATTGACCGCCTTCCCTTAAGTACGATGTATTTCCAAACCCAAAATCGTAGAATGAATGCAACAAGTAGAAATCAGTAATGCAGGATAGAGGGAGGAAACAAAATGGCAACATTATTATACCGGCTGGCACACTGGTCGGTGAGGAATTCAAAGAAGGTAATTATCGGAGGGGTAGGGATATTGCTGGCACTGGCGGTGCTGGCTTTAGCTATGGGACCGGCGTTCAGTGATGACTTGAGCATGCCGGGGCTTAAATCCCAAAATGCGATTGAAGTGCTGAACAAGGAATTCGCCAACCCGCAGGGAGACGGTGGAAAGACCCGAATGGTCATCAAAGCTCCTGACCAGGAGACATTGTCCTCGGAAACTGCTCAGGCCGTCATTCAAAAATCCTTGAAAGAGATTGCGGAAGACACACAAGTGAAATCCGTTGTGGGTCCCTATGAGAACCATTCCCTAAGTGCAAACAAGACCATAGCGTATATAGATGTAACTTATAAAACACCAGCCGGTGAAGTGACGGATGAATCCAGAGAGCATATTACGGACGTCGCTGATGCTATGCGCTTCTCAGGCTGGAAGGCTGAACTCTCTGGTGAAGCATTTGTACAAATGAAGATTCTGGGACCATCGGAAGTCATCGGTGTTCTTATCGCGTTTGTCGTGTTAGCCATTACGTTCAGCTCGTTCCTGCTGGGTGTTCTGCCGATTGCCACTGCCGCAGTGGGACTGGGGGTTGGGCTGCTGGGAATGATGATAGGTTCCAATATAGTAGATATTCAATCCGTAGCACTTTCGCTTGCAGCCATGCTAGGCCTGGCAGTTGGAATAGACTATGCGCTCTTTATTGTCTCCAGATTCCGACAACAGCTAGCGGAAGGGTACGAGCGGTCCGAATCGATCGCTATAGCTAATGCAACAGCAGGGAGTTCGGTTGTTTTTGCGGCTATCACGGTCATTATCGGTCTCGCTGGTCTTTCCGTTGTCCAAATCCCATTTCTGACTGCAATGGGATTGTCCGGAGCATTTGTTGTATTTGTAACCATGCTAACTTCTATCATCATGATACCGGCAGTGCTGGCAGCTTTTGGAGAGCGTATTAGTGCGAGCAGCGGCAATAGATGGCTGAAGCCGCGCAAGAGAGCGAACCATGAGAGCAACCGTTGGGGGCGCTTCGTGACCCGTAAGCCTTTGATAATGGTCATCGCAGGCGTGATCCTGCTGGGGACGATAGCCCTGCCGTTTCTTCATATAGAGCTTGGTTTGCCGGATGATGGGCAAAAGCCGACTGAAAAGACAGAACGCCGTGCCTACGATCTGCTTGCTGAAGGATACGGCCCTGGTTTCCATAGTCCGCTTGTGGTCCTGGCACGGGCAGATGGTGAAGGGAATTTTCTAGAGAATGTATCTAATGTAGCTAAAGAGATGGGGACATTGCCTAATGTAGGAAGTATGTCTCCGGCTATTCCGGGTCCATCAGGAAAACTGGCGTTAATCAATATCATCCCTGCTACCGGACCGCATGACGTGAAAACCAAAGAGCTTGTACAATCGATCAGGGATCAGGCACCTGAGATTTTGAAAAAAAATCATGTAGAACTGATGGTAACTGGAACCTCTGCAGTCAATATTGATATTTCCCAAAAGTTGAACGAAGCGCTCCCTAAATTCTGTTTGGTTATCGTTGGGCTGGCTTTGGTTCTCCTGATGGTAGTGTTCCGCTCCTTGCTAGTACCCCTTAAAGCCGTACTTGGTTTTATTCTGTCTCTTGCGGCAACCCTCGGATTTTCGGTCTTTGTTATACAGGATGGGCATATGGGCAGCATGTTCGGATTCTATGGAACAGGTACGGTATTGAACTTCATGCCGATTATCGTTGTGGGTATCTTATTCGGTCTAGCGATGGATTATGAGGTATTCCTTGTAAGCCGGATGCGCGAAGAATATAAAAAGACTGGAGATGCGAAAAAGGCAGTGCTTGCTGGAATGGGTCATAGTGGGAGCGTGGTGACTGCAGCAGGACTCATCATGATCTCTGTATTTACAGGCTTTATGCTGGCTGAAGATCCAATCATCAAATCGATGGGCTTTGCACTAGCGTTCGGAATTCTGTTTGATGCCTTTGTTGTTAGAATGATAATTGTTCCAGCAACTATGACACTGATGGGGAAATCGGCTTGGTACCTGCCGAAGTGGCTGGACCGGATTCTGCCGAACCTGGATATTGAAGGTGAAGCCGTGATGGAGAAGCTGAAACACCCAGACAGTGGAGTGGAAAAGAAGGAAAGCTTGCAGTTTTCTTCGAAACCTAATTTTGAGTAAAAGAAAAAGCCTGAAGAAGTCTTGCAAAAGTCTTCATAAGTTACAAGTAAAGAATATCTGACCCGGAAGACACAATAGTGTATATTTCCCTAATAAAAATACTAAAAAAGATAATTTTATACTATATTCACGAAGCTTGATTACATACAATCAGTATGAAATTAAGCCTAATCTTGAGAGTATTTGGAAACTATGGCTAGGGCTCAACAAGCCCGAAGAGACTCCACTTATAACATCGTCAGGAGGTTTGACATGTCAACGGATCAGAATAAGGAATTGGAGAGTTCAAAGGTAGACTTTCAGAACAAGAAATTTATCAATAATCCTTTTCCGGTGTATAGTGAGCTTCGAAAAAATGACCCGGTTCATCGTTTTCTCTTGCCTAGCGGCCAGTTTGCGTGGATTGTATCCCGGTATGAAGATGCAGCAGAGATTCTACAGGATTCACGTTTTGTAACAAATTCTCCGTATGCGGGTAATGAAGCGGGAGCGGGACCCCCGCACCAAGAAATCATTTCCCGTAATTTACTTAGCGTCAATTCTGAGGATCACCGCCGGCTGCGGCGGCTGGTACAGAAAGCCTTCACACCGCGGATGATTGAACGGCTTCGCGGCCGGATTGAAGAGATTAGTAAAGAACTTCTTGAAATCATTCAGACAAAAGAAAAACGAGAGATGGATTTAATTGAAGAATATGCTTTCCCGCTGCCGATTATCGTGATTTGTGAGATGCTGGGGGTTCCCGTTGAAGATCAGGATAAATTCCGTGAATGGTCTAATACCATCATGGAGGGGGTTAATAACACAGAATTCAATCAGAAGAGCGATGGAGCAATGGCGTTGTTTGTGGACTATCTTCATTCTTTGATAACCAAAAGGCGGTTGGATCTGCAGGAGGATTTGATTAGTGATCTTATCAGTGTAGAAGAGGATGGGGATGTCCTTTCGGAGCAGGAATTGTATGCACTTGTATTTGTACTTATCATTGCAGGTCATGAAACCACGGTAAATCTTATCGGTAACGGTATGCTTGCCTTACTGAATAATCCTGACCAGAAACAGTTGCTTCTAGATGATCCTGAACTGATCCAACCAGCTATTGAGGAAATTTCGCGGTATGACGGACCGGCTGAAGTGAGTAATGTACGTTGGGCAACAGAGGATGTTGAATTTGGCGGTAAGCATATTCAGCAAGGCGATATGCTCTTTGTTTCCTTCTCTTCGGCAAACCGTGACCCGCAGCAGTTCCCGGATCCGGATACATTTGATATAACACGCAAGGTGAATAACCATATCGCTTTTGGTAAAGGGATTCATTACTGTTTGGGGGCGCCTTTGGCCAGACTTGAAGGAGAGATCGCTATATCCGCCTTGTTGCGCCAAATGCCGAATATTCAATTGAAAATATCTGAGGAATTCATGGACTGGCGACCGGGTATGATTATTCGAGGATTAAAAGAACTTCCGGTAGTTTTTTAGTAGTTGTTTGTTGGTTTTCTTTTCAATATATAGAAGCTTCTATAGTGAAATGTTTATTACAGCAGCTTGTCCATAGACAGGCTGCTCTTTTATCTGGATACAGTACCCTCACTTTGTAGTGCGATTATTAAGGAATAAAAAGAGTATTGATTTCCCTTTCGTACATAAGGTATATGCCCTTACGTACGATTTTTTTGTGTATTCAAAACGCTATAATAAGCCTTATACAACATTGAGGTCAAGGAGATGCCTATGTCACTTCTTCAAATCTTTACAGACAGCTTGGCCGATTTGCCAAAAGTATTCATAGAACAACATCAAATACAACTCGTACCAGTGTATGTAGTTTTTAATAATGATAAGGTTTTTAAAGATAAAGTGGATTTATCTACTGATCTAATCTGCAAACTGGTGCTCGAACAAGGGAGAGTTCCCGGTATTGCGGCTCCATCCGTGAATGATTTCATATCCGCGTTTACACCCGTTATTTCCGCCGGGAAGGATGTTCTTTTTATCAGCATAGCTTCGGAACTGTCACCGGCCTATAAGAATGCAGTTTCTGCGGCAGGCGCATTTCCGTCAGGACGGGTGTTTGTTATAGATTCGGAAAGCCTTTCATCCGGAACCGCACTATTAGTTATGCAAGCAGTCCTTATCGCCAGTAAAGGATTTCAAGTGACTACCGTTATTGAACGGCTACAACAATACCGTCAGAATATGAAGTTTACGATGCTACTGGATGATACAGGGACTTCTAGCATACGAGGTAATGTCTACGGATTGGAGAATCGGATAATAAGCCCGCTAGCTCTAAGATCTGAGGGTGAAGTGAAAACGGGAAGGATTCGAGCTGATGACAAATACGCCACAAGTCTTGTGGATGCGATTCTTCATGAAATATTAGTTAATCAACATGAAGTGGATTCAAATTTGGTTATCATTTCACAGACTCTGGCCGAGCGCCCTGCGGAGTATTTAAAGGCAAAACTAATTGAAATGACGAGAATAAAAACCGTACTCATAGCTCCCAGTATTTGCGGGCTGTTAAGCCGCACGAAACCTCGAAGTCTAGCGGTAAGCTATCTAATGAAACCTATTAAAACGAAGTCCTACAAGCAGGAGGAAGCTAAATGACAATTGGACATGAAATGTATGTGAAAGAAGAAGTAGAGAGTCAACAGTTAGTAGAGGCTATGGACTCCCTTCAACAAGTAGAAGAACAGAAGGCACGCCGTATAAATAGAATCCAAGTGACAGTGTTTACTGCTGCTGGGCTACTATTAGGTTATTTTTTTTCATTCGAATAAATCGATTTATGTTGCGGCGGAAGTCATATAAATAACCTTTTATTAAAAGGAAGAATAATAAGAGACAGGTTGTGTAACGATGAAAAGTATGCGCACTTTTCTAAATGAAAGTACAATACAGTATGAGAATTCCGATGAAATGCTTGTCTCCCGGATTCCCATCCTGCTGTGGATACAGATGGTATATGTAGCGACGATGATTCTGCAAAATGTTAAAGAACTACTCATCCTACCCGACATTTTCTTCACAATGACCTATGTGCTTCATGCCCTGTTACACTGGAATTCATTTAGGCTGACACGTTCCCGGTCATGGTTGTATTTTTTGATTCAAGGACTGCTGATCCTGACCTGTGCATTACTGCTGCCTGAAGGTTCTCCTGCTGTTCTTATTGGATTATTGCCTATATTAATCGGCCAGAGTGTAGGGCTTTATTATCACAAAAGAAAAATCACATTTGTATTTCTGTTCTGTGTGTTTATATTCTGCTATGCTCAGCTGTATTTGGGGAAAATGCCTGACTTGCTTCTGTTGATTCCTTTATTTCTATTAATGTTAATTATTGTTATAGCGTATGCATTACTGTTTTTTGAACAAGTTCATGCCCGGCTGAGGACACAGAATTTTCTAAAGGACTTGGAAAAAGCGCACCGGAAAGTAGAGGAACTTACTTTGGCAAATGAACGGCAGCGTATGGCCCGCGACCTACATGATACGCTTGCGCAAGGGGTAGCTGCTTTCGTTATGCAGCTTGATGCTGCAGATGAATTTATCTCACAGGGAAATATTCGAAGATCACAGGAAATTATTCAACAGTCGATGAGCCAGGCGCGAAGTTTATTGGCTGATGCCCGGCGGGCGATTGATAATCTAAGGATGAAATCCTCTTCCGATCTTGACTTTCGTGAATCACTTACTGATGAGATACAACGTTTTTTCCAGGCGACCGGAATTAATGTATATCCTAAAATCCAAATGGTCAGCCAAATGTCCAGAATGCTGATGGAGCACAGTCTATATATCGTAAGTGAAAGTCTAACCAATGTGGCGAAGCATGCAAAGGCGGACAAAGTCTGGGTGACTGTGACTGAACGGAATAATCGTATTGAGATTGAGGTCAAGGATAACGGGACAGGCTTTGATACAAGCCAGATCGGCAAACAGGCAGGCCATTATGGCTTGCTGGGTTTATATGAGCGTGTACGGTTGATTGGAGGTCAACTCCAAATCACCAGTACATCTAGAGGTACACGAATTATAATAGAAGCATCCATTCATAAAGGAGACAAGCTATGAGTACCATAAAGGTATTGATTGTCGATGATCATCAGCTCGTTCGTGACGGCTTGAAGCTGATTGTCGAAACCAACGAACGGTTTGATATCATTGGAGAAGCAGAGAATGGACAGGTGGCGCTGCGCCTGATAGACGAGCTGAAGCCCGATGTCATTCTGCTGGATCTGAATATGCCAGTAATGAGCGGAATGGAAACGATGGAGGTATTAAGTGACAATCAATGTGAAATTCCGGTCATCATCTTAACCACCTATAATGAAGATGAATTAATGGTAAATGCGCTGGCACTGGGGGCAAAAGGTTATCTGCTGAAAGATACCAATCGTGTTCATTTGTTTCGGACTATCGAATCTGCGATCCGGGGAGAGACACTGCTACAGTCTGATATCATGACCAAAGTGTTAGCGGCCAAAGAGCGTAAAGAAGGTTCCGATAAAAAAACAGAGATCCCTGTTTTAACGGACAAGGAAAAAATAATACTTCAATTTGTAGCACGTGGATATAAAAGTAAAGAAATCGCATTTGACATGGGTGTTACAGAACGGACGGTCAAGGCGCACTTAACAAGCATTTATTCAAAACTTGGAGTGGATTCAAGATCTCAAGCAGTGGCTACGGCTATGGAACGAAGGATTATTCATATCTAAATGCGGAGATTAGAATTAATGGAGAAGTGTATAATTTATTTTTTCATAAAAAATGACTAATATGTTCTAAATTTACTTAACTCGCACAAATGTACTTTATGCATAAATGCTGCATAACTACAAATGTGTTTTTTTTCGCCCAAATCACCCGACCCTATCATGAAATTATGAAGGGTGACCGGAAAATATAAGAATAAAAACATCAAGAAAGCGTTGACATCTTTAATAGAGTATTCATATAATAGATTTGAAATCGATTTCATTTATAGCCTTATTCGCTTCAGCTGGTTTATAAGGTTTTGAGAGTGGGAGGAATGAACAGGGGGGAATCTGTTTTTTTATATCGAAATGAAATCGATTTCAAGAAAATGAGAGTCCAATGGAATCATACTACATTGAATGACTTAGGCACTCAAACTTTTTATAAGGTTGAGAGAGGGAGGAATGAAAAAAATAATTCAGTTTTCTTTTTTTAAAATGAAATCGATTTCAAATAAAGAGAGTCGAAAGGAGTCATGTATGCAGTCCATAAGCAGATCGGTAAAGCGCAAGCGGGGGCATAACAAATATTTCGCGGCCGTCATGGCACTGGTTTTGCTGTTGCCGGGAGTATTCGGGGGAATGGCACGAGATACCGCTTACGCGCAGGAGACACCACCACAGACACCGCCGCAGACACAGACAGACAGCAAGTGGTATCAGAACTTTGAGCAGGCCGGAGAGGGGAAGACCTATGGGATTTCTGCCGTCGGTACCTCATCAACAGCTTCGATTACAGACCTGACACCGGGAGGCGGAAGTCGGGGAAGTGTGCGCCTGACCCAGACGAACGACAATAATCCCAGCGGCGGAGCCTGGAACACCGATATTTACGGATTCACGGTATCGCCACAGAAGGATACAGTTACAGAAGGGACCTATTATGATGCTTCTGCCTATGACTATTTAAATTTTTACGTTCTGGACACCGATGTTCATAACCCGAATGTTGTTATCCGGGATGCAGATGGGAAAGAATGGAATGCCAATACGGATCAGAATCTGTCCGTGAAGGATCAGTGGACGAGGCTTTCGATTCCGCTCGATAAGACAAAACTCGATTTTTCGCGGATTGTCTCCATTTCGCTGGGCGAGTATTGGGGCTGGGGCAACATCTATTATTTTGATGAGATGTACTTTTCCAAATCTGCTGCCGCTCTGCCGCCGGCTTATCCGGATGATGGCAATGTGCCGTCGGCGCCAGTTATGTACCAGAGCTTCGAACAACCCGGTAGTGATGGCAGCTATGGCTTGGCAGGTCAGGGAACCGCGACGATTGCCCAGCGTGTCACTGCTGATGCTGCTTACTCCTCAAGCTCCGGCAGTCTAAAAATGGTGCAGAATACCTATACGGACGGGGACGGGAAGGAACGGAACGAAGCCTGGAACACCGGCGTTTATGGAGCCGGAATTAAACCTGAAGGCAACTCGACCGTATCCGGTGTAACGTATATGGATGCTTCCCCTTTCAGTTATCTGTTGTTCTACGTCAAGGATACGACAGCCGCCGCCGGATCCAGTATACATGTTGTATTCAAGGATACCGAAGGCGGGGTCTGGGATACGGAAACAAGCGCAGCGGTCAAGACGCAGTCGAAGCAATGGGTGAAAATGACCGTAAAGTTGGACAAATCAAAAATTAATTTGTCCAGATTGCAGCAGATTGAGCTTGGATCGTACTGGGGTTACGGTAATGTATATTACTACGATGATCTTTATCTGGCCCAGAAGGAAACGGATGCTTCGCCTGCCATCAAGCCAGAGCGCACGGCCTTGTTCAATGATTTTGAGAGCCGAACCGGCTACTCTGCAGGCAGCGCTACTACCGCCGAGACCTCAGCAGATATAGCCAACGCAGCGGGCATGGCCGGTGTCAAGGTCACGACTGTCAAAAATGACTGGCCTTATGCGGCTGGGAGTTACTTGAGCGTACAGCCCAAAGCAGGCGGGACGTTCGATGCGTCAGCTTATTCATATCTTGCTTTCTATCTGAAGGACACCCAGGGCAGCAATGGTGTGGAATTCCGTATCAAGGATGCCAATGGGGGCGTCTGGGACACGTGGGGAACCGCCAAATCGACCAAGAATAAATGGGTCAATATGCAGCTTTCGCTGAAAGAAGCCTCGAAGATTGACCTGACAAAAATCGTATCCGTCGATATCGGCTTTTACAATGCCGGAGTGTATTATCTCGATGATATGTATTTTGCCATGGCCGAAGACGATGTACTGGCCGGCTTCATCAGCGGAAACCAGAATATCGGAGCGGTCTGGTATCAGAATTTCGAGACGAAAGGGCAGGACGGACAATACGGGATTACGGCAGGTACAGGGGTGAGTACCACACTCAGTATGGATAAGTCAGCCAATCCATACAACTCTGCGAGCATTCGGGCAGTGCTGTCCCAGGATTCAACCAACCCTGCCACGAATGGCATAAACGTCAAGCCGCAGGCGCTCGAAGAGTCTCCGGACAAGAACCAGCCTTACGACTATAAGGCGGAGTTCGACGCCACAAATTTCAGCCATCTGATCTTTTATGTGTGGGATGAGCAGGGCGGTCAGACGCTGTCCGTACAGTTGAAGGATGCTGGCGGAAAAACGGTAGACTGGCAGACCGGAAAGACGACAACAGCCGGCTGGAACCGGATCGCCATGCCTTTGGACAAGAGTCTGAACTTCCAATTTGCACGCCTAAGCACGGTGACGGTGACGCCTGCGAAAGCAGGGACCTATTATCTGGATGAGTTTTATTTCGCTAAAAAAGAAAGTGCAGGCTTCCCGAATGCCGGCTTTACGCAATTGGTGTTGAAGGATGTGGACGGCGAAGCGATGCCTTATTCAGGCAGTCTGCCGTTGGGTTCTTTCGAGAAGCAGAAGGACAGAACGTACCTTTCCTTAAACGGAGACTGGAAAAAAGAAAGAACCACGCTGGATTCCAATCTGTCAGCAGCACCACGGGACAGTGCCAGAACTGCCGGCCTTGAAGATGAGGCGGGCGGCAGACAGGAGACTGGCTACAACGATTCCGGCTGGGCTGGTAAGACACTGCCTCTCCCGGAGGATGAGAGCACAGCTTACGAATCGCTGAGCGGACCGGAGAACAAGAGTGACAAGTCGGGTTATCAGGGCGGGGTATGGTACCGCAAGCATTTTGAGGTGAATAGCTCTCTTGCGGGGCAGCCTGCACAGCTTACTTTCCTCGGCGTCAACTATTTCGCGGATGTATGGATCAATGGCAAATATGCGGGCGGGCATCAGGGCGGCTACACGCCGTTCGCACTGGACGCATCCAATCTACTCAATTATGGCGGCGACAATGTGATCGCTGTGCGTGTTGACAATCCGAAATGGGATAAGTTCAATAACGGGGAAATCGTGCCGTACGCGACGTCCGACTGGTTCAACTACACAGGAATCCTGCGGGACGCCTACGTTGAATTTATGCCGGACACCTATGTGGTGCGCAGTGATGTGCGTACGCTGGGTACGGATGGAGATCTGTCAGTCCGAACCTTTCTGAATCATACGGGTAAAACAGCTGAACAGGTTCAGCTGTCCTATACCATCTATGAAGCGAAGATCGGAGAGAGTAACCGGCTCAGCGAATATGCGCAGGATCTGACGGGTACGGAAGCGGCAGCGGCCCAAGGAAGCGCATTAACGGTTCCAGCCAGCGGGCAGGCGGTACAAACACTCAAGGTAAAAGTACCTAAACCGAAGCTGTGGAGTCCGTCTGAACCGAATCTGTATATTTTAAAGGTAGAGCAGAAGACCGGCGGAGCAGTAACGGACACCTTCTATACCCAGTTCGGTATCCGTACACTGGAAGCGGATGGTGTACAGCTTAAGCTGAACGGAGAGTTGGCCCCGTTCCTCACCGGGGTCGGTTATACGGAGGACAGCAGCGACAAAGGACCTTCACTGAATGATGCAACCCGGTACAGCGACCTGCTGAAGATCAAGGAGGAGCTGAAGGCTAATTTCGTCCGGACCGGGCATTTTCCGCACAGCCTGCCGACCTATCAATTTGCCGACCGGATCGGTCTGGCCATCTGGCAGGAAATTCCGGCCTATTGGTTCAGCGGAGAAGCCTTTGACCTGCAGCGTCAGCGGGGCCAGGCCAAGCAAATGATGGAGGAAATGATCTTCAGTAATTACAACCGACCTTCCGTCTGGTTTGACGGGGTCAGCAATGAGTCAGGCGGGCAGCTGGAGCGTGTCAACTTTATCCAAGAGATGCGGGATGCTGCACATGCCATCGATGGAACAAGACTGGTCGGCCAGTCCGCCGTGGCGAATCCGTACAAAGGGGTGAGCGACCATTCGCATTCCCCGGCCGATATCATCGGAATGACCATGTATTTCGGCGCCTTTTATGGTGCAAATCCAGATTTAGAGACACAGGAGGAAATTGAGGCCATCCATGCACTGCATCCAGGTAAGCCGATCATTGCTACAGAGTACGGCTACTGGTCAGGGGATGAAACCGCCTCGGACACAAGGCAGACGACGCTGTTCACCGGTACCTTCAATGCATTTGCCCGGACAGCTACACGGGCGGAGGACGGAACGCCGAACCCGGGCGGACTGTTGAGCGGTGCAGCCTGGTGGACTGCATATAACTGGTATACCAATATTACAGGCCTGCAGACGATGGGCTTGTATCATATGGACCGTACAACGCCGAAGCAAGTGAAGGATATTCTGGCCGAGCGGTATAACCGGTATAACCGGATTTCAGCCGGAACGCAGCCGAACCCGGCCGGTATCTCGGCTTGGTTCCAGAGTTTTGAGTCAGGCCGGGGGTATTTAGCTTCCTCCCCTCAGCTGCAGCTGGAATCAGCAGCAGACAGTGCGGCCGGCAACGGCACGAAGAGTCTCAAGATCACAGCGGGCTCCGGCGCCGACGGGACTTATGCCGCATTTGTTCCGCAGGGCGGCGCGATCAACAGTGATCTGACAGGTTACAATTACCTGAACTTCTACGCCAAGGACAGCGTGGGGGACAGACCTCTATCCGTGACGCTCGTGGATGCCGAGGGGCATTCCTGGACAACGGAGACGGATGGGAAGACGGTGAAAAACGCATGGACACGGCTGAGTGTTCCGCTTCTGAAGTCGCAGGGCGTTCCACTGTCCAGCCGGCAGCTGAATACGCTGGCGATTACCCAGATCAGAATCGGCATGAACGCTTCTGAGCAGTTATGGGTCGACAACTTCTTCGCGGCAACCTACAAGACCGGCGTGGAGCCCGCTTCGTATCCTGTTGGTTCCAGCGGCTGGTTCCAATCTTTTGAGGAGCCAGATGTGCAGGTCGGCCAAGGTGTGAATGCCACCGCGACGGTAGACCGGACATTCGGGGTCAATCCTGGAGGAACGGGAAGTGTGAAGCTGGAAGTCACTGGAGACGCCGGCTCACCGGGAGCGGATAAGCAATCAGTCATCATTAAGCCACAGGGCGGCGCAGCTTCCATAGATGCTTCCAGCTTCAATTATCTGGCCTTCTATGTAAAGGATATGCAGGGATCGAACACCGTCCACGTTACCTTTGTGGATACGGACGGCACGGTCTCCGTGAACAACTGGACCGATGTCAGTTCCGTCAAGGGGCAGTGGACGAAAGTGTATCTTCCGCTGATGAAGACCTCTGCGGATATCAGCAGTCTGAAGGAAATCCGGTTGTCGGAGTGGAATCCCGGCACCTATTATTTTGACGATCTGTACTTCGCTGAGTATCCGTCGGATGAAATTCCCGCCACATATACGGAAAAGATTCCAGAGAAGAACCGCCCGGAAGGTCAAATCAAGGTAGCAGCGGTCGGAGATAGTATCACAGCGGGAGCCGGGCTGAAATATGCCGGGGTAACGAGTTATCCGGCACAGCTCCAGTCGCTGCTCGGCAGCAACTTTGCCGTCAAGAACTTCGGCGTCAGCGGCCGCACGCTGCAAAAGGACGGCGACGATCCGTACTGGAATGAAGCCGCATTTGCGGCCAGCAAGACCTATGCTCCTGACGTCGTGGTTATCCAGCTGGGTACCAATGATACGAAAGCCTGGAACTGGAAAGAGGGACAGAACCACTTCCTGAGTGATTATACAGAGCTGATACAATTGTATCAGGCGCTGCCAAGTCATCCGAAGGTCTTTGTCAATCTGCCGCCGGCAATATTCAACGACGATCCGAACCAGGCTTATGGCATTGTCAACTCTGTCCTGCAAAACGGGGTCATTCCTCTGATCCGGAAGGCGGCCGAAGCGACAGGCGCAACCCTGATCGACGTGAATGCGGCCACAACCGGAAGCAGCAGCGACTTCCCGGATAAGATTCATCCGAATCCGAAAGGCGCCTGGACTTTAGCTGATACAGTGGCCAAAGCGATCCGGGGCAAACTTTTCAACATCGGGGATACGGAGGTTACCACCTGGAAAGACGGCAAGGCCGGTGCGTATTCGATTATGTATGATGATGGTATCTACGAATCTGATTTACGGTTTGCCGGATTGCATGAAAAATACAAGCTGAAAGGAACGCTCGCGCTGATCAGCGGCTGGATCGACAATGCCTATAATGACACTGGCGCTTCCACGGGTACATGGGAGCAGTGGAAAGCGCTGTTGGATAAAGGGATTTTCGATGTAGCCAGCCATACGGTTACTCACCGCAATCTGACCACGCTCAGCGCGTCAGAGATGTCCTCCGAGTTAAAGGATTCTGTCGCCCGGATCAAGGAGAAGACTGGTTATAAGCCGGAATCGCTGGCGCTCCCGTACAATACGGGCAATGCAGCGGTTGCGGCAGAAGCAGCCAAGTATTTCGTTGCTGCACGCCAGGGGGGTAACAATGCCGGCAACGCCAGCAGCACAGAGCAGTATTACAATCTGAGCAGTACAATGGTTGAAAGTACGACAACAGCTGTTCAACTGGATGATTGGACCGACTTTGGTATTGCCAAGGGCAACTGGCTGATTCTGACCGGCCATGGCAATGATGGTGAAGGCTGGTCCTCACCTCCGCTCAGCCTGTATGACAACCATTACGGATATGTAGCCCAGCGGAAAGATGCTCTTTGGAACGGTACCTTTGCCGAGGTGGGCAAATATTTGCGTGAAAGACAGAACGCTACAGCAAAGGTTACGAAAGCCGCTTCCGGTGCAATCGAGGTTAAGCTGGAGGGTACACTGGACCCGGCAGTATACAATGAGCCGTTAACCCTGAGAACGAAGGTTCCGGCAGAGTGGAACGAGGTTACTCTCACACGGGGAGCTACTTCTTATAACCTGAAGCCGGTCCGGGAAGGTGAAGGTGCATTCGTCTATTACGAAGCCGTGCCTGGAACGCAAATGCTGGTTATCAGTAAGAAGGGAACGGACACTCCGACTCCGACTCCGACTCCGGCTCCCACTCCTGATGCCGGAACACCAACAGCGACCCCTTCCGTTACCGTAGGCGCAACAGACAGTACGAAGTCTGTTCTTGCTCCCGGCACAGCGGAGCTTACGAAGGCGCTCGCCGCCGCTCAGGCAGATGCCAATGGAGTGCGGACGCTTACGTTTAAGGCTGGATCAGCTGCGGGTAAAACAATATTTGAATTGCAGCTGCCTGCCTCATATCTGGCTTCGATGAAGCAGGTGCGGATCCAATACATTACCCCTGCAGGAAGTCTGCTACTTCCGGGCGATATGTTTGCGGGCATGGCTAAAGATGCGAAGCAGATCGCTGTGTCCGTTAAGCTCGCGGATCTGTCCGGTGCGGATGGAAACGTCAAGCAGGCTGCAGGCAGCCGTCCGGTTGTCGAGCTGGGCGCAGCTGTAGACGGCAACCCTGTCAGCTGGAAGAACAATCTAGCGACGGTTACGTTCCGCACGCCTTACCAGCTTTCCTCCGCCGAAGCGCTCAACCCGTCTCAGCTGACGTTCTGGCAGATCGGGGCAAACGGCAAGGGACAGCCGGTAGTCAGCGGACGATATGACAGCACAGGCAGAGAGATGCAATTCACCACACATCACTTCAGCCGCTATGCCGTTGTCTCTGTAGCCAAGAGTTTCGGCGATCTGGGCCGCTACGGCTGGGCGCAGGCAGCGGTGGAAGCTCTTGCCTCTAAGGGAGCTATCCAGGGAGTCTCGGAGCAATCGTATTC
This sequence comes from Paenibacillus helianthi, assembly GCF_001909055.1. Taxonomy (GTDB): domain Bacteria; phylum Bacillota; class Bacilli; order Paenibacillales; family Paenibacillaceae; genus Paenibacillus_AQ; species Paenibacillus_AQ helianthi. The sequence goes on from NZ_LVWI01000003.1 coordinate 36,607, forward strand.
GCCTGCGCAGACTATTACCCGCGCAGATGCGGTGGTCATGATTATGCGGCTGTTTGATCTGCAGGCGCAAGCCTCCAATTCCTTTACGGATATAGCGCAGGCTGATTATTACTATGAAGATGTGAATGCTGCCCGGACGCTGGGCATTGTTCGCGGTACGGGCAGTGATGAGTTCCGGCCGAAGCAGCCGGTAACCCGTCAGGAAATGATAATGATGATGGATAACGCCATGCTTGCGGCAGGCAAGGAGCACTCCGTGGGCAGCGGGGAGGCATTGCCGGAATTCAGGGATGCTTCTAAGGTATCCGCTTATGCCAGGGAAAGTGTAGCCCGTGCGGTTTCGGCTGGTTTGTTCCAGGGCTATAACGGTTACTTGCAGCCCGTTTCGCCAATCACAAGAGCGGAAGCTGCTGTCACGCTTTACCGGTTGTATGGAATCATGTATTAGTTGAATTGGCGGGCCGTTTCTGCGAATGTTTTGCGGTGACAGGTCACCTTCAAGTTTAAAAGCATAAAAGTTAATAAGAGCAGCGCTCCTCCTGTTATTGGAGGAGCGCTGCTCCATTTTTTGGTCCATGTCTTCTCGCTTCAATAGATTGTGGGCTAGTGAAAGCCAACCGACTTCTAGCGTCATTTTGCCGATGCCCCGAAGCAGAAAACGCCGGAAGCCCCGGTTATTTTTCAGTGGTCCAAATACACTTTCCGGCTCCGTCATTCAACGTACAGCTCCTGCTTCACTCCGCAACTGTTCCCGCGCTTGGTACTGGTATCGTAGCCATTCCAGACGGATGGCCACCTCCCGATTTCCTGCCGCTTTCGTGAAACGCTCCTTTAGGGGGCAGCCGTCACAAGAACTGCTTCGGTAATGACGTCTACGAATTTCATAGCCGCTCTCTAAGGTCTCCTTGCTTTCCCAGTGGAAATGCAGCATTTTCCCGGCTGGGCACGTCCAGTACTTCATTTTACCAAAGGATGGTTTCTTTTTTTGCGTTTTTTAAAGATTGTAGTTCCATTTCCCGCTTAAACAGCGGAGAGGACGGAACGACCCGCGTAAAAGCGGCAGCGGTCGCCTTTATCCCCGGATTTTCACCGCGAAGGAGAATACATAAAATCTGGGGACCACAGCGATTGGAACAACGGTCCGTTCACGGTGCGTCGACCCAAGTAGCTTACGAATCTCATATGTATAGATAAGGGCTGAAAGAAGGGAACGAAAGGTTATTGAAATCGATTTCATTGATGTTATAATGGGTTTATCAAACCTTGAAAGTATGTGAACAAATGAAGGATAGCAAAATTATCGATGTTGCCCGGATTGCCAATGTCTCGCCCGCGACGGTATCCCGTGTATTGAACGACAGCCCGCTGGTAACCAAGGAAACGCAAAATAAGGTATTGAAGGCCATTCAGGAATTGAATTACACACCGAACGCCATGGGCAAGCAACTCCGATCCCGAAAGACCATGACGCTCGGCGTCGTCGTACTCGATATCGGGATATCTTATCATGCCGAGATTATCAAGGGCATAGAACAAAAGGCAAACGCAATGAATTACAAAATCCTCATCTGCAACTCACAAAATGAGAAGATGAAGGAACTGGAGTATTTGTCGCTGCTTCAGAACCGGACTGTGGACGGCATTATCCTGGTGTCGCCAATGCTGAGCGACGGGGAGATCGCATCCTTCGCAGGTGAAGGCTATGCCATTGGGGTTATCGGACGGCGCCTTGGACATCTTAACATTCCTTGTTCCACTACGGATAACTGGAAAATCGGCCATGATGTGGTCACTCACCTGGTGGCAAACGGGCACCGGCGGATTGCTTATCTGAACGGCTACGAGGACGCGCTGGACAGCATCGACCGGCTGCAAGGATTTAAGGAGGGGCTGGCTGAAGCGGGACTGCCTTTTCTGCCAACTCTAGTTGACAAAGGAGATTTTTCCGAAGATGGAGGATACGCGGCTTTCCGTCGTTTATGGGAAGAGAGCAGCGATTTTACAGCGGTATTTGCCGCCAATGACGAGATGGCACTCGGAGTATACAAAGCTTGCTCTGAATATGGGATTGCAATTCCAGACCGCATGGCGGTGGTGGGTGTCGACAATATCCGGATTACCAACTATGTTTCGCCTAAGATTAGCTCCGTTGAACAGCCGCTGTACGAGTTGGGGGGGCTGCTGGCGGACAAGGTTATTGATCAGATCAACGGTGATCTCCAGCCGGGTCAAAAGGATTTTGTGATCAATTCCAGGCTAATTGTCAAAGGTTCTTCACAAAAAGGAGCTGATTCGATATGAATGCCTACTCACGCGGCTAAGAACAACACTATCTTTTGAGGGGGGATCATACATGAAAATGCCGCACAGAAAAGTAGATCGCTACTTCGGGAAGTTTTTTTCTGTAATGGTAGTTACGATATTTCTGACTATTTCCATACTGTCCATCATTCTGTATATGAATTTTGAGAAAATCGCGCTCAGCCAGTCCTACGATCAGACGATGGACAATCTGGCGCAGACGACTCAGGAAGCCTCCGTGATGGCTGTGACCGCCGCCACGTTCGCCAAGCAGATTCATAGCGACCAGAATATCGCCAATCTGCTTAATTTTCCTGACCTCAGCGCTCAGGACATCGATAGTTCCATCCGCCAGTTAACCAATTACCGTGAAACCTCGCCGTTTATCGATTCCATCTATGTTTATAATGCCGAGTCACGCACCTTCTATATCACTTCGGATATGAGCGTGCCCTCGGTGTTCAGCGAGGCGGAATTTTACGACCAGGAGCTGAGCGCCATGCTCCAGCATGTGAACGATTACAAAACACTGATGCCGATTCCCCGTAAGCTGAAGATCGACGGGCTCGTTGGAAACATCGCGGAGCGGGAAAGGGATACGTATACTTTTTTGCTGTATGACACACTCAGCAAGAAGCCGCGGAAGAATGCGGTTGTCGTCAACATCAAGGAGACGCAGCTGCAAAAGCATATCGACGGTTCGCTGACGAATGATCCGACGAATACCTTTCTGATCGACGAGAACGGCACGCTTGTCACGAACAGCTGGAAGACGCCGATGCTGACCAACCTTAAGGGTACGCCGTATATTGACCGGATCTTGCGCGGACCGGACGATTCCGGGTATTTTGCCGCTGAGGTGGATCATGTCAAAAGTCTAGTCACCTACAGCAGTCCGGACTATCTGGGCTGGAGATATATCCGCATTGTGCCTTATTCAGTGATCAGCCGGAATATCGATAGTATGCGGATCAAGACGCTGATCGTTGCCGGGGCCATCCTGTTCGCCGGACTCGCAATCTCCTCACTGCTGTCCCGGCGGATCTTCAGCGGGCTGAACCATAAGCTCTCCCGGCTGGGTAAGCTGGAAACAGAACAGCGGGAGAGCGTCCAGGCGATGCGCTCGGAATATCTCCGCAGCCTGTTGAACGGGTATACACAGATGAACGCCGGGCATGCAGCCGCGCGGTTTGAACGGTACGGCATTCCGCTGGATCCTGCACAGCCGGTCCGTGTCCTGCTGATTTTGGTGGACGATCACCTGTTGTTCGTGAACCGGTACAAAGCGGAGGACCGCAAGCTGCTGCTCTACGGAGTGCTCAACATTGCCCAGGAGCTCTTCGCCGCCGCTGGCATTCCAGCCGCTGCGGCGGATATCGGGGATGAACAGGCGGCGGTGCTGCTTCAGATGTCCGGCGAAGCCGAAGGTGACCGGGAGCGGTGCAGAGATTATGCCGCTTGGATTCAAACTGCGGTCAGCGAATATTTAAAGCTATCGGTCACTGTATCCTCCAGCCTGAGCGGTCCGGGGATCGAAGCGGTGCATGCCTTGTATCAGCAAGCAGTGGAAGCCTCATACACCTGGGTATTCAGCGGAGCCGGCAGCCATATCGAAGCCGAAGAAGTGGAACAGAACAAGACCAAACGTTATGAATATCCGCTGCAGAAAGAAAAGCAGATGATTGATGAGCTGATGCTGGGGCGGATAGCTGATGTAAGGCAGCTGTTCCGTGAGATCATTATAGATACGGCTGATTATACCTATATATCCTACCAGTTTGCCGTTTCACACCTGACCTTTGCGCTGCAGAACGCACTGCGGATTATCCGGCAGCATTCTCCGTCGAACGAGGACTGGGAGTTCATTAACCTGCACCTGTATATGCCTCACTCCCGGGCAGAGACGATGGGGCAGTTCATTGAACGTTGTATGTCCCTGTTTGATCAGCTGGAGAATCAGATGAATGAACGGAAAAAGAGCCGGCAGGATGAATTGCCGTGCCGGATCAAAAAAATTCTCGATGAACGTTATGCCGATCCGAATTTGTCTCTGGACATGCTGGCAGACGAGCTCGGCATGTCCGCCACCTATCTCGGGCGCGTGTTCAAACAGCATACGCTGCAGACGATACTCGGTTATATCCAGGAGGTGCGGATGAGCAGAGTGCGCGAGCTGCTCCTGCATACGGATGCCCCTGTCGGAGAAATCGCAGAACGCGCCGGCTTCTCGAACAGCCCGTACTTTTTTAAAGCGTTCAAGAAGTATAACGGTGTAACGCCTGCGGAATACCGCAGAACGGGCCGGGACCGAACGGATGAGGATGGTGTAGAGTCAGGCATTGCTGCTGAATAGACGGAGGCGTTCCGTGGCGGGAAAACCGCATAGGAACGCCTTTTTTAACGGATAGAAGTAGCAATTAAGCAGTCAGTTCGGAAAAAATTAGTCTGCTTTTTAAGCGGAAAGTGAGTCATATCGCATATGGTAAGTTGCCCGGAAATAGTCTCTATCCTAGTATAGAGTTTGTAGCCGGGAGTACCGGCGGAACATACAAACAGAAGGAGAAGGAGGCCGATTCGATGTCCGGAAAGGGCGGGATCATCCGGGAGCTGCGTCAGAGCAAGACGCTTCTGCTAATGATTGCACCAACCATTGTGTTTTTCATTGTGTTTAGTTACATCCCGATGATAGGCGTGTATTACGCCTTTACGAAGTTTGATTTTGACGGAGGGCTGTTTGGAAGCCAGTTTGTCGGGATGGAGAATTTTAAGTTCTTATTTAATACTGGAGTGTTGTGGAATCTGACCAAGAATACCGTGCTGTATAATCTGGCGTTCATTTTACTGGGTAATATCATGCAGATTATTTGTGCCGTATTCCTTGCTCAGCTGTCCGGCAAGCTGTTTAAGAAGACAGCCCAGTCGCTGATGTTTCTTCCCTATTTTCTGTCCTGGGTGCTGGTAGGCGCGTTCGTCTATAACCTGTTCTCAGATCTTGGGGTAGTCAACAGTGTACTTAAGCAGCTTGGACTTCATTCCTATGATTTCTACCTGCATACGGCACCATGGAAGTTCATTATTGTGTTCTTTAGTGTCTGGAAAGGACTTGGCTATGGTACTGTCATTTATTTGGCAGCCATTATGGCGATCAGCGATGAATATTACGAAGCAGCGAAAATCGACGGGGCGACTATCTTTCAGCAAATCCGCAATATTACGCTGCCGTTGCTGAAGCCTACATTCATTCTGCTGATTCTGTTCAGTCTAGGCGGCATTATGAAGGGGCAATTCGATCTGTTCTATCAGATTATCGGCAGCAATGGTATGCTCTACGATGCCACAGATATTATCGATACGTTTGTGTTCCGTTCCCTGACAGTCAATTTTGACATCGGTATGGGTACGGCAGCCGGCCTGTATCAATCATTCTTCGGCTTCGCTTTAATTATGATTGTCAATTACATCATCCGTAAGACGAACAAGGACTACTCTTTGTTTTAGAAAGGAGGTATACGCATGAGTACCCAAGTCAAACAACTAGCCAAAGCGGATGCCTCCAAAGGCAGCCGGATCAAGCAGGACAAGGAAACCATCTTTTTTAATATCATCGGCTACACGCTGTTGACACTCGTTTCCCTGATCTGTCTCATCCCCTTCTGGCTAATCGTCGCCGGTTCTTTTACCGATGAGATGGAGATTATCTCAAAAGGCTTTCAATTGTTCCCGGACACGGTCTCGTTCGAGGCATACAAGTCCTTATTCAGTACGCCGGCGCAAATATACCGGGCTTATGGTGTAACAATCGGTGTGACCATCGCCGGTTCGCTGCTGGGCATTTTCCTGACCTCGATGGCAGGGTATGTCCTTTCCCGCAAGGATTTCGCGATGCGTAACAGTATTTCGTTCTTTATTTACTTCACAACGCTGTTCAGCGGCGGCCTGATTCCCTGGTATATTCTCATGACCAAAAATCTGGGGCTCAAAGACAGCTATTGGGCGCTAATTCTGCCTCCACTGCTGAGTGCCTGGAACATTATCCTGATGCGCAGCTTCATGAAGTCGATCCCTGAATCCATTGTAGAGTCCGCCAAAATTGATGGCGCCGGTGATTTCAAAATCTACCAGAGGCTGATTCTGCCGCTGTCGACGCCGGGACTGGCCACAATCGGGCTGTTTCTAGCACTCGGCTACTGGAACGATTGGTTCAATGCCAATATGTTCATAACAACGGATAGTAAATATCCGCTACAATTCCTGCTCTATAAAATCCTGTCCAGCGCAGCGGTGCTGCAGACGAATAACGGGGCCTACCTGGCCGCTAATGTCGTGCCGCCGACAGAAACACTCAAAATGGCCGTTGCTGTAGTGGCGACAGGGCCAATTATCCTGCTGTATCCTTTCGTTCAGCGCTACTTCGTGAAAGGGCTTACGGTTGGAGCGGTCAAAGGTTAGAACCGGCTTGCCGGCTAACATAGTATTTTTTTTAAGTAATAAAGGGCAAGGTCAGACAGGCTCGAAGCATCTAGAACATTAATTGAGGAGGAATCAAGTTGGGAAAAATCAAAAAAAGATGGACACTGCTCGTCTCGCTCTCCATGCTGGCATCGCTGCTGGCAGGCTGTGGCGGATCGAATGACAATGCGGCGGGAAAGAACAATCCGGATCCGTCTGGAAGCAATGCCAGCCCATCGGCAAGTGAGGCTACAGCAAAAAAGGTAAAGCTGACCTGGTATCTGGTCGGCGATACGCATAAGGATATGGACAAGGTGATGGCCGAATGGAACAAGATGCTGGAAAAGGATCTGAACACTACGGTCGATCTCAAGTTTACTACCTGGAACGACTGGCAGACTAAATATAATCTGCTGCTAACCTCCGGTGAGAAGATTGACATGATCTTCGCATCAAGCTGGGCAGATTTCTACAAGTTGTCCAAGCAGGGAGCGTTCCTGGATCTGACGAAGCTGCTTCCTGAATATGCGCCGGTAACCTGGGGCAATGTGCCGAAGGATGACTGGGGCTCCGTCACGGTCGGCGGCGGTATTTACGCGGTGCCGAATACGAATCCGGAATACACTCCGTCCGGCTACGTCTACCGGGAGGACTGGCGCAAAGAATTGGGCCTGCCGGAGTTCTCCGACCTGAATTCGATTGAGGCTTACATGGATGCTGTGAAGACGAAGAAGCATGTTACCCCGATCAATGGCTTGGTCTATGATAACGTGAACGTCCTTTTCAAATCCTGGAATGATTTCCAGATGATTGGCGGAACCGAGCTGATCGGAGCCACTTCTTACGATACTCCGCGTGACATTCAAATCGTACCGTTTACCGACAAGTACGAAGCCTGGGTCAAGAAGATGAAGGAGTGGGCAGACAAGGGCTACTGGAACAAAAACTCGCTGTCCTCGAAGCAGGAAGCCGGCGATTTCATCAAGACCGGACAAGGTGCGATCTACTGGCGCAACCCGTCCAGTGCCGGAGGCTTTATTAATGAGGTGAAGGCCAAAAAACTGAATATGGATATCGGCTACTTCCCATTCACCCGGTTCCACAATTATGTAATGCCGACACTGCCAAGCTCGAACGCGATGGCTATTCCGAAGAGCTCGGAGAATCCGGAACGCTCGCTGATGGTGCTCGACAAGCTTCGCAACGACCCTGCTTACTTTGATCTGATGACCTACGGGATCGAAGGCAAGCACTGGGCCAAGGGCAAAGATCCCAAATCGATTGTCATTCCGGCACCGGGTGTCGATCTTAATGTGACGCCTCGTTTCGATATCGCAAGCTGGGGCTGGCGCTATGAGCCCAACATGCTGAAAGAAGAAGGAGGCTGGGACGGTCTCGATAAGCTGAAGGAAGAATTCAAGCCAATCAGCAAGCCGGATATTTTCGGACCTATTTATATGGATTATGATCCGGTCAAAACCGAGCTTGCAGCAGTTAACCAGGTGTTTGAGCAATACGGCAAACCGCTGATGCTCGGACTGATACCTGATGTGGATGCTGCACTCAAGACCTACCGCGACAAGCTGAAAAAAGCCGGGATCGATAAACTCTTGGCTTATGTGAAGGAACAATCGTATCAGTACTTTGACGAAAAAGGAATTAAATAAAACTTGGAATGATGAGGAACAGCGGCGGAGGCAATTTCGCCGCTGTTCCGTTCATAATCAGAGAAGAAAGGGTCAAGTCATCCAAACTGTTAGCACTATAAGGGCATTTTGAGAAGTTCATATTATTCAGGGAGAGTGAACTGTTATGGCAATCAAAAAAATGCTGACTCTGGCAGTTGTTCTGGCTATTTCCGTGCCCATGGGGGCGGTGTCCTCACCGCAGCAGGCGCAGGCTGCAGGTGAAAACGTACAGGTATGGTTGTCCAATCCCAATACAAATACTTGGTTGGCAAGACAATCGGATGTCAGCTTCTCTGCATCCAGCGCAGGTGCCGACTATTCGATTGGTGTCAATGAGGGAAGAACGTATCAGACGATGGACGGTTTCGGAGCTTCACTCACAGATTCATCGAGCTGGCTGCTGCAAAATAAACTGTCTGCAGCCAAAAGAACCGAGGTCATGAACCAGCTGTTCAGCGCTGGCGGAATCAACATCAGCGCCCTCCGCCAGCCGATCGGCGCTACTGACTTCAACTGGGAAATGTGGACTTATGATGATACGTACGGGAATAGTGATGATATGAACCTGAGCGCTTTCTCCCTCTGGAGGGATGAAGCCTATATCCGCCCTATGCTTAATCAGGCCTATAACGTTAATCCGGGCCGCATCAAGCTGTTCGCCGCCCCATGGAGTCCTCCCGCCTGGATGAAGAAGACACCAAAAAGCCTCTACGGTGATATGGGCGGCACCTTGCGTGAGGAATGCTATGATGCCTATGCCAATTATCTGGTGAAATATCTGCAGCAGTATGCCGCACTTGGAACGCCTATCTATGCCCTCTCCCTGCAGAATGAACCGAAAAATGCCCCACACTATCCCGGACTTCTAATGTCTGCCGGTGAACAAAGCAATCTGATCAAAGTGCTGGGACCGAAGCTTGCACAGAACGGACTTAACACTCAAATTATGGCTTATGACCATAACTATGACGATATTAGCTATGCCAAGTCAGTGCTGGAATCTGACGCATCTGTCTATACGCAGGGCAGTGCTTTTCATTATTATTCAGCCCTCAGCCATCCCAACCTGACCACGCTGCATAACCTGTTTCCGACCAAACGGATCTGGTTCACGGAAGGCGGCAGCGGAACGTGGATTGGCGGCGGGACGAACGCAGGAATGTTCCAGGATCTGATGATGCATACGATCCGCTTCCCCAGAAACTGGGCAAAGTCCTATATCATGTGGAATGTCGCGCTGGATCAGAATGGCGGCCCTGCGCTCGCCGGAATTGATACGGCCAACCGCGGCCTGCTGACCATCCGCTCTGACACTACGGACTCAGTAACCTACAATCCGCAATTTTACGGTTTGGGGCACAGCAGTAAATTTGTCGACCTGAATGCGTCCCGTATTGATTCGAATACGTTTGAGAACAGCATGGAGGACGTAGCCTATAAAAATCCGGACGGCTCCATTGCGCTTGTGTTGTCCAACCGGCTCTCCAGCACTAAAACCGTCAAGATTCAGTGGAATTCCCAGTCATTCACGTACACGGTTCCTGCCGGTGGTGCGATCACATTCAAATGGTGGTCCAACTCGGCCCCGGTGACCGGCGGCACCTATAAGATTTTGAGCAAAGCAAGCGAAATGGCCCTGGATGTGACTGATGGTTCTACGGAGAATGGCGCGCTTGTCCAGCAATGGGAATATGCAGGCGGAAATAACCAGCGGTGGACGATCAGCGATGCAGGAAGCGGGTATGTCAACATCGTTAACACAGCCAGCGGTAAAGGCCTGGATGTGATAGATGGCTCCACCGCGGATCGTGCGGGCGTTCAGCAGTGGGCGCTTACGGGTACAGGAGGATATAATCAGCAGTGGAAGCTTGAAGCAGTTGGCGGCGGCTATTATAAGGTTGTGAACAGACAAAGCGGCAAAGTGCTGGATATTCCAAGCTCTTCAACCATGAACGGTACCAAAATCCAGCAGTGGTCCTATTTCGGAGCGGACAATCAGCTATTCTTCTTTGTAGCACCGTAAGGTTTGATTTGTACGCCAAAAAGCCCGCACAAACGCGGGCTTTTTGGCGTGTGGTGCGCCCTGCACGGGCGATAACCTGGCGGTGAAAGTTCGTTACAGGCTTGACAGTTAGCGCCGCAAGTCGATTTCAAAAGTCTTAATCTCATAAGGTTCAAGGACAAAGCAGATACCAGCATCGTTATGCATTTCGCCAGCTGATTGTTCCATCAGGTTCGTTTCTCGCCATCCATGAATCTGCAGACCGCTCGTCAGCTCCAGCGTGTTGGAGCTTCCGGAGTAATCGTGAATACGCACGATGATGCAGTCTGAATCCTCTGCTTTTTTGACTGCCGAGATCATAGCAGTATCGCCCGACAAGGCGAACATGGAGCGGCTTGGCTGTTCTGCATGCCCCTTCGTATAGCGAATTGGGGCATTCAGGAACCAGGCTTGCTTGACGGTCTGTCCGGCCAGCCAATCCCCCTGATGCGGTAGAAGGGCATAGGTGAAGCGGTGCAGCCCCTGATCCGCATGCGGATCAGGATGTGTAGCGCTTTTGATCAGCGACAGCCGCAAGACATTGTTTTTAATATCATAACCGTACTTGGAGTCGTTCAACAGGCTGACACCATACCCTTTGTCAGACAGATCAGCCCATTGATGCCCGACCGATTCGAAGCGCGCCCAATCCCAACTCGTATTCCAATGAGTCGGCCGTTTCACGTTGCCGAACTGAATGTCATAGGTTGCCTCTGTAGACCGGATGCCAACCGGAAAAGCTACCTTCAGCAATTGCTGCTTTTCGTGCCAATCGACTTCGGTTACATAATCAATACGCCGGTTCGCGGCATAGACAATCAGGTTCTGTGTAATTGTGGAATTCCGGTACTGCCAATGGAACCGGATGACGGCCCGAAGCGAACCGGTCTCAATCACTTCGATTGCCGAACAATCTCGAATCTCAGTCATTTTTTCCTGATAGAAGATATCAATATCCCAAGCTTCATGTGCCAGAGGCTTATCTTCAAACACCTGCAACAGATTACCGTTAGCTCCTTTAGCCAGTACTTCCCGCCGTGCTGCTTTATCGTAAATGCGGGTTAACTGCCCGGCTTCGTTCCACGCCAATAGATAAAAAGGGGTTTCAATTCCACGTTCTGTATGGCTGAATGGTGCCAGCCCGGAATGGACGGATTCGGCATCGCTTTGGAAATGAATCGTTGTATACCCGAGCGAAGGTATATCTTTCACTTCAATATACCAAATGCCTGTATCCAGCTGGGCATTCAAGCGTAGCCCTGCATCGCTTAACCAGTAGCCCTGCTGCATCCCCGTAGAAGCGGGAATAGCCACAAGCTCTGTAATACACCATGGTGAGGAATTCCACACCGAAAAGCTTCCTGCTGTTATCCCTGTTGCGATCGCAGCCCGAGCTTGTGTGTCGATCTGACTGCCGATCTGCCACGCTTCTTCGTATTCGACTCTGCTGTCTTCGTACACCTCTTGGATGGAAGAGCCGGGAATAATGTCATGGAACTGATTGCGCAGAATGATTTTCCAGCCTGAAGTCAGCGGTTTGGCTTGGTACAGATTCCAGTCTTCCTGCAAAATGCTTTGCAGAGCATTCAGCCACTCAGCTTCACGATAGGCCAGTTCGAGCTTACGGTTCATCTGCTTGTTGTAAGCTTGGCTGGTATACGTTCCGCGGTGATACTCCAGATACAATTCGCCGTCCCAGGTATGAATGTATGAATCTGTATCCGCCACCGTCTGCTGCAGCTTGTCGAAATAGGCATCCGCACGTCCGGTAGTTACCTTTGGGAGCCCGGGCAACTGATCCAGCCGCCGCCGCATCTCGAGCATTTCACGGTTCACGCCGCCACCGCCGTCACCATAGCCATAGGACAGCAGCAGTTCCTGATTCATCTCCTTGTCGCGGTAGGCATCCCATATTCCTTTGACCGTCTTGGGGATGATTTTCCCGTTATAGGTGTAGAACCATGACCCTGGCTCCGACCACGGTTCAGGTGTTGTGATGAAATGGGTCAATACCTCCGAACCGTCAATGCCGCGCCAATGGAACGTATCGAAAGGCATCCGGTTATACTGGTTCCAGCTGATTTTCGTGGTCATGAAGGTATGAATGCCTGATTTTTTCAAAATTTGCGGCAGGGACCAGCTGTAGCCGAACACGTCCGGCAACCATAAGTATCTGCATTCGGAACCGAACTCCTCCTTAAGGAAACGTGTACCGATCAGCAATTGCCGAACTAGCGATTCGCCCGAGGTCAAATTGCAGTCCGCTTCAAGCCACATGCCGCCACCAGCTTCCCAGCGTCCTTCCGCAATGCGCTCCTTGATGGATTCGTATAACTCCGGGTAATCTTCTTTCACATATTCATATAGCTGGGGCTGTGTCTGCAAAAAAACATACTCCGGGAACATCTCCATCAGCCGCATCACCGTAGAGAAGGACCGCGCACATTTCTCGCGCGTATGCTTAAGCCGCCACAACCAGGCAACGTCAATATGGGTATGGCCAATACAGGTGATGTTTACATCGGATAGTTTGTCCATAGCTTCCAGGCAGGCGGTAAGATGGTCTCTGGCTTCGTAGACAGAGATGAAAAACGCCTCTGATTCAGGGTCTGCCCAGTCGATCATACGGAAGGATTGCTGGAGCACTTGCAGCAGCTTGGTCCGCTCCGGCGCATTGGGGTCCAGGATTTTTACGGTTTCGAGAATGGCCGTCCCGGTGAACACAAGATCGTCTATTTTCTCATCCAGCCAACATAACTCCGCCTGTTTGAGGGTATGGGTCTGATTGCGCGGTTGTCCGCCTCCTTCAAGACCCGACCATAAACGGAAGAGTAGCTCAGCAGAGTGCCCTGCCGCCGAAGCTGGAAGAAACACTTCCTTATGATTGGAATCGACGCCTTGAAATGGTTTGCCTTCCCAATAGAAAAGGGATTCAAATCCGGAGTTGTTTCCACCCCCGGTATCGCCAAAATCAAATAACCCGACGATGCGCTTATGTTCCCATGATAAAGGGATTTCAGCATGAGTATGTAGCCACAAATAGAGATCCCGGCCACTCCAGGTCTCGTTAATATGCATGGTCTGCCAATGGGCTTCGGCACCTGGCACCGTAGGATTAATATCTTCCCGGTGGTCTTCGCAAGCAAGAAATACGCTCAGCGTCTTCCGGTCCCGGTAACGGAGTGCGGATAATTCATAAATACGTGCCTGCAGCTTGTTTTCGGTAAGGAACATCGTGTGGACCTCCAATTCATATAATCGGAGGGTGAATAGTTTATAGGGATAGATCCAAATGGGGTAAAAGTGAATAACTTAGGGGAATGCGCTCATTATAGCGGTTTCCTTTCCTTTTGACAATTGAAAGTTGAGTGGAAGGCACTGCATGTTCTCTTTATTGCCTAAATTTAACGAACGGTGATACACTGAGTTGAAAATTGGCTCCGAAGGAGGCGGTCAGGCGCGAATGTCCAAGATACGGATTTTTTATCAAAATCATCTGAAGAAAAAAATGTTTAACAAGATCCTCCTGTTCTACTCCATGGTCATGGTTCTCTTGTTTATAAGTGTCTCTATCCTGGCTTACCGCTATTACGAGCAGCGGCTCGTACGGGAGCAGATGGATGCGAGTCTTCAGGAACTGGACATCATCAGCATCAGTCTGAATCAGCAGAACGAACGGATGTATGGTGCGGTGCAGCAGATTTATACGGATGCGATGATTGGAGACGATCTGAAGTATTTTTTGACTCATGAATATGAGAACTTCCTCAAGTGGCGTCTGAATCAATATGCAAACAGCTACAGGACAGAACGTAACAGCTTTGATTATCATTTACGCCAGCTGCTGAAGGAGGAAGCATCCATCTCGAACATTGTCCTGTACAGCTCAGATCAGGATTTTTTTTACGTTCTGAACCGGGAAACACAGCATTTTTACGATCAACCGCCGTTATCCTCTGAGCACCAGTACTGGTACGAACGGTTCAGAAATCAGCCTTGGCAGTATATGGGCAACGAGCCGCTATTCAAGGGAAAAGCCATCGGGGAATCAACACCTTACAGTTACGTGAATGTGCTCAAAGATCCTGTGACGCTGAAAGAATACGGTGCCATTCTGTTCGAACTCAACACCGACCGTATTAAAGGGCTGCTGCAGGAAAAGTTGAAAAATACGAGCAGCCGGATCATGCTGATCACGTCGCAGGGGCAAGTGATTTTTGACTCGCAGGGGCGATACGATAATACTGTCTATCCCTACTGGAAGCAGATAACGAAGCCTGGAGATTGGGTGAATCTGGAGGAACGTTCAAAAGTACAATTGCTGAATATCGGGAACACAGGGATGGTCGCTGCTGCCATTATTCCGCAGTCTCAAATCGTACAGAGTCTTCAAACCTTACGTTTTAGTCTTACAGGGATCGTGATCTTATGCATCATGATCAGCATCTCCGTGACGTTCACCGTTATCCGCCGCTATTCCAAAAAAATCCACAGAATTATCGTCTACATGCGGCGCTGGCAGGAGGGTGATTTGAGCAAGCGGATCAAAATGGAAGGGGAGGACGAACTGCAGCAGATCTCGCAAAGCTTTAACCATATGTGTGACCGGCTGGAGTCCTATATCCAGACCGTCTACATCTCTGAGATCAAGCAGAAGAATGCACAGCTTGTGGCTTTGCAGGCGCAGATTAATCCGCATTTCCTGTACAATACGCTCGAGAGTATACGCATGAAGGCCATCAGTTCAGGGGCCAGGGATGTCGGTCAAATGATATATATTCTCGCCACAATGTTCAGGCATTTGGTCAAAAAACAGACCCATGTCACATTGGCCGAAGAAATCGAACTGTGCGGGATGTATTTGGCCTTAATCCAATACCGGTACGAGAATAAGCTGCAGGTGGAAACGAACATCGAGATGGCGGTCGCCGGCAGCATCGTAGTGAAATTGCTGATACAGCCGATTATCGAAAATTACATCGTTCACGGCTTTCAGGCGGATGACGACGATAACCGGATTTCCATAACGGCTGCAGAACAGGGGAGACACATCATTATTCGTGTGAAGGATAACGGCAAGGGCATTGCGCCTGAGAAAATGACCGAGCTGCACAAGGCACTGCAAAGTGAGGGGGGAGCACCTTTGCTATCCAGTGATTCTCTGGGTCTAAAAAATGTACATGAACGTATCCGTTTGAATTATGGCAGCGAGTACGGAATAAGTGTGATCAGCGAGCAGGGTAAAGGTTGTGAAGTCATCATCGAAATACCATTCACAAGGGAGGACTAACTGAATGAGGAACGTATTGCTGGTGGATGATGAGCCACTCATTGTCGAAGGAATGCAGTCCATCATCGATTGGAATGCGAATCAAATGCAAATTGCAGGTACAGCGCGAAATGGCGTGGAAGCGCTAGCAACACTGGACGGCTTATCCGTAGATTTAATTATCACGGACATCATGATGCCCCGGATGACAGGACTTGAGCTGATCCGGGAAGTCAAAGTACGCAGTCCCCTCACTAAGTTCATCATTCTGAGTGGTTACGAGGAATTCAATTACGTACGGGAAGGCATCACGCTGGGTGTCGAGAACTATTTGCTCAAGCCGGTCAATATCGGCGAATTAGAAGCGACGATTAAGCATATGCAGCACGATTGGGAGCGGGAGGAAGTCAGACAAATCCATATAGATCAGAGCTGGAGGATTCTGAGAACCAATATATTGCAACGGTGGGCGAACGAAACCATTAATGCCCAAGAGTTCCGGGAGCGCGCACAGCTGCTGGAAATCCCCTTGACCAAGTCACGTTACAGTGCTGCTGCGCTACGGATTGTAACCGGTCACGATATGGAGGAACCGCAGTTGTACAGACCCATTATCGCTGAGCAATGTGAAATCATAGGCGGGAAATATGTACCGGACGGCTGTGAGATCATCTGTTTCCCTGATCAGGAAGGAGATATCATTGTGCTGTTCGCTTCAACCGGGAGGGAAGGAGAAGAATGGAAATATCATGCGCTTTACGGGATGAAGCAGTGGATCGTCTCTGATACAGGAGCCCGTGTATGGGGGGTAAAGGGACAGGCCGAGCAATCCTATCTGGGATTTCCGCAAAGCTGCAGACAAGTGAAGCAGTGGTTTCAGAATCATTTGTTAGGCGATTCAGAGACTCTCTTAGAGTCATTGGACGACAGAAATGAAGCTGCTCACACGTATGAAAATAGGGAGCCCGCTATGGATCAATTCCATAAGTTGCTCCGGGACGGGCAGCGTCTTGAGGTTGACGGGTTCATCGACGACTTCTTTGATGTTCAGGCAGAGGCCGGGCACTCCGCAAGAATGCCGTTCTTCAACTCCGCAATTCAGCTTATGCTGGCGGCCAAGACTTTGGAAAAGACACCGGATTACGGAGAGGTATTCGGTCCTTTATCCAGAATTCATACTCGCAGCGGGCTGAAGCAGCTGGTGAAAAGTGTGGTCCATCAAACACTTGATACTTACCATGCGGCAGAAAGAGACTATAGCCCTCATGTGATGGCTGTACTGGATTTCGTAAAAAACACCTACAAAGAGGAGCTTTCGCTGAAGACGCTCAGCCAGAAATTGGACCTTCATCCCAACTATCTGGGGCAGTTGTTTCAACAGGAGGCGGGTACGAGCTTTTCCGATTATGTCAATCAGTACCGGATTGAACGTGCCACCCATCTGCTGCTGTACTCGGACAAAAAGACGGCGGAAGTGGCGGCGGAGGTAGGCTATTGGGATACTTCTTACTTTTACAGGCAGTTCAAGAAATATGCCGGCGTTTCCCCTACGGAGCTGCGTTCGATGTATATGAAAAAGTAGGCGGCGACCTGTCTTCTAACAAAACACACCTTGCGGAGGTGTGTTTTTTTGTGAAATGAAGGCGCTATCTTTAATTAATCCATCATTTTATTGTATTTTTCAACTTTCACGGCGGCTGCCCGGCTTTCATAATAAAGACAGGGGTGAACGGGAAGATCCAAAACACCAAATGAGCTGAAGTTAACCATTGTTGATTATAGGGGATGAACAGTGGATGAACTCAGCTGCAAGTGAATCAAAGGAGGGACAGCCGTGCAAGGCATCTTGAAGAAACTGATAAAGAATAGGGCGTTTCTTCTGCTGGTATTACCGGGAGCAGCGTGGTTTATTATTTTTGCATATTTGCCGATGTTTGGGACGATTATTGCCTTTAAGGATTTCCGGATTCATCCGGGAGGATTTTTTGAAAGCGTTTTAAAAAGCGAGTGGGTCGGTTTCAAAAATTTCGAGTTTCTGTTCTCGACAGATGATGCTTATATCATAACGCGCAATACCATTCTGTATAACGTCGGTTTGATCATGCTTGGACTGGTGCTCGCGGTTACGCTTGCCATCATTATGAATGAGCTGTTAAACAAACGGCTGGCGAAATTTTACCAAACCGCAATGTTTATGCCGTATTTCCTCTCATGGGTTATTATTAGCTATTTTGTGTTCTCGTTCCTCAATGTAGAAAAAGGCGTGTTCAACCAGCTCCTTGTCTTCTTTGGCGAAGACCCGGTCAGCTGGTATAGTGAGACGAAATTCTGGCCGTATTTTCTTATCTTTCTGGGTCTCTGGAAAAATGCCGGATACGGGAGCGTCGTCTATCTTGCAGCAATCGCCGGCATCGACCGCTCTTATTATGAGGCGGCAATGATCGACGGTGCCACCAAATGGAATCAGATCCGGTTTATTACACTGCCGATGCTGAAGCCGCTTATGATTATTTTGACGGTCCTGGCACTCGGTGGCATCTTCCGCTCGGATTTCGGGTTGTTCTACCAGGTTCCGCGGGATTCCGGCGCACTGTATCCGGTCACTAACGTTATTGACACATTCGTGTATCGGGGACTGACGATCATGGGCGATACAGGTATGAGTACGGCTACGGGTCTATATCAATCCGTTGTTGGTCTGATTCTCGTTCTGCTCGCGAATTATGCGGTACGCAAAATTGAAAAGGATTATGCCGTATTCTAAAAAATCGGCAAGGGGGTGCCTGCAATGAATGACTTAAGCAAATCTATGGAGAGAACGGTGCTCTCTGCTCCCGGGAAAAAGAAAACCAGGGACATCAATGCGATTAGTCCATTATGGAATTTTATATTTAATGTGGGTGTGTGCTTATTCGCCCTATCCTGTATCTTCCCGTTTATTTTTATCATTGTCATTTCGTTTACGGACGAGAAGACATTGGCTCTCAACGGCTTCAGCATCCTGCCCGAGGTGCTCAGTCTGGACGCCTACCGGTTTCTGATGCGGTCCGGCGAGCAAATGGTTCAATCCTTGGGTGTGACCCTGGCCGTAACGGTCATTGGAACCGTTCTGACGCTGTATCTCGTTTCTACATATGCGTACGCAATTTCACGCAAGAACTTTGACCAGCGCCGGTTCTTCAGCTTTCTTGCTTTCTTCACCATGCTGTTCTCCGGGGGGCTGGTTCCGGGATATATCGTTGTTACGCAAGTACTTCATTTGCGGGATACCCTTTGGGCGCTGATCTTCCCATCTATTCTGAACGCATTCTATATTATCGTCATGCGTACCTTTTTTACGACAACTGTACCGGATGCGATCATCGAATCGGCCAAGATCGACGGAGCAACCGAATTCGGCATTTACACACGTATTGTGCTGCCAATCTCGCTGCCGGGTATTGCGACTATCGGGCTTTTCAGTACACTAGGCTTCTGGAATGACTGGTTCAATGCGCTTCTGTATATTGATAATCCCAATTTAATACCACTGCAGACACTTTTAATACGGATTCAGAACAATATGGACTTCATCGTACAGAACAGCAGCCAGGTAGTATCTTACGATATTGCTGCGACCTTGCCGACAGAGACCGTACGTATGGCTATGGTTGTGCTGGCTACGCTGCCAATCGCGCTGGCGTATCCTTTTTTCCAAAAGTATTTTATCCAAGGGCTTACGATTGGTTCGGTTAAAGAATAAGTTGGATAAGTTGTATCTGCCTGATCCAGGGCAGTAACAATAGATATTTATATTGATTAGGGGGAGACATATGAAGTCCAAGAAAATGGTATTGCTAATGGTTGTGTTTCTGTTTGCACTTGCTTCCGGGTTGGCTGGCTGTGGCAGCAATAACACGAAAGAGAGCAGTGATGGGAACACCCCGTCCGGGACCCAATCGGCTAGTCCAACAGAATCCGGCGACCAGGCTGGGGATAAGCTGGACCCGGTGAAGCTTAAGGTATACCTGATTGGTGGTCCACAGCGTGACCTGCCAATGGTTCAAGAGGAAATGAATAAATATTTGACGGACAAAATCAACGCAACCGTTGATATCACAATGATTGACTGGGGCGACTACTCGAAACGGTTGCCGGTAATCACTGCTTCCGGGGAGAATTACGATATTGCGTTTACCTCCTCCTGGGCTTTTGACTACCTGCCGAACGCGACTCGGGGTGCGTTTTTGCCAATCAATGATTTACTGGAAAAATACGGTCAGGATATCATAAAAGAGCTCGACCCGCGTTTCCTGACTGGATCGCAGGTGAATGGTAAAAATTATGCTGTGCCGGTGAACAAGGAACTGGCTTCACAGTGGGTATGGCGTTTTAACAAACAGTATGTTGATAAGTATAAGATGGATATTACCAAAATCCGTAACCTAGAGGACCTCGAACCTTATTTGAAACAAATCAAGGAAGGCGAGCCGGCTGACATTACGCCACTGGCCGTACCGAAAGGCTTCAAGCCATATATGCCGTTTGACTTCCTCCTGGGCGATGAATTCCCGGTTGGGATGAATATGAATTCAACGGATGGCAAATACGTCAATATCCTTGAATCCGACGAACTGAAAAGCTCGCTCAAAACCATTCGGAAATACTATCAAGCCGGTTATCTGCGCAAAGATGTTGCAACTCTGGAAGGCATTGATAACATCAAGACAGGCAAATGGTTCGCGGACCGCGAGCAAACGCAGCCTTATGCAGAATTGGGCTGGTCGAGAAGTGCGGGCTATGACATCGTGACCTCACCTATGCAGGATCCGGTTATCTTCACAGGCTCCGCTACCGGTTCTATGCACGCAATCTCGGCGAATTCCAAAAATCCGGAGCGTGCGATGATGTTCTTGAACCTGCTCAATTCGGACAAATATTTGCGCAATCTGATCAACTACGGTATCGAAGGCACACATTACAAGAAGATCTCTGAAGACGTCATTGAAGATCTGCCGGCTATGAAAGACGGTTACCAGATGCCGGGATTCGCACTAGGCAATTTGTTCCTGACCTACAGCCACAAGGAAGATCCTGCAGATAAATGGGAAGCGTTCAAGGAGTTCAACAATTCCGCCAAGGTGGCACCAAGCTTTGGCTTCAACTTCAACCCCGATCCAGTGAAGACAGAAGTGGCGTCTATCTCGGCGATCGTAAAAGAATTTTATCCACCTATCATGACAGGTGCAGTCGACCCGGATGAACATCTGCCGAAGGCAATCGCCAAGATGAAGGATGCCGGTCTGGATAAAGTCATTGCGGAAGCACAGAAGCAATATGACGAGTGGAAAGCGGCCCATAAATAGGCTGACATTCACATCAATTGATCCATTGGAGGAGGATGGCATGAAAAAGATAGGTGCAGGTTTTATCTTCTTAATTGTGATATGTGCTGCATTATCCACTTCTGCGTTAGCCAAACAGCCTTATTCATCCTATTGGTTTCCAGAGCAATTGCTTCAGTGGAGTCCGGCATCAGACCCGGACGCGGCTTTCAACCGTAGTACTGTCCCGCTGCAGGACCGTTTTGTGGGAGCAGGGGTCAACTCTCATGCGACTAAAGCGCCGAAAGTCATGGCTTTATCAGCACTGAATCCGGGAACAAGCGGAGTACCCTCGCAGGGCTCGGACAAATTCGGGGCAAACACGTTTACCTATTGGCAATATGTTGACCAACTGGTCTATTGGGGCGGCTCGGCCGGCGAAGGGATCATCGTGCCTCCAAGTGCCGATACGATCGACGCTGCTCATAAGAATGGCGTGCCGATCCTCGGAACGGTGTTCTTCCCGCCAGCCGTGTATGGCGGTAAATAT
Source organism: Paenibacillus helianthi (assembly GCF_001909055.1). Classification (GTDB taxonomy): domain Bacteria; phylum Bacillota; class Bacilli; order Paenibacillales; family Paenibacillaceae; genus Paenibacillus_AQ; species Paenibacillus_AQ helianthi. The sequence continues at coordinate 58,208 of NZ_LVWI01000003.1, forward strand.
GAATGGGTGAAGCAGATGCTAGAGCAGAAGAGTGACGGCTCCTTTCCTGCCGCTGACAAGCTGATCCAGGTTGCGGAGTATTACGGATTTGACGGCTGGTTCATTAACCAGGAGACAGAGGGTGGGACGCCGGCTGACGCACAGCAAATGAAAGCTTTCCTGCGTTATCTTGAAGTGCACAAATCTGCATCTATGCACTTCGTATGGTACGATTCCATGACCAAAGAAGGCAGTATCAACTGGCAGAATGCCCTAAATGATAAGAATGCCATGTTCTTGCAGGACAATGGAAAGCAGATAACAGACAGTATGTTCCTGAACTTCTGGTGGAAGGATCTTGGAAGCTCGGCGGAAAAGGCCAAAAGCTTGGGCAGAAGTCCATTTGACCTTTATGCAGGCATTGACGTTGAAGCCAAAGGTTACGATACGAAGGTGAACTGGAATCTGTTGTTCCCGGAAGGGAAGCCTGCAGTCACATCTCTGGGGATTTACCGCCCGGACTGGGCTTTTAACAGTGCAGAGAGTATGGAGGATTTCTTCAGCCGCGAGAACAAGTTCTGGGTGGGTCCTAACGGAAATCCGGGCAATACTGCGAGCAACCAGACCTGGAAAGGAATCGCAAACGATGTGGTTGAAGCATCCCCTGTAAATAAGCTGCCCTTCATCACCAGCTTCAACACTGGAAGCGGACAGAAGTATTACGTTCACGGGAAGCAGGTACGGGATAAGGGATGGAATAACCGGAGCCTGCAGGATATCCTGCCGACATGGCGCTGGATCGCAGACAGCAAAGGAACACCGCTCACACCGGTGCTGGATTGGTCCGATGCGTATTACGGTGGCAGCTCGCTGAAGGTATCAGGTGTGCTGAGCCATGACAATGCGACACATCTGAAGCTCTATAAGACAGATCTGAAGATCGAAGCAAGTACGAAACTGTCGGTTACGTACAAAACGCAGAACAAGCCTAGCCTGAAGGTTGGCCTTGCTTTTGCAGACCATCCCGACCAATTTGTCTTTCTTAACGTGAAGGATAAAACAGCACCAGGCTGGACTACAGAAACACTGAATTTGACCCCTTATAAAGGGAAACGGATCGTGGCGTTGTCACTGTATTTTGACACCACGGATACGATAAGTGATTATGCCATACACATTGGCCAGCTCGCCATCCAAAATGCCAACGACCCGATTCAGCCGCTCCCGGCGGTTAGTGGGCTGAAAGCCACTTCATCTGATTTCCGCAATGGAATCTATGGAGATGCCAGATTGCAGTGGAAACCGCTTGCTCAGCTGGTGAAGCAGTATGAAATCTATCGGGTATTGCCCGATGGCAATGAGGTGCTAATGGGGGCAACGCCGAATCATGTGTTTTACGTCCCTGAGATGAGAAGAATAGATAAGGAAGCGGTAACGGTATTGAAGGTCGTTGCGGTCAATGGAAGATACGGGCAAGGTCAGGCCTCCAGCGTGAAGATCAGCTGGCCGGCTTATCCGAAGCCGACTGTGGATTTCAAGGCCGACCGGACGCTGGTGGCTCCGGGTGAGAGTGTAAGCTTCACCGACCTGTCGACTGAAGTGACAGAAGGCTGGTCATGGACCTTCGACGGCGGAAGCCCGGCTGCCAGTACCGTGAAGAACCCGGTGGCAACGTTCAATCAGGAAGGTGTATACAGCGTGACACTGACTGCAACTAACAGCTCGGGCCAAGACACAATGTCGAAAAAGGCACTAATCACAGTAAGCAAGGAAGCCGGTTCAGTGAAGAATCTGGCACTTGGCAAAGCTGTAACAGCCGATCAGGCCTGCGGGGATAAGGAAGGAGCACCGAATGCCGTAGACGGTAAAGTGACGGACAACAGCAAATGGTGCGCGCTTGGCAATCTGCCTCACTGGCTTCAAGTCGATCTGGGCGCCGAGCATCCAATCAGTGCCTTTGTCATCAAGCATGCTGAGAGCGGAGGAGAGTGGTCCGGGTTCAATACCAGCGATTATACCATTCAGGTGAGCAGCGACGGTACGAACTGGGCCGATGCCGTCAAGGTCCAAGGAAACACGGCAGCGGAGACGACTGAGGCGATTGCGCTAGTTAAAGCCCGCTATGTAAAACTAATCATCACTAAGCCCTCGCAGGGTGCCGATACAGCCGCGCGAATCTATGAGTTTGAAGTCAAGGGGCTGTAATCATACACATGAAATATCGTCCTATTTTCTAAAAGCCGCAAAAAGTATACAAAACAGCACTTCTACCGTTAATGGAGAAGCGCTGTTTTGCGTTTGTATATAAATTGTAGTACATTTTCCGCTTAAACAACGTTTCGTTCACGGAGCGTCCTCAGAAGCACAACCGTCTATCTGACTCCAAAAACAAGGGATGTCCCAAGCAGCCATATCATGGCTTATGTTATGCTAATGAGCCAGCAAATAAAAAAGTTACTCAACTTAGCAAAAAAAAAGAAATATAGAGTATTTAAGTATATTATAATTGACAAATACGACTTAGATTATATGAAAAGGTGAGACTAATGAAAAGAGAGTTATACCATTTAATCCAAATGGGCATCTTTGCAAACAATTGGAGGTTGAATAAGATTGAATAGGCATGAAAAAAGCAGCAATGCACCAAGCCTGCTTCGCAATCGGTTCCTGCAGACCATTCTATTATCAAGCGTGCTGCTGCAGATCGGCATTTGGGTCCGTAATTTCGCTATTCTCCTGTATGTTGCGGAAAAAACAAACAATGATCCATACGCCATATCGCTGATCAGCGTAGCAGAGTTCGCACCTATTTTTGTTTTTTCGTTCATCGGAGGTACATTTGCCGACCGCTGGAAGCCGAAGCGAACGATGATCTGGTGCGATTTATTATCTGCGGTATCTGTATTCGCAGTACTTTTGACCATACATTTCGGTTCATGGCATTCTGTCTATCTTGTAGCATTCATCTCAGCGATTCTATCGCAGTTCTCACAGCCTTCAAGCATGCGATTGTTTAAGTATCATGTACCGGAAGAACAGTTGCAGCAAGGGATGGCTCTATTCCAATCACTCATGGCTATCTTCATGGTGCTCGGACCTATGCTCGGCACCTTCGTGTACAGCACGTTTGGCCTTGAAACGTCGATTGCTATAATGGGCGTGGTCTTTCTGCTGTCCGCACTCGTCCTTATTCGCCTGCCTGAGGATCATTTGAAACCTCAAACGACCGCTGGAAAAGGGCAGTTCCGTAAAGATTTCAATGAAGGCTTCCGCTATGTCTGGCACAGCCAAGTGCTGCGTATGCTCGGACTCGCATTTATTCTCGCCGGACTCGCAGTTGGGGTTGCCCAAGCGCTCAACCTGTTTATCGTAACGGAGCGGCTGGGCAAAAGTAAGGAGTTCCTGCAATATCTGCTGATGGTGAATGGCGCAGCCATGCTGATCGGTGGCGGGATCGTAGCCGTCTTCGCCAAGCGGGTTCCCCCGCAGCTTCTGCTGGCAATAGGTATGCTGGCAGGCGCAATATGCACTGTCATTGTCGGGTATTCGACTAGTGTTCCGCTCACGCTGACCGTTCAATTTCTGAATGGGCTTGTGTTCCCTTGCATTCATATCGGGATCAGCACAATGATCCTGAAATGGTCACATAGCTCCATTGTCGGCCGCGTAAATGGGGTTCTGAATCCGATGTTCGTAGGCATGATGGTCATTTCCATGTCTTTCGCTGGCGCGTTAAAGGATGCCTTTTCGCTAGGTACGATCTATAGCGGGGCAGGATTATTATTTTTTCTTGGTGCACTGGTCATGGTGCCGATTATGAACCAAAAAGCACCGGATCACTCACATGTTGCACAAGAGGCATAATATCGCGATGTGTATAAGGTTGTATACAGAAGAGCCTGTGTCCGGTTCTTCCGCGATGGGATTATAACGTAATCAGTAGACCGCTCCTCCGGGGCGGTCTATTAGTTGTTCCAACCTCTATTTCTTCATACGAATTTGAAAATCCATCCCCTGCCTCTTCGCTCGGAGTCACACCACACCTTGCTTCGCCTTCATACATTTCAGATTGTAAGTCCGCCCATAGGCCTTGCCGTACCTTACGATTCGGTTAATCATATTACGGTCCTGCAGCTTGGTGAACGGGCAGGGATCGGGGGCTGTATTCACTTCCAGGATCCAGGGCTTCAGATGCCGATCCAAGGCAATATCTGCACCGATTTCCTGAAGGCCGGGGAAGGCAGTGCTTAACTGGTGGGCAGACTTTACTCCAATTTCCTTCATTGCCGCGATCAATGCTGCACGCTTTTCTAGGTTTGTGTAGGCGTTCAACAACTCCTCAACCGGATATATGGTCCCTCCTTGACTGCCGTTGGTCACCACCTTGTGAGGATGCGCCACGCGTCCTGCAATCCCCGTAGCCTCCCACTCCCTCTTAAGATTCCGCTGCACCATCACCCGGATATCGAAGGGCCGGCCATTATAGGTAAGCAGCCGGATTCCCTTTTGGACTAAATAGGATCTTTCCTTGATTTCCCTATAGATTGCGTGATAGGCGGTGTCGTAATCGGAGAATCTATGCACTTGCGTACCGGATTGATAGCGGTAGGACATCTCATCCCTCGGGTCATGATCTCTTCTGCTGCTGCGATTTAAGCGGCTGACCGGAAATTTGTCAACCCGAATCACGCCCTGCCCCAATGAACCGCAGCATGGCTTAATATACACCATGTGATATTTTTGCAGCATCTCTTTTAGCACGCTAGGATTCATTTTTCTCGTTACCGGGATATGCATCCTTAATTCTTGGCTTCCAGCGAGCACCTTTGTCTTCGTCAGCTTGTTGGATATACGTGTGATTTGTTCCTTCATTATGTCCCTCCGTTGCAATAAGCCTATAGGCTATCTTACGGGGGTAGTTGAACTTTTGATTGGGCAGCAGACGATAAAAGAACACACCCGGAGCGTGCTACATATGATGATTGAGGGTGTTTATCTAAAGAGGCTGCAGGTTGCAGCAGAGCGGGAGGCGGCGAAGATGCTGCTGGACAAATTACAGGATAAAGTGCTTGAGGTTATCGGGGTATTTCCTTGGTACAAGGGGCTGATCGGCGGCGGACAAACCAATTATAGCCTTCAGAAGCTTCCGCTGCTGACGACGGAGATTCTTGAAACCTATTATTATACAGAGCCAGCTGACCCTTCTCTTGCCGTATACAGGACATCGGGCACAAGCACTGGCGACCGGAAGGTGATTCTCTACTCGGAGGAAGATGATCAGCACTACATAGATATCAAAACAAAGCTGTTCGGTGAGCTTATCGCAGGAAGCGGGTGCACAAGAGCTTTGGCAGACATGGGTACCGGACATGCAGCGAACACTGCGCTAACCATATTTGAACGGCTGGGCCTGGAAAGTAGCTCGATCCCCTTTGAACTGCCGATTCAGCAGCATATTGAACAGCTTGAGGCATTCCAGCCGGACCTGCTGTATACGATGCCTTCTATCCTCGACCATATCGTATATGCTACGGACAATCCGCTTGCCTTCGGAATCCGCAAGATCATTCTGGTCGGGGAAATCGCCACACCTGAGTGGCAGTGCAACATGGCCCGCCTGTTCGGTCTGGAGCCTCGTGACATCATCGATACGTACGGCTCCATTGAAATCGGGACGATTGCTTATTACTCCCATGACCTTGGCCGGTATATTCTCGCCGATGGTATTTATGCGGAAGGGATCGGGACAGAGAGGTTAGGCGGGGAATGGAGACCGCTGGCGGATGACGAGAGTATTCTGGTGCTTACCTCAAGCGTCCGCAAGATGCTGCCTGCCATCCGTTTTGTTACCTATGACGTTGTAAGAGACTTCAGGCCTGTGATGGATGGCGGTGTAGAGAGGCAGAGCTTTACGTCTATTGTCAAACGGGTGGGCCGGGAATTGAAGCACGGGGAAAAAATCAGCTTGTATGATATTGAACGGGTTGTATACCGTCATCTTGAGGATGCGATCATCCGCGTTAGCGTAGAGGACAATGCACTGACTGTGTATATTCAGAGCAAATCTGCGGAAAACTCCGCTATTCCGGCCATCCGGGAGGAAATCGGGGAGTGCATTCCCGAAATCGGCAGGATGATTTGTAACCATCTGCTTGATGCGATTGAGGTCATTATCGTAGCTGCGGAGGAGCCACTGGAGCGCGGGCAGGTGAAGAACAAAAAACTGTATTACCAGAAAGACAAAGATAATAGCAGACCTGATATATACCTGAATGGCGGAATTTTGTCGGCCATCGGAAACACGCCCTTAATCAAGCTGAATCACTTGTTCCAGAAAAGCGGATTTGAGGTTTACGCGAAAATGGAGCTGCTGAACCCGGGCGGAAGTGCGAAAGACCGTCCGGCTCTGCGGATGATCCGGGAAGCCTGGAAGGAAGGGATCATCGGGCCGGGAACTTCCGTCATTGAATCGAGCTCGGGAAATATGGCAATCAGCCTGGCGATGATTTGCAAGGTTTTGGGGATGCGTTTTATCAGCGTGGTCGACCCCAGAACAACAGACACGAATCTGCAAATCCTGAAGGCATTGGACGCAAAAATAGATCTGGTCCCGGGTCCCGACCCCGAAACAGGCGAGTTTTTGCCCGCCAGGCTGAACCGTGTGCAGCAGCTCCTGGCGGAAATACCGGGCAGTTACTGGCCGAATCAGTATGCAAATCCTCATAATTATCTGTCCCACTACCATACGACCATGAAGGAAATTGTGGCAGAGCTTGGGCGGGTGGATTATTTGTTCTGCAGTGTCAGTACCTGCGGCACGATTCGGGGCCTCGCGGAATATGCAAGGGATCACGGGCTTAGGACCCAAATCGTGGCTGTTGACGCAGAGGGGAGCGCTATTTTTGGCGGAAATAAGGGGCAGCGGCGCTTCCCGGGACTCGGTGCCGGTATCGTACCGCCCTTCTGCAGAACCGGCCTGATCGATCGTATCATCCATGTCTCGGACTCGGATATTGTCAAAGGCTGCCGGGCACTCGCCCGGAGCGAATCGGTTCTGGCAGGCGCATCCTCCGGGGGAATTATTGCAGCCGTTAAGAAGATGGAGCCGGAATTAACACCGGGATCGGTCTGTGCGGTCATACTGCATGACAAGGGAGAACGTTACCTCGATACTGTATATTCAGATGTCTGGATTCAGAGCCAATTAGGCCGGGAACTTTCGGCTGAGGACAGAACCGACCTTGGAAGATAAGACAGGATATGGGGAGGAAGCGGGATGCTGTACTTAAACGACCGGGATCTTCGGGAAGTTGGCCTGTATTGGCCGGCCCTTGTGGAGTCGGTAGAGTCTGCAGTGCGCATTATGGATTCAGGTGATTACGCCCAGCCAGTAAAGCCATACCTAAGGTATAACAATCCCCGAAACCGGATTATTGCCATGCCAGCGTACGCTGGAGGAGAGGTGAATGCAGCAGGGATCAAGTGGATCTCCAGCTTCCCGGATAATATCCAGGCGGGTCTTCCCCGCGCGCATAGCATTATCGTAATCAATAATCCCGCTACGGGCGAACCTTCAGCGATCCTCAACTCGCCGATCCCCAGCATTGTAAGGACGGCCTCCATCAGCGGGCTGATGATGCGCTATTTTATGGAGGCACGCCCGCTGGACCGGATTCATCTCGGCATTCTCGGCTGGGGGCCGATTGGACAGTATCATTTTCAAATGGCTGCAGCATTGTATGGGGACCGGATCGAATCTATCCGTATCTTTGACATAAGGGGAGCAGATTTGTCAGGAATCCCGCCTATATATAGGGACAGGATGGAAGTAGCAAGGACTTGGGCGGACGTCTACCGGCATTCCAATATCTTCATCACTTGTTCCGTATCCAATCATCGGTATATTGATCTTCCCCCTGAAAAAGGCAGTCTTTTGCTGAATGTTTCACTGCGTGATTACAAGCCGGATGCGCTGACTTCGGTAAAGGCCATCATCGTGGACGATTGGGATGAAGTGTGCCGCGAGAATACGGATATCGAGCGGCTCCATCTGGAGCAGGGGCTGACTCGTGAAGGCACACGAACGATTACCGATGTCGTCAGCCGCCGCAGTCTGACTGAATTTGCCGCAGATGAGCCGATTCTTTTCTGCCCGATGGGTATGGCCGTCTTCGACATCGCTATAGCGGTGTACTACGTAAAGATTGCAAGGGAAAAAGGGATAGGAACCGAGCTTGTGTAGGGGGAGGGTCTGTCTTACTGAAGCTGTTTCGGTCCCCAAGCGGGTGTTGATATTGATCATACTTCAGCAGAGGACGGAATGATTGTGGAAAAGCGGCAGCGGTCGCCTTGGTCTCCGGATTTTCACCGCTAAGGGGAATGAAAAAAATCTGGAGAGCACTGCAATTGGAACAACAGTCCGTTCGCGGAGTGTCCTCACCAAGTTCCCATGTGCATCCTACTCCAAAACCAAGGGGCGTCCCAAGAAGCCATTCATGGCTTTTGGGACGCCCCCGTTTTTTTGCATTATGAGAGATGTATCTGAAATGCATTCATAAAGGTAAGTATCAAATCGCCCAGACCTTATTATAGCTAGAAGTTAAAGACTTTACTCCAGTCATAATCTCCTGAAGTCTCCACGTTTTTTGGCCAGCTAGCACACCACTGAGGCATAGAAGGATTTTCTACCCGGTCAAGACTTGGTGTGTAGGGCTTAATATCCAAAATGGGGGTTCCATGCTCGGCATCCATATAGGCTAACCCGATCACACCATTTTCTGAGTTCCCTTTTTATCAACGCAAACTTTTCCAATTGATTTAACTGTAAATAACTCCATGAGTAAAACTCCTATTCGGTTTATTACGGCGCCGTTAAATCAATTATATCTTTGTGTTTTTACACTACAAGCGTTATTTTTGATGATCCCCCCTGTGTAGTGAGCCACGGAAAAATGGATAATAATGTAATTTAGTAGTGTGATCAGCTGTTGTGAAAATGCAAAATCAGCAGAATAAGAAAAATATTTTATTCTTTATTGTTAGATTTATTAAATAACCGGTGTTCATTCTGGCGGGATCTGTAAGATTTACTGAATGTGAAGGATCACTTTCCCAATTATTTTTATCTCTGCCCATTATAGGATGTCCGGGTGTTGCAAATTTGCGACTGTTGCTGAAAGCGATAGCGGGAAAAGCGGGATTCATATTACCTGTCTATACTGCCTGGGGTAGATATGATTAGGGGGGGAATGCTCCTCAAAAGGTTGCTTTCAACAAGGGGAGTCGCAATTTATCTACAGAAAAAAGCAAGGATTTTAAGCGGGTTTAGGAGCCTTGACCCTATATATTTTCTGTAATACTATGACGGTGTGAAATGTTTCACAATCACTTTTGACCTTAGGCATACTACGGATTTATTGACTTTGTTATGAATGTGAAAATGTTCACGAAAGAGGGAGTGGGGAAATGACAAAAGTAATTTCAGCCGCAAAAGCTGCAGAACTGATTCAAGATGGAAGTACAGTCGCAGCAAGCGGTTTTGGATTATCCTGTTGGGCAGAAGAAATGGGTATTGCGATTGAAGAGCGGTTCTTACAAACCGGACATCCGAAGAACTTGACGGTGATGCACGCTAGTGCAGTAGGCAACCGCCGTGATAAGGGAATGACCCACCTGGGTCATGAGGGGTTAATTAAACGCTGGATCGGCGGGATTGCAATCGCTTCCCCTGGCATGGCGAAACTGATCGAAGAAGACAAATGTGAGGCATACAATTTGCCCCAAGGCGTAATCACTCAGTTGTACCGTGAAATCGCAGGTAAACGTCCGGGGGTCATTACAAAAGTGGGTATGGAGACGTTTGTGGATCCCCGGGTAGAGGGCGGTAAAATGTCTCCATCTACAAAGGAAGACATTGTAAAGGTCATTGAACTCGAAGGTGAAGAGTGGCTATTCTATAAATCTTTTCCGATTCAGGTTGGATTGATCCGCGGAACCGTGGCTGATGAAAAGGGGAACTTAACGCTTGAAAAGGAAGGTCTTCATATGGAGGTTCTTCCTATTGCCCAGGCTGTGCGGAACTCCGGAGGCATCGTCATCGCTCAAGTGGAGACGGTTGCCAAGAATGGCACACTGAATCCGAAAGATGTTAAGGTGCCAGGAATTTTAGTGGATTATATTGTGGTTTCTAAACCGGAAAATCACTTCCAGACTGAAAACACCTATTATAATCCGGCATTCTCCGGTCATGTAAAGGTACCTATTGAGAACATAGATACCATACCTTTAGATGAGCGTAAAATCATTTCCCGCCGGACAGCAGTTGAACTTGTACCGAACACGATCTTGAACCTTGGTGTTGGGATTCCGGTTAATGTTGCCACAATAGCAGCGGAAGAGGGAGTAAGCGAACAGCTTATTCTTACCACAGAGGCTGGATCCATTGGCGGTGTGCCTGCCAGTCTGAAGGACTTCGGACATGCCTTTAACTCCGAGGCCATTGTAGATCATGATGCGCAGTTTGATTTTTATGATGGCGGCGGGATTGATTTATCCGTGCTTGGCCTAGCTCAGACCGACGAATATGGCAATGTGAATGTGAGCAAGTTTGGCACTCGTGTAGCGGGTTGCGGTGGGTTTATCAACATTTCCCAGGCAGCCAAAAAACTTGTTTTTGCCGGTACATTTACCGCGGGTGGTCTTGAGATCAAGGTGGAGAATGGAAAACTGCAAATCGTTCAAGAAGGAAAAGCAAAGAAGTTTATTAAAAAGGTGCAGCAAATCACGTTCAGTGGCTCCTATGCCGCGAAAGTACAACAACCGGTTGTATATGTGACCGAACGGGCAGTGTTCGAACTGCTGGACGGAAAAGTTACGTTAACGGAAATCGCACCAGGGATTGACCTTCAAAAGCATATTTTAGACCAAATGGAATTTGAACCGGTTATCTCACCAGACCTCAAAGAAATGGACTCTGCCATGTTCGAGGAACATTGGGGAAAACTGAAGTCTATTATTAACGGGAAAAACTAAAATGTACAATAGAGAGGGAAGATGATATGAACGTAGTGTTGAACCGGTGGAGGATCCTGATCGCGTCAGTGATCATTAATATCTGTGTGGGTGCAGTGTACGCCTTTAGTATCTTTGCATTGCCTTTAACCAAAGTATTCGATGTTACAATGCCGGATATTATGTTGGCATTTACCATTAACGCAGCAATCGCTCCTATTCCAATGATTTTGGGCGGGAAATTGGTGGACAAAGGGGGAGCCAAAAGAGCCATATTCATTGGCGGTGCCATGTTTGGGCTTGGATTTATCCTATCCGGTTTGGCAACCGCACCATGGATGCTGTATATCACCTATGGAGTAATTACCGGAGTGGGCCAGGGGATTGTGTATTCTGCTACCATTGGTAACACAGTTAAGCTATTCCCGGATAAAAGAGGGCTGGCTACAGGGATTGTAACAGCGGGATATGGCGGTGGAACCATCGTTATTGCTCCCATAGCTAATGCGTTAATTTCCAGCAATGGTGTCCAGTCTGCACTCATTACGCTCGGTATTGCCTTTTTAGCTCTTATTTTAAGCCTGGGTCTATTGGTTAAACCAACCCCGGTCGGTTATATCCCTCAGGGTTGGACGCCTCCAACTGCTGGAGCTTCTAAGGGCGGGGTTAATATCCCATGGTACGAAATGATCAAGAAGCCGATATTTTATGTAATCGCCTGTCTATTCCTGATCGGTGCATTGTCAGGAATGATGGTAACCGCAAATGCTTCCGTAATCGGCCAGAAAATGTTTGGTCTTTCAGCCGCAGCTGCAGCCCTGTATGTAAGTTTATATGCTTTCAGTAACTGCATGGGCCGTATCTTCTGGGGGGCCGTGTCAGACAAAATCGGACGTGTAAAATGTCTGCTCATGATCTATCTGGTCATTGCCGGCATGATGTTGACTATAGCTTTGTCTAACTCAGTAGCCGGATTTGGAATAGCAATCGTAGGAATTGGCCTATGCTTTGGAGGAACGATGGGGATCTTCCCGTCTATTGTTGGTGAGAAATTTGGTATGAAATACTACGGTGTGAACTATGGTGTAACGTTTATCGGGTATTCAGGGGCTGCGTTCTTCGGACCGAGAATTGCCAATAAGGTTGCAGCAGCGAACGATGGAATGTTCACGAATGCTTTTTACATCGCTTTGGTGATCTCCTTGGTTGGTTTTGCCTTAACCTTTGTTTTCAAAGCAATGGAAAAACAACAGCCCAAACAGGAGTCAACAAAAGCAGCATAGTACGCTTCAATAAGTTCATATTTAAAAAAATGGAGGATTTCAAACATGTCTATTACCAAATTATTAGGGATTAAATATCCAATATTCCAAGGAGGTATGGCTCAAATTGCCGTCTCTCCTCTAGTGGGCGCTGTTTCGAATGCGGGAGGACTCGGCGTCATCGGCTCAGGCGGATTTACAGCGGAACGTCTTCGTGATGAGATCCGCAAGGCCAAAGCCAGTACGGACAAACCCTTTGCTGTTAACTTGATGTTAATGATGAACAATATCCCGGAACTGATTGAAGTCATTATTGAAGAAGGCGTGAAAATTGTTACCACAGGCGCAGGCACTCCTGCCCCATACATGCAAACCTTTAAAGAAAATGGAATTATCGTTATTCCAGTAGTGCCATCTGTAAAAATCGCTAAGAAGATGGAAGCCTTAGGGGTGGACGCAATTGTAGCTGAGGGGACTGAAGCTGGCGGACATGTAGGTGAAACAACGACGATGGCCCTGCTCCCTCAAGTGGTTAGTGCGGTTTCCATTCCGGTTGTCGGCGCCGGGGGGATTGCAGATGGCCGTGGAGTCGCAGCAGCCTTTGCTCTGGGAGCTCAGGGAGTTCAAGTGGGTACCCGTTTCTTGGCTACCGTTGAATGCCCTACCCACGAGAACTTCAAGCAAGCCGTAATTGCAGCAGATGATACCAGCACAACGGTTACTGGACGCAGTCTAGGCGGGCCTGTAAGAAGCATTAAAAATAGTATGATTGCGGAATTTCTTAAACTTGAAAACGAAAATGCTTCCCGTGAAGAGTTAGAGAAATTAAGCTTGGGATCTTTGCGAAAAGCCGTTTTTGAGGGCGATACTGAACATGGTTCAGTAATGGCCGGGCAAATCTGCGGGATGTGTAATGAAATTACAACGGTTGAAGAAATGATTACCACGATGTTTGAAGAAGCTCAAGCCGTTCTGCAGAACCTGAGTAAAATATCTGTAATTGGCGCATAATTAATTTCTGTATAAAAGAAGCTGAGCGGTATCTGTACATGATGATACCCCTCGGCTTTTTTTCTAAGCGGTATCATATATGAAAGCGGTATTTTATAATGGAGTAAGCATTTAATATAACGATATGGGACTGATAACTTTGACTAAAAAAAACAAAAAGACAGCTAAACGTCCTGTAGACGAAATGAATCAGGAATTGCCCTCTACTTTATTTGTCACTGATGCCAATGGAAATATATTAATTTCAAATGAATTTACGGCATTGACCATTGGGGTTCCGCTGGAAGAACTGCTCAAAGCCAATGTTCAGGATTTGGTGAAAGCAGGATTTTATAATCCTTCCATTACGATGGAAGCCATTCAAACGAAACAAAAAGTGTCGCGGAATGTGAATACAGCCAGAGGGTTTCATGTATTTTCTACAGCTATTCCTATTCTGGACAAGGATGGGGAGGTACAGCTTGTAGTGACCTCTTCCAATGAATTTAAGCAGGAAAATATAAATTTAGAAGCAGACACGCTTACTGCCCCCCAAATCAGCAAGAAATTAGAAGAAGCTGCTGCGGGGAAAGCGACAGGAATTATTGCTGAGAGCTTAGCCATGAAGCAAATTATTAAAGTCTGCAATCAAATCGCCTCCTACGACAGTAAGGTGTTAATTTATGGTGAATCGGGAACGGGTAAAGAGGTCATAGCGAAATATATCCACCGGAAGAGTGAAAAGTGGAAAGGGCCCTTTATTGCCATTAACTGTGCGGCCATTCCTTCTGCTGTTTTTGAGTATGAATTATTTGGTTATGAAAAGGGAGCTTTTGCAGGCCAGGCAGAAGAGAAAAAGGGCATGATCGAAATCGCCAATGACGGGGTTCTTTTTCTGGATGAAATTGCTGAAATGCCATTGGATATGCAAGTCAAATTGTTGCGTGTTCTAGAGAACAATGAAGTAAGAAGAGTCGGCGGGATTAGTAATATTCCCATCAATTGCCGAATCATCTCAGCGACGAACCGGGATTTATGGGCATTGGTGAAAAAAGGCCTGTTTCGGGAAGATCTGTATTACCGGATTAATGTGATTCCGATTCATATTCCACCGCTTCGCAACCGGAAATTAGACCTTGTGGGATTAATCTCAAGTTTTATCGCTAACTTCAATCAAATGTACGGGAAAAAATTCAAGTTAAGTGCAGAAGAATTCCAGAACATGTTAGTACAGCCTTGGCAAGGAAATGCAAGAGAGTTAAGAAATTATGTGGAGAGACTTGTTGTAACGGAACCTATAGATTTCAACCCGCAGCCTGAGGAGAATGTGGCAGATTGGTTTTCAATCGACCACTTTATAGATAAAAATCAACATAACCTCTCGAATCTAAAAGACTTCACAGCAGTTGTAGAGGGTCGTTACATCAGACAAGTACTGAAAGCATGTAAGGGTAACGGCACCGAGGCGGCTAAAAAACTGGGTGTGGACCGTTCGGTTATCTACAGAAAGTTAAAGAAGATGGAGGAAGTGCTGGATTCAAATGGTGGATCATCGCCACAATAAAGTAAGATTTAATGTTATAAATGAACTGATGAGCTGTAGATCGGCTGATCATCCTCTTCTTCAAGTGCCCGTATCTCAATCAGCTTCATAGCGGTAACAGCTGTGATTCCATGGCTGTCTCCCCTGGAGATTGTAAATATTCTGCCTGACTGTGCTTCAGTGGTCAAACCGTTCAGAATGACGGCTCCGTCTCCGGACAAGATCATCCAGCTCTTGCTGGAATGATGGCAGAGCTGTTCTGGCAGGGTCTGGCCAGGCAGCAGGGATAATTTGAGCGTAAGAATAAGGCCGGCACGACTTGGGGTCCGGTCGAGGACAGTATAGCTTCCCCATTTGGTTTCGCCATATCTGGGTTCTGCTGAAGCGTCCTGGATGATTTCTTTTATCCCGTTTGCGTCCTCTTTTCGGGCAAGCAGGATCCCCTCCGGACCACTTACAGCAACTACGCCGGATAAACCGATTACATGCAGCGGAATGTCCAGTTCGTTAACAATGTGGGTATTCCGGCATTCCCCCCAAATTCCGCCTGCTCCAACAACCGGCTCAGCAAGCTGGGCGGTGAGCGATCCCCAGCTTCCCAGATCCAGCCATTCACCTTCATGCCGCAGTACGACGGCTTTGTTGCTGCGTTCAGCAATCTCCTTGTCAAAGCTGCGGACCGGGAATCCGGGATACCGTTCTGTAAATGCAGCCAGTTCCACGGGCAGACCCATCTGCTGCAAATGGGCGAGCATGAAACGTAACGGAAAAGCAAAGACACCACAGTTCCATAAGGCGTTTCTCCCGATCAGCTCTTCAGCCTTGGCGGTATCCGGTTTTTCTGCAAAAGAGATCACCGGAGAATACCGCTTGCCAGCGGCGTTTCCCGGGACAATATAGCCATACTGGTCTGTGGGGTGGGCGGGCCTTGTCCCAAGCAACACAAGGTCGGCCTTAGATTCAGCTAAAACATCCGAAAATTGATGAAATAACCGGAAGAATCCGTCATCCGCATACATATCCGCCGGAGCCACGCACAAGGTGTCTTCCGGTTTAGCTGTCCCTGAGGAATATAAATAGAGGGCCCCCAGTGCGGCAGCCGTGAATGTACCACGTTTAAAGGGCTCCCCAATCACCGGATATTCACCACGGGTATGCCGCTGCATCAGACCCAGCTGATCCTTATGCGTGACGAATAAGGACGATTGATCCAGTCCGGCTTGGTGGAGCTGGCGGCATACCCGCCCGATCATGGACTCCGTACCTCCAGCCGGAGCAGGAAGCAGCTCTAGGAACATCTTGGAACGGATGCTTCCGGACAGTGGCCATAGACGCTGTCCGGAACCGCCGCATAAAAAAATGGTATGCAAGGCTGTCTGCCTCCTTAGCGCTTGGCTGGAATGGAATAACCCTTTCGATGATGGAAGGAAAGCGAGCGGTAGGTGCGGGCCAGTTTTTGAAGCCGCGCGGTACCCAGGGCGGCTGCAGATGTTGACAGAGATTTATTATTGGCCTTCTTGAGCAGGACTGAGGTGCTATCCCTGCTGTAAACATAATTGGCATAGGTTTCAAATTCGGAGAAGCCGAACTGTTTCTTCCTGTCGATACTGCGTAGAATGGCGGCATGCCACGATACCCCGTGCCGGGCTTCGATTTTTCGTTTTAACCCCGCAAGCTTTGCCCTTTCAAACAGCATGTAATGGGTGACAAAGGATTTGGGAGAAGGTGCGGCAACGCCCAGCAGCTTCCGGTACGTGCGGAAATACTCCGGCTGGCTCCAGCTTCGGCAGTAAAAGATGCTTTTGCCCCCGGAACGGAAACGGTGGGGACCGATTAGCACCGTGTCGGCATCAATGACCAGGAAAAAGTTCTCCCGGCAGATCTGATCGCCGTTCATCTTCAGCAGCTGCTGATACAGCCAGCCGGAACGGTTCCAACGGGAGGAGGAATAGTGAATATCCTTTTTGGTAAAGGGTAGAACGGTGGTTTCATTAACAAAAATACAGCCTTTGCGTGCACACAGATTCCTGATTCTGCTGCTGTTCGGCGAGACAATGTAGATATGGCTGATGGGATGCCGTACATAACGGCGAAGACTATCGATGACATAGGGGAGGGTCGCCAGATCCTTTTCAATGGCCGGGATAAGGACATCAATCGCGGGACCACTGGTCGTTAAACCTGTAATTGCTGACATAGCTTCATCTCCGTGCACGTATTGACACTTAGGGCGTCTGAACTAATGTATGCTTCATACGTACTGCATGACCGGGCAAAGACCCCTTTAAAGTTTATCTTTCTGAATGGGATATTTGCTTCATTCAGCCGGAGCTGATCCTGCATACAATGCAGTGACTATGTAACTCAGCGAGGGCGAAACCCCTCTCAGACAGGAGAGTGAAAGAGTGAAGACAAAACCGGTGAACGCTGTACAAAGCAAATGGATTAAGACCAAATTGCTGCTCCGTAATGCTTCGATCAAACCTTTTATCCCCGATACCCGAAAATTCAACAAAGGAAATCTGGAGCAGATGATTCACAGCTACGGAATGATCTATGTGAAGCCGGAACGGGGCACCTATGGAATCGGGGTCATTCGGGCTGAGCGGGGCGGAAAGAAAGGATTCACGTACCAATATGAGGAGAAGGTCCGTCACTTTGACACCTTTGAAGCCTTTCACAAGAGTCTGGCGAAGAAGACAGGCGGGAGAAGCTATTTGATTCAAAAAGGTATTCATCTGCTTAAGCATAACCGGCGCCGTTTCGATATCCGGGTAATGGTTCAGCTAAGCCCGAAGGGGGTCTGGGAAGCCACGGGAATCATTGGAAGACTGGGGCATCCGCAGAAAATTGTTACGAACTACCACAGCGGAGGCAAACCAATGGCTATAGAAACCCTGCTCTCCACTCATCTGACTTCGCACCGGCTGGGGCTGCTGACAGAGGAACTGAATAGACTGGGTACCCGGATGGCTGCTCATATGCAAAAAACCTATCCCCGTATCCGCCAAATCGGCGTGGATGTCGGTCTGGACCGGTCCCTGACGCCATGGATTATTGAAGTGAACATGAATCCGGACCCCTATATCTTCAATCAGCTTAAGGATAAATCCATGTACAGAAAAGTAATGAGGTACCGGCGGTTTGGCATGAAAAAATAAAGCTGTCACCCTGGATCGACCTGCCGCTTGAATTGGCTCTATAAGAATCCCAAGCCATAACCCCACCCCGTGGGGTTATTTGGGCATGTGTCTAACTTGAATTGCTGATAGCCATTATTATTGTCGAAAAAAAGCGAAAGAAGTTAAGAGTGTGATGTACTTCAGCGAAAAGAATGAACGAGCGATGTAGAGTGAAGAAGTTAAGCTATCAAAACTCCAATAGATTAGAACGATTATCTTGTGAATCTGGTGGGTACTACCGATAACTATTAGGTATACATACAGAGGCTCAATAACGGGATGGAGAATCAGTGGATTAATGGGGGGAGATATTGTGGAATTATTGGAAGAAATCATGTTCCTGCACAAGGGAGGGAAACTTGAAACAACCTTAAAGAATCCGATCCGGACGAAAGAGGATTTGTCCAAGGTGTATACCCCAGGTGTAGCGAAGGTTTGTCAGGCGATTGCTGCGGATCAGGCTCAGGCTTATGAATTGACGACAAAGAAAAACACGGTAGCCGTGATATCCGATGGAACCGCAGTGCTCGGTCTGGGAGATATAGGCCCGAGAGCGGCCATGCCCGTTATGGAAGGCAAAGCGGCGCTGTTCAAGCAGTTCGCCAATGTGGATGCTGTACCGATCTGCCTTGATTCGAAAGATACGGAAGAAATTATTACGATTGTAAAAGCACTCGCCCCTACATTCGGAGGCATTAATCTGGAGGATATTTCCTCGCCCCGTTGTTTTGAAATCGAAAAGAGACTGCGGAATGAACTGGATATCCCGGTATTTCATGATGATCAGCACGGTACAGCCATCGTTGTGCTTGCCGGGCTGCTGAACGCTCTGAAGGTATGCGGTAAGCAGATCAAGGATGTCAAAATCGTGGTGAATGGCGTAGGCGCAGCCGGCATCTCTGTTTCCAAAATGCTGCTGCAAGCCGGGGCTGTGAACCTGATCGGTGTGGACCGGGAAGGTGCCATCAGCCGGACGGTTTCTTATAGCCGGACACATTGGAGCGAATTTGCCCAATTGACGAATCCCAACCTTGAGAGCGGCCAGCTGTCGGATGTAATCAAAGGTGCGGACGTCTTTGTCGGAGTTTCTGCACCGGATGTGCTGAAGCTGGAAGATGTGCTGAACATGGCTAAGGACCCCATCGTGTTCGCCATGGCGAATCCTATGCCGGAGATTGATCCCGCGATCGCTGCGCCGCATGTAAGAGTGATGGCGACGGGCCGTTCAGATTACCCGAATCAGATTAATAACGTGCTGTGCTTTCCCGGTATTTTTAGAGGGGCACTGGATTGTGAAGCTACAGACATTAATGACGAGATGAAGCTGGCGGCGGCTGAGGCGATTTCCTCGGTTATTGATCCTGCGGATCTTCATGAGGAATATATTATCCCGGATGCCTTTGACCCGCGGGTGGTGGAGAGAATCCGCGTGGCCGTTGCTGAAGCGGCATTCAAAAGCGGAGTATCCAAAAAAAACCTGCAAATCGGCGTCCATTCATGAAATAAGTAAATAAACAGCGCGGCCGTCCCAAGTGGACGGCCGCGCTGTTTATTTACAATGTTAACTGAAATTTATTTCACGCTTTCTGCAAGCGCCGTGAAGATTACACCGAGTGCGTAGGCTCCGGCATCCGGGTAGCCAATGCTGCGTTCGCCGACGGTGCCGGCTCTGCCCATCCGGGCCACGATGGCCTCTGTGCTTTTGGCGCCTTGAACGGCGGCTTCGGCGGCCTTGGTGAAAGCGTCATGCAGTGTGTCGCCCTGCCCGGCGCTGCTCTGCCACGATTCAGCGCAGGGAACCAGAGCATCAATCAGGGTTTTGTCGCCGACTACGGCTCCCCGGCCGAAGGAGCGCTTGCCGGTATCCTGAATGCCCTTGACAGAGGCGGCAAGCAGTTCAGCCACTTCATGAATGGACAGGGAGGTCTTGCTGTCAGCAGTTTTCCCTGCCGCACGGAACGCAGAGCCCCAGATCGGACCGGAAGCGCCTCCGCAGTGCTCCATAATAATCAAGGAACAGGCCTTGAGGAAGCTGCCGATGTCCTTGGAGTGATTCTCCAGGAGATCAGGCCATTCCTTTTTCAGCTGCTTGAAGCCCTTGGCTACACTCATACCGAAATCGCCGTCTCCTGCATGGGCATCCAACTCGCAGAACGGTACTTCGTTCTCGATGATAATTTGGCTCATCTGGTCGATGAGATAGATGATGTTATACAGCGACAGGCTTTCGTTCTGGATGACTGCGTGCGCAGGATCTGTTTCATTGGTATAGCTTACTTCTCTGGACTCAGACTGCTGTTCCAGCGGATCGGTATACAAAACAGGTTCTGAGGGGCCGGTGATTCTCAAGGCAGGTGTATCGCAGGGGGCGGCCAGCCATTGGTTCAGCTCATCGTCAAGATGCATCAGGGTCACTGAAGCACCGGCCATATCGATACTGGTCATATAGCTGCCAACGAGCGTCCGCCGAACCGTAATGCCGCGTTCGGACAGCTCCCGGATGACAGCATTGTTCAGAACATACAATTCCTGCAGCGGCGTGGCTCCGAAGCCATTGATAAGAACAGCTACTTCCTGACCGGTCTTACCCTCAAGCTGCAGATTTGCCAGTAGGGAGGAAATCATGCGTCCGGCAAGCTCATCGGCACTGACCACCTTTTCCTTACGGATACCCGGCTCACCGTGGATGCCGACACCATATTCCATTTCATCCTCCGCCAGCTGGAAGGTAGGTGTTCCCTTGGCTGGAACGGTGCAGGAGGTAAAAGCGAAGCCAATGCTGCGAACCTTATCCGCTGCATGCTGGGCTGCCCGCTTCACTTCCTCCAGGGACAGGCCGGCCTCCGCCGCGGCACCAGCGACTTTGTGCACCAAAATGGTTCCGGCCACACCTCTTCTGCCGACGGTATACAGACTATCCTCCACCGCGATGTCATCTTCCACCTTCACATAGTCGACCTGAATGCCGTCTTCAATGGCAAGCTGCGCCGCATTCTGGAAGTTCATCATATCGCCGCTGTAATTTTTGATGATCAGGAGAGTACCCTTGCTGCCTGCGGTATTGCGGATAGCTTGATACACCTGGATCTGGGAGGGGGAGGCAAATACATCTCCACAGACTGCAGCGTCCAGCATCCCTTGACCCACAAAGCCCGCATGGGCAGGTTCATGTCCGCTGCCTCCGCCGCTGATCAGGGTAACCTTCTGTTTGTTGAGCGCTTTTTTGGAAATGACCTTGTGTTTGCTGTCAAAAGTCAGCTCTGGATGGGCCATTACCAGCCCATTGCCCATTTCGCGGACTAAGGTTTCCGGCTGATTGATTATCTTTTTCATGCGCGTCTACACCCTGCCTTTCTTGAAGGCCTGACCCAGCTGATCGGCAACCGTAATCGCCGCAGCTACCGCTTCCGGTGTGACCGGGAATGGCATGGAATGGATCGATTCTTCCGGGATACAGGCTTTGCGGGCGACGTCCAGCAGTTCTTCTTTTGTAATGGATTGAACGCCGATGTCTGCAAGGCACACAGGAAGACCTACCGAAACGCAGAAAGCGAGTACTTCCTGGATTTCGCGGCTGTCTGCATTCTCCAGCACCAGCTGGGCCAGGGTACTGAAGGCTACTTTCTCGCCATGGTAATAATGATGGCTGCCTTCCAGCACCGTCAGACCATTGTGGATGGCATGCGCTGCTGCAAGTCCGCTGCTCTCAAAGCCGAGACCGGACAACAGGATGTTGGTCTCAATAATATTTTCCAGTGCAGGCGTAACCACATTCTGATCACAAGCGAGCTTGGCCTGAACGCCGTCCTCCAGCAGAGTTTCATAGCATACCCGGGCCAGGGCAAGAGCGGCTTTGGTTCCTTTGCCCTCTGTACTCACGCCTTCGCGCACACCGCAGGGGAGCCCGGCATTCACGTTGGAGAAGGACCGCGAAGTAGCTCTGGCTTCAAAATAAGTGGATAAAGCATCTCCCATTCCGGATACCAGGAACCTCGTAGGGGCTTCCGCGATGATGGTTGTATCGATCATAACTACGGATGGGCTTTGTTTGAAATATGCATATTCGTCAAATGCGCCTTCCGGTGTGTATAGGACAGCAGAATGGCTGGTTGGAGCGTCAGTTGCAGCAATGGTGGGAACGATGATTAAGGCATCGCCTTCGGCTACGCATTTGGCCGTATCAATTGCTTTGCCTCCGCCAAGGCCAATCGTACAGGCACAAGCATGTTCACGGGCCAGTGCCTGCAGCCTGGCAACTTCCTGGCGGGAGCATTCTCCGTGGAAATTGCCCGTAATCAAAGTGATCCCGAACTTACTGCTAGTGGCATCCAGCTTGGCTTGGACCCGCTGCACATCGTCCGGGTGGGCAATCAGCAGGGCCGAGTCTCCGAAGGTTTTCACAAAATACCCCAGGTTAAGCAGCTCGTCTTCCCCCTGGATATATTTGGTTGGGCTGATGAACACTTTTCTCATGACTTGTTCCTCCTAAAGTTTTGTGAGCATCGCTTCCTTGACCAGATTTCATACAAAACTGGCCTCGGAAGCCTATGCTTAGTTTTGTGAGCAACGCTTCCTTGAATAGGCTTTGTACAAAGCTGGCTTAGGAAGCGTACGCTTTCGTATATCTACATTATAGACAGGGGCCGTGACAGATGCATGGAAGGAAACTAGCGAGTTTAAGCGTTTTCAGATCGTAAATTCTTGTTATTTTCCATGAAAATATAATTATCTTGTCCTAAGGCGGCAGGATTCGATATAATTCAAGAATAGAACAGGTGTTATTCTGCCAGAGATGGGGACCGGATGATGATGCAGTCGAAATATGATCTAAAGTCGATTATTGATCTCGAGAAATGGAATGCGCTTCAGGATTCCCTGTCCCTTGTCACACAAATGGCTATAATCACAGTGGATTATAAAGGGGTACCCGTCTCCCGGCACAGCCGCTGCCAATCCTTCTGTCAGGCGGTGCGACAGGATGCGGAGCTATCCTCTTACTGCCAGAAATGTGATGCGCGCGGGGGACTGGAGGCTGTCCGGCTGAACGAGCCTTATGTGTATTTATGCCACTTCAACATTCTGGATATAGCGATTCCCATAACGGTTGACAATCAGTATGTTGGAGCTGTGATGGCGGGGCAGGTTAGGCTGGCCGGGAACGATGACTCGCGGCTGGAGCAAATTGTATCCCGTCCGGATACGCCGGGGAGCACTGGCACATTCGCAGCCTTAAGAGAGGAATATGCACAGCTGCCTGTGATGCCATATGCACAAGTGGAGTCTATTGCCGGGATGCTGTCCCATCTGTGCAATTATATTGTTGAAGAAGCGAGTCGGAAGAATGAAATTATGGATTTGTACCAGCAGACCCAAGCTGCACCATCAGCTCATATTATGTCCAATAAGGCACTGGCAGATTCGAGGTATATAGCTGTTCAAGCGGGGGATAAGGAGCAGAGCGGTGCAGGTGCACTTACCGGAAGCGGAGTTCCATCATTAACGACTCCAGCCGTTCCCATGGGAAGCTGCTCCAATCCAGTCCTGCAACCGGCCTTCGATTATATCTATAGCCATAAGCACGAGAATTTCACGCTGGAGAAGATGGCGCAGCTCTGCCATATCAGTCCCAGTTATTTCAGCCGGTTATTCGTCAGGGAGAGCGGAGAGAACTTCTCAGTCTATATCTCCCGGCTCAAAATGAGTTGGGCCAAGAAGCTTCTGGAAACGACGGAGCTGTCAATCAATCAGATCAGTGATCAGCTCAGCTTTTGCGATGCCGGATATTTTATCAAAATCTTCAAAAAACACGAGCAGCTGACACCGGCAGCCTACCGCTCATTGGTCAGGGGAGAGTAGGGACTTTTAACAAAACTACTACCAGCCGGGCCATATATTCTTCCATTTTCCGCTCCAGATCGTAGCCGCCTTCGTGCAGACACCAATTGTAGATGACGCCGCGTGCAGCGATGAATAGATACTCCGTCATTTCCTCAGCAGACATACTGTCTATGAGCTGTCTATTTGCTTGCCCTTTCTCCAGCAGCGCCTGCAGAACATTCTGCATGTAGCGTCCCTTGGCGATGAACAACTTATTGTTGCAGGTGTACAGCTGCTTTATCGTTGCGATGCCCACATTCAGATTGTATTCCGCATAGATTTTGAAATAGTCCACAATATCATTCTGTATCGAAGCCGAAGGCTCAAGTCCTCTGAATTTCTGGTCAAAAAATCCGTCAGCCTGCTCGTACATTTCCACGAGAATGTCACTTTTGGTGGAGAAGTAGTTGTAGAAGGAACCTACGGAAACACCGGCACCACGGCAAATCTCAGCGATCGTAATGTCCTCCAGGGAGTGCTGCTTCATCAGCTTAACGGCACTTTCGAACAAGTTGCTTTTGGTCTGGATACTCTGCAGCTGCCTGGAGGTTAAAGGTTTATTCTTAAGCATTTGGTACACTCCGTCCCGGATAATCTATTTTAAATGTAGGGGTTTGGCTTTCTTTTGTCAATTCAACTTAGTGAAAATAATCACATTATTTAGTGTGTGATAGTCCTATAATGAATATATTCAGTGAATGCATTCACCGAAAATAACCTGATATGATTTCTGGGAGGACTTACAGTGAAGGACAGCCACAGAATTTTATTTGAACCGTTCAAAATCGGCAAGCTGGAGTTGAAAAACAGATTCGTGATGGCCCCGATGGGACCCGGCGGACTCTGCAACGCGGATGGAACATTCAATGAGCGCGGCGTGGAATATTATGTGGAACGTGCCAAAGGCGGCACCGGCCTGCTGATGACAGGTGTTACGATGGTCGAGAATGAGATTGAGAAATGCGCATTGCCGTCCATGCCTTGTCCAACGCTCAACCCGTACCATTTCATCAAAACCGGCAAGATGATGACCGAACGGATTCATGCCTACGGGGCAAAAATCTTTCTGCAGCTGTCCGCAGGCTTCGGGCGTGTAAGCATTCCTTCGATTGTAGGCAAGACTGCTGTAGCTCCTTCGCCGATTCCTCACCGTTGGCTGCCGGATGTAACCTGCCGTGAGCTCACGATTGAGGAAATCCATACCTATGTAAGAAAATTTGCCGAATCTGCTGCGATTGCCAAAAAAGCCGGGTTCGACGGAATAGAGATACATGCGGTGCATGAAGGGTATCTGCTCGACCAATTTGCTATTTCCTTCTTCAATCAGCGGACGGATGAATATGGGGGAAGCCTCCGGAACCGTCTGCGGTTCGCCACCCAAGTTGTCCAGGCGATCAAAGCGGAATGCGGTCAGGATTATCCGGTCTCGCTGCGCTACAGCATCAAGAGCTTCATTAAGGATTGGCGGCAGGGCGGGCTTCCCGGCGAGGAATTCACGGAACAGGGCCGGGATATTGAAGAAGGGATTGAAGCGGCACTGATCCTGGAAGAAGCCGGATACGATGCATTTAACGGGGATGTGGGCTCCTATGATTCCTGGTATTGGGCGCATCCGCCTATGTATCAGGAGAAGGGACTCTATCTGCCATACAATAAAATTCTTAAAAGCATTCTTAAGGTTCCTGTGATCACCGCCGGAAGACTGGATGATCCGGACCGGGCCAGCGATGCCATTCGTGACGGAGCAACCGATATGATCGCGCTGGGCCGTCCGCTGCTGGCGGATGCCGATATTCCAAACAAGATCTGGGCGGGTCAAATCGAGCGGATTCGTCCGTGTCTGTCCTGCCAGGAGGGCTGCATGGGCCGGCTCGCTTCCTATGCTGCGATCTCCTGTGCCGTCAATCCGGCCTGCGGACGCGAGAAGGATTATGCCATCGGTAAGGCTGAGCAGCCGAAGCGTGTGCTCATCATCGGTGGGGGTCCGGCGGGCTGCGAAGCAGCGCGTGTGGCTGCTATTCGCGGGCATCAGGTCACTTTACATGAGAAGAGTAATCGTCTGGGCGGTAATCTGATCCCCGGCGGAGTACCCGGGTTCAAGGAAGATGACCATTTGCTGGCCGACTGGTATGGAGTTGAACTGAAAGCGCTGGGTATTGACCTTCGTCTGAACAGTGAGGTTACTTCGGACATCATCGCAGCCAGCGGAGCGGATGCTGTGATCTTTGCCACAGGCTCAACGCCCAAAAGCTTCACCATCGGAGATTCCTCCAACGTGTATACTGCGGAAGAGGTTCTGCTGGGTCAAAAGGATGCGGGAGATTCCACGATCATCATCGGCGGTGGACTGGTTGGCTGCGAAACGGCATTATGGCTCGAAGAGCAAGGAAAGAAAGTCACTCTCGTAGAAATGCAGGATGACATTCTGACCATTGGCGGCCCGCTATGCCATGCCAATGAGGATATGCTTCGCGATCTGGTGGCTTTTAAAGACATCGAATTGCTTACAGATACCGTGGTAGCCGGCGCGGATGCCGGGGGCTTTGTACTGAGAAATAAAGCAGGCGAGGAAAGAGTAGTTGCTGCGGATTCAGCGATTCTGGCCGTAGGCTATGCCCCACAGAAGAAGTTGTATGACGAGCTGAGTCAAGAGCTTCCGGAAACGTATCTGCTGGGAGATGCCAAGCAGGTGCAGAATATTATGTATGCGGTCTGGGATGCTTATGAAGTGGTCAAAAATATTTAATCGCCGAATTTAATGTGAAAGTAAGCTGAAGGACTCCCCCGCTGAGGAAGACGGGAAGTTCTTCGGCTTATTTTTTAGTTGAAAACATATAGATATCTATGTATAATAGGGCCATGCCTAACTATAATGCACTGTCACTTATCAGCAAGATCCGCTCCGAGGCCCACAAGCTGATCGCCTCAGAGCTTGAGAAGCGCGGCATCGAAGATATCGTCCCCTCCCACGGAGATGTTCTGGTGCATCTGTACCAGCAGGACGGCCTCTCCATTAAGGAGCTTGCGCTTAAGGTTCATCTCACACAGCCCACAGTAACAGTTCTGGTGAACAAGCTGGAGCGGCTGGAATATGTCTGCAGAGTCAAGAGCGGGGAGGATAGCCGAATAACTTTTGTTAAACTTACAGATAAAGGTATTTCACTGCAGCAAGCATTCCGGGAAATATCCGATACGCTGAATGAGGCCCTGTATGGAGGTCTGAATCCTGCCCAGCAGGAGGATCTCGAATGTCTTTTGGAGCATATCTATAGACGATTCTAAATTTTTTTGTATAAGTATATAGATATCTATGCAAAATAAGGATAGACTAGTTCAACCCAACCATAAACCGGAGGTAATCAAAATGAAACATCTAGTTGTCTATGCCCATCCTAGTGCTGAGAGCTTTAACCATGCAATTCTGGAAACCACTGTCCAGGCACTGAAGAAAAAGGGACATGAAGTTGTTGTGCGCGATTTGTACGCTCTTGACTTTCAGCCCGTGCTGAAGCCTGAGGATACTGCAGCGATACGCAGCGGGAACACTCCTGTTGACATTCTTACCGAACAGAAGTTTATTGCTGAGGCGGATGTCGTGACCTTTATCTACCCGATCTGGTGGACCGGGCTGCCTGCCATGCTCAAAGGTTACGTGGACCGGGTATTTTCCTACGGATTCGCATATGCTTATGGGGCAACTGGTATAGATAAGCTGCTGACAGGCAAGAAAGGGCTCATTATCAATACACACGGCACGCCAAAAGAAATCTATGACTCAATCGGAATGACAGCGGGACTCAAAATCACATCCGATACCGGGATTTTCGAGTTTACAGGCATCGAAATGGTAGAGCACCTGCTGTTTGGAAGCATTCCTTCAGTCGGCCAGGCTGCTCTGGATGAAATTCTGGTTCAGGTTGAGGAAACGGTAACTACTCTGTTCTAATCTCTGAGTAACTCTATAATAGATCATAATTATCCGGGGAAAGGGGATATTATAGGCGTGGATAGACAGTGATTCCTGATCTCAAAGCTGGTAGCTGACCCGCTGTTCCTTTACAATCATCCTTGTAACCTATATAATCAGTGTAATTGTATACAGATGTACCCGGAGGAGCCTGCCAACAGCGGGCTCTTTTTGCGTTTTTTTTATGGAAATTTAAGCCAGGAGGAAGAGGGATGACCCTTAGACCGAGCAGCGAAAGCATTATGGTATGTGTCCACTATGGCCCGCACGGACAGCGGCTGATTCAAAGAGGAAGCCAGTTATCTAAGTTGCTCAGCGCTCCTTTATGTGTGCTCACCGTAGATTCGTCTAAGGATAATGAGTACAACCATGAGAAGGAGCAATATCTCTCCGGGTGGGAGACGGGTGAAGCGCAGTATTTGCGGATTGTGCAAGGTGTCTGGGTAAAGCCGGGCAAATAGATTACTTAAGTGAAGAGGGGGAGTGCTAAGCTGTGCTGCATGCTGTGATCTTGATTCCATTTCTGCTGGCTGTTCTGATCCCGCTCGTTAAGCGTATTCCGCATCTTCATGCAGGTTGGGCAGTGCTACCTGTTCCAACGCTTCTTTTTGCATATTTCCTGATGAAGGTGCCGGACATTCAAGCTGGGGAACCTACGGTTGCCACGGTATCCTGGATGCCTTCACTGGGAATGGATATTACCCTGGTGCTGGATGGACTGAGTCTGGTATTCGCCCTGTTGATCACAGGGATGGGGGCTCTCGTAGTTCTATATTCCATCTATTATCTCGATAAGCGGATGGAATCGATCCGTAACTTCTATATGTATCTGCTTATGTTCATGGGAGCGATGCTTGGTGTAGTGTTGTCTGACAACCTGATGGTGCTCTACGGGTTCTGGGAGCTGACCAGTATTACTTCGTTTCTGCTGATTGCCTTCTGGCACCGCCGGGAAAGATCCCGCTATGGAGCACTCAAATCGATGCTGATCACCGTGTTCGGCGGACTGGCGATGTTTGCAGGATTCAACCTGCTCTATGTGATGAGCGGAACCTACAGCATCCGTGAGATTATCGTGCAAGCCGGCCAGTTGTCTGCGGAACCGATGTTCCTTCCGGCCATGCTGCTGATCCTTTTGGGGGCCTTTACCAAATCGGCGCAATTTCCGTTTCACATCTGGCTTCCTGATGCGATGGAGGCGCCGACTCCGGTCAGTGCATATCTCCATTCGGCAACGATGGTCAAAGCCGGCCTGTATCTGGTTGCGCGGCTTACTCCTGTATTTGCCGGAAACCTGGAATGGTTCTGGCTGGTCTCACTGGTCGGACTCGTTACTCTCTTGTATGGCTCGTTCAAAGCTATCAAGCAAACGGATCTGAAGGCCATGCTTGCCTTTTCTACCGTCAGTCAGCTGGGTTTGATCATGTGCTTGCTGGGACTGGGCTCTGCCGCAGCCTTTTTCTCCGGTACAGAGGAGTCAGTATTCTATTCGATGGCCACAGCGGCAGCTGTCTTTCATCTGATCAACCATGCCGTGTTCAAGGGAACCCTGTTTATGGTGGTTGGGATTGTAGACCATGAGACGAATACAAGGGATCTGCGTAAGCTGGGAGGCTTAATGTCCCTCATGCCGGTCACCTTTTCCGTGGCGCTCATTGGAGCCTTTTCCATGGCCGGGCTTCCGCCGTTCAGCGGCTTCCTGAGCAAGGAAATGTTCTTCACCGCCGTGATGGATATTCGTCAGCTGGATATTTGGAGTACACAGTCCTGGCTTGTGCTTATTCCCGTCATTGCCTGGATAGCGAGCGTATTTACCTTTGTGTACAGCATGATTCTGGTCTTCAAAACGTTCACCGGCAAGCTGCAGCCCGAGAAGCTGGATAAAGTGCCGCATGAAGCTCCGCGGGGGCTGTTGTTCTCCCCGGTACTGCTTGTTTCCCTGGCTGTCTTCTTTGCCTTCTTCCCGGACCTGCTGAGCTCATCCTTAATTGAACCGGCAGTAGCTTCGATTCAATACGGGCTGTTGCCGCCGGAGAAGAGTCTCCATGTCCCGATTCATTTCTGGCATGGCTGGACACCGGAAATCTTCATGACTCTGGGTGTGATCGCTGCCGGTATGCTGTTGTATAGAGGCTATGGAAGATTGCGGATACTGGATCGTGAGTGGAGTGGAAGGGATTCGCTTAACCGCATGTATGATCTTGGACTTCGCGCCTTAGAAGGCGGGTCAGCCCGCATCACCAATCTGTATATGACTGGTAGCAACCGGAATTATCTGCTGTATATCTTCGGGTTTTTCATTATTGCCCTCGGGAGTACATTGCTAGGAGCACAGGGGATCACCCTGGGAATGAAGGATTACGCTCCAATCTCCATATACGAAGTGGCAGTAGTTGCGGTCATGTTGGTTGCCGCCATCGCTGTCCTCTTTGCCAAGTCGAGAGTCAATGCCATTCTATTCACAGGTGCAGTGGGCTACATGGTAACCTTGCTGTTTGTGATCTTCCGTGCTCCAGATCTTGCCTTGACACAAATGATTGTGGAGACGGTGTCGGTGATCCTGTTCCTGCTGTGTTTCAAATATTTGCCGAAGCTGAAGCAGGAGAAGGAGAAAGAGAAAGCTTCCTTCAAATGGCTGAATCTTATCCTCGCTGCAGGTGTCGGACTGACGATGACACTGGTCGCACTGGCGGCGATGGGCAGCAGCCCATTTGCTCCGATCTCGGAATTTTTCCTGAACGAAAGCTATTCCCTGGCCGGGGGCAAAAATGTAGTGAATGTTATCCTGGTAGATTTCAGAGGTTTCGATACCTTGTTCGAAATTATGGTTCTTGGCGTGGCGTCCCTTGGAATTTATGGACTGGTTAATCTGAGAATGGAGCCAGGGGCTATACAGGTGAAGAAAAGTAAACCGGCAGCCTATTGGTTTCCGCTGCGCAGCAATGATGTGATTCTGCGTACGATGTCCAAGGGAATTGTATTAATCATTCTTACCTTCTCGCTGTATTTATTCTTTGCCGGACATAATCATCCGGGCGGCGGCTTCATTGGTGCCCTGATGACGTCTGCCGGCTTGATTCTGATGGCGATTTCACTGGGAATTGAACCCGTCCGCAAATTTCTTCCGGTCAATTACCGTATTCTCACAGCGGTGGGGCTGCTGATTGCTATACTAACAGCGGCTGGTTCCTTTGCTTTTGGAGCGCCATTCCTGAGCCATTCCTTTGGCCATTTTGATCTGCCGCTGCTAGGGGATACAGAGCTTGCGACAGCCGTTCTGTTCGATCTCGGAGTCTATCTGGCGGTCGTCGGCGTGACGATGAACATTATCTTTACCATAGGAGGGGATGAGTGAAATGGAATGGATGATGGCTGTAGCGGTTGGTATTTTATTTACGGTCGGTGTGTATTTGATTTTATCCAAAACCCTGCTGCGGATTGTACTCGGTACTTCCTTGCTTACTCATGGCGTCCATCTGCTTCTTCTGACTATGGCTGGACTAAAAAAAGGGGCAGCACCCGTACTGGGTAACGAGGCGGAAGCCTATGCAGATCCATTGCCGCAGGCGCTGATTCTGACATCCATCGTGATCAGCTTCGGTGTAACAGCCTTCTTCTTTGTGCTTGCCTACCGTGCTTATCAGGCACACGGGACGGATGACATGGATTCTGTCCGGGAGGAGGAACAATGAATAATCTCTTGGTTCTGCCGATTCTTATTCCCTTGTGCACCGCTGTTATTCTGATGTTTCTGAAAGAACAGGTGCTGCTGCAGCGGTTCATAAGCATATTCAGCGGCATTCTGAATCTCGTTCTATCCTGTGTACTGGTTTCCCGTATCCACGAGAAGGGGATACAGACTTTACATATGGGCGGCTGGGCTCCGCCTTATGGCATTGTCCTGGTGGGAGATATGTTTGCAGCGCTGTTAGTACTCACGGCTTCAGCCGTGAGTCTGGGGATTCTGCTCTATTCTTTCACCAGCATTGGTCCGGAGCGGGAAAGGTTCTATTACTATTCATTCTTCCATTTTCTGCTCGTAGGTGTATACGGTTCATTCCTGACAGGTGACATCTTCAATTTGTTCGTCTTTTTTGAAGTCATGCTGATCTCGTCTTACGCGATGATCTCCCTGGGCGGAACGAAACATCAGCTTCGGGAAACCGCAAAATATCTCTTGGTCAACATTGTCTCTTCAACCCTCTTTGTAGCGGCTGTCGCCTATCTGTATGCGGCAGTGGGTACACTGAACATGGCCCAGTTGTCCCAGCGCATAGCTGAGACCGGACAAAGCGGTGTTCTGAATGTGATCGCTGTGCTGTTCCTGACCGTTTTCGCTCTGAAGGCCGGGCTGTTCCTTTTTTTCTGGCTCCCCGGCGCTTACAGTGCGCCGCCTGCCGCGGTCCGTGCCTTATTTGGAGCACTTTTGACCAAAGTGGGGCTGTACGCGATTATTCGGACGTTTACGCTTATTTTTACTGGTGATCCTCATTTTACGAACGGCTGGATCGC
Source organism: Paenibacillus helianthi (assembly GCF_001909055.1). Taxonomy (GTDB): domain Bacteria; phylum Bacillota; class Bacilli; order Paenibacillales; family Paenibacillaceae; genus Paenibacillus_AQ; species Paenibacillus_AQ helianthi. Next base: position 90,530 of record NZ_LVWI01000003.1, read on the forward strand.
CTGGATGGCGGCGGCTACCATGATTCTGGGCGCAATGGGTGCTGTCGCCTATAATGATATCCCTCGCATCCTGAATTATAACGTCATTATCAGTGTGGGTTTTATTGCCTTCGGCTTATCCGCGGGAACACCGGATGCGCTCGATGGAACGGTCTATTATCTGCTGCATGATATGCTGGGCAAGGGTCTCATGTTCATTCTGGGAGGGTTGATCATTGCCGCTGCGGGCACGGATCGGTTATCTAGCATGGGGGGGCTGATCAAACGTTATCCTTTGCTGGGCTGGAGTTTTTTCGCGCTGGCACTAACGCTTGCCGGCATCCCGCCCTTCAGCGGCTTTCCCGGCAAAGTGCTGATCATCCGGGGAGGACTGGATTCGGGTATGCTGACGTTATCTCTTATCGGGCTAGGCTCCAGTCTGCTTGTGCTGTACTCACTGATCAAAGTATTCAGGCTGGCCTTCTGGGGTAATCCACCGGACAGGGAACTGCCCAAAGTAAATCTAAAAGGCGGAACGGCGGTAGCAGCCGGACTCTTCGTTCTGGTCATCGTTATGGGCCTTGGAGCGGAATGGGTGAATACGTATGTATCTCAGGCAGGGGAAGTGCTTGGTTCCCCCCGGCTCTATATTGAAGCTGTATTGAAGGAGTAGATGAAGATGGCTGTTCAAATCTTATTAAACCTGATAACTGCGTTTCTGTGGATGATGCTGATCGGCGACGGCTCAGGCTCAAGTTTTGTCATTGGCTATCTGCTGGGGTGCGGACTTCTGATGGTATTGCACAATTTCCTGCCCAAACCGCTCTATTTGAAACGCGTGTGGTCCATTATGAAGCTGCTGGCGCTGTTCCTGCGGGAACTGGTGTTATCCAGCTTCGCGGTCATCCGGCAAATTCTCCGGCCCAGACTGACAATCCGCCCGGGGATCTTCGCTTATGAAACCGCACTGAGCTCTGACTTTGAGGTTACGCTGCTGTCCTGCCTCATTTGTCTGACACCAGGGACGCTTACACTAGAAGTCTCGGGCAGCGGCCAGACCCTCTACATTCATGCCATGGATATTGAAGATGCCGGCCAGCTCTCCCGCCAGATCCAGGGAACCTTTGAAAAAGCGATTATGGAGGTGACCCGGCTATGATTTCTGTCCTGCTTCAACTTGCGCTGATTATTCTGGCATTAGCTATGCTGGCCTGCCTGTACCGGCTGGTTCAGGGACCGACCCGGTCAGACCGGATTGCTGCCCTTGATACCATCGGTATTCATCTGCTGGCCGTGATTGCGGTGCTGAGCATACAGCAGAAGACTGAGGATTATATTGAAATTGTCCTTGTGATTGGGATTCTGACCTTTATCGGAACAACCGCATTAGCAAGATATATTGAAAGAGATGCGGTTATTGAGCAGGGGGGTGATGAGCTTGATCGGTGAGCTGCTGATTGGGGTTTTGGTGCTAATGGGTGCAGTGTTTTGCGGGCTTGGCGCGTTTGGGCTGGTCCGGCTGCCGGATGTCTACTTACGGTCCCATGCCGCGACCAAAAGTGCTACGCTGGGCGTATTGTGTGTGCTGACAGGAGCCTTTCTATTTTTTTTCTTCTATATAAATATAGTCAGTATTAAGCTGCTGCTGGCGATTGTGTTTGTCTTCATCACCTCCCCGGTTGCCGGTCATCTGAATGGCCGGGCGGCTTACCGCTCCGGTGTGCCTTTATGGAAGGGAAGCGTGCAGGATGACCTGAAGCCGGTATTGGAGAAGAACGGGACGAATCAGTCCGGTTCTAAGAATGAATAAGTGTATCCGATAGATGTACTGAAGTATAATCTAAGAAACTTGGTGTGGGTTCGAAAATTGTAAAATGGGGTGCCGTATGAATCACTTCGATGAAACATTTATCCAGGTCCTGATCCTGCTTGCTATATCCATCGGCGTTATTGCGGTTGCAAAAAAGGTCAATCAACCATACTCTATTGCACTGGTCATGGTAGGACTTTTTCTGGGGTTGGTTCGTGTCCCAGTACTGGAGGATGCAGAAGTTTTTATTACACAATCTCACGTGTTTCAGGCAATTATTATCTCATTATTCCTTCCTATTCTCCTGGGAGACGCAACCCTCAAGCTGCCTTTTTCCCATCTGATGGATCAGCGTAAGCCGGTGCTGGCTTTGGCTTTTGGCGGAACCTTGTTGTCTTTTCTCATTATCGGCTTGTCGGTATATTGGGGTTTGGGACTTCCGCTGATTGTGTCCTTTACCTTTGCAGCGTTGATGAGCGCAACGGATCCCATCAGCGTGATTTCGATCTTCAAATCACTGGGCGTCCCCAAGAATATTGTGACCATCATCGAAGGGGAATCGCTGTTTAACGACGGTATTGCGGTTGTGCTGTTCCAGATTTCATCCGTATACCTGCTGTCTTACATGGAGATGGGCTGGGCGGGAATCGGCAGCGGAATATTGCTCTTTCTGAAGTTTGCACTGGGGGGCATTCTGATCGGTGCCATTATGGGCTATATATTTTCCCAGCTGATCCGCCTGTATGATGACTTTCCGCTGGAGATTGGCTTTTCCATGCTGCTGTTCTTTGGGAGCTATTTCATTTCAGAGCATTTTGAGGTCTCGGGTGTTATTGCTGTAGCGGTAAGCGGGCTGATCTTTGGCAATTATGGAGCACGGGTCGGCATGTCAGAGACTACGAAGACGAACATTAATTCCTTTTGGGATGTGATCACCCTCGTAGCGAATTCCCTGATCTTCCTGATGATTGGCCTGGAAATTAAGAATATTAACTTCTCCGATAAGTGGGGGCTTATTCTCGCTGCGATTGTGATCGTACTGCTGGGTAGAACGATAGCGCTCTACACAAGCCTTGCTGCTCTTAGAAACTTCCCGGGTTCCTGGAAAAGTGTGTTGAATTGGGGCGGCTTGAAGGGAAGCTTGTCCATTGCACTTGCCCTGAGTCTGCCTATGTCCTTTGAAGGAAGGCAGGATATATTGGTACTGACGTTCAGTGTTGTGCTGTTCTCATTACTGGTCCAAGGACTGTCGATCAAGCCGCTGGTGAAAAAACTTGGATTAACCCAGGACGTACATCCCACACAAAAATAGGTTGATAACCTAAGTACTTTGTGATTTAATGCAGTAGTGGTATTGATACAGTTGTCGGAGAAGTCCATGTGGTTAGAAAAATGAGAGATCCATGTACCGGGGTGGTTCGGTTTGATCAGACTATCTGTAGTCGCAGCACTATATAATAAAGAGAACAGTATCCGTCAGCTCTATGACAGCATCAAGAATGCAATGGAGAGCCGGACAGAAAGCTATGAGATTGTGTTCGTCAACGACGGCAGCAGGGACCGCAGTGTTGGCATTCTGGATGAGATCGCCCGGTCCGATTCAGCGGTGAAGGTCATCCATTTCGAGAAAAATTGCGGCCAGACGGCAGCGATCTGGGCGGGAATGAAAGCCTCCGGCGGAGAGCTTATCGCTCTGCTTGATGCGGATATGCAGACTGATCCCAGGGACATTTTCAGGCTGATGCCCTTCATTGAACGGGTGGATTTCGTGAATGGCAAGCGGATGGACCGTAAAGCCCCGCTGCTCCGAAGGACGCTGCTAAGACTCATCAACGGGATAAGGAATTTTCTCACCGGTGATAGCCTGTATGATGCGCAGTGCCCCATGAAGCTGATGAGACGTGAAGTGGCGGAGAGCTTCCATTTATACAGCGGGATGCACCGGTATTTGCCGACGCTCGCGAAGATGAACGGCTTTTCCGTGATTGAGGTGTCGGTGAGCCATCAGGGGGGAAGGGACGGAGGTTATCGTTACGGTGCTTTCAACCGAATCTTTGTAGGCTTCATGGACGCGGTTGTTATCGGCAGATTGCAGAAGAGGGTTATCCACTACCGCATCAAAGGGGATTAATTTTTTGTGAAAGGAAATGAATTGTTTCATGAAGAAATCATTGAATAGCATTTTAAATCGGCCGATTCTCTTGTTCAGCTTCGTGCTTCTGCTCAAAAGTGCCGTGGCCTGGTTTGTCGTGTTCAGCGACGGTCCGAACTGGAGTATGGTCATTACCGAAATTCCTTTTTTCATTATTGTGTTCAGTCTGATTGAATGGCTGTCTTCCAAACGGAAGATCTTGTATTATATGATAGCCAATTTGTTCATTACGGTTATTTATTTTTCCGTCCTGATGTATTACAAGTATTATGGCGTGATTGCCACCTACCATGCTCTGCAGCAAGCGGATAAGGTTACCAAGGTCGGAGAGAGCACGTATTCTCTGATCACCCCGTATTATCTGTTTATCTTTGTGGACATTGTCTTCTTCCTGCTCTTTATGTTCCGTCCCAAATATATTGCCAAGTGGAAGGAAAGAGGCACATACCGGATCAGCCGTCCTGTTCTGCTTGGTGCGACCGCCGTTTCTCTCGCGTTGTGCTTCTTCAATATCTGGCCCAACCACGCAAGCATGAACGAGATCAAAAAAGCGGAAAGCATGGGAATCCTGAATTATGAGGTGTATACGCTGTTTGCGGACAGCGCAGAGAAGGAAACGCTTATTGACAGCAAGGAGATTACCCAGCAGGCGGTGGATACCATTAAGGGTACTGAAACACCGCAGTCACCGAAGTACCTGGGAGCCGATAAGGGCAAAAATCTGATCGTAGTCCAGATGGAATCGTTCCAGAACTTTCTGATCGGACTGACCATTGACGGTCAGGAGATTACGCCGAACATCAACAAGCTGGCGCACAGCAATACGTACTTCAACAATTTCTACACCAATGCGGGTCAGGGTACAACTTCGGATGCCGAGTTCGTGGTGAACTCCTCATTTTATGTGCCGAAGAACGAACCTGCAACATCATCGCCCTATATGAAAAAATCCGTGCCCAGCCTGCCGAAGCTACTGAGTGCGAACGGTTATTTTACGACTACTTTCCATACGAACAGTGTGGAATTCTGGAACCGCAAAGACTTGTACAAAGCGATAGGCTTTGATAAATATTATGACCAGTCATTCTTTGGGGATGATGACCATATCGCGTTCGGGTCTTCGGATGAGGTGCTTTTCGCCAAAACGGTACCTGAGCTGGCTGTACTTGATGCCAAGGATCAGCCGTTCTATGCAATGGTCATTTCCATGAGTGCACATCATCCTTTCCGGCTTCCTGAGGAAAAGTTCAAGATGAAGCTGCCGGAACGTTATCAGGGGACGCTGCTGGGTGACTATATTCAGGCTCAGAATTATGCGGACTATGCGATGGGGCAATTTCTGGAGGAACTAAAGACCAGCGGACTGTGGGATGACAGCCTGATTGTATTCTACGGGGATCACCAGGGTGTGCCGATGTATACGCTTGGCAATGATGAGAAGGATCTGTTGAAAGAAATGATCGGACATGAATACGGTTATACGGATATGTTCAATATTCCGTTCATCGTTCACTCGCCAAGCGGCTCACTGCCTCCGGTCATTGACCGGACAGGCGGACAGATTGACATCCTGCCAACAGTGTCCAATTTGCTGGGAGTGCCGCTGCAGAACCAGCTGCATTTCGGTGAGGATCTGCTGAACTCCACGTCCAACCTGATCCCGTTCCGGCATTTCCTGCCTACAGGTTCCTTCGTGAATAACACGAGCATCTATCTGACGGGGAATGATTACGAGGATGGAAGCAACTACAGTCTAAATGATAATTCGGTGACCCAAGGCGGCTCCACAGAAGCGCAGTTCGAAGCTGCGGAGCGGCTGCTGAACATGTCGAACAGCTATTTGATGCAGCTTCCAGACCGGCCGGATCAGCAGTAACCCGGAACAGTAAGTATAGGGCTTGCCCTGTACTTGCTGTTTTTTTGTGCTAAAAATATAGGTTATCAGTCCTCAAGCTGCCCGTTGATTTCTTCGAAATAGTGATAGACCCCATTCAAAAGCTCGATAAGCGTTTCGCTCCGTTCCTTGCCGAGATAGTCAATCATCCCCTTGAACGTGTCGCGGATTCTGTCAACAGCGGCGTCGGCACAGCGTTCGCCTTTGTCAGTCAATGCAATCCCGCTGACCCTTTTATCCAGGGCATCGCTGGTGCGGACCACATAACCCTGTGCCAGCAGACTGTTCACCATTTGGGTAATAGTGGGGGAGGTGACCTTATGCATTTTGCTGATATCAGAGATCGTAAGCACTGGCTTGCCGGATTTCTCGGTTCCTAATTTGATCGTAACCAGCACACGAATTTCACTGGGCTTCAGTAGGGTGGGGTTGTTCTTCTGCCAGTTGATTTTGGAGAACTGCTGAAATACAGCCATCAGCTCATCAATGTTATCATATTTGCCTTTTCTGTCTTCGTTCATCGCACACCTCAAAGATCATCTTTCCCTTAATTATAGGTCATCATGTGAAGCAAAGGAATGGAAAGGACAAGAAACTTATGTGAAAAGGAGCTTCGTACCACTGTAGCCGGATTATTCTGCGGGACTGTGGAGAAGTGAGACCTGGTATTTGTTCAGAAACATGCTCCATTCCTCCGAGGGCTTCTCGTCTGTAACGATAAAATCTATCTCGTCAAAGCCGAACAATCGGATAAAAGCAATCCGGTCGAATTTGGAGTAGTCTGCGAGAAGTACCGCTTTGCTGGCCTGCTGGCGCATAAGAATCTTGAGTTCGCTTTCGGCTTCGTTGGAATCGCTTAGTCCGCCTGTCATTGAAAGTGCCTTGCAGCTGAACAATGCGACGTCCACATTATATCTTTGGATGGTGTGGGAGGCGCTCGGCCCGACAAAGGAGTTGGTTTCAGCTCCCAGCACGCCGCCTGTGGAGATCAGCTTGTGCCCGGAATGCTGGAACTCGGACAGGACGACCAGTGAATTGGTGATGATCGTCAGGTTTTTTTTGACTTCGGTAATTTTCTTCAGTGCTTCAAAAGCGGTTGAGCTGGTGTCGGTCATCAGGCTGTCACCATCATTAATAAGCTCCAGGACGTTCGCGGCAATGGCCCGCTTGGCCTCGAGGTTGACCGCATGTCTATGGGAATAGGAAGGGTCCTCGTTGGTGTGAACATTCAGGATGGCGCCGCCATAGCTTTTCTTAGCGATGCCTTCCTTGTCCAGCTTTTCCAAATCTCTGCGGATCGTCTCTTCGGAGACATTGAAGTCCTGCGCCAAATCAGCGACATGGACTTTTTTGTTACGGTAGAGCTTATTGATAATGAGTTCACGGCGTTCAAATGCTCTCACTAAGGCGGACCTCCTGGCATGATTGATCTTTATTTCTATTTTACTATAATCCGAGGGATAAATAAAAGGAAAATCCACATAAGACTCCACATTTATATTGCTAAAACCACATAAACTCACTATAAATGTGTGGATTTATGTTGACATACCTGGTTTATGATTTTATGATAGAGCATATGCAAACGCTTTTATTGTTCTTATCATTCGGAGGAGGTTATATGGCATGACAACTCATTATCCCAAAATCGGAATCCGCCCGACGATTGACGGGAGACGCCGCGGCGTTCGTGAATCACTTGAAGTCCAGACGATGGGTATGGCGGAGCGGGTCGCTGCCTTTTTGAAGGAAAACCTGCATTACCCTGACGGCTCACCTGTGGAATGTGTAATTGCGGATTCCACGATTGGTGGAGTGAAGGAAGCTGCAGCCGCTCAGGCCAAATTCTCAGGCGCGAATGTAGGGGTATCCATTACAGTAACACCCTGCTGGTGTTATGGCTCGGAAACGATGGATATGGATGCGGCGATTCCGAATGCGGTCTGGGGATTCAATGGTACGGAGAGACCCGGCGCGGTCTATCTTGCTGCTGTGCTGTCAGCGTATGCCCAGAAAGGCATTCCGGCTTTTGGGATCTATGGGGAGGATGTGCAGGATTCAGGAAGCGAGGATATCCCGGCTGATGTCCAGACCAAGCTGCTGCGGTTCGCCAAATCGGCGCTTGCCGTTGCTCTGATGAAGGGTACCTCCTACCTGTCGATGGGATCGGTATCAATGGGCATCGCTGGTTCGATTGTGAATGACCAGTTCTTTCAGGAGTACCTGGGCATGCGCAATGAATATATCGATATGTCCGAGTTCGTCCGCCGTTTCGAGGAAGGCATTTACGATCAGGAGGAATTTGCCCGCGCGCTGAAATGGACGAAGGAGAATTGCCGGATCGGCCCTGATAATAACCCTGGACATCTCCAGCTTAGCAGCGAAGAGAAGGAAGCCCAGTGGGAAACCTGCGTCAAGATGGCACTTATCGGCCGTGATCTGATGGTCGGGAATCCGCTGCTTGCAGAGCTTGGATTTGAAGAAGAGGGTCAAGGCCACAACGCGCTTGCAGCCGGCTTCCAGGGGCAGCGTCAATGGACGGACCACTTCCCGAATGGTGATTTCATGGAGACGATCCTGAATTCCTCCTTCGACTGGAACGGCAAGCGCGCTCCTTATATTCTGGCTACGGAGAATGACAGCCTGAACGGCGTGACCATGCTGTTCAATTATCTGCTGACGAATACGGCGCAGATCTTCGCCGATGTCCGCACCTACTGGAGTCCGGCAGCCGTGAAGCGTGTGACCGGATACGAGCTGCAAGACCAGGCAGCTGGCGGCCTGCTCCATCTGATCAATTCCGGATCTGCTGCACTAGACGGTGCAGGTGAACAGACGAGAGAGGGCAAGCCGGTAATCAAACCATTCTGGGAGATCACAGATGAGGAAGTGGAAGCTACTCTGAAGGCAACGGAGTTCCGGGCGGCTTCACAGGAATATTTCCGAGGGGGCGGCTTCTCTACCGATTATCTGACCAAGGGCGGAATGCCTGTAACAATGGCGCGGCTTAATCTGGTCAAAGGACTGGGGCCTGTCCTGCAACTGGTGGAAGGTTATACTGCGGAGCTGCCTGAAGAGGTGCACCGCACGCTGGATGAACGTACAGATCCTACCTGGCCGACCACCTGGTTCGCCCCTATTCTCACCGGAACCGGCTCTTTCAGCTCGGTGTATGACGTGATGAATAATTGGGGAGCCAATCACGGAGCAATCAGCTACGGTCATATTGGTGCAGATCTGATTACACTGGCATCCATGCTGCGCATTCCGGTCAGTATGCATAATGTGGAGGCGTCGCGGATTTTCCGGCCGCGTGTCTGGTCACTGTTCGGGACGGAGAGTCTTGAGGCTGCGGACTACCGGGCCTGCCGCAATTTTGGACCCCTATATTAACTTCTGGAAGCGGGCAGGTGAATGGAATGGGCAAGCGGATAAAACTGCTGGCAGTGGATCTCGGGGCAAGCTCGGGAAGAGTGATCCTCGGCACCTATAACGGAAGCAGCATGGTGACAGAGGAAGTGCACCGGTTTGCCAACACACCGGTGCAGGACAGCGGACATTTATACTGGAATGTCCCGGCTCTGCTTCAGGAGATTAAGCAGGGAATCAAGCTGGCGTGCCAGGCTCACGGAGAAATAACAAGCCTCAGTGTGGATACCTGGGGAGTAGATTACGGCTACTTGGATCATGCCGGGAAGCTGCTTGATTCTCCGTATCATTACCGGGATCAGCGGATGGGGAAATACCGTAATCGCCTGGAGGAGCTGCTGCCGCCTGAGGAGCAGTTCAGGCTTACCGGCAATCAGCCGGACCCGATCAATACTCTTTACCAGCTGTTTGCGGATTTGCAGGAGAACCCGCTGCTTCAGGAGCGTGCTGACCATATTCTCATGATGCCTGACTTGTTCCTGTACCTGCTGTCCGGGACTGCTTCTGCAGAGAAAACCATTCTGAGTACGAGCGGGCTGCTGGACGCCGGTACTGGCGACCCTTCATCTGTGGTTCTCGGCAGGCTGGGAATTCCGGCGGGTCTGATTCCGCTTCGTGTTGAGGCCGGAACGGCCATCGGCAGGCTGCTGCCGGAGCTCTGCGCTGAACTGGGCTGCGGACCCATCCGCGTTATTGCCGGTGCCTCTCATGATACAGCTTCCGCCGTAGCCTCCATTCCATATATGGAGAAGGAAGGGGTAGCGTTTATCAGCTGCGGTACCTGGTCACTCGTTGGCATGGAAACGAAGGCTCCCGTGCTAACCCCGGCAAGCTATAAATATGGCTTCACCAATGAAGGCTGCTATGGCAGCGGGAACCGGCTGCTTAAGAACATTACCGGCCTGTGGCTGCTCCAAGAAACGCGCAGGACCTGGGCGGAAGCGGGTGAAGTGCTGAGCTTCGGGGAGCTTTCCACACTTGCCGGGAACGAGGGGGCGGCACAATCTTTTATCCAACCGAACGATCCGGTCTTCAGTACGCCTGGAGACATGCCGGGACGTATCGCTGAATACTGCCGGAGTACCGGTCAACGGGTCCCAGAGACCAAAGGGGCGATGGTCCGCACGATTCTGGAGAGCCTCGCCCAGTCCTATGCGGCTGCGATCCAAGAGCTGGAAGAAATTACTGGTGAAAAGGTTCGTAAAGTTCATATGGTTGGAGGGGGGATTCAGAATAAGCTCCTCTGCCAGTTGACGGCGGACGCTTCCGGAAGAGAAATTATAGCCGGTCCCGTCGAAGCCAGTGCGCTCGGCAATCTGCTGGTGCAGCTGGCAGCCCTGGGCGAACTGGATTTCAGCCGGGCCGCAGAGATTGTAGCAGCTTCCGAGACCCTGACGGTCTATCGGCCAATAAATGATAATAGAGGAGAATAAACCATGGATGAGCTGGAAAAGAAACTGCGACTGCAAATTTGCGATATCGGAAGGAACTTGTTCAATAAGGATTTTATAGCCTCGAATGACGGCAACATCTCTGCCCGTTTGAGCGGAAATGAAGTGTTAGCTACACCAACTGGGGTCAGCAAAGGCTATCTGGAGCCGCATATGCTGGTCAAAGTCAATCTCGAGGGAGAGATACTAGAAGCACACGAAGGCTACAGACCTTCAACAGAAGTCAAAATGCATTTGCGGATATACCGGGAGCTTCCAGAGATGAACGGGGTAGTGCATGCGCACCCGCCGTTTGGTACTGCTTTTGCCATTAAAGGGGAAGCACTCGACAAAATGATGATGCCGGAATCCGTTATCGCTATGGGTGATATTCCTCTGGCTAAATACGGCACACCTTCTACGGAGGAAGTTCCTGATTCCATCATGCCGTTCCTGGGCAAGAAAACAGCCGTGCTGCTGGAAAGCCATGGCGCACTGTCCTGGGGCAAGGATGTAATGGGTGCATATATGAACATGGAGCGGCTGGAATACACCGCCAAGCTGACCTTTTTAACCCGCATGATTAACGGGGAACGTGAGCTGCCGCCGAACCGGATTGAAGAGCTGGTGGCGCTGCGGTCCTTCTATGGAATGTAAGGAGGGGATCTGAACATGCTGAAGAAAATCCCCAAGCTGCTCTCCCCCGAACTCGTCAAAATCATGATGGAGATGGGCCATGGCGATGAGCTGGTGCTCGCAGATGCCAACTTTCCCGGCCATGCGCTGCATTCCCGGGTGATCCGCTGTGACGGCTTAGGCATTCCTGAGCTGCTGGCTGCGGTTCTGGAGCTGCTCCCGCTGGATCATTATGCGGATCATCAGGCTGCGCTCATGAGTGTCGTTCCAGGAGATCCTACAGTCCCTGTAATCTGGGATACGTATAAGGAAATCATTTCTGGTTTTGATGAGGATGCGCAGATCTCCCATGAAGAACGCTTTGCTTTCTATACCCGCTCACAAAGTGCTTATGCTATTGTAATCACCGGTGAAGAGGCGCTTTACGGTAATGTTATTCTTAAAAAAGGTGTGATTAAGAGCAGTTGATCCCTTTTGACTGTTGGATATGAAGTCAGGAATAATCCTGTCAGTAATGGATTCTCCACGTGAGAATGTATTACTGGCAGGATTTTTTTGGGTTTCACGGCCTGCAGGAGTGGCAGGTGCAAAAACTATTATGTTATGTTTTATGTCATTATGCATAACATTTGAATCGTGTTTTTAGTCAGGAATCCAAAAACAGACGATTTTAGATTGATTTTTTTAGGGGAACAAGATTAAAATATACACAATAAGTTATATAATCTAACATATAATAAATTACCTTAACGGAGTTTATCGGGAGTGGAGAGGTGGAACGAACATGATTGAGGAAAACAAGAAACTGGTGCATGAACTCGAGCTTCCCCGTGACTGCACATTCTCCCCTGAGGACTGGCGGGTCTTAGCTGAATATTGGTACCCGGTCGCCATAGCAGATGAGGTACAGAACAAACCGCTCGCAGTGAAGCTGCTGGATATGAAGCTGGTATGCTACCGAAGTGAGGGTAAAGTGGTCATCGCGCGTGATCTATGTTTCCATCGGGGAGCACCTCTCAGCAAGGGCTGGGTAGAGAATGGCGAAATTGTGTGCCCTTACCACGGGTTCCGCTATAACTGTGAAGGGAAATGTACCGCCGTTCCGGCTCATCCCAGCTCCAAAATCTCACCCAAGCTGAAGCTGATTGTGTATCCGGCCATTGAACGCTACGGCTTGATCTGGACCTGCCTAGGCTCATCACCTGAGCAAATTCCAGCCTTCCCCGGGTGGGAGGATCCGGACTATATGAATATTTTGCCGCCGAGCTTCGATATTGCCGGTTCGTCCGGCCGCCAGATGGAAGGATTCCTCGATGTCTCACATTTCGCTTATGTGCATACGGCAACCTTCGGTGACCGCAACAACACTGAGGTTCCCCAATACAAGGTTAGACGCGAAGGCAGCGAACTGGTTGCGGAATACTGGAGTACGGTCAGCAATTACGGGAAAGGCCAGGAGAACCCGGCACCGGAAGGCTTCATGTGGCTGCGCGAATTCCGTGTGTTCCCGCCGTTTGCGGCTTCGCTTACCGTCTATTTTCCGGATGAAGGCAGACTCAAAATTCTAAACTGTGCTTCCCCGGTATCTGCGCGATATACCCGGCTCTTCTGTCCGATCTCCAGAAACTTCGACAAGAACGCACCGGTACAGGATACGATCAACTTCAACCTGCAGGTCTTCGCAGAAGACGCAGAAATGGTGGAGTCGCAGACTCCGGAGGATCTGCCGCTTGATCTGCAGGCAGAAGCACATATTCCGGCGGACCGAACCTCAATTGCTTACCGTCAGTTGTTAACGGAACTTGGGCTTGGACGGACTTATACTTCATAATCATCGAGTGTAGTTTCATTGTATGATACGATTCCCGGATTCGCAGATTCCCTTCCTGTGCCTGTTCTCCGGAGCAGCGCACAGGAAGGTTTTTTTGTAAATATAGAGTTGGAGCTAGTCTGATGGCCTGATGGCTTGGAGTTAACAAAATGACTAATCCGCCGGTGATAAAAAAAACTGCATTTTTGACGGGAATTCGCTTAGACTTAAGCTGAACGAACCCTGTGACCAGATGAAGCAGAGCATAGAGGTAAAAAAGGATAAAAATAGCTGCTAGCATGGGGAAGCCTCTATTCGATTGCAATAGAATGTAGAGGGGCATAAACATTAACGTGGAGGTAAGGAGCTTGAACAGAGGCATGGCAAATGATTACTGCATCGCAGCAATGGATGAACAGCAGGCCCGGAAAATTGTGAATTGGGACTATGAACCGCCATATTCTATCTATAATATGACAGATGATCCCGAAGACATACAAGAAATGTTGGACGGAACGTATTTCTCGGTGCTTTCCACTGAGGGTGAGCTGGTTGGATTCTTTTGTTATGGACAAAATGCTCAGGTTCCAGGGGGCAGGCTGCAGGGTTTGTACATAGGCGATGATGTATTGGATATCGGGCTGGGGATGAGGCCGGATCTGACAGGAAAGGGGAAGGGGCTCGGCTTTGTACAGGCGGGTTTGGCATTTGGTCAGGCGACATGCACCCTCGGGCTTTAGATTAACTGTTGCTGCTTTTAATCAAAGAGCGTTCACACTCTATACTCAAGCAGGCTTTGTGCGTACTACATCTTTCCTGAACAAGAACGGAGAAACGGAACGGGAGTTCATTATCATGGAGTCGACTGGAGAAAGTAGGTGCATGTCTGATAAAATAGAGAAGTAGAAGCCACAACGATTCCAGACTGTTCCGGCAGCGGCGAAATGCAGGACCGGCATCAACCCAAAGGAGACTTGATTGTGAACGAGAAACTGAAACAAGCCTATGAAAGGTTAGGGTTGCCTGAGACCGTAACCAGAGAGGAATTGGACAAAAGGTTCGATCTGCTGCTTAGACGGCGGCGCTCTTTGACCAATGAAGCGGAAATCGCAGCGTATGAAGAGGATTTTCAAGCCATCAAATTTATACTGGATTCCAGAGACCAGCAGGAAATTCAGGAGGCTGAAGATCAGCGGCTGGCTAAATACGGCAGTCTTGCCGGTGGAGCGCGGAAATGGGAACGCTTTATGCGGCTCTATAAAACACATGTAATTATTTCTATTATCGCGGTAATCGTACTTGTCTTCGCTGGTAATGCGCTGTATAACAACTGGCAGCACAGAAAATATCTGGCCTCCCTGCCGCCGGTTGATGCGAAAATTATGTTCATCGGCAATTTTGGTGTGAAGGACAAGGACGGCAAGATGGACGCTCTGAACCAGGCGATTGTTAATGAGTATCCAGAATGGAAACGGGTGGACACCAGCATTGTATACCTTCCCAAGACCGGCGAGGGTTCCGATACACTGGATATGAACTATATGCAAAAGGCTGTAGTCGAGCTGGCAGCGAACTCACCGGATATTCTGATTCTGGATGAAGCTACACTCAAATGGATCGGCGGCCAGGATGGCTTTCAGAATCTGGAACCGATTCTGGGGGATGGCAAGATCGCCAAGGATGATCCCCGTATGAAATGGGGGAAATTAGGGGAGAGTACCGTGAACGAGCTTTACGCTGTAGATATTACAGACTCGAAATTCGTGTCTTCTCTGCCAATCAACCATAACACCCAGTCGATAGATATTGGAGTGTTGGGCGGAGATAAGCCTAAGGATAAGATCCTTCAATTCGTGAAGCATATTGCCGAGGAAAACACTGGTAAGTAAATTTTCTGCAAAAAATGGGCTATATATGCAAGGAGCGGCACAGCGGTGCCGCTTTTTTGCTTTGTGATGGAGCATCGGGAAATGATAGCGAGTTCCCGATTGAGGAAGGATTTGAATAGTCAATCGCTTGTCAGGTCATTTATCTCATCTATAGATAAATAATAAGAATGGCAGAACTAAAAGGGCATCGCCCTTATGTTCTGCCATTCTTTAAGTATTACAAAAGCTGAAAGCTGTGCAGAATAATCCGCTCCCGCACATAGATGTATTGCTAGTGAAGGCCTCTCGGGGTGTTATCGCTCCAGCCGGTAGCCGCCGTGGAAGACAGGGCCGACATATTGGTTGAATGCGTAACCGCTGCGGATGGCTGCGGAGACGAAATCCTTGGCTTTTGCGACAGCATCATGCACAGACAAGCCGCCTGCCAAGCCGCCTGTGATGGCAGCCGCAAAGGTGCAGCCCGCACCGTGGTTATAGGCTGGTTCGATTTTGGCTGTTTCCAGTACGGTATATTCGGAGCCGTCGAAGAACACATCGATCGCCAGGTCGCCGCCCAGTGCTTTGCCGCCCTTGACAACAACATTCTTCGTGCCAAGCCCATGAATCAGGCGCGCGGCTTCTTTCATCTCGTCAATGGAGGTCAGCTTGCCCAGCCCGGAAAGGACACCGGCTTCGAACAGATTGGGTGTTGCCACCGTAGCCAAAGGAAGCAGCAGATCACGGATGGCATTTGCGCTTTCCGGGTTGAGAACTTCATCTTCTCCTTTGCAGACCATAACCGGATCAATGACCACGTTGGTCTGAAGGTTGTCCTTGATCGCTTTTTCCGCAACCAGCACAATATCTACACTGCCCAGCATTCCGGTCTTCATGGCGTCTACAGGACCGCCTGCGAACACTGTTTTCAACTGCTCCGCAACGATAGCTGCATCAATCGGATAGACATTGTGATGCCAGCCTTTATCCGGGTCCATCGTAACAATAGTCGTCAATGCGCTGAAGCCGTAAGTGCCATACTCCTCAAAGGTTTTGAGGTCGGCCTGGATACCGGCACCTCCGCTGGAGTCACTTCCGGCAATGGTTAGGGTCTTAATGATTTTTGACAAAGCGAACGTCCCCTTCTGGTATATGAATAGGTACTGCGCAACTCTACGACATTATAACAAAAATCATTCCCGGTGTCCGCACTCCGTGTAAGGTTTAGATAGACAGGTCTATTCCTTATCACTGTCCAGGCTGCTTAGCGCTGTCTTGATGGCCTTGTCGTATTGGTAAGGCTCGGCGTTGTCACCGCCCATCCAGTACACCACAAGAAATTTACCGCCTCTGAAGGCATGAGGGTAAATCCGTGCTCCTCCGTCGTAGGTCGTCCGGTTAATCGCAAGCTTCAACGCATCCAGCCCGGCGGCGCATTCCTCGGCATTATCGTAGGTATAGACGGACAGGCGGTCCGAGCGCACCGGAGTATCGGTCTTGTCGATCAGCAGCTCATCCGGCCATCTACCTGCCAGCTCTTTTTTGAACAAATGCTCCTCGGTGTCCAGTACACGGCTCAGCCTCATCCCCCGCTGTTCGAGAACCAGATATAGAGACTCTGTTGTATTTCCCGTATCGCCTGCGGCAGATTCTGTATTCTGGACAGCAGGAAGGAGAAGAGGACCATGATAAGTTGTGAAATAACTCAATATGGTATCGATCATGTCCTGTCCGAATGAGCCGGGTGAGGCGGTCAGCTCCAGCTTGCGGAAAAGGTAACCCCATTCCCCCTCTTCATAGTAGGCGGCTCCATCCGCCTGATATCCCTTTGCTTCCGCAGCTACTGTATACCGCACGGTCCGGGCATCCGGACCTTCGGCTCCCATCACCTGCTGCCGGGTGAATTCCCGGGGGGCAATGGTCATTCCATAATCATCTGCCCAATCGGCTTTGCCGGGGATATATGTGCCGATATCACCCACGGCGCAGCCTTGGCATCCCCAGGCGTTATCCGAATATTGCAAGGTCCGCTGCGGATCTTCCGGATCTTCAAAGGTGACACCATAGGAGCCGTTGGCTCCGGTGATAGCCGATGCGGTCCAGCCTGCAGGTGCCAGCAGGATATATGCACTGCCGGTATCGGCCCGGAAGATGAGTGCCGCCTGAAGTTTGCCTTCCATGTCCGGAGGAAGCGGGTAAGTCATGTCTGGCAGCGGCGGTAAAGTTACATGGGTCTCGCCGCCCTCCAGAGCTGGAACGGAGAACATAGCAGTTAGCGGGAGGGATATTTCTGACTGCCCCTCTTCCGAAGAAGGGAAGGAGACCGTTGCTGCATAGTTGCTGGCAATACCAACTGCCCGGTCCTTGTTAGGGCTCCTTTGAGTGCTGCCCGCCGGGGCGTCCTCCAACACTCCGTTGTCCTGTGGAGTGACGGCCGGAGTGACAGCCGGAGTGACAGCCGCAATGGTGGATTGGGCAGATTTGCCGGGCTCCCAGCTGCTGTAACCCAGCCATAAGATTATTGCGGCTAGCGGCAGCATCACAGCTGCGTAGCTCCAGCTTCTGAACCGCTTGTGTTGCTGTATTCTCAGGTGTTCTTCGACATTCTGTCTCATTTGCGGCGTGAATTGTGTACCGTCAAAAGGCTTCTCCTTCAATTGTTTTTCCCAATCCTCAGGTGATGTGCTCATGATCTTCCCAGCTCCTTCTCCCAGCATTCGTTCGCTTGTTGCCTTGCCCGGTGCAGTCTCGATTTGGCCGCAGAGAGCGAGATTCCCAGTAGTCCGGATAATTCCTCCATACTCAGCCCATAGTGGGCGTAGAGCATCAGTACCTCTCTATACTTGCGGGGCAACTGCAGGACTATCCTCCATACCTCACTGCTCAGGGATTGCTGCAAAAACACCTCTTCGGCAGACGGGCTGGAAGAATCTTTGCCAATCTGATCCTGCAGGGTTACCCGCCGGATAAAGCTGCTGCTTCGGTAGGTGAGCCAACGGGTTCGGGTAATCTGCAGCAACCAGGTTCTGACCGCGGCTTCACCGCGGAAGGTATTCATATATTTGTAGGCCCGGATGAAGGTCTCCTGGGCAATATCATCGGCGGCGCTTCTGCTGCGTGCCAGGTAATAGGCATAGTTCCATACATCTTCGCCATAATGCTCCATCAGTGTCTGTAATGCGGCGGCGGTCATGGTGGCCGATTCATTCGTTACGATAGACATGCTGTCCCCCCTTGTTCTCTACTGTATTGACCCCTGCATTCCAGGAAAAGTTTCTTTTTTTGGTAAAAAATATTACGCCAAAAAATTGGCGCAGGCCAAAGAGAGCTGTGGGTTAGAGGAGGGGTTCCAATCGGCTCCATTCGCATATCCATATAGAAGTATAACGTTTAGGAGGCTGCCATGATTGAAATCAGCTTATGCATGATCGTCCGCAACGAAGAGAACAGCCTGCCCCGCTGCTTATCTTCGGTAGCATCCATCGTGGATGAGATCATTATCGTTGATACGGGGTCAACAGACCGGACCCAAGAAATCGCCGCGTCCTTTGGTGCGGTAATTTATGATTTTACCTGGATTGAGGATTTCTCGGCGGCCCGTAACTTTGCCTTCAGCAAGGCCACCAAGGATTATATTCTGTGGCTGGATGCTGATGATTATCTGAAAGACAGAGATCAGGAGCTTTTTAGAGCACTCAAGCACAGCCTTCCGGAGCATGTCGACAGTGTAAATATGCCGTATAATCTGGCCTTCGATTCCGCAGGCCATGTGATTACGTCACTCCGCCGCAACCGGCTGGTCCGCCGCAGCTGTAATTTCAAGTGGATAGGGCCGGTGCATGAGTACCTGGAGGTCTATGGGCCATCCTTCAGCAGTGATGTCTGTATCACCCATGATAAAGACAAAGCTTTTACGGACCGTAATCTGCGGATCTACCAGAAACGGGCCGCTGCCGGGGAGGTATTCTCACCACGCGACCAGTTCTACTACGCCAATGAGCTACGCGACCACGGGAGGAATGAGGAAGCTTGCGAATACTACAATCTTTTTCTGAAAGGGGGCCTGGGCTGGGTCGAGGATAATTACCAGGCCTGCCTTCGTCTGGCTGAGTGCATGGAACGGCTGGGGAATAAGGAGGGGGCTTTTGAAGCACTT
The DNA here is from genome assembly GCF_001909055.1 of Paenibacillus helianthi. GTDB lineage: Bacteria > Bacillota > Bacilli > Paenibacillales > Paenibacillaceae > Paenibacillus_AQ > Paenibacillus_AQ helianthi. The sequence continues at coordinate 109,691 of NZ_LVWI01000003.1, forward strand.
TGCCTGACTCTGAAAGTTGACAAGCCACGGCCCGAATTCTGCTGCAGGCTGGCGGCATGGCACTTGGAGAAGAACCAGCTGCTGATGGCAATCTACTGGTATGAGCTGGCTGTAATGCTGCCACGGAACAGTGATTCCATGGGGATGCGGAATGAAACCTATAGCACCTGGCTCCCGAATCTGCAGCTGGCCTTATGTTATGATCGGCTCGGACAACATGAGAAGGCAAACCGGTTCAATGAAACGGCACTTCGTTATCACCCCACCCATCCCAGCATGCTGTTCAACCGGAATTATTTCAAAAACCTGCTCGGTAACAAATATGTTGAGCATGAGCCATTTTCAGATCAGGCCGAATAAGAGTGGCTTGCCTTCCTGAAGTGCTCCGCCCAACCTGGCTGCCGATTTCCCCAAACACACAAATCCCACTTGAGATCAGGCCTCAAGTGGGATTGTTCTGCTTTACTGGAATAGCAGTGTTTGAATCGCGTGAGCCGGGATAATGTTCTCAGCCAGCTCACCCTTGAACCGTAGCGTGAACGGCAATTGGCTGTCCGTGCGGTTCAGCACAATAACAGCATAGGTTCCGTCCGGATTGCGGAAGGCGGTGGTCTCCAATTTGTCGGTATATTTGGAGCTGCCGACCCGGATTGCGCCTGGACGGATATATTTACTGAAATGGCCGATGTAGTAGTAGGAGCTCTCGTAAATAACTTCATCTTTGGTGGTGTCCCCGATAATTGGAGCATCGCAGAAGTTGCCTACATGGTTCGGACCTCCTTGTTCATCCAGGACGATATTCCAGTCGGTCCAGCAGGACATCCAATGATTCAGGTTGCCGATGATGTCATGACCATAACGTTCTCCTGTATTCCAGGAGCCAAGTTGAACGCCGCCTTCCTGGCAGCCTTCGCTGAAGAACAGCTTTTTGTCCGGGAAACGGTCATGAACGGCACTGAGCGCTTCAAAATGATCACCGGAATACCAGTGGAAGCAAATGCCCCAAATGTACTTGGAAGCGGCCTGATCTTCAAAAGCGGTTTTCGCCCGCTCATACACGCGTTCCTTATTGTGATCCCAGACCAAAACTTTGACATGGGACAAGCCGGCTGCTTCTAAGGCAGGGCCGAGTTCATCGCGCACGAAATCCTTTTCCTCTTCAGCAGTGTAAATACAAGAGTCCCAGATCTGTGCAGCCTTGGCTTCATTCTGCACGCTGACCGCCCAAATATCGATTCCTGCTTCAGCATAGGACTGGATGTATTTCACGAACAGATTTGCCCAGGCTTGTCTGTACTCCGGCTTCAGCTTGCCACCGTTATTCATTTCACCATTGGTTTTCATGAATGCCGGAGGACTCCACGGGGAGGAGAACAGCCGGAAGCTGTCACCGACAGAAGAAGCTGCCCGCTGAATCAGCGGCAGGATCGATTCCTGATCTCTGGAAATATTGAAGGAGGAGAGCTCAGGGTCGGTACCATCGACATATGCATAGTTACCTTTGGAGAAGTCACAGCTCTGGATATGTGAACGGCACAGGGTGTAACCGATCCCATGTTCGGGGTGAAAATAGGCATCGATGATCTCCTGCTGCTTCCCTGGACTGAGCTTGGCCAGAGTTACAGCTGAAGCTTCGGTCAATGCTCCGCCGAACCCCTCGATGACCTGGTATTCCAGATCCTCATAAATATTAATGAGCTCATTTTCCTTCTCTGCGGAATCCGGCTGAAAGGCCAGAGCCTCCAGTTCGGTTAACCGGTCTCCGGTCTCCTTGGCTGTCTGAATGACGCGAACGGTTGAATGGGTTATAGTCATAACTGTGCAGAACCTCCTGAAAGTGTTGTTGATTTTTGATTTAGGACGGCATCGCCGTTTCTTCTTGATTATAGAAGGTATTCTAGTGGTATTTGAAGAAACTATATGGTTAAGAACCTCAACGATCTGGTCGTTAGGCTTATAACTGAAAGGAGGAAGACCATGGAATCACCCGGTGTTCATATTCACCTCAGCTCCTTCTCCCGGCATATCCAGCCCTTCTGGCAACCCTTCCGTGAGGGACTGGATACTTATATCATAAGGCTTCAGGCCGAGGGGGAGTCGGAGGCGCTAATTGATGGTGAGATGGTTACCGTGCTTCCCGGAGACCTGCTGCTGTTCCGTCCCGGTGAAGTATACGATCTGAGAATAGGCGAGAAGGAGAGTCCGCTGGGTTTCAGCGCGGATTATTACGTCATGTGCACGGGGGAGTGGGTGGACCACTGGTGGAACAAGCAGGAGCGGGCCAAGAAGACGCGAATCGCTGAGGACGGCAAGCTGCAGAGCGTCTGGAAGCAGTTGATTCTGGAGAAACGGCGGCTGGACGGAGGCAGCCCGGAAATTCTCGAAGCCCTGTTCCAAGCACTTTGCCTTCTGCTGGACCGCGCAATTGCCGAAGCGCCCGTGGGTCCGTCGGCATCGCTGCTGCTCGGATTGAAGATGAAGAATTACATAGAAGAGCATGCCACTTCGCTGATCAGGCTGGAGGATGTTGCGCGCCACGCAGGTGTCAGTGTCACCCGGGCGGTTCATCTGTTCAAAGCGAAGTTTGGCTATTCGATTATGCAGTACACCGGGCAAATCCGCCTGGCGATGGCCCTGCAGCTGATGGACAACAGCAACTATACGCTGGAGCGGATTGCGGAGGAAACGGGCTTTGGCAGTTATACTTATTTTCATAGAGTTTTTCGTGAACGATACGGTGTAGCTCCCGGAGTGTACCGTAAACGTTCCTGAACGCAAAAAAAACCGCAGCATATTCGATTATGCTGCGGGCCGGGCCTTGTCTATGGTTTTTCTAATGGCTGTGCAGAGCCTGTCCCTTGCTGTCCAGCAGGAGCTGAGGTTCGCTGCTGGAGATGAACTCCAGAACCTTGTCATAGATAATGCGGTGTCCTGCCCGGTTCGGATGAATCCCGTCGCGGCAGATGAATTCCGTATAATCCGGCTGCTGTAGGAATGCGCCGCGGACATCAATAATTTTCGTCTTCGTACTCTCCGCGACCTTGATGATTGTGGAATTGTATCTTTCCTGCCACCAGTAGATCTTCGTGACACTGCCGAGGAATTTCAAAATGCTCTCTTCCGAAGCCGGATTGTTTCCGCTGACCCATTTGAAATAGTTATCTGCATTTAGAGGTGGCAGGCTCATTAGAATCGGCATGATCCCTTGATTTCTCAGGAAGTCGATCATATCCCGGAGCATACTTTCGAATGCCGTGAAATCGGTCTTGGGATTATGCTCGGCCTCCGGATGACTTACAATGTCCTGCCAGTTGAAATCGCAGTCATTCCCCCCGTATTCAATGAGCACCATATCCGGCTTCTCCTTCAGCACATCCCGTTTCAGATTCCCGAAGCCTTTGAGCAGCGTATTGCCAAACCTGGCGGTGTTGCGCAATGCTCCCTTCAGCTTCCCTTGCAGCAGTGAGACGTAGTTATCCTCCAGGATAACATATTTGCTTCTGCCTTCATCATAGACTACACCTTTCGAGATGGAGTCTCCGCTAACCATATATTTATACTCAAACCCTGCAGCTGTCAAACGACCTTCATTCCTATGCATGGTCTCACCTCCGAAACTATATTGTACTTAATCTTAGTGTAAACCATTCATGAAGGCATTGCCTATGTATAAACGTCACGGGTTACGCCAAACAAGCAGCTGCGAAATCCGTGAAACCGGACGCAGCTGCTGCATTTTAATTTGGCTACTGGCCTTTGTGCAATTTATAGCCGGCCAATCGGCGCAATAATGGAGTTCGGGTTGACTCATTCTGGGGAATATCCTGTACAAACCGCATTACCGCCTGCTCCAGACTAGTTACACTGTTATCCCAGGTCCAGGCCAAGGAATCAGCTTCCCCTTGTTCTGCTAAACGGGTTCTGAGCGGAGTGTCATAGATCAGGCGCACCACATCCTGAGCGAGCCGGTTCTCATAGCGGTACGAGAGCAGGCAATTATCACCGTGACGGGCATACTGGAGATTCCCCCCGGAGTATACGGATACCAGAGCAGCCCCGCAGCGCATGGCTTCCAGTCCTGGGAGAGAACCGGCATCGAAGGCGCTGGCGCTGACAAAAATATCAGCTCCGTTATAATGATAACAGAGCTCTTCATCATTCTTTGGGGTGAAAAAGCGGTATTTTCCACCGTCATTCATCTGCTGCAAGGATACCGAGCTATAGAATTCATCCGGCGGACAGATGAAGTTGATGTTCACCTGTGGTGCATTATGTTTGACGATGTCAAGCTGTTTCACCAGATAGTCCTGCTCACGGTGCGAGGCAAATCCATTCTCTTCCTTGCGCAGGATGGCCGTAATATTGAGCGGCTCCTGCAGCATATGGCGGATATGCTGGTTGCGAAACGCCGTACTGATGCCTATAGGTACAATGCTCCCGGTTATGCCATGGCTCAGCGCTATTAATTCCTGCTGCCACCGGGATAATACAAGCAGCTTGTCAGTGATATGATAGGTTGGGAAAGATACCTCGTTCTCCGGCAGAAAAAGCGGTTCGTAACATAAAGATAGACGGATATGCATGCCTTTACCCTTTTGACTTGCAGCCTCCGATACCGGGACAGTCGTATAGAAATTGGATACGATCATATCACTGACGGGAAAATCGGACTCTCTCAGCACCGTATGATCCGTACGCAGCACCTGGGAGTGGACATTATAGGAGATGTCGCCACCGGAAGGCATGAGGATCACGACTTCATGGCCCCGGGCGGTGAGCCCGTTGGTGAGTTCTACCAGCATGCGCTGCGCCCCGCCATGGCACAAGGTTAGAATGGGGAACGTAAACCTCATCGATGATCTCTTCCCTTCTACAATGAAGCTGCAAAATAGCGAATACAGATTATGTATACTATTTTATTCAGCGGAAACTGAAAAGTACCAGGTCTGAAGGTACTAATTCTTCAGCCGACATTAAGAAGAGAATGCAGACAGCTACTGAACTGGAAGCATTAGGAGGGATGCCTGCTCAGGCTCTGCAGCAGGGCTACTGTCTTGCGGACTTCCGGGCCTTGAATATCCTCAAGCGAGACATCGATCATCGGCTTGCGGGCCTGGAGCTTATTCAGGAACTCTGCCGTATGGAATAATCCCCGGCCGGGCTGACCATGACGGATACGGGCACCCTCGGCATACATATCTTTCAGATGGGCAAGGATGATCCGGTCTCCGAACAGGCTGAATGCTTCGTCTACGATCTCATCCTGCTGCTCTACTTGATCTCCGATCAGGTTGCAGGGATCAAAGACTACGCCTATGGAGCTGGAGGGGACCTCGTCGAGAATCCGGCGCATTTTGGCCGGAGTGGATAAGGTATGGGTTCTTACAGGCTCAAGCCCAAGGAACACTCCCCATTTTTCTGCTTCCTCGGCCAGTTCCAGAACGGTGGACCGGAGGGTCTCCCAGCCCAGTTCCTCATACCGGTGGGGCTCAAATTCTGCAAAAGTGGTTAACTCACCGGTCTCCGTAGCGACCATCGGTGCGCCGAACAGCCGGGCATACCGCAAATGCTCCTTGAACCGTTCGATCTCCTGCCGGCGGATAGACGGGTCGGGATGAATCGGATTGATGTAACAGCCAAGCACACCGATACGGATACCCGCCCGGTCGAACTGTTCGCCGATATAATTGGCAAGCCCCGGACTAAGCTTTCCGGTAGAGGTGTCGATATCCTGTATGGCTTTGGACAAAGCCAACTGGACAAAACTGATTCCGTAATCTTGAAGCACAGCTGTAAGCTCTTTAAGCGGCAGACAGCCTGCGGTGTGGGCTAAAGTTCCGTAACGGATGAAAAACAACTCCTTTTGAAAAATATGGATTTGTATTAGTATTAGCTTTATATTAATAGCGCTTTCAGTTACTTGCAATGGTAAAGCGCTGACAGAATAGGAGAGAATGTAATGAACACGATAGAGCAGCGCAAACAGGAACTGGAGAACTGCCGGCCTGAACCGACTTTGGAACTGGGGAAAGTCAATGAATTTTGGGATGGCATCCTTGCGGAGTATGCGGGCAAACCTCTGGATATGATTTCAGTTCCTGAAGCGACGCCGTATCCGGGAATGCGGGTGGACAAAGTCAGCTTTCAGAGCTTTGACGATACGAGGGTCAATGCGTGGCATATTCAGCCTGCACAGGCTGGAGAGAGCGGGGAGCGGCGTCCTTGTATCGTTACGTTCCCCGGTTATACCGGTGATAGAGGATATCCGGAGCGGTACGCCTCCTGGGTGCTGTTAGGCTATTCCGTTCTGGCCGTGGATGTAAGGGGACAGCTTGGAGAGACCGGCAACCGGCTGCCGATGGAGAGCGGTGTGGTAAAGGGCTGGATTACCCAGGGTCTTCTGGAGAAGGAACGCTCCTATTATATGGGGGTCGCTATGGATACCGTCAGGGCTTTGGAAACGGCGGCACAGCTTCCGGGAGTAGACCCGTCGCGTATTGCGATTACGGGCAGCAGCCAGGGCGGGGGGATTGCACTGCTGGCAGGTGCACTAAGTACCCGGGTCGCCGCTGTGGCCGCAGATATTCCCAACCTGTGCCGGCTGGATTTCGGCGTGCTGAATTCAACCAGCTCCCTTACGGAAATCGGCGCTTATGTAAGAAGGTATCCTGAGCATCTTGAGCAGGTGCTGGATACGCTTGCTTACTTCGATATCGTGAACCTGGCACCGCGGATCACGGCTCCGGTTCTTATCTCTGTCGGCTGGAAGGATGCGGTATGCATGCCCGAAACCGTATATGCCGCTTACAACCGCTTGGAGACGGATAAGCAGATTATGGACTATCCATTTTCTGGACATGAAGTGAGTGAATACCATAACCGCCAGAAGGTTCTCTTCTTGCAGAAGCATCTGGGTCAGGCGGAACGCTAGAACGGGAAGAGGTTAGTGTGAGCACTAAGGGGCGCCACAGCATCTGTAGCTGTGGCGCCCCTTGTCTTTTGAGAAGCTATTTAACCGGTTAAGGAGGACATGACTTTAGGTTGTGATTTTGGCATAGACGGCAAAGAACAGCGCCAGTTCTCCCATGATCATCACATTCGACACATGAACCACCACGTCCAGAATGTAAAAGCAGACGAGGATCGCTGTCAGCACTCCCAGATGAACGATTCCCAGCTGATGCTGCTTATGCCGGTAGACATGAAAGACCATGGTTGTGGAAGCGAAATAGAGTAGTACAGAGCCAAAGATCAGATTCAGCATCAGTTCATAATGCAGCTTGTTCAGGAACAGCAGCTGGATCGAGGCAGCCAGCATACATAGCGACAGAAAGATGAACAAATGTCCGTAAATGATCGTCTGTCCGGCGGTATGGACATTTTTATCCACTTTTTTCTCCAGGTTGTCATAGTACTGCCACCACATGGCGATGATCAGAACAAAGGTCAGGGCTGCGAAGCCGACAGATTGCAGGGTCCAGACGCTCGACTGCAGCACAGACAGAATGCTGACCACAGATTCCCCGAGCAAAATCAGCGCAAACAGGGAGAAACGCTCCAGCAGATGATGTGTATTGGCCGGAGTTTTGACCAGTATTTTTCGTCCCAGTAATGGCAGGAGAATGTCGAGGGCGATCCCCGCGTACAGCACCAGGTAACGGACCCAGGAATCGAAGAACAGGGAACAGGCGGAAATCACCAGCCCCACCCAAAAACGGGTCCCCAAATAATGAGCGGTCGCCCTCAGATGCCCATTCTCCTTGGAACGAACGAAAAGATACTGTACTGCAGTCATTGCACGGAGGCCAACGTAGCCTATCAGAAACGAATAATAGGTCTGATCGAAATCCAAGGACAGGCTGGCCGTCATAATTAACACAAAGAATAGTTGGATAATCAGAAAAATTCGGTGAGAGACAATATCCTGCCCATAGCGGTTGACAAATAGCGTCTGTCCCACCCAGGCCCACCAAATGGGGATAAAAATCAGCACGAATTTGCCCAGTGTCGGAAGTGAGAGCGTTTCGTCCTCTACATGTAACAGCACATGGCTGGCTTTGGACACGGCGGCTACAAATAAAAGATCATAGAAGAGCTCCAGCCAGGTTACTTTTTTTGCAGTCATATAACGCTCCTTTGCTGATCGGATGATTTCGGGTCTGTCGACTGTTTACACGGAACGTTCCGGGTTATATGTTATAATAAAGGCTCTTTCCGGGTGAACGCAAGGCAGTCTAAGTATTAAAGGAGGAACTCGCAGATGGAGATGGAGAAGGAGAAGGACAGTAGCAAGCTTCCTGCAGAACTTGCAGTGGAGAATTACCCATACAGTGAGAAGAATGAACAGCTTGTGAAAAAAAGGCTTCTGGAGCAAGACCCGAAAGTTTGCCGGAAAAATCCCGTTTACCAAAGACGCGGTGGCCATGTATTACTGTGCCATTGATGCCAAAACCCCTTTGTGGGCTAAAGGAATTGCCTTCGGGGCGCTGGCTTATTTCATTTCCCCCATTGATGCGATTCCGGATGCACTGATTGGCCTGGGATTTACCGATGACGCGGCAATTATTGCGGCAGGGGTAAGAGCAATAGCCGGACAGGTAACCGATGAACACCGTCAGAAGTCAGAGGCATTTTTTGAACAGGAAACCTTATAATAAACCCACATATTGAGGCATAGGCTGCATAGCTTGTTCATTCCTTTACGTGTACGTGATATAGATGTTATGAAAAAAGGTGCAGCCAAAGCTGCACCTCACACACTCTCCACCGGACAGCTTTCTTTGGAGAGCTGTTTGCTCTGATATTCTTCGCCCCAATCCTTCATTAGCCGGATAATAGGAATGAGCGTGCGGCCAAACTCCGTCAGGGAGTATTCCACCTTTGGGGGAACCTGCTGATAGACTTCGCGGTGGACAACGCCATCCTCTTCCAGCTCGCGCAGCTGCAGAGTCAGCATGCGCTGGGTGATTCCAGGACAGATCCGGCGGAATTCACTGAACCGTTTCTTATCCTCCATCATGTGGTACAACAGCACACCCTTCCATTTGCCGCCGATAACGTCAAGAGTGAACTCAACAGGGCAGGCGGTCTTATCGTCCCCTGAACATTCACCGAATCCGCCTTTACGGTCACGCATAAACAGTGCCACTCCTTCAGTATCATTTTTTATACTACATCATAATAATGTGTGTACTTCATAAGTGATAATATATCTCCTAATATAAATGTGTAAACCTTATATAGTCAAATGTGCTCTAAGTGGAAAAAACTGCTCTGCCGGCGGCTGCGTTCTGCAACGTGCCTTCCTGCAAAGCAGTTTTTTGGTGTGCGATAGTCCTGAAAATACATAAAAGCTTCGAAAAAGAATTGAAAACTTGCTGAAAATTCTGATAGTCTATTGAAGTGAGCTTTTTAACGGATTATCATCTCAAGATTGAAGGGATTCCTACAGTATGAAAATCATTCGTATTATTGCCCAGGTTGCAGTATTGTACATATTCTTTCTTGCCGGAGATTACTTGCAGAAACTGCTGCATTTACCGGTACCGGGCAGCATTGTCGGGTTGCTGCTTCTTTTTGTTTTATTGCTGTTCAACATTGTGCCAGTGAAGCTGATTGAAGAAGGATCCTTGTTCATTCTGGCCTATCTTCCGATGTTCTTCATCCCGGCGACTGCCGGAATTATGAACCACCTGGATATATTCAGCGGACGCGGGCTTCTGATGATTGGCATACTGGTTATTAGCAGTGTACTGACCATGGTTGTGACGGCGCATGCCAGCGAGTGGATTACGGGCCGCCGCGAAGCCCGCAGCAACCCCACCAAACTTACGGTTGTGCGCGAAAAGGGGAGCGAAGCATGAATATTTTGCTTGCTGCCGGCTTCGTTCTGATGAATGTTGGGATCTATCTGTTCATGTCCATGCTCTACAAAAGGTTTCGCCTACCCGTGCTTCTGCCGGCACTGACTGCGACGTTTACAGTAGTAGTTCTCCTGCTTGGCTTCCATATTTCCTATGACACCTATATGATCGGCGGAGAATGGATCAACCGCCTGCTCGGGCCGGCAGTTGTATCTCTTGCCTATCCGCTCTACAAGCAGCGCCATGTGCTGTGGCAGAACCTTCCGGCCATTCTCGGCGGGACGGTTATCGGCCTGCTGGTAGGTATGTTCAGTGGACTGCTGATGGCCGCGGGCCTGGGCTTTTCCAAACTGTATGTGCTCTCGATATTGCCCAAATCCATTACGACAGCCGTAGCGATCCAGATTTCCAGCAACCTCGGCGGTGACTCGTCCTTAACCTCCGTATTTGTGATGATTGCCGGATTTACCGGAGCCATTGGCGGACCCTATATTATCAAGCTGTTCAGAATCAGCAGTGAATCCGGTATCGGCATTGGCCTGGGTACTGCCTCTCACGCCTTGGGTACAGCAAAAGCCCTGGAGTACGGTGAGCAGTCAGTGTCCATGAGCTCGGTAGCTATGACGGTCTGTGCCATCGTAGGTTCCATTGTGGGGCCTTTAGTGGCCTGGGTCATGTACCACTAAAGCTCCACTAAAGAATCCCTGGAAAATCTCTGGAAAATCTCTGGAAAATCACTAAAAGTTGCCTCTTATAGTTGCCTCTTAATTTTCTACACGGAGCCGGATTACATTCCATGAAGCTTTGGACAGCAGGGCGGTGATACGGCCGTCCTCTGCCGAAGCTGTTCCCCGGTCATGCGGAAGCACGTTGCCCGGACTTGCCTTGGTATTTGCCGCCTGAAGATCTTCATGATCCATAACGGTATGCTGAATGACTGTAGTCTTCCCGAAGCTGCGGAGATCCACGGTAAACTCCATCCCTTCAGTCAAATGGCGGTTTACAGCAAAAACTGTAATCTCGCTGAGCTCCTCGTTATATACACTCACTGCTTCCAGGTAAGGGACATCCGTAAAATCCTTGGAATCATATTTCGGACTGGAAATGAGCGGATGAAGCACCGTTCCCCGGCCGTAAAGAGAAGCATGCATGTAAGGATAGTAGGTGGTCTGGAGCCACAGCGGGCCTCCGTTTTCAGTCGAAATCGGTGCAATGGTATTGATCAGCTGGGCGATGCAAGCCATCTTCACCCGGTCCGCGTGCTTCAGCAGGCTGATCAGGCAGCAGCCTACAACCAGCGCATCCTCCATATTATAGACATCCTCAAATTCCGGCGGGGCAACCTGCCAATGCGTCTCCATCCGGCTTGACCCCTGTGATTTCCACACATTCCATTCATCCAAAGACAGATAAATTTTCTTTTTGCTCTTCTTTTTCGCTTTGATATAATCGCAAATCGCTGCCACGCTGTCGATGAACTGGTCCAGATCCAGTGACTTGGCCAGGAAATTGGCGGTGTCACCCACATTATTGTTGTAGTAGGTATGCAGCGACAGGAAATCCACATTGTCATAAGTCAGATCGAGAACGGTTGCTTCCCATTCGGCAAAAGTGCTCATATCACTTCCCGAGCTTCCGCATGCAACGAACTCCAGCGAAGGGTCCACCCAGCGCATAGCTTTGGCGGTTTCATTGGCAAGCCGTCCGTATTCTACAGCGGTTTTAGCCCCGATTTGCCAAGGTCCGTCCATTTCGTTGCCGAGGCACCAGGTTTTGAAACGGTGAGGAGCTTCTACCCCGTGGGAGATCCGCAGGTCGCTCCAATAGGAACCGGAAGGATGATTGCAGTATTCAACCAGATTTCTGGCGGCATCAATGCCACGGGTGCCCAAATTCACAGCCATCATGACCTCGGAACCCGCCAGCTTGGCCCATTCCGCGAATTCATTCGTGCCCATTTGATTGGTTTCGGTGGTCCACCAGGCCAATTCCAGCGATTGCTTGCGTTCTGACTTGGGGCCAACTCCATCTTCCCAATTATAGCCGGAGACAAAGTTACCGCCCGGGTAACGGATAATCGGAACATTCAGTGCCTTGACAGCATTCAGAACATCTTGCCGAAATCCATTCTGGTCTGCCGTAGGGTGTCCGGGTTCATAGATTCCTCCATATACAGCCCGGCCTAGATGCTCGATGAACGAACCGTAAAGGCGGGGGTCAACCTCTGCCAGCTGGAAGTCTTTGTCGACAATCATAGATGCTTTAATAGTCATAAATGAATTGCTCCTTTGCAGAATTAATATAAATATTAATTGAGTATTAATTTTATTAATTACATCATACGAATCATCCGGTATACTTAGCAATATAAAAATTCAGGATTAATAAATTCGCTAATCCTTATGGTTTGGAGGCTGCTGAATATGTACTTAACAACGAATGCTGAATCGCTAAAGGTGTATGAAGCCTTGGCCAGCGAAGTAAGGTTACGGATAATTGATCTGCTTAGTGTCCGGGAAATGCATATCAAGGAGCTTGCTTCTACCCTCTATCTGAGCAGTGCGATCGTAAGCTCTCATGTCGCCAAGCTGCAAAGGGCCGGGATCGTCAGCTCGCAAATGAAAAGAATCGGCAGCGGAACCTACAAATATTGTTCCTTGTCGGCAAATTTTTTACAGATTAAGCTATCAGGCTCACGCGGAATTTCCAGAAAAGTAGTGGAGGTATCGGTGCCCGTCGGACAATATACGGATTTGCAGGCAGCACCTACATGCGGCATCGCCACAACGGAGAAACTGATCGGCTATTATGATGACCCGCGCTATTTTCTGGACCCGGAACGGGTGGATGCCGGGATTCTCTGGTTTGCCAAAGGTTATGTCGAGTACAAGGTGCCAAATTATCTTTTTATGGATCAGACGGTGCAGGAAATTGAAATTTCGATGGAGATGGGTTCGGAAGCTCCGCATGTGAACGAGAAATGGCCTTCGGATATAACGTTTACCCTGAACGGGGTTGAATTAGGCAAGTGGACCAGTCCCGGCGACTTCGGTATGATGCGGGGGCGCTTGACCCCGTCCTGGTGGAATGCAGAGGTGAATCAATATGGACTGCTTAAGGTGCTGAGGATCAATAAGGGCGGCAGTTACATAGACGGACAGCAGATTTCTGCAGTGACTCTGGACGATGTGTGCTGGCAGCAGGATCAGTGGAGTTTCCGGTTGACCGCGGAGGACAGCACCCGAAGACGAGGCGGATTAACTCTGTTCGGACATGGCTTCGGAAACTATGAGCAGGATATTGTATTTAGAGTGTATTACGAATAAACCCTTGCCCCTCCATAACCTTTCATATATGGTTAAAAAATGGTGCGTGAGCGCTATTCTTTTCAGAATATGGAGGTGGCACAGGTGAGAAAGTGGCTATACGGCATCATCGCTGTCCTCGCCCTGACGGGAATTATTGTATACGGTTTTGTCAGTGCCCCCAAGGTATTTCATGTGGACCGCGAGATTACAGTTACTGCCTACAAGGAGAAGAATCCGGAATACTCTCAGCCTGTGACCCTGCTGCTCAAGGGAGTATTTGATGAGAAATCCAAAAGTTACATAGGTAAAATAACAATAAACGGCAAGGTGCTGGAGAGATGCAGGTTGTCCCCTGAATTTGGCTTAGCGACTTGTGCGGAAGCGAAGGGCGATCCTTCTTCAGTCATCGGAATGGTGTTTGCCAGCGGAGACTATAAGCATTGGAGCTTGTTGATCGGTCCCTCATACACAGTTCAGAGCTCCTACAGTGAACTGTATGTCTTGTTGAATAAAGGAGAGCCTACAGGTTCAGCGGGGGACATCATCATGACTTTTTCCGCTGACGGCCGTGAGGCTGCCCTGAAGGAGTCGCACGCTCTGGTTGAGCGCTGGCAGGACCGGATGGCAGACCGGAATCCCTGATCTTCACAGAAAGCATGTTTGCAAAACAGTTCAATGGGTAACTATAACTGAAGTAACCCATTAACCTGCAAAGCATTATGCAAAGGAGGATTTCACATGTCAGATCAACTCGAAAATGAAGCGGACATCCGCAATAAAGAAAGCAAACAAGGCGATTCCCTTGCGGAACGCAAAAAGATGGAGAATGGTGTGGACATTGAGCCGGAGGCCGATGACTGGGTAGCTAAACCTGCGGAAACCTCCCATCCTGATCCGCTCCCCAAGAACTAAAGCAGCATGCTGTCTTCTGACAGACTACCCGCGAAGGTAGTCTGTTTTTTTTGATACGGATTCATATTGAGAACCAAATGGTTAATAACGTATACTGAAAATAGGTACATCGAAGTCATGCCTTCATTCTCCAGTTCATTACAGATTTCACAGGTCTCTGGGCAATCCATTTTGCGGGGAGGAATCGTTAATGCGGAGTCGGAACGAGAACGGACGGTATCGGCAAAAGCGCGGAGACGCGCTTGTAGGCAACCTTGAGAAAAAGTACGGTTCGGACTTTGGCGTACGCAGCGACATGAAGCTGGAGACGCTAAGAAGGCAGCATGATGGACAGTCGTTAACACAGCTGCTTAAGGAACAGCAGGACAAAAACTAATCCATAGGGAGCGTATTTGAAGGCTTCCAGAATGATAAACATAACCCGCGGGTTATGTTTTTTTTGTTATTATTCCTTATCGGGCAGCATAATTGAATGTCAAATCCGTTTCAGAGCAAACGTTATTGACAATTCAACTACTACGTGTTACTTTATAGCAGTAGTGAGTAATACTGCATACCAGTGGTACAGAATAGCAAGGAGTGATTGTGCTGGAAAATCTAACGGAAATGCTCAAAGGGTCGCTTGAAGGCTGTGTTCTTGAAATTATAAGCCGCAAAGAAACTTACGGTTACGAAATTACGCGGCAGCTGAACGCTCTCGGCTTCACAGATGTTGTGGAGGGAACGGTGTACACCATCCTGATCCGCCTTGAAAAAAATAAGCTGGTGGAGATCACCAAGAAGCCCTCCGAACTGGGACCGCCGCGAAAGTTCTTTGCGATCAACGATGCGGGGCGAGAGGAACTTCAGAGGTTCTGGGAAAAGTGGGAGTTCGTATCCTCAAAAATTAACGAGTTAAAGGAGAGAAAACAATGAACTTTTGGGAAAAAATCACCGGAAGCGACATGACTAAAGAATTCAAAATGTTTGAAGCGCGAACCCAAAAACTGCCGGCTGATTATCAGGCGGCATGGGAGAAAATCAAAGCCAATCTTTGGACGCACTCCGATTTCAGCGGTCGCAACCTCATGCCGATTCTTGACGGTGTGCTTGGCCTGCTTGAAGAAACGGCGGCGGACGGTCAGAGTGTCCAAGAGGTTTTGGGTGACGATATCAAAGGCTTCTGTTCTGCGCTGGCCGGTGAAGAAGAGGCAAAGTCTTATCGCGACAAATGGCGGGAGCAGCTCAACAACAATATCGCTAAAAAATTACGTGAATAGGAGGAGGATACCATGAATATACGGGATATCATCGAAGGTAAAAAAGAGTGGCGGGCGCACGTGGCGCGTGTCAAAGCGCTCCCTAAGGATTATCAGATTGTTTATAAAGAGATTCAACGATATTACTTTAAGGTCGGTCCTGTCGAATTAACCGAAGATACGGGGCTGCTTTCGGGGATTGTCGATCTTTTTGAAGAGGGTGCGGCCTTGGGAAAAGGCGTGCTCCAAGTGACTGGCAATGACGTAGCCGCTTTCTGCGACGATCTAATCAAAGATTCAAAAACCTATGCCGACATCTACCAGGAACCTGCTGACCAGGAAGTGAACAAGGCGATGAAAAAGTGGACGGATAAAATAAAATAAAAGGGGGATACCGGGATGGGAAAAGCAATTGAGGTGAAAAGTCTGCGAAAATCCTTTAAGGGTACAGAAGTCCTTAAGGGCATCGATTTTGAAGTGAAGCGGGGTGAGATTTTCGCCCTGCTCGGCTCTAACGGCGCGGGCAAAACGACGATTGTCAGTATCCTTACTACGCTGCTCAAACAGGATGGAGGCACTGCCACCGTTAACGGATTTGACGTTGCGTCAGATCCCGAGAACGTACGGCATGCGATCAGTCTGACCGGGCAATTTGCCGCCGTGGACGAAATATTGACCGGGCGGGAAAATCTTATCATGATCGCCAAACTGCGACACCTCCCCAATCCGCGTCAAGTGGCTGACGATCTGCTGATACGCTTCAGCTTGACTGAGGCCGCCAACCGCAGGGCTTCCACCTATTCGGGCGGTATGCGCCGGAGGTTAGACATTGCCATGAGCCTGATCGGAAACCCGCAGCTTATTTTCCTCGACGAGCCGACGACAGGGCTTGACCCCGAGGCACGTATTGAGGCATGGAAGATGGTCAAGGAGCTGTCGGACGGTGGCACGACGGTATTCCTGACCACTCAGTATTTGGATGAGGCTGAACAGCTTGCCGATCAGATTGCCATTTTGCATGAGGGCAGAATTATAGCAGGTGGCACACTTGAGGAACTGAAGAAGCTCTTCCCGCCCGCAAAGGTGGAGTATGTGGAAAAACAACCTTCATTGGAGGAGATCTTCCTCGCGATCATCGGGAAAAGGGAGGTAAGTAACCATGAATAATTACTTTTTCAGCGACATGAGCGTTATGCTTGGACGTTCTATGCGTCATATTTTCCGCAGCATGGACACTATCATCACGGTCTGCATTACTCCGATTGCGATGATGCTGCTGTTTGTCTATGTATTTGGCGGCGCCATCCAAACCGGTACGGATAATTATGTGAACTACCTGTTGCCCGGTATCCTGCTCATTGCGATTGCTAGCGGGATATCCTATACGGCTTACCGCCTGTTTCTGGATAAGCAGAGGGGCATCATTGAGCGGTTCCACTCCATGCCAATTGCGCGTTCCGCCGTGTTGTGGGGGCACGTGCTAACCTCGCTGGTATCCAACGTCATTTCTCTTGTCGTCATCATTCTCGTAGCACTCCTTATGGGCTTTCGCTCATCGGCAGGGGTCCTGCCCTGGCTCGCCGTAACTGGTATACTTATATTGTTTACGCTGGCGTTGACTTGGGTTGCGGCGATTGCGGGACTGTCCGCGAAATCGGTGGAAGGGGCTAGCGCATTTTCCTATCCGCTTATCTTCCTGCCGTTTATAAGCTCGGCCTTTGTGCCGACCGAAACGATGCCTTCAGCCGTACGCGCCTTTGCCGAAAACCAGCCGGTGACCTCTATCGTCGAAACCATCCGTGCTCTATTGTCAAGTCAGCCGGTAGGCAATGATATCTGGGTTGCTCTTGCGTGGTGCTTAGGGATACTGATGGTTGCATATTTATTTGCGGTACGCGCATACAAACGGAAAGCAGCTTAAACCGGCGGAAAGGGTTTGAAGCCTTCCCAACTGGTTTTGCCTAAAATAACCAAAAATTACCTTGATGGTTCCCGTCCCGTACCGGGCATACTACTTCCCAATAAAACCTAAAACAGGGTGGGGGCGGGAACCATTTCGATATCACAGCTGCTTTCGCTGGGAGATTCCCCTGGTGTGATGCTGGCGGGAGAATATTTTTTCTATTTTATGCTGTATTCTTTTTTGGGTTGGGTGCTGGAAGGAAGCTATAATCTCTATAGCCAGGGGGCTTTTCGCAAGGAGGGTTTTCTCAAGGGGCCCTTCAAGCCAATGTATGGTTTCGCACCGTTGCTGCTGGTGGCGCTTAAGGACCTTAGCCTTCCGTTGCCGCTCCTAATTGCTCTGGCTTTTATCATCCCTTCCGCTGTCGAGTATGCCAGCGGCTGGCTGCTGAAGTATGCTTTTCATAAGCAGTGGTGGGATTACTCGGGTATGGCCTATCAATTGCGGGGGCATATCTGTCTGAAATTCTCATTATACTGGTGGGGGCTGGCGACTATATGTATTTATGGTCTGCAGCCGCTTGTAGAGATGCTGTATCAGCCTATATCTGCAATATGGATGCTGTTGCTGCCGCTCATGGCTTTGATGCTTACTGCTGATCTGCTCTGGACCTGCCGAACCTGGCGGCGTGGTTCGAAAGTGATGGAGCTTGGGGAAGGCTAAAACTTGCGTGTAGCAGTATGCGAATGAATATAGAGATCAAGGGACATTGTCAGCCTTCGGGCCGATAATGTCCCTTTGCTGTTTGTGGAGACAAGGAATACATGCTAATGTTGTCAAATATAGTGAGAGAAGTCCACAATAGCGGACCATTTATTCATGATTTCTATAACGACGGTAAAGTGATCCACTGGATCGTGGACAATTCCAGAGACGGCATGGCCGTAAGTGCTGGGAAAACGGAATATGTATGCAGGGCAATCGGACTTGCTGAGGCTGCTGGATTTTACAAGGTTGAATTGTCAGACTGCGACGGCCATGCGAAGAATGAGAAAATCACCGTAATTTCTTTCCGCAAGGGTGAACGATAAAAGTGATTTAGAACCGCAGCGGATAAAATATTGCTAATCCACAAACAGGAGGGATACTATGCCAATAACCGAGTATTACCGGGGTCTACGGGAGAAGGTTGGGAGTGAACTGTTAATGGTGCCGTCTGTCGCGGCAATTATTAGAAATGAGGAAGGTGCGGTTCTTCTGCTCCGCAAGGGTGGGGAACAGCTGTGGGGGTTGCCTGCAGGTGCCATTGAACCAGGAGAGACACCGTCCAGGGCACTGCGCAGGGAGGTATATGAAGAGACAGGACTGATGGTGAACCCGCTTCGGATCATCGGGGTATTCGGCGGAGAGAAGTTTACATATGAGTACAACAATGGTGACCGGGTTCAATATTCGGTTATTGTGTTTGAATGCTCTATCGTCAAGGGAATGCTCCGAGGTATCGACGGGGAGGCGGAGGAGCTGGTGTTTTTCAGCGAAGAAAAACTACCTGGACTGGCCATCCCATTCCCACCGGAGATTTTTAAACGGGATTCTGCTGAGGAACGGGTCATTTTCGAATAATACCCGTCATTTTGATTATGGGGATGAAAGTAGTGAGAGCCAAAATTGTATACGGCTATGCTGTACTTATATGCATTATACTGGGGCTCAGCTCCAGAGTATGTGGTGACTGGCTGCCACCGTTTGCCGCCAAGCATCTGGGAGATGCGCTGTGGGCATCAATGATTTATTTTATTTGTCGTGTACTGTTTACCCGGCGGCAACGATGGCTGTCACTGGTCCTGAGCCTGTGTTTCAGTTTCGGGATTGAATTTAGCCAGCTTTATCAGAGTGAATGGATCAACGTGGTTCGTGATTCTGTGCTTGGGGGATTGATTCTCGGAAAAGGGTTTCTTTGGATTGATCTTCTGCGGTATACGGCAGGGATAATGTCCGTTTATGCGCTGGACCGCATTTGTTCGCCCCGCATGATACACCAGGATAAGTAACTAACAAGCAGAGCAGGCATTTCTGTGATGAAGTGATTCCATAAACTATTCTATAAATCTTACAAAATTGCTTCTGGATTATAGAGGTTAAAGAATATATATTTAGGGAGATGCTGCCAGATATGGAGATGAGATCCCCTAATGACGAATAACCTAATCATAGTGTGCGTGCTGACCATGATCATTCACACAGCCGAAACGTTGTCTTATTCGGTGCGCTTTGCCGGTGTGAAGCTGAACAAGATTGCCATTGCATTATCCCTGACCGGAATCATCGTGCTGGTGTCCAGAACGGCCAATATGGTTCAAGCCCCCCTTACTGCCAAATTTGTTGATCTTGCCAAGATTGATCACACCTTTCCTTTGGAAAATTATCTGCGGATCATCATGCTGGCCTCCTCACTGGGTACATTGCTTGCTATTACCTTATTCCCCACCTTCGTGGGGCTGTCCGGCAGAATTATCTCCAAGCTGGAGATTGAAGGCTCCATACCCAAGCTGCTGACCAGTGTGACGATCAGTCAGCTTAAGAACACCCGCAAGTACATCCGCAAGCCCAAAGTGAAGCTGCGCAGCTTCCGTTATCTGGGCATTCCGAAGCGCTTTATTGTCATGAATATATTTGTTACCGGATTTTATACGGTCGGTGTGCTGTCTTCATTGATGGCGGCGCATCTGGTACCAGCTTTCAGTACAACAGCCTCCCAGGCATCAGGGTTGATCAATGGTCTTGCTACCATCATGCTGACCATCTTCATCGACCCTCAGCTTGGCATTATCACCCATAAGGCTACTGAAAATGCGGATTCCCGGGATCAGCTGGGCAAAATATATGTCCTCCTGATGGGTTCGAGGTTCCTGGGAACCTTGCTTGGTCAGGCTGTGCTTTTGCCTGCAGCCCATTCGATTATCTGGCTGGTGCAGCTGATCTGAAGATGCCCCAAGCGCAAAAGAAACACTACCCCTATACATAGAAAAGCTGTTGTATCAGCGGCTTCATGGCTTCATTCTTCTGGTGCATTCAGCCGCCATCTCATTTAGGCAGCTTGGTTTCCGCTGCCCGGAGCGCAAGCGTGATCTTCTGCTCCCAGGCATACGATTGCTGCCCGAACGTACGAAGCTCGCCCATGCGGGCATAAGACAATTTCATCGCCGCCGCAGCGGTGATGGCGTCGCCCGCTGCGATAGCGGCTTTGAAACGTTTATCTGCCTCTGCACGTTCTGCCTGCGCAGTGCTGGCCCCTTTATTCTGAGCTGCAATTTGCTTCTTGAGACCGGCTATGGGAGCCAGGGCATCCTTAGCCGGTTTTAGCTTGGCTGCTGTAAGTGCCCGGGCTTCCGCTAGCAGGGTATTCTTCGCCTTGACTTCGGACCGGGCGGCGGTTGCAGCGGCCTTCAATTTGTTCCGTTTAATCTCCAGCAGGGTTGCCGACTTCAGATTCCCGGCCTTGCGGGCTGCTGTGATCTGCTTGCCGAGCGAACTGTATTCCTCTAATAGCGGTGAATGCTTCTTCTTCATGGCTTCAGCTTCCGCCTTCAGCCGGTTCAGCAAGACGGAATCAACGGTCTTCAGCTTCAAATTTATGGCTGCGAGATCCGTATTATTCTGCTTGCGGAGTGTCTGGGTTCTCGTACCTTCCGACTTCAATGTCACCTGGAGTCCGGTATAATCGCTGTACATCGTATGAATCTCTTCCAGGGCGGAGTCCCAGTCAGATGCAGCTTCAGCATGAGGAAGATATACGCTGAACATTGCCAGCAGAACCAGCATTCCTATCATTCTGCGGTAAAAGCCTGCGCCGTTCCATTGTTCAGAAGCAGCATTCCATTTCCGTATTCCTGCTTTCATTCTCATCATCTCCTGTAATATGGTCGATAATAGACGCAAAAAAGCACCCCCAAGAAAGGCGCAAAGGCCTGTCCTGCGAGGTGCTTCTCCCGCTTATCGTATGAAATTTGTCCTTTTACTATAGCTTGTAATCAAGGGATCGTCAACAAAAAAAGAACGCAGGTTCGCTTATTTGATCTTCTATTGCTATTTTTAATGTAACTGGTTCAAGAAATCTAGTAGAATAGTTCTATAGTTTACAATATTGGATAAAATCCGCAGTAGAAGCAGTATAGACAGGGAGATGACAGCGTGCAGCTTAGACATGTGAAAATCTTGGGTACCGGCAAGTATTTACCCGCAAGGAAGGTGATGGACGAGGAATTGGACAGGATGCTCGGCACACCTGCTGGCTGGGTCGGCAAAATAACGGGTGTAGGCGTACGGCATTATGCCGGAGAGGGTGAAACGGCCTCTAGTATGGGTGCCAAGGCCGCTGAAGCTGCGCTTGCGGCAGCCGGTTTGAGCTTTTCTGATATCGATTGCCTGGTCTGCACGAGCGGAACTAAAGAGCAGCCCCTGCCCAGTACGGCAGTATTTATCCAGCAGGCGATGGGACAGGGGGACTCCGGTGTCCCGGTATTTGATATTGACTCAACGTGCCTCAGCTTTCTGGTGGGTCTGGATGTCATGTCTTATATGGTGGAAGCAGGCAGATACCGGAACGTGCTTCTGGTAGCTACAGAGATTGCCTCGGCTGGACTTAATTATGAGGACAAGGAAAGTGCGGCGCTATTTGGCGACGGGGCGGCTGCGGTGATTATCGGTCCTAGTGCAGCCGGAGATCCTTCGAAGATTCTTCATGCCTCGCTCAAAACCTACAGCAGCGGTGCGCGTTACTCGGAGATTGCCGGCGGAGGCACCAGGCTGCATGCCCAAAAATACACCAAGGAGAATAGCTTGCCTTATTTATTTCATATGGACGGGCAGGCCATTTTTCGAAAAGCTTCCAAGCTTCTTCCGGAATTTATCAGTGAAATGCTGACGCAGACAGATACGCAAATGAATGATTTTCGTCTGGTTATCCCCCATCAGGGAAGTGCAATGGCGATGCGGCTGCTCCGAAAAAAGCTGGGTATTGCTGAGGAAAGATTCCTTGACAATACTCCTGGACATGGGAATACTATCGCAGCTTCGATCCCCATGGGGCTGCATGAAGCAATCGTTCAAGGACGGGTGCAGCGTGGGGACCGTATATTGTTCGTTGGTACTGCGGCAGGCCTGTCATTGGGAGGCATGGTTATTGACTACTGATCCCACCGGCAATCCGGCAGTGATGAATGTGCTCATTACCGGGGGAAGGGCACCTGTGGCACTGGAGCTGTCCCGGCTGCTGCGGGATGCTGGGCACCGGGTATATGTTGCTGAAAGCGCCAGACATCATCTATGCAGGGTTTCTTCGGCCGTGGAACGCAGCTATCGTGTACCCCCGCCAAGGCATAGTACGGCGGCGTATATTGATGAGCTGGCAAGGCTGGTCGAGGAACTGGACATTGATGTGCTGATTCCGCTGTGCGAGGAGATTTTTTATATCTCGGCCAGTCTTGACCGCATCATTGGCTGCCGCGTGCTCTGTGCGGGGCCGGAGATGCTGGCCCGCTTGCATCACAAGGCCGACTTCATGATCTGGGCCCGGGAACTGGGATTTACTATCCCTGTGACACGGCTGCTCAACAACCCTGAGGAATGGAATAACCAGACGGATGAAGCTGCGCGTATGGGTGAAGCCTGGGTATACAAGCCAGCATATTCACGGTTTGCTTCCAAAGTCATTTTACCCGGTAAGTTCACCGGAGAGCAGGGAGGCCTTGCCGGATCACGCAGGCTTGCTGCTCCTCCCGGTCTTTGTCCCGCCGCTCCCTGGGTGGCTCAGCAATTTATCAAG
Organism: Paenibacillus helianthi; assembly: GCF_001909055.1. GTDB lineage: Bacteria > Bacillota > Bacilli > Paenibacillales > Paenibacillaceae > Paenibacillus_AQ > Paenibacillus_AQ helianthi. The sequence continues at coordinate 132,739 of NZ_LVWI01000003.1, forward strand.
GGAGCGGCCATATGCACTTACAGTGTTGTGCATCAAGGTGAGCTGGCTGCGCATGCCGCTTATGGCAGCGGGTACCGGACCGGCAAGGCGGGGGCAAGCGTGTATTTTGAACCATTGGAGCATCCGGGAGCTTTTGAGTGGATACAGCGTTTTGTCCGTGCCACCGGATTCAGCGGCCAGATCGGCTTCGATTTCATCCAGGCGGAGGACAATGTTTTGTACCCGATCGAATGCAACCCGCGCGCGACCAGCGGAATTCATCTGTTTGCTCCTGAGGATGGGCTGGTGCAGGCTTTGCTGGGTCCTGAGCTGCTTGCGCAGCACGGAAGCATCAGCATACCTCGTTCAGGCAAAAAAGCCATGCTCGCACTTCCCATGCTCGCCTGCGGCCTGCGGCCCGGACCGGGAGGCCTGAATAGGTGGAACAGGGCATTTCGTGCTGCTGAGGATGTGATTTTCCGCAAGGAAGACATGCGTCCTTTCCGCGAGCAGTTTCGCGTCGTCTACCATGCCTATCGTCTTGCCAGGCAGAATAAGATTTCGGTGACTGAAGCCCTGACAGATGATATAGAATGGAACGGTGAGTAATGGCTAGAGCACTTGTAACAGGCGCGACCGGTTTTCTTGGCCGTCATACGGTACAGAGGCTTGTAGAACTGGGCTGGGAAGTATACGGTCTCGGGCGAAACCGGGAGGCCGGCGAACAGATTGAACAGGCTGGTGCTGTGTTTCTATGTGAGGATTTGCGGGAGCGCGAAGCTGCGGTCCGGGCGTGTACGGGTATGGATATAGTCTTCCATTGTGCGGCACTCTCTTCGCCCTGGGGCAAATATAGTGACTTTTATACAAGTAATGTATCAGCTACACGGAACATAGTAGAGGGCTGCAAGCGGCATGGGGTCCAGCGGCTGATTCATATATCGACCCCAAGCCTATATTCCAGCCGCAACAGCCGGTTCGGCATTCGGGAAGCAGATCCGCTTCCGCCGAAACCGGCTAACAGCTATGCGGCAACCAAACGAATAGCGGAGCAGGTAGTAGAGCAGGCGGTAAGTGAGGGGCTGACGGCATTTATACTGCGTCCGAGAGCAATCTTCGGCCCAATGGACAATGCCTTGTTTCCGCGGCTGCTGCAGGCTAATGAAGGTAAAGGGGTGCCGTTGCTTGATGGGGGAGGCGCAATAATCGATGTAACTTGCGTGGAGAATGTCATCGATGCCATGCTGCTCTGCTGCAGCGCTCCGCTGTCAGCGGCCGGGCGAGCCTACAATATCACGAACGGCGAGCCGGTCATGTTCAGGGAGCTCCTTGAGCGGCTGTTTGCCCGGTTAGAGATGCCGCTGCATAGCAGACAGATTCCATATCGTACCGCTTATGCTGTTGCGGGAATGTTGGAAGGTGTACATAAGCTGCTTCCATTCCTGGGCGAACCGATGCTTACCCGCTATTCGGCTTCGGCCCTCGGTATCTCTCAGACGCTCGATATTTCACTGGCGCGGGCCCAGCTTGGTTATCATCCCCGTGTAACTATAGACGAAGGTCTTCAGTCCTTCGCGGAATGGTGGAGAGAACAAAAATGATGACTTCAATTCCTGTATCGGTGTCCATTTTGTCCGCAGGATACTGCGTTCACCCCGAAATACTGACGCTGAAGGGCGGTACGATCAGACCTGTGGCTTTTCCGGCAGGATATGTGCTGCTGAGACATCCACAGCATGGACCAATCCTGTTCGATACAGGCTACAGTGCCCGATTCTTCCAGGAGACAGCGAAGCTTCCGGCTTCACTGTACCGCCATATTACACCGGTAGTTTTCAAGGAAGGAGAAAGTGCAGTGGAGCGTCTCCGGGAAGCTGGTATTCCACCCGAAGAGATCCGTTACATGGTGCTGTCGCATTTTCATGCGGACCACATCGGCGGTGTCCGGGACTTCCCCCGGGCGAAGTTCATCTATTTACAGAAGGCATATGAGGCCGTTCGCAGGCTTGGAACCATTAAGGCGCTTAGGGCTGGATTTCTTCCAGGACTGCTTCCAGAAGACTTTGCAGCCCGTTCTTTGCCTATCGGCGAGCACTCGCCCAAACGCCCGCTGGACTTTGGACTTCCCTTCAGGGATGCATATGATCTGCTTGGCGACGGAAGTCTGCTGGCAGTGGAAATGTCAGGCCATGCTGCCGGGATGATCGGCTTGTTCGTCTCTGACGGCGGATGTGACTACCTGCTCTGCGCGGATACCGTATGGTCGAGCCGGGCTTTCCGCGAGAACCGCAGGCCACATCCCGCAGCCAGTCTCATTATGTCTGACCGCAGAGAATACCGGCTGAATTTCGACCGTTTACGGCAGATCCACGAGAACTTTCCCGACCTGCGGATTGTACCCAGCCACTGCCGCGAGGCACTCGCACGCTGGGGAACAGGCGGTGTGAAATGAGAAGGCTGCTGCGCACACTCCGGTATTACGGCCTTACAAGGCGGCGGCATCGCTGGAAGAACCGGGAAGCTCTGGAGCTGTGGCAGGAAAAGCGGATTCGGCACCATGTGGAACAGATCCGCCAGGCATCCCCTTATTACCGTGATCTGTGGGCCAATATCCCCGCGGCAGAGTGGCACCGATTTCCGATCATTGAGAAGCAGCTCATGATGGATAATTTTGATACGCTGAATACAGTGGGGATCACCAAAGACATAGCTTTCACCGAGGCTTATGAAGCAGAGAATAGCCGTCATTTTAAGCCGACACTCCATGGAATTACGGTTGGTTTGTCGTCGGGAACGTCAGGAAGCCGGGGGATCTTTCTTGTCAGTGAAGAAGAACAGGCTGCATGGACAGGAACCGTATTGGCCAAGCTGCTGCCGGGAGGGCTGTGGCAACGGGCGAAGATCGCCTTTTTTCTGCGGGCCAACAGCAATCTCTATGAATCTGTCAGACAAGGGCGGCTGCAATTTCAGTATTTTGATCTGCTGGAGCCAGTCGTACAGCTGGTCGACAGGCTGGAGCAGTATAGTCCGGACATCTGGATCGCACCCCCGTCCATGCTTCGTCTGCTCGCTGAAGCGTATCTGTCGGGCAGCCTGAGCGTTCAGCCGCGCCGCCTGATTTCCGTAGCGGAAGTTCTGGACCCGCTGGACCGGGAGCATATTGAACGGACCTTCGGGCAGAAGGTGCATCAGGCTTACCAGTGTACGGAGGGATTTCTCGGATATACCTGTGAGTACGGCACGCTGCACCTTAATGAAGATATTGTTCATATTGAAAAAGAATATCTGGACCGCGAATCCAGACGCTTCGTGCCGGTGGTAACGGACTTTTCAAGAAAGGTCCAGCCTATTATCCGCTACCGGCTGAATGATATACTGACCGAACTGGCTGCGCCTTGTCCCTGCGGTTCATTGTTTACGGGGATAGAACGTATTGAAGGCCGATGCGACGATATTCTGTATCTGCCCCATTTGGAGAATGGCCAGCTGGTTACGCTGTTCCCCGATTTTATCACCCGGGCTGTAATGGCAGCTTCACCGGAGATCGAGCATTACCGGGTTATTCAGCGCAGTCCGCTGGATCTGGAAATTTCGTACCGCTCACGCGAGGGAAGCACAGAGGATATTGAATCACTGTTAACCGGGGAATTCTCGCGGTTATTCACCCGGCTCTGCTGTATTCCTCCGCAGCTTCAGTTCACCGAATATAGCTTCTCGCCTGGACCGGTGAAGCTGCGGCGGGTGGAGAGGAGCTGGAAGCTTTGAAGGATGGAGTGTTTCAATATGACAGGGATAGCATTAGGGAACTGAACTGGCCGGATACGGAATATGGCCGCTATGCGCAGCAATACGTTTCAGCCCTGCTGGAGCATTCGGTAGAACATTTTATTGCCAATGTGCGTACTGCGGTCAAGGTGGTTGCGGTTGACGGCTTGCCCATACCGATCAGCGTAAATGAAGCCGAGTATGCTAACTCCTATGTTTGCTCTCCGTACACGCATTATGTCAGCTATGCCCGTGAAGAGCTTGCTTTGCTGAATAACCAGCTGTTGGAGGGAACCTTGGCTGCTCTTCTACGGGGAATGGGCCATCTGCTGAGGACTGCCAGGTTCAACCGGGTGGTTCAGGTCAATAACTGGCTGCTGTCCACCAACCTGTATCCTCCGGTGAATCCGGACCAGTTACTGAAGGTGCTGGACTTTCTCCGCTGCGAGTATCCCGGCTATACGCTTCTCTTTCGCTCCCTAAGCCAGGAAACATCCGGGCCAATAATGGACGCACTTAGCAGCTATGGCTGTAAATGGGTGCCGAGCCGCCAGATTTATCTGCTGCAGCATCCTGCGGGGTCGAAGGCCAAATGGCTGGTCAAGCGTGACCGGGCATTGCTGGACAAGCATGGCTATACGGTTGAAGGACCCGATCAGATTACGGAGAAAGACATCCCCCGCATAGTGGAGCTCTATGAGCTGCTGTATATCCATAAATATTCAGAACATAATCCGAAGTTCACCGCAGCCTACATCCGCCTTGCCCTGGAGAAGCGCACACTCCATGTACACGGTCTGCGCAAAAACGGCAGGCTAGACGCCGTACTCGGCTTCTACAGCCGGGAGGGTGCAATGACGGCGCCGCTGTTCGGCTATGATACTTCGCTGCCGCAGTCGACCGGACTGTACCGGATGCTGTCTGCTGTGCTGATTGATCTTGCCGCCAGCCGGGGAGAACTGCTGCATGAGAGCTCCGGGGTAGGTCAATTCAAACGCAACCGCGGAGCTGTGGCCGCGACAGAGTTCTCGGCAGTGTATGACAAAGGCACATCCTGGCTGAACCGTTCCGGCTGGGCCTTTCTGGGGCTGCTGCTCCGGCGGGTGGGCATACCCTTGATCCAAAAGTTGAAGCTGTAACGGATTTGTTTTACGCTAAAGCTGTCACAGCAAGTTTTGTACGAAGTGAATTCCAAGAAGTGATGCCCACAAAACAAAAGCGTATGCTTCCGAAGCAAGTTTTGTACGAAGTGAAATCTAAGAAGCGAAGCTACAAAACTTTTAAGAGGTGCAATTATGAACTGCGAAAACGGGCGGAATGCAAATAAAATCGCCCTCATCACCGGTGCCTCCTCCGGCTTCGGTCTGCTGACTGCCCTGGCGCTGGCCCGCAAAGGCTACCAAGTCGCAGCCACCATGCGGGACCTGGGCCGCCAGGGAGAGTTGTTGCAGCAGGCTGAAGAAGCCGGGGTATCAGAGCGGATACATGTACTGGCCCTGGATGTTACGGACTCAGCATCCATTAAGTTCGCAGTAGCAGCGGCTATGGAGATATTCGGAAGAATTGATGTATTGGTCAACAATGCAGGTTTTGCCGTCGGCGGCTTTGTGGAAGAGGTGGGCATGGATGAATGGCGGCGGCAGATGGATACGAACTTTTTTGGTCTAATTGAAGTTACTAAGGCTGTTCTGCCTATGATGCGGAGTCAGCGGGCGGGCCTGATTGTCAATGTCAGCAGCGTCAGCGGTTTGACCGGATTTCCCGGATATGCCCCATATGCCGCCTCCAAATACGCCGTGGAGGGCTTCAGTGAAAGCCTGCGCCAGGAGCTGCGTCCATTTGGGATTCGGGTTGTACTGGTGGAGCCTGCTTCGTTCCGTACACCGATCTGGGGCAAAGGGTTGGAGGGGATGCATACCCACGAGAATTCTCCCTATCAGAAACAGCTTGCCGATGTGTTGCGTTATTCCCGGCAGAGCGCCGAGACTGCACCCAAACCGGATCAGGTTGCCGAGCTGATAGCGCGGATCACAGCAATGAAGGCCCCAAGGCTGCGGTACCCAGTCGGCAAAGGCTCCCGTCTGCTGGTGATTGGTAAAACACTGCTGCCCTGGAAAGTGTTCGAAGGGATTATCGCCAAATCTCTTAAGAACATGAAGTGAATTACAGGCAGGATGATGTCTGACAAGAATGGAGGTGTGCCTAGTGCCGGATAAGGTGGGACTGCATATTTGCTTTGATGAGCTTGGCCGGGATATTGAGATTCTGGATGTGACGCCGGTGGCGCGTGGCAAATACCGTATTGAAGAAACGCCGATTTTCAACCCGTGCATCGCCCTTGGGGACATCATTCGGGTCGAGGAGAAGCAGGGGATTGCGTACTATGTGGAAACGGTGCAGAAATCGGGCTATGCCAGATATGCCTGGCTGCTGAGCAAGGAGGCTGCAGAATCGCAGGAGATCCATGATTTTAAGCACCGGATTACAACATATGAGGGCAAATGGGAGCAAATCTTTGGCGGTCTGCTGGTGATCCATATTTCCAAGTACTCTGAAGTTGACGTTGAGGCCGAAATGGCCCTGATTCTTGAACGTTTTGATATATAATCCGTGAACTGAAAGGAAGATATAATATGAAGAAATTTCTCAAGCAATGGGTTCCGAGTATAGCCATCGGGATTGTTTTGTCATTGTTTATCCGTACATATGTAGCTGAAGCCATGAAAGTCCCAACCGGTTCGATGATTCCGACGATACAGATCAACGACCGGCTGTTGGTGGAGAAGATGCTCTGGTTAACCACACTGAAGCATGGTGATATTGTCGTATTTAACCCGCCGGTGCCCGGCGATGAACAGAAAAAGTATGTCAAACGCCTCATGGGGCTGCCGGGAGATACGATTGAGATCAAGGACGGGGCTTTGTACAGAAACGGCGACAGGGTCGAAGAGCCTTATCTTCAGGAAAAGATGAACTACGCGTTCGGGCCGGTCACAGTTCCTGCAGACCACTATTTTTTTCTGGGCGACAACCGGAATACGAGCTATGATGCCCATCTGTGGAGCACACCTTTTGTAGCCAAAGATAAGCTGATCGGCAAAGTTCTGGTGGATGTTAATAATCTTTTCTAATAAATTGGGTAATCCACCACTACGACATTCTCAATGATCCCCTCAAGCAGCCCCACAAAATGCTGATGTGCAGGATGGGGTCCATATTTGCGCAGGGCTTCCTGATCTCTGAAGGTCACACGAAGCCCCAGCGTATATCCATGGATATTCTCCGTTTCTTCCGTTTTGTTCACACCTGCCGTAAGCTCCACAATCCCGGGAATCGAATTCTTCAGCGCCATAAGCGTCTGTACGAGATGTTCTCCAGTTTCGGACCTATATTGCTCATTAAATTTAAAAACAACAAGATGCTCATACATTATTTTGTGTCCTCCCGAAGTTTTTATTTCGATTATAGCTGTATAACCTGCTCAAGGATAGGGTTCCATTATTCCGATTCATGAAAGGAAAAATATTATGCAGGACAAATTACCTGTATCCAGAATCAAAACTCCGTTGAGTTTGCGTACAATGCTGTCATTTATATTACTTATTACAATAGAATCTTGGACGTTGAATTCACACAATCCATATCGTCCTTATTCTACTGTGGATTATATTATAGTAGTCATGCTTGTTATGCTTATTGTTCTCCTTGTGCTGTCGATTGTGAATGCCCTGCGGCCGGCTGCAGAGATCAAATGGGGTACCGATTCGCTGCAAATCCGTGGTGAAACCATCTACGCACAGAGGATCCAAGCCATCCAAATTGACGGACCAGTAGTGGGCATCCAACCGGTTGGCAAAAGGATTGCTCCTATGCGTCTAACCTTTCGTTTTATAGATGACCGCGCCCAGTCGATGAAAGAATTGACCCGCTGGGCAGAAGCGAACGGGGTCAAGCTGACCTATAAAAGATTCGTGAAATGGATGTAGAAGAGGCTAAAGTCGGGGATTCAATATACCTACTCTGGTACAGGGAACGTGACTTTAACCATATTGTTACTTTGCCAGCTTTTGGGCTATGATCAAGTAAAGATTGAGGGAAATATTCCTATACATAAAAAGGGGTGCTGAGACTTGAAAGTTCATGTCACGGATCTTAAACACGGCGACTGTCTTCTGACAGACACTTTCAATAGTGTAGGCCTGCACGTTCTCCCCAAGAGAACAGTTGTTCAGCGTGAGGAAATCACCATCCTGATCCGGCACAAAATAGAGTATGTAGATATTGAGCCGCGCACGATAAACCATGCTGAGAGCGGAAACGGACTCAGTCACAGCCTGAATGACAATTTCGACCATACCATCCAGAATTATGAATCGATTTTCCTGGAAGCATTGGCCCAAGGCTCCTTCACTCAAACCATGGTGGACGACACGCTGCAGCCGCTGCTCGAAACGCTGGATGCGCAGAAAGATGTCGTTTCCTTGCTATTATTGCTGGAGCGCGACGACATTGATACATATCATCACTCGCTGCAAGTTGGCCTGCTGTCGTATTATATCGCTGCTTGGCTCGGCCACTCCAAAGAGGAGCGTTATGAGATCAGCCGTGCAGGTTACCTGCATGATATCGGCAAGAGCCAAGTGCCTCTGTCCATATTGAACAAAGCCGGAGTCCTGACTCCTGCCGAGGAGGAAGAGCTGAAACGCCATACCACCTATGGATATGATATTATCCGCGGCTCCAAGATGGATGAGAAGACAGCACTCGTGGCCCTTCAGCATCATGAATTTGAGGATGGAACAGGGTATCCGAACCAGATTCTTAAGAATGAGATTCATCCGTACACTGAAATTGTTACTGTGGCGAATATTTATATGGGGCTGACTACCTCCAGGCTGAATCAGCCGAAGCAAGGGCTCGTTGCCGTCTTGCGCAAAGTTCATGAAATGGGCTTCGGCAAGCTGAACGGAACGGTGGTCCAGGCGCTTACAGGACATCTCCTTCCAGGTTTTGTCGGCAAAAATGTTCAGCTTTCCAATGGGGAAATCGGGACGATCGTGATGAATAACCCGCTTGACATGTTCAAGCCGCTTGTTAAAGTGGATAATGTATTCAAGGATTTGTCACGCGAACGCAGCCTGTCGGTTGAAGAAATCATTTTATAGCCTGAGCAATAACGAGACATGACAAAAGGTTATCCCATCCGTTTCACAGCGGAAGTTCGGGATGGCCTTTTTGATTGCCGGGAATTTGAATTCAGCTAGCAGATTAGCTATGATGAATGAAAGATTAAGATAGGAGAACTGAGGATGAACACCCAAGATCAGATCGAGAAATTCAAACAGATTAAATATGAATTGACCCGTTTTATGATGATTTACAAGTTTGCACTGGAGGAAATTGAGACCAAAATCGATATCCTAAAACAGGAATTTCAGATGCTCCATGACTATAGCCCGATCGAGCATACGAAATCGCGGATTAAATCCCCAGAGAGCATTATGAACAAAATGCTGCGCAAAAACAGCGAGTTGTCGCTGGATGCGATTAAATCCAGCATTAAGGATATCGCCGGGCTACGGATTACCTGCTCCTTTATCTCCGATATCTATCAGGTCAGTGCCATGCTGCAGAAGCAGGATGATCTAAAGGTGCTTGGCGTGAAGGATTATATCAAGAACCCCAAGCCGAATGGATATCAGAGCCTGCATTTGCTGGTGGAGGTTCCGGTCTTTTTGTCAGACTGCCAGGAGCATGTATGTGTAGAGGTGCAGATCCGCACGATTGCTATGGATTTCTGGGCCAGCCTGGAGCACAAGATTTTTTACAAGTACAGCCAAGCTGTTCCCGAGCATCTGACCCGTGAACTGAAGAATGCAGCCGATAAGGCGTATGAGCTGGATCTGCAGATGGAGCGTCTCCACCGTGAAATTAAGGAAATCAAGGATGCGCAAGGCGACGATTCCGATGCAGAGCTGCGCCAGATCATGATCAACAACCAGCAGTTTAACCTGCCGGCCAGTTTCATTAAGCTGTTAGGCGAATAAAAGGGCTTTACATGGGGTGGTGAGGAGCGGTTTCAGGAGGCAGCATAGATTTTACATAGAGGATGATTATTTTCTATAAAGTCATATGTATAGAGGAGATATGAACACTTTGAGTACGCCTGATCATCGTCACATTGCTGTGAATCAAATCGGTTATGCCACAGAAGGAGCAAAAATTGCCATATTCAGCGGAGAAGCCCATGGCTTCCGGGTAATCAATGAAGAGACAGGGGCCATGGTGTATACCGGTAAGTCCGGAAAAGCAATCGTGGATAAACCCAGCGGTGCTATCGTTCATGTGGCAGATTTCTCCGGGGTCAGAACGGCCGGCCGGTATCATCTTGAAGGAGACGATGGTAATGTATCTGCCTCCTTTGTGATCGGGGACAAGCCCTATGGGGAGCTGCAGCAGGGACTTTTGAAAGCTTTTTATTATTACCGCTGCGGTGTAGAGCTGACCGGAGAATTTGCCGGTCCATGGGCCCACGGAGCGTGCCATACGGCAGAAGGCATCGTATACGGACAACCGGAGCTGACGCTGGATAGCTGCGGCGGCTGGCATGATGCCGGAGATTACGGGAAGTACTCCGGTCCTGGAGCAAAGGCCATAGCCGATTTGCTGCTTGCCTATGAACTATATCCCACAGCATTTGCGGTTTCAATACCGCTTCCTGAGAGCGATGGTAAGACACCGGATGTGTTGTTGGAATGCAAGGTGGAGCTGGATTGGCTGTTCAAGATGCAGGAACCTGGTACAGGCGGAGTGTACCATAAGCTGACTACTTTGAACTTTCCTGGTCTTGATGTAATGCCGGAGGAGGATAACGCAGAACTGTATTTTTCACCGGTATCGGCAACAGCGACTGGGGACTTTGCCGGTGTGATGGCGATGGCGGCAAGGGTCTATGAGCCTTATGACCAAGGTTATGCCCGCCAATGTCTCACTGCGGCTGAAGCGGCCTGGAGTTGGCTGCAGCAGCACCCTGAGGCGCCTGGCTTCATGAATCCGCCGGGAATTAGCACCGGTGAATATGGTGACGATACGGATCAGGACGAACGGTACTGGGCAGCGGCAGAACTGTACCGTACCACAGGTGAAGCGGTCTATCATGAGGCGGTTCAGGCTTTGGCACAGCTGTCATTTCCAAAATACAGCCTGGGTTGGGCGGATATGGGCGGATACGGGACACTTACGTACCTTTTGACCGGGGAATCAGCCACTGAGAAGGGCTTATATACTTCGCTGAAGCAGGGGCTTCTGGCAGAAGCCGATCGGCTGGTGCGGCAGAGCCGGGAGGATGGCTACCGTATTTCCTTGCTGGAAGAGGATTATATCTGGGGCAGCAATATGCTGGTCTTGAACAACGCGATGCTGCTGCTAGCGGCCGAGCATTTCAGTGGAGAGACCGCCTATGCCGCTTGCGCGCTGGATCATCTGCACTACCTGATGGGACGCAATGTGCTGGACATCAGCTATGTGACAGGGTTCGGCGACCGTCCAGTTATGCATCCTCATCACCGGCCATCGGTTGGTGACGGTGTAGCCGACCCGGTACCCGGCCTAGTATCCGGCGGACCCGACCGCGGGCTGCACGATGAATATGTTGCAGAGCATCTTCAAGGCAAGCCTGCTGCCCAGTGCTTTGCCGATCATGATCTAAGCTATTCCACAAATGAGGTAACGATTTACTGGAACTCTCCGGCTGTGTTCGTGACGGCCCGGTTTAATATGTAGAGAAAATTCTGCTAAGGAGTCAATCCCAATGAACCCTTACCAAATCATCAGCCTGGACATGTTCCAGACCCTGGTGAACATTGAAGGCCGGAGGAATCACATCTGGAGACCGATCCTGCAGCAGGATTTTAGCAAGGAACGGGCTTTAGAGCTCGGTCAACTGCTGTTAAGACATTATTTTGAACAGTCGGCTGCGATTCGTGATGCCGGAGGCTTTTACACCAGCAAGGAAATATTCCGCAGCGGTTTTGAGAAAGTCTTCATGGAGCACAAGCTGAGCTTTGATTCCCTTAAGGCAGTGGACATTCTTTTTGCCGAGCACCGGCTTTCCGATTTGTATGAAGACACGGAGCCGTTCCTGCAAAAGATCATTGAAGCGTATCAGGTCTGCATTGTGAGCGACACGGATACTCTGATGCTGCCGGATTTCTATAAGGATTATCCCATTAAGCTGTTTACTTCAGAAGAGTATCGATCCTACAAAAATGACGGGCTGAACCGGATGTTCAGTGAGGTCATCGCATTCTACGGCGTACAACCCGGTGAAATCCTGCATATTGGAGATTCACCCTCGGATGTGCTGGGTGCCGCAAGAGCGGGAATCCGAACCTGCTGGATCAACCGGACCGGATCAGCCTGGAAGCATGAGGTGCAGCCGGATGTAACCGTGGGTAATCTTGAAGAACTCTCTACCATTCTTGAGACGGGCGCGGCATTGCATGCAGAAAGGGGGCTGGAGCCCAGTGAATTCTAATCTACCCAATATAGAACAATTGCGATATCCCATTGGTCCTTTTGTAAGCCCGGGACAGCCGACGTCGGCACAGCGCAAAGAATCCATTGACGAAATCCGCAATATGGCGCAAGTGTGGAGAGCGGCCGTACTGCCTCTCACGCTCGAGCAGTTGAATACACCCTACCGCCCAGGCGGCTGGAATGTGAAACAGGTGGTTCACCATCTTGCCGACAACAATATGAATGCCTATCTGCGCTTTAAGCGGGGACTCACCGAAGAGGCGCCGGAGATTCCTTCCTACCGGGAGGAACTTTGGGCAGAGCTAAGTGATTATCATGAGGAGCCCATTGAAACCTCGCTTGCGCTGCTTGATAGCCTGAACCGGAGATTCGCTGGCCTGCTGGTCTCCCTGGAAGAAGAACAATTTAATAGAACCTTTATAAGCCTTATGCTGGGTACGATGACTTTGGATACAGCGATTCAGCGGTACAACTGGCATAACCGCCATCATCTTGCACAGATCACCTCACTTATTGAACGAAGCGGCTGGTAACCCCAGCGAATTGAAAAGAGCAAGCGGATTCGGGAACAGTTCCCGCCGCTTGCTCTTTCCTCTGTTTATTTGCTGTCTTGGCCAATCTTCAGTCTAGGCCGGTATAGGAAGAGATTTCAATAACAAAGATATCCTCACCGTAACCCCCCCTTTTTGCGTAGCCTGTCGGTGGTTTTGGAAATATAAACTGTGTGTAGACTCTGTTTCCCAATCGTATATAATTAATATCAGATGGACCTGTCGGCAACGGCCGCCCAGTAACATAAGGAGGTTGAGCAATGCCTGGACTGGGAGAAGCAGGACAACCGAAAAAGAAACTCAGTCTTACCCTATTGCTGATTGGTCTGGTCACATTGGTGGTTCTGCTGACTTCAACGATCCTGCTTACCGCTTCGTATCAATCGAAAAAAAAGTCTCTGATCGAGACGACCCTGAATTTAAATCTCTCCAATGCTGAACGCATGAGCAAGACAGTGGATTCACTCTTCCGGTCTATGCGCAGCAGTATGGTGTATAGTGCAGACAAACTGTCCCAGATCAATGAGGTACAACCGGAACAAGTTGACGATTACCTGGAATTGATGCGCAAGAGCAGCACCTATTTCAATTCAATTCTCCTGGTAGGTGCTGATGGTGTCATCCGTAATGCTTCACCGGCAACGCTTGGAATGGCAGGCAAATCGATTAAGTCCCCTTGGGCTGTGGAAGCGCTTCGTCTTAGACTTCCATATCTCTCAGAGCCTTTTACCACTGCTTCAACCGGCAGAATGATTGTTTTTATGAGTGAACCGATGTATGACCGGGATAAGCATTATCTTGGTCAGCTGGGCGGAACCATTTATCTGCAGGATAGCAATATTCTGAGTATGATTTTTGGTAATGATAATGAAATTGATTCATCAGGCTCCTATTATTACATCGTCAGTGCGGACGGGCATCTCTTGTTTCATCCTGATAAGGAACGGCTCAATGAGGACATCAGCAAAAGTGAGATCGTGCAGGAATTAATGAAAGGACACAGCGGGCAAAGGGAAGCAGTTAATGTAAGAGGTATCCCTATGCTGGCTGGCTATTCAAGTGTTCCGGCCAATGGCTGGGGAGTTGCTGTAGTTTCACCCGTGAGCAAAATTCAGGATGAGCTATGGGGCCATATCCGCAAAACACTTGCCTATACTTTGATCCCTTTTGTGATTATGCTGCTGCTGGCCCTTGTAATAGCCCATCAATTGGCCAAGCCGTTTGTCATGCTTGCTGATCTGATGAACAAGGTGGGAAAGGAAAAGACTGAACTCCCTGTGCTGAAACCGCATTGGAACCGGGAAGCAGACCTCTTGACCAAAGCGGTGGCCATTGCTTGGAGTGATATTCAGAAACAGACAGATCAGCTCACCCAGGAAGCGATGACTGATCTTTTGACGGGACTTGCCAACCGCCGATCCCTTGATATTACAATGAATCAGTGGATTGCCGCGCAATTTTCCTTTTCCGTGATTGTGCTGGATGTCGACAAATTCAAATTTGTGAATGACACCTATGGTCATCTGGCAGGGGATGAGGTCCTGAAGCAGGTTGCGGGTATACTGAAAGCAAGTATTCGTCCGGGGGATGTCTGTTGCCGCTATGGCGGGGAGGAATTTGTAGTGCTTCTTCCGCGAACCAAGGCTGCCGACGCCTACATCGTTGCGGAACGAATCCGTAAAACGCTTGAGGCCAGTGAAGTTCCGCTGGCGATGAAGGTAACCTCCTCACAGGGAATCGCTCATTATCCTAGCCATGGGGACTCCCTTGAGAAGCTGCTGGAGCAGGCGGACCGTGCGATGTATTCGGCGAAGGGCCAGGGCAGGAACCGGACGATTATAGCAGATGAATAAATGTTGAAGCGGCATGCTCCTTAAAAGGAGGGTGCCGTTTCTTCTTGCTGCAGCCGGAGATAATTATTCACCTGGGCCTGGGCGGGTACATATCCTATCGTAAGAACGATAAAAACCGGTTTGCGGAAGGGAAGGATAGCCAGGTGACTTCATACATGGATTACAAATCACCCAATACACAGTTTAGCTTTGATGTGAACTGTAACACAACGTTTAAGAAGGATGACTGTAATTATATCAATACGTTGTCAATCAAAGAGCTTAATACGCTGGAGAATACCTCCCTCCTAGACATTTTTCTCAGCAAGTCCAACGTAGTGGAACCCCATTACCACCAGAATGCCGCTGAACTGGTCTATTGTATCTCCGGTGCTGCAGTCGTCTCCCTGATCAATCCATTTACGAATGAGTTGCTGCATTTCCCCATCACACCGGGCCAGGTGGCGAATGTGCCGCAAGGCTGGTGGCATTATGAGGTGGCTACCACCGATTGTACGCATTTGCTGGCGATCTTCAATGCCCCGGTACCAGAAGTCATACTGGGCTCCGATCTGCTGACGCTTACACCGCCAAAAGTGCTTGCTCACACGTATTGCATGAATGAAGCCGAACTCAAGGAAGTGCTGGCACCGGTGAAACCGGGAACCTTTATCGGACCGCCTGCAGATTGCTGTGAGCCCGGCAAGACTGCGGTAGCAAACACGGCGTATGCCAATAATATGGCTCCATACATGGAAGCCCAAGCTCCGCATATGCTTCAGCCCTTCGGTTACCAGCCAACCCCTGCGCATGGATACTACGGCCAGCCGTATGTTCAGGAGTACCGCCAGCAGCCCTATGTCCAGATTTATCCGGGTATACAGAATGCGGTTGATATTGGGGGGAATGTATAACAAGCGGTTGAAGTGAAATCCTTCATAATCAGATAAAACAAAAGCCACCCCGGGATTGCTCCCTGCGGGTGGCTTCATTGATTAAGACAAGCGGACCAATACGCGGCCCCGTGTGTTGGATTTCAAGATATCTTCCAGGGCAGCAGGCAGATCAGTTAAGGTGACCTCGCGGTCCACAAGCGCGTCCAGCAGTTCCGGCTTCAGATCGGAGCCCATCCGGTCCCAAATCTGAATGCGCTGCTCCATTGGACAAGCAACCGAATCGATTCCAAGTAAGCTAACACCCCGTAAGATAAAAGGAAGAACTGTCGTCGGAACCGATGTTCCGGCGGTTAATCCGCTTGCGGCAACGGAGCCGCCGTAAGCAATTTTGCTGAGAACTGCAGCAAGTGGAGCACCACCAACGGCATCAACGGCGGCCTGCCACAGCTGCTTGTCCAGCGGTTTGCCTGAACCGCCGCTGACCTCCTCGCGCGAGAGGACTTCGGCAGCACCCAGGGCCTTTAAATAACCAGCTGCATCTGCTTTGCCGGTGCTGGCTGTGACCTGGTAGCCTTTCTTGGCAAGCATGGCAACGGCCGAGCCGCCGACACCACCGGTTGCGCCGGTGACCAGCACTTTGCCCTTATCCGGCGCAGCGCCATGAGCTTCGATTGCCAGAATGGACATGGCAGCGGTATAACCGGCAGTGCCATAGATCATTGCTTCCCGCAGCGTAAGGCCTTTAGGCAGTGGCATGACCCATTCAGAAGGAATACGCGCATACTCGCTGAAGCCGCCGAAATGGGATACCCCAATGCCGTACCCGGTGGCAATGACGGATTGCCCTTCCTGAAAACGCGGGTCTGCGGAGGAAACAACTGTTCCCGACAAATCGACGCCCGGGATAAAAGGATAATTGCGGACAATGTTCCCGTTCGGGATACTCGCGAGTCCATCTTTATAGTTAACACTGGAATATGCAACTCGGATCAGTACTTCTCCGGCAGGCAATTTCTCCATAGTCAGCGGCTGTACCGTCACGGAAAAGGTCTCCGTTTTGTCCACAACCAAAGCTTGAAACGTTTCTGTCATGTAAGTCGCTCCTTAGACGAATTGTAATGGTAAGTATGTTATATAATATTTATTCTGACCGGTCAACTTTTTATTATCTATGATATAATGTACATTATTCCCTAATTTGCGGAGGTCGTATGGTACGCTACAAGAAATCCGAAGAGAAACGCAAACAGATTTTGTTCGCCGCCTTTCAGGCGTTGTCCGAGCTGGGGTATGATTCCGTGACCTTGCAGACGATCGCTGATCATGCCGAGGTCAGTAAAGGGGTTGTGCATTATTATTTTGACAACAAGGAAGCAGTGCTTGTGGAGCTGCTGGAATGGCTGACCGGTAAAATATCCGCTAAAGAGCAGGCAGCGGTGCAAGAACAGCAGACAGCGACCGGCAAGCTTAAGGCTTACATCGACTCTGCGTTCCCCGATGCGGCGAAGAACCGTTCCTTTTACCGTGTGTATCTGGATTTCCTGGCGAGGGCCAGCCGGATACCGGTGTACAGGGAGATTAATCAGCGTTTCTATGACAACTGCGCTCGGATAAGCACAGAGGTGCTGACGCTGGGGCAGGAGGAAGGGATTTTTGTCAAGGAGCTGTCCCCGGAGACAACGGCCCCAGTCATTCGTGCAATCATCGACGGCTGTCTGATCCAGTGGCTAATGACGAACAATGACGAGCTTCATACCGTATTCAAAGAATCCTGTTATGCGGCGGTGATGAAGGTGCTGAGCTCTTAGAATATTGCAAAATAACAAACCGTTGAAAGGCTGAGTGCCTATGAGGACAAAATGGAGTTATCTCTTGCTTATTAGTATGCTCTGCCTTTCTGCTGCAATATGGATCTATTCCCAGTCTTGGGCTACCTCTCAACCCACAGTCAACAGGATTCGTCTGGGGCACGAAGAACCAGCAAAATATATAGTGGAAGACAAACAGATAGCGCTGGAAAATATGGAGATTTCCCTCGGCCATCAGACAAACCCGCAGAATTATATCAGCATACCGAATCATTCAGAAGAGCTATGGCGGCGCACACTACAGCTTCCCGCAGGAGAAGGAATCCTGATCAAGTTCCTGCATGGCGGTCCGGCTGTCCTGTCCGTCCCGGATATCACGCAGTATTGGCTCTGTATTCAGCGGCCCAGCAAAGACCTCAAAGACGGAACGGATACCTATTATATTGAAGCTCAAGTGACCGGTGACGAGGATGCCGCTGAACAAGAATTACTGAAGCTTGCGCAAACTTGGGAAGTTCCGAAGTAGTGGAGGGAGCATGTTGACCAGGGGAGCAAGTGGAAAAGTGGATGCCGGGCAGATCTACAAGCTGCGGATGAACATAAGCCGAGGCAGGTGCCAAGAGGACGGCAAACCAGACGCAGGCTCCCTGACGAATGGATTTAGATCAACCTTAAACCAGAGGTACATATTTCCTAATTAGACGGGGCTAGGCTGAAATTCGTTACTCATGATGACTTTATTGCCTCCCACTATAAATTAATAAATACTCTTGTTTACTCACTCGTTCTAAGATTTTCAGCCATAGACAGATTGAGAGTTGGAGAAGTCATGTAAGGATGACATTATTTTCTGGTGAAGCCGGTGGCGGGAATAGAGAGCGGGGGATTCATCCCCAACCCAAGGATACGTTCTGTGATCGCACTTTGGATATCCACACCTGTCTCCTGACGGCTTACCCTCCCATGTCACGCGGGGTCTTTGCCCTTACATTCCTTCGTTCGGCCTCTCAGGAGGTGGACGCCGTTTCTTGCTCCTTTACAG
>NZ_LVWI01000004.1 GCF_001909055.1 Paenibacillus helianthi
CGGTTCAACCCCATAAAGTTGGACACTACCACGTTCATTCTTGCAAAATCGCACTAAAGTGCAATGGTCTTGGGAGATAGTAATTTTGCCTGTACCATTCGCAGATATTCCTGTGGCGGCCAGTCGTTTAGACTGCCGTGGATCCGGACGGTATTGTAATACCGAATGAAACGGTCTACTTCGGTAAAGGCTTCTTCCGTACTTTCAAAACAATGACGTTGGTAGCATTCCCGTTCCAAAATACTGTGAAACGACTCAATAAAGGCATTTTTGTTCGGCGTTCGTGGCGGGATGCGCTCGTGTTCCAAGCCCGCCTGCTCACAATACGCATAGAAGGCTTTGCTTACGAATTGGGGCCCATTGTCCGTACGGATTACCAGTGAGGCCTCATGTTGGCTTATCTTGCGGGCTCCTAGCGCCTTCTGTACGGTCTGTAGGATCTCGGGGGTGCGGCAGGTCGAACCCCGGTGGTAAGCGACTATCTTCCGGTCAAACACATCTATAACGCTGGCCAAGAAAAAGTGTCTGCGCTGGCCGGCTACGTATCCGTATTTAATATCCATTTGCCATAGCTGGTTGGGTCCGGTGACTACTCGGTTATTCGCAACTTTTCGAGGGACCGCGTTGGTTTTCTCCCGCTGTGGTGCCAGCAGGTTCAGAGATTTACAGAGCCGGTACACCTTCTTTTTGTTAATAAGCAGACCGTGTTTGCGCCGTAATAGGACCGTGAGCTTCCGGTAACCAAACGCGCCATCTGGTCCTTGTATCAAGCGACGTAGCCATGTTGTAATACGGACATCGTTCACCTGTGAGCCTGTCTTGTCGTACGAAAACCCGGGTACCGGACGGCCTTTACCCGCAGGCTGCCGAGGCTCTGGATGTTGGAGACGGTAATAGTAAGTGGAACGGGGAACCCCGCAGATTCGCAGCACGGTACGCACACGGTAGCCTTGTTCAATCCAATGGAATGCTACTTCCAGTCGGGGTACTTTTTTTTTACCAGGTCCCGTAGAATATGGATCTCCAGTTCTTTTTCGCCCAGCAGTTTAACAGCATCCTCGTACTTCTTCTGGAGGTCCTGAAATTGAGCCGCATCTTGCTGGATCTGCTTAGTTTCGTTTTGTTTTCTTACCATAAGGTCATCCACCTCATCCTGATATTGGCGAACCCAGTTTCCAAGGGTCTTGGGAGAGAGGCCATGCTTCCGGGCTACCGCCTCT
>NZ_LVWI01000005.1 GCF_001909055.1 Paenibacillus helianthi
GGATTGGGAGGAAGCGGAAACTTATCTAATTGATTTGAACAATAATTTCCCTAATTTCTATAAGAAAATAGAAGGTAAAATTAAGAAAAGAAATGAATCCATAGGCAAGTTAGTGAGGGACAGAATTCAGCTAAGTGCCTACGAATTAGATAATTGGGTGTATGCAAATACAAGACATGAAGACAGTTCCTGCAGTTTTTATTGTAGGCTTATATTGTTTTCAGATGTTCAATTTACATCAATCTAATATATATTCGTACTCTTCAAATGATGTCTAGAATAAGCAAGACCAATTATCGTAGAATAAATATCTTTATAATCTAATTTAAGCCTACTGAAGGAGTATGCAAAGGAACTGTGTTTTGTAGTGTATGGTGAGGTAGCAATATCCATTAAATGGGGGGTTCCTTGGTCATCAATTCTATAATCAATTCTTCCATAATCATTGAAACCTATTAATTCAACAATTTTAATAGAAGTTTCTTCAATCTTATTAATAATGGAATGTTCTAATTCATCACTTAATGTATAAAATTCATAGTCATCATTAAAAGAACGATCAAATGTTAAAATTGAGTTACCCAGATAAGAATTATTATTTATCGATATACCCACAGGAGACATCATATGTATTTTGTTATTAACAAAAAAAGGAACTTCACATTCGTAGCCTTCAATAAATTCTTGTAAGAGCAGTGTGATGTTACTAAGGGATTGTTTTGCAATCAGTTCTTGTTCACTATTTTTATCGAATATAAAAACAGAGTCCATATCAAGTCCTATACTTGCTGATTCGTGCATAGGTTTCATTACTATTTTCATACCATAAGGTGGTTTATCTTGGTTGAACCAGTTGCTGTTTTCTGATAAAACCCAGCTTTTTGTAGTAATGATATTATGAGATTCAAAGTATTTGAGATATGTATACTTAGCACGGCATAAAGAAGTAACTAAAGCATTAGATCCTGTATATGGAAGCGATAATAAATCACAAAATGATGGAATCAATGACTTCTTACCGATAAAGTTTCCATTACGTGATAGATTGTACACGATTTTATTATTTTTATAACAAGTTTCGCTAATCATATCTACTATAAAATTAATTTCATTAAAATATGGGTTAACATAATACCC
>NZ_LVWI01000006.1 GCF_001909055.1 Paenibacillus helianthi
ATTGTTTTCTCTTCCTCAGGGTACTTAGATGTTTCAGTTCCCCTGGTCTGCCTCTGCATACCCTATGTATTCAGGTATGAGTAACTGCGAATTACCACAGCTGGGTTTCCCCATTCGGACACCCCCGGATCAAAGCTTGCTTACAGCTCCCCGAGGCAGTTTCGTTGTTCGCCACGTCCTTCGTCGGCTCCTGGCGCCTAGGCATCCTCCGTGTGCTCTTATTAGCTTAACCATCGCTCCGGTGTTTCGCTTGTTCGCTCATCTTGTTTTAAACAGCGCTCCCGGAT
This sequence comes from Paenibacillus helianthi, assembly GCF_001909055.1. Classification (GTDB taxonomy): domain Bacteria; phylum Bacillota; class Bacilli; order Paenibacillales; family Paenibacillaceae; genus Paenibacillus_AQ; species Paenibacillus_AQ helianthi. The sequence continues at coordinate 288 of NZ_LVWI01000006.1, forward strand.
GAATCCGTTCGCCAGTCTGTTTAAAGCCAAAGGTCGCTTCACAATCGAAAACCTTCGCTTTCAGCATACTAATAACGATTTCAACTTGTTTACACAAGTTTCAGCTAAAAGATGTTCTAAAACGCATTTTCGTTTCGGTATCCAGTTTTCAAGGATCAAGGTACTACATATACTATTTCATGTAAAACATTTTGGTGGAGCCAAGCGGGATCGAACCGCTGACCTCCTGCTTGCAAGGCAGGCGCTCTCCCAGCTGAGCTATGGCCCCATAAAGGGATATAATGTTATATGGTGGGCCTTGGTGGACTCGAACCACCGACCTCACCCTTATCAGAGGTGCGCTCTAACCAACTGAGCTAAAAGCCCATATAACATATATAACATTATGAATCAACCAAAGGATTGGTTGTCCGCTTGGCAGCGTCCTACTCTCCCAGGACCCTTCGGTCCAAGTACCATCGGCGCTGGAGGACTTAACGGTCGTGTTCGGGATGGGTACGTGTGGAACCCCTCCGCTATCGCCACCAAACGCATACGAAAGAGACTTGCTCTTTCAAAACTGAACACGAGTGAGTGTTCGAACCCAAGGGTTCTAGTGGAAGTCAAGCTTCCGATTTGAATGTCTCCATTGCAGGAAACGATTCTCCATAGAAAGGAGGTGATCCAGCCGCACCTTCCGATACGGCTACCTTGTTACGACTTCACCCCAATCATCTACCCCACCTTCGGCGGCTGGCCCCCTTGCGGGTTACCCCACCGACTTCGGGTGTTGTAAACTCTCGTGGTGTGACGGGCGGTGTGTACAAGACCCGGGAACGTATTCACCGCGGCATGCTGATCCGCGATTACT
>NZ_LVWI01000007.1 GCF_001909055.1 Paenibacillus helianthi
GCAGACATCGCTAAGGAAACCCATGTGGCCCGAGCCATTGACTTTCGGGGAATTGAACTGGGGAAAGATTGTGTATTCTCCAATACACGAACAGGTCTGGAGCAACTGGTACAGTGGATGAAGGAGCTTCAGCAGGAGCATGCCAAGAGCGACGTCCTCTTCGGCATTGAGCCCACCGGACACTACTGGTTTAACTTGGCCGAGTATTTGGGACAGCAAGGTATTCCTTTGGTCATTGTCAATCCGCACCATGTACACCAAAGCAAAGAACTGGAAGATAACTCACCGACGAAAAACGACTATAAAGATGCAAAAGTCATTGCCGATTTGGTGCGAAACGGAAAATACAGCGAACCTAAATTGCCAACAAGTATCTACGCAGATCTGCGAATTCTCATGAATCTTCGGGAGAAGATCATGGTGAACTTCGGACAGGTGCAAAGACGGGTGCAGAACTGGCTGGATCGCTTTTTTCCAGAGTACACGCAGGTATTTAAAGACTGGGAAGGCAAGGCTTCACGGATTACGCTAGGCGAGTTTCCCACACCAGGTGAAATCATCGCACTCGGTACAGAAGCCATCGTTCAGCGGTGGAAGAAAGACGTGAAACGAGCCGTAGGCACTAAACGCGCGCAGCACCTTATGGATACGGCGAGGAGTTCCATCGGACTGACCGAAGGACTTCCTGCAGCAAGAATAGAGATTAAAACGCTCCTGGAACAGTACGAAATGTTCGCCAGACAGCTCGAAGAGATTCTGGCCGAGGTGGAACGTCTACTGTCACAAATTCCGGGCACTGGAGAGATGCTCACCGTACCGGGTGTGGCTGTAGTTACGCTGGCGGGTTTCCTTGCAGAAGTAGGGGATCTAAGCGGTTACGAGCATGGACAGCAGATTATACGGCTGGCTGGACTGAATCTCAAAGAGAACAGTTCGGGAAAGAAAAAAGGCAAGTCCAGTATTACCAAGCGTGGACGTGCAAGGCTAAGGGCCCTGTTGTTCCGG
>NZ_LVWI01000008.1 GCF_001909055.1 Paenibacillus helianthi
TCCCGTTGAATAGTTGATTTGCAATCCAGCTACGCCCGCTTCGCGATAAGCACGTAAATATTTATAGACTGTTCGTTCCGTTCTGCCAATGATCTCTGCGATTTCTTGTGCATTCTTCCCTTTCAAATGCAGAAAAATGGCTTGGTAACGCTCAAACATACGTCGCTCTTTTTCTTTTTTCATTAAGCTTTCAATTTCAATAAAGGTTTGTGTCGTTTGCATGGTTTCACCGTCGCTTTTAGGTTGTACTTTTTTATTCGACAGTGTGCAAATGAATTCCTTTAGTTCAACTTATATAGCAAAAATAATTAAAAATACTCAATGGAAAGCTGACTGTAATTTTCTGGATGATAGTCCTTTCCTGTAAACAATTGAAGTAGCGTTGGTATTATATAGTGGGCAGATTTGTTTCTAAGTTTTTTAGCAACATGATTCCACCAATCCAAGTCTTTACTGTCAGGGATAATATTTTTAATTCCCGGGGCCTTCAGCAATTTACTTATTGAGTCGTATTTATTCAACTGGGTTTTGGAAAGCTTTCTTGGAATTCCATTATTAATTGGATCAAGAATGGCTAACCTCAAAGTATGTTCCAATAATGTAGAAGAACATATAATCGAAGCATAAAAATTCCCAAAGATAAGTGATGAAGTGCAAGTAGAATAAAAAGTGGACACCCGTTAAGAGAGCATGAATAATGAACTTAACGAGGAGGTGTTCACATGGGTGAACAACGGCAACGGTACAATGAAAAGTTTAAGAAAGAAACCGTCAAGTATATCCAGGAACAGACGAAGACGGTGGTAGAGATTGGTGAGGAGCTGGGCATCTCCCCTGGCGTGCTGCACAACTGGCTGGCGAAGTATCGGGAGTTCGGCAATGAACCTGTAAACAGTGCGGAAAAGGTTCGTGAACTCGAGCAGCGACTGCTGGAACAAGAAAAAGAATTAC
>NZ_LVWI01000009.1 GCF_001909055.1 Paenibacillus helianthi
CCTTCGCAGCTTTGGCTTCGGTAATGACGTTTGTGAATTTCATATCCGCTTTGTAGTGTCTCCTTGCTCTCTTTGCGGAAATGCAACGTTTCCCCAGCTAGGCACGTCCATGTATCCCTGGTTTCACTGTACGTCCAGTTCTCCACCTTTCCGATATTCTCTTTCCAAGCTTTACTCTTTTCTTTGTGGTAGCTGCCGTATTTCACGACCGCCTGAATCTCTTCCTTTTCCAGATAGGCGTAGTTTTCTTCACTGCCGTAACCTGCATCCGCAATTACCGCCCTAGGAAGTTTACCCAAGATCTTTTTTGCCTTTTCCATATGCGGCTGTAAACAACGGGTGTCCGTAGGTCTCGGGTGTAGACTGTACGCTAAAATAAACTGGTTTTCCGTTCCGATTTGTACATTGTAACCCGGTTTGAGTTGACCATTTCGCATGTGGTCTTCCTTCATCCGCATGAACGTCGCATCCGGGTCGGTCTTGCTAAAACTGTTCCGGTCGCCAAGTAGCCTCTGGTACTGTTCGTACTTCAGTAATCTGGGCAGCAAATCCTTCCGAAGCTTCCGAACGGCTTTTTTCAGAGGTTTGTCTTTAGGTTTGTCCAGGAGCTTAGACTCCAGCACCTGGGTCAGGGTTTCTAGCTTCTCACTGTTCATCTCACAAGATTCTCCGAATTCGGCGAGGTCCTTTCCCTGGAACTCCTGTTCTTCTTGGTGCTCTGCCGCTTCAATGTCAGCAAACAGAGCGTGTACCTTCTCCTGTAATTTCGCTTTGTGTTTGCTGACCGCTTTGCCCCAAACAAAGGTGTAGCGATTGGCATTCGCCTCGATCTTAGTGCCGTCCACAAAATAATGCTCCAGAGACACGTATTTTTCGTCAGCCAGAAACTGAAGCACGGCGGTAAATACCGTTTCGAGGACATTCCTCATCCGCTGGGAACGGAAG
>NZ_LVWI01000010.1 GCF_001909055.1 Paenibacillus helianthi
TTCTAACATTTAGTTTTCTCCATTCACTTCTAATTGATCAGATTAATCATTAAATTTACCATATCCTTTAAATCTTCTTGTTTACTCTCTTGATGTAGCGGGAGATTTAGAATACATTTAGACAAAGAAAATGATTCTGGATAGTGATTCGGGTTAATCTCATTAATCATAGTATGGTACAAACTAACGACTCCAAAGCCCTGTTTATTCAGTTCAAAATAAAAATCGTTGCGAGACTTTTTCTTTATAAGCACCGGCAATGTTTGAAGATAAACATTATTAGGTGTCAATTCTGGCCAGAGTAAATCCACCTCTCCATGCAACGGCAACAACAAATCCCTCAGATATATCTCATTATTCTTTCTGATTTGGGCAAGAGCCGAAAGGTCGTATGACAGTAAACTACGTAAGTAAGAGTTCTCAACCATTCGATTAATTTCTTTTGTTTCATTATTATTTATTTGAAGTATTCCCCCTGTTTCGATTGGCAACATTTTGTGCAAAGAATAAATACTCACATCTCCAAGTCCTCCACAACTTCCACCTATTAATGAGGAGAATAAAGCATGGGCAGCGTCCTCAACAATCCGAATATTTTTCTCTTTAGCCATTTTAACAATCATACCCAAATTAGGGTCAGGTCTACCGAAATAATGTATTAATAGTAGAATACTATTAGCAGGCGCATTATTGATTTTTACGAATAAATCATTTTTTATGATACCAAGCTCTGTATCAAGTGCATAAAATTCATACTTTACATTAGAGTCTTTAATTGGATCAAATACCCCTGAACCCTCAATACTACTCCACCCTATATAAGCAGGTATAAAAACGGTGATCTGGGATTCTAAGTTTTGTGAAGTAAGATAATATTTGAAAGCACTTCTTGCACTATTAAATTCCAAAAATGATCTATTATATAATC
>NZ_LVWI01000011.1 GCF_001909055.1 Paenibacillus helianthi
CACTGTTCATCTCACAAGATTCTCCGAATTCGGCGAGGTCCTTTCCCTGGAACTCCTGTTCTTCTTGGTGCTCTGCCGCTTCAATGTCAGCAAACAGAGCGTGTACCTTCTCCTGTAATTTCGCTTTGTGTTTGCTGACCGCTTTGCCCCAAACAAAGGTGTAGCGATTGGCATTCGCCTCGATCTTAGTGCCGTCCACAAAATAATGCTCCAGAGACACGTATTTTTCGTCAGCCAGAAACTGAAGCACGGCGGTAAATACCGTTTCGAGGACATTCCTCATCCGCTGGGAACGGAAGCGATTAAGAGTTCGAAAGTTGGGGCGCTGCCGTCCGGCCAGCCACATGAAAGGAATATTCTCTCGCACGGCTTTGGCGATTTGACGAGACGAATAGATACGCTGAGTGTAGGCGTAAATGATGACTTTGGTGAGCATTTTAGGATGATAGCTGTCGCGGCCGCCGCCGGGATAAGCAGCGTCAAAGATGGAGTCGTCCAGCCGATTGACGGCTGCGTTAACGACACGAACGAGGTGATTTTCTGGAATGTCTTCTTCCAGATCCATTGGCAAGCAAAGTTGGTCCATGGTATATTGAATGTACAAAGAAATCGCTCCTTTTTTGAAATGGTTGCTCGACACTTCCATTTTACCAAAGGGCGATTTCTTTTTGTGATTTTTGAAAGAATTGTAGGAACGTTCCCCCGCTTAAACAGCGGAGAGGACGGACTGATTGCGGAAAAGCGGTAGCGGTCGCCTTGCTCTCCGGATTTTTACCGCTACGGGAAATAAATAAAATCTGGAGAGCACAGCGATTGTAGCAACGGTCCGTTCGCGGAGCGTCCGCACCAAGTGCGCAAGTCCATCCAACTCAAAAACAGCGGGGCTGTCTCAAGTAGCCATTTCATGGCTTTTGAGACAGCCCC
>NZ_LVWI01000012.1 GCF_001909055.1 Paenibacillus helianthi
TAACTAGGTCGTGTCTGAAAACTTTTCATTGAGTCAATTTGAAAATGGCAGCTACGTATACAAACGCCAAGAATGACTTGGCCAATTTGTCGTAACGAGTAGCCACACGGCGAAAATGTTTGATTTTATTGAAAAAGCACTCCACTAAGTGTCGCTCTTTGTACCGATACCAATCGACTTTCCATGGGTTTTGACTATTCGCTTTAGGCGGGATAGTGTAGGATGCCTGCTTAGCTGTAATCCAATTCCGAATCACTTCTGAGCCATAGGCTTTGTCGCCAAGAATATGACTTCCTGTAATATCAAGCTTCTGAAGTAAATCGATCGCTGGAACGGAATCGTAGACTTGACCACCCGTCAGAAGAAAAGCGAGGGGATTTCCTAATCCATCGACGACGGTGTGAAGTTTGGTTGTCTTTCCGCCACGACTGACGCCGATGTGCTGATTCACTTCGTGTCCTGGGGCGTTTTTTTAGCACCGGCACTATGTTGATGGGCTTTGACCGATGTAGAATCAATGCTCAAGTTTTCAAAGTCAGGTTCGACCTGAAGAGTTTGGAAGATCGCGACAAGCAGTCCGGTATCTCGCCATTTGCAGAAGCGACTGTAGACCGTTTTCCATGAACCATAGCGTTCCTCCGGTAGATCGCGCCAGGCAGCACCACTTCGAGCGATCCATAGAAAAGCATTAAACATGGTTCTTTCACTTAATTTTGACGGACGCCCTGTTTTGTAGGGTGGAAACATGTCCTTAATTTGTTCCCACTGTTCATCGCTTATTTCGTACCGTCTTTGAATCATGCTTGACGCCCCATTCGTTTTCTCAAATCTTACCATGTTATTTAGTTTTCAGACACATCCTAGAT
>NZ_LVWI01000013.1 GCF_001909055.1 Paenibacillus helianthi
GCCCACGGCTATGGTGCTGTTCGCACTGGACGGTGCTCCGGGTACGAACTGTATCGTTGCCGTTCCGCCCAGCGCAGTTCCACCAACAGTGGCACTGACCGTTGCGGTCCCCACCACTACCGGCGCCGTCAGCATCGCCGTGTAAGTCCCGTTATGGTTGTCCGTAACACTGCTCACCGTACCCGAGGTCGACGTAATTACCACCGTCGCCCCTCCGGCCGTCAGCCCATTACCCTGTGCATCCTTCAGCTTCACCGTCACTGCCGTCTGACTCGTGCCGTCCGCCGTCAGCGAGCTATTCCCCACGGCTATGGTGCTGTTCGCACTGGATGGTGGTCCGGGCACGAACTGTACCGTTGCCGTTCCGCCCAGCGCCGTTCCACCGACAGTGGCACTGACCGTTGCGGTCCCCACCGTTACCGGTGCCGTCAGCATCGCCGTGTAAGTCCCGTTATGGTTGTCCGTGACGGTACTCACCGATCCCGAGGTCGACGTAATTACCACCGTCTCCCCTCCGGCCGACAACCCATTGCCGTGCGCATCCTTCAGCTTCACCGTCACTACTGTCTGACTCGTGCCGTCCGCCGTCAGCGAGCTATTCCCCACGGCTATGGTGCTGTTCGCACTGGACGGTGCTCCGGGTACGAACTGTACCGTTGCCGTTCCGCCCAGCGCAGTTCCACCAACAGTAGCACTGACCGTTGCAGTCCCCACCGCTACCGGTGCCGTAAGCGTCGCCGTATAAGTTCCGTTATGGTTGTCGGCGACGGTGCTCACCGATCCCGAGGTCGACGTAATTACCACCGTCGCCCCTCCGGTCGTCAACGCATTACCCTGTGCATCCTTCAGCTTCACCGTC
>NZ_LVWI01000014.1 GCF_001909055.1 Paenibacillus helianthi
TTTGAACGTCTGGATCAATGGACGCGAATGAGGGTGCGAGCCTTTATGCGCAAAAAGAGATCTACGGTGTCAAACCGGCTGATACCAAACAAAGTACTGGAATCAGCCGGAATGGTATTTCTAACAAGCTTACTCACCACACGTTCCTAATTCAGGAGTGAAATAAGCAATCCGGCGACGGATGAAGGAAACTCACTCCTGAAGATGGGGAACTGACGAAGGAAAGCCGTGTGCGGGAAATCCGCATGCACGGTTTGACGGGGAGTCCGAGGGAGTAATCCCTCGTCTTACCCTACTATCTCTGAAGAGGAGGAAAAGGGTTGAGCTTTTGCAGTGGTCTGAGGAAAGGCTGATGACACCCATGATTTATTCTAACTAAGGCATATCTGTGTTTTGGCCTAATCTATTTGAGCAGGGAAAATCCGAATTAGGGAGGTTACTATGGTCACTGGCCTTTATGCTGAAATTCACCGGGTACTTCGTACAGATTCACAGCTTTTAGAGTTAATGAACCTTGATCCGGCAGATGTATTAAGGGTAGAGCAGCGGATTCAAAAGCGATCGCAGCCCTTAGATCTTATCAAAGGCAACCTGCCTTTAATTAGCTTTTATGCGAGCCGGAAGGGCAAAATTAGCCGAGAGAATGATCTGGTTTATCATTCGTTCATCAAATTCAATACTTACACTGCTAATAATGTGGATTTGGCTTTGAAGATCTCAAAACGGATTGTTGAATTATTTCGGAATGTCATAAGTCCGTTTGAGAATGTGGAGAACTTTGAAACAACGCTGTATAAGGAGCATGAAACGCCAATTCTTATGTCTGATGTATATTGTTTCACTACGGTACTTCACTTTTCTCTATCTTTGGACGGGGAATGTTAGGGATTATTGCAGCCCGCCTACTCTATGCAGGAAGAATAAATAAGAGCTTCGGGCTTGCTGATCAGCTCACAGATTAGACAAGCTTGATGTATCCATTAAAGGAGTGAATTTTCGAATGGCTAAAAAGATGATTATTAAGGGTGTTGGACAATTTCTTGCAAAGAAATATGCAGCCGATGGTAAAGGTGTTGAGGTGGTATCGCTGGGTACGCTTCAAAATCTGAAAATTGACCTTAACGTAGAGCTTGAAGATGTGTTCGGTTCTGATGGCCTATTCGCGATTGATAATCTTGTGAAGTCTAAATCGATTGAAATTACAGCTACAGACGCAAAATTCGACTTGGCTCAGCTATCCCTAATGATGGGATCTACAGTTAAAGAAGATGTAAATGGTTCTCTCTGGGTACTCAATGAACAGCATGAACTGATTAAAGGAGAGCTTGACCGCAGTGCTGCTTCCGGACCGGATGTTGCTCTAGCAGAAGTCACATTCGGCAGCACCCTTTATGGCGATGGCAATTTCACTGTGAAGCTGAAGGATGCCAACTCACTCCTTGAGAAAGTGGCGTACAGCTCAACCGTTGCGCCAACAGACAAACAGTTCATGGTGACTTCCGATGCAGGAAAAACCTATGTGATTCTGAATATATCTCATACCAATAAGGATGTTGTACTGAGCTACCAGCGTACAGAGATCATTGATGTGGTAGATATTCTGGTTGACGAGGTTCCGTTCCCGGTTCATATCATTCATCATGGATCATTTTTGCAAAAAGATGGTACGTTTCAAGGTATTGAAACAGAGTTGTACCAATGCCGGGCAAAAGGTACGTTCTCTATCGACGCTGCCCGGGCTACTGCATCTACTTCTCAGATCACCCTGCAGGTGCTTGATCCGGAACGTGCGGACCGCAAGCTGGGAAGTATCAAACGTTATTCGGCAGCCTCGAACGTGTAACTTCTGAAGCTTGCTGCGGATGAACGAGGCCCGGGTCCCTACCCGGGCCTTTGTTTTTTTCAATAAAACAACACAAAAGGAGTGGGATTATGAGCAAGTCTGTCCAGGAACTACTGCATGCGAAAGAGATGAATGAGGCTGCACTAAGACGGATTCAAGCAGAGAGCACAGAAGAGGAATTACCAGAAGACAAGGAAGTTCGTTTATCAGAACGTGTGTGGTTTGAAGAGGATGAAGAGATTATGTTGCGTAATGGAGAACTTTACCGAATTCCACCAATGACTTTTGGGGATACGAGAGAGTTCATGCAGTACCTGAAAACGGTCAATGTAGGCGAAATCATTCTTAACTTTGCACCGGGCCAGGAAGCCAAGGAAAAAACACTTCATGATATTTTGGGGCTGGCTTTTCAAATCTATCCGGAAATTGCTTACCGCGATAAAGCGGGGAAACTGGTAGTGGATCATTCATTTATTGACCGTAATGTTGATCTTCGTACGGCTAAGCGTATTCTGGATGTCATGATGGATCTCAATGGACTAAAAAAGTAGAACGGGCTGAGGGAGAAGAGCCGACAGGGGTAGAAGTCCGCGACACAGAGACAGGAGGGCCTGTCACATGGAGCGAGGTTTTTTTCTATCTTCATAAGCATTGTAACCTCGATAAGTGGGCAATCAGGAGATACACTTACCCGCAGATTCAGGAACTCCTGAAGCAGGTGCACAAATATATTCGTTTTGAGGTAGAGGTTGTAACCGCGCCTCTTCGGGCAATGTTTGGGGGAGGCGGCGGAGAAGAGGAGCAACCCGAAGGTTATAACGATGAAGACTACCGTGAAATTGATGAAGACGGGGTTATGGCGCTGGCACGTATGTTTGGCGGAGGGTAAAAGTGAAGTCCTGCCTATTCTACTTAGGGTGGGCTTTTTTTTATTTGATAAGGGGAGGGATGAACTATGGCATCTGATCATAATCAGGAGCAAAGTAATTCGTTAGAAGCGGAAATTCTGCTCAAAATGGATTCTCTTGCAAGGCAAACTGCCTCATTTGCTGAGCAGGTGGATGCACTCATTGCTTCTTTGGGCGATATCTCGAAGGAAGCGGGAGCAGTAGATATCGTCGGCCGCAGACTGGAAGCAATAGTTGATAGGATAAAGGGGATGAGTAGTAGCATAGACAGTGTTGAGACTGCACCAGATGACTCCCCGGCTGTTTTTCTGGCCCGGAAGATGGAAGCTCTGCAACAAACCCTCACAGATAAGGTCAGAACGCTGCTGGATATTCAATTTACCGAGCTTGCCAAAGCATTGAACGAGCTGAAAGCTGTGCCGGTGAGCTTCGGTAACGATGCTGCTGGCATTCAGCTTGGCGGGTACCCTCAGTACGGGCGGGATTCCTTGGGACCACAGCGGAAACCTGAATATATGAGCGGTGAGCTGAACACTGCCGTGAAGATTCTGGCGGACCAAAGCCAAAAATTAATGTCCTCTGTTATGAATGCTATGCAAAATATCCTGGGGGATTCGTATGACAATGGTGCATCTCTGTTGCTCTCTATGGGGTATGAAGCCAATAAATCGTTTGAATATCAAATGGCACAGGCAGCTTCAAACTTTAAGATGAAGGATGGGGGGGTTCCAAATTCGCCAGAGAAGCCGGTTCAAAATATGGCACTTGCCTATGGACTGCCTGTGGAAGATGCCGCTGCGGCCTACCGGTATGCGTCTACGGCTGCAACCGATCCGCTTGAAGCACAGCAGATTGCAGCTCAGGCTGCCAAACTGAAAAATATTGGGGGCATGGATACCCAGCAGTCCGCAAGTGGTCTTGCTTCTATTGCTGCCAAGTGGGGACTTAACGCAGCAGGTGTTGAAGATGCCGCCAATATGATGGTTGCGGGTTCAAAATTAGCTTTTACCCAAATAAGTGATCTGCTCGAAATGCAAAAATCTGCAAATATCGCCCCTGCATTTATTGGATCTGATGAGGATAAGCGGCAGACGATGGCCCAATCTATTGCTGTGTCTTCCATGTACCCCTCAATCCTAAGCAGGACAGGAGATCCAGGGGAGGCGTTCTTTATGAATATGCTAGCCCCACTGGATAATCCTGCCTCCAAGAAATTTGAAGAGATGTCTCAGCGGACGGGGTTTAAGACTCTCGATCCCTGGAATGGAAGCCAAGATGTGAATGTGGAAAGGGGGAAGCCGCAAAAATCTGGAATGGACATGCTGTTTGCGATTACGGATGTCATGGATAGGCTCGATACGAATGACCAGGATTATGTTCAACAGACCTATGCCAGCAATTTAGGGAATGACTCCGGTGCAGTTACGGCCCTATTAGAGGACATGGCCCGGGTCAATACAGCCCCAAGTGTCCAGGCAGAGGGTGGTGCTGCAAAGTTTGCAGAGAAATTGCAGGACAAGCAATGGACTGCGGATCAATCCAATCAGATGCTTGCAGAGAGTATGCTGACCTATGAATTCCAGGAACAGAAGCTGAAGACGATGTGGGAGGTTTCGACACAAGGGATATTCGATCATCTGAAGGAAGAGTTCCAAACCGTAAGCTCGAGGGTTATTGCCTTTTTAGATGTGATCCGCAGCCATGTCGGACATTCTTCTGAGGAGAATATAAGTCTCGGGAAGGGTGGGCAGGGTTTAGCTGCTCAGCAGGCTCCGAAGGCAGATCTGCAAAATCACATTACGGCTGTACAAAAACGGCTCGATCTCGTAAACAGTAAGCGCAGCGTTCTGAGTGTCGGCCATTTGAATGACAAGCTTGGCACCCAGCGTGAGGAGTATGAACAGCTCAAACTGCAGCGTGCTGAGATCGAAAGCAGTGGTAAATATGGTTCTGAAGAGCATGTAGATGTTAACCGCCGGATGAACAAGAAGCAATGGGATGTCGATCAGACCCGGCGGAGTCTCGTGTGGGCTCAATCGGTTGATCCAAGGCTGGACTTAGAAGCACAGCATTTGGAACGCACACTGACAATGCTTATTCGCCAGATGAAAGAGATGGATCGTCAGGCCGACTTCGTAAACACCCGGATGGAACTGCTGGACACCGCCATGAGGGTTGACAGGCAGGATGGAGATTTGCTGGTTAACAGCATAGCAAGGATATCCGGGGGATTTATCAGCGGGACCATGAATGCCCGGAAATTTGAAGAAGAGCTGAGGCGGGTTAGTTCCAGTGCAGGCCATTCAGATCAACGTATCAAGCAATTCATTAATGACATGGTACAGCTTAATAAAGAGTTCCAAGATACAGGTGATATTCAAAATTATATAGACGCTTTAGCCCGGTTAGATCGTGCGGCTAGACTGCAAAATTCAGGGACTGCCCCTAAGCAGGCGACTGAAACTGAAAGCAAGCCAGCCTCCGAAGGCAAGGACAGGGATAAGGACAAGGACAAGGACAAGGACAAGGACAAGGACAAGGACAAGGACAAGGACAAGGACAAGGACAAGGATGAGGATAAAAAATCCGCCTATGATGTAGCCAAGGAAGTCCAGGAATTTTTCAACGATGATTGGTATGAGGATAAGGATGAGGAAGATAACGGTGGCAGAAGAAGCGGCTCTGGCGGCTCGGATGAGGAAGATAGCGGTGGCAGAAGAAGCGGTTCTGGCAGCTCGGATGAGGATCATAGCGGTGGTAGACGAAGTGGCCCGAGTGGCTCAAATAGAGGTAGAAGGGGAAGCAGAAGAAGCGGCTCCGGCGGGGGCAGAAGGGGAATTGCAGGAAAGCTGGCAGGCTTGACCAGAGGAGCCGGGAAACTATTCTCTAAAGCCGGGAAATTTGGAAAGCTTGCTTCAACGGTGGGTAAGGGACTGAAGATCGGGCTAAAGAAGGTTCCATTGATTTCGGCAGTTGAAACCGCAATGGACTTTTATAGTGATGTTGTCGCTCCGCTCAGCATGACTAAAGAAGAAAGAGCAAAGCAAGATGCGAGCGGACGGGTTGATCTGCAGAAGAAGGCCCAGGCAATCGGCGACGGTAATTTTTTGACGAAAGCTTTTGGTATTGGTGAAATGATTCTGGATGGCGGTATTCGAGGTGGGATTAATCAAATTTTCGGTGGCACCGGGGTTAAATGGACGGAATATGCGGACGCTCTAAAAATTTCGTTTAGCGGGAAAAAAGGCAAAGATCTTACTAAAGCGCTGGAGCAAAAGTTTAAAGGGAATGCAGACTCTGAGAAAGTAACCAAAAAGGTTGAGGAAAAACCAAAGAAGTCGGATGATCCGCTTGATTCGAATGTAGATAGTAAGAAAGGCGATATAGATTATTCTGACCGGAATCAGGCTGTCCGATATGAGGACGCACAATCGATGATGTCCAGAACGATGAGTCTCCAGCAAAACGAAACCGCTAAAATTCAGGCAACCCATGATGAAAGCTATGCCAAGCTTGTCATGTCCGGCGTTCGCGAGGATTCCGCTGAGATGCGGGCCCTCTTCGAAACTTACTTTAAAAAGAATATTGAAATGCTGGACGGTATCCTAAATGGAACGAAAAATGCGGACGGGAAAATCATTGACGAGGGTCTAATCGCCAAACGCGACCGGCAGCCAGCGGGGTCAGATTCTTATAACGAAATAGACGCCCAGATTGCTAATATACAGGGACAAATCTCTTCACTGAAACTCCAGGACTATCAGATGAGCGCTGATAGTGAGTTCAATGACATCATGGGGCAGCTAAATCATGACTTGAAGATTTCAAATGCGGACTGGAGCATGAAGAGAAGTGATGCTATTCTTTCAGGCGCCAGAGAAGACTCAAATGGTGTCAAACAGATTCAGAACGCGATGTCTCAGGATATTAACTCGCGGATTGGTATCACACTAGGCGATTTGCATACCCTGCTTGATAAAAATAAGGATAACGAAACTCAGCGTAATAAAATACTGGAGCAAATTAAGGAGCTGGAGGTTCAGCAGAAGAATAATCTGGTAGACATTAAAAATAGCTTGCTGCAAGGGAAATCCACTTTCAATCTTCCGGATGGTGTACAGGCCATGAGTTATTACGAAATGAAGGTGAGTGAGGGGACAGCCAAGCAGGTATCCTTTGGTTCTGGAGATGTAAATGTCACCATTCAGGCGAATGTCAACGGCCAGCAGGATTGGACGGCTGTAGGCAATCAGGTGGCAGGCATCGTTAAGAATGCCAACGTCAATGTCTCTCGCGAGCTCTCTCAGCAGGTAAAGACAGGGATGCAATACAATCATAGATAGGGGGAGAGGCAATGCCTGCTCAGTATCCTTTTGGAACAGCAAATGATCGCTATAAGAAACGGTTATTTGTAGAATCAGGACTGAATTTCACAGAAGTAGACGCTAAGATCGTAGAACCCTATGCCCCGCCAAGTCCACAATTATCGCTTAAAGAGATCAAGATCATAAATGCTCCGAGCCATTTTCACCAGATGGGCATTTCTAGCTACAAGGTTCAACTGAGCCTGCTCTTCAAAGATAAAGAGGCTTACAATAATTATCTTACCTACTGCGGCTGGACCCACAAGTTTTATGATGAACGCGGAGTTCTGTATTTGGGATCGCTGGAAAGCATCAACCCCTCGCCAGTATGGCTTAATAATGGTTTGGACAGCAATCAAGACCGCAACAGGGGATATAAGTGCGTGATTGAGCTAGTGCTGATCAAGAAGGATGGCTATGACAAGAAGCACCGTTTTGAATATCAGGATACTGAGGGCCACTGGGCCGAAACGGATATAGAAGAAATGGCTGACGCGGGGCTGGTTACGGTGGTACAAGCAGACGGTACTCCGGTTCTCTACTTCAGGCCGAACGGCTATATTACCCGGGCAGAATTTGTTTCCTTTTTAAACCGGACCCGGCGGTTTGTCGAACGGATGTTGAGAGAGTAGCCTGCAGGCTATTCTCTTTTCCGTTCTATACTATAAATGAGGTGAGCTGAGATGACGACTTGGGTAGATGTTACCCCAAATGATTGGTTCTACAACGAGGTTATGGAAGCGTCCGGGATTGATCTGGAAGATGGGAATCCTATGATTTCCGGAATTGAGTATGGGATGTTTATGGCTGATGCCCCTTATTTGTACGAAGAACAGAGTGGTTCAGAGGGAAAAAAGCAATTTACGCTCTCGAAGAAAATCGTCCCCACTCCGGCAAATCCACTATTTGTATATGTAGATGGTGTGCAGACCGTATATAAGAAGGTAAGCAATCCTTCGGCAACATCGACTCTGATTGAATTCTATAGTGCCCCGCGCAAAGGGTCTATCGTGTCATTTGTCAGCCAGGGGAAAGTTCTTACAGACCGTTTTGGCCGTCCGCAGGACCCGACAAGCTGGTCAGGATTCGGGCATCCGAAGCATGTGCTGGATAATGGGGATGATTACGTCTGGGATCCGTTCAACAGAAGCTATCAGGAATATTGTTATGCGTTCGGCCGACCCTTGAAGCGAATTGTAATTGACGAAGAGCTGTGGGGAGTAAGTGTACCCAGCGCGCTTGTCGCTAAATATCTTGGGAACAAAACGGATTCCTATATGGTATCCCCCGCCCCCAATGCCTGTATCTATCTCCCCTATAATCTAAATGGTGTGACCTGCAAATTTAACTATATTGTTTTTAAAGACGGGTACTACCAGCTGAAGGGCGGAGAGTTCAAGGCGACAGCCGGAATGACTTGGCGTAATGACCGTTTTTTCCCCAACGCATACATCACCCGGGGAGAGGCCTTCACCTTAATCGATAGAGTGCGCAAGACGCTGTATAGCCGATTTAGTGATATTGATGCCCCAACCGCCAAGCTGGATCAATATATGTATGCCGAGGAGGGGCAGCGGCGCTTCCGGTTGAATGGCACGTACCCGGCAGGTCAGGGTCTGCTGAAGGTCAAACGTAATGGTGTACTGCTCACTAAAGATGTGAACTATCAAGAGACGGACAACCATACCATTACTTTTGTGAACCCGCAGCCAGCAGGCACTACTTTATATTTTTACTACGAAAAAAAGGTATCTACTAGATTTCTGGATGTGGGTACACTTACCGCACTATATAACAATGAAACTAAAGAGACGATCACCGTAGATGGACGGGTACCGGATGGGTCCTGGTGGGCGGAGCCGGTGCTTTCTATGGAAGGTGAAACCTTTCAGGATGGCCGGTATTTAATTGAAGGCTATGAGCTCTCCCGGTTTATGAATGGAAACCCTGTAGTGGATAACATGTACACACCGATGGATGCGGTTGCCGAAGGACAGAAGAAGCCCTACTTTCTGCCATCCACACTCTTAAACCGGGCCCAGGCTGTAACATTTCTTAACCGGTTCAGAAAATGGTGTATTGAACATTTTAAATGAGTAAGGGGGATAAGGATGCAGTATGTGACCGAAGAAATGCAAAAGCTTCTGGCTGATCGTTTAAAGCTCGGAGAATATGCGAAACCCGTGTGCCGGGTTGAAGTAGACCGCATGGCCTTTATTCCTGGACGAACAGAAGAGATTTCCTTTGTGACCGGAGAGGCGTCAAAAGAAGTGAGTCTTCAGCAGACATTCATTGAAGAGGGGTCAGCGGGACAAACGCTAGTGAACTATCAGGCTATCGTGCCGCCAGTTCCATCCCGGGGGTCTTTCTCCCCGGACGACATCACCAGTAAATTCGGCATGAGAAATGGGAAAATGCATACCGGTATTGATATAGGCGCATCCGTGGGAGAGACGGTTGTCGCAGTATGGTCTGGACGTGTGTCAGCAACGAGTCATAACAAACCCTATACCGGATATGGCTATTATATTGATGTGCAGCATGACAATGGCGTAATGACCCGGTACGCCCACCTTAGTCAGATCCTTGTCCAGGTAGGCAGCGTAGTCCAGCAGGGCGATACGATTGCGCTTACCGGGAATACGGGACATGTGATGTCTGGAGGAAAGGATGTTCAGGGGAATTATGACGACCCCAGCTCTGACCGGTCGAAAGGCAAGGGGGCTCATCTCCATTTTGAAATCAGAGTAAATAATGATCCTAAGAATCCGCAGCCGTACCTGGAAGGCACCTCCAAAATGTTCACTTCTTCGACGAATACAGGTGGAGGTCTTACCAACGGAGCAACGATTAAAGGAACCGTAGGGGCGCAGGTGTTCAATCAGCAATTTAAGGATAAACAATGGATTAATGTCCTGGGGATCAAAAATATAAGCCCCGATGCGGTTAACCTAAGTTCTATACAGTATATGCAAAGGCCAAGTTATGACAGTTACTTGGTTTACGACTTTGTAGCCAAGAAGGTGAATGCACCGCGTTCATGCTCGTTCGACATCGAGTTTGAATCGGCGAAGGATTGCCTTCTAAAAGTCGGGTATTTCAGCAATGTGACGGAAGGTCTGGAGCTCAATATTTATTTCAATACACAGCTGCAGGTGAAGGTTAAGAGATTCGATGCCGGGAGTTCTATAGAATCTGTTGAAGATGTCCCCTTTCCTGCCGGAACATACACCATCAAGGTCGAGGTTCTATGGTATGGCGGGGTCAGCTGCAAGCTGGGCCTGAATGATATAAGGATTAATGAAGTGAATGGCGGGGTGAACACGGATAAGCTGTCCGCTGCGGATCCTGCGCAGAAAAACGGATACTATGAGACCGCTGAAATCGAGTCTATTGTATTCAATGAAGTGAAGAAAGAGAACTCCTTGCAGGTGGGCCAGTTCGTGTATATGGATACGCTGGTTCTGGACAATATTATTTCGGTTGATATAGATGATCAGCTTGAGATGGAGTCGCATGAAGCCCGAATTGTCATTTCGAACCCCGATGGATACTATTCCCCCGACTATAACCCTTTCTATTTCCCTGAAATGTATCAGGAGTCCCCTTGGAGCTACTATATTAATGGTTATCATGTAGGCGTTCTTTCCGAGAATACGCCAGTGCGTATTTATTACGGGTATGGTCAGAATTTTATTCGTGTCTTTACAGGGCTTATTGACAAAGTGGATGGCGTGGCAGAAGACCATCAACTGACCATTACATGCAGGGATATGTATAAAAAAGTACTGAATCATGTGCTGCTGGAGGATAAAGCCTATCCCAAGGTGAGTGTGCTGGACACTAAAAGAACGGAAACGAAAGTAACGGACGCAGGCAGTGTGACCGACGGATACAGTGGTTCCCGCTTTGAAGAAATTGTAGCGAGGGCTAAGTACAATGCCAAACACCCCAACTTCAAGGGAACTGCTGTAGATTACCTCTTCTTGCTGGCTATTGCAAAGCATGAAACGAATATGGGTACGACAGGAGCGGGCCGGGAGTCCAGTGGAGGCTATATCCTGGGATATGGTGTGCCCAGTGGCTCAGCCAAACAACCGGAATATGCGGGGATTAACAAGCAACTGTATTTTGGAGCCAAACGCTACGCAGAGGCGTTAAAAAGCCGGAGCTGGCGGATCAACTCGCTCGAAGACGTGAAATACTTCTGGCGGGGAGGAGACAAGGGAAGTTATCAATGGTCTAAAGACACGAACTGGCCAAATCCGGTATGGAATATCTATCAGAGTTATGTGGCGGACCCTTCACCCTTTGCTGATGTACCGGCATATCCGCAGACTACGTCTTCCACAACTGCAGCAACAGGTACGGGACCAGATGATCTAAAGGCCGCATGGCTGAAATCCGCAGTCGTGACAGATCTGATTGTTTCTGCTGGAATGACCGGCTGGCGTCAAGCTCCAAACGATATCCACTATCCTGACTATGTGATTGAGGAATCGTATTTCATCAGTACTAGCCAAGCTTCTGGTAAAGTTATTCGTGCTGTCCCGAATAAGGAAGGCGAGTTTGAAGAGGTGGACATTAATGCTGTCTTGACACCGAATGGCTGGCTTAACCCTTATATAGAGGAGTATGGCAAGGAGTTCGAGGCCTTCGAGAGTAAAGCTGGGGATGCCATTTCGGAAATTACCAAGGATACCAACTACCGTTCTTACTGTGACCGTTACGGGACATATCGCCTGGAAATGATTAATATGAACAAACCCATCGCCGGGCAGTTTACTGAATATGACAACCTGGTCTCGCTGGAGAAGTCTACCGACTGGAGCCGGGGCCGCAGCCATCTTGCTGTGTTTGATGATGAAGGGAAATATATGCACTTTGTAGACACGGAGATCCTGCTGGAACTCAAGGGCGAGGTCCGGACTGCGGTCCTTAATGTTCCGTATGCCAAAAGTGAGGCGGAGAAGCGTAAGATTGCCGAAAGATTTTTCTTTGACAATAAGTGTATATGCCGCACCCTCCAAATCTCTGTTCCGGGAAATCCTGCGCTGGAAGTAATGGATAGAGTATACATCTCCGACCGCAATACAACGACAAGAAGTGTCTACACTATTAAAGGGATCAGGTCATCGTTCTCCGTCGAGAATGGTTATTTGCAAATCATCGACCTCACCTGGTCGAGCGGAGAGGGGGCTATTCTCTAATGGCCGGTGTAGCCAATGACTATTTAATTTACCCCATTATGGATCTGATTAAGGCGGAGACAAAGAAGGCTGCTACGAATACAACGGCTGCCGATCCATTTGCAGGCACTCCTTCTGTCCTGCTGCTCAGAGAACATCCTCTTGATGCAGAGAAGGTTACCGGGGCTCACATGCTCTATGAATCAGGGTATGTTACTGATATTTATATGACGTTTGGGTGCGGTGATGATATGGCCGGGGTTCCTGTTAACGTGGACTCGGAGCATGCAGACTGGGAATACTACACGGTCTGGCGGCTGGGAGCAGTGAACGTGGTCCGCAAGAATCCGGCGGGGGCAACGCTAGAGAATTTAATTATCGGTCTAAACTATGATGAGGAAAGCGGACACTTAAAAGGGACAACCTTAACGCGTATATAGGAGGGGGTGAAGCAGAATGTCTTTTCAAATCACACACCCGGCAGGAGGCACGATTGATAAAGTCCGCGAGCTGCCTTATCCGCACTTTAGTAAATTCACCCGGCCCTTTGTACGCGGGAGAATGATTGATGTGACGGGTGTGGCGAAGATCTATGAGGATACGTACAGTCTTCCTTATGCAACAGAGTTTCTGTCCGTGGCCTTTGCGGCTAGCGAATATTGCATCGGAGATTTCTGGGAGCTAACTGTCAACGGAGATAAGATATGCGAGACGGTTTATACCAAGGAACTGCCGGAAAGTGTATCCATGGGCAACTCCTTCGGGATCGTCTATCCACTCCCGGACAACGCCGAGATCAAGTTCGAGTACCACAATCTCAGCGGCTCCGCGAAGCAAGTATGGTACAACGTGAAGTTTTTGCGTAAATAAGGAGGGGTGTGTAAGATGCCAAGTAATAGAGTTGCTTGGGTTGAGGGAGAAGCTCAGGCCAAAGATATTATCTTCGCCTTAGCAGATGAGATTGTTGGAGCGAAATTGCCATTCAACGTGAACAATCGCTGGGAAAAGGTGCTGGAGTCCAAGTCTACGAAGTGGGTGACCTACAAGAAGAACTCCAGAGACGGAGTGGCTGGAGTATATAGACATACAAACGGAAAACAATATCCGGTCATTAAACTAAAAAACAACCTTGGCTTAACCATAACCAACTCAGGGACCCCCGTTCAACTGGTAGATGACAATGGATTTGTATACGAGACTGTTCAAAACAGCACAGCAAACGTAAAGACAGGAAGAAAGTTTCAAGTAAACACTTTTACGGTGGATGGGAATACTATTCTTGTGCCTAATGCACTTGCAGTATTAGTGGATGACCCTGAAAACAAAATTCATGAGAAGCAGGCGTGGATTGTCACGCAAAAAAAGCTGCCCTTATTGGGAGGCGATCCTGTATCTGATTCCGAGTGGAATGAGTTTCAGCTTGTTTGTAAAATGCCGGATGATTGGACCTATCTCCTGAAAAATGGAACAGTCAATGTGTATTACAGTTCATATACAAACAGCTCAAACACTTACTGGGCAAACACAACAATGGGCGCGGGGGCTCCGTACACCTTTACTGAAACCTTCTACACAGCAGATGTCACAAATACTGCCGATGATGTGGTGGTACTAAAATCAGTACCGGATGTTCCTGCTGGCGTATCCCCTGCGACCTTCTATATCATGCTGCAAGCTCCAGTGGGCCAGTATAATTACTTCAACGTATCTCAAGGCGAGGGGTTTAGTGGGGTGCCTGCGGGTGGTGAGTCTGAATCAACCTATATCAAGGCTTGCGACATAAGTACAGTGAAAGTGGGCGGCACTCCCACAATAATTAATCAAAAGGAAGCGGAGAAGCAGTATTTGCTTCAGACAGACCCGATGAATAAGTCCAGGTTTCAGCCTCCTACGGTGTCCTGGGTAATGGACGGGAATATTCCAGTAGTCAGCCCTCCGGCTCACTTCTTCTATGGTGCGGATTCAACGGTTACCTGGCTTGCCAACAAAAAGAGGCGTGCTGACTACTGGGTCGGTTACTGGCTGTCTATTAATAATAATAGAGTGTCCTTTGTGTTGGAAGGGGACCCCGCCCCTGATATGGATGCTTATTACCGGACTTTTGGTTATCTTGGCAAGATCACCCCCTTCGCAGATTACGATCATACAGGCAATTTCGGCATTACCGTAGGTATGGGCCAACTGACAGCAGACCGAACAGGCTTCCTCCCCGAGAATATCAAACCCGATAAAAATACGATCTACGCAGGATATGGACGGTATACCTCCAATGGCATGACCTCTGTTTCAATGCTCCGCACGCGATCCAGTGTCTTATTCCAGGCTTACTATCCCGCATTTATTACGCAACTTCCGAACTATAGCGGTGTTGGTACTATTCCACCAGAACTGTCTACTCTAATTATAGAGAAGAGCGGCTTCCAAGCTTCAGCTTGGACGGACAGATATCACGCCAGCCCCATCTATCTGGTTCATCAGTACGAAGGGTACCGGGGTTATCTCGAAGGTGTAGTAGCTATCAACGATCATAATCTGATTAATATGGATGAGCTTGTTGTAGATACCGAGGAGTGGAAGGACCCGGAAGATCATTCTAAAGGGACATGGACTGAAGTCTACAAGTTCTTTAGCGTGAAGTCCGATGTGAATTTCCTTAAGTCCTCTGCGAATCCTGACGAGTGTTCTGTAGCCCTTTTAAAAGAAATCAGATAGGAACTGGCTGTCCATCTCCCTATTCCCCGTAACAGAATCCCCATTACCAAGGAGGAACCATTCCCAATGGCAAATTTTGCGTACATTGAAAAAATCACTACATCTCAGGAGCTTCTGGATACCCTTAAAACAGAAATCACGGCAATTACCAACTATCCCCACAATGCCACAGCAGGAGAAACCCCTACAGCCAATACCTGGGTTGTGGCCAAAGAAGTGGTTGATACCGCCTCTGGAAAAATTAAAGAGCTCACCCTGGAAGGCACGAGTAAGATTGGAGCAACCACGAAAAAGTTTCACGTTGTCTTTACTCACCAAGGATTCACCACAGCAAGCGAACACAGTTCCTTGACGGTTCAGGTGAAGGAGGGCTGGAACGAAACGAAGAACAGCTATGCTAATGAAGGTCATCCTATTAATTTTGAATGGGCCAATGAAGCCTTCTTGGTAGGCGGAAAACCAACCGACCGTACGATTACAAAGCCTGTATACCTATATATGAACGTGATGAACAATCGCTTAGCGCTTGTCGTTGTTGGTGATCCGGCGGTTCACTTTGACGATTACCGAAAGTCGTTTCTATATGTTGGTGCTCTCAAACCGTTCCAATACAACCAAGACGATGTAAGCGGAAATATTATGGTTACAGCAGGAGCGGTAAAAGTTGAACCAACGACCCCAATGGCTGGATTTGACTTTGGTCAATATACCTCATTCGGTAACAATACACTTCAAATGTTCCAAACAAAATCTGGAATAAAATTCCAAAAACACTATCCGGCCTTTATTACACAGGCTCCTACTACAGGAAAAGCTTTTGTCGACACCCAAATCGGTGACACAGGGCTGCTTCTGGAGCCGCAAGGGTTTAATGCCAGCTCATGGACTCGTAAATACCACCTTTCTCCGATTTACGTTGTCCATGCTTACGATGGATATCGCGGCCAGCTTGATTCCTGTATTGCAGTATCGAAAAACAACATTCTCCATTTGGATGAACTTATTGTGGATATCCCAGAAAAAACGGAAGGTAAAGCCTGGAAACAGGAAGTGTACCGCTATTTTGACCATAATACTGAACAGAACTTCATGAATCGTTCGGCTAACGTAAAAATGGGCATTGCGATTCTCAAAGAAGTACGGTACTAAACAATCATATTTCCGAGTCGTATAAAGACCTGGGGACTTCGGTATTCCGCGAAGTCCCTTTTTTCATAGGTGGAGGTGTGCCCATTGAAGGCAAGTAGCCAGTATAACTTCAAACTTGTAGATTTCCACGTATCCAGTACAGGGTATTTCCTAAAGGTTGCCATGCTTGCTCCGGTGTCAAGAAGCTACCACCTGGTATATATTCCGTACTCCAAGTACCCCAGTGTTGTCATGCTAGAGTACCTAGTTGCATCTATGAAGGAACTGCCTGCTGAACTGAACAATGCTCTTATTCAGGCTGTGCAGCAGGAGCTGTCTGCTGAAGCAGGGATTATCCTCTTGGCAGATGAACCCAAACGGTCATCGGCATTAGGTGAAGAAATAGCTGCAGTGAATCTGGGTAGAGTCGGAACCCAGACTGCATTACATGATGCTGTTCGTCCCCACTATTTAGACGGACAGGTCGATGAGAGCGTACGCGATGCAACCCGTTCGGTAGCCTTTGGGGTCAGCGCTGATCTGGTGCCGTTAGCGATCCGTCCTGAGTTATATGGATTGGAAATGAAAGAAGAAAAGGGAACGATTAGAGTTGATAAGCAAGGACAGTATCGGAATGTAGACATCGATGGCTCGTTCCGTACAATCAATCAGCCGACGCGGGTATTCCGCGAAGTACACATCACTAAGAATGTGGCGCGAAACTTGAATAATCTGCGACTTAACGATTTGGCATATCGAATGAAGGAACAGCAACTATTCATTGACGTGGCGGATTCCGCGCAGCGTATTGTGACTTCGGATCTCTCTATTCAAAAGGGTGGAGACGGGCACCGTATTTCTAGTGCAGATGCCGTAGTCGGTGGAGGTACTCATGGCCATCGGGAGCGTATCGTCAACATACTAAATCCTAAGGAACCCTTATTTGCGTCCCGCATAAGCACAGAAGAGGCAGTAATTCCGTGGACTTCAATTCTAGCAAACCGAATGATGAATAGACATCAAACATCTGTTATCCAGGAATATGTATGGGGACAAACTCCCGAGAGATACTTGCGCAGTTCCATAGGGCGAGGTTTCTTGGCTTCCCGAAATAGCATGGCCAGGGCCTGGATCAACTCCGGTAATACCCTTGGTGGACGAAAAATCAGTGCACCTGCTCTGCTGGGAGCACAATTGGAAGGTACACGGAACGACGACCACAACGCTGTATTACAAACGATCATTGGGGCGAAAAAGCTATCCGCGCAATTGCTGTTCATCGACAGAAGTATTACCCGGGCCAAGCTGAAGGCGAGACAGTATCCTTCACACCTTATAGCTATGCTGCAGGCAATCCGTGACTTGGAGTGGGGCACACATTTAAGCGATATTTACAAGGCGGGGAGAAAAGGCAGCCAGACAACCGTTATTGGTCAGCAGAGTCTAGGGTTACGCCAAAAGGCTGTGGCATCAGACCTTATAAAGGCTAACATCAATGCTCAAAGAGTAGTTGCCAGAGAAAAACACCTTTGGATCGTCAAAAATGAGTTGAAGGGCGAACGGATTATTCATAAATTTATGCCCAAGTCATTGGAGAATAGCATTCTGCGGGAAGTTCTCTGGGGTCGCCGTGAACATGAGGTAGACAGCTATATTGAACGATACTTCGATCTGTCTATCCGGGATGTTGAGACAGATGCTTGGGTGGTCCGCTCTCTAATGGACGGTGGAGTTAAAGGAAAACGTGATTTGTTTATTGGCAGGGATAGCTTAGAGGGATGCCGATCCAAAGAGAAGATGATATATGTGCCTCGTAATGTTGTGGAAGGCAGTTCCCGCACCCCTAAGCAGACTTTCATTTCTTGGAACTCGCAAGCGGCACGTATGGAAGCCAAAGAGATGTACCTGGATTACATCAAGCAGGCACAGAGAGAGAGCAAGCAGCGGGCTTATTTGGACAGCTCTGTTGAATCGGATATGAGGCCGAAGGATTCTGTGATTGATGAATTAATCGGCGGAACCGTTCTCTCGCGGTTTGCTCTGTCTGAGGAGGAGATGCTGCTCAGCCAAGGGCACCTTCCTTTAGAGTCATCCATAGGGGAGGATTGGCTGGGCACAAAGCAGCTTATTGAACTGCGGGGGCTTATGGACGAGGCTCTTACCGCTGAGGTCAAAAAATCTCGGGAGGGCTTAACGAAAGAGATCTTTGCCGCAGTTAGAGGGAATAATGGATTGGAAGCTCTTCTGATCGAGGAAATGGTTGTGGCACACATTATCCGTGAGATGCCTGCCTATATACTCGAAGTTATCTACGCTAATAAAGAGTTCCCTGCTGAGCTGATGGATGATGTTCTCGTAGGGATTCGGGATAATTTGACACCTTCTCTTATTGAGATATTCGATATCCTGGCCGAAAAACAGGCACTTGGAGGGTTCATTGAAGAGTTTATCGTAGGCGCAAAAGCGCGTCTGGAGTCGCTGATTGAGAGCGGTATCGTGGGGTTTCAGGAGTCCAAGCCATCTCTGTTGATATTTGGCTGGGAATCCAGTAGGGACACCCTTAGCGAAAGTTCCGTGTTCACAGAGGAGCCGGTGGCCTATGAAGAAGCAAAACCTTCCGTTATTTTATCCGACAAGCTGGCTGAGCAGGAAGCAAAGCCCTCTATTCTCCCTGAGGGACTGACAGGTATCGAAGAGGGAAGACCGTCAGTAATCTCTGAGAGTATGTCTGCTTTTGAAGAACCGAAGCCGTCTTATGCTGGCAAGGATATTCTGGCAGATGATGTATTCCGTCCATCGGTTCTCCAAATTGAGAACCCCCTGGGATATTTTGAGCCAGACGAATCTTTTATACCTGAAAGTACCGAGGCAACTAAACCGACCAACCACTCAGCTGAGATCAGCAGTGGAAGTATACAGGCCCAAGAGCCGGAGCGACCGGCAGCAATGGGTATGGGAACAGAAGCTGAACCCCCTGTCAGAGGCGTTGAGATGATCGACAATCCTTTAGCGGAGAGAGAGGGGAGAGCCTCCTTAGTTGCTGACGGGGATTACGAGGCTTTGGTTAAGAAGCGAATTGCTGAGCTTTCCACGGAATTTGTTTTCGGTACAGGAGGTTCCCGTGCGGGGCACATCGCGGACGTATATTTTCTTGGGGAAGCTGGTGTCCGGGACGGTTTCATTCCGGAAGTAGAGTGGTCCAATTATGCTAAGCTTGCCCTGGAGCAGGCTATTATCTCAGAAGGTATGTTTGCTACAGATCCGAATAAAGCTGCGCTGCTTATGGAGAGTATCCTGGCGTATAAAGGATTGGGGCGTGAGGCTGCCGTAAGCAGTCCTGAACTGACAGGTGACCGGCAGCCAAGTTATGCAGATTTCACGGAAGAGGATGACGTCTTAGGGAACAGAGAAATGAACAGAGAGGGAGAGCTCGATGAGAACGGCGTATCGGGGCAGCCAGAACCACAGCCAACCTATCTTCATCTTGATTTCATTGGATCAAAACTCCCGGATGCGGTTCAAATTATCGAGGGAATTCTAGCAGATAAAGAACTTGCTGAGTCCATAATGCTTGACTACATTGCAGCCAAGAAGCGCGGGCATGACGCTCTTATGGATGAGCCCCTGAATGCCACGGAACAAATTAAGAAAGCATTTTTGGACCGGATCACTGAAATGGGCCAAGGTCTGAGCTTTGATTATAGAGACGATATTATCGAAGACGGGATGAACCCGGAAGATTGGGAGGGGGGCTTCGGAGTACCTGAAGACTACGACCCGCATAATCCGTTCAACGATTACTACCCTTGGACTGAGGAAAGAGACCAGCTCATGCTTGGTCAAGATGACTGGATACGGATGGATAATGAGCACCAGGAGAACTGGCGCAGGGATAAGGACCTTGGAGAGTTCTATTGTGTTAACGGAAACCCAGGAGTCACTGGATTCTACCGCAACGACTTCAAGCACGGAGATTATGTGTTCGAGGTGAGCTTCAAAGTCAATGAGGCCACGGGCGACGATGGGGCAGGCATTTTATTTCGGTACACAGACCCGCAGAACTATTACATGTTCATGATTCACGGAGGCGATTCGGGCGGTACGCTGGGCATGTTGCGTTCGATGCAGCTCTTCAGGATTCGGGGAGGCAAGACCGAAATGCTGGGTTCCCCGATGAACGCTTTCAGCTGGGTACAAGGGAAATGGTACCAACTGCAGGTGTCGGTTATAAGTAATCGCATTAAACTCCTTGTTAATGGGCGTCTTCAGTATGACTTTACAGATTAGAGGTGGAAACTTTGAAATCAACGTTTGGTATCTTTACAAAAGCACAAGGTGAAGTTGTGTTCGGCCGTATGCGGGCGACTCTCGTGAATGACGAGACAGACCCGAACCATCCGGATCATCCAGCCAGCCCTAACAGACCCAGAGTGGACCAACGGGAGCCAGGGTATACCAATCCAGCTCTCGGTGATGAAGGCAAAGGCAAAATTGGGCGCTGGCAGACAGTAAATCTGGATTCTCTGGAATCTGTCATAGATCAGATTATCGAACAATACTTAAGAGATAAGTCCTGGTATTCCACTGTCCGCTGCCGGGAGGCCCTTTGGAATATGTATAGACGGCTTGCGTGGTGGGTGAAGCAGCAGGTTGACCCCAACCGGAGTGACTACCAGCGGGCTTTATTGTTAATTAAAGACTGCATAAGGCACATATTAGAGGAAGCGCAGGACCCTGAGCTTGCCCACAATGTGAGTCTCCCTACATGCCCGGCCCCGTTTTACTTCCCCTTCAAGGCGGATTATTTAAACCACTTTGATGGCAAGGATGTAGAGCGGACACTATTTGACATGACAGATCTTCCTAAGTCCGATGACTTTCATGGCCTTTTTCGATATGTTTCTTCCGTGGAAGATCAGGAATGGGAGATTATTCACGCTGTTGGTGCTAATGAAATGACAGGCAATGAAAATATTATGAAATTGTCTCTGGCAAAATTGCTGCCGGGCAACTCCTCTAAGATCACGTTCAACTGGCGCTGGAAGCGCATGGGTTATATTTCTTTTAAGTACTGGGCAAGTGCAGCCAATGGGAACGGTCTGAATTTTTTCATCAATAACAACCAGGTGGGTGGGGAATGGTCTGCCGGGACCGGGTGGCAGGAAGTGAAATTTAATGTGGCTCCTGGACAAACGTATAAGTTCGACTGGTTAGTACGAAGTCAAGTGGGTGAAAATTTCGGGCAAAATGCTGTCTATATTAAAGATGTCAAATGTATTGAGGTCATTCGCAGCCTAGGCGGGGAGACTCCGCCAGACTTCGATACCCTTGATTCAGATGCTTACGGCATACCCGGATTTGACTGGATCACAAACTCCAAGAGCAGTGTCGTAAGAACTCATTTTAATGGTGTAGTCATAGATGAACAACGAGCTCGAACTCTACGCTATCATCTCGATAATGAATGTGACGGTGTTGTCCGTTTTACGTACCTTATGAACTCCGGGCAGCCTGGGCTGGAGAGTGAGAGCTTCGGGATGTTTTCGGACAACTTACAGGATCGTATACAGATGTCCCAAGGGAAACATGGAAGCTCAGTTCAAGCTGAGCACGGTGACGAGTGGGTGCTTGATGGAACAAGCTCCTCCACCCAGACTAACCAGGCTAAAATTATCTACTCATTAATTGTTGGTGATAAATGTACTGTAAATACTATAGGAGCAGTGGAAATGTTCTGTCCTCCTTTGGAGATAGACCATTATGAGGACAGTCTAGTACAGACTTTGGGAGGTACAGGATGGAATCAGACGGGGAATCTTCATTGGCAAGCTCTTGATGGCAGCTATCGCATTGATAACCCTACAGAAGGCAGCGGGCAGATACAGACGAATGTGTATTTGGAGGACGATGGTTGGTTTGAGTTTAGTTTTGACCACTCCCTGCGTCCTTCGGAGCGATTGGAGGCGCTAGTTGATGGCGAGATTGTTTTTGAATCCGGGAACATCAACTCTGGGAATAACATTCTTATTCCCCTAAAGCCCGGATCGCATATAGTTTCCTTCAGATTAACAGATGAGTACACCGAGGAAGGCATCACATCTATCATCGGGCGGGACTATAGCTATGGATCGGCAACAAAGGGCGATCCTTTTACTACCACAGGCCCTTTCAGGAGCGGGTTTACGATAGTTAGAGATTGGGAGATGAGTAATGCAGGAGCATCTACAGATCAAAATGGAAGCCGCATTAGCTATATGGTCAAGCTTAACCCGGGTGCTTCCTTTTATGTGGAAGAGTTGCTTCGGCTTTCTGCTCCGGTAAATGCAAGCGCAAGCAGTGAGGTCTTTAAAGAGTTGTTTAATAAGACAGATGGCAGCTACGATTCACACATTACAATGACTCCGAATTGGGAGTGGCAGGACATCCTGAGTCCACCTCAGGGGGATGGCGTATACAAGGTTGAGGGTAAGGACGGTACCGAGAATACCATCACTTTATCCGGTGTCCCTCTTTCAAATGACGGATTTGTTGAGTTTGAATACGGAGGGATGTTTGGACCTAAGGAAAACCTCATCTTAGTCATTGATGGCGCTACAGTTTGGGCTGACTCTCATTCCGATAGCAGTAGTAAAGGAACCAAAGTCAGGGTTCCTGTTAGTGCAGGAGATCATATCTACAAATGGATATATAAAGATTTGGGGGGGACAGTGTATACCGACCCAAATACTGGAGGAGGAGAGGTGGATAGCGGAGAGGTACGCTATCCCGCGGGAGTCTTTAGCCAGCCAGTAGGTTACAGCCAGAGCGATTGGACTTTGTTGACAGACCGCCACACTCGGCTGAGAAGTGGAGGTACAAACTTTAATCCGGGGGCTTTTTCACAGGCCTCGGGGACCAACGGGGGAACTATTACACGAAATATCTCCTTCAATAACTTTGCTGAAGTTAAATTCGATGAGTCCCTTACTATTATGGCGGGTACTGCAATCCCCCAAGCAAGTCAGAAAAAACCGGTTACAGTTAAACTCTCGCCGATAAATGGAATTTTAGATGAGAGCAAAGAATATTACTACATTACCCTAAAGCAGATGGATTTTCTTAATGTTGCTGGCTGGGCTTCTGAATCATTCTATACACATGGGACGATAGAATTGGACTTTAAATATCTTACCTACCTGGTCGATCCTACTGGCATAAAAATTGATGATGATAAAAATGGGCGGAATATGTCTGGCCTCAATACAGATCACCGGGGGGAGTTCTCTGCTTACATTGTCCCTGAAGTAGGAGGATTTGACGAGGGAATTGAAATTAATTTCCATATTGCTGAAAATGTGGGGACAGAGCGTTTTCCCGAAAGCATAAACAACTGGAGTCAGGCGAAGGATTGCTCTAGAAAGATTAAAGTTTCCCCGGGCAAATACTACATCTATTTTAAATTGTATGATGCCGTTCATGATTACGACGTTGATGCTAAGGAAAGATACTATTATGCGGCATTTAAAAATGTACGTGTTAATGTCACTACAGCCCCTACAGTTATCTACAACACCTGGGATGACACAGAGGTGAAAGTCGATCTAATCGACGTATCAGATTGGTCCATCATTGATTCCCATACTTATGGAACAAATGGAGCGAAAAGCCGGAGCGTAGCAGTCTCCTTTGACAAAATGAACATGCAGCCAGGGCACGCCTACCAAGTTCGCTATACCCTACTCCAGGGGAAAGGAACAAAAGGAGGGCTATATGATAATGGAGGGACGATGCAGCTTAAGAACGGTCGCTTTTTAGAAACTTGGGACGATTACTGCCATGACCGTAACGGTAAGTACTACCTGCCTGGCAGCAGTCCGTACCCCCCGCCTACGCCTCCTTCGACTCATTCTCTCCCTAAAGCCGACTCTTCCTGCTGGGTTGACGTCATTAAGTTATATGAGTCCAATAAGCCAATTTGTCCTGGTACGGGGCTTGATGTAAGAGTTACCAGAGGTGGGAGTCTGCTATCACATAATATCTACAGTACACCGGGTCAGCAACCGGTTAAGATCAACCTGATGAATAATACCACAACCACGCAAGAATATGAGATTACTATGACCTTTTTGGCAGGGTGCAGCGGTGACAGGGCTTCTCTATATAAAGGAAATTTCAAACTAAAGGACAAAAGTATTATTGAACCGTCATATGCTCAAATTTCGTCTTTCCAAGCGACCAACCACAAGCCCATTTGGATGGGCGGCTGCTACACGAGTAAGATGCATATCAAAGTTTACAATGATGCAGGTACCTTGGTATACAGCCAGGATTTTATGGGGGAAGGACTACATTCGTTCGATGTTAGTAAACTACCCTTTTCACCCTATTCTAAGTACAGAGTTGAGGTCGAAACGGAACAGGGTGGTCAAATTAGTGCGGTAACCGGAAAACAATATCTTACAACCTTCAAACTCGTCGATTTCAAAGCTTTTGAAATTTGGGCTTTGATTCCCGATCCATTCCAAGGAAAACTTGAGTTTTTCGTAGATGATGTTTTGTTCGACACGTACACCTCACCAGGCGGCTTCTATGATGTTTCTTACCCGGTTCCAAAAGGGGCTCATGAGTTTAAGTGGGTATTCACGGAACTCGGAAACGGCTACAGCTGGGATTACTGCGACATTGATCTCCTGGAGCTGACGAACTGGGTATGTGATAGGGTACGTGTTACACCGTATTGCGATAAGGGCGGCGGTGACAAGTGTGTTGAGGAATTAATCAAATGCTTGCTTAAAATGTGGCGTGACCGGCCAAAAGCCTGCACGATTGGAAAGAAAATATGGCTGTTCACGTAATGGGGGGCTTTGTGTGAGTATTGTTTCGCTCAAAAAGAGTGGACTGATTTACTATGACCGTTTTACCGCTCCTGAAATCGATGACCGGTGGGAAATGTCGGGGGATACTTCTGACATTACTTTCTTAAAAGGTGGAGGGCTTCGCATTGAGCATGGGGACGCGGCATCCCGTCTTTTTTTTAACCCTCTAACCGAGACGAAGAATTTTGTCATGGATATTCAAAATAGTTATAACCCCCTGACTACAGGAGATACAGGGGGGCTCATTGTATATTCAAACGAAGCGGAGTATCTGGCTGCAGAGGAGTATTTCGACGCTACCGAAGGCGTAATAAAATCTTATCCTTGGCTTCGGTTGGTACGGGACAGCAACACCTATTCGATCTACTGGTCGGATGATGGTGTTTCATGGAGTATCCAGGGAATAACGGGATTCGCTGCCTCCAGTCCTAAAATTGGTTTGTTCTTAGGAGGGGCTTCCGGGCAGCCTCTTGATGTACAGCAGGTTCGAGTGTATAGAGACCTCGGAATCCTGCTAACAAAATTGGTCCCGGGAACCCGTGTGGCGCTGAGGGACCGGAATAACCAGGTTGTAGCGAGCAATCACTGCCGAACAGGGATGACCGGAATAAAGCTGAATATCTCGTCTCTCCCCCTGCCTTTTGAAGGGAAATTCATGGTGGAATTTCCGGATGGCTCAGTGTACGAATCTTCAGATTTCCTAACCCTATGGGGGGGAGATGAGTATGCTTTTGAACCGTCTGCAGACCTCTATTTCATTGACAGCGATAACCAGGAGCGGAGCTTGTATGCAAATTCCGAAGCCTTCCTGGGACTAATAAACACTCAAGCATACTTGGATATAAAAATGATTATTAGGAACTCCCTGCTCACAGGTTCTTTGAAGAATGTCGCTTTGACCCTAGTGTCCTACAAAGAATCGGACCAATATAGCCGTCTGGTGAGTGTGGCTAACGATACGGGAGGTCAGCCCGGCCCCTTTGTCAACAGTTTGCTATTTTCACAGATTGAGGCCGGTGGGGAGTACACTTTCTGGATCCGGGTAAGAAGGGAAAGCAATATGGACTACCTGACAGGTAAAGATACACAAGCTTATTTTGGAATAAATATAACATCATCCTTTATGAATTGATGTTTGTCTAGTATATAGATTTGAAGGCCTGGAGGTGAAGGGTTTGGCTCTTAGACTCAAGAGGGTCGGTACAGGCAGCGGAGTCGGCAGTGTAACCGACCATAACGACCTTATAAACAAGGGGATTCATACCCACGAAGAGATTGATAAGTATCTTCAGGAGGTTGACGATGCCCGTGGCAACTTCCCTGATCTCAACACTCGAATTGAGAAAGGAGGAAGCGAAAGCCCGGAAACATCTCGGGAGGTTATTGAGGCTAGGGTGGACAAGCTGGGGACCAGCTATCCTACCTTGAAAGCCCGTTTGGATGCAACGCAGGGAACAGGCGGTAGCAGTCCGGGCAGCACGATTTTCGACCATGTGGAATCGCCCGCCAATACACGGCTGGGGACACGGCGGGTATTCACGGTACCTGTTCACAAGCCAGGCTCGGACGTACTTGAAGTATATGTCGAGGGGGTTCTTGTTTCCCGTCTGTCCGACTATGTAGAGATCGACAGCGCCACGATTAAGTTCAACTATGATATTCCAAGTACAGTCTCATTAATATTTAGAAATTCAGCTGCTCCCCAAGAAGTCATTAGCCGTCTTGATACAAATAAGAGTGCTGTTAAGGGGATTGAGCAGGAGCTTGCTACCGCCCGTGGGCTCTACGCCTCTTTAAACGACCGCATGAACGAACTTACAGGCGGTGCAATTCCTAAAGTGAGCCAGATCGACAAGATCGGGATTACTGCAACACCTTCTGCTCCCTATGTGCTCGAGATCCCTGTACCCAAAACACTGGATTACAAGTTACAGCCCGCACACGTTCTGAAGTTCATCCCTGGGGATCAGAGCATTGTTAGGACGGAACACAGCTTTAATAATGGTGATCGTTCAAGTTTTACGGCAGATCCGCAGGTCAATTTTGATGGACAAATGTCTCTTAATACTGTGTTTCAGATAGATATGGCAGGAAGCGTACTCGGGGAGGGTACGGAGTGGAAAGCGGTTATAGATAAGAGCAGCTACAAATTTTTAGAGAAGATTGAGGTGGTGTAGTGTGGCAGAACCTGCAACTACTGGTCAGCGAAGAACAAATGTAAGTGATATGAAAATTGGTGACTATATACCGGTGCGATGGGAGAGTCCAGCGTATGTTTTCGGTAAAGTTCCTGTGGGAATAGTGGAGTGCCCAGTCGGAGGGCAGGCAGTTTCTTCAATTACGAACAGGTTCTGGTACATGGTTAAAGTAGATAAAGGTCTGTTAATAAGCGACAGAGTTATTACTAATACCATTTCGTGGGACTTTCTTAACACTGGGGAAAATATACAAGGTTATTCTTGGAGTGGTGCCGGTACGATTGCAGCAGGTACAATACGTTCATTGACAGGTGGAGTAGCTTTTGCGACAAAAGACGGTTATAAAGCAACAACCGATCAAGGATTCGGTGCATGGCCCGCCAACAACGAGTGGGATAGATATATAGCCAACTACCCTGTGTACAAGATCCAAGAAGGAAAAAATTTAGATGATGTGTTCCACATCAATGGAATAGCAACGCTCTGTCAAGACACCCCTATTAACGGAGTTGGTAACTCCGCCACCAGTGCGCACAGAACTCAGAGAAAAGGCGACGCTCATGGGTTCTGGTCTAATCTGTCGAATTACAGCCATTCTCTCCTAGGTTTTCGCCCCGTATTTGGATATAGGGAGGTGTAACGAATGGCAACTTTAGGTCAATCACTAACGATACCTCAGGCAGGATGGAGAAGATTTTCTTTCGATGCCAGTGCCATCGGATATATTGGGTCATGGACGAAGGACAGCAGCACCAAAGCAAATTATGAGTTTACAGATAATAAATCCATGATGTCTACTGTTGTTGGTGACATGCTTACATTTTCATTCACTGGGACAAAGCTATTGATTAAGGCCTACGCAAACACTGATACGAGTGGATTCAGTATGAAAATTGACGGGCAATCAATAGGTGATATTAAGACTAACTACTCAGTCATAAGAACTGCAGTTGTCTATGAGAGTACTTCCTTATCCCCAGGCCTGCATACTGTAATCATTACAGTATTGGACAAAGCTTTGTTTACTGGCTCTATCTTAACAAGACTTTTTCTTGATTGTATTGATGTAGACGCAGAAGGCGATTTAATGGCTTACGTTACACCAGTGGGAAGTACAATACCCGTGCCGGATATTGGGTGGCGACGGTATGATGTTCCCTGTCCAATGGTTTCACTTACAGGAACATGGACACAGTTGTCAGGCGCCAACAATTACAATAATACGTATATGGCATCCAATACCCAAGGCGATTCGTACTCTTTCTCTTTTAAAGGTACAAGAGTGAGACTCATCGCTTATTCTTCCAGTGCTGCTACTGTAACCACTAATTCGGCGCAAGTCATAATTGACGGCAAAGATGTGGGAATATTGAGTTTCCGCACAGCAGAAACGGTATATCAAGCTTTGCTGTATGAGAAACAGGGACTGGCTGATACGAATCACACTATTCAAATTATTAACAAAGTAAGCGGCTCCTATCTGATTTTAGACGCGATAGACGTGGACATCGACGGCAGACTGACACATCGGGACGAGGTATTTGTTGTTAAGGATCTTACTGTGGGCAAACGAATCCGCTGTAACTACATCGCAGCACCAAACGCAGTAGGTTCCTTTTCGAGACTGGGTGTGGAGACTGCTGTTTTCCTCCCATCAGAAAGTACGTCAACGCCCAGTGGAGATTTTTACTGGATTATGGTAGAGGACCAGAATGGACAGAAGCGTCTTATCGCCGATCGTAATTTGCAGGCCTATATCAGCTGGGATGCCTTAAATGCTGCTGGCATTGCCAGCAGTAGCGGTTTACCCATATCTATTCTCAATAACACCTCTTATATGGAAAGCAACAACCTCCCCGTTGGATTTACCACTGCTGCAAGCTCCATTTACAGTACCTCTTATGATGCATGGACAACCTTCAGCAAAGGGCCAGAGAATGATGGCTCTGGATGGAACAGCTCCTATAGTACTTCAACTGGCTGGCTTAGCTATGAATTTCCAGAACCAAGAAGAATTATAGGATATAGTCTAATGCCTCGTTATAGAGCAGCTTCTCCTGATGTAAATCATATTAGCCAAATGGCAAAAAGCTGGACTTTTGAAGGTCTTAACGGGAATCAATGGGTAGTACTCGATACAAAACAAGGACATATTTGGACCCAAGGGCAGAAAAAAAGCTTTACTTTCGAAAACATCAACAGCTATACGAAGTATCGTATCAATATAACAGATAACGGATCTCCGACCTACGGTATTGCTATAGGCAGGATGGAACTTTTGGAGGCCGATTATACGAACTGGGCCTTTACTACCCGGCTAATAACTGGAGGAACTTCCTCAGCAGACAAGGAGAATGAGTGGGACAGGTACATCGTAGGCTCCACCCTGAACGGTGCGATTACAGCAGGGGATAATAGTGTATGGAATGCCTTTAACGGAGGAAATGGTTTTTATACCTGGACAAGTACTACCTCCGTATCTAGCACTACTCGGAACAGAAGGGGAGGAGGAACTCTTATAATGCACAATGAACAGAGTACCTCTTATTCAGACATTAACTGTAACTTTCGCCCTGTCCTTCTTATTGATAGCTCCATAACTCCAATAAATCTTTATTTATTTGAGGATGGTTCTGATATAAAAAGTTATGCCAATGGGGCATGGGAGATTGTTGGGTCCGCACCTGTCACCAAAGATATGTATGAAACGAGTGGTATGACAGACCTGTCCCTTCTAACGGATGATTCCTTAAAGTCGCTCACGTCAAATACTCCAGTTCTTCACTATTGGACCAATACAGAATCTCCCTCCAAACAACTAAAAGTCAGCTATATTCCTCCAGCAAAGCTAGTTTTGGCAACAGGAGACATTTATTACAGGTATACTGCGGGAATTGATTCCTTCACACTAACGGCTGAGCAATTTGGAGGCGGTATTGTGAAAGTGATCGCTTCAGCGGATGGCGGGTCTTCATGGAAAACGTATGAGAATAATACTTGGCAGCTTATCGATGTAACGAATTTGCCTGAGGTCAGAAATAGAGGGATGCTGCCCACAGATTTTAATAAAGTCCCGTCAGAACGTTGGGCTGATCTGATTCTTACTGAAGAAGGGATAGCTGGAAGGGTACGCTTTGGTTACTACCTTGAGATAGAAGGAGCAAATGATAAGGCCAGCACAGATACCTTAGTGTCCCGGGTTAATATGCTGGGCAAGTGGGTTGCCGCCGCACACGGGGTAGCATATGACTACGAATACCCCTCAGATAGTACCCTCCGTGTCCTTCTGTATGCAGACGGGACTTATAAAATTAATTATTAGGAGGTCATATCTTGAATCGTCTTATAAACTTGCTGGTTCTTGATCAGCTTCGTCCCCTTGATCTGGACGTGGGTGAAATTGATGTAACCTTTGTTAAGAACACCAAGGGAGATGTTATTGAGGAGATTTACGAGGATGTGAGCGGGTCCGCCCCGGTTTTATTGAAGAGGGTTGAGTATGGATATGATGCACAGGGCTCTGTCCTGACAGAGACGGTAACCAAAGGCAGCCTAAAGTACCGTAAGACTTTTGAATGTAATGAGCTGGGTGAAGTACAGAAAATACAGGTACGGCAGGTCGTGGATTAAAAGGAAAATCTGCCTACACTATGAAGTGAGGTGAAGAGCATGGATGTTGTTGTCTCCGGGCAAGTCAAAAAACTGGAGAAAAAAGTAGAGGATTTACTTACCCGGCTTGGACGTATTACCACGATGAAAAAGGTGACGGATGTTATCAATCCCGGCCAGGAAGCAAGCCTTGATCTCTCCATCGGGCCAGACTTAAACAAATATATGATTAAGTATGTCTATGTGGAAGGATTTGAGAACAGCAAAATGGATATTGAGATATTAACCAGTACATCGGATCACCCCTTTCTTGTATACAAGAATAAATCGAATGGTCATATACTCTACGATGTGCTTGATCTCCCGTATGAGGATGAGGATGCAGCAGGGGCGCTTCATCTGAAAATAATGAATTCAGGTTCAATTCCCAGCTCCTTTATAATAAGAGTTTCCGGGCTGGTTTCTAACTAAGGAGGGTTTCACATGTGGTTTGAGGGTGAGTCATCCCCACGAAATATTATTGCAACCCTTGCCAGTTTAATTACGGCAGTGGATGAGAGCTTATCTCCCCCGGCTCCGCTGTGGGAGAATATTTCCTCCAACGTAGGTTCAACCCTTAATGATGATGGGTATGTTTTTCGTTCAAGGGGCAGCTCTGGGAAAGATACAATTCTTGTGACCCTAAAAAATGCCTGGATCGGAAATGGTGCAATTGAAAATAGCTTTTCTGCTGGGCCGACGTTTGGTGTCGTCGAATCATATCTACCGAATGAAACAAATGGGCAGAACGGGAGCTTCAGCAGCTATAAATTGTCGGAGCTTCTGCGGCTTGCTGTAAATACTTCCTGGTATAACATAAACGCGGATAACTACAGGTTCAAGTACACTCTGTCTGTAACAAAAGATCGAATCATCATAACTATTCGCACAAACCGCCCCGGCCAAGGAACCACCTATGCGGATACTGCAACCATTCGTAACGTGCTCTATGCGGGCCTTATAAAAAGGTACGCTGACGAGAAGGGTAGCGGAGCCGTGACATTGTTAAGCAGCTATGCCTCCCAAAATAATGCATACAACTCAGCAAGAACACTGAAGAATCTTCAGAATACGGGAAACGGGCTGTATTCATTTAATAACGGCTTTGTTGTGGAAAATAATCGGGGGTTTGGCGGAAGACTTATGATTGCTGTTCCGATGCCTTTGTACAATAACGTGGAAGGGGTGCGGGGGGAATTGGATGGGGTTCTTACTACGGTTCATAAGCCTCTGGATGGCCCGACTAAATCGACACCAGAAGATGCGTATGTGCTGATTGATGGCAAAGAGTATCTGTGCGTGGTGAAACCATTTTTTAATCAATGGAGCCTGTCTGATAATTTCTCCTCCAGGTCTGGTGTGAGCCAAGCATTATTTATTGAGAAGGTTTAAGGGGGGATAGAGGATGTTTTTTGAAGGAAGATGCACGCTGAGACAGTTGCCTGTTCGAATAAGGGACGCTGTTTTGGCCAAGGACAATAGTCTGCCAACACCGGGCCCTCTCTGGGAGATGGTATCCAGTAATGTTGGAACACTTAAGACAGATGATGGTTACGTCTTTCGCTCGCAAGGTACAGACGGAAAATCAAATATTGTATGGGGGATTAAGTCCGAGGCAGATGGGTTCTACTCTAATGTTAGTAATTGGAATTATGGTTACCGTCTTTTTATGGCAAAGGACTATACTCCGGGAACGGCTGGAGCAAATGGCATCTTTGGTAGTTCAATAACTCACGGGACAGTCGTTGCTTCCAACCTGATTTCAGGGATTTCCGCAGATACCATATTCCTAAGATACTGGATCAGCGTGAAGAAAGATCGGGTGCTGCTCGCCTACCGGTCAGAAGTAAGAACCGCCTATTCCCGTATCAACTTCCACTATATTGGCCGTCCTTTACGCCTATTTGATTCACGAGACACTGTAAGTTGTTTTGGATCAGCAATCCCCTATGGTGGAAATAATACGTATGGAACTGTATGGGTCAGCAGAAAAAATGCTTTTATTGAAGATATTGACAATCAATCGCTTGTTTGGAATACTCCCTCGGTGAATCGAATGTTCGGGGGTAAAGTAATGCCTTCCAGGCCGGTTCTAAAGTCGGGACCCAATCTCCGCGGGATTATGGATTATTACATACTTCCTCAGGATGGCAGGCTCCGTGCAATAGATACCTTAACCATTAAAGGCATAGAGTATGTTGCTCTTGAAATTCCTGCTTATCAGACTGTTGATGTAAACGGGCTTTATTATAATAACCTGTCGCCTATCGTCACAACGAATATATACCTGATTCCAAAAGACTAAGGGAGGCTTTATTCATATGTTTTTTACTGAGACAGTACCTCTTATTCAACTGTACGACAAGCTGATTGAAAAGCTGAAGAGTATTGGTTGGACTGAACGTCAGCATAGTATCAATGCCATACCCCGGATGACAGCAAATACGGTTCCGTCACCCCTGGTCGCTAGTGCCAGTTCTGAGCAGAATTCATCATATAGTGCTTACTATGCGTTCAACGGATCAGGAGGACAGGGTTCAGGGTGGATGGCTGTCAGTACCGCAACTCTTCCTCAATGGTTACGGCTGGACTTGGGAAGTTCCGGAGCAAGACCGTATGCTTCATATGGGCTTTTCGCTTTGTCGTACAACCTTACTGCGGCGCCCAAAAACTGGACACTGGAAGGGAGCAACGACAACAGCAACTGGACAGTACTCGACACACAGACTAACCAGCAAAACTGGGCGGTGGGAGAGCGCCGGGTCTTTAAAATCGCGACTCCTGCGTCTTATCGCTACTACCGAATCAATGTTGCAGCGATCAATTCCACCACCACCTCATCCCCGGCGATTGGCAGCTTGGAGTTCTACGAGTCTGATGCAGTCTCCCTGGCATCAGGCAATTATATCACGGTGCTAAGCTCACCTGGTGAAAGCGGGCAGGATCTGGTAAGTATGTACCTGCATCCCCAGAATATCAAAGATCCAAATGGGAATTTCTTTAATATCGCGGCTATTGAGGGGTATAATCCGAACGGAAGCTATCTGAATGTGTCACCTTGTCCCTATTACACTGCAAATACCACCACCCCAACGGCGAATCCAACAAGCATCCCTGTGACCTATTATCTGGAGGCTAATCTGGACCGCATTATCTTAGCCACGGTGATGGACTTTTCGGCCAATTACCCCGGAACTAATGCAATGTATGTAGGGCTTATCAAGCGCTACTCTACAGACCAAGGAAACGACTCTGTTGCACTTGCGTTAGGGATTTACAATCCCGCAGGCGCTAATAAAGTTAGGCTTCTGCGAAATAAAGCGAACATTTACAATTTCAACTATGATGTTCGGACGATACCTAACAACTTCAGTCCTTCTGTATGGGGAGATCAAATTTTTGTATCTCCATGTTTCCTTGAAGGAGATATGGAGGGGATTCGTGGCGAACTGGATGGAGTATACACCTGTCGAACAGAGAACCTTATCAATGAGGATGAAATCGTTGTTGGTAATGTTACTTACAAGGTGATCTATCTCTCCGCTCTAAGCACTAACTTCCTTCCATACCCTACAATGCTAATGAAACTGCCCACCCCCTGATGGTAGGCTTAAAGGCAGGTGAAGCATAGTGAAACATAATTATCGGTACGAAAATAACTACCTATTCGAGAATCCTAACGGGACGGATACACGGAATGGAAGTCTTCAGCTCGGTTTCGAGGGTTATACTAAAATTAATCTGGGCGGCGGAGCCGGGGGAATACAAGGGCAACCTGTGTATACAGCCCCTAACGGGGTGACAGTAACCTGCTCTGCCGGACCGCTGTCTTCTCCTGACTACAGCATAAAAAACCTGTTTGACGGATGTAAACATGCTGGTTTATTAAGCGCGGGCACCATGTGGATGACGAATACCTGGGATGCAACCTTAACTTTTGACTTTAATATGCTAGGGTCAGTCCCAATAAACCGGATTGTCCTCTACCCGCATGCCTTTTCGAACCAGTTTCTTAAGTACAGAATCTTATCTTCTTCTAATGGTGCCGACTGGGTAGAGCAGGTTGGAAATATTCTCACAACAGGTGGAAAGCAGGGGCAAGCTTATGTTCACGAGGTGGATATCGCTAAGCGGTATATGCGCTTTCAGTTTATTGGACTTAATACAGTGATATCACTTTACGAAATTGAACTCTACTCGGGGCCAAATACATTAAGTGATGGACTGTCAGGCGGTTCGGGAGGGCAAGGGGCACAGCTTGTTTATACCGCACCTAATGGTGTGATTGTCACCTCCTCTGCACGAAGTATTGGCAGTGCAACAGATTATTGTCTGGCCAATTTATTTAATGATGCACCTCCGATGGATGGAAGCTCATCTCAGAATCATTGGCTGACTTCCTCGGTGGGGAATCAAACGCTCACTTTTAACTTCGGTGCACCAACAAAATTTATAGGGGTACGGGTCGTTCCGCGTTGCCGTGACCAGGCTTCTTCTAACTACCGTATATCGGTATCAAACGACGGGATTAATTATTCGGAAATTGTCCCCTGGGTCGTAACGACATCGGATATGCAGACCCCTTATGGGGCAGTGAATGAGCATTTAATTTCCATTACCTCTCAGTATGTTCAGTTCGAATTAACCCAAAACGCCTCCTACGGTGTCTTGCTGGGAAAAGTCAGCTTCATTAAGCCTTTTCCTCTGTATCGAACAGATGCCGCCGGGTTCTACGTAACTACTACTGACAATTCCCAGTACAATACCAATTCCGCAGTGATTAGCAAAATCAATCCAACTCAGCTTGAGCCGGTCGGGACTGCTATTCGGTATTTAGTAAGCACGGATAACCGGGTGACCTGGACGACCTTTGATGGTCAGGATTGGGTAACCGTAGGGCTTGCTACAATCCACACTTCGGGGATGACGGCAGCTCGTCTACGAGCAGTCAAGGTGAATGACTGGTCTAAGGTCACTCGTAATAAGAAGGTCGATCTCGCCATTGGCCTGAGGTCAACTAATTCAAATCTGACCCCAGTGGTATTGAGTATTCAATCCACCTCCCGATATGTAGGAGGAAACACTAAGGGTACATTACTGGGACGAATTAAGAAATTTATACACCGCGGAATCTCTCTTTCCTTGACGGACTCAAGCCTTTATGAGCCCTGCAAGTATAGAGCTGCAGGGAGTGTACCTACATCGCCCCGTACTACAAAAATAAAATCTCTTATCCATCGGGGAACCTCATTTTCCTTAGGACAGGATTCAGCAGCAACCTATATACAGAATGTAGTCCGCCCTTCGGCGGTTTCTCCTGTAGTGCCTATACGGTCAGGGGTTCTCCGAAAATATGTGCATACAGGTACCTGTTTTGTTATCTTTGAATACATCGCAGATACCATTCCAGGTAACCGTGTGTTTAACGGGCATCATTTCTCCGTAGGTTTGGAAAATGAAACGATCACCCCCAGGGTCCTCCCGGAGGAGTGGCATCCTCTTGATTTGTACGTCAAAATTGAGGAGAAGCAAGTTCGTCCGTACAGGCAAGTGCAACAATATTGGGAGCGGTATCCTCAAAAATGAAGCAGCCCCCGTTTGGGGCTGTTTTTTTGGTATGAGAGCAATCCGCCCAATCGGCCTATCCTAATCATACTAGAAGATCAAAGGAGTGGAGCCGTTGCATAAGCAGCTCAGGAAGTTCATTCACCGGTGTAAGCCTGTTGAGTCATCTTTGGCATTCATAGCGGGCTTTTGGGGGCTACTGTTACTTACCCCGCTAGACACTTTTGGTGCCGGTGCTGACTACACCAAATTCTTAAAAACTCTGCCCGAAAATACATGGGGATGGATCATGGTGATCCTCGCCTTGGCAACCGTGGCGGGTATGCTCGGTCGGTATTACCACATCAGGAGAGCTGCGCTCTTGGCGTCAACTTTTATATGGTTCTTCATCAGCTCTCTGCTGTTTGCAGGGAATCAAGCATCTACCGGGTGGGGGGCTTACCTGAACTATGCATTATTATCTTCATGGGCTTACGTGAAAGTGGGGGAGCAAAGGCATGGACGTTAATGCGCTAGTAGCCCTGGCGGGCGTGCTCGTTACAGCGCTTGGCAGTGTGGCTGTGACTAAGTTCAATAATCGCAAGGATCTTACACTCAGCGACCGCCAGCAGCTCTCCCAGGAGCAGAAGCAGATTCGGGACGAGCTGAGAGAAGAGATTA
This sequence comes from Paenibacillus helianthi, assembly GCF_001909055.1. GTDB lineage: Bacteria > Bacillota > Bacilli > Paenibacillales > Paenibacillaceae > Paenibacillus_AQ > Paenibacillus_AQ helianthi. The sequence continues at coordinate 37,071 of NZ_LVWI01000014.1, forward strand.
AGTCTCTGCGTGATGAGATGAAAATTTGGCGTGACCGCAGTCTGCATCTGGAGGACGAGCTGCGGAACTGGAAAGAGAAATATACCACGCTGGAGCTCGATTATATCAAGGCGACTGCCAGAATTGAAGAACTGGAGAAACGTCTGAACCAACGCGAAGGAGGTGATTAATTTGTTAACGATCCAGCAGCAGCGAATACCAGTCAATCCGTTCTCGCGGCCAGGGAAAAAGCTTGTGGCCAAGCGGGGCATTGTCATGCATTACACGGCTGATCCAGGTGCTTCTGCACAGGCCATTGGCAATTACTTTAGCAGTCTTAAGAATCAGAATCCGGATGACGGAACAGGTGACCGTTACGCCAGTGCGCACATTCAGATCGACCGGGCAACGATTGTCCAGTCCCTGCCTTTTGATGAGATGGGCTACCATTGTGGCAGCAAGCAGCCTTACCTTCCAGAAGCCCTTTCCAAGCTTGGCTCGTACCCGAATAATTCCACAGTAGGTATTGAGATGTGTATTGAAGCAGACGGATTGATCCATGAAGATACCTTCAACAATGCCGTGGACATGGTAGTGTACCTCATTCAGCATGAGGGTTTCCCAGAAGTGATTTTTACCCATAAAGGGGTTGTCGGCTGGAAGGATTGTCCGCTTCCGTGGGTCAGGAACCCGAGTGAACTTGAACGCTTTAAGCAGGAAGTGCACAGCCAGCTGAATTCACAAGAGGAGGAAGAAGATTTGAACTTGTCAGCGAACCAATGGACGATACTCACTACTCAGCTCAAAGAGCTTTTTGATAAAAAACTCATCACGGATTCTACCTGGATCGACAAGGCGGCCGTAAAGAAACTTACGGTTTCCGAGCTGTTATTCATCAATACCGCTATTCTAAACCGGGGTATCAAGTAAGAAGCTTTCTATAGAAGGAGGGATAAGACATGAACGTAATCACTTTAATGGCGCTAGTGGCCTTTTTATCCGAAGCCTTAACTGAGATTCTGAAACAGGCCTTTCCGATTCAAGACAAACAAACCTATCTGCTGTCCATTGTTATCGGTGTGATTCTGGCCTTTGTTTTCGAGGTGGATTTATTCAATCTTACCGGGCCCGGGCACTATGTCTCTATCGTTCTGTGCGGTATTCTTGCCTCACGAGGCTCCAATTATATCAACGGATTGTTAAAACAAATAGGGATTATCACAGGCAGGTCATAGGGTTGCTGCCAACAAAAGCGAAAAACCGAGCAGAAGTTCTCTCGGTTTTTTTGCTTTGGACCACAGTATACTCAGTTATTTCTTATGTTCTTGTCTACTGCCCGAAGAGGAGCGGTCAATGTAGTTGTTCAACACTTCCAGGGAATCCAGGTCAAGAAGAGTTACGCTTAGTTTAGAATCCAGCAGCAGCTCCGCTACCTTTTTCATAATTCTCCCGGCCCGCATTTGTGAAATGTTCTCCGTTTCTGCTGTCTGGGTCTGATTTAAGCCGGCGATACGATGCTGAAGAACCCGCAGCTCCAACTCGGAAAGATGTTCTTGAATAGAGGCGACTATGTCTTTGACATAACTGCTGTCGGTAGCCTCTTCTTCTGTATTGTCGCTGCTGGTGAGAAAGTCCATATAAGTAGGATCTGAGTCTATGCTGGAGCCATCGGTTACCTTTTCCTGCAAATACTTCACTCTTGATCCAATAAGCATCGCTTTTTTGATCTGTTCCTCTGGTTTCTTCAGATTTTTTGCCAGAAGCTCCACTGATTCCTCTTCGGAACCGTTACCAGTTCGGATGTTAATCTGATTCATTAATTCATGGGCGGTTCGGGTAGGACGGATAATCGGGGCATTGTCGCGGAGGTAGCAGCGGACTTCGCGAACGATGGAGGGTACTGCGTAAGAGGAGAATTTCACTCCCCGTCCGGTGTCAAAAGCCAGGATTGCCTTAATAAAACCCAGGCGGCCGAGTTGAACAATATCGTCTTTTTCCACGCAGTAGTTCTGAACAAGCTTTTCGGGTTTCCCGATGTATTTGTGTACGCTGTGCCAGATTAAGGTTTCATGAAGAATTAAAAGATCACCCAGAAAGTCTGAATCTCTTTTGGCAAGGTCAATATTGGACATACTAGTTAACGAGTAAAAGTTCTTATCATAATCTAAGTTATTGCGTATATGTTCGGGGTAGCTACTCAAGTGGGGACACCTCATATAGTATGAATAATTTCCTGGAAGGCGGTATTTGAGGGGGGATTATTCTAAACTTCGTTCTGCGGAGAGGTCCTTCATTTATCAATGGCTTGATTCGCCAGGTGCTCAGCAAGAGTATTGTCGAACTCTTCTTTAGTGATGATTTGAATTTCTAACTCTTCTTTGGAGAGTACCCATCCTGCACCGTCTGTCATAAGCAGATTGATAAATACAAGGGGATCACTCATAAATTTTCCGTTCACGTAGTCGAATGAAATGACAGCCTTCTCGTAACCGGCGATCTGACCTGTAAACCAGGCATTTACAGATTCTCCGTCTGGACCTGTGTGCGTATTCTGAGGCACAGAAATATACTTGCCAGCTAGAGAGATTACCTCGTCTTCAGTTATGGTCTGATTGTAAATTTGTCTGCTCATACAAGTTCATTCCTTTCATCTGGATGGTGCTCATTTTGCAGTTCCCGCAGTCTTCGGGTGATCGAGCCGGCTGGAGTGGCTTGAATCAAATCCCTTGGCTGCTTTAATTCATCGAACATTACCCAGTAAGCATGCAGAAGCTCATTCTCTCTTTCGACGAGTGAAGGCATGAGCGATACAAGCAGCTTTACGTTTTCTTTAATGGTTCTCATAATAACCTCCTATCAAATAAAAAATCCCTTCCAATCACTATATACGTGAGGAAGGGATGTGAATTTAGGGAGAGTATAAAGTAATTATAAGGTCCAGGGAAAATAAAAAAAAAGGCCCCGGTTAGGGCATGATTAGGGAAATGAATTAAATGACTACAGCACACTTTGCCGTGATGCCGCTCCAAATTTGTGACATCCGTCCACGGCTAATGTCGAATACCTGTGCAATTTCTTTGAATTCATATCCCGAAATACGAAGACGGAACATCTCTTTCTCGCGTTCTGTCAGTCCCAGATGGTCCATAATATCCATCATTAGCTCTGCATTCTCGTAACCGAGATCCTTTGCCCCTGCTTCGTAGGTAACTTGTGTATCGTCGACACCATCAAATATAGCCAACGGAATAGCATTGACAACCTGTAAGTTGGATTTTGCTCCAGCCTTTTTCAGACAATCCCGGATAGCACTCGTTACGATGCGGTCCAGGTAAGTCGATACTTTTGACTTGCTGCTATCATATTTAGGGAGATATCGGTAGACTTTAATCAGCGCTTCCTGCACAACATCCTCACCATCAGTGCCCGCAAGGCGCATTCCATGTACTCGCTTTTCCACTTTTTCCTTGCTTTTTTGAAAAAAAACATCCATTTCTCCCAACGCGTAAAGCTCATCCAGTGTTTCAGTCCCCATGTATATCTGCTTCCTCCCAAGTTGATCACTTGTTAATTCATTATCAATATCTATTGAAATTAGGTATAACGTAGCAATAAATCTGTTCGTATACCTATTATATTATACGAACGAGTGTTCGTATATGAAACTATAGTCATGCTTTTTTGCCCCTGATTAACTAAATATACCACTTGCCAAATGTCGATAGCTGTCGTAAAATGCTGTATTTTTACAAGATTGAGCATTATTCATAATCCATACATCTTATTATAGGGAAGGAAGTCGTAAAATGCTGAATCCAACCATATCCTTCACCTGTTTGTAGTCGAGCTGTTCGCTGCTGATTCTGTTCATAGCTTCGTCAATAATACGCTCTATTGGGCTTGTGGTACTTGTAAATTCAAAAACAATAATCTCCGTTCCGTCGATTGTGTAGGTTACCCGATATGTCTGAAGGCTCATATCCCACCTCCAAAGAAGTTAAGCTGTTCTGTCGTTCCTTGCGTAGTCGTGTATTCTGGATTTTGGGTCACTGAGTAATTCCTCCTGATTCGCGGATTATCATTTGTACCGCTTCCTGTTGTTTTATACGCGAGGTACTGGACGGAATTTAGGGGAGGGATGCTTCGGATTAGGAAAAGTTGGGTTGTATGCGGAAGAACGAAGTCAAGTTGAAGCATTTGAGGGAAAGTAGTGTGGAAATTGGGGGTTAGCTTAAAGTGATGCTGTTCTCTTCATCAATTATTTCATTCATTTCTGCCTGCGTAACATGAATGGCTGCAAATTCACTGCAAACCCTTTGGATTGCCTCAAAAAATGTATAATTTTGCAGAAGGTCTTCGGCATTTAACCCTGCTGTCTGCAGTGCTTCCATCACTTCGTCAAGATCTGATTCACTTGTCAAAGTTTGTGCGGTTTCGATCATCTCTTGAATTGTAGCCATGAGTAAAAGGGCTCTTCTTGCTGGTTTCATTCATTCTCCTCCTTTATTGTAACGCGTTGAATTTAGGAACAGATCAATTTGGGCATCTCAGTATAACTGCATAATGATCATTTGGCAAGTAAACAATAGGGCAAATCAAAAGGCCACGATTAGGTGGCCCTGACTTCGCTTATGATAGAATTCACCAAATCCTCGTTCATGACTTTCTGTGCTTCAATTAAGACTGCTAAAATTTTCACCTTGTCGCCATAGATCGTAAGCAGAATTTTATTGATATGCTCCGAACTTAATCTACCCGCTTTGGCCATGGAGATTAAAGTGACGACAACAATGTCACCCTCAGCTTCACCAGAATGGACCCGGCGTTGTAGTTCATTAGCGATGGCTGTTACCTGGGTTTCACTCATCAAATTGTCCATTTTAGCAAATCCCCTCGCTATTTATAACTTCTTGTAGGTTCGGCTTTTCAAATGGATTAACATCCACCTCCGATGAAATAATACTCAACACAGTATATGGTGCTACAATTACTAGATTAACAGATTGTGTTTTTTAGCCTGCTTTCAATTAAGTTACATGGATCTTCCGGTAATGAAATCGTCTCCTTCCAACATAGTATCATACATCTTCGCTTAATTTTACTCTTGTCTTACTGGTTAATTATTGTAATTATTAGCTCTCGGGGGATTGATTGAAGATTATTACGAAATCCAGAAAGTACTCATAGTAGTATATTTATATAAGAAGGCGGGGAGGGAAGGAGAGGTGATTAACTGAAGCATTACAAGGCAAGATTATATATGTATATATTATAATTTTAACAAAAGTATTGGTAGTATGTTTAGGAGTTTAAAATTATAAGAACATTGGGCTTGTCCTGGAAAGTTGAGCGGACAGCTCTTTTTTTGTGACCATATACGTCTAAAGATTCTCCCCGTCATAATTTATGCAAATAAAGGAGCGGGAAAAATAAAAAATATGCTTCATCCAAATTTGGATATTTTACAGCAAATTCGAAAAATTGTATAGTAATTTCCTATATTGCGAATGTATGTTCGCATGTTATAGTGTAATTACCAATTTATTATGACGACAGCACTTGGAGGTGCGCACCTTGCCTTATGATTATTTTCCAGTATGTAGCGTATGCGGAGCTGTGGATGAATACGTGGCAAAAACATCCCAAAAAGACGAAAACGGCAATCATTTCATTCAGACGCTATGTTCTGTATGCGGTCATCCTATCTCAATAGTTGAAGCACAATACCGTTCTGAGAAACAGCTCCAATATTGTCCAGTAAAAGAGCGTTCAGAAAATTTCTTTCGTGAATTATCTGGTGATGCTTTAATAAAAGAAGCCTTTTTTTTAGAGAGCTTATATCTAGAATGGATGAAGCTTGAAGAAACACAAGGAAAAGTTGATCGGCGACTAGTTTTAGCTAGAACCTTCTGTCTTAAAGAACTCCGGCGGCGACTTATAAGCCCTGAATAACATAGATGCAGAATAACGGGGATAATCTGAAATTCTTCAACTATATGATCATTTATAAATTGAGACAATAACAGCTGAATAAAGGAAAGGATAAATGCGAAAATTACAGGCTATTACCCGATTGTACCGGGTAATGGCCTGTTGTTGTATAGAGTCAGAAGATCTCTATTAATGGCCTCTTAATAATCTAGAAGGCGTCCATTGTCATGCCAATGACCGTACATTTTATTTTCTCTAGTGTTTGATATCAATTTGTCTAATCTGCTCCTGAATATATCCGGCTGATTTTTATGGCTTTGTATCGTGTCGATCCGAACTCTTTGGTAAAGAGCCGGAAATGCCAAGAAATTTTCATATACTTGTCTTTCCTCTTGTAACCTTTGTTCTATGACCCTATCTATTGTAAAAGATTTGTAATCCATATCAGGAAGCGTCTTTCTTCCTTCGTCTCTCATGAACCCCAACTTTTCGAGGCGGCGGACCCGTTCTTTGTTCAATTCAGTCCATCCACTTCGTCTGCTTCTGGGAGACAGTCTCTGCGCCAGCTCTGATTCCGATATTTTCTTTTTGACCCCATCAATCCAGCCAAAACACAAGGATTCTTCGACCGCATCTAAATAGAGCAGCGTATCCGGGTGTGGTGTCATACCTACTACGACCCAGCAGGATTTCTCGGTCTTGGAATTTTCCTGCAGCCAAACCCTCAAGTCCTCTCTTGATACTGCTGTGATTAAATTTTCGATTTCCATAAAAAGACAAACTCCTTTCTGGTAGAGCGTCAGTCTGAGGATTCCAAGCGCCTCTCCGCCAGAACGGAATCATCATCAGGTTCCTGATACCAAAAAAGGGCATAGTCGTTCATCGTGGATGCGTGCCCCAGTTGACGCAGCATTGTAGAAATATTGCCCCTGTGATAGGTTCCGTGATTAACCAGATGCAGCACGATTTCGGACAGGCGTGTCTGGCGGATTCTGGTGAACGGATTGTTAAGCAGAATGGTTTGCTCCAAATCGGATTGGTTTTGGAACCATTCGCTGTATTGTTCTGCTAGCTGGGCAAATAGATGGGAGTATTCGTCCACAGAATGCAGGAGGTTCTTATTAAGCGGTATGGTTGCTTGCAGCGCCTCTGGCATACCCGTACCAGTTACAACCAGATACCACATTGTATCTACCGCATAAATGTGACTAAGGGCATGAGCAACGGTGGGGAACGAGCTGTTCACTTCTTGACTTAGCACAGAGGATGGGAGTTCCTTGATCCTCCCCAGGATCGTCTGGTTGGCCCAGGTGTGGTAATTCAACATTTGTAGCGGATGATTCATTTGCAACGTCTCCTTTGGACTTATCATGAATTTGATTTGGTTTCTGTTGTAATCATAAAAAAAGAAGTTTGACAACAGAGTGTCATACTTCTTCATAATGTTTGAGTGTATTTTGAAGCTGCTCTTTTATAATGGCTCGTAGTAGAGGGGGTTCTAGGACTTCGGCACCGCTGCCAAAACTCAGCAGAAGGGTCCAAAGCCATCGTGCGCTCAATGGTTTGTAAACTGGAATTCGCATCGTCATACTCCCATCGGCATGGAATTGCTTATGGACCTGATGAAACTGATCCATCGCTTCCGCCAACGCCTCCGGCCCTATCCGGACCACTACATCCTCCAGCTGATCTTGCTTATCCTTGTTAGAACAAGCAGCCACCTCCGGCACGCCGTGATGCGGTTCAAATGATTCCTGTGTCAGGCGCAAATTCATCAACCGGGACAGCCGGAACTCCCTGTAATCCCCCCGGGTTCGGCAAAATCCATAAACGTACCAATTCCGAAATTTAAAATGAAGCCGCAGCGGTTCCATATCGCGGGTAGTACGCTCATTCTCCGCATTGATATATTCAAAGCGGACGATATTACGCTTCGCAATGGCCGTACGTAAATGAGGAAGCACATCGGGCTCCGTCCGGAGAGTTTCAAGGTCCACTGCCAGGCTTGTGGTCAAGTGCTCCGGTCCGATCGTCTGAAGCCGTTCGATAGTCCCCTGCGCACGCTCATCTTCAAATACGGAGGAAAGGCTTCTGAGCACGGTAATCAGGGAATTGACATCATAAGAACCGAGCAAGCTTTTATCCATTTTGTATCCGTTCATCATGCCATAACCGCCTTTAGTCCCCTGATAGGATACGACCGGAAAGCCGGCAGCACAGATCACATCGATATCCCGGTAGATGGTTCTTTGGGAAACCTGGAACTCATCGGCCAGCGTGGAGGCAGACAAAACTTCGTGATTCAGCAGCTTATAGATTATAGAGATCAATCGCTCCAATTTCATAGATATAACCGCCTGTTATTCCGTTTCGTATTACTGCCCGTTATTATATCACAGGATACAGCAGTCAAGAGAAGCGCTGACGGTATTGGCGCGGTGAAATGCCCTCCAGCTTCATGAAGCTGGAGCTGAAATAAGGAGCCTGGTTGAAGCCGACCTCTTCGGCAATCCGCGCAATGGGGAAGCTGGTCTGCATCAGCAGCAGCTTGCTCTGCTCAATGCGGTAGCGGAGCAGATATTCTATGGGGGAGCAACCGTACTCCCTGTTCATGCAGCGGGCAATGTAGACCGGATGGAAGTTAAGACTCTCCCCGAGCCTTGCAGTCGTGATTTCCTCGCGGTAGTGGGCCCGCAGGAAGGAGGCGGCCTGTTCAGCACAGGCGGTGGACTGGGAACCGGAGCGGCCCTGCTCTATGGAAGCCGCGAGCTGCTGGAGGATTTCCTGGAAGAGAATTTGCTGCCTGAAGCGGACGGAGGTCAGATGGGCATTGCTTTTGAGCTGCTCCAGCTGGAGTAGAAGCTCCTCTATTCTGGCAGGCTGGAGCAAGGTGATGTGCTGGGAAAGGCGCAGGCTGAACGGACCGATCCCGAAGTACGCTGCGGGAAGCGGCTCGGCAGATACACTGGATTCAACAGCTGGATCAATCATGGCTCCACCGGCTTCATACAAAACAGAGGAAGATGCACTATCCACACTCCAGCTGCCGGACGTTTGGAAATGCAGCCAATAATAGGCCGTATCTTCACGGCAGCCCTCACTTCCATAGTGATGGCAATCCGGCCGCAGGATAAGCGCTTCGCCTGCGTTCACTGTAAAGCTTCGGTCTTCCTCGCCGATATAGAGGCAGCCCTGGCGGACGATCAGCAGATCGAACACCTGAATGTGCTGGCGGTTTGGATGAAGATAGCCAGTCTGGAATTGATTCAGCCCGCTGATAATGTAATGAGGCAAAGGCGGGACGGAAAATTGTAAGATATCCATGGCGTTTTCCTCTCTATTGAAGGTTTGGATATTGAAAGTTTAGGTTTCGTCTGTGGTACATTTTTCAGAGTATATCACCTATAATTTAGTTCTGACAAGATGAATTGTATCGAAGTGGGCGCAGGATTCGAGTAAGGGCGCGCACCGGAGGAGGGTTGATTTCGTGAAATCTATAACCGGGAAAGCCGGTCTGTGGATGCTGGCCTGGCCGATCTTCATCGAGATATTTCTGCAGACGCTGCTGGGAACGGTGGACACGATTATGGTCAGCCGGATTTCGGATGACGCGGTTGCGGTCGTAGGAATTTCCAATCAGCTGTTCGGTGCGTTGACCACGCTCTTCACCACCTTGGCTGGAGGGGCGGGAATACTGATTGCGCAGCGTCTGGGTTCGGGGCGTTCAGAGGAAGCGCGTACGATAGCTATTATGGGAGTAACGTCCAGCAGTATCCTGGGCTTCGGAGTTAGCCTGCTAATGTTCCTGTATTCTGATCCCACGGCCCGGCTGCTGCATATCTCCGAAGAACTGCTGCCGCTCGCACATGTCTATCTCACCTATGTCGGGGGCGGATTGTTCCTGGTCGGGATGACCGTTGCGCTGGGTTCAGCGATCCGCAATACCGGAAATACCCGTGGTCCGATGTATACGGGAGTGGCGGTGAATATCATTCATATTGCCCTGAACTATCTGCTGATCTTTGGAGTGCTTGGGTTGCCGGAGCTGGGCCTGGCCGGCATCGCGGTGTCCAATATGATCAGCCGGCTGCTGGGTGTCTTCATTCTGCTGTATCTGTTCATCCGGTCCTTTGAACGTACGGTCCGGCTGCGGGATTTCCGGATCTTCAACCGGAGGCTGTTCGGGGAGATCGTCCGTATCAGCTGGCCGCTGGGCCTCAATTCTTCATCATGGGTACTGTCACAGCTGGTGATCTATTCGTTTATGGCAATACTCGGGGCAAAAGAACTGGCAGCCCGCACCTATCTGAATACGCTGGAATCCTTCTGCTTCACGTTGGGTTATGCCGTCGCGATGGCTGGACAGATTCAGCTTGCTCATCTCTTCGGCGCCCGGCAGATGCAAGAGGTCTATCAAGGGGCTTACCGCACGCTCTATATCGGGTTGGTTATTGTCGGTGCCAACGTGCTGCTGCTGTTTGTGTTTGGGAGAACGCTGCTGGGATTTTTCACAGAGGATGAGGCGATTATTTCGATAGGGGTATCCCTGCTAGCCCTTAATCTGCTGCTGCAGCCCTGCAAAATGCTGAACATGGCCATGGGTAATTCGCTCAATGCGATTGGGGATACCCGCTATACTATGTATGTCTCCATCTGCTCCATGTCGCTCATCGGTGTGGGCTGCTCCTACTTCCTCGGGATCAGTGCCGGCTGGGGTCTGACAGGCATTTATTGCTGTATGATTGCCGATGAGGCGACAAGAGGGCTGCTGGTGCTGCGGCGCTGGCGGAAGCGGAAGGTGCTGAGTGAGGCAGAACGGCGAATGGATGAGGAAACACCGGGGCTGGCGGTGAAACGGGGCCGGGCTCTTTTCGTGGAATCTTAGATTAGTGATGCATATGGTCTTCTATATAATGCTCCGGGGCTGTCCTGATACAGGAGAGTTTACGGGGCTTTTTGCCGTTCAACCTTTGTTTACTCCACAGAAGTCAGAAATGTTCACTAGGCGATAGTCCACAATATACAGGAATACCCTTAAGCTGCACTATTCACCCTGGAAGGTGTCTTCTATACTCAAAACATACATTGGACGGTGCGGTTGAACACAGCTTCAGGCGTCCAAGCGGGGGAGCAGGCATATGCTGCCGCAAATTATTTTATAGGGGTATAGGAGGGTGAAGGCTTTGAGATACCGCAAACGCAAGAGTGGAATACCACTCGCCATTGAGCTTCCTATTAAGGGGGCGGGGCTGCCGTCCGAGACGGGGGCCTGGGCACAGAAGAAGAAAAAGAAAGGTTTCCTGCATGAGCTGGTCCATAATCGGATTCTTTTTCTGATGCTGCTGCCTACACTGCTGTTCTTTCTGGTCAATTCGTATTTCCCGATGGTCGGCGTGTATTACGCGTTTACCCAGTTTGATTTCAATTCCGGTTTGTTCGATGCACCCTTTGTGGGTCTCAAAAACTTCGAATTTCTCTGGAAGTCCGGCACGCTGGTGAAGCTCACTCTGAACACGATTGGCTACAACCTGGCGTTTATCCTGCTGGGGAATGTGCTCGCGATTGTCTGTGCGATTCTGCTCAGCGAACTGCGTATCAAATGGTTCAAAAAGCTGACCCAATCCATCATGTTCCTGCCGTATTTCGTCTCCTTCGTTATTCTGAGTGTTATCGTATACAACGTGTTCAATTATGATAACGGTTTCTTAAATACGCTGCTGGCCCAGTTCGGGGCGGGACCTGTCGATGTCTACAATAAACCGTCGGCCTGGATTTTCCTGATCATTCTATTTTATCTCTGGAAGAATCTTGGCTACAGCATGGTCATTTACCTCGCTTCCATTACTGGAATCAGTGAAGAGTATTATGAAGCGGCCAAAATCGACGGTGCCCATATCTTCCAGCGGATCTGGTATATCACCGTGCCAATGCTGAAATCGACCTTTATAGTGCTGTTGCTGTTCTCGCTGGGAAGCATTATGAAAGGGCAGTTTGACCTCTTTTACCAGCTGATCGGTAACAACGGGGTCCTCTACAATACCACAGACATTCTGGATACGTATGTGTTCCGTTCACTGAAGGTTACCTTTGATGTCGGAATGGCGACGGCGGCAGGGCTGTACCAATCGCTGTTCGGTTTCATTCTGATCATGACAGTGAACTACATTATCCGCAAAATAAACGATGATTACGCTTTGTTCTAGGATGTACTGAACACGATACGGAAGGAGAAATAGAGCATGCATATCAAAGACGATCATTATACAAGGCTGCTGCAGGGTCTTGCCTACACGGTTATCATTCTGGGCTCTCTGGCCTGCCTGATTCCGTTCCTGCTGATTATTTCGGCATCCTTGACTGCCAATGATTCGATCATTAAGGATGGTTATCATCTGATTCCGGCGGTATTCTCGCTGGAGGGCTACAAAACGGTGTTTACCTTCCCGGACGAGGTGCTGCGTGCATATGGCGTTACACTGTTCACTACGGTGACGGGCACGATACTGGGACTGTTTTTTATGACTATGGCCGGATATGTACTGGCCCGCAAGGATTTCAAGTACCGTAATACCTTCTCATTCTACATCTACTTCACCACCCTGTTCGGTGGGGGGCTGGTACCCTGGTACATTATGATGACCAAATATCTTCATCTTACCGATTCGTATGGGGCGCTGATTTTTCCGGGGCTAATGACACCGTTCCTGATTATTCTGATGAAGAACTTCATCCGTTCAGCCGTTCCTGAGGAGCTGTTCGAATCCGCCAAAATCGACGGAGCCGGTGATTTCAAAATCTATTGGAGGATTGTCCTCCAGCTGTCGATGCCCGGCATCGCCACGGTCGGCCTGTTTCTCGCCTTGGCCTACTGGAACGACTGGTTCTCGTCTTCGCTGTTCATCAATGATCCGCATAAGTACCAGCTGCAGTTCCATCTGTACAATGTAATCAATTCGGCAGCTTTCATTGCCAACATGGGCGCGGGTACCGGTGTCAGCCTGGGCAGTGATTTGCCTACCGAGTCAACCAAAATGGCGATGGCCATCGTCGTTACCGGACCCATTCTGTTTCTGTACCCGTTCATCCAGCGCTATTTTGTAAAGGGCTTGACCGTTGGGGCTGTAAAAGGTTAGAACCGAGTGGCAGAAAGTACCATTACCGTGCTTCTGTTATTCGGCTAACATAGAGTCATACAAGATAAGGGTAGCTCACCAAACGTAGCGTATGCTTCCAAAGTCAGTTTTGTACGAAGCCTGAACAAGGGAGCTGTGCTCACAAAACTTAGCGTATGCTTTCGAAGTCAGTTTTGTACGAAGCCTGAACAAGGAAGCTGTGCTCACAAAACTTTTAGGAGGGTTCATATGAAAAAGAAAGCAGGCAGAAAAACTCTGGCAACGCTTACAACAACTGCGCTGGCCCTATCGCTTCTTGCAGGATGCGGTGGTAACAACAGCAACAGTAATGCTAACAAAGGCAGCGCTGGAACAGAAGGCAAGACCAATACTGCCGCCACAACAGAGGGTAACGCAGCCCCCGCAGCTGAAACTGGAATCGATACCTCGAAGAAGGTTGAGCTTCAGTTCTACATGCTTGGAGACGCTCCGAAGGATCTGCCGATCATTCAAGATGAAATCAATAAGATGGCTCAGGAAGATCTGAATGCTACCGTGAAGTTCAACTATACAAGCTGGACGGACTGGGATCAGAAATACAAGCTGCTGCTGTCCTCCGGCCAGGCGATTGACCTGATTTTCACAGCGGACTGGACCCAATATCAGTCATACGCCAAACGCGGCGCGTTCCTGGCTATCGATGATCTCCTGCCCAAGGCTGCACCGGAGCTGCAGAAATTCGTCCCTGAATCGATGTGGGAGGATGTGAAGGTAGACGGTAAAATCTATACGGTTCCTGCGACCTTTAAAGAATACGTAACTAACGGTTTCGTATATCGCGAGGATCTGCGCAAGAAATATAATCTGCCGGCTCCAAAAGATCTGGCTACCTATGAGGCCTACATGGACGGAATCAAGGCCAATGAGCCGGATATGATGCCTATATCCCTAAACAGCGACATCGGCAATAATCTGCATTACATTTATACGGAGTTGAATAAAATGGTCGGTGCTCTGCCTTACGGTATGGGCGTGAAGTATGAAACACCTACAACAGTCTACTCCTATTGGGGCTCTGATGAGCAAAAAGAAGAGCTGAAGACCATGAAGCGCTGGGCGGACAAAGGGTTTATTCCCAAGAACGTGCTGAACATCAAGGATACGATGCAAGACCCGATTACTTCAGGTAAAGCGGCCAGCATGTTCGGAGATAATCCTAACCGCTTTAACGATATGAAGATGAAGATCAGCACAACACATCCTGAGTGGGAGCTGGCCTATTCTCCATTCGGTAGAACTACAGGCTATGCTACGCCGGTACATCCGATACACAATGGTTTTGCCATTCCCAAGAGCAGCAAAAATCCCGAAAGAGCACTTGCTTTCTATCAGAAGCTGGTCCTGGACAAACGGTATAACCAGCTGACGCAATACGGTATTGAAGGCAAGAACTACACTGTAGAGGGCGGTTACTACAAGCTGGTAGGCACTAGCCAATCCAATGGCTTCTCCCGAGAGGGAATGAACGGCTGGGCTTGGAGAAATCCGGAATTCATGTTGTTCGATAAGGGATTTGATGGAGTAAAGGCGATCTTCGACGAGCTGGACAAGATTCAGAAGCCAGATTTGTTCCTGGGCTTTGCGGAGGATTACAGTTCGTATCAGGCTGAAAAAGCGGCTCTGGAGCAAGTTGAGAAGCAGTACCTGTTCCCGCTGGAAGCCGGGCTGGTAGATGATGTGGATAAAGGACTCGAAACCTTTATGCAGAAGGCCAAGCAGGCTGGTCTGGAAAAGATCCAGGCGGAATGGACGAAGCAGTGGAATGCTTATACTGCTGAAAAAGGGATCAAATAATAGAGGAGTGCCCCGGCAGCGGTTTGCCGGGGCTTCTTTTTGTCTGGAGCCCAGCCAACTAGAAAAATGTCATATTTGGTGCTGGCCGTAACTCCAGGGAATGTTTGGACTTCCGGCCGCTGTTGTCTCCAGATGTTTTGGATTGTACCGCTTATAGCGGATAACATCCGGAGACAAAGGCGGACGCTATCGCTCCTCCAGTTCCAAACTTCCCCTCCGTTACTTTTCACCTTAATGGTATTTTCCAAGTTCATCAGGACAAGACAAAATGCCCCTTTGCCGCTTCCGGGACAAAGGGGGAGGAGAAGGGGGTTTCTATTTCTTGGAGAACAGCTCGATACTTTGCGTCTCCAAAATTGGATTCCAAATGCGTTCAACCGATATGGTAAGCGGCTGCGGGTAATCTGCAGCTTGACTGTCAAAAGATAAACTCATCTCATCTATTCCTGTGCCATCACTAGAGATCGTGGTGCCGCCGAAATTGTGTAGTGCAGTTTCTCGATTCGTTCTTTCATGCACCTGGCCGTTAGCATCGGTAAAATTGTCGTCGAGCCATGTGCCGGTGTACTCCGCCTGAACCGCCCCTTGCGAATCGGTATAATAAGACAGGTTGGCTACTTTGCGCCGCAGCAGAATCTCATCCGCTGTTGCATTATGCTCTTGCTTGGATGTGACCATTTCAAAATCGTCTGTCGGCGCTTCAATAATCTGCTGCTTGTTCAGATCGGCTACAAATTTCATGCGGTCCGGTTCCAGAGCCGAAATGCCGGCAATCTTCAGCGAGGCGGAATCCGGCTGGTTAAGCCCGGTATGCCTGAACACCAGTGTTGCCTGCGAATGGTCTTTGTACACTTCGGAGTTATCGGCCGTGATTCTGCCCGGATAAACTAATTTATCGATTTGACTCCCGGTTGTTGCGATCAGAACGGGGTTAAGCAGGCTGAACATCCGTTTGGTGTTCGCCTTGTCATACTCCAGATCAACATAGGTATTCAGCGGAGTATATTGCACTTGGAGTACTTTGATCTTTTGACCGTCCACCGTCAGCGTACGATTCACAGACAGTGTACGCTCCTGGTCTTTAAACCTGGCCGGGTCAAGCTCGAACGATACCTCCAGGGCGGTCCGATACTTGTTGCTGCTGGAAGTGAGCGCCTGGTCGGACGTTCCGGTGAGAATCAGAGTGAACTTCACATCCTTGGAATAGGCGATGGAGGCCGGATAGTTGGTGGAATAAATAAAATCCTTGCTTTGGCCGGGCTGGATCCGGGAGTCACTATCGTACGCCATTTCCAGGGCTGCGCCTCGATGCGGATATGGAACCTCGAAATCCCCGAATTGAATCTTCGTATCCGCAGGAATAACTTCTGTATCCGTATCGTTTTGCACGCTGAACAGGATATACACTTTACGGCCATCCGTGACGGCGCCATCCACATCCATGCGGTAACCTTTGTTTGTCGCACTCTGACGGACTGGCTTGATCAGATCCCGTTCCAGAATGTCAGCAACCAGCCGATTGTGTAAGGGCTGGTTGCGATAGGCCGCAAAATCATCCCAGCTTTTGGTGCTGGCCGCCTGTGCTGAACCGCCGAGGTCAGAATCGCCTGTATCTCCGGCTGGCAGGCCGATGGAGAAGAAAATCAGAAAAATGGCTGCGGCCGTGGCTAATACGGCCCCGGCTCCATAGGAATAGAAACGCCGTTGGCTGCGTTTTTTGCCTTGCGCCACTCCGCTGCGCATTGCATTATAAATTTTCATTTCCTGAATCGTCTCCGCATTTAGATTGACCTCTTTGGCATCCTGTTTCAGGATACGTTCTTCTTTTTCCAACATCTTTAGCCACCTCCCACATGCTCACAAATAGTTCCGCAACTGCCCCAGTCCTTCACGCAGCCAGGTTTTGATTGTGCCCTCAGGCTTATTCAGTACCTTGGCAATTTCGGCGGTCGTCATATCCTGGTAATACTTGAGCATCACGGCATGCCGGTATTTCGGCTTCATCCGGTTCATCGCCCGCTCCAGATCGAGACGATCGCTGCTCCTCATCTCCTGGGCTTCCTGCTCCTTCAGCTTCTCCGCCGGAACGACGCGTTTTTTGCGCCGCAGCTCATCCATGCAGCAGTTGATGGTAATCCGGATTAGCCACGGTGTGAAGGCCTGTTCGTTTTTGAGCTTTTTGTGCTTCATCCAGGCCCGGCACGAGGCTTCCTGCACCGCTTCCAGGGCATCCGCTTCGGAACGCAGATAGCTGTACGCGATCGCATACAGTTTACGGTGCTCGCCCGCAAGCCGTTGAAAGAATACCTCTTCATCCATCAGCGTAACATCCGCTGTATTGGCCTTGTTCATTATCTTCTCCACCATTCACCATCCCCTCTTCCTTGTTTGTGTCGGTCTATGGAAGAAGTCGCCCCGAAATATGTTTTCACAAGTAAGACGGAGTTGACCGGAAAAACGATTGATTATTTTACTAAATTAAAACACATACAAGAATAGGCCAACCAGTAGTTCTGGCTGACCTAATAATACTAAGACAACCTAAAGGTGTCTTAAGAGGATACTATGCATGCTTGGAGCGGCGGTAATCGGTAGGCGTGGTGCCAAAGCTGCGCTTGAACATCCGGTGCAGGTAGGAACTGCTGGTGAACCCGCAGCGTTCGGCAATGGTGGTTACAGGCAGATCGGTATTCTCCAGCAGGCTGCAGACTTCGCGCATCCGCACCTCCAGGATGACGTCCACGATGCTGGCCATCGTTTGCTGCTTGTATAGGCGGCTGATATAGATTGGCGACATATCCAGCTCGTCAGCAATCTGATTGAGGCTTAGGCTGGGCTCCATGTAGGCCTCATTTATTTTTTGATTGATCAGGCGGACCAGTTCGGGCTGCTTGGAGCTTTTTTTCTCGGCCAGCTGTTCATGCATTTCATTGAAAAGAGCGAAAAAGGCCTGCTCCAGCTCCGCGACCGTTTCTACCAATTCCAAAGTGGGCAGTTCGACAGCCCCCTCATTTTGCAAGCGGTTACGTTTTTGGACGTTGATGATAATCTCCTTGATGGTCACGCTGAGTCTGGATACAGTCAGCTGTACCGACGAGAACGGATAGGCTGAGGTCTCGCGGATAATGCTGCTGAAATGCTCACGGGCTTCTTCCATTTTGCCGCTCATCAGCGCATCGACGAGTCTTTTTTCTTTTTCTGTAGGATAGTGATAAAGGTTAGCTTGAAGGGCATGGATGGACTGGGCGCTGATCATGCAGCCATGCCCGTAGAACAGCCTATGATTGGAAGCTTCCCTAACCTGCTTATAGAGCTGGTGCAGCTGCAGGGGATTGCGGTCAATATGACTATAGGTAAGGGTCAGACTCACCTTCAAATAGTCGGAGCAGGCCTGCTGAATCTGGCGGAGCAGCGTCTCAATCAGTTCGGTGTCCGTGTATTCCTTGGGATCTACAATATTCAAAAGCACCAGGATGCCGTCATCGTTCATGTCTACAGTCTCCACACGATAGGTCTGACCACAAATTTCTGAAGCGATATTCATAATGGCGAACTTGTAGGCCAGTAAATACGATGAACGGGATTCCCTGAACTCCTGGTAATTGTCAATCCGCAGCAGAATCAAGCGGTAATCATCATTGAAGGTGAAATGGATACCGAGCTGGCGCAGCTTCTCGACCTGCTGGATGGATTGCAGGGGCTTGAGGCCGAGAATCAAATCGCGCAGCGTATTTTGCCGGATGGTGAACATGCTGTCGCGTTTTTCGGATTCCAGAATATTCATCTCCCGGACAATCCGGTCGATGGGAAGATACAGTCTGCGCGACATGAGCCAGGAGAAGGCGATACCTGCCACAAAAATCAGTGCGGCAATCAGCAGGGTGGCGTTGCGGATGCTGTTGGTCTGCTTGGTGATGATATCGTAAGGTGTGATGCGCACATACTGCCAGCCTAAAGCATCCTGCGAAGTATATGAGATCAGCGAGCTGACCCCGCCGAATTTCCCGATAAAAGAGCCGGAGGCCTGACCCTGAATCCGCTGCTGAACCCAATTGGTCTCCAGCGGAGACAATTCCTGCGGCTCAAGACTGCCTACGGACAGAAATTTTCCTTGATCAGCGAGAATAAAGGTAGCGCTCCTGGAGTCCACGGGACTGGTGATTTCTTTGTTAATCCATGGCGCCGAAATGTTGACAATAACGGCAGAATTGATGGCCCGGTCCCAGCCAATGGCGTCGAAGCACAGGAAGGTATAGGCCCGGACCCGGTCATTCTCCGCGGCGCCGTTGGAATACACGCGTGGAATGGGGGTGAACGGTTTGTATTCTTGATAATGATTCAGAATATCCAGAATGCTCGTGTCTACTAATTCCTGCTCCGTAAATACACCGTTCTGGCCGTGTGAAGAGGCGATGTACAGCTTTGCGCTTTTGGGATTGTAGACATAGATGGACTCGATATAAGGCATGGAGCTGAGGTAATTCCCCAGTTCGGACATGGCTGCCGTAACATCATAGATATCCGGTTTGTCGTAAAATACAATTTTGGAGACAGTGCTGTTGCGGTAGATCTGAAATGAAAGCGATTGCGCGGCATCGGTCATGTTGACCACCTCTTTGCTCGTTTGCGTGAGGTTGCCAAGGTCGGAGCGGAAAGCCTGCGTTTTTTCCACGCCAATATAATAGTTGTAATAGATGATGGTGGAGACAAGGAAGGTTAAGGACACACATAACGTCATACTGACCAATATTTTGCTGTACAGTGCTCTTTTGTTGCCGATCTTGTTCAGTCTCATAAGCATCCCCCTGATTCACTGTGTATGGGTGTGATGATCACGCCTTCTCTCTATTGTTCACAGTATCAGTATAAGCTTCACACCGTGAACAGAACAGTGGAGCAAGATGAGAATATTGCACAGGCTGAAGTTCAAGGGAGTGAACAAATCTAATATTTATGTACAAAAGCTACTTACAGCGCATTTTGATTTCTTGATAAAGTAAATGTACACAACATAATCCAATTGTGCTAGGCTAATTAATATTTATTTTGCTGGTACAACTTTACTCTTGTGGATATGAGAAGGGAGCAGGACGATTGCTGAAAGTAATGCTGGTGGATGATGAGCCATGGGTGCTCGAAGGATTAAGGACTATGGTGGACTGGAAGAGATATGGATTTGAAGTGTGCGGGGGGGCTCAGAACGGCCCGGATGCGTTCTGGATGATTCAAGAGCTTCGGCCGGATTTGGTGCTCACGGACATTAATATTCCTGTGATGAATGGATTGGAGCTGATTACCAGGGTGAACGAAATTATGGACAAGGCGCCGCGGTTTGTAATTTTGAGCGGATATGACGACTTCAATTATGCCCGGACAGCCCTGCGTGAGCGGGTCGATCAATATTTGCTGAAGCCGATTGACGACGAGGAGATAGGGATTCTCTTAGATAAGCTAGGCAGGATGATCCGAAATGAAATCGCTTCCGAAAAAGAACGCTGGAAGGAACAGGCCTGTTTGACCAGCCATCTGCTCGGCCGTTTCATTCAGGGCGAAGACAGCGAAGAACTACGCCAGCTCTCCAGGGATGTGCTGCAGCTTGATGAAGATGCTGAACTGGTGTGCATTCTGATTGCAGCCGCTACTCCTGTGGTCCATGCAGAGAGACAGAGGGATGGAGGATTTCCTTGGGAAATCAGTTATGCGTTTCAGGATGGCGCGGGCCGGGCGGGACTGGTCGTGCAGTCCGCTGCCTTGTCTTCCGATGCGCTGGAAGGAGCCGTCAGTCTGCTGCAAAGAGAACTGGCGGAAGAGCTTCAGGAGCCTGTTATTGTAATGGTCAGCGACCGGCTGACCGGTATGGCCGCCATCCGCGAGAGCTATCTGCAGACTCTTGAGGTGTGGAAGCTTAAGTACCAGAGAGAGCGCAGCGGGATTTTCCATTACAGTGATCTCAAGAAGTGCCGGCCGGAGAAAAGGATTCATGAAGAAGGGTTCACGGCACTTGTGAACAAGGTCAAGGCGGGTGAAGCAGCGAAGCTGCAGGTTTATGTCAAGGAGGCTTTTGCGGGGTTTGGTGGTAAGCTGTTCACGGTAGAAGAGGTCCAGGCAGAGGTTGCCCATCTGGAAATGACTCTATACCGCCATCTCAAGGAGATGAATGGTGATCCTGACATAGTGATGGGTAATCTCCAGGCTGAATTCGGAAATCTCGGAGGGCTTGGTGATTATTTTCTGCTGAGCAGTTATGTACACAGGCTGTGTACAGAGAGTACTGCCTATCTGGCGGAATTGAAGCAGGCCAACCAGGGAAACACCATATTTAACGTCATTCAGTATGTAGATCTTGAGTTCAGGGGGAAGCTGCAGCTTCAGGATCTGGCCAGGCAGTTTCACATGAATTCCACCTACCTGGGACAGTTGTTCCGCAAGGAGACCGGATGCAGTTTCAGCGAATATGTGAATGAGAAGCGGATTGAAGCAGCCAAGGGGCTGCTTAAGCGGACGCAGCTCAAAATATCGGATATCGCGCTGCAGGTCGGTTTTTCGAATACGGACTATTTCATCGAGAAATTTAAGGGAATGGTGGGGGTCCCGCCCTCCGTATACAAATATGCGGGCAACAATAAGCAGTTCTAAGAAAGCCGGTGCGTGCCATGGAGAAAAAAAGATTCCGGTTTGCTCATTTTGTGAATGATATTCCGCTGAACTATAAATTTTTTCTGATTTACTTCGTGGGTGTCCTGCTTCCCATCATGATCATCAACCTGGTCTTCCTGGACCGGATCACCGATCTGATCCGCTCAAGAGAGCAGCAGAATCTGGAGATCTCGCTGGAGCGGGCACGGAAGGATATTCATGATTATATCGAGGGCGGGGTCGCGGTGGCCTACACACTGTCCACGGACAAGAATCTGTATGAAATGCTGGACCGGGAGTACAAGGATTCCATCGACTTTTACGGTGCCTATGACGAACAACTCCGGGACCGCTTGAACAGCTATATGCCGGTGAACAACCAGATTGACCGGATCAGTATATTTACGGACAACCGCTCGATCGTATCCGGGGGCAACTATCAGGCCATGAACAATCGGGTCTGGAACAGTGATTGGTATAAGCAGCTGCAGTCTTCGCATAATCAGGTTGTTGTAACCGCTTACCGTACGATTGTGGAAGGAAATGCATCCGCTTCCATTCCAGCTCTCAGTGTGGTCCAGACTATGAACAACTTCAGGAATTACAATACATACGAGAAGCTGGTACGGATCGATCTGGATCTTACTGAAATCTATGATGTGATTGCCCGCGAAAAAGATTATCTCAGTCTGTATCTGGTCAACGAGCAGAATCAGATTGTCATGTCGGCGGACAGCGGCTATCAGCGGATCACCGACGAGCCCTACCCGCTGTTCAAACAGCTGGATGATGGATCCAAGGAGGATGTTCATATCGCACCCTTAGGCACAGCCGTCTACCTGAAGGGCTGGCGGATTGTCGGGATCACCCAGGGGGAGCGGATTACGCAGGCGGTGCTGGATATGCGGCTGTATGCCGCCTTTCTGGCGACCACGATTACCCTGCTGACCAGCGGTTTTATCTATGTGATGCTGAGATCGTATAACTACAGGGTTAAGCGGCTCTCCAGACATATGCAGAAGGTGACGAACGAGAAGTTTGAGCTGATCCGCATTGACGAAGGCCGCGACGAGATTGGAGGACTAATCCATAATTTCAACCGGATGACCACCCGGATCAATTCGCTGATCAATGACGTGTACAAGCTGGAAATTCAGAAAAAAAATCTGGAGATGGAACGTGTCAGGGCCGAACTCAATTTCCTCCAGAGTCAGATGAATCCCCATTTTCTGTTCAATACGCTGAATGCGATCCTGGTCGTCTGCACCAAAAACAATTACTCCGATGTGACGGATATTGTGAAAAGCCTGTCTAAGCTGCTCCGGAGGCTGCTGAGCTGGAAGGAGGATCTCGTGTCGCTGGAGGAAGAAATGTCGTTCATTGAGATGTACTTGAAGATCGAAAAATTCAGGTTCAGAGATAAATTCGACTATGTGTTCGAAATCGATGAGCAGTCGAAAAGGTACAAAATCCCCAAGCTGAGTATGCAGCCGCTGGTAGAGAATTCCTGCAAGCACGGGCTGCAGACCATTGAGGGCCTGGGTATTATTACGGTGAAAACAGCTGTTGAGGACAACCGCCTGCAAATTACAGTGTCCGATAACGGCAAAGGCATCGAGGCCGGGCGGCTCAAGGAACTGATGGGTGCCATAAGGAACGAGGATTCTTCGGGAGCAAATGTCGGACTGCGCAATGTATACCGCAGACTGGAGCTGTATTATCAGGATCAGGTCCGATTCGAGATGATCAGTACGCCGAACCAGGGGACCGTTGTGACCTTTGGGATTCCGCTTCGGCTACTGGAAAGGTTGTACCCGTTTGAAGGTGAGGGAGACGTATGAACTATAAAGTGCTTTTGATTGATGACGAACCGAGCAGCCTTGAGGGGCTGATGTTGTGGATCGACTGGGAGGCGCTTGGCTTCGATGTTTGCGGAACCTGCAGCAATGGCCGGGAGGGAATAGAGCAGATGCGGCGGCTGCAGCCGGATCTGGTGATTACGGATGTGAACATGCCTGTAATGAACGGTCTGGAGATGGTTGCTGCCTGGCGCCGGGAAGAGCCGGAGAAGATCAGATTCGCGATATTAAGCGGCTACAGTGAGTTCGAGTATGCACAGACGGCCATCCGGTACGGCATCCATCATTATTTGCTAAAACCGGTTTTTCCAGAGGAGACCGCGGAAGAGCTGAAGGCAATCCATCAGGAACTGGAAAGGAACAACCGCCAGCTGCTGATGAATCAGATGGCTTCCTCCGAAACGGTGGCTGCGGGAATGAAGAGGGTGCTCCTAAATAAGCCGGGTGATCAGCAGTTGCAAGAGCCTCCGGCGGGACTGCCCGAGGGAATGGACTGGTGGAATGTACTGCTGCTTCAAACCGTGAAGGAGCTGTATGCAGAGCTGAGGGGGAGAGTGGCGGCTCTTATCGCTGAGCAGCAAACGATGTATTTAATTGACCTGGAAGCAAGCAGCTTCGCTGTTGTGTACGGCTATGGAAGCCGCTTCCCGGCAACAGCGGCGGACGTGCTCGCCCCGCTGCAGCAGGAATATGCCGGCAAGCCCCTGTTGATTTCACTCGGAGCCGCAGGCAAATCCCCACTGTACCTGGCAGACAGCTACCGGACGGCGAAGGAAGCGGGGCTGCATTACTTTTACCGGACGCCGCCCGTCGGCCTTATATCCTATCAGGAAATTAACAACTATCCGTTTAACTATCACTATGACCATATCCGGCTGATGGATGCCATTCTGGCTCCGGTCAATACGCTGGATCCCGAGGGATTCAGGCAAGCGGTTGATTCGGCGGCCCATAGTTTTCTTGAACAGCATGTGGCACCTGAAGTGGTAAGGAAGCTGGTCATCCATCTCATGTACCAGATGATCGGGCTGACTCCGGAAGGCTGTGAACTCCGCGGGCCGTTCTTGCCGGGAAGCTGTGACGCTGCTGAAATGCCGCATGCCATGCTTAACTTAACGGGGTTAATGAAGCTGTTGTCCACCTGCGGCGAAGCCTGTATTGAACTGCTTGTACAGGTGCAGCGCCAGGGCTCCCATGGAATTGTCCAGGAGATTAATCAGTATATCGGAGAGCATTACCGCGAAACGCTGACGATACAAAAGCTGGCAGAGATTTTTTATCTGCATCCGGTGTATCTTGGACAGCTGCTCCGCAAAAAGAACGGTATTCCTTTCAATGAGCAGCTGCATACGCTACGGATTGAAAAGGCGGCGGCCCTGCTCCGGCAGAGTTCGCTGAAGCTCTCGGAGATTGCCGATCAGGTAGGGTATACGAATTATGGGCAGTTCCTGAAACAGTTTGAGAAGAAAATGGGCAGCGGTCCCGGGCAGTACCGCAATACAAAGTCCTAAACTTTTTGGGGGGTACACCTTTAGTTCGGTCGTATTTTCCACCCTGCAACACCTCTATAATTTAGGAATGTAAGTGCTTACAAGGTGGATATACAAAACCAATATGGAGGTGCCTTATGGGGGGCAAGTCGAAAAATATGTTCAAGCTATCCCTGATTGTCCTGTTATCCCTGAGCTTCACACTGACAGGCTGCGGTGGCAACAACAGCAACAACGGCAAGGATGCGGCGAAGAATGGCGGGGCTGCTGCAACAGAAACGGCAGCTAGCACGGATGGCAAGGTTGAGCCGTTTGACATCAGTGTCTTCATCGGTGAAGCGGGCCAGCCGCCGACACCGGATAACAAAATTTTCAAAAAGATTAAGAATGAAACGGGAGCCAAATTTAATTTCGAATATTTGGCCGGGGATATCAACCAGAAGCTCGGCGTTATGATCGCAGGGCAGGATTACCCGGATATGATGACAGGGAATACGAAGCTTACAGCGGCAGGAGCTTATATTCCGCTGGAAGATCTCATCGAGAAATACGCTCCTAATTTGAAAGCGCATTACGCAGATTATTGGAACATGATGAAGGACCCGAATGACGGACATATCTACATTTTGCCTAACTATGGTGTATATAACGGTGAAGTGAAGAGCTCCTGGTATTCAGGACCGGCCTTCTGGATTCAAAAAGCCGTGCTCAAGGAATTCGGTTATCCAAAAGTTAAAACACTGGATGAATATGTGGACCTGATTGCCAAATACAAAGAAAAATATCCGAAGATTGACGGAAGCCCGACTGTTGGCTTCGAAATACTTAACTATGACTGGAAAAACTGGGGTCTGCTCAACGCGCCTCAGCATTTGATCGGCCATCCGAACGATGGCGGTGTTGTTGTAACTGATGGAGTAGCGGAGATTTTTGCAGACAAGGATTATGCCAAGAAATATTATCAAAAGCTGAACGAAATGAACCAGCAAGGACTGATCGACAAAGAAACCTTCGTTCAGAACTATGACCAGTATATGGCAAAGCTGTCCAGCGGAACGGTTCTCGGAATGTTCGACCAACACTGGAACTTTAGTGCGGCGGAAGATTCCTTAACCACACAAGGGAAGATCGAGCGGACCTATGTTGGGCTTCCTCTGGTTTATGACGCATCCACCAAAGACTACTACCGGGATCTTGCAGTGCTGAACCTGAACAACGGACTCGGAATCAGCATTAATGCCAAGGACCCTGTGAAGATTATCAAGCTGCTCGAAACGCTGATCAGCGAGGATTGGCAGAAGACCTTCTCCTGGGGGATTGAGGGTGAAGATTACATTGTCAAGGACGGCAGATTTATGAAAACCCAGGAACAACGGGACAACGCCGCTGATCCGACGTGGCAAATGGCTAATAAAGCTAAGACTCTCTTCGGCTATCTCCCTAAGCTTGAGGGCAGCTACAGTGATGGCAACTCCACGGATGCGTCAGCACAGCCTGAAGAATATGCAGCCAGTGTGAAGCCTTACGACAAGGAAGTGCTTGCTGCATACGGATTTAACAGTTACGTGGATTTCTTCAGTAAACCGCCAGCGAACCCAGTCTATTACCCGGCCTGGTCCATTGACCTCGTGGAAGGCTCGGATGCGAAAATTGCCAACACTAAGCTGAATGAATTGTCCACCAAATACCTGCCGAAAGCCATTTTAGCTGATCCGGGTAAATTCGATTCCATCTGGAGCGATTATGTAGGGGACATCAAGAAGGCCAATGTGAAGGCTTATGAAGACAAGATCAATGAGCAGATCAAATGGAGAATTGATACCTGGAGTAAATAAGCTGCGGCGTTAAGAGGTTAGAATCACCAGGAGGTGCAGAGCCGTCAAGAGGGCCACTGCACCTCCTGAAATAAATGATTGTGTGGGGAGATAAACCTATATGGATGAGACCTTAGGGAAAGAAACCGTCGCCTTGCATCCAAAGAAAAGAAAGAAGCAGCCCATTACGTGGTCGCTGATCAAAAATCAGAATCAGCTGATTTGGATGTCTGTTCCCTTATTGCTGTATATTGTGCTTTTTGCGTATGTCCCTGTGTGGGGCTGGACCATGGCTTTCCAGAATTACCGGCCGGGCCGTTCCTTCAGTGAGCAGGAATGGGTGGGCTTCAAGCAATTTAAATTTCTGTTTACAGACGATAATTTCCTCCGTGTGCTGCGCAATACACTGGCGATGGGAATGATCAATCTGGTTCTCGGGTTTGTCACTGCCATTGTCCTGGCCCTGCTGCTGAATGAAATCCGCAAGATGTTCTGGAAAAGAATAGTGCAAACCATCTCCTACCTGCCCCATTTCCTGTCCTGGATTATCGTAACAGGTATTGTGGCTACGTCGCTCTCCATCAATGACGGGATTGTCAACATTGTTCTGATGAAGCTGCATATCATCAAGGACCCGATTCTGTGGCTCAGTGAGGGGAAATACTTCTGGGGCATCGTCGGAGCTTCGCATGTGTGGAAAGAGGTTGGCTGGAATACCATCATTTATTTGGCCGCTATTGCCTCCATTGACCCTGCATTGTATGAAGCCGCTGAAATCGACGGCGCCAGCCGATACAAAAAAATGAGATTTGTAACTCTCCCGGGGATTAAAGCGACAATTGTTATTCTGCTGATCATGTCTGTAGGACATGTACTCGAAGCGGGCTTTGAAGTACAGTATTTGCTCGGCAACGGGCTTGTAATGGATTGGTCGGAAACGATCGATATTTTTGTACTCAAATATGGGCTTGCCCAGGGCAACTATTCACTGGCCACTGCTGGCGGGATCTTCAAGACGGTCGTTAGCGTCACTTTGCTGCTGATGGCAAACTGGACAGCGAAACGGCTCGGGGAAGAGAGGTTATTATAGCATGGCGAACCAGCAAATTAGCCGAGGCACTACGCCAGGCCTATCCGTGAAAAAAAGCTTGAGACCCAGCGGACTGGAACCGGTTCTCTTCCATAGTTTTAATACGGTGTTCATGATCTGTCTGGTGCTCGTTACTTTATATCCATTCATAAATACGATTGCCGTTTCGTTCAATGCGGGGAATGATACTATCCGCGGCGGTATCTATCTGTGGCCGAGAGTGTGGACCACGCAGAATTACAAGGCCATCTTTGCTTCCGGTACCATCTATGATGCATTCTGGATCTCGGTGGCGCGGACCGTCATTTCGACAATCTTAAATATTTTTCTGACCACCATGCTTGCGTATACGCTCAGCCGAAAAGATTATGTTTTCCGCAAGCCGATCACCATTATCTTTGTGCTTACGATGTATTTCAGCGCCGGTCTGATTCCCAATTATTTTTTGATTAAGGATCTGAACCTGCTGGGCAGCTTCTGGGTCTACATTTTCCCTACGATGATCAGCGCATTCAACATGATCGTCATCCGCACCTATATTGGTACGATCCCGGAAAGCCTGCTGGAATCGGCCCGGATCGACGGTGCAGGCGACTTCAAAATTTTCATGCGTGTGGTACTCCCCCTGTGCAAGCCGGTGCTGGCGACCATCGCGCTATTTGTGGCTGTTGGGGCTTGGAACTCATGGTTCGACGCTTTTATCTACACCTCGTCCAAGCAGAGTCTTAGCACACTGCAGTATGAGCTGATGAAGCTGCTGTCTTCCACGATGAACTCCAACAGCAACCCGAACGTTGCCGCAGGTGTGGGGATGGACCGGGATTCCGCCAAAGCAATGGTAACCCCGCTATCCATCCGGGCAGCCATAACCATAGTGGCCTCCGTACCGATCCTGGTCGTATATCCGTTCATGCAGAAGTATTTTGTAGTGGGCCTGAACGTCGGCAGTGTAAAAGAATAAATTCGCCGCAAGTACAGCCGCCGAAAGACTTATGGAGCCTGCACTACAATCCTTATGCTTACACTACAGACATCGCTGATTTCGATCAGCGGTGTTTTTGTCATGGGTAGCTGGTATATCATTTTCAGATAATTGATGACACAGCGAAGAAAATACCTTATTATTTAAAGAGATTTTTAATAAAACAGTTTTTAAATAATGGTAATACACTTATTGGGAACAAGGGCTTTAGTCCAGGCGGCCTGAAAGGAGGGCTTCGTATTCTATCACTGAATGGAGTAAGCAAAGGCTTTGATCTGAAGGAAGGACGGTACCTTGCGGTGGATAAAGTCTCGCTCGAAGTTCGGGCTGGGGCCATCCATGGCGTCATCGGAGCCAGCGGGGCAGGGAAATCAACGCTGCTGCGGCTTATTAATCTGCTGGAGCGCCCGGATGAAGGTACCGTGTCCATAGACGGCAGACTGCTGACAGAACTGCCGGAGAAGCTGCTGCGTCAGGAGCGGCAGAAGACCGGCATGATCTTCCAGCAATTTAATCTGGTGGGCAATGCCTCCGTCAGCCGGAATGTCGCCATTCCGCTGGAGCTGGCCGGAGTGCCGCGGAGCGGACGGATAGAGCGGGTGCGGGAATGCCTGAAGTTCGTGGGGCTTGCGGACAAAGCAGAGCAGTACCCTGCCCAGCTTAGCGGAGGGCAGCGGCAGCGGGTGGCCATCGCCCGTGCGCTTGCGAACAGCCCGAAGCTGCTGCTGTGCGATGAGCCAACCTCCGCGCTGGACCCCGGGACCACAGCAGATATTCTGGGCGTGCTCCAGCATATTAATGACGTGCTGGGGGTAACTGTAATCATCGTTACGCATGAGCTGGATGTCGTCCGGAGGATCTGCACTGATGTTTCCGTGATGGAAGGCGGACGCATCGTCGATTCCTTTTCCCGGGAAGACGGCGGGTTCCTTGCACCGGAAGATCACATGGGCAGCTACCGTGAACGGATTACGGGCAAAGCGGGGGAAGCACATGTTTGAGGATATGCTGAAATACCAGGATCAGATGTGGTTGTCCATCGGGGAAACGTTTGTGATGGTGGGGATTTCGGTAGGCGCGGCAGTGCTGCTGGGGCTTCCACTTGGGACTGTTTTATACTTTTGCCGCAAGGGCCAGCTCTATGAGAACAAGACGTTGTCGCTAGTCCTGAACAGCATCGTCAACGTGGTCCGTTCCTTTCCGTTCCTGCTGCTGGTGGTTGCTCTGATTCCCTTCACCCGCTTTCTGGTGGGTACAGCCATCGGTACCATGGCAGCAACCGTGCCATTGTCCATTGTCGCTATCGCCTATTATTCGCGGCTGGTCGAGCAGTCTTTGCTGGAGGTTCCCAAGGGGACAATTGATGCTGCGTTGTCCATGGGAGCATCGAAGCCGGGCCTGATCTTCAAGTTCCTGTATGTGGAAGCCCGTTCGGGTCTGGTGCTGGGACTGACGGCTTCGACGATCAGCTTCATTTCATTCTCAACCGTGATGGGGGTGGTCGGCGGGGGAGGGGTTGGCGATTTCGCCATCCGCTACGGGTATCAGCGTTTTGAGACGGAGGTTATGGTCTATGCGATTCTCGTGATGATCCTCCTGGTGCAAATCATCCAGTTTGCAGGAAGCACGCTGGCAAGGCTGCTGGATAAACGCTGAGAGACCGTGGAGTTTCAGGAGCAAGATGATATCAAACTATAAAAATGGGGGTTCACTGCACCAATGAAAAAAACGTTGAAATATACATTTATTCTGCTCGTATTGGTCATGATTGCCGCAGGCTGCGGAAACAACAAGGAGGCCGAAGATACTCCGGCAGCAACCAGTTCCGAGCCTGTCAAAATTAAAGTAGCCTCGCTCATCCCGCCGATGACCGATATTCTTGACATCGTGAAACCGCTGCTCAAGGAAGACGGTGTGGATATGGAGATCGTCATCCTGTCTGACAATGTCCAGCCGAATGAGGCATTGGCGAATAAGGAAGTGGACGCGAACTTCTTCCAGCATGTGCCTTATATGGAGCAGTTCAATGCGAGCAAAGGCTCCAAGCTGGTAGCGGTTCAACCGGTATATGATGCGATCTACGGCGGTTACTCCAAGCGTTACAAGGCTATTGCTGATCTGCCGGAAGGTGCAACACTGGTTATGGCGAATGATCCATCCAATATCGGGCGTTCGCTGCAAATGTTCGCCAAAGCCGGAATGATTAAGCTGAAGGAAGGCGTGGGCATTCAAGCGACCCAGGCTGATATCACAGAGAACGCCAAAAACTTCAAGTTCAAGGAAGTTGACCTGCTGATGCTGGCCCGCACGCTGGATGATGCCGATCTGGTGGCTATGACTCCTGCTTATGCAAGTCCGCTTGGACTGACACCGAAGAAGGATGCGCTGATCACCGAAGGTAAGGATTCCGAATTCACCATTACACTGGTGGCACGTGAGGACAACAAGAACTCCGACGCTATTCAAAAGCTGGCGAAACGCATCAGCGGCCCGGAAGTGAAAAAGTTCCTTGAGGACAAATACGCAGATATTGCTCTGCCTGCGTTTTAAAGCAGTTAGCTGCGGCTTGCTCGTCGTATCTGTCTGCTTGTGATAATTGCATAGTATCCAATAAGCAAAGCAGCGCTCTCCATGGATGGGAGAACGCTGCTTTTGTTATAGCGGTAACGCTGCTTTTGTTATAGCGCTTTGACAGTGCAACAGGCTGTTCTAGGACATGAAAGTCCATGTCTGGATAAGTAAGCCTAGATCAATAAAGATGTCAGCCCAATACTTTACCGGACATAGCAACCTCATACTGCGCCGATTCGATCCAGCTGCCCGTGGTGAAATCCCGTCCCTTTACAAGTACTTTGTCGGGGTAGACTTCCACATAGAAACCTTGACTGCCGTTCTTGTGCTCATCTGCATTTGTCCAGAGGTAGGCCACAGAAGCGCTATTGAACATGGTAGCCTTCTCCCCGTTGCCGGGATACATTGTATTGTCTACTTCCAGTTCCCAGTGGGTATGTCCTGTAAAGAGCAGGGTCTGCGGATATTTGGACAGGATGGAGCGCAGCTCCTTGTCCTGTGTGACGCCATACCATTCCTGAGACTCCAATGATCCGGCTACAGTATCCTTGAGCGGCTGATGCAGGAAGAGAAAAACAGGCTGATCCAGCTTCGGGCAGCCGCTCACCGGCTGTTCCTTCAACAACTCTCCAGCTGGCGGCTGCCCGCTTGATGGTTGTCCAACCATTTGCCAGTTGTCCTTTGACGATCCCCCCGTCAGTTTTTCCCCGAGCTTCTGGTCCAGCCAGCGGAGCTGCTCGTCCGACAGATTGCAGAACGTTGGGAGGCCTTCCTCCGTCCCCATGAAAATAAAATGATAACCGCCGATCCAGTGGTCGTGGTAGGGGCCGGGCATTCCCATACGGGAGGTGTACATCGCCAGGCGCGATTCCCAGTGGCCGAGGCCGACGTCATGGTTCCCTAATGTGTAGCGGATCTCCGGGAGTGCTGCCTGGTGCAGCTTCAGGATACGGTGCACTTCATCGTACTCTTCCCGGAAGCCGTGATCTGTAATGTCCCCGATATGCATGATCCCGCTGCTGCCCTGAGCATGGTCCGCCAGATCTTGCAGCGCCCGCCCGAAATTCTGATTGTACTCATGGGAGGGATCGGCAGTAACATGGGTATCCGTGATGATCTGAAAAGTAAGCAGTGGCTGTTGTCCGCCCGGCAGGTTTGTACTCATTTACAAGAGCGCCTCCTTGGATGATGTATGGCTGCAAGCTGATTCTGATGCTTAAGAGAATGGCATACCTTCAATTCTATCGCGGCTGGCCTCCCTAGTGCCCTTTAGTGCTGATGTTCAAGCCCACAATTCCGGCTACAATAACGGTCACCCACAAGAGGGAGGACAGGGTCAGCCGCTCTTCAAAATACACCGCCCCCACCACGGAAATCAGGATAATTCCTGCACCCGACCACACCGCATAAGCTACTCCGACCTTAATGGAGGTGAGCGCCACATTGAGTGAGGTGAAGCTGATCCCGTAGAACAGGAACATCAGCACAGAGGGCCAGGGCCGGGTGAAGCCTTGGGATATCTTCATGGAGATGGTTCCGGAGAGCTCGAACAGAATCGCCATCGTGAGAAAAAACCAAGCCCACACCCCTTCGGCCCTCACCTTGCGTTCCTTCTAATACTGAGTTCTGTATAGGACTGCACAAGGATATCGGCATCCGGCAAAATAACGCCCACGTCTGCATCGCTATCCACGCCTGCTGCGTCCGCCTCGCCGGTAATCCCGATGGCTACGGCCGCGCCTGCTGCCTTGGACATTCTCATATCCCCGTTCGTATCGCCGATGACCGCGGCCGCGGCAGGCTGAACCCCAAGCCGTGTGCAGGCGAGCAGCACCATATCAGGGAACGGCTTGCCACGTTCTGCCTGATCGGTGCCGATCACAACGGAGAAATAATCGCGGATACCGAGCCAGCGGAGGTGGTTCTCCGCCGCTGCTGTTTCATCGGCGGTCACTACGGCCAGGAGAATGCCGCTGGCTGCGCAGTCATCAAGGAAGCGCAGCAGGCCGGGGAGAGGGAGCACCGGGCGGCTGCGCTCCAGCATGGCATCTGCTTCCCTGCGGCAGTGATCCACAAGTTCCATGGATTCAGCCCAGGACAAGCCAAGCAGATAGCCCTGCCAGCACAGAATGGCATACAGGTCGCTCATCGTTCCCATAGCCAGGGGGCCATTGCGGTCATAATCAGTAATTCTGCCTTCTGCATCGTGAATCGTCCCCAGCAGGGACGGCCGGTGCTGTGCCGGGAATTCAAGACCACGTTGTTGCAACTGACGGGTGAACTGTCCCAGGAAACATTCGCTCCAGCTTCCCCAGAGGGAGACAAACTGCAGAAGGGTGCCATCCTTGTCGAACAGGATCGCCGATATGGATTGATTCCCTTGCGGAGTAATGAGCTCAGGCATGCTGCCGCCCCCTTAGAGTAAATAATTCATGTTTTTGAATACGATAGTTGCCGCTTATTTTACTTTATCCAGTGCCGCCTGGGCGGTTTGCTGTGCCTCTTTCAGAGCCTC
The DNA here is from genome assembly GCF_001909055.1 of Paenibacillus helianthi. GTDB lineage: Bacteria > Bacillota > Bacilli > Paenibacillales > Paenibacillaceae > Paenibacillus_AQ > Paenibacillus_AQ helianthi. The sequence continues at coordinate 70,904 of NZ_LVWI01000014.1, forward strand.
TGCCGCCGGAATATTCTCAATCTGCACCTTGTCCGCAGCGATGGTCAGCGCATCGTTGATTTTGCCGCCGGTAGGGTCCTGGAAGGGGGCAGAGGCGTGCGAGGCCTGCATCAATGGAATTTTGATCTGCGGATGGGTCTTACTGAACGAGATGAATGCCGGATCTTTGAGCGCAGACTGGCGGACGGAAATATATCCGGTGTTAATCGACCAGAAGGCAGTATTCTCGGAGTTCGTGAAGTAGCTCAGCCATTTCATCGCTGCTTGTCTCTCGGCATCTCCGGCCTTGGCGGGAATACCGACCATAATCGCCTGTGCCACCGGCTTGCCTTCGCCAGCCCCGGCCCAGCCCGGCTGCTCCATGGCTGAGACGATGCTGAAATCGAGATCGCCCTGGTCGCCGCTGGAGCCGATGTATCCGGCTGCTTGGCCCTTCATTACATCGTCAATGGTCTTGTACCAGTACTCCCAGCCTTGGCCGCCAGAGTGAATGCGCATGGTCTTGTCCTCATGAATCCATTTGCGGAACAGGTCCCAGGTTTCGATCCACTCAGGCGAGTCGATGGTTACCTTTGTGCCGTCTTCACTAAGAATGCTCCCGCCTTTGCTGAGTACGGCATCGATCATATTGCCCGAGCCCCACATGGGCTCCCAGCCGAAGAAGGTGGTTTTGCCGCCTTCTTTGACAGCCATTTTCTCAGCGGCTGCGGCCAGATCCTCCCAGGTTTTCAGCTGGCTGGCGTCGATGCCGCTTTTCTCGAAGGCATCCTTGCGGTAGTACATAACCTGGGTCGTTCCATACATGGGGAGGAAGTATTGCTTACCGTCAACCTGGCCCTGGTTCAGGAAGGTCTGGACAAAATCCTCTTTATGAAAATCCGGCTGCCGGGCGATCAGCTCATCCATCGGTGCGAAATAACCTTTGCGGGCCCAATCTATATTGGAGGAGAGCACAGCCGCAGGGACCTGACCGGTGGCAATAGCCGCCTGGAGCTTCCGCTCGGTTTCAGTGTAGTCTGCCTGCACAATACCTTTGACAATGACCTCCTGCTGCGAGGCGTTGAATTTCTGAATGAGCGATTCCATATTTTCACCGAGCTTGCCGCCCAGTCCATACCAGAATTCAATGGTTACCGGTTTGCTTTGGGCTGGAGGGGCTTCTACGGCAGGGGCTGCGGATGCTCCGCTTGCCTCCGTAACCTTATCTGAAGCAGTATTTCCGCTGCAAGCCGTGAGTAATGAGAAACCGGCAATCATGGATACCCAAGGCAACCTTTTTAATACGTTCATCATCATTCTCCTCTTTGTTTGGAAATGTAAGATTTCAGCCTTTACTTGCGCCTGCGGTCATATTGACACTTTGCATAATCGTTTTTTGCGCCAGCAGGAAGACAAGCAGCAGCGGGGCGATGGTGAAGGCGCTGGCGGCCATGATTAGCGGCCATTGTAATCCGTATGCACCCCCTTCCACGAAAAAGCTGCGCAGGCCGGCCGAGACCAGCTGGAGGTCAGGGTCTTTGGTAATCAGCATTGGCCAGAAATAATTGTTGTATTGTTCAATGAAGGTAATCAGTGCCAGCACGGCAAAGGAAGATCTCGTAACCGGTACAAGCACCGTCCACAGAATCCGCATATGCGAGGCGCCATCCACTTCACCAGCCTCCACCAGCTCATGGGATACTTGAAGGAAAGCCTGTCTAATCAGAAAGATCGAGAAGATACTTACACAATTGGAAAGAATCAGACCGGCATACGAATTCAGCAGATGCAGCTCGGACAGCACCAGGTAGCCGGGCAGGTACACTGCTGTAGCCGGCACCATATATCCAAACAGAATTATGCCGGCAAAAAGCCCCTTTAGGCGGAATTTCATATGCGTCAGCGCATAAGCCATCATACCGGAATTGATGATCTGCAGAATGACGATGGAAGTGGCGACAACAATGCTGTTGCCCATGTACCTTGCGAACGGCGCTTCATTCCATGCTGCGGCAAAATTGCCCCAGAGCGGCACTTCGGGCCAGAGCGTAGGCGGAGTGCGCCAGATTTCATCATTTGTTTTCAGCGCGCTGGTAGCCATCCAGTAGAACGGGAAAGCCATCAGCAAGGCAAGCGCGGCAAAAAAAAGATGGCGGGCCGGTCCGCCCAGCCGTGTGAGCATACGCAAGCGTTGTGACCTCCTTTTCGGGTACATTTGGATTATTGATAGTGCGTAGTCCGCTTACTGACGCCAAAAGAAAATACGGATAGCAGCATGCAGATGACGATAAGAACGACAGCTACAGAGGAAGCCTCACCGATTTGGAAGGATTCGAAGGCGGACTGATAATACAGATACAGCAGCGTACGGGTGGAGCCGGAAGGGCCGCCCTGGGTCAGGACGTTGATCTGATCGTAGGCCTGAAGCGCCTGGATCAGCTGCACCACGAACAGAAACAGGGTAGTTGGGGAGATCAGCGGCAGCGTGATGCGAAAGAACTTTTGCGCCGCGCTTGCGCCATCAAGCTCCCCGGCTTCAAGCAGGTCTGAAGGCACATTTCTTAGCGCCACCAGATAGAAAATCATCGCCCAGCCTACCGATTTCCAGATGGTTACAAGCAGCACACCAATTAGCGCCCATTTGGGGTCCTGCAGCCAGCCTATTTGTTCTAGTCCAAGGAAATCCAGCACCGTATTGGCAAGTCCGACCTCAGGCTCATAGATCCACGACCACACAATAGATACGGCAACGGTCGGCGTGACCCATGGGGAGAACAGCAGTACCTGATAGAGCGAGGAGCCCTTCAGCTTGCGGTTCATCAGCAGCGCAAGACCAAGCCCCAGCAGGATGATCGGCAACACACTGCCAGCACAGAACAGCACGGTAACTCTCAGCGCTTTGTAAAAGGCCGGGTTGCTAAAGAGATCGAGGTAATTTTGCAGTCCGACAAAGGTTTTCTCCGGGCTCATAAAGTCCCATTCCGTGAAGCTGAGATACAGCACATACAGCAGCGGCGCCAGCCAGAATAGAACGAAGGGTACCATCGCCGGCAGCGTGAACAGTACGGGCTTCAAACCATTAACAACCTTTGAGCGTGTCATTGTTGTTCCAATACCCCATTCCATCACTTATGTTTTGCGGTATAATGCAGAGGAAAGCTCCTCTGTTCAAAAAAAATTGTACACTCAGAAGCGAAGCTTGTGGTCAAGCGGAAGTAAAGTTCGTTCGGAAATTGTGTAAAATTTGCAGAAAGGCTGCCGTGAAGCTTCAGTTTTGTGTAATGTAGAGAGAACAATTCTAATAAGAGTGAAGGTGCAGCGAGATGAAACAGGCCGCATTTGGCGAGGATAACCCGCATTTATCCCCACGGGAGCAATTGTTGCGCGGGGTGATTGATGCGATAGCACAAACGATGGATTTGTATGGAGCAAATTATTCTTTCGGGCAGCTCTACGGGATTATGTTCTTTGAGGACAAGCCGATGACGCTGGAGGAAATGAAGCAGGTCATGAATATGAGCAAAAGCAATATGAGCTACGGCGTCCGCTCCCTGATCGCTTCACGGATGGTGACTAAGCTGGACGAGAAACGCGAGCGGAAGGATCTTTACGCCGCTGAGACAGATTTCTTTCAGGCGTTCAAAAACTTTTTCACCCTGAAGCTTCAGCGGGAGATCGATGTGATGCAGCAGGCGATGGGTTCAGCGATGCCTGAGCTCCAGGCGCTGATTGACGCAGCAGACACTCCCGAAGAAGAGCGGGAAGCTTGCCTGCGGGATCTGGACAAGCTACGGCATGCAGTAGAGTATTACGCCTGGCTGCAGCGGTTTGTGTCCGGGCTGGAGGAAGGTGAACTCTTTGGCGGGGCCGGACTGCCCGGCAGGGAGTAGGGGCTGAGGCGGTTCCATTGGATGGACTGGATATCTAAATTCTGAAGCTGCTGGAAGAGAACGGAAGACTGCCCCACGAAGAGGTTGGCAAGCTGCTGCATATCCCGTGGCCCTAGGTGCGTCAACGAGCCGGCAAGCTGGATCGAAAATCTACTATATATGAAGATGGGTTTCATATATATGAAGAGAGGATGGTGGAGTGTGCAGCAGAAACCTGGTGTGAATTCGGGGTATATGATCGGCGTTGCGTTGTGGTCTGTGTGGAAAGTCGGTGACACATTCATGATTCAAATATCTGTGACCATGTAAGCAATCGGCTACACGGCCTATATCTGGTTGCTAAAAAACGCGTCCCTGGCTTCGACCTACGCCTTTGTCAACCCGGTAGTCGCTGTCATCTTGGGCTGGGCTATGGGGGGTGAACAACTTACCGTGAACACGTTGGCTGCTGCCGTTATCATTATCGCGGCCGTAGTTTTGGTGACCCTATTCCGCGGCAGGCCGCAAAAGACAGGAACTCAAGCAGCGCTTGATATACAAAATCAGCAGCAGTCGATACACTGAGGACATCACAGCCGAAGGGGTGGTAGCATGTTCGATATGCTAAAGACAGGCAGGAATATCGTTAGATTAAGAGGAGCCGCAGGACTTACGCAAATGGGGCTCGCGGATAAGCTGGGGATTAGCTATCAGGCGGTCAGCAATTGGGAGAGAGGCGCAAGCATGCCTGATATCTCCAAGCTCCCGGAGCTGGCGGAAATCTTCAATGTCGGCATCGACGAGATTCTGGGTGAAGGGAAGGGAACCCGGTTCATCGGGAGTGTGCTGGACAACACAACGGAGGATTATTTCCAGCAGAATGCCGTATCCGCCGTAGAGCTTTCGGAGATTGCGCCGTTACTTCAATCAGAGCAGATCGGTGAGGCTTTTGAGCATGTAAAAGAGAGTGCGGCTGTCAGCGATCTCCTCGCACTCGCTCCTTTTCTCAGTGAGGAATTACTAGATGAATGTGCGAAGCAGGCTTTTGAAAAAGAAGGCGCAGGAGCGCTGCCGCCGCTCGCTCCGTTTATCAGCGAGGAGATGCTGGATGAACTCGCCAAGGAGATTCTGGCTAAAGAGGGATCAAAAGCGCTGCCGCCACTCGCTCCGTTTATCAGCGAGGAGACGCTGGATGAACTCGCCAAGGAGATTCTGGCTAAAGAGGGATCAAAAGCGCTGCCGCCGCTCGCTCCGTTTATCAGCGAGGAGATGCTGGATGAACTCGCCAAGGAGGTCCTCGCCAAAGAAGGCGCAAAAGCGCTGCCGCCCTTGGCTCCATTTATCAGCGAGGGGATACTCAGCGAATGGAGTGCCCGAGCGTTCGCCAAATGACCGATGTCCGCTGCAGTGCAGGGGGTGCCCGATATCGCCTCCGCATCGTCTAACAGCCCCAACCCAAAACCGGCTATGCTGTCCCGATAAGGACGGCATAGCCGGTTTTGGGTTTCACCAATAATATACTTTTCTGTACCTGTTATTCTTCCACAGCCACAAAGTGGAACAGCTTGCTCTGGAAGTCGCCGTGCAGCTCCGGCAGGAGCAGTCCGGCATACATCAGCCGGTCGCCGCCATATACGTCGCCGGTTTCCTTCAACATATAGTCCTTCTCCGGGTCCAGCCCCTGAAGGCGTAGGCGCGGGCGGTTCGTATTCGGACTGGCCAGTACGCGGAAGTAGCCTGCCAGTGCTTCGGTCCGGCCTTCATTTACGAACATCCAGGCCGTTTCATTACCTTCAAACGGCGATAGGAGCCGGTACATGTCGCCTTGCTGGACAAGGGAACGGATTTCCTTGTAAAAGGCGACCTGGGCAGCCGCTTCCGCCTGTTCCTCTGGCGTGAATTGGGTCAGATCCAGCTCATAACCGAAGTTACCGGACATCGCCACGTCGCCGCGCATCGCAAGCGAGGTGTTGCGGTGCACCTGATGGTTCGGAACTGCCGAGATATGGGAGCCCATGCTGCTGGCCGGATAGACGATGCTGGTACCGTACTGGATTTTGAGGCGTTCCACGGCATCGGTGTCATCGCTGGTCCAGGTCTGCGGCATGTAATGAAAAATGCCGGGATCAAATCTGCCGCCGCCGCCGGAGCAGCTCTCGAACAATACATGCGGGAATTTGGAGGTGATTTCCTCCATTACCCGGTACAGCCCCAGCATATAGCGGTGAGCCGTTTCTCCCTGGCGCTCAGGCGGCAGGGCAGCGGAGCCGATCTCAGTCATATGCCGGTTCATATCCCATTTGACATAGGTGATTGGGGCTGATGCCAGCACAGTGCTGACCGATTCGATGATATAATCGCATACCTCCTGGCGCGACAGATCCAGAATCAGCTGATTTCGGGCCTGACTGCGTCTGCGGTCTTGTACATGCAGGCACCAGTCCGGGTGAGCACGGTACAGATCGCTGTCCGGCGATACCATCTCCGGCTCGAACCAGAGGCCGAACTGCATCCCGAGCCGCCGGACCCGTTCCACCAGATCGGGCAGACCCTGCGGCAGCTTGCGGGTATCCACGAACCAGTCGCCCAGTGATGTAGTGTCGTCGTCGCGGCGGCCGAACCAGCCGTCATCCAGCACGAACAGCTCGATGCCCAGCGCTTTGCCGGCACGGGCGATATCTTCGATTTTGTCAGCATCGAAGTCAAAATAAGTAGCTTCCCAGTTGTTAATCAGCACTGGACGGGGCTCGTCGCGGTACAGTCCCCGCGCCAGGCGGGTCCGGTACAGCCGATGGTAGGTCCGGGACATGCCGCCGATGCCCTGGTCGGAATAGACGAGCACCGCTTCGGGCGTCTGGAAGCTCTCGCCGGGCGCAAGCAGCCAGCGGAATCCAAACGGGTTGATGCCCATCGTTACGCGTGTAGTTCCATATTGGTCCACATCGGCATTCGCGCTGAAGCTGCCGCTGTAGACCAGGCTGAAACCGTAAGCCTCTCCGCTGTCCTCCACAGTCTGCGGGGACAGCAGGGCCAGGAACGGATTCTGCTGATGGCTGCTGGCGCCGCGTTTGCTGTCAATGCCCTGCCGTCCATTGTGCAGAGGGGCGCGAACGAGATGGCGTTCGCGGGCCCAGGACCCGGACAGCTGGATCAGCTCATAATTGTCATGCGGGAAATCGAGCGCTACCGATAAGGCGCGGTTCAGCTTCAGCGGTCCGCTGCCGGTATTTGTGAGCTGTGCAGAGCGGATGATGGAATCGAAGCCCTTCAGTATGCTATAGGACAGCACGGCACGCACGCCTGCTGCGGTATCCTCCAGTACAAGCTGCAGCGTTTCCGCTTCATCGCCGCTTTCCGCATATACGGCTGGCAACCCCTCCAGTGCAGGTTTACCCTTGAGAATGCTATGGGATACATAGGTGAGTTCCGTTACAGTCGAGCCGTTCAGCAGCTCAGTCTCATAGGCAGGCTCCCGGAAGTCCCCTGAGCCATACCCGGGATATTCCTGGGGGAGCGTGTCCAGGGAGAAAGCTGGCTCCTTGGGATCAACCGTACTGCTGAAGCCCATGGCTCCGGGACCGTACAAATCGGATAGGGCAGCGCCACGGATTTTTCGGCCCCAGTGCAGATGCACGGGATAGGCGCCGCGGACAAGGCCGAATACATAGCTGGTATTTGCAGTTTGCAGATGAAAGACTTGATGCTCGGCATCGTAAATGATGGACAAGGTAACAACCTCCTGGGATGTCTGCAGATTTAGAGTGGCGGATGCAGGGACGCATGATATACGCATCAGAATATAGATCATAATGTAAGCATGCCCACTGTCCGTCATAAGCCGCCATTACTGCACGCGGACAGTGGAGAGTCAGCCTCAGTATAAGTCGGTTCAGCACCTAAATCTATGGAGAAAAGCAGAGTCCATATGGACGAATGTCGTTTGTTTATAAAAGAACACTACCTCTTCTTGAGAACACTGAAGCCGTTTCTGCTCAAAAAAGCTACCTGCTAGGCCGTTTGCCGCAGTCGTTCCACAACCGTGGCCTTGCTAAGCATTCTATAGGAGAATAAGGTAACGGTATACGCAATCGCAGCCAGGACCGGAACGACCAGAATAAAGGGCAGCCAGCCCATATGGAAGACAGTAAAGGCCATGTTGTCCGCAATACTTTTGGAAATCCGGTAAGTCAGAAATACGCCTAAGGTCGAGGTGACCGACACGGTTAATAGCACATTGAACACCCCTTCGTACACCAGAACTTTTTTCAGTTGCCGCTTGGTCATGCCAATGCTCTCCAGCAGAGCGAATTCATTTTTTCGCGCAATGACTCCGGTAATCACCGTGTTGATATAATTAAGGACGCCAATGAGAGCAATGACGAAGCTGAGGCCGTAACCGATCGTCTGAAAAATACGGATAAATCCGCCAAGCTCCTGCCGATAGTCCTCTCTAGATTTGTAGGACAGTTCATCGCTTGATGCTGCAATAGATTTGGCGGTCTGCATAGCACTGTCGAGCTTGGCCGGGTCGACGTGGAGCGTTGCCGATAGAGCCATAGGCGGATCGCTTCCCGCAGGCAGCTCCCTGGTCAATTCTGAGGAAGGAAAAAAAGCATTATAGCCACAGGCTGTGAAGGATTGGGTAGTTGCGGCATAAAGAGCATCATTATGTAGAACAGCCATGACCTCATAGCTTTTGCCCAGACCCTCATACTTCACCTGGTCACCGGGATGGTAATAAGACTTGTAAGTATCCTCTGCCATGTTGGATTCGGTGATCAGCACATAGTTTCCGGAGGCGAATTTCTGCGGGTCAAAGCTGCCTTCAATGATATCCTTCTGCACCAGGTCATACCAGCCGGCATCCATGCCGTAGAGATTGAGCTGAATGAAGTTATTCTTAAGAACCGCTGCAAGAGCCGGGTCTGATGGAGCAGTCTCTGCCAAAGGCTTCAGCGCTCCAAGTATAGTGTCATCCATAGTATAGTTCTCAACTTTGAAATAGACACTGTCCACACGTTCAACAACGTCAATCTTCCCTAATGCGTCTATGAACGGCTTCGAAAGCTTATAGGGATCACCGGGCCGCTCGCCCGCGCTCTGCACGATAGCTCTGTTGCGGATAACTGCGTCACCGTTTATAAATGTGCTGAGGTACTTATTGACATCCAGCGATGAGATGACGGTAAAAATAATGCTGAACAAGATCATGCTTAAGGAGAGCGAGGTCAGCATAAGGAACAGCTTCCTTTTGTTGCGGAACAGGTTGGCGAAGGCCATGGCGTACAGCTGTGCCCCGCGTTTCGAACGTTTGTGCATCTTGCGCTTAGCGCTTACGCCTGCGAACCGTACAGCTTCTACAGGGGCAATCCGTGCAGCCATCCGGCCCGGCTTGCTTGCCGCGATCCATACCGTCAGGTAGGCGAACACGGCAGCCCCGACAAAGATCCACGGACTGGACGAATAAGCCGTTTCGGTGGGTTCGTCTGAAAAGCTGCCCAGCAGCGGAGACAACAACCGGCCCATCCCGTATCCGGAAGCGAGCCCGAAGGGCAGGCCGATCAGATACAGCACTTGGGACTGGATCGTAATGATTCTCTTGAGCTGCCTCGGCGTAGTTCCGATCGCCTTCAGCAGGCCGTAAAACTTGACATCCCGTACAACCGATATGTAAAAGATATTATAAATCAGCAAATATCCGCTTAGCATGATGATCAGAATGACCGCCAGATAAGGGACCAGATTGATGATATTTTCCGAGAGAGATGAAGCGGTGTAGGCCCAATTGATCCCAATTGGCACATCCAGGCCGGTATCCGCGAGCACTTTGTTCAGTTTTTTTTCGATATCCACGGCATTGTTGAACATTACGCTCAGTTCTGCGGTGTTCACATAGGTGTTGTTGGCCTTGTACTTTACCGGATCAATAGAGGACAGATTCTTCTGCACCCAAGCCTCAGAGACGAAAGCCAGTCCTGCCATCGACAAATTTTTGTCTGCCTCATAATATCCCGATACGATAAAATCCTGATGAATCACGCGCTCCCCGATATTAATATCCAGAGTCACCTGCTGGTCCAGCGCATGCTTGATGCCGAGCTTGTCCATCACCCAGGTATTCAGTACAACTTCATTCTCAGCGGCAGGCAGCCCGCCTTCGATAAAGTTAATAAATCCGTGCCTGGCGTAAGCCTCGTCGATCCGCTTAACCTCAACCGGGCTATCCTTGAAAACCCCATCCTCCAGGTCCCCTGCATTCAGGGAAACACCGTATTCCCGTATAGAGGGATGCTTCTTCAGGATCTCCACCTGGGCTGGGGTAAGATATTTGAAGCCTCCGTGAAAATCAGAGCCAACGGTTTTCATCTGGGTCAATTCCATGGATTTGTTAATGCTCAGGACCATGGTGAAAATGGAGGTGATGAGCAGGGTAGTCAGGATGACAGCGCAGATCACGGCCAGATTGCGCATCGGATTAGCTTTGAGGCTTTTCAGGGAGAGTCGGGTTACAATTTTACGGTTGTTTGTGCTGATCATAGCGGACTTGCTCCGCTGGAGGCAGCATGCCCTGAAACAATACGCCCGTCTTCAATGCGGATAATGCGGTCTGCGGTCTGGGCGATAGACTCGTTATGGGTAATCATGACAATGGTCTGATTGAATTTTTCACTCATCTGCTTCAGCAGAATCAGTACCTCCTGGCTGGTTTTGCTGTCAAGATTGCCCGTAGGCTCGTCCGCCAGAATGATCGAAGGTTTGGTGGCTAGGGCTCTGGCAATAGCTACCCGCTGCTGCTGGCCGCCGGAAAGATTGGAGGGCAGATTGTGGATTTTCTCCTGCAGGCCCAAAGCCCGGATCACTTCGTCCAGATAGGTCTGATCGATGCTGCCGCCGTCGAGTTCTATAGGAAGCAGAATATTTTCGAGTACATTCAGGATCGGTACCAGGTTGTAGCTCTGAAAGACGAATCCGACCGACCGGCGTCTAAAAATCGTCAATTTCTCGTCGCTCATCGCAAAAATATCGTTCCCGTCCACAAAAACCTTGCCTGCCGTAGCCCGGTCGAGACCGCCTAGCATATGCAGCAGCGTGCTTTTTCCGCTCCCGCTGGTGCCGACAATGGCCACAAACTCCCCTTTCTCCACGGACAGCGACACATCATCCAGCGCTTTTACAGTGGTCTGCGGGTCTTTTCCATAATATTTCTTCAGATGTTCGATTCTCAAAATAGGCATGAGTAGGTCATTCCTCCATCATCTTGGGTTATTCCTTAAGATATCAGACCAATCTAACCGGGCAGTGTCTGAAATCTGTCAGGATTGACACCATTAGATCTGGGGGAGGAAGATCGAGAGCTTCGTACCTGTGCCGACCCCGGAGGCCGCTGTAATAAAACCTCCCTGGAGGCTGATAATTTTCTGCGTTAAATAGAGCCCGATTCCGATGCCTTCGTATTCCCTGGCGCTGTGTCCCCGGTAGAACCGTTTGAAGATATGTTCAAGCTCATTCCCCGGAATCCCCATGCCTGTATCAGAGATATCAATACGAGTGAACATTTCATTGCCTCCGGCCGCAATCCGGATACTGCCGCCTGCTTCCGAATACTTCACCGCATTCTCCAGCAGGTTGAACAGTGCTTCGCTGGTCCACTTATGATCGTGGCGTGCTTTTGTCAGCGGATCACATGCAATTTGGACACTGATCCCCTTATTTTCCGCACGGGTATAGATGTGGGATACAGCGCTGGTAATCGTCGCAATAACAGGGGTGACCTCGCTCTGCAGGGTAATCATCCCCGTTTCCAGTCTGGATAATTTGACCAGTGAGGTGATCAGCCATTCGAGCTTTTCCGATTGCGACTCGATCTGGTTCAGCAGAAGCCGCGTATCTCCACCGAGTTCAGGCGTTTCCGCAAGCAGCTGGCTGTAGAGCAGGATATTGGAGAGAGGGGTCTTGGTCTGATGGGAGATATCCGAGATGAGCTCCTTGATGGTGTTTTTTTCGGTTTCCAGATTCTGCTCATTCGCTTGGTTAATCTCAATGTAACGTAACAATTTATGCTCCAGGGAAGAGAGACTGGTCTCGTCAAAATGGGTCAGCTTCTCCCGTCCATGAATCGCCCGGTCCACCATTTCATCTACTGAATTCATAAAGGCTGTAACCTGCCGCCGCAGCATCCAGTTCCACAAGGCTCCCAGGATCAGCATACAGGATACGAAGAGGACCGTCAGTTCCGTGAGTGCCGGCTGCTTCCCTTCCAGAAACACGACCCTTCCAGCGTAACCCGATACCAGAAGCACTAAAATTGCCGAAAAAATAAAGTTCCCCCGTTTGGAGCTCCGTACATCATTACGGCTGGTCATAGATTCGGTCTTTCCGCCCACATATACCCCAGGCCGTAGACGGTTTTGATGTGTTTCGGAGCCGAAGGCTCGTCCTCGATCTTGGCGCGCAGCCGTTTGATAGCTACCGTAAGTGCGTTCTCATCCACAAACTCAGCCTCCTGCGACCAGATCTTGTCGATTAACTGTTCTCTGCCCAGAATCATGCCGGGGTTCGTGACCAGTATTTTCAGCAGCTTCAGTTCGGTTTTGCTAAGGATTAAGGGTTCTGAATTCTTATAAAATTCCAGCCGTCCAAAATCAAAGCTCAAGGGGCCGAGTGTGAACTTATCCCCGCCGCGGGAGGAAGCCCGTTTGAGAACGGCCATGACTCTGGCCCGCAGGATCATCAGGCTGAAAGGCTTGGTAATATAGTCATCGCCTCCAAGCTCAAATCCAGTAACGATATCCGGCTCCAGGTCATTTGCGGTCAAGAAGATAATCGGTACCTGAGAGGTTCTACGGATTTTCTCACAGTAGTCTAATCCGCTTCCGTCAGGGAGATTGATGTCCAGAATGATCAGATCTATCTTAATAGAAGAAACGATTTGCTCCGCTGAGGCAATATCGTAGGCTTGCTGTATCGCAAAATCATTCTGGGCAAGGGTTAAGGCGATCCCTTTGTTCAGGCTTCGGTCATCTTCAACGATGAGTAGTGTCTTCATGGGTTATGCTCCTTTGCTGTGCCGCTTGCAAACAATAGCCAGATAAGGATGATTTCATGCTCCAGGCTGTTTACTTCCATATTATGTACAACGCTGCAGGATTACGCAATCCGAAGTTGGGGGTGCCGGAGAGTACGCTGTCCCCGCCCAGGCATCCTGCAGTCGCATAGCCTCCCCGACTAAGGTCCAGTACACAAAACCGTCCACGGTCTGTTTTGAAAGTCTGCGGTTTGCCCTAGAATAAGGCTATAAGGTTCAAGGTTAACGAAAGGCGGTGAGAAAAAATGCAAAGAAGACAAGGTAATGGACTTGCGGTTGTTCTGATCGTACTTGGAGCGATTATGCTGATGGGAATTGCCCTTCCGCTGATCCATGGAATGTTCAGACTCCTGTTCCCGGTATTGCTGGTTGTTCTCGGGTACTATGGAATTAAAAGCGGACGCAAGATTATCGGCTGGGTGGTGCTGTTCATCGGTGTCATGTCCCTGATCGCGAAGCTTTCCTGGATCATCGGACCGCTGCTCGGTATCGCGCTGGTGGTTTGGGGCATCTCGGTGCTGAAGGGTAGAAAAAACGGAACATATTAAGCATTCAAGGTTACTTAATAAGAAGCAGGGAGGGAGCCGAAAATCATGAGTGTTTTTCGCCGCATGAGGGATATTACCGTAGCTAACTTAAATGAACGACTGGAACAGAGCCAGGATCCGGTGAAGCTGATCGATCAATTTCTACATTCAACCCGTGAGGAAATCGCCGAAGCCGAGAGGCTGTACCAGCAATATGCAGCCCATACGAAGCAGCTGCAGCAGCAAGTAAATCAGGCGACGGCCATGAGGAACAAACGTGAAGAGCAGGCGCTGCTGGCGCTCAAGGCTGGCGAGGATAACCTGGCTAAGCTGGCGCTTCAGGAAAAGATTATTCACGAGGAAAAGCTGGAGCAGTACAGCGGTCTGCTGGAGCAGAGCCAGCAATCACTTTTTGAGCTTGAAGGCCAGCTGAACGAGCTGAAAATGGAGTATCAGACGGTATACAGCAAACGCCAGTATTATGCAGCACGGATGGAGTCGCTGCGGTTGCAGCAGCGCATGAACCAAAGAGCCACGGCCTATGGCAATGGCGGTGACGTTCCCAAAATGTTCGGCCGGCTGGAAGACCGGATGAGCGATTGGGAGCTGGAAGCGAAGAGTCTGCGCGATCTGCGCCGCATGGGCCAGGAATACGCCATTCAGGCAGGAGAAACCGTGGCGACTGTACTCGAAAGAGAGATGGCCCGCCTGAAGGAGAAGCTGAACAACGATGGAAAGGAGTAGTTCTATGACCCGATTGTATCGTTCAACCCAAGATAAGGTGATGACAGGGCTGGCAGGTGGATTGTCCGAAACGCTCGGCATCGACTCCACCCTGTTCCGGATTCTGCTGGTGGTTAGTATTCCTTTTACCGGCGGAGCTACCATTCTTGCTTATTTTGTCGCAGCGCTTATTATACCCAAAGAGCCGACCCAGTATAATCCTTTCGGACCTGGACCCGGCGCGCCGGGTGGCCCTTATGGCGGCCCTTACTCAGGAAGACCTGAGCATGGACGCGGACCGCAGGGCCCTCACGGACAGGGCGGATACGGCCCTTACGGCAGCCAGCCGGGCTACAACCCCGGTTATGATAAAGCGGGTGCCTACTCGGCACAAGACTCCGGTATTGATGCCATGATGAAGGATATTGAGAAGAAAGCCCTGCAAAAAGAAGTCGAAGAACTCAAACAAAAACTTGCCAAATACGAGAAGGGAGAAGTGTAAATTATGGGAGTATTTCAACGGATTAAGGATATGACAAAGGCGTCGGTAAATGACTTGCTGGATAAGGTAGAGGACCCAATCGTAATGCTGAATCAATATCTGCGCGATATGGAGGCTGAAATTCACGAAGCTGAGGTAACTGTAGCGAAGCAGATGGCCAATGAACGCCGCATGAAGCAGCGTGTAGAGGAAGCTGCGAAGGTATCCGGACAACGTGCAGCCCAGGCTGAACTGGCACTGAAGAATGGCCAGGAGGAAGTTACACGCAAGCTGCTGGAAGAAAAAATCTACTTCGACCAGAAGCAAGCCGAATACAGCGAGCTTCACGCTCAGGCGGAAGTGCAGGCCAAGGAATTGGTGCAGCAGCTTCATGATATGAAGGACGAATTCTACAAGCTCCGCAACAAACGCAATGAGCTGGTATCCCGTGCACAAATGGCCAAGGCCAAGAAGCAAATGTCGCAAATCAGCAGTGTTCATGCCATCGAGAGCGGCAGCGCATCTCTGGGCTTCCACCGGATGGAAGAAAAAATCATGCAGCTTGAAGCGGAAGCTGATGTCATGCGTGCCCCTTACAGCCCTTCGGCAACAGCATACAGCAAACCGGTTGATGCTGAAAAGCAACTGAAAGTGGAAGAGCAGCTCGCTGCATTGAAGAGCAAGCTGAACACCTCACCATCATCCCCTTCTTTGGATAAAAAAGAAGAATAAAGCCTGTTCCTAAATCATAGGCGGATATGATATGCTGATCAAGGTAAAGCCATACGGTATGGATCTTCCATACCGGTATGGCTTTTGTAGCGGGATGCGGGAAACATAAGGATACTGCTTACAAGAGAGTTGCTCCGCAAAACTTAAGGCTTATGCTTACGAAGAGAGTTGCTCCGCAAAACTTAAGGCTTATGCTTACGAAGAGAGTTTTGCTCCGCAAAACTTATAGGAGGTGCGAAATGGATAAACGGAACCGTATGCTTGCCATAGGACTGATCGGCGTCGGCTGCTTAATGATATTTGGCAGATGGCTCGGCTTTTTTTCCATTGTCGCGCTTCTGTTCCTGCTGCTCGGGATTTACCGGACAACGTCGGGCAAAGTCAAGCAAGGCTATAAGCTACTGGGAGTTGGCGCAGTACTGCTGCTGCTGGATCACCTGCTGCTGGTGCTCGGGATTTGCCTGATCTCTCTGGGGATGTTTTTTGTCAAATCCAGACGGATACAGCGCAGGGGCGGGTTTATGCAGAAGCAAAGCTTCTCCTCCAGATTTGACTGGGATCTGTCACCTTGGGTGATGAGCAGCCTGAGCGCCTGGCATGTGCTGGGTGAGGCGGATATTGACCTGTCGCTGGCGATGGCAGAAGACCGGGAGACCGTGATGCTGTTCCAGGGGATCTTTGGCGATACGGACATACACCTGTCCGAGGATTATGGCGTGGAGATCGAGGCATTTGTGCTGTTCGGCTCCATTGAATTCGGCAGCCACCGCGACGCGGGCATGCTAAACCGGCTGAATTGGAAGTCAGCTAACTACGATAGCTGTGAGCAGAAAGTGAAGTTTAATATTTCTTATATTATGGGTGACCTGGATGTGCGGGCAGATTGAGTGGTCTGACACGGAACCATGGAGGAGGGCTTCCCGGCATGGGCAAAAAAAGCAGTAATATGGTTACGCGCAGCATGGGGGAGGGAGCTCTTTTCTCTTTGGTCATGCTGCTCGTTTTCCTGTACATCATGTATACATATGGATATCTGCAGCCGTTTGAGAATTGGGAAATCGGTGTCCGGACAGCGGTATCACTAATATTGCTGCCGGTGGTGTTTGGTATCGTTTTCGGCTTTTACCAAGGATTCCGGACCAAGCGGAAGTTAGAGCTCCTGCGGGCGACACTGGTGGCTTGGGAGAAAGGGAATCTGACCCCGGCCATGCCGGAGCTGGGCAATGATGAGCTGGGCCGGCTTAGTGAGCAGCTTAGCCGGATCAGCGGCAAATGGGAGAACCAGGTGAATACGCTGCAGCGGCTCTCGACGAACAACGCCAAGCTGGCCGAGCAGGCCCGCGTCACAGCGATTATGGAAGAACGGCAGCGGCTCGCCCGGGAACTGCACGACGCCGTGTCACAACAGCTGTTCGCGATCTCCATGACGGCTACGGCAGTAGGGCGGACGCTGGAAAAGGACTTTGACAAGGCGCAGCGGCAAATTGCGCTGATTGAGGAAATGTCTGCCGTCGCCCAGTCCGAGATGAGGGCACTGCTGCTGCATTTGCGCCCGGTCTACCTGGAAGGCAAAGGGCTGCGGCAGGGGCTGCAGGAGCTGATTAAGGAGCTGGAGATCAAGGTCCCAATTGACATTGTGTTCGAGATGGACCCGGATGTACAACTGATGAAGGGCATTGAGAATCATTTGTTCCGCATCGTGCAGGAAGCTATTTCCAACACCCTGCGGCACGCCAAGGCGGAGAAGATGGAGATCCGTCTGCACCGCCGGGGCGACACTGTCCGCCTGACGCTGCGCGACGATGGAGTCGGGTTCGAGATGGATGAGAGCAAGCAGACATCCTACGGCTTGTCGAACATGCAGGAGCGGATTATTGAGACCGGAGGCTCGATCCAGTTCATTACCGCTCCGGGCAAAGGTATGCGAATTGAGATTACCGTACCATTAGTCAATGAATAGGAGGCAAGGGTACCATGGAGATGGAAGAAGCGCAGGCGATTAAAGTACTGCTTGTAGACGATCACGAAATGGTCCGGATTGGACTTGCTGCGGTGCTCGGCACCGAGGATGGGATCGAAGTGGTGGGTGAGGCAGGAAGTGGAGAAGAAGGCATACGGCTAGCTCAGGAATACAATCCTGAGGTGGTCCTGATGGACCTGGTTATGGATGGCATGGATGGGATTGAAACGACGAGACAGCTTCTGAAGCTGTACCCCGATTGTAAAGTGATTGTGCTCACCAGCTACCTGGATGACGAAAAGATGTATCCGGTCATTGAAGCCGGCGCGTTCAGCTATTTGCTAAAAACCTCGCGGGCCAGTGAAGTGGCGGATGCCATCCGCGCTGCTGCAAGAGGCCAATCGGTGCTGGAGTCGCAGGTTGCCTCCAAGATGATGAACCGGTTCCGCTCCAATGCCAAAGGCGGAGAAGCGCCGGCCTATAAGGAGCTTACCGAACGCGAGATGGAAGTACTGAAGCTGCTGGCTCAGGGCAAATCCAACCAGGATATCGCGGACCAGCTCATTATCGGGATTAAGACCGTGAAATTCCACGTGACGAATATACTGGCCAAGCTGGGTGTAGAGGACCGTACCCAGGCGGCCATTTATGCTTATAAGAACGGACTTGCGGAATAACCGCAGGTATATAATCTCTCTTCCTGGATATCCTGTTTAGTAGATTACTAGACCGGATAGAGAGGAAGATTGACGATGGGGAACCAAGGGATAAGAAGAGGTGCTGGCAAAGGGACACTGCTGCTGACCGGATTATGCTTGGCGGCTGTACTGCTGGCCGGATTCCGCAGTGCAGGAGTTGCCGGAGGTGAAGGTTCAGCCGGGGTGACAACATCGGCTGAAGACACCGCGTCATCCCATCGGTTTGCTCCCGCGGCAGTTGTACATACGCCCTCACAAGCTGCCTATTCCATCAGCTCAGCCCAGACTACATCTCAGGCCACGGCCGACAAGGGTACAGGCAGTCTCGCGGATTCTCTCGAACGTATAACCAGCCTTGGCGGTATAGCCACTCTGCCGGACTCACCGCTCCGGCTTGTCCTGAAGTGGCAAGGCGATTACAGTACCGGTACATCCGGCGTATCTGCTGCTGAGGCTGCACGGAACCTGGCGGCCCAGCTTGGGCTTGGAGCTGTCAGCCGGTCCGACGAAGACGGGCATATGACCTCCCGTGCGGGTGCCGCTCTGGACGGTGCACAGGTCACGCTGTTCTGGAGTGAGCTGGGAGGCGCACGCAGCTACGTCATTGTGACCTTTGAGACGGCGGATCTGCGGAAAGCGCCGGAGCTTCCGGCCGCTGCGGAGTCGGCCGGACAGCAGATGCTTCAGGCGGGCATTGCTGCTGAATGGAATGCTTCGCTGCAAGGGACTGCTAAGGCTCAGAGCGGGCCGGAAGCTGCACTATTTTCAATAGAACAATCGATCCAAGAACAGCTCCCCGGAATGACCCCGGAAGAGAGCTACGAAGACGACACTACATACAGCCGCTCCTACAGTGTGCCGGGCCTTGAGCGCGCGGTCAGCAGCGGAAGCCATTCCATTGCGCTACAGCTGGCGGTTCATAAGAACGGCAACAACAACACCAACCGGGTAACGCTCGGATTGCCTTTAATTACTATTGAATACTGAGCAGGGGGTTCTATACGAACTCCTTGCTAAACTATATTTTCCAGAAAAGCCGTTACACGGATATTATATCCTGAAGCCGGCTTTTTGTTATGCTTGAAGGCTGGCGGCCAAAACCTCTGATGCAGGCCTGCGTTTGCGGAGCTTTTGGCATGAGGGTATAATATGTTTGTGAATGCCGGACTGCACTGTCCTATAAGCGGGAGCACAAAAACAAATAAGAAAGAGTAATGGAAATTTGCGAAATCCCGAGAAAAACTGTCAGGAATGTGATAGCATCCTTTTCACAGATATGATAAAATGACATCACGCCGTAGATGTATTTCATAAACTATCTGGCGATGAGAATGATTGTCAACTATATTACATACAGAGAGATGAGGAGCCATGGCTGAAAATCAAACCCTTGATGCACTGCATACACCCGGTGCTGTATTCTTTATCTTTGGGGCAACCGGAGATCTAGCCCGCCGCAAGCTTTTCCCGGCGATTTACAGTTTGTACCGTGAGGGCAAGCTGACCCATGATTTCGCGGTCATTGGCGTGGCTCGGCGTCCCCGTACCCTAGATGAATTCCGTGAAGATGTGAAGGAGTCCATTTATGAATTCTGCCGCTACCAGGCTTCAGACGCAGACGAATGGAATGAGTTCGTTCAGCATTTTGAATACAAGTCTCTGGACATCAACAATATTGACGGCTTCCGTGAACTGAACGCGCAGACCGAAGTGCTGGAAGAGAAGTTCCATATTCCGGGAAACCGGATGTTCTATCTCGCCCTCGCTCCCGAGCTGTTCGGCAGTGTCTCGTTCAACCTCAAGGCTGGCGGCATGCTGCAGACCCGGGGCTGGAACCGTCTTGTGATCGAGAAGCCATTTGGCTATAATCTGGAATCTGCTGAACAGCTGAACGAGCAGATCCGCCAGGTGTTCAAGGAAGAAGAGATCTACCGGATCGACCATTACCTCGGTAAGGAAATGGTGCAGAACATTGAAGTGATCCGTTTTGCCAATGCCTTCTTCGAGCCGCTCTGGAACAACAAGCATATTGCCAACATCCAGATTACGCTCGGTGAAACCGTTGGGGTAGAGGAACGCGGCGGATACTATGACCATGCCGGTGCGCTGCGTGATATGGGCCAGAATCATATTTTGCAGCTGCTGACGATGATTGCGATGGAACCGCCAAGCCGTCTCCTGGCCGAAGATATCCGTGATGAGAAGGTTAAAGTGCTGCGCTCGCTGCGGCCTTACGCTTCCTCCGAGGAAGTACATGAGAATGTGGTACGCGGACAGTATACACAAGGACTCCACAAAGGCAAAACCCTTCCGGCTTACCGCCAGGAGGACAAGGTAGATCCGGAGTCGAATACTGAGACGTATTTTGCGGCCCGTGTATTTGTCGATAATTTCCGCTGGGCGGGTGTACCGTTCTATATCCGTACTGGTAAACGTCTCCCTGTGAAGACAACGGAAGTGGTTGTGGAGTTCAAAGGTATGCCGACCAACGTCTATTTGGGTCAAAAGCATAAACTGGAGCCGAACCTCCTCGTCATCCGCGTCAATCCGATGGAAGGCATCTATGTGAAGATCAATGCCAAGAAGCCGGGCTCGGAATCGGAAATCCAGCCGCTCGCTATGGATTTCTGCCAGAGCTGCATGGTCGGCATCAACTCGCCGGAGGCTTATGAGCGTCTGCTGCATGATGCCGCGCGCGGCGATTCAACCTACTTCACCCGCTGGGATGAAGTGTCATCGGCATGGTCCTTCGTAGACCGTATTGCGAAGGCCTGGAAGGAAGGCACAGGTGATCTGGCATCCTATCCGGCAGGTTCCTGGGGTCCGGTTGAAGCTGATCAGCTGCTGGCTCGTGAAGGCTTCCACTGGTGGCCGGTCAATGGACAGGATGAAGACAACGTGGTGTGGCAGACTAACAGCTAGTTCATCGCGTAAATGATTTATGGTATGAAGAGTTTCCCCCTGCAGTTGCCTTTGATGGCTGCAGGGGGATTTTTGCATGGTTACCACTTTGCTCAGATAATCATTCCCCCGACAATTTACCAACAACTTTGCCTTCTGCCGCGTATTATGTAGATAATCTCCACCGGATTTTGTTATACTGAGAAGGATGCTTTCACCAGAAGCGGAAATGTAACAATAACGGTATGTGACAACGGCAAATTCACCGATAAAGGGGTTTGTACCAATGAGCAGAGCACCGATTTGATGGGCACCCGGTAATTGAAGCAGAAGCATGAATTTATATATGAAGGGATACGTGCAAACCATATGGCACCGGATCAGAAGCTGCAAAAGGAAGTGGACAAACGCAGAACGTTTGCGATCATTTCCCACCCGGATGCGGGGAAAACAACATTAACGGAGAAGCTGCTGCTGTTCGGCGGCGCGATCCGATTGGCGGGTTCGGTTAAGGCCCGTAAAGCGAGTAAGCATGCGACAAGTGACTGGATGGAAATTGAGAAGCAGCGCGGAATCTCTGTTACTTCCTCCGTGATGCAATTTGATTATCTGGATCACCGGGTGAATATTTTGGATACCCCGGGTCACCAGGATTTCAGTGAGGACACCTATCGTACCTTAACGGCTGCGGACAGCGCAGTTATGCTGATTGACGTAGCCAAGGGTGTGGAAACACAGACGATCAAGCTGTTCCAGGTCTGCGCCAAACGGGGCATTCCGATCTTTACGTTCATCAACAAGCTGGACCGCGAAGGTCAAAGTCCGTTCGAGCTGATGGAAGAGCTGGAGAATGTGCTGGGCATCCGCTCTGTACCGATGAACTGGCCGATTGGCGGAGGGCGCGAGCTCTGCGGCGTATATGACCGGATGAAGAATCAGGTGGAGCTGTTCCAGGGCGACGACCATTCTGTAATCAATGTGCAAAAGGTTGAAAGTTACCGTGACCCGATCATCCGCGAGATGGCTGGAGATTACCTGCATGACCAGCTGTGTCAGGATCTGGAGCTGCTTGACGTGGCAGGGGATGCTTTTGACTATGAAAAAGTACTGCGCGGTGAGCTGACACCGGTATTCTTCGGCAGTGCGATTAATAATTTCGGCGTGCAGACCTTCCTGGACAACTTTCTGGAGCTGGCACCGAAGCCGGAGCCGCGCCGCAGTACTGTCGGTTCCATAGAGCCGACGAACGAGAAATTCACCGGCTATGTCTTCAAAATCCAGGCGAACATGAACCCGGCCCACCGTGACCGGATCGCCTTCTTGCGGATCGTGTCCGGCAAGTTCGAGCGCGGTATGAGTGTGAAGCATGTGCGTGCCGGCAAGGATATTAAGCTGTCCCAGCCGCAGCAATTCCTGGCTCAGGACCGTGATATTGTTGAGGAAGCTTTTCCGGGGGATATTATCGGGCTGTTCGATCCGGGCATTTTCCGCATTGGGGATACGCTGAGCCAGGCCGGAGATATCGAATTCGACGAGCTGCCGACGTTCTCGCCGGAGATTTTCTCCAAAGTAAGTATCAAAAACGCCCTCAAATCAAAGCAGTTCCAGAAAGGGATCGACCAGCTGACCGAGGAGGGCATGATTCAGGTGTTCCGCACGGTCAACTTCGATGATATTCTGCTGGGTGTCGTTGGACAGCTGCAATTCGAGGTGTTCGAATACCGCATGAAAGGCGAGTATGGCGTAGATGTTCAGCTGCAGCGGATGAGCTATCAGTTCGCACGCTGGATTGTGGATGAGAACAAGCCGGACGCAAGCAAGTTCCGCATCAACTCCACGCTGGTCACGGACAAGAAAGGCAACTATGTGGTGCTCTTCGAGAACGAATACGCGATGCGTACGGCCATGGAAAAGAATCCGACTGCAAAGTTCCTGGAGACTGCTCCTTGAGTGAGCGATTTGTGTAACGGGTCTTAGTACCAGAGAGAGGCTCTCTGTCAAAAAACCTCCGCCTCCACATGCGCAGCTGCACTGTGGAACGCGGAGGTTTTTGTGCTGGAACTAGCGTCACTGCTGGGAGGTGATGGAACCTGGAGTGATCTTCTCCAAATGGTTGTGCAGCATCGAGACCAGTGCATCCTGCTTGGCGTGGTCCAGATCCTTCCACATCATTTCGAATACAGCACCTAATCCAGGCAGTGCCGTTTCGGGCCCGTCCACGGAGCCTTCAATCATCTGCCGCAGGTCGGCTTCGGACTGACCGTGCACTTTATGGATAATCGCCTGGCGCAAATCAATGGTAATCGGCATGAATAGAGCCCCCTTAGGTTTTTTGGGTATTCCAAAGTTCAACTAATATTTGCCTCGTTATAATGTGCCCTGAAAGTGCACTGGAAATTCAAGTTTGGGGCTCCTTATGCTATACTGTGTGAGATGCAAATTGCTACGGGAGGTACAGAAATGGCTGCAAAAAAACAATATGCCGTAATCGGTATGGGGCGTTTCGGATCAAGTGTCGCCAAGGCGCTCAGCGGCATGGGATTCGATGTGCTGGCGATCGATGCTGACGAGCAGCGCACGCAAGAAATCTCAAGCATTGTAACCCATGCCGTATCCGCTGATTCCACAGATGAAGAGGCGCTGCGCGCGCTGGGCATCCGCAACTTCGATGTGGTGGTGGTGGCGATTGGTGAAGATATTCAGGCCAGCATTCTGACGACACTGATTCTGAAGGACCTTGGCGTTCCGGCGATTCTGGTCAAGGCCAAAAGCGAGCTGCACGGCAAGGTGCTAAGCAAGATTGGCGCAGACAAAGTGATTTATCCTGAACGGGATATGGGCATGAGGGTGGCACATCACCTGGCTTCGCCTAATATCCTTGATTATATCGAGCTGTCGCCGGATTACAGCATCCTCGATATGAAGGTGTCTGGACCGATGCTGGGCAAGAACCTGCAGGAGCTGAACATCCGCGCCAAATACGGCTGCAACGTTATGGCTATCCGCCGGGGCGAGGAAATGAACATTTCCCCCAGAGCGGAAGACCGCCTGGTCGAAGGTGATGTACTCGTCATCGTTGGCCGGAAGGACAATCTGACGAAGCTGGAAATAGCGTATCAATAGGCGCAGCACGGAACAGAAAGGTAGGACCCCTATGGAAATTATGTCTCCCCAAAATACGCGGGTGAAGGAATGGGCCAGTCTTCAGGAGAAGAAGCACCGTGACAAAACCAGCAAATATATTATAGAAGGAATCCATCTGGTACAGGAGGCGTTGTTTGCTGAAGCCGATGTGGAATGCCTGGCCTTTGACCTGGATACAGGCATGCCTTCTGAGCTGAAGCCTCTGCTCCAATCGGTGCAGGGGATGGAGGTCATCGGTGTATCAGCGGCGGTTATCGCCAAGTGCAGCAGCACCGGGACACCGCAGCCGGTATTTGCCATTGTGCGCAAGGAGCAACAGGGCCTGGAAGCCATCCTCGCGAAGCAGGACAGCTGGGTTATGGTGCTTGATGGTGTTCAGGACCCTGGCAACGTAGGGACGATCATCCGCAGTGCCGATGCCGCAGGTGCGGACGGCGTGATCCTCGGCAAAGGCTGCGCCGATCTCTACAATCCGAAGACCATCCGCTCTACGATGGGCTCGATGTTCCATCTCCCGGTTGTGGAGGGGGACTTGAGCGCCATTCTGCCGCAGGCCCGGGAACGCGGTGCACTGCTGGTCAGCACTTCACTGACGGGAACGGACTCCTGCTACACCCATGATTTTCACGGCAGCCAGTGGCTGCTGATCGGCAGCGAAGGACAGGGCATCTCGCCACAGACGGCCGCCCACGTTGACAAAAGCATCATTATCCCGATGGCCGGCCGTGCCGAATCGCTTAATGCGGCGATGGCCGCGACGATCCTGCTGTTTGAGGGAATGCGGCAGCGGGGGTTTAACTAAACAATAATTCCTGTCCTGTGAGTTGAAACTCACCTTGTCACCGTTTGGAACGTAGTTTGGCATAGGCTTGTAACGATTTTTGGCACAACAATTAAGTCCTGATGATCAAGAAACCCTTGATTTATCAGGGCTTTTTTTGAGGCGGACATTATATTGAAAATAGGCTGTAAGGCTTTAAAAATTAGACTTATGGGAGCGATGGTCCGGCTAATCCGAGTCGTTATGCAAAAGAAGATAATAATTGGTTGAATCTATCGCGCTCCTCTAAAAAAGCGCAATGACCGCTGTAATGGAACGGAACCAGCTTCGAATTTTTGATGAGCTTATTTGTTTCCTCAGCTTTGGTAAACGGAACGACCTTATCATGAATTCCGTGAATAATTAATGTGGGTACATTGATCTGACCGAGATCGTTGTAAACATTCTCATCTCTAAGCGTGGCCATAATGGCGGAAGTTGCCCAATTCGCCGCTTGTAATCCCATTGAAACGAACCAATCGGATTTCGGTACGGAAATATACTGAAAGAAGAAAATTCCGGTTTGGTCCTGCAGCATTTGCGGCCGGTCATGATTTGTATCTTCGATGATTTTATTTGTAAATTCTTTCGGAACGCTAGATGGAGAGGCAGCGTCCATCAGGACGAGTTTAGATACCCCATACTCTTTGTGACGGGCCATATAACGAATCGATATCGCGCCTCCGGTAGAGTGTCCTGCAAGTGTTATGTTTCTTAACTGTAACGCCTCGATGACCATGCGGACATCATCCGCTAATCTATCGAAATTGTACCCGGCAAATGGTTTATCCGAATTCCCGTATCCTCTCCAGTCCATTCCGATACAACGATATCCGAGCTTAGGAAGGAAATTGAACTGATATTCGAACTGGTTATGGTTTAGCGGCCATCCATGAATAAAAAGTATCGTTTTGTTTCCCTTCGGATTGATGTCCTCTATAAATACTCTTACGCCCGGTTCCACAGTAACAAAGTATCCCAAGTGAATCGCCTCATTTTTATAAAAATGTACTCTCCCTTTAAGATATTCGCCCTAGGCAAGGTGAATGCGTAATTTCGGCGTCAAATTGGGTTTAGCTAGGAATTGGCGGTGAGGGGGCGTGGACAGGACTTTTTCTTTTTTATAAGAGGGAGCCGGTCAATAACTCCTGGCCATGTAATTTGCTGCTGACTGTTCAATCGAGCAGAGCCGGGACAGATTGTTTACAGCTGCCGCTTTCATGTTCCCAGACAGGAGCAAGCAAATAAGGTTCAAGACAGCATCAGAGCAAAGTCCAAGCCTTGTTACGGCTTGCTTTGCTCTTTTTACTCTCCGGCATCAAAACTTTCAACCCTGATGTCATTTTTTTCAACCCTAATCGGGCGGCGATTAATTATATAATCAATTCAAGGCAACAAGCTATAAACACTGGAAGGAGGACGGCGGCTAGGTCAACACTAATGACAGGGGGAATAATGATGAAGAAAAAAACTTCGGTACTGGCATTGTTTTTAGTGCTTCTGATAGCGGTTACAGGATGCGGCGGAGGAGCTGGTAATGCAGGCACGACAGAAGCGGCCAGTACATCCGAAGGCTCTGGTTCATCCGGGAAATCTGGAGACGGAAAAATTGTAATCGGTTTCTCGCAGACGGTCATGAATCACCCGTTCCGGATTGCCAACGTAGATACGGCCAAGAAGGCAGCCGCCGATCTCGGGGTTGAGATCATTGTGACAGATGGACAAGGGGACGCAAACAAGGAAATCGCCAATATCGAGAGCCTGATCGCCCGCAATGTCGATGCCCTTATCGTGAGCAGCCTGTCGGGCAACGCGATCTACCCCGCATACAAGGAAGCGGAAAGAGCGGGCATCCCGCTGATTATCGCGGCCTCCGGCGTACCGGACGATGACAGCATTCCCTATACGACATTCGTTGCTTCGGATGAGGTAACGATGGGCCAGCAGGCGGCGAAGTACATTGCTGACAAGATGGGCCAAAAGGGCAATCTGGTCATCCTCAACGGTGTCGTCGAGTCGACCAACTCCCAGCTTCGTACGCAGGGATTCATGCCGGAGATTCAAAAGTATCCGGATATCAAGATCGTGGCGGAGCAATCCGGAGAATGGCTGCGGCTGCCGGCGATGCAGGTGATGACGAATATTTTGCAGGCCAACAGCAAGATTGACTTCGTGTTCGCCCAGAATGACGAGATGGCGCTCGGCGCAATTGAAGCCATTAAGAAAGCAAACCGGATGAGCGAGATCAAGGTGGTCAGCATGGACTCCCAGAAGGAAGCGCTGGAGAAGATCAAGAACACGGATGAGCTGATGATGACCGTGAAAAATGAATGGAGCTTCGAGACGGCTGTGAAGCTGGCAATCGATGCGGCGAACGGCAAAGAGATTCAGAAGAGAGTGATTCTGGACTCTCCTGTAATCGACAAGTCGAATGTCGATAACTTCTACGATCCGAATTCAACGTTCTAAAAGAAACATATCAGACAACACCAATCCAATTATAAATTCAGGAGGAATTCATCATGGGTTTTGAAGACGTATTGCAGGAAATTCCGGTAACCGAGTACAAGGAACGTTTGCAGAAGGCAAGAGTGAAAATGGAAGCTGAAGGTCTGGACGGGCTGCTGGTTTATTCAGACTCGTACCGTATGAGCAATGTCCGCTGGTTAGCCAACTATCGCGCATTTGACGGGGTATTCCCGTATCCGGCTATGGTGTTTATCCCGCTTGACGGCGAACCTACGCTGTTCGCGGAAGGCAGTCTGGTATCCTATGCCGCCGACGAGACATGGTTCTCCGATGTAAGAGGCATCCGCCAGGAGCTCGGCAATGTGCTGAAGGATTTCCAGAAAGGCAGAAATTCCGCCAAGATCGGCCTCAGCGGCTCGAAATACTGCGCGCTTGAATTCTATGAGACGATCCGCGACAGCCTGAATCCAACCTCGGTGCTGCAGAAGACCAATATTATCGAGTACCTGAAGTCGATTAAGAGCGAAACGGAAATCCGTAATATGAAAGTAGCCGGCCGACTGGCGGACATGGGGATTGAAAAAATCCACGAGCTGCTCGCCACCGAACGCCTGACCGAGAGAGAAGTGACGCGTCAAGCGATGGCGCACATGTTCGCGAGCGGTGCGGACACCGTCTCGTTCGACATGATGGTCCAATCAGGACCGAACTCCGGGGACTACTTCCTGGCCCGCCCGCGTGACCGCGAAATTGTCAAAGGCGACACGATCCTCATCGATATCGGCTGCCGTTATAACGGATATTCGTCCGATATGGCGCGTGGTGTAGCTTACGGCAAGGTGGATGCGGAGAAACAGCGCCTGCTCGATACCTGCCTGGAAGCATGGAGAGCGGGAATGTCCGCTCTGAGACCGGGCATGACCGGCGCGGAGGCCGATGTGGCCGCCAACGAAGTGCTGAAGCGCGAAGGCTATCCGCATATGGCCGGTGAAGGCCGCGGTTGCGCCCACTCCACAGGCATGGATCCGGAGGAGGAAATTCCGGTAGTAGGCCCGGACAGCCAGGATATTCTGGTCGAGAACCAGACGATCGCTTTTGAAATTACTCTGCTCATTCCCGGATATGCCGGTACCCGTGTAGAAGATACGGTTGTAATCCGCAAAGACGGACCGGAATCGCTAACCAATCATCCATATGTCTGCAACTGGTACCAGGATTAAAATTTGAATTAGCAATGATGGCTTTGCTTCAGTAAGCAAAGCCATCATTGTCCCATTAAAAAAAGGGGAATCAGGCAGATGGAAACCATTCAGAAAGCCCGTACGCTCTTGAAACAGGAAGAGACGCTGCTGCTGCTGTTTATCGTAATCGTCACATTAATCTCTCCGATCTTCTCACCGGAGTTTTTCACTTCCTATAACTTCTCAAATCTGCTACGGCAGATCTCCTATCCGGCCATCGTGTCGATCGGGATGCTGCTGACAGTACTGATCGGCGGCATTGACCTGTCGGTGGGTTCCGTGATGCAGGCGGTCAGTTTAACGGCTATTATGCTCGTTCAGCTGCAGGCGCCAACCGGCGTAATTGTGATTGTTGTCCTGGCACTGGGTTTGTTCCTCGGTCTCATGAATGGCATGCTGATTACCTTCGGGAAGCTGCAGCCATTCATCGTAACGCTAGGAACCAAGGTAATTATCGACGGAACCACGCTGTTTATGACGAAAGGCAAAGGCATCAGCGGAGATGCGAGCGACAGCTTCCTTTCCATTGGCGGTGGGTACATGGGGGCTATTCCTAATCCTGTCATTATCATGCTGGTGTTGTACATTATCGGGTTCATTCTGCTGAACAAAACGATCTTTGGGCGGCAGATATACAGTGTAGGGTCCAACCGGGTGGCGGCTTATAACTCGGGCATCAACGTTAAAAAAGTACAGCTGAGCGTTTATGCGCTGTCCGGATTGTTCGCTGCGATAGCGGGCCTGCTGATTGCCTCCAGAACCGGCGCTTATCAGCCGATGTCCGGCAACAGCGGAGCAACAGGCATGGAGCTGAGCGCTATCGCCGCCGTCGTAGTGGGCGGAGCCAGCTTATCCGGCGGAAAAGGCACAATCTGGGGTGCATTTTTAGGTGCTCTGCTCGCCGGGCTGCTGTTTAATCTGCTCGTATTCCTGAACATGAATCCTTATATTCAGCAGTTCATTCTGGGCATCATCATTCTGGCTGCCGTCATCTTTTCCGCTTCCAAGAACCGCAAGTAATTACAAATCCATGTATATGACAAAGAGGGAACGATATGGATAATGTCATCCTTAAATTAGACGGAATCTCCAAGCAGTTCGGCAATCATTATGCGCTGAAAGATATTAACGTGAACATTAGCGAAGGGGAATTCCACGCGATTGTCGGCGAGAACGGGGCCGGCAAATCCACCCTGATCAAAATATTGTCCGGCGTTCATTTGCCTTCGGAAGGCAACGTTCATTTTAAAGGCCAGTCCGTCAAGTTCCTGTCGCCTTATATGGCGCAGAAGAGCGGGGTTAGCACGTTGTTTCAGGAAATTCAGGAGATTCCCGCGCTGTCGGTGGCGGAGAATATTTATCTTGGGAGAGAACCGCAAAAGGGTTCCCTGTTGCAGTGGAAGACGCTGTATAAGGAAGCGGGAGAGCTGCTGAACAATCTCGACATCAAGATTGACCCATATAAGAAAATGGAAGAGCTGAGCATCTCGGAACGGAAGATGGTCGAGATCGCCAGAGCCGTCTCGTTCAACGCGGAGCTGCTGATTATGGATGAACCTTCCGCGAACCTGAATGAAGACGAGCTGGCTGTGCTGTTCAAGACGATTGCCGAGCTCAGAAAAAGAAAGGTAACGATCATCTATATTTCGCACCGGCTGCGGGAAATCTTCGCTATGGCTGACCGGGTTACCGTTCTGAGGGACGGACAGCATGTAAAAACGATGGATATCAAGGATACGGATGAAGCGCGGCTCGTCCAGCTGATGATCGGGCGGGAGCTGAATGAATATTATCCTGTGAACACGGAACAGATTGGTGCCAAAGTGCTGGAGATTTCTGATTTGAATGTGCCGGAGCTGCTGCATAATGTGAGCTTAAGCCTGAACAAACGCGAAATTCTCGGCATTGCCGGATTAGCGGGCTCGGGCGGTAATATTTTGACTAAAGTGCTGTTCGGGCTGGTCAAAGGCTATTCGGGCAAGATGGTGCTGGACGGCAAGCCATTCGTTCCGAGAAATCCGCGGCAGTGCATTGCGGACGGGATTGCATTTGTGCCGGAGGACCGTAAGACGCAGGGGTTATTTCTGAATTTAAGTGTGCGGACCAATATGTCCATTACTTCGCTGCGCAAGTTCAGAACATTCGGTCTGATCAGTGAGCCGAAGGAAAGCAGGCAGGCCAATGAATTGGTGCAGCAGCTGTCGGTGAGACCGAAGAACATTAAGGCGCCGATCCGCTCTCTCAGCGGAGGCAACCAGCAGAAGGCGCTTATCGGACGCTGGCTCCTGGACAAGTATAAAATTCTTATTCTCGAAGAGCCTACCCGGGGGGTGGATGTCGGGGCCAAGATGGAAATTTACCAGGAAATCAACAAACTGCTGAGCCAGGGCCTGTCCCTGATCATGGTCTCCTCCGAGCTTCCCGAGCTTCTGGGAATGTGTGACCGGATTCTTGTCTTCTCCGGCGGAACGATTACCGGCGAGCTACAGCGGGACGAAGCATCCGAAGAGAAGATTATGGAATACGCACTGCAGGAGGTGAAATGAAATGAATATGGCGAAATGGAGAAGTTATCTTCCGCTGGCAACCCTCATCCTGTTAATGATCGTAGGCTCACTCCTGTCCGATAAGTTCCTGACGTACGCCAATCTGATGAATTTGCTGCAATACAGTGCGGAAAGTGCGCTCATTGCCGTTGGTATGACACTTGTAATTCTTACGGGAGGGATCGATCTTTCGGTCGGATCCGTTGTGGCTTTAACGGCGGTCGTCAGCGCCAATACGCAGCATTTGGGCGTGTGGGGCATTCTGGCGGTGGTGATCCTGATCGGCGCTCTTGTCGGTGCGCTCAACGGAGTCGTGCTGACGAAATTCCGGGTCGAGCCGTTTATGGCGACGCTGGCTACGATGGCGATCTTCCGGGCCGTTGCTCTCTGGTACACGAACGGCGGGCCAATTATCGGAACGGTGACACCTGCGTTTTCGAATATAGCGAACGGAAGTTTACTGGGCATTCCGCTTCCCGCCGTCTATGTCGTAGTGGTGTTCATCCTCGGATATTTCGTGCTGAACCGTACGCCGTTTGGCAGACATGTGCTGGCTGTCGGCGGCGGGGAAGAGACATCCCGGCTGTTCGGGATCAAGGTTGAGCGCGTCAAGGTGATCGTGTATATCATCAGCGGCGTTCTTGCCGCCCTGGCCGGGCTGCTGATTACTTCCCGGATCGGCATGGGTGAACCGCGCTCGGGTTTTCAATTTGAGCTGGTGGCCATCGCCGTCGTGATTGTCGGGGGAACCAGCCTTACCGGGGGCCGCGGCACGATCGGCGGAAGTTTTATCGGACTGCTCATTTTCGCTGTTGTCATGAACATCATGAATCTGCTGAACATCTCATCCTTTGTCCAACCGATCGTGCGGGGACTGATCATTATCCTGGCCGCCCTGGCGATTTCCCGGATGGTAAAATCGAAATCCGCAGCTGCGGAAGCTTCGTGAGCAAAAGGCGCATAGCGAATATGCAAAAGAGTAAAGGCCGGATGGTCCGCATTATGGGGCGTCCGGCTGTTTTCACTATGTGGAGAATAAAGGCGATCCCTGTGGGATACGCGGCAGACAGGTTAATTTTGTTTATTAACATGTAAAAGGATTCTTGGTAATATAGGTACAACCTATGTTTGAAGGAGCTGCTGGATATTGAAGCGCGCACTGCTGACCTACCTGTCTTCCAGCGTAAAGCGCAAGATGATTCTGATGGTGGTAGTCATGCTGATTCTTGTAATCGCTATCATCGAGATTGTCACTTACGCCGTTTCCATTAATTTTCATCTGAACGACGCCAAGGCAAATGATACCCAGAAGGTGCAATTTATCAGCGAGAATATGGACGATGCCATTTCGTATATGGGCAAGCTGATGGACAGCATTACCGAGGATTCAGAAATCCAGTCTATGCTGCTGCAGACGAACCAGCTTACCTATGAGAAGTTAAGCGCGCTGGAACAGCTGGTCGTTTCCAAAATCCTGTACTCCACTGATAAGCTGGAAACCGTCTATCTCTTCAATACGCAGCAGTTCCTGGTCAAGCTGAACTATAATACTTCCGGGAGTGTGAATAATAAGGACGATGTGCAGTCCGAGCTGAAGAAACAGCGTTATGACACGGTGGGAAGAATCACCTGGAGGGTTAACAAAGGGGTTATTTATATCGAAAGAGCCATCCGGGAACTGGATTCGCTCAAGATGCTCGGTTATATAACTATTTCGCTCAAGGACGATTATTTAAAGCAACGCCTGCAGTCCGAGCCTTACCGCTACAGCTATGTGTTTGATGAGCAGGATCGTATCGTTGTCAGCAGCAGCGAGGTTCCCGATATCCACGTGGATGATCTGCTCCGCCGCGCGAAATTGCAATCCGCCGAGGGGCCTTCTGTATTGAATATGGAGCCGTACGGAAAAATGCTGTTCACAACCTTCATATCCGCCCAGGAAGGGTGGAGAGTAGTCTCGCTTGTGCCGCTTAAGGAAATCTCCAAAGGCACGGAACTGATCGGACGCTGGATCACCGCGATCGGAGTGATCGGCGTGCTGTTGGGCATCCTCTTGACCTGGTTCACGACCAGCCGCATAATCGCTCCGCTCCACGCGCTTAAGCAGGTTATGGATCAGGTGGAGACAGACCGTTTCGATCAGCAGGTCAGAATCAACCGGAGGGATGAGTTCGGGCGGCTCGGGCGCAGCTTCAACCAGATGATGGGCAAGATCAATTATTTGATCTCCGAGGTGTACCAGAAGGAGCTGGCCCAGCGTGAATCAGAATACCGGGCACTTAAGGCCCAGATTAATCCCCATTTTCTGTACAATACGCTGGATACGATCCGCTGGCTGTCCATGTACGGTGAGAATGACAAGATCGAGAATGTGACCATCTCCCTGGCGCAGCTGTTGAAGGCCAATCTGGCCGATCACCGGGAAATGGTGCCGGTCCGCTCGGAGCTGGAATATATCAATGCTTATTTAGCTATTCAGAAGACCCGTTTTGAGAGCCGGATCACGGTTTCAATCCACATGGACGACGACATTGCGGAGCTATGGATTCCCAGGTTTATTTTGCAGCCGATTGTGGAAAATTCGTTCGTGCACGGGCTGGAGAATAAAGTCGGTCCGGGCAACCTGAGCATAATCGGGATCATGGATGGAAGGAGAGTAAGATTCCGGGTGATTGACGACGGTGTCGGAATCGAGGAACAGAAACGGGCCCGGCTGCTGGAATTCACGGGCGAGGTGGACTTCGGCAGCGCCAAAGGGACAGGCAACGGAATGAGAAACGTACACAAACGGATTCAAATGCTGTTCGGCGAAGGCTACGGTCTGACGATCAACGGCATGCCAGGCAGCGGTACCATTGTCGATATTATAGTGCCTGTAATGGAGAATGTAACTGCGTCTCCCAATACTGCGGATAAAGGTGGGAAGCATATTGTATAAAATCGTGATTGTGGATGATGAAGACATCGTAAGCCGGGGACTGAGCGAGAAGGTAGACTGGAGCAAGCTGAACTGCACAGTATGCGGGACGGCCGCCAACGGACTGGAAGGCATAGAAGTCATTGAACGTTTCAAGCCGGATATCGTCATTACCGACATCAAGATGCCCGGGATGAACGGGCTGGAGCTGGCCGAGCATATCAAGCGTCATTATCCGGGGATGATCACGATTCTCCTGAGCGGATACAGTGAATTCGACTATGCCCGTACCGCAGTAAGACATCAAGTATTCGATTATCTGCTCAAACCGATCAAGATTCCGGACCTGAATGCCTGCATTCTTAAGGCGGTGGACAGGATCAACGGCAAGAGAGCTTCTCTGCTGCAGGCGGCCAGTGACTCCAAGCGGGAGAACGCGGACATCGTGGAGGCGGGCATCCTCATGAATGTGATTGTGAACGGCAATAAGGATATTGCCGCTATGCGTACAAAGCTGAAGGATTACGGTATCCAGCTCGGCTGCGGTGTGGTCGTGGTGTTTGAGATGTATAATCCCTCGGATCTTTCTTATGAAGACTATGCCTCCCTGTACCAGTATGCCGTCAACAATATAGTGAATGAAACGTACCACCGTTTCCAAATGGCGACCTCCATCGTGGATATGGAAGGGAAGAGTGTTGTCGTCGTCAAGTCTGATCCCGCCTTGCAGCAGGTGATTATCCGCAAAAGAGTGGTGGAAGCGACAACCGAATGTCTGGAGAACATCGAAATGTATTTAAAAAAGCAAATCAGCGTCGGCATCGGCACGGGCTTCCAGGAGATCAGCGAGCTGTACAGCTCCTTCCAGCATGCGCTTAAGCTGCTCGAGACTCAATTGTTCTGGGGAAGTCTGATGCCAAAGCTGCAGGATGTACTTCAGTGCAGCTCTGGCAAGCCGGCCCTGGGCCGTATGGATGCGGAATGGTTTGAGGCAATTTGTGACGGCGACGAACCGAAAGCGAAACGGTATTTGGACAAATTCACGGCCGACATTAGAGCCGGCAGGAATAAAAGTATCGCCCTGAACTGTTGTCTTGACTTCCTGCTCGGCCTGTCCAAGCATGTACCGGAGTGGAGGATAAAGGACCAAATCACCGAAGCCATTGCGGGAATCACCGGACTGCGGACCTTCGGGGAATATACGGACCTGTTAAGCCGGATTACAGCCCTGGCCTGCGAGGAGGCCTTATGGAGGAAGGAAGAATCGATGGGAAGAAGCCTGGCGGAGCGGATCGCCCGGTATCTGGATGATCATTATGCCGAAGCCGAGCTGAATCTTCAATTGGTTGCAGACTTGTTCCATGTGAGCGCCAGCCATCTCAGCAGAATTTTTAAAAAAGAGCTGGGGACTAACTTTAACGAGTACCTGTCGCTCAAACGGGTGGAAAAGGCCAAGCAATTACTCACCGGCAGCCGGCGTTTGACCGTACTGGAAGTTGCCCGCCGGGTCGGGTTCGCGGACGGCAAATACTTCGGGCAGGTGTACAAAAAATATTATGGAATAACACCTTCGGAATATAAAGAAACCTTGTTCGGCCCCCGCTGCAATGCGTTATAACGCCAGGAGGGCGCACAGCAAAAATCTCTATCCCCGGCCGGTTTGGCAAAACAAGCGGGGATAGAGATTTTTTATTTGATGCCCTTCTTTTCGATTTCCGCCTTGGCTTCATCCAGCGCCTGCCTGGCCGTCTTCCTGCCGGTGAGCGCCGAGGTGATGGCATCCTGCAGCACACCCGACCACTCCACATAAGATGACATGCTCGGCCTGTTGATCGCATATTCAAATTGTTCGGTCATCAGGTTCCGGTTCAGGTATTTTTCCTCATTCTCGAATTGGTCGATCTGCTCGTTCCAGACTGAAAGGCCTCCAATTTGGTCCTTGGCAGACACTTCATTTCTCATGCTGATCGTCAAATCAATAAATTTCCAGGCCCAGTCTTTATGACGTGAAGTTCGGGTAATGCCGAGTGCGCCGCCCCCGGTAACGGTGGAGCTTCTTTGATATCCCTGGAAACCGGGCACGAGCGCCATTTTAAAGCCGGGTTTGCGGCTGAGGATCGGATCGGCATAAGCCCAGCTGATCAAAAAAGGCGTCTTGCCCTCCGCGAAGGTCTCAATAGACGACATATCGCCTGCAGTCAGGGAAGCGGGATCGGATAAACCGCTGCTCCGCAGGGTGTTCACCATGAATTCCAGCGCTTGCACGCCGCCGCCCTCATTGAATACCCAGCGGCCGTTGGCATCCTTCGCCTGCACGCCAAGGGCGTTGGCCAGCAGCGTATAATCGGTGATCAGGCCTTCGCCCGGCTTCCAGCTCCAGATCAGGCCGTACTTGGCAAGTCCCTTATCCTGAATGTACTTTGCCATGTCCTTCAGTTCCTCCCAGGTGGCTGGAGGAGCATAAATGCCGGCGCTTCTCAGCATCGATTCATTATAGTAGAGGAACTTCTCTTCCATGATGACCGGGAAGGCATATAAATCAGGAAGCGCATATAAATCATTGCTGATGACCCGCTGGTTATAAGCAATGGGTACCAATTTATCAATTACACTTCCTGTGACATAGTTCCGCAGAGGCTCAAGCAAGCCGGTTCTGGCAAATCCGGTGGTCCAGACCGTATCGACCAGGATAATATCCAAATCTGAGCCTCCCCGCAGGATGCTGTCTTCTATCTGGTCATGCAGCGAGTTGATATCGGTGGAGCGGATATCGACTTTAATCCCATATTGCTCTTCATACCGCGCGGCAATTTTCCTGATATAAGGCAGATAGGAGTTTTCGATCAGAATGCTGATCTGGTCAGGACGGCCGGAGACCGGAGATGTTGATTGGGCTGCTTCATTTCCGGATCCGCGTTCATTCGAACGGGTGTTGAAGATGAAGATGAAGATGAAGATGGCTGCCAGGGTCAGGAGAGACAGTAATAACAGATAATAAAAAGGCTTGGATCTGAGCATAGACTTGTCCACACACCCCCAAAGCAAAGTCGGGTTATCTTTCTCTAATAGTATAGTGGGATTATTTGATTAAATCGACTGAAATGTTTTTTTCGAAACAATCGACTATTCAGTAATGGTTCTTTGAAGACAAGTCTCACCTATGTTTAGGTGTATTCAATGTCGGGAACTCTTTGGCCCACACATTGTGACAGGTGTTATTACAGGAATCAACGGTTTGTGCCAAGAATAGATACAAAATGTGCCAAAAGAACGTTACAAAACTGCTCGAATTAACCCTATTTAGTGACAAGATGAATTACAACTCACATCCATTTTCAAAAAAACTGTACAGGAATAAAAATTAGCGTCCACAAGAAGACCAAAGACTGGAGAAGATCGATCTGTACTCGATCATCCCCAGTCTTTTTGTCGTTGCGACAATGCTCGTTTCATCGCTGTTTTCCTGAGTGAAACGAGATTAGAGAGAATAAAAATGATTTCTGAGGAATAATATGGTAATTACCACGGGGAATGAAGGTTTTTAGGAATGTATTTATTTCACAAAATGCAGAGCACAGAGTATGATTCTATCCATTAAAAACCAAAGTATAGTTAATGATAGATAATTTGACAACAGCCGGAATTATATTCCATAATAAGTAACGGGAGGCATAAGAAAGGTATAAGGTAATAAAATTTATTACTTATGTTGATTTATATTCACTCATGAATTTACAAGGGAGGGTGCATACATGATTCAAATTGATCATTTAACCAAAAAATTCCCAAATCAAAAAGGTTTGTTTGATGTCAGCATCCAAGTGGATATGGGGCAGATCTTTGGTTATCTTGGACCGAATGGAGCTGGTAAATCTACCACGATCCGTCACTTAATGGGATATATGCAGCCTGACACCGGTAAAGCGACTATCAACGGATATGATTGCTGGGAAGAATCAGACAAGATACATAGCATATTAGGTTATGTCCCAGGTGAAATCGCCTTTGTTGAAGGCATGACTGCCGTGGACTTTTTGGATGCTATGGCAGGTATGAGGAATCTAAAGTCAAACACGCGGCGTAAGGAATTAATTGAAACCTTTGATTTAGATATGAGAGTGCCCATCCGGAAAATGTCCAAAGGCATGAAACAAAAGTTGGCAATTATTAACGCTTTTATGCACGATCCTGAGGTTATTATTCTAGATGAACCCAGCTCAGGTCTGGACCCTCTGATGCAAAAGACATTTGTAGATCTGTTGCATAAGGAGAAAAGTAAAGGGAAAACCATTCTCATTTCCTCCCATATTTTCAGTGAACTAGAGGATACTGCGGATACTATAGCTATCATCCGTAAAGGCCGGATAATAACCGTTCAGGAACTGTCCCTATTAAAAGGTGAGATGGCTGCTAATAGATATGAGGTGGAGTTCTACCGTCAGGAAGATCTTCAGACGATTGTTCATTCCGGACTTGTCGTACAAAGCCACTCCGGGAATAAGGCGGTTATTTCTGTCGATAGGGAGATTAGCGAAATTTTGGAACAAATTAGTCAATATCCGATCAAGGCGTTGGATATACCACGGCAGCGCCTGGAAGACGTATTCATGAAATATTATTATGACGAGGAGGCTTAAGTTATGAACTTCTCCTTATATAAAGCGATGATGAAAGGACACGGGAAGTTCCTCTTTACTTGTGCTTTCACGGGCTTTCTCTGTTTGTATTTACTCGTTATGACATTCCCGTTACTGTCCGATTCACAGCAATTTAATGATGTTATCAAAAGCTTGCCCAAGAGTGTAATGGATGCATTCGGAATCCAAGGGAATTTGACCAATGCAGTGGAATATATGGCTATGAATTTTTACAATTCTATCTACCTGTATTTACTGATGGCGTACACGATTCTGACAGCTTGCCAGTTAGTCAGTAGATTTGTAGATCGAGGATCAATGGCTTATCTATTATCGACCCCAGT
Source organism: Paenibacillus helianthi (assembly GCF_001909055.1). Lineage (GTDB taxonomy): Bacteria > Bacillota > Bacilli > Paenibacillales > Paenibacillaceae > Paenibacillus_AQ > Paenibacillus_AQ helianthi. The sequence continues at coordinate 109,977 of NZ_LVWI01000014.1, forward strand.
GACGAGAAGAAAGGTGATTAATACTCAAGCAGCAGTTCTTGTAACCGGGCTTGTTGTAATGTGTCTATTCACCTATCTTGGAGGGTATTTCGGAGTACTTTCATTCGTTAATAACAGTGAATTTGATTTGGGTGTTTTTACGGAATTAAATCTAATAGTCATGCTGATATTTCTTCTAATTGGATCTTATTCTTTCTTGTTCTCCTGTATATTCGATGAAGAGAAGACAGCCCTCGGAGCAGGTTTTGGGGTTACTTTATTATTCTATGGACTTGATATGGTCAGCAAATTGTCTGAGAAGCTGTCATGGCTCAAATATTGTACGATATTCACTTTGTATCAGCCCGAGAAAATTATCCAGGGTACGTATGATACGGTGAGCATAAGCCTTGTGTTAGTTGTTGTATCCATTCTTATTTTTGCAGCAGCATCCTTTATATTTCAAAAAAGGGATCTTTCTTTGTGAATGAATCGACTAATTTGTCAGCGGGGAGAGAGAACATGTGAAATTATTTTGTATACCGTATGCAGGAGGTTCTGCAACTTACTATTTGAAGTGGAGGAGGCATTTGGACCAAGATATCAAACTGATTCCCTTGGAGCTCTCTGGTCGAGGAGAACGGTTCGGAGAACCTCTATACCAAAACTTTCAGGAGGCGGTAGAGGATCTTTACAGCCGCTTATTGAGGGAACTGGACACGGGGGAACCTTACGCTATCTTCGGCCATAGTATGGGGGCTTTACTTGCTTTTGAATTGTATCAGAAACTGCAGTTTAACAAGAAGTTTCTTCCCAGACATATGTTTTTTTCAGGTAAAGAAGCACCCCATATTAACTTGTTTTTGTCCCGCAGGGAAGAAATTCATCTGCTGCCGGATGATCGGTTTTTAGAAAAACTAAAAGAATACAATGGGGTTACAGAGGATTTTCTGGATAGCCGGGAGCTGATTGAAATGTTCCTGCCAGTGATTCGGGCTGATTTCCGTATGGTCGAGACCTACAGCTTCATTCCTGTCCGTAACAAAATGAATTGCCCCATAACTGTTTTACAAGGCAGACGGGATTATATGACAGATGAGGAAGTTCAAGCGTGGGAGATGCACACAACGGGTACCTGTGTTGTAGTTCCTTTTGAGGGCGCACATTTTTTTATTAATGAGCATTTATCTCAGGTAATCCATATTATTCATTCCAGTGTAAAGGGTTGAGCATGACTAATATTATAACCGAGGTGGACAATGAATTCTTCCATTAATAAAGAGATACAAGAGGTTGTAATAGAGCTGGAGAAAACCATTCAGAGTATTCCGTTCATTGAGAAGTCCGGAATCATAGTAACTGAAACGGAATATTCGATTCCCCCCGTGCATCTGAACGATCTTTTCCCCGATGGCAGTATTGAAGCGGTACGTAATCCTTATATTCAAGATACCATCCTCCCAAAATCTGCGGTTATTGAGCAAGAAGCCATTGATCGGCAAAAACCAGCAATTAGTTATGGAGCTCCTCTAAACATTGAGCCACACTACCCTGCAACCTTGCAGCAACTGTTAAAGAATGCGGCTGACAAGCATGGAAGTCAGGGTATTCACTTTATTTATATGGATGGAACGGAGAGCTTCTGTAGTTATACTGAACTTTTGCACGAAGCACAGTGCCTACTGTATGGATTGAAGAAGCTAGGCCTGCAGCCTGGAGACTCTGTTATCTTCCAGTTTAAAGACAACAAAAAGATTATTATTTCCTTCTGGGCTTGTGTATTGGGCGGATTTTTGCCGACTCCAATAGCCATAGCGCCTATCTATTCCGAGATGAACGCCTTGTTGACCAAAATTTATAATTCGTGGAGTTTGCTGGATCATCCTGTGATTTTATCTGAGCTTGAGCTTGAACCAAAGCTGGCAGAACTCGAAGTTCTCTGGAATGAAAATGAAGTGCGAATAGCCTGTTACGAAAATATAAAAGCAGACTTTCCCGACACGAATGGGTTTGAAGCTGCAGAGGACAGCTTTGTTCTCAACCTGCTTACTTCTGGAAGCACCGGTAAACCCAAATGCGTACAGCATCGTAACAGCTCGATTATTTGGAGATCAATGGCTACTTCCGTTCATAATCAGTTTGATCATCGCGATATTTCGCTAAACTGGATGCCCTTGGATCATGTGGGCGGTATTGTGATGTTTCATGTAAGGGATGTTTGTTTGGGCTGTACCCAAGTGATAGGCCATATTGACAGCATTGTGAATAATCCCTTACTGTGGCTGGACTGGATCGATTATTATAAAGCAACTTTGACCTGGGCGCCGAACTTTGCTTTTTCCATGTTAAACGATGCAGTAGCTGCAGCCGGTGAACGAAGCTGGAACTTGTCCTCCATGCGGTATGTCCTGAACGGAGGAGAAGCAGTTGTAGGTAAAGTGGCACACCGTTTTCTCAATCTGCTGAAGCCGTTTCACCTTCCAGCCAATGCGCTAATTCCGGCTTACGGTATGTCAGAAACCTCATCAGGTATTGTTGAATCCCATCTTCTAATGCGAGACACGCCCTCGGGGATCCATTACATAGACAAAAATTCACTAAGTGGTACAATCAGACACGTTTCCGCTGATGATCCGAATCACGTAGTTTTCACAGAATCGGGTACGCCGATACCCGGTGTGGCATTACGGATTGTTGACAGCGCCAATGCCCTTCTGAATGAGGGCAATATCGGCCGTCTGCAAGTCAAAAGCCCTTCAGTTATGAATGGTTATTACAAGAATGACGATGCTAATCAGGAATCCTTTATTGATGGGTGGTTTGAAACCGGGGATTTGGGATTTTTGATCGACGGGAGACTTACGGTTACCGGTAGGGCAAAGGACGTTATCATCATTAACGGAAACAATCATTATAACTACGATATTGAAGCAGCTATTGAGGAAATTGACGGAATTGAAGTCACCTATGTAGCCGCGTGTGCCATTCCGGATGAACAGAATGTAGATCAGCTTGCAGTATTTTTTGTTCTGGACGAGGATTCCGGTTCCCGCCTGCCGCAAATGATAGACCAAATTAAATATGACGTCAGCAGAAAATTTGGCCTTTATCCTGCCATAATCATACCCCTCTCCCAAGATGAGTTCCCTAAAACCAACAGCGGCAAAATTCAACGCAATGAGCTGATTCAAAAGTATAAAAACGGAGCCTTCGTCCCGATCAAAAAACAAATCGACATATTGCTCAGCAATGAATATACGCTTCCAGACTGGAGCTATAAACAGAAGTGGATAAGCTGCGAACTTGATGAAACGGAGCCTAGCAAGATTAAAGCCGAGAATACAGTAGTTTTTGCCAACTCGGTAGAAGATACACCTTCTGAACTTCAGGAAGGGATACTGGTATTGAAGGGTGAGCATTTCCGGAAAGCGGATTCCAGACAGTATTATATCAACCCTTCTAATCCGGATGATTATCAGAATCTTATGGAATGCTTAGCGGAAGAAGCCTTTTGGATGGAGTACGTAGTTCATCTTTGGAACATAGGATCTGTGAAAAAGATTGGCTCGGTTCAGGATCTTAAGGATGCCCAACTGGACGCAAGTATTAGTCTGCTGTATTTAACCAAAGCACTGAAGAGATATGAAGATCGGGATATTTATCTCTTTATGGTGACCTCCCAGGCTATAGGGGCATTAGGAAATGAGGTTGTTCATTATGAACAGGCAACCATCCCTGGCTTCATTAAAACTATTTCCCATGAATTACCCCATGTTTTTTCTAAGCTGATAGATATACCAGACAATGAGAATATTGAATTAATGGAAATTCTGAGCAGGGAATCTATTGCACAGGATCAATACCGGGTTGTTGCCTACAGAAATCACTGTCGGCTGGTTCCTGTTATCGAGAAGATGGACATGCTGGCTACAGCGAGTCGCCGACTTCCTTTGAAGAAGCAAGGATTATACATAGTGACCGGTGGATTAGGCGGAATCGGTATACTTGTATGCGAGCAGCTCATGGAGCAATATGCAGCTAATATTCTGGTTATCGGCAGGACGCAATTGACTGTCCCTCAGAAAAAAGAAGCTTTCGAGCGTCTAAAGAATAAAGAAGCCGCTGGCGGAACGATCCGGTATGAGACAGCTCTCCTGACAGATCAATTGCGATTATCCAACCTGATTACCGAATTTGAAGCAGAGCAGCAGCAATCCCTAAGCGGTGTTATTCATCTTGCAGGTATTATTCAGGAGTACCTTATGGAAGATCAGACTCAAGAGCAGCTGGATGAAATGTATGAAGCCAAGGTTTACGGCACTTGGGTGCTCCATCAGCTTGTTAAAGATAAGAAAGATATCCTGTTTATTTCGTCGTCCTCGGCAAGAACCTTACATTCCGGGATGACAGTAGGAGCGTATTGCTCCGCGAATCAATTCATGGAGATCTTCACGGTCTACCAGAATCAATCTGCTCTTATGCAGGCTTACTGCTTCTCCTGGAGTTTGTGGGATGAGCTGGGTATGGGAAGCGGTTTAATCATTAAGAATCAATTGGGCAGCAGAGGGTATAGTCCCATTACCAAACAAAACGGAATTTTGTCCTTGTGGGCGGGGTTGAGGTCTGGGGAACCTGTACAATTCATTGGTCTGAACGGCGCTAAGAAGGAAATCCAGGAATTAAGCCATGCGGATGTCCCTCCCGTTCACCGGGTAACGATATTTATTCAGACAGCAGTTGAGCCTAATCAGCTTAAAAAGATTAACGATTTATTTAAAGAAATAGCTGCAGCTTCTGCAGGCACGGAAGCCCCGCAGATTGAACTGAAGCAGATTGAACAGATGCCTCTTGATGAGGCTGGGGAAGTTGATCTGAGAATGCTGGCGGAGCTTTCAGCGCCTGCTAAGCCCTTGGAGAGCAGTCCCAGAAATGAATTGGACCAGGTCCTTATTATGTGCTGGAAAAAAATCCTCAACGATTCCCGTATCACCATTAATGACCATTTCTTTGAACTCGGCGGAAATTCATTACAAGCGACTCAATTGGTCTCAATTTTGCGCAGCGAAATTAAGGTTCAGGTGGAACTCGAAGATTTGTTTAACTTTCCAGAATTAAAGCGGCTGTCTGATGTTCTGAATGAAAGACTGTACAAAGAAGAAAGAGGCAAGATGGAACCAGTTGTCCCCAGAGTTAGAGGTTCAAAGGTTCAAATGTCGTCCGCACAGAAACGGCAATGGGTTTTGTATGAGCTGGAGCCGGATAATCCCTTCTACAATAACACTGTGGTAATACAAATAAAGGGCCATATCCACGCCGGATATATGGAGCAGGCCATTCAGGAAATTATCCGGCGGCACGAAATTTTGAGAACGACCTTTGACGTTATTGAGGATCAGGCTGTTCAGATTATTCAAGCTCAAGCACCCGTTAAGGCTGTAATCCGTGACCTGACTTCATTGACAGAGGAACTACGGCAGGACACTGTGGATACACTTATTAGAGAAGAGTCTATGAAGCCGTTTGACCTGGTAAAAGGTCCGGTTTGCAGATTTCAGATTCTCAGAACAGCGGAGGATCACTGTACTCTTATTGTATCTATTCATCATATTGTCTCGGATGGATGGTCTGTTGGTGTGCTGCTTAAAGAATTCTCTCATTATTATTTCACTCTGCTGGATGGGCATGGTCTCCCTGCAGAGGTGCTAGAGATTCAATATGCTGATTTTGCCCTTTGGCAAGAAGAGTGGTTTAAGAGTGAAGAGCATAACAAGCAAATGGCATACTGGGAAAAGCAATTGACAGGCGAGCTTCCCGTGCTGGATTTGCCAACGGACAAGCCTCGTCCGGATATCCAAACCTATCGGGGCACAGTAGAAGTACTTCGGATCAGTAAGGGATTAACAGATAATTTAAAGAGGATGGCACAGGAAGAAGGAGCCACCCTATACATGGTTTTATTGGCGGGGTTTGCAGCACTGCTGAAGCGTTATTCCAACCAGGATGAACTCCTGCTAGGCTCTTTATTCGCTAACCGGAACCGGAGAGAGGTAGAACCGCTTATTGGTTTTTTCACCAATACGCTGCCTTTACGGCTAACATGCAAGGGGACATTCCGTGAATTTCTAAGACAAGTTAGGTCTACGGTGCTGGATGCGCAAAAGAATCAGGACATTCAGTTTGAGGAGATCATAGAGCGCTTAAATGTAGAACGAGACCCATCCAGGCATCCGCTGTTTCAAACGATGTTTGTCCTGCAAAATGCGCCTATGAAGCCTGTATCACATACAGATGGACAGATGGAAGCGGACATTTATTACAACGAGACCTCAAAATTTGATTTGTCCATGCAGGTTTTCGAGGATAAAGGCGAATTGAAGGTTGTTTTGGAATATAGTACCGATCTTTATGTTCAATCCACAATACAAAGGATGCTGAACCATTATAAAACACTTCTGGAGAAGGCGGTCATTACTCCTTCCCGTGCAGTGGATTCTTACGAAGTCATTACTCAGAAAGAGCGATTGCAAATTCTCGAAGAATGGCAAACACCTTTAGCAGCACAGGAAGCTGCCTACGGGGAAACACTGGTGTCTCTGTTTGAACAAGCAGTGGAGGAAACGCCAGATTCTTGTGCATTGGTTTATGAAGGCGAGGAGATGACCTACAGTGAATTGAACAAGTGGTCCAATAAACTTGCATTGTTTTTGCTGCAGCAAGGTTTGGACCAGGATGAAATCATCGGTATTATGACGGAGCGATCCTTCATGATGATTATCGGAATTCTGGCGGTGCTCAAAGCGGGATGTGCTTATATGCCTATTGATCCCGCGTTTCCTGCGGAGCGCATCCGCTATATGATTGACGATAGCCGCGCGAGGAAGGTTTTGGTTCAGAATAGCCTGGCTGATAAGGTCTACGGAGTTGCAGAGGCAGTTAATCTTGACAATCCGGAGATTTATACAGGTGATGGAGAAAACTTACATGTGAACCTCAATTCCAGGCAATTAGCATACGTTATTTATACATCAGGCACCACGGGTAAACCCAAGGGAGTCATGATCGAGCATGCAAGTGTAGCAAATATTATTATGGATCTTCAGGAGAAATATCCTTTGGAGAAGGAGGATGCTTATTTATTCAAAACTCCTGTCACCTTCGATGTATCTGTGGCGGAATTGTTCGGGTGGTTTCATAAGGGTGGAAGCCTGGTCATTCTCAGACAGGGAGAGGAGAAAGAGCCTCTTTCTATACTAAGGGCTATCTATAATTACGGGATTACGCATATTAATTTTGTACCTTCGATGCTTAATGCCTTTATGAACTCTTTAGAGGCAACGGAATACAGCCAATTAGACTCTCTTAAATATGTATTTGCTGCAGGCGAGGCGATTTCCAGGGAGACCGTACGGCATTTCTATAGTATTTCGGACACAGCACATCTGGAGAATATTTATGGGCCTACAGAATCTACGATTTATGCGACCCGATATTCTTTGGACAACAAACAAGAATCAGGCCTGATTCCGATCGGTTCTCCTATGCGCAATATTGGCATCTTGATTGTGAACTCCTATAATCAGCTACAGCCTGCAGGTGTCACTGGAGAGCTATGTATTGGCGGGGCAGGGTTGGCCAGAGGCTACATTAATAATGAAAAGTTAAGCAGGGAAAAGTTTACAGACCATCCACTTAAGGCCGGAAGTAAGCTATATCGTACCGGGGATTTGGCAAGATGGACAGAAGATGGTCAGATTGAATATTTGGGTCGTATGGATCATCAAGTAAAAATCAGGGGAATCCGCATTGAGCTAAGCGAGATCGAAACAATGATTCTTCAGCATGAAGAGGTCAAAGAATGTGTAGTAAATGCAATAAGTGATTCTTACGGCAACAAACGTCTGGCAGCGTATCTGGTTCTTTCACGCGAGGTGAGCATTGATTGGCCGGATTACTTAAGAGATAGACTGCCCGAATATATGATTCCCCACTACTTCATGACGCTAGATGTCCTGCCTATCAATGCTAGCGGCAAAACAGACCGAAAGGCTCTGCCCCAACCGGAAGTTGGTGTCGTGAAGGACGGTGAGAATTATCACGAGCCTGCTGATGAGACGGAACGGATTCTGGCAGATATTTGGGGAGAACTACTGGGAGTAACACGTGTCGGCAGAATAGATGATTTTTTCAAGCTGGGCGGCGATTCTATTGCAGTCATTCAGATGATCTCCCGATTACGAAAGCAGGGCTATCAACTTGAGCCTAAAGCTGTTTATCTTAACAAAACCATTGCTCAGCTAGGCCGGAAAATAACCAAGACAGTCCACAACAGGGTTGAATCACAAGTTGAAGTGACGGGAGAAATCAAGCTTACGCCTATTCAGCAATGGTTCTTTAATGAAAATTTCTCTAATCCTGAGCATTGGAATTTACCGGCTTTCTTTTCACTTGCGGTTCCTTATCCGGAGCAGGTAATCAAGCAGGCTCTGTTGGGGGTTATAAATCACCATGACGCATTAAGAATAAGCTATAACGTCGGAATCGGGGATATGAAGCAATTCAACCGACCGCGCATCCATGACATTACAATTCATACTGTGGACTGCACGGGAATGTCCTTGGAAGCCCAAAAAACAGCTTTTCTGGAGGAATCTAACCGGGCACAACGATCCTTGAAGCTGGATACCAGCCTTTTGATCGCACCAGTGCTGTTCCAATGCTGTGACGGAACGCAGAAGCTGCTGCTGGCAGTCCATCATTTAATCGTCGATGGAGTATCCTGGAGAATTATTGCTGAGGACCTGAGGCTCTTGCTGGATGCGCTGATGAATAATGAACAAGCCGAGCTTATGGCTAAAACAATGTCATTTAAGGAATGGGCTGAAGCGCAGCATAGGTATGCCCAAGGCGCTGAAATACAGACTGAGCTGCCTTATTGGAAGAAAACCGCTCAAAGTATCAGCCGTTTGGCGGAAGAGTTGTTCAACGACCCCGGTATTGAAAGCGACGGAGTCACTATCCCTATAGTAATCAATAAGTTCTACACAGACAATCTGCTCAGAACTGCCAACCACCCTTACAATACGGATATTAATGACCTGCTGCTAACCGCTATTTTTAGAGCAGCTAGGACTTGTACCGGCAGCGATACCTTGTCCATAATGCTGGAGGGGCATGGCCGTGAGAATATTCTGAAGGATCTTGATATAACCAGAACTGTAGGCTGGTTCACAAGTGCTTATCCTATTGTGCTGATGGGGCATAGCGAGGCAATAAGTGAGCAAATCAAAGGCGTCAAGGAGACCCTTCGGACTGTTCCGAATAAAGGTATCGGATTTGGAATTTTGAAGTATTTAACCAGGGATGCAGGGCTTAGTGCAGGCAAGTTGCCTTCTGTGCTGTTCAACTATCTCGGTCAGGTAGACGGCGGACGTTCCTCCTTAAATATGGAGCTGGCAAGCGCTTCTAATGGAAGCTTCCATAGTCCCACCGCCAGACGTTCTTATCTGCTGGAATTGAACAGCATGGTTATTCATGATGAACTAATTATTCATGTCTCAGTGACGAAGGCTATGATGCAGCATGGGTTGGTCGCCGCGCTAGTGTCGTCTATAGAGCATGAGATAATGGCTATTGCCGATCATTGTATGAATGTGGCTTACAGAGAGTTTACGGCATCGGATTTTCCTTTGATAAATATGTCCCTGGATGAGCTTTCCAAGCTTCCCGCATCAACCGAGGATGCCTATCCACTCTCTCCCATGCAGCAGGGCATGCTGTACCATGCGCTGTCGGATGATGTGTCATCGTCTTATAACGGTAGAATATATGCCCACTTAGTTGGCGAACTTGTACCTTCCGTAATGCAAAAGGCATGGGAGGAAATTGCGGACAGACATCCTATTTTACGGACAACCTATCTATGGGAAGGTCGGACTGAGCCTGTTCAGCTTGTATGTAAAAACCTGAGCCACCCGGTTGAATGTAAACTTGCCGATGGAGAAGAAGAACGGGAGCAACAAATCCGCACGTTCACGAGCCGGGCCTTTAATCTGGTGGATGAGGCGCCTGTACGGATAATGTTTTTGAGCAGTGAATCTGACCAGAGCAGCAATCAGTTGATATGCAGCTTTCATCATATTGCCCTAGACGGTTGGAGTGTGTTTGCATTACTAAGTGAACTTCTCGGTATATACGATGCGCTCTATAACAACCGGAAAATCGGACTGTCCCATGTGACTCCGTACAAGGAGTACATTCAGTGGTATTTGACTCAGGACCACCATAAGGCAAAGAGATTCTGGAGAGAGTACCTGAAGGGAATAAAAGCGGCAACTCCGCTGCCAGGACTTGCACTAGACAATGATGAGAAATCCTCGCCGCAGATAAGAGATATGATCAAGTACACTTGTACCATTCATGCTGAAACGGTGGGACTCATTCAGAAATTCACCAGACAACAGCCATATACGCTGAATACTCTGCTGCAGGCAGCGTGGGGATTAATTTTGAGCCGGTACACTGGCAAGGATGATGTATTATACGGATGTACCGTTTCAGGGAGACCACATACACTGCCGGATGTGGAAAAGATGATTGGGCTGTTTATTAACTCTTTACCGCTAAGGGTTAATTTGACAGAGTGTACAACTGCGGCAGAGCTGCTTGCGAATCTTCAGACGGCCACCCTGGACATCAAGGAATATGAATACAGCTTATTGCCAGAAATTCAGGAGGTCAGTGCCATTCCGTTTGGAGAGGCGTTGTTCCACTCATTGCTGATATACCAGAACTACCCTGTAGATGCTGATATGGCTAATTCAAACAGAGTGTTGAAGCTTAATCATGTGCAAGGCTCTGTTGATATTAATTATGACCTTATTGTGGAGATAGCACCTCGGGATAACACCATTCTGTTTGAAGTTTACTACAACCGGGCTTTGTGGGATCAGGATTTCATGGAACGGATGTTCTATAATTTTCAGAATGTGCTGATGTCCTTAGTAATGGACCGTGACCAGAGAATAGCTGCCATTTCGATCCTGTCCACTGAGGAGAGCCAAAGGATCCTTCAGTATTTCGCCAAGACCGCTAAGGTGGATGTGCTATACGAGGACCAGGAAGAAATATATAAGGGTGTAAACGATCCGGAAATCAGCACGGAGGTGTATATACTTGACCATTGGCAGCAGCCTGTTCCAATAGGAGCTCCGGGGGAGATATGCATAGCCAGCGATAACCTTTACCGGGATTGCGGAAGCTGGGCGGAATGGATGACAGAGCATGAGATAGAAAATTTCCTGGCGCCTGCGGGCAGTAAGCGTTTGTATAAGACTGGTGATATCGGGATGTGGCAAGGGAACGGCACGATAAAAATATTAGAACTGGTATAGGGAGAGAGGTGTCTTTAATGAGTTATTCCAACAGTCGCGTTATAAATCTGGTAAGAATTAACGGCAAGCGGGTGGATCTCTCGCAGATCGAGAAGGAATGGGTCAAACACCCGTCTGTACAACAATGTGCTATTGTGGCTGTCAAAGGGAAGTCCTCCGATTTACGTCTGGTGGCTTTTGTAACAGGTCAAGACAGGCTGGATTGCCGGAAGCTGTGTTCTGATATTAACCGGCCAGAAGGTAGCGATAATGTTGTCTGCATTCAGATATCCTCATTTCCCCTTTTGCCAGAAGGTAAGATCGACAAAGAAGCCCTCTATTTATATGCTGAAAAAAATGCTGAATTACTGAATTGGGAGGCGGAAATTCGTTCGCTTCCTCATATCGGCAAGGTAGCAGTCGTTGCGGAAGAAATACTGCATGAGATCGAACACGTCCATATCGATGATTTGATCAATACCGGATATACAAAGAAGGAGCAGTCTTTGCCGCAAGGAGAGGTGCTGGAGGAGCGGACTAATACAGAGGTGAGATCCGGACCGTTAGCAATTATACATGGCGGTACTCAAAGCCACTCGCGGAATGAGCCTGTCACCTTGGCGGATGTACTGGAAAGGGCTGCGCAGAACTACCCTGAGCATGGAATACACTATGTCAATGATGAGGGGCAGACCCACTTTCAATCCTACTCGGCTCTCCTTCAACAGGCGAAAGAGGTATTAGCGGGACTAGAGAAGCGTGGCTTAAAACCACAGGATAAAGTCATCTTCCAGCTGGAAGAGAAAAAGGATTTTGTTCTCGCGTTTTGGGCTTGTATATTAGGCGGATTTGTTCCTGTTCCCGTTACGGTGCCCCGTTCCTTTGCGCAATCCGGTACGGATTTAAGTACGCTCAGCTATATTATAAATACATTAGAGCAGCCACATATCATAACAAATAATAACCGTTATGAAGATATCAGGGACCTGGTTGCCAATTTCAGCCCAGCGTTAAAGCCGATCAAGCTAGAGGAACTGCAGGGGTATCCTGCTGCTGCTGTTCATCACCCCTCTTCAACGGATTTAGCAATCATTTTGTTTACATCCGGAAGCACAGGTTCACCCAAAGGAGTGCTGCAAACTCACGACACTATTATTAGCCGGGAGCGGGGGACAACCCTTTTAAACCGGTTTAATGCAGAAGAGATTTCAGTAAACTGGATGCCCCTGGAACATGTCGGTGGTATTGTAATGTTTCATATTAAGGAAATGTACGTAGGCTGTACGCAGGTGCAAGTTCAGACTAACTATATTCTGGCAGAGCCCTTGCATTGGCTTGATATTATGGACCAGTATAAGGCCACGTTAACTTGGGCGCCTAATTTCGCCTATTCTCTAGTTGCCGAGAGACTGGAGCAAACCGTGGGCAGGACATGGGATCTTTCCGCCATGAGATTTATTCTTAACGCAGGTGAAGCTATAACGGCTAAAAGCTGCAAATTATTTCTGAACAAGCTTCAACCTTTCGGGCTTCGTTCAAATGCCATGTTCCCCACATGGGGGATGTCTGAAACATGCTCGGGGGTTATCTACTCTAATACTTTTGACACTGAACCCCATACAGGTATCCGTGTTCTTGAAACCGATGCGGTAACCGGGACGTTTAGATTGTCAGATCGGATTCAGGACGGCATAACCTTTACGGAACTTGGACAGCCGATTCCAGGAGTAGATGTAAGAATTGTAAACTCGAAGAATGAGCTGATTCATGAGGGGGAAATTGGCAGAATTCAAATCCAAGGATTAACCACTACTCCCGGTTATTACAATAATCCGAATGAGAATGAGAAAGCCTTCACTCCGGACGGCTGGTTTAATACCGGTGATCAGGGCTTCATTTGGGAAGGCTGTCTGACCATTACAGGACGGTTAAAGGATCTGCTGATCATAAATGGAGTCAACTACAGCAATGTAGAATTGGAGGGGCTTGTTGAGGAAATAGAGGGAATCGCCCTCTCCTTTACCGCAGTTTGCGCCATAAGGGGTCAAAACAGCGACACAGATAAAATTGCAGTGTTTTTTGTATCGGAGCTAAAGCATCGTGAACAGACTTTGAACCAGGTTCGCACAGTACGGAAGAAACTAAGTGATGCTCTAGGTTTGAAGATTGATTTTATCATTCCTGTAACAAAGAATGACATTCCCAAGACTAACATAGGTAAAATTCAGCGTTCCAAGCTTGCGTCACAGTTTCTGGCAGGGGAATTCAGCACGATCCAGCGGGAAGTGGATGTATTTGAGAAAAATGAACGAACGGTGCCTAACTGGTTTTTTGAAAAGAAGTGGAGTCATGTACAGCCTGCTGCCAGTGCTCCCGATTTTCTGGGTCGGTCGTTTTGGATTATTGATGATGGGGATAACACTTTCATAGCTAATGCGATTCTGGCTCAGGGCGGACAAGTATTGCTGTACTCTCACCAAGAAGATGTCATCCCGATTGGCCCACTGCCAACGGATATTATTTATATTTCCAATTCCCGATTTGCCGGAGAAATGTTGTCCGAGGCAGAAATTAAATCCTTTCACAGGAAAGGTCTGTTTGGATTGCTTCATCTCATCCAGTCACTGCACAGGGCAAATCCTGAAAAAATTCAGCTGTATGTTGTGACCAGAAATAGCCAGCATTGTATGGACGAGCCGTGGTTGAATTATGGCGATGCCCCGATTCAGGGCTTTCTGAAAAGCGCTGCATTGGAGAATACGTGGCTGGCCTGCTGTCATGTGGACTTTGATTGCCGGGACATGGGGTTTAATGGTCTGATCGAAGAACTTAGAAACGTAAAACCCCAGGATGAAGTCGTTTACCGCCAAAACAAGAGGCTTCTGCCTCAGCTTGTTCCAATAGATATCCAGCAGAGCGGCAAGCAAACAGTTAACCTGCAGGCTGAAGGCATGTATCTGATAACCGGTGGGCTTGGTGGCATTGGCACTGAATTAATTAAAGAGTTAGCTGACCGGCTAGACTTGAAATTTATTGTAGTAGGCAGAACAAATATTGATGACGAAAAGCAGCACTGGAAGAGTGACGTTGGCGGCGGACAGGTACCACTCAGATTACAAGCCTACAAGGAGCTGGAGAAAAATGATGTCGATTTTATCTATTTACATGGCGATTTGACAGATGCTGCTTTTCTGAAAAATGCCATCGCCCAAGGCCGGGCAAAGTGGAACAAGCCTTTGGAAGGCGCATTGCATTTGGCGGGTGAAGGAAGTTTAGAGGAGCACTGGAAACACTTTGAAGATCGGTGGATTCATGCAACGGATACAAGTATCTACGAGCGAATGTTTACAGCAAAGGTACACGGAACACTGGCACTACATGAGGCGCTCCTGAATGAGCCAGAGGCTTCCCTGATACTCTTCTCTTCGGTAAATGGCTACTTCGGAGCTTCAACATTTAGCGCATATTCTTCAGCCAACAGCTTTATCGATCATTTTAGTATCTACAGGGCACATAACGGGTATCCCCGTACTTACTGTTTTGCCTGGAGTCAGTGGGAGAACGTAGGCATGAGCCGTAATAACCTGGCAACTCAGGTCACTGCAAGCCGTGGCTTTCTGCCGTTGTCTCGCGAGCAAGGCATTCATTCCTTACTATACGGACTTACTTGCTCTACTCCACTTGTCTTTGTGGGGCTGGATCGTAATCATCAAGAAATCAGAAATGGGCTTAGTTATACACAAAACACTGAAATGATGCCAGTCATCTATTATACTTCTTCAGATATTGCAGCTTCTTCCCGGTCCATCATGGATAAGCTGGCTGCACTCGGAGCAGAAGACTGCAGGCTGGTTGAGCTGGCAGAAATCCCGGAAACAAAGGACGGATCGATTGATTATGCTTCCTTAAGCCTTATACAGGGTAACCGTCAGACGGTACTTGGGGATGAAGAGCCATTGTCGGCAACAGAGATGGCCATCGTTAGCATATTCAAGGAAATACTGCAAATTAACCAGGTTAACCGTAATGACAGCTTCTTTGAATTGGGAGGGCATTCTCTCAAAGCGACTTTGGTGCTATCAAGAATGCAGCAGGAATTGAACATCAAACTTCCCGTTCAAATGATTTTTCAGCATCCTGTAGTTAAACAGTTGGCGAACATTATTGATCAGACCCGCGAGTCTCTTCTTACGGCAGAGATCCATATTCCGAAGCTGCCGGTACAGCGTTATTACGAGCTGTCACACGCACAAAAAAGAGTGTACATTTTAACTGAAATGGATTCACAAAGTAATAATTACAATATTCTCGGAACTTGGGAGCTACAAGGTGTTTTACAGGCAGACGTACTGAAAGAGGCATTCCAGCATGTCATTAACCGTCATCAGGGGCTCAGAGCCACCTTTGTAATGGTGGATGAAACGCCTGTACAGCAAATCGCGGCGACAGCAACTCTGGATTACAACTATCTGGATGTTTCAGTTATGGAGGAGGCAGCAAGGAAGAATGTCATTCAGGAGATTGTAAGCCGGGAGGCGGAAAAAAGCTACAATCTGGGGCACGGACCGCTGATGCAGCTTACTCTCCTAAAGGTTGCACCTGAGCGGCATCTGCTTATCGTTGCACAACATCACATAATCTCGGATGGTTGGTCATTAGGGCTTCTGATGAAAGAGCTAGGTGACATTTATGAAATGCTGCTTCAAGGAAGTGTTCCTGAAGCCGTGCAGACGGAACTTGATCCGACGGATTACTTTGCTTGGCATAACCAAATGGTGGAACAGGATCAGAAGAGCCGTGAGTATTGGTTAGACAAGCTTGCAGGGGAACTTCCAGCTCTTGAACTGCCGCTTGATTTCACCAGACCTGTCATGCAAACCTACCGAGGGGATACCAAGCTCTTGACCATTCAGCCTGAATTGGCCCGTATACTGGAGGGGCTAAGCCAAAAACACGGAGTTTCGCTGTTTATGACTCTGTTAGCCGTTTTTAAGGTTCTGTTGTACAAGCTTACCGGAACTCAAGATATTATTGTCGGATCTCCTATTGCGGGGCGTAATCATATAACAGAGAAAATGATTGGCATGTTTGTGAATACGCTGGCGCTTAGGACGCATTTAGATTCAGCAGAGAGTTTTACTGATTTTCTGGAAAAGGTAAAACAAACGGCTCTGGAGGGCTATGAGCATCAGGAATATCCTTTTGACAGACTGGTTGACGAGCTTCATCCTGAAAGGGATATCAGCCGGACCCCTATTTTTCAGGTAATGATGGGTATGGTAAATCTGCCGTTGGAGTTGCAATTAAAGGATTTGAAGATTCAGGAAATCATCCAGGAGCACACAGTCGCTAAATTTGATTTAACCCTCCATATTTTTGAACGGAATGAAGCCCTGCTGGTATATTTTGAGTACAATACAGATTTGTTTCGGCTGGAAACCATCCAGCGCTTCATGAAATATTACGAACGTTTGCTGGAAGCCTTCAGCTCAAATTCTACGCTCAAGATAAGTGAAGTAGACTTCCTTGATGAAGCTGAACGCGCCTACCTTATTCACGAGGTGAATAGGACGCATAACCCGTATCCCCGTGAACTGACGATCAAGGAGCTGTTTGAGGAACAGGTAGAAGCAAACCCCGGGAAAACAGCATTATGCTGGAACGGACAGGATCTGACCTATGCCGAATTAAATAAGCGGGCCAACATCATTGCGAATGAATTACGCAAGTTGGAGGTGCAACGTGATGAGGTTGTAGGTATTATGGTTGAGCGAAGCATGGATTCCATTGCCGGTATTCTGGGCATCATCAAGGCTGGAGGAGCTTATCTGCCTATTCATCCGGATTATCCGGCGGAACGGATAACGAATATGCTGGAATCCTCCGGAGTAAGAGTGGTACTTACGCTAAAAGATAGCGGAGGTATCGCCGGGAAAACTGCTTTTTGCCTTCCGTTAGACAGTTTGCAGCTATTGGAGGGAAATGCGAATAATCCGCTATCTGTCAATCAGGCTGCGGACTTGGCTTATGTTCTATATACTTCAGGCTCTACCGGTCAGCCCAAAGGTGTTATGGTGGAACATCGGAATGTAATCCGATTGGTCCGAAACAATCAGTCGTTACCGGTAGAACAGCGGGATCGCATTTTGTTGACAGGGGCTCTGACGTTCGATGCCTCAACTTTCGAAATGTGGGGTGCTCTATTAAACGGATCGACTTTGTATTTAGTGGATGACCATGTATTATTGGATGCTTTGGAGTTGGCTCATCACCTATCAGACTATAGCATTACTGTTATGTGGCTGAGTTCACCCTTATTTAATCAATTGTCGCAGGATAATCCGGCTATGTTCTTACCGCTTAAAATCCTGATTGTAGGTGGAGATGTCCTATCCTCCAACCCTATCAATAGAGTTAAGCAGGCTTGTCCTGAATTGACCCTTATAAACGGGTATGGTCCCACGGAGAATACGACCTTTACAACTACCTATCCTATTGTGCGGGAGTATGCTCATACCATTCCTATTGGCAGACCGATTAGCAACACGACCGTTTATATCCTTGATAAAGACGGGCAGCTATGTCCTATAGGAGTTCATGGAGAACTATATACTGGCGGCGATGGGGTTGCGAGAGGGTATATGAATGATCCGTTGCGGACCGCGGAGAGATTCATTCATGATCCCTTTGCAGGGAAGGGCAGACTGTATCGCACGGGAGATATCGTCCGCTTGAATAGCGAAGGCTGTGTTGAGTACATTGGAAGGACAGATAATCAGGTGAAAATACGGGGATTTCGAATTGAACCTGAAGAGATCCGAAATGCAATTTTGGCATATGGGCTGGCCAAGGATGCTGTAGTCGTTGTCAAAAGTAATGTCAGTGGCCACAAATACTTAGTAGCGTATGCTGTTCCCGCAAATAGCGGATTGACAGCAGGTTCATTCAGAAATGAACTGCAGCATATTTTGCCCGAGTATATGATACCAAGCTTGATTGTACTCTTGGATCAATTGCCGCTGCTTAACAACGGTAAGGTGGATTACAAGGCTCTGCCGGAGCCCGATAGAGTAGAAGACTTGGGTGAGAGCTATACGGAACCAACGAATGATATTGAAAAAGATATCGTTGAAGTTTATCAGCAGGTTATGGGCTTGCCCAAGGTTGGTATCATGGATTCCTTCTTCGAGCTTGGCGGAGATTCACTGTTAAGTATCAAGGTGGTATCTAAGCTTAGGGAGAGAGGGTACAAAGTTGATCCCAAAAGCATATTTATGTTCTCAACGCCAATGGCATTAGCCGAAATGATTGCTGCGAGCGGAGAGTCCATTGAGGTTCGGCAGAGAGGACCGAAGGATTATCTCATCGCCTTGAATTCCAAAGAGAACAATGGAAAGAGGTTAATACTTGCTCCTCCAGCCGGCGGCACAGTTATGGGCTACATTCATCTGGCCCAGCAGTTGGACTACCCAGTATATGGACTGCAAAGTCCGGGACTATATGAGGATGAAGCGCCGCAATATTTAAGCTACGGGGAACTTGTAAGCTGTTACTTACAGTCCATTAGTGATACCTATAACCCGGAAACGGATTATCTGGGCGGCCATTCTGTAGGGGGGCATATTGCCTTCGGGATGTGCCAGGAGTTAATCCGGCAAGGGCGGCCCCCTAGAGGCTTGATCATTCTGGATACAACCCCCTCCCTTGAGCTGTTAGCCGGATCAGATGATGAGGATGTATCAGAGGAAGAGCTGAAGCTGATGCTTCTGGTGTTAGGTATGGGGAACATCATGGGGCTTCCTAATGACCAAATCAAGGCTTTGGGTTACGAGAAGGCCAAACAGGCCATTATGGATGCAGCGAGGCAGGATGAGCTTGTCCAGGATTTTATGACAGCAGATTACCTCAATAAATATTTGCAGATTCAACTTCATAATGTAATGATGTCGAGAGTGCTGGAACTGGAGGCTACCAAGCTATCTATTCCTATTATCGTCATGAAAACCTTGGAGCATCCGGATGAGATTAAACAGCGCTTTGTTGCCTGGAACAACTTCGGCTCGGGAGACGTACGTTTCATTGATATTCCCGGAAATCACGTTACGATGATGAGACAACCTTATGTCATGCAGCTTGCGTCGTTAATTGACGAGGCTACAAAGGAAGTAAGCACATTATAATACAAGGAAAGAGTGCTTAATGCTGTTTAAGTTCTAGGGGGGTGTCCCAAAAGCCATGAAATGGCTACTTGGGACGCCCTTTTTTATACGTAGGAGATACGTAAGCTATTGGGGTGGACGCTCCGCGAACGGACCGTTGTTTAAGCGGGAAATGGATCTGCCATCTTTAAAAAACACAAAAAATATCGAGCTTGGGGGGACAAACGGTGCGTACAGTCCGCTCCCTGGTAGCAGGGCGTTTTTTATTGAAATATAGAATGTATATGTTTCACGCTATAAATTATCCTTAAAGTTCCCGCTGAAACGGATGCCAAAAAACGATAGGTACATCGCTGCTGCGGAAGCCTAAGCTTGTATAAGGACGGCTAAGCCGTTTCACATACATATTAAATTTTAACTTTGACTTTCAAAGAAATCCCATATATTATAGCTAATATAATTAAAAATGATAATCATTATCACTACACCGATAATGATTATCAAGGATCGCAGCTTAAATTACTATACATATAGGGGGATTTACAAAGTGAATAAAAGGTTATTAAGCTTAGTTATGCTTATAGTTGTCGTACTGGTTGCAGCAGGCTGTGGATCTAACAACACGAATAAGTCGGCAGCTGATGGAGGAACGGCCGGCAATGCAGCCGCTACAAGTGCTGGGGCTACCCATGCGCCAACGGAAGCCGCAGCCGGACCGATTGTAGTTAAGGATGCCAAAGGTGAGGTTACTCTGGATAAACCTGCGCAAAAAGTTGTAGTACTGGAATGGACCTTCACGGAAGATGTGATTGCGCTCGGTGTACAGCCGGTGGGCAATGCGGACAACGAAAACTATAAACTGTATGTGACTTCTGAAGCACCACTCGATGCGAGTGTAACTGATGTGGGCACACGCGGAGAACCGAATCTGGAGACGATTGCTGCCTTGAAGCCGGACTTGATTATCGCCAATACCGATAGCCATGAAGCCATTTATGAGCAATTGAAGGGGATTGCGCCAACGCTGATTTTTGGTCTGTATCCGCCCGAAGGGCAAGGCGATCAATATACACAGATGGAAGATATCTTCAAAAACATTGCAGTAGCTCTCGGCAAAAAAGCCGAAGGCGACAAGGTACTCGCTGATTTGGATGCACATTATACAGATGCAAAGACCAAGCTGGCCGCAGCAGGCAAGGAAGGCTTGAATTATGTACTGACCCAGGCCTACAGCTATCAGAATGCAGCGACGATGCGTCTTTTTACAGACAACTCCCTTGCTGTACAAACCTTGGACCGGATTGGCCTGAAGAACGATTGGAAATCTGAAAAATTCGAGGCTTACGGATTCAGTACATCGACAGTTGAAGCTTTACCGGCGGTTCAGGACACGAATCTGCTCTATATTGTCCAGAAGGATGATGATATTTTCTCGAAAGAGCTGAAGGACAATTCAGTCTGGAAGGGCCTCAATTTTGTAAAAGAAAAACACACCTTCGGATTGGATAGCACCACATGGGTCTTCGGCGGTCCTGTATCCTCCAAAGTCCTTGTGGATCAAGTAGTAAATACATTGACGAAATGAGCAATCTGATGAATACCACAACGGGCAAAAGAAACTCAACCGGGATGACCTGGCGGCTGATTGGAATATTTGGGGGCGGCTTTGCCGCCCTCTTCGTTGTATTTATGCTCAGCCTCTGCTTTGGGGAGGCCAAGATCACGGCAACTACTGTATGGAATGGCCTGCTGCACCGCCAGGATATAATGGAGCATAATCTGCTCTGGGATATCCGGATGCCACGTACAGTCATTGGTATTTTGGCCGGGGCCGCCCTTGCTGCGGCTGGCGCTTTACTGCAGACGATAACGAAAAATCCGCTTGCCTCCTCAGATACACTGGGGATCAATGCCGGGGCTTACTTTATGGTTGTGCTGGGCATGGTTGCTTTTCCGGCTACGCAGCAACAGTATCCCTTACTGCTGGCCGCAGCGGGGGGATTGCTGGCCGCACTGGCTGCCTATGTCCTGAGCGGAGGACGTAAGGCCACACCTGTCCGCCTGGCTTTGTCAGGCATGATCGTATCCATGGTACTCGGAGCGTTCACATCGGCTCTTCATATTTTCTTCCAAACAGAAACGCAAAATCTATTTTTGTGGGGTTCAGGCTCTTTAATTCAGCTGGACTGGGACGGGGTGCGGTATGCCTGGCCTTTTGTCATTACACTTCTAGGCATTTCGGTGCTTGCAGCTAGGCAGTTCGATGCGCTTGAACTGGATGAATCTACCGCCCGTTCACTCGGTCAGCGGGTAGGCTTAACCCGGGCGGTGGGCCTTGGCATAGCGGTGCTTATGGCCGCGATTGTGGTCAGTGTGGTTGGACCCATTGGCTTCGTCGGACTGGTCGCCCCCCATCTGGTCCGGCTTAGCGGAATCCGCAAGCATCGTCTGCTCATTCCCGCAAGTGCGCTCTGGGGGGCCCTACTTATTACAACAGCAGATACTCTGGCCCGTATGGTGCGGAGCAATCTGGGGGAAATGCCTGTCGGTGCAGTGATGGCGATTATTGGAGCGCCGTGGCTCATCTGGCTTGTGCTCACCAAGATGAAAAATATATCCGGTTCAGGCGCTGGCCAGGCATCGATGAATATAGGAGGGGCAGCACTGCGTGTGCGTTTTACTCCCGCTGCGATATTCATGACCCTGCTGCTTATCCTGACTATCCTTGTGAGCCTGTCCCTTGGGGGAACCAGAATCCCGGTTTCTGATTTGCTGGAAAGTCTGGTGGGCGGAGGAGATCAGGCGTATTCCGTCCTGCTCCATTTACGGCTTCCCCGTACACTCGTGGCCGCTTGCGGCGGTATAGCATTGGCCATCAGCGGTGTCTTAATTCAAAGTGCTGTGCGAAATCCGCTGGCGGATGCGTCCATTATCGGGGTAACCTCTGGTGCAGGCTTTGGTGCGCTGGCCGTGCTGGTGGTGTGGCCGGGGCTCTCCATATTGGCCCTTCCAGTTGCTGCTATAGCGGGTGGGGTTATCGCCGCAGCCTTTGTATTTACGCTGGCTTGGCGCAAAGCCTTGAATCCTTCTGTTCTGATCCTGCTCGGAATCGCAGTCTCTGCCATCGGTTCAGCAGGAATACAAGCCATGATCGTCAAAGCAAGTCTGTGGAACAGTGCGGCTTTTATCTGGTTGACCGGTTCTACATATGGCCGGAGCTGGCAGCAATTTTATAGTCTGTTTGTCCTTCTGCTGGTACTTGTTCCTATTGCTTACTATTTGGGCAGGAAATTTGATTTGCTGGCCTTTGGTGATGAAAGTTCGACAGGCTTTGGGCTGCCGGTTCGCGGAACGAGGCTGTGGGCGATGATTATCGGTGTTTTGCTTGCTGCAGGAGCTGTTGCAAGCGTAGGAACGATCGGTTTTCTCGGACTCATGGCGCCGCATGCGGTGCGGATGATGATCGGGCATCACACCAGACGCTCCATTATTTTGTCAGGACTGCTTGGCGGCTTGCTGCTTGTCGTTGCTGATACGGTGGGGAGAACGGTCATCGCGCCGACAGAAATTCCGTCAGGCCTAATCATTATGCTGATCGGAGCACCGTACTTCCTGTTTTTGATGTATCGCTCGCTTGTTCATAAGTAATGAAAAGAGCTGTACGCACACCAGACCTTACTCTATCCGGTAACGCGGCAGCTCTACAATAACGGAAGTGCCTTTGGTGAACTCGCTCTCGATCCGTAACGTCCCGCCGTGCAGTTCGATAATTTCTTTGCAGATCGCAAGGCCGAGCCCGCTTCCCGATTGGCGTGATTTTCCTTTGAAGAATTTGGTCCCCAGCTTCTCCAGGTCGTCTTCTTCAATGCCTTCCCCGTTATCCGCAACGGTAATGATAATATGTGCTTCATTGGAAATGGCAGAGAGCCGGATTTCCCCTTGAGCCGGAGTGAATTTGAAGGCATTGTCCAGCAAATTGACAAAAACCTGCTTCAGGCGGTTGAAATCCCCGTCTACAGGCAGCGGCTCATCCGGGATATCGGCATACAGGCGGATCTGTTTGGTGGACCCCCGGTATCTGAACTGCAGCAGCAAATCCTCCAGCAGCCCCCGCAGATCATAAGGTGTAAGCGTAAGCTTCATCTCACCCGCCTGAAACTTGGAGAAATCCAGCAGGTCCTCTACAAGTCCGATCAGACGGTCCGTTTCACCGGTCATGACCTCAAGCCCCTGCAGCGTTTCTTCTGTTTCCGATAAATCCCCCACAAGCAGCGTTTCGCCCCAGCCCTTAATGGATGTAAGAGGAGTGCGCAGCTCATGCGTGACGGAGGAGATGAAGTCGTATTTGATTTTTTCGCTCTTGACCATTTCCTCTGCCATGTAATTGAGAGTGACGGCCAGGGTGCCGACTTCATCGTCATGCTGCTTGGTCGCTCTAACGGCAAAGTTGCCGGTAGCCATTTCTTTGGCGACAGTGGTCAACTGCTGAATGGGACCTACAATTCGTTTGGCGATAATGACACTCAGCAGGAAGCCGAAGGCAATGACCAGCAGTCCCACCCAGGCAGCGTTGATGAGGATCTTTACAATTACACTGTACAAAGGTTCTGCCGAGACGGAATAGCGCAGTACGCCAATATTTAATCCGGATTCTTTCAAGGCAATGGAGATGGCCAGAATCCGTTCTCCATTGCCCGGTGTCAGGTTCTGATAAGTTCCTTTGCCGCTGGACAGAGCCGCCTTGACGTCGGGAGTGTCAATCCGCTCCGAGCTTGCGAAGCCAAAGGAATTGATGATCACATTCCCTTCCGGACTCAGGACTTCAACCTTGCTGCTCTCGTCAGGCGAGAGGTTCTCCAGTATATATCTGGCCCGTTCATGGATGGAGTAACCCTCCAGATATTTATTGAAAAAGGTGGCAGAGGTTGTCGCACGCGACGTTAGTGTCTCCATGGCACTGCCCAGATAATAATAATGGACAGCCACAATAAATACCCCCTCCAGCAGGAGGACAATCAGGAGCAAAACAAGTGTGATGTAGACAATGAGCCGGGACCGGATCCCCTTTAGCACGGTTGTACCCTCCATAAATAGCCGAATCCCCACACCGTTTCGAGGTATTGGGGTCCGGAAACTTCCTGCCCGATCTTCTGACGGATCCGGCTGATATTAACATCTACAATCTTAAGCTCACCCATGAAATACTGACCCCACACGGAGGTCAGTATTTCATCACGGTTGATCGCTTTGCCGGGCTGCTCCATGAGCAGCTTCACAATGGAGTATTCCGTAGGGGTGAGGGGGATGTCGATTGAATTCTTCAATAATTTGCGTTCATCCAGCAACAGTGTGAAGGGGGCCAGCTCGATATGGTTCTGTGGCGGGGGAGCCTCCTCCGGATACATTCGCCGGTACAGCGCCCGGACCCGTGCTGTGAGCTCAACGGGGCTGAACGGCTTCACAACATAATCGTCAGCGCCGGCTTCCAGTCCCATAACCTTGTCAACCTCCTGGCTTTTGGCGGTCAGCATGATGATGCCAAGCCGGGGAAACTGCCTGCGCAGTTCATCACACACTTGGAAGCCGCTGATTCCGGGAAGCATCAGGTCCACAATCGCAATGTCGAAATTCCTATTCTCTCCGGCAATCGTCAGGGCTTCTTCGCCCGTGGCGGCTTCAACAACCTCCAAGCCCGCACGCTTCAAATTGATGCGCAGCAGATCGCGTATGGGCTTCTCATCTTCCAGTACGAGCACCTTCATGACTCCACTCCTTGTTATGGCCGGGGCTTCTGCGGCGTGCCGGCCAGCTGCTGTACTTCTTCCAGGGTCAGCTTCAACTGCTCATACTCCTGGGATGCAGGTCCAGTCAGCTTGCTGCCGGCATTCGGTGATGGCAGCACGGCAACGAGCACCGTAGGCTCTGATTCATCACTTGTATCCTGCAATTCGTATAGCAGCTTATAGGAAGCTTTTGCGGCAATCAGCTCTGCTTCAGCCTTCTGCCAATCTTTCCGTGTCAGCAGGCGCAGCTCCAGCAGCGGGGCCTTTTCCCCGGAATTTGCGTTCTTGTAGATAAAGTTTATATGCTCCCATGGAGCAGGAGATTCCCTCGTAGGATCCAGCAGGTATTTGCCGGTCCAGGACCCGGGAATATGGAAATTGAATCCCCACCGGTCGAATTGCTCCTGCACGAGCTTAAGTCCTGTTTGGCCGTCCCATTGATAATATTTGGTGATAAAAGGAGTAGCCAGCGGCGCGAAGTTCTCTGAACCGGCAGGAGGGACAAGGAAGCCGATTTCAACGATTCCGTCTCCGTTCACATCCTCGCTGTACAGCGGATAATCTTTGATAGACAAGCTGCCTTCACCAAGTAAGCTGTCCGGACCAGGAACTGTGGGCTTCAGTACAAGGTCCTTGCTGCCCTCAAGTGCCGAATGCTGATAATCGTCTGTTGCAAGTATATCAGTAAAAGCCCCATTCGCCCAAGTCAGGAGAGAGGTATAGGAAGAATGCGCGCCAACTGCAGCATCGATAATCAGTGCGTTTGCTGTAGGAGCTGCCTTGGCATACATCATTTGGATGACCGTTCCGCTTATCTTTTGGTCGGATAAGCTTTGCTGTTTGCCTCCGTGCAGCCGCAATAACTGGAGACGGGATAGGGGCTGGTTATTTGTATCAACTGTGGACTGGAGCAAAGCGATGTCCATCCCCCCTTCGTTTGTTATATCCCCTACTGCCAGATAGTCATAAGGCTGCTTCAGAATCTCCGATAACTGGCCGCCGGTGAGGCTGTAGACCGACAACTCTCTGCTTAGGCCTTGACCGCCGCTGAATCCCAGCAGTACATCCGGCGCTCCGTCTGCAGTGACATCCGCATATTTTACATAGTCCAACTCGCTGCCGACTCCGGTAATGTTAGTCAGCTTTTTCCATTCACCACCCGTCTTGGAAAGTACCAGGGTGTTGATTTCATAGTCGGTTTTATCTGTTTTGTAGAAAGCCAGGATTTCATCCTGCCCATCCTTGTCGAGATCCTGCAGCTGAATGGCGCTGCTCGATTCGGAATGAACAGGCACGGTCAGGTGAGAGCCTGCCGGCAGGAAAGGCTGGACAATGCTTGTTATCGTTCCGTCTGCATTTCCCTGGGAAGGAGCCTTAAGCAGGTCACTGGGAGTTTTCATTTCACTGCAGCCTGCCACCAGCACAGTGAGTCCAAGAAGAGCGCTTAGCGCTGATTTATTCATAACGTATAATCTCCTTTGATAGGTCTGAGGCTAGTATATCCCAGGCCCTTCGCAAAGTAGTATCAAAATGGTAAAGGCTGATTAACTCTCATCTTAAACTTTCGGCTGTAACTATGCGCCCCTTGTCCATAATATTTCTTAAACGTGTTCGAACCAACCGGCAGCGGCGATGAAATCCAGAATATTGAATTTTAATTAATATGAAGGGAAAAATTCCTTATAATGAAAAAAATAATAAAGTAAAAGAAGGAAAATAATTCCTTGTGTCGAAATTTGATAATGGGAGGTGATTTCATGGCATATTATGCTGTTGAGGCATTTGAAGCTCAAAATATTACGGAACTTAGTGATATGATTGATGAATTCATATCGGCAATGGTACAGGGACAGCTTATTGATATCAAATATCAAGTGGTTCCCACTGCTGTAACAACAAATTCTGTGCACGGTGTTGGCTCGGACAGCAAGTACACGGCTCTGGTCATCTTTACAAAATAATAGACCATCCTGTAAATAAGCCGCTTCAGCTATGAAAATAACTGAGGCGGCTTATTTATATGGATGCGGAGAAGCCCCTTCGTGCGGCCTCTTTGTTGAACGGAAAAGAAGCGAAACCGTCATTGACATAGAAGTGTATAATAAGGAACTGAGATTATTATTTATTTTCAAGGGTAATATAACTTTAAAAAGTGATGGGTGAGGTTGATGATGTCTTCGGTAAAAAGATTTCTAATTGGACGGCCGCTGAAATCGGAACAGCTGGGCGAACAGAAACTGAACAAAACCAAAGCACTGGCAATTCTCTCTTCGGATGCCTTATCTTCAGTCGCTTACGGTCCTGAACAAATTCTGCTGGTGCTAGTGACTCTCAGTGCTGCGGCATTCTGGTATTCTATCCCTATCGCGGCAGGGGTTCTCGTACTGCTGCTGGCCCTGATCTTATCTTACCGGCAAATTATTTTTGCTTACCCCCATGGTGGCGGAGCTTATGTGGTGTCTAAGGAAAACCTCGGGAAGTATCCGGGGCTTGTGGCTGGCGGCTCGCTGCTTGTGGACTACATATTGACGGTAGCTGTAAGCGTCTCGGCGGGAACAGATGCAATTACCTCGGCTTTTCCAAGTCTGCATCCGTACAATGTAGTAATCGCCATTGTTTTTGTATTGCTTATTACTACTCTAAATCTGCGCGGGGTTACGGAATCGGCGTCCTTCCTGGCCTATCCGGTATATTTGTTCGTGCTTGCATTATTTATCCTGATCGGTCTGGGTGTGTTCCATATTTTGACCGGCAGCGTGCCTTCTAATCTGCATACGCCTCTCGGCACGCCGATTGCAGGGATCAGCCTATTCCTGCTGCTGAAGGCTTTTTCTTCAGGAAGCTCGGCACTCACCGGGGTAGAAGCCATTTCCAATGCCATTCCCAACTTCAAGGCGCCCGCACCGAACAATGCTGCCAAAACACTGGTCGCTATGGGTTCGCTGCTCGCGGTTTTATTTACAGGGATCGTATTCTTGGCGTATTACTACGGGATTACTCCGCAAGAGGATGCGACGGTAGTCTCGATTATCGCTGAACAGGTTTTTGGCCGGAACTTTATGTACTACTTTGTCCAGGGAACGACTGCTCTGATTCTGGTTCTGGCGGCCAATACCGGATATTCCGCATTTCCGCTGCTGGCGGTGAATTTGGCCAAGGATAAGTTCATTCCGCGCATGTTCACGGTCCGCGGGGACCGGCTGGGCTATTCTAACGGCATTCTTATACTGGGACTGCTGTCGATCCTGCTGATCATTGCTTTTGAAGGCCGGACCGAGCACCTGATTCCGCTCTATGCGGTGGGTGTGTTCATTCCGTTCACTCTCTCCCAGAGCGGAATGATGGTTAAATGGATCAGACAGAAGCCTCCCGGCTGGCTGACCAAGTTCATTATCAACACAACCGGGGCGTTGATCAGCTTCATCGTTACGATGATGTTCTTCCTGACCAAATTTACGCAGGTCTGGCCCGTTCTGGTCTTTTTGCCACTGATTATTCTGCTGTTCTACCGGATTCACAAGCATTATGAGGCGGTAGCGGACCAGCTCCGGATCTCTACCTGTGAGGTGGAGCCGCTGGCGATTGAAGGGAATATCATCATCCTGCCGGTTGCCGGAATTACCCATGTGGTGGAGAACTCGCTCCGCTATGCCAAATCGCTTGGTGCCGAACAGATTATTGCGGTACATGTCCCGTTTGAACGGGAGGATGATGCGGTATTTGAAGAAAAGTGGAAGAAGTTCCATCCTGAAGTCCGGCTGGTTACGCTGTATTCGCCGTACCGCAGCATCATTCACCCATTAACCAAGTTCATCGATACCGTCCAGCGCAAGGCGAGCGAATCGAAATATCAGGTGACGGTAATCGTGCCCCAGTTCATTCCGAAGAAAGGCTGGCACAATGTTCTGCATAACCAATCCAGCCTGCTGCTCCGTGCGCATCTGCTGTACCGGCGGGATGTAATTATTACAACCGTGCCTTATCATTTGAAGAAATAATGGTAGTTCTATATTACGGCTTAAATAGTATACACAATGCCCCCTGCCACCGGAATCATACCCGGAAGCAGGGGGCATTGCTGTGGATAGGATGAGATGGAATCTGCAAGTGTATCCGGATGAGAATGGCTTTTGACAGCTCCCCGGCGGCAGACCGGGTCTATCTCCATAGATCAAGAAGACTCAGTGAGTAATTGCAGAACTGTCCGGGCAGTGTGGGCATATGGTACACTCGGTGTATAGGCCTTTGAGGGCAATGTTTGCTTGCAGGCAATAGCTGTATGCTACAGGAATGGGGGAACGGCATTGAAGTGGAGAACATTAAGCATCCTGGGACTTGTGCTCCTAATGCTTGTTCTGGTGACGGGCTGCGCCAATGGGACGGCACATGTCACGGTGAAGAAGGACGGAGGCATGGATATTGCATTCAATCTTAAGCTGGATTCACGTGCAGAGTCGCTGGCGGGCGGTACCATTGAGGATCTGCTTCGCAGCAGACTACAGGCGGCAGGGATTGAACTGCACAAAACAAAAGTGGGCAAATCCACGGAATATCAATTTCTGAAATCCTATGCCTCCATACAGGATGTGAAGCTGAATGCGGGAAACCTTGATATTGTGGATACACAAGTAGATACCGAAAACAAGTGGCTGTACACCCGGTATGACGTGGTGGCCCAGCCCAAGCTGAACGCTTATTCGGATAAGATTCTAGACACCCTTGGAACGCTGAGTGTACCCAAGTCGCTGGTCCGGCTGTTCATGCAGAGCCAAGAACTGGCGTTCAAACTAACGCTGCCATACAATCTCTATGGTCCTAACAACGCTGACGAGCAGGATGGGAATACACTGACCTGGCACATCACGATGGCTGATTCCGTGCCGATGCGTCTGGTGGTGTATGTGCCGGACATCAGGAATATCGCCATTGCCGGCGGCGTTGTTATTCTGCTCTTGGCCCTTGCGGTCACTCTGTTCATTAGAAAAAGAAAATCGCTCAAACCTAAGGGTTTCGAGAAGTGATTGCGGCGAGGGTCACTTGCGCTGGCGATTGTGATGTTTGTGAGCTGGATATCGGGTAAGCTTTCTGTTGTGCAGTAGCTGGAAATCTGCGAATGCGAGCTATCTTGGCGCCGCTTAAGTGGAAAAAGGAAACTTAAAAAGAGTAATACCTCTCCTCTAGCACCGCGAGTGGGAAAAAGTATCACTAATTTAGCCTATTTCGCTCCTGATGGAGCAATATTGCTTAAATAAGTTTCTTTCAAATGGTATCGTACCAAATACTATTCAATGAAAGACTGCGCTGATCTTGTTGGCGCAGTTCCATAGAAGCTATAGGCTGAAGGTGAGGATACTTGCCGATCATTTTGTGTAAAGCTATTTTAGGCTTATAATTCATACCTACCAATTGTCTAATAAATTTTTCACCATAAGTCCTTTTTAAGTTAAACTTATTTCTTTGGATTGTTTTCATATTTGAAAGTTAACATGGTAGCGTTATATTGGGTATAGAATGTATAGTATAGTTTTCTTAAATTCACTCTTTCTTCACAGGAATTTTCAATGAAAGCCTTACAAATGGATGAGCATATGCATATTAAATTATTGATATACCAAGGTATATTTTCAGACCGTGACATGTGCCGTCCCATTGGCGCAGCCCGTCACCAGAACAAGCATTAGGAGCACAAGTCCCAGGATGCTTAATGTTCTCCACTTCAATGCCGTTCCCCCATTCCTGTAGCATACAGCTATTGCCTGCAAGCAAACATTGCCCTCAAAGG
>NZ_LVWI01000015.1 GCF_001909055.1 Paenibacillus helianthi
ATCAGAACACGAGACGGTTTGCGCTCAGTACAGAAAATCCGTTCTATTATGAAGGAACTGCAGCCAAAGGCATCGGCAGTCCGCATACACCGAAGAACTATATCTGGCATATGGCCTTGTCGATGCAAGGGATCACGGCGGACACGAAGGAAGAGAAGTTGGCGGTGATTAGCATGCTGGAGGCAACGGACGCCGATACCGGCTTCATGCACGAAGGCTTCCATGCGGACGACCCCTCCGTGTTCACCCGCAGCTGGTTCGCCTGGTCGAACAGCCTATTCTCCCAACTGATCTGGCGGGCGATGCAGGAAGGAATTCTCTAAGTGATTTCAGGTATGGATGACAAGATGGAGTACATTACTTTTTTAGATGAAAAGGAGACATGAACATGAGTACGATTATTGGAGAAAACCTGTCAACTATCCCTTGGGAGGAGAAACCGGCAGCCACCAGCGCACCCGTATGGAGATATTCGGCCAATCCGATCATTCACCGGGATGCTATCCCGAATTCCAACAGTGTGTTTAATTCGGCGGTCGTCCCTTTTGGGGAAGGGTTCGCCGGCGTCTTCCGCTGCGATTCGAAATCGGTCAGCATGGATATCTTTGCAGGCTTCAGCGAGGACGGGGTGAATTGGACTATCCAGCATGAACCGATTGTTTTCCAAGGGGACGAAGAGGTCATCAAACGGGAATACCGCTATGATCCCCGGGTCTGCAAGATCGATGACCGTTACTATATTTCCTGGTGCAACGGCTATCACGGGCCGACCATCGGACTCGCGTACACCACCGATTTTCAAACCTTCCA
>NZ_LVWI01000016.1 GCF_001909055.1 Paenibacillus helianthi
GTCTCAGTTCGGATTGCAGGCTGCAACTCGCCTGCATGAAGTCGGAATTGCTAGTAATCGCGGATCAGCATGCCGCGGTGAATACGTTCCCGGGTCTTGTACACACCGCCCGTCACACCACGAGAGTTTACAACACCCGAAGTCGGTGGGGTAACCCGCAAGGGGGCCAGCCGCCGAAGGTGGGGTAGATGATTGGGGTGAAGTCGTAACAAGGTAGCCGTATCGGAAGGTGCGGCTGGATCACCTCCTTTCTATGGAGAATCGTTTCCTGCAACGGAAACATTCAAATCGGAAGCTTGACTTCCACTAGAACCCTTCGGTTCGAACACTCACTCGTTGCTCAGTTTTGAGAGTTGAAGCTCTCAAGTAATACCTTGATCCTTGAAAACTGGATACCGAAACGAAAATGCGTTTTAGAACATTCCTTTAAGCTGAACTTGTGTAAACAAGTTTATATTATAGCGATGCTAGCGATTTTCTCTCTGGGAAAACGCAATGGTTAAGCTAATAAGAGCACACGGAGGATGCCTAGGCGCCAGGAGCCGACGAAGGACGTGGCGAACAACGAAACTGCCTCGGGGAGCTGTAAGCAAGCTTTGATCCGGGGGTGTCCGAATGGGGAAACCCAGCTGTGGTAATTCGCAGTTACTCATACCTGAATACATAGGGTATGTAGAGGCAGACCAGGGGAACTGAAACATCTAAGTACCCTGAGGAAGAGAAAACAATAGTGATTCCGTCAGTAGCGG
>NZ_LVWI01000017.1 GCF_001909055.1 Paenibacillus helianthi
CTCGGAGAGAACACAGTTTAGGTTACAGGGCTTTTACCTCTATCGCGGGCCTTTCCAGACCTCTTCACCTACTATATTCCTTTGTAACTCCATGTGAGACGTCCCACAACCCCAAGGGGCAAGCCCCTTGGTTTAGGCTGTTCCGCGTTCGCTCGCCGCTACTGACGGAATCACTATTGTTTTCTCTTCCTCAGGGTACTTAGATGTTTCAGTTCCCCTGGTCTGCCTCTACACACCCTATGTATTCAGGTATGAGTAACTGCGAATTACCACAGCTGGGTTTCCCCATTCGGACACCCCCGGATCAAAGCTTGCTTACAGCTCCCCGAGGCAGTTTCGTTGTTCGCCACGTCCTTCGTCGGCTCCTGGCGCCTAGGCATCCTCCGTGTGCTCTTATTAGCTTAACCATTACGTTTTCCCAAAGGGAAAATCGCTAGCATCGCTATAATATAAACTTGTTTACACAAGTTCAGCTTAAAGGAATGTTCTAAAACGCATTTTCGTTTCGGTATCCAGTTTTCAAGGATCAAGGTATTACTTGAGAGCTTCAACTCTCAAAACTGAGCAACGAGTGAGTGTTCGAACCCAAAGGTTCTAATGGAAGTCAAGCTTCCGATTTGAATGTCTCCATTGCAGGAAACGATTCTCCATAGAAAGGAGGTGATCCAGCCGCACCTTCCGATACGGCTACCTTGTTACGACTTCACCCCAATCATCTACCCCACCTTCGGCGGCTGGCCCCCTTGC
>NZ_LVWI01000018.1 GCF_001909055.1 Paenibacillus helianthi
GTTTACAGCCGCATATGGAAAAGGCAAAAAAGATCTTGGGTAAACTTCCTAGGGCGGTAATTGCGGATGCAGGTTACGGCAGTGAAGAAAACTACGCCTATCTGGAAAAGGAAGAGATTCAGGCGGTCGTGAAATACGGCAGCTACCACAAAGAAAAGAGTAAAGCTTGGAAAGAGAATATCGGAAAGGTGGAGAACTGGACGTACAGTGAAACCAGGGATACATGGACGTGCCTAGCTGGGGAAACGTTGCATTTCCGCAAAGAGAGCAAGGAGACACTACAAAGCGGATATAAAATTCACAAACGTCATTACCGAAGCCAAAGCTGCGAAGGTTGTCCGCTGAAGGAACGCTGCACCAAGGCAGCAGGAAATCGGGAAGTGGTTGTCAGTCTGGAGAGGCTGCGGTACCAGAAGCAGGCTCGGGACATCCTGCGAAGCGAGGAAGGTTATGCCCTGGCCGTACGCCGAATGACGGAACCAGAAAGCGTATTTGGACAACTGAAGAATAACCGGGGCTTCCGGCGCTTTCTGCTTCGCGGCATGGAAAAAGTGACGCTTGAGGTCGGTTGGCTTTCGCTTGCCCATAATATGCTGAAGCAAGCCACGGTGGACCAAAAACGCAAGGTCGCGATTCTCCAATAACAGGAGAATCGCGGCCTTGCTGTCTTTTTACTGCCTCTTGAATACATATGGGCTGTTTCTTTTTTTTGAAAATCTACTTATGAGACAGCCCCTTTT
>NZ_LVWI01000019.1 GCF_001909055.1 Paenibacillus helianthi
GGATCAGCATGCCGCGGTGAATACGTTCCCGGGTCTTGTACACACCGCCCGTCACACCACGAGAGTTTACAACACCCGAAGTCGGTGGGGTAACCCGCAAGGGGGCCAGCCGCCGAAGGTGGGGTAGATGATTGGGGTGAAGTCGTAACAAGGTAGCCGTATCGGAAGGTGCGGCTGGATCACCTCCTTTCTATGGAGAATCGTTTCCTGCAATGGAGACATTCAAATCGGAAGTATTACTTCCAAAACTCAGGTTTAGGCCTGTTACTCACTCGTTGCTCAGTTTTGAGAGTTGAAGCTCTCATCTGTAACCTTGATCCTTGAAAA
Organism: Paenibacillus helianthi; assembly: GCF_001909055.1. GTDB lineage: Bacteria > Bacillota > Bacilli > Paenibacillales > Paenibacillaceae > Paenibacillus_AQ > Paenibacillus_AQ helianthi. The sequence goes on from NZ_LVWI01000019.1 coordinate 328, forward strand.
CTGGATACCGAAACGAAAATGCGTTTTAGAACATCTTTTAGCTGAGACTTGTGTAAACAAGTTGAAATCGTTATTAGTATGCTGAAAGCGAAGGTTTTCGATTGTGAAGCGACTTTTGGCTTTAAACAGACTGGCGAACGGATTCATCCGGGAGCGCTGTTTAAAACAAGATGAGCGAACAAGCGAAACACCGGAGCGATGGTTAAGCTAATAAGAGCACACGGAGGATGCCTAGGCGCCAGGAGCCGACGAAGGACGTGGCGAACAACGAAACTGCCTCGGGGAGCTGTAAGCAAGCTTTGATCCGGGGGTGTCCGAATGGGGAAACCCAGCTGTGGTAATTCGCAGTTACTCATACCTGAATACATAGGGTATGTAGAGGCAGA
>NZ_LVWI01000020.1 GCF_001909055.1 Paenibacillus helianthi
TAATTCCGGACAACGCTTGCCCCCTACGTATTACCGCGGCTGCTGGCACGTAGTTAGCCGGGGCTTTCTTCTCAGGTACCGTCACTCCGGTAGCAGTTACTCTACCGGACGTTCTTCCCTGGCAACAGAGCTTTACGATCCGAAAACCTTCATCACTCACGCGGCGTTGCTCCGTCAGGCTTTCGCCCATTGCGGAAGATTCCCTACTGCTGCCTCCCGTAGGAGTCTGGGCCGTGTCTCAGTCCCAGTGTGGCCGTTCACCCTCTCAGGTCGGCTACGCATCGTCGCCTTGGTAGGCCGTTACCCCACCAACTAGCTAATGCGCCGCAGGCCCATCCTCTAGTGGCAGATTGCTCCGCCTTTCATCCCTCGCCCATGAGGGTGAAGGAATTATCCGGTATTAGCTACCGTTTCCGGTAGTTATCCCAGTCTAGAGGGTAGGTTGCCTACGTGTTACTCACCCGTCCGCCGCTAAGCTTATCCCGAAGGATAAGCTCCGCTCGACTTGCATGTATTAGGCACGCCGCCAGCGTTCGTCCTGAGCCAGGATCAAACTCTCCAAATTGGTATTTAGAAAGAGCGATTGCTCATTTTGAAACATCTGACGAGAATAAAATATTCTCTATTTTTGGATCTCACTTGCGTGAAATCCCACTCACTCGTTGTTCAGTTTTCAAAGATCAA
>NZ_LVWI01000021.1 GCF_001909055.1 Paenibacillus helianthi
TTGGGTGCGGGGCCCGCAAGGGTTACCAAGCTCAGTCAAACTCCGAATGCCATTAACTTCTTGCCGGGAGTCAGACAGTGAGTGCTAAGATCCATTGTCAAAAGGGAAACAGCCCAGACCATCAGCTAAGGTCCCCAAGTGTGTGTTAAGTGGGAAAGGATGTGGAGTTGCACAGACAACCAGGATGTTGGCTTAGAAGCAGCCACCATTGAAAGAGTGCGTAATAGCTCACTGGTCGAGTGACTCTGCGCCGAAAATGTAACGGGGCTAAACACACCACCGAAGCTATGGCTAGATGCTTTGCATCTGGGGTAGGGGAGCGTTGTATGTGGGTTGAAGGTGTACCGTAAGGAGCGCTGGACAGCATACAAGTGAGAATGCCGGTATGAGTAACGAAAAGATCAGTGAGAATCTGATCCGCCGAAAGCCCAAGGTTTCCTGAGGAAGGCTCGTCCGCTCAGGGTAAGTCGGGACCTAAGGCGAGGCCGACAGGCGTAGTCGAAGGACAACAGTTTGAAATTACTGTACCACCGTAATCCGCTATGAGCGATGGGGTGACGCAGGAGGGTAGTGACGCGGACTGATGGATGTCCGTCTAAGCAGTGAGGCTGGTGTGTAGGCAAATCCGCACATCGTAAGGCTGGGCTGTGATGGGGAGCGAAAA
>NZ_LVWI01000022.1 GCF_001909055.1 Paenibacillus helianthi
TTTGAGATTCAGTCCAGCCAGCCGTATAATCTGCTGTCCATGCTCGTAACCGCTTAGATCCCCTACTTCTGCAAGGAAACCCGCCAGCGTAACTACAGCCACACCCGGTACGGTGAGCATCTCTCCAGTGCCCGGAATTTGTGACAGTAGACGTTCCACCTCGGCCAGAATCTCTTCGAGCTGTCTGGCGAACATTTCGTACTGTTCCAGGAGCGTTTGAATCTCTATTCTTGCTGCAGGAAGTCCTTCGGTCAGTCCGATGGAACTCCTCGCCGTATCCATAAGGTGCTGCGCGCGTTTAGTGCCTACGGCTCGTTTCACGTCTTTCTTCCACCGCTGAACGATGGCTTCTGTACCGAGTGCGATGATTTCACCTGGTGTGGGAAACTCGCCTAGTGTAATCCGTGAAGCCTTGCCTTCCCAGTCTTTAAATACCTGCGTGTACTCTGGAAAAAAGCGATCCAGCCAGTTCTGCACCCGTCTTTGCACCTGTCCGAAGTTCACCATGATCTTCTCCCGAAGATTCATGAGAATTCGCAGATCTGCGTAGATACTTGTTGGCAATTTAGGTTCGCTGTATTTTCCGTTTCGCACCAAATCGGCAATGACTTTTGCATCTTTATAGTCGTTTTTCGTCGGTGAGTTATCTTC
>NZ_LVWI01000023.1 GCF_001909055.1 Paenibacillus helianthi
ATTCGGACACCCCCGGATCAAAGCTTGCTTACAGCTCCCCGAGGCAGTTTCGTTGTTCGCCACGTCCTTCGTCGGCTCCTGGCGCCTAGGCATCCTCCGTGTGCTCTTATTAGCTTAACCATCGCTCCGGTGTTTCGCTTGTTCGCTCATCTTGTTTTAAACAGCGCTCCCGGATGAATCCGTTCGCTTGTCTGTTTAAAGCCAAAGGTCGCTTCACAATCGAAAACCTTCGCTTTCAGCATACTAATAACGATTTCAACTTGTTTACACAAGTTTCAGCTAAAAGATGTTCTAAAACGCATTTTCGTTTCGGTATCCAGTTTTCAAGGATCAAGGTATTACTTGAGAGCTTCAACTCTCAAAACTGAGCAACGAGTGAGTGTTCGAACCCAAAGGTTCTAATGGAAGTCAAGCTTCCGATTTGAATGTTTCCGTTGTAGGAAACGATTCTCCATAGAAAGGAGGTGATCCAGCCGCACCTTCCGATACGGCTACCTTGTTACGACTTCACCCCAATCATCTACCCCACCTTCGGCGGCTGGCCCCCTTGCGGGTTACCCCACCGACTTCGGGTGTTGTAAACTCTCGTGGTGTGACGGGCGGTGTGTACAAGACCCGGGAACGTATTCACCGCGGCATGC
>NZ_LVWI01000025.1 GCF_001909055.1 Paenibacillus helianthi
ATTCTAACTAAGTGGATTTTCTCCACCTATTTTTTTGTCTTTTGTTCTTTTTCAGAATGTAAGTGGAATGTATCCACTTACATTCTGAGGAAATAACCAAAATGACCCCATTTAGCCGCTCCCGATTTATTTAGATTTACTTTTTCCACTTAACTTAAGGTTTACCTGATATTTCAATGAATTAGGTTTACTTTTTCCACTTAGCAACAGCGAACTCGCATTGAGCTACTAAATTCACACATAACCGGGCTGCTACACAAAAAAACAGCAAGCCCCCGGTCATAGCGTTCACCGGAGACGAGCTGTTTCCTACTATAAAAGCCTCCAGCTGCTCGGCCGGAGTTAATTAGTAGGGGATTCCCGCCTCCTGATGCTTGGCACGAAGAGGCTAACTCAGAACGTGATATCCGACTCTATCTCTTCTTTGACGAAAGGAAGCATGAAGCGGAAGGTCGATCCCCGGTCTTCTTCACTCTCCACAAAGATGGTTCCGCCCATCAGCTCTACCAGCTGCTTACAGATGGCCAGTCCAAGACCCGTGCCCCCGTATTTGCGGTTAATGAACGGATGCAGCTGGGAGAAGGACTGGAACAGCAGGTTCAGCTTACTGTCCGCAATCCCGACCCCTGTATCCCTTACCGAAAATTCCAGCAGATACTCCGGAGAAGCCGGCAGCTCGATATTCTTCACAGACAAGGTTACGCTTCCATGGTCAGTGAATTTCAGTGCATTGCCTACCAGGTTCACAATGATCTGCCGCAAACGGCTGGGGTCCGTGGTCACAATAGCTGGTACACTGGTATCTGCCCACCACCGCAGCGCGAGTTTTTTCTCCTCCGCTTTGGGGGTAAATAGATCAATGATGCTCTCAATCATTTCACGCAGATCGAATCTTTCCGATAGCAGCGGCATTTTGCCGGCTTCCATCTTACTGAAATCGAGGATATCATTCAGAATTTTGAGCAGGCTGTAGCTGCTGCTACGCAGAATCTCGGCATAGGTGCGCTGCTCTTCCGCGAGCTCTGTTTCCAGCAGCAGATCGGCCATCCCGATCATCCCGTTCATCGGAGTACGGATCTCATGGCTCATCATCGCGAGAAAATCGGACTTGGCTTGAGCTGCCTGCTCCGCCGTTTCTTTGGCCCGGAGAACCTCACGTTCATTGGAAGTATCACTGAAGGAACCTACCACACCGCATATGATCCCTTTGTGCAGAAGCGGTGCAATCCGGTAGCTGACAAAAAAACTGGTTCCGTCTTTTCTCCAGAAAATTTCATCCGTCTTGCTGCGGGTAATGCCATCCTGCAGGGTCTGCAAGATCGGACATTCACTCTGCTGGTACCTGGACCCGTCTCCACGGATGTGATGAATCTGATCGGCAAGGCTCCGGCCGATCAATTCGGAAGGCGTATAGCCCAGCATATCAGACCCTTCGCGGTTAATGAAGAATGTCCTGCCCTGTGTATCCAATCCAAAGATTCCCGCTGCAACAGAGTTGAGGATCAGAGCGAGATGCTTGTCCTCGGACATTTCCAGCACCAGTTCCGCCTTCTGCTGTTCCTGCGCTGCAGCGTTTTCAACCCGCTCCTCTTCAAATTCTGGTATCCGGTCATCTGTCCAAACCACGGGAGGACGATCTTCCCCAGTCAGGAGCCGGTGGAACCATTCCTGAAGCGAAAAAGTCAATCTGCAGCTCTGGTCATACCGGATAATGGCGAATATACCTGCGATTCCTTCTTCTGTTTTTACCGGCACATAGGTAATAGTGGTCAGGCTGCTTCCAGTGCTCTCTTCAGCTTCCAACTCAAAACTGGAACCGATACCGCCGAGTGCTGCGGCAAAATGTTCTTCTCCAGGAAGCTTCGGTACCACACGAAAGGATTGCTTATGGAGCTCTGCACCTGTTCCAGCGGCATCTTCTAATGGACGGTTACTGTCCACATACTGCCCCTGCCTGTCCAGCACAATAATCAGATCAGGATGATGATCGTATAACACTTTATAGGCACTTTCCTCCGAAAGCACCCGGTTCAGAATGGATAACCATTCTTTAGGCATAACCCACCTCCTCCAGCTTCAATCTTGCGTTCGTCTGTTCAGAAGCTGCGGATAAACTATATATGTAATCTCAATCTCGACTGCCCTCAGGCAGCAGTTGCAATCAGCCATTATTGGGTATGATCAAAAATTGCTGAAATATATACTATTATAGCAAAAAACCGCAGCAGACCGCCATCAAAACATTGACACCATGCGGTTTTCCAGCAAAAAAAGTCCCTCCGGCAGATGAGCAAGGATATATGGAAATCCTTACTATCTACGGAGGAACCTTTGATCTGTGAATGCCAATAATTGAGGTGAATCTAGCGTGATTCCAAAAACATTCAGGCAATATCCTTTTGTTCAATATTCCGGATGGACAGGTAGGCGATACCTATACCAACGAGGGCCAGCGCCAGAGAAACCCCCACCTGGTTCCCCATCTGAAAATCATTGGTGCCGGAGGAAATCAGGCTGACAAGCAGCACCGCAGTAACGATGGTGGCCGGTACGGATTTTTTGCGCATCCCGATGAATAATGGAATTAAGCCAATACCCGCTGCATATACCGCATCGGTACTGATTCTGATCAGCTCTGACGGAATAATGTTGAGATCAAGAGAACCCGGTATCACATGGGTAAAGGAGTTAATCCCCACCAGAACGGCGTTAAGCAGAATATCTGAGACAAAAATACTAACAACGGTAAACAAGAACACGATGATGATTTTGGCAGCCATGAGCTTTTTGCGGGAGATAGGGTACATGAAGAGTAACGTAATGGTATTGTTCTTATACTCCTCAATCACCAGCTTGCTCAGCACGACTGAAGCAAAAACCAGAAATGTCGCTTTGACAAAGAGATAAATGACCGCAAACATCTCAGCATAGGTATTAAATTCACCGCCGCCTTCTCCAGTGTCAACGTAAGTGATCAGAATCATGAAGGCAAGAATGGCCAGATTGGCAATGACGACACCCTTGAGCATGCCGAGGAGCTTGTTTTTACGAATTTCCAGTTGAATTAGCTTAAGCAATACCTTCACCCCCCATCAGTTCCACAAAATGATCTTCAAGCGAATGATGCTTTTTACTCAGACTTTCCAGCTCCACATCCGCTTCGGCCAGCGCTTTGTTCAGTTCCCTCTGCTGCACGGCATCATAAATGCGGATGGTCCGGGGATCCAGCACCTTGAAGTTGGTGAGGCCCAGCTTATGCTCCAGAACATACACCGCTTTGCTGCTCTCTCCGGTAATCATTTCAATGTACTGCGTATCCCGGCTGCGGATCGTATCCATCGCCACTTCCTCCAGCAGGATTCCCTCACGGATAACACCGATCGTATCGGCTACCTGTTCAATCTCCCCCAGAATGTGGCTGGAGATCAGCAGCGTCATTCCGTATTCCCGGCTCAGCATGCGGAACACCTCGCGCAGCTCCTTGATGCCCATAGGGTCCAGCCCGTTGATCGGCTCATCCAGAATGAGCAGCTCCGGCTTCGTCATCACCGCCCGGGCAATGCCCAGCCGCTGCTTCATCCCGAGAGAGAACTGCTTGACCGGCTTTTTGTCCACACCCTTCAGCTTCACCAGCTCCAGCGCCTCTTCCATGGCCTTCGCATCGTAGTAGCCCATATACTCTCCATGCAGTTGAAGATTTTCTCTGGCGGTCAGCTTATCGTAAAACACCGGATATTCTATAATACAGCCCATGCGCTTCAACATTTCATACGAGCGGTCAGTCATACTTTCACCGAAAAATTCAATGTTCCCCGCCGTCGGCTTTACCAGATTGGTGATCATTTTCATCACAGTGGTTTTGCCCGCGCCGTTGGGTCCCAGGAACCCGTAGATTTCGCCTTGCTTGATGCTCATATTCACGCCGTTAACAGCCTCTTTGCCTTGATACTCCTTGGTTAAATCCCAGGTCCGTAATATGGTAGTCATTTCCGTTATCCCCTTTGGCTCTTCGTTTGTCTTCCTGGTTCTTATTGTACACAGCGGAATTTTCTTTTTTATTACCTGAATCTTACGAAAATCTTAAGCTGCCGTAACCCAGGTAAACCGCCAGACCAGGAGGGCTTGTTAGAAGGTCAGCCTGCGAAAAGAAAGCGTAAATACGGTTTTGACGAAAGGCTTACTGCGCAGAGTAATGGTGCCGTTCATTTGTTCGGTTAACCTTTTGGTGATGGTCAGCCCGAGTCCGCTCCCCTGATAATCCCGGTTACGGGAATCCTCCAGCGTGTAGAGCCGCTCAAAAACTTTATCCAGGTGGCCTTCGGTGATGCCCTTCCCCCGGTCCCATACCTCGATGCACACCTGATCCCCATCGCTGTATAACCGGAGTCCAAGTACTCCGCCGGCATCCCCGTATTTGATTGCATTAGAGAGCAGATTGGAGAGCACCCGGTCCAGCGCCTCTCCGTTGCCCATGATGTACATCGCCTCATCCGGAATCTCGATCTCCACCTCACTGCCCTTGGCACTGAGAATATCGTAAAAGGAAAGTATGTTCCGCCGGCAGATCTCCCCCAGTTCCACCCGCGATAGAGCGATCTCCTTATCCCCCGACTCCAGCTTGGCCAGATCAAAAAAGCTGTTCATCAGCCGGATCACTTCTTCTGCCTTGCCGTGAATCGTCCGTAGAATATGGTCCTGCTCCTCTTGCGTCATCGCCTGATCATGAAGAATCGTTTCAATATAACCAAGCACCACCGTCAGCGGAGTCTTCAGATCATGAGAAATGTTCGCCAGCATGCTGCGCATGGACTTCTCCAGCTTGGCCAGTTCCACTGCACCCTTGTGGTTGACGTCCAGCAGCCGGTTCAGATCGGTTAGCAGCTTTTGCAGATGAGGATCGCTGTTGAACAGCAGCAGTCTTTCGTGGGAGCCGCGGTCCACAATTCCCTCAAGCTTGGTATGGATATATTCGAGCTGGCGGGAATGCTCCCGCAGACGCAGGTACTGCCAGAGGATCACAATTAGCAGCAGCAGGATAGCCACACTGAGCAAAGCCATCATTCCAGCACATCCCCCAGCTTGTAGCCGATGCCCCATAATGTTTTGATGTATTCCGGCTTGGATGGATCATCTTCAATTTTTTCACGCAATCTGCGCATATGTACATTAATGACATTCTCGTCCCCGTAATAATCGTCTTCCCAGACACTGCTGTAAATCTGTGCTTTGGTGTACACCCGGCCGGGGCTGCTCACGAACAGCTTCAGAATCTGGAATTCCTTGGCGGTCAGCTTGACCTCCTCACCGTTCTTCAGTGCCGAGAAATTATCAAAATCCACGGTGAGTCCGCGCAGCGATATCCTGTTCGATTTCGCCTCCACCGGAGCCGTTTCCTGGCTGGCACTGCCTGCAGCGGCATATCCGGCCCTGCGGATCGCTGCCTTCACCCGTGCCGCCAGCTCGATCATCGAGAACGGCTTCGTAATATAGTCATCTGCGCCGAAGCCCAGGCCCAGCGCCTTGTCAACATCACTGTCCTTTGCGGACATGATCAGTACAGGCACCAGACTGTCCCGGCGGATCGTCTGCAGCACATCATTGCCGCTTCGTTTGGGAAGCATCAGATCCAGCAGAACCAGATCATAGGCTCCGCTGCGGTGAAACAGCCTCTCCGCTGTCTCACCGTCAAATGCCGTTTCCACCTCATACCCCTCTTTTACCAAATACGAGCGCACCATTTCGCTTATCGCCTCGTCGTCTTCTATCAGCAGCACACGCTGTGGCATGTCTGAACCTCCCTGTAATTAAAAATATTTCGCACGTACAGCTCATCGCCGATTTATAGCTTGATTCCTTAAAATTATATCAGGCTTTGCTGTGCAGATTCATCCGATTATTGTTTTATTCGTACCCTCCCTCAGCTTCAGGGAGCTGCTTATAGGCTTCATTGGCTTCAACCGTGTCTATGATGAACTGTGCCACCCCGGTCATGCTCAGGCCGTCCGTGCTCGTGTCGCATTCACTCCAGACATAATGACGCTCAGCGCCGTTGATTTGGACCGTCAGCTCATAGCTTATATAAGGCTTCCTGTTACATTCTGTGGACAGCTGCTTCTCTTCCAGGTCACTACTGAGCACCAGCTCGCGATAAATACTCTGGCGGTCCTTATCCGGCAATGTATAATCATTAACTTCGGCCACTGAACCATTCCGCAAGTCCTTGACCAGCTTCTGCTCCCCAGTGTTGATCTCATTCTTGCGGTCCACTCCATATTTCAACACAAACTCGAACCGGTCCTGCTTCACCACATCATATTCGATCGATAATAGCTGCCGCTCCGCTTGCTCGCCATCGCACCCTGTCAGCGTATATGTCAGTAGGGTATTGGTCTCCACCCGCTCCAGCTCTGCGCAGGAAACCGTACGCACCTCAGGTGTGCCAAAGGCATCCTCCGTTGTGTCGACGGTGTATTGCAGTCTTCCTCCCTTGTACTCCAGCACCCTAAATATCGGATCACCCTCAATGGTATGCTGCACCACCCGCTGAACTCCGCTCCCCCGTTCGATAAAAGCATCCAGTTTGTCCAGTTTCTCCGTGCCTAAGCTGTTGCGGTTGATCACATCCTCCTGCTCGTTCAGCTTGTGGCTGATCTTCGGATGGTTTGCCGAATCTTTATTCCAAGGCAGCAGGGAGCAGCCTGTAAATATAAACAGGGTCAGCAAGACGGTTAGAAGCATAAGGAATCCTCTCATGGCACGTCTGCTGACCACCTTAGGCAGACGCGGCCATTTTGAAGAAAGGTGTGGACTCATCATGAAGCCTCCTTTTCAGGGCTGATGGAAGTTGAACATTTGCTAAAGTATACCATTAATGAAAATCATCCGGTCCATTTCTATTTCAGTTTCACTAGAGGTAACCCAGGTAAGATGTCACCCAACTGGTGACCCTAACCCCCACAGAACCCGGCGTGCGGATTTCCCACACCAGGCTCTTCAGAATTGGTTTTACAGTACAGCGTATGTCTTCAACCGCTGGTACGGAATGAAGATTTTCCTTCTGGAATAGATTGTACTCACAGTTCTCCAACATATAAAAATGTATTTTTTATAAATAATCCCATTTTAGTCATTGACTTGATCCTGATAGAGTGGTATTTTGGTGTGGAAACCGGTTTCCTGTCATTTGTACAAATTTTTTGTCACTAGATTCAACGTAAGATGCAGAGATAACCCTCTGTTTGCGTCTGCTAAGCGCAACGATTTTTTTCATCATTGCATACGGTTCACCGTGAAACAGGCAGATGCTGAAGAAGAATAAAGTAAGTGTCTTATTGGCCCTGCCGGCTCCCAAGCGGTTGCGCACCGCTTTTCTGGAGGCAAAGCAGGACCGATCCGATGATTAAAGACGGAACATTTAAAAGGAGACTCGAATCATGAAAACGTACTCAAAGCTTTTGACAACCCTATCGCTTTCGATGAGCATGGTACTGGGTGCTGCATTGCCCGCATGGGCTTCCCCAGATACAAGCGTTAATAACAAACTGGATTACAGTACGGACGTTGTTTATCAAATTGTGACCGACCGGTTCGCAGACGGCAATTCGTCTAACAATCCGACAGGTTCTGCATTCAGCAGCGATCATTCCAATTTAAAACTGTATTTTGGAGGAGACTGGCAGGGAATCATCAATAAAATCAATGACGGCTACCTGACCGGTATGGGAGTTACGGCACTTTGGATTTCTCAGCCTGTGGAGAACATCACCTCTGTCATCAACTATTCCGGCCTTAACAACACAGCTTATCACGGATATTGGCCCCGGGATTTCAAAAAAACCAACGCTGCCTTCGGGAGCTTTACCGATTTTCAAAACCTGATCTCTACAGCGCATGCGAATAACATCAAGGTCATTATCGACTTTGCTCCAAACCATACCAGCCCGGCTTCGTCCACGAACGCAAGCTTTGCCGAGAATGGCAAGCTGTATAATAACGGCACGTTGCTCGGAGCTTATGGAAGCGACTCCGCTGGTTTGTTCCATCACAACGGCGGCACGGATTTTTCCACCATTGAAGATGGCATTTACAGAAACCTCTTTGATCTGGCGGACATCAATCAAAATAACAGCACGATTGACAGCTATTTCAAGGAAGCTATAGACCTCTGGCTTGGCCTCGGTATAGACGGAATCAGATTTGATGCAGTGAAACATATGCCATTTGGCTGGCAAAAAAGCTACGTCTCCTCCATCTATAGCGGCAGTCATCCGGTTTTCACCTTCGGTGAATGGTTCCTTGGCCCTGACGAGACCAGTACGGACAATGTCAATTTTGCCAACAACAGTGGTATGAACCTGCTAGACTTCGCATACGCCCAGGAAGTTCGGGAAGTATTCAAGGACAAATCGGAAACTATGAACGATCTCAACTCAGTGTTAGCGTCTACCGCATCCAGCTATGATTATATTAATAATATGGTAACCTTTATAGACAATCATGATATGGACCGCTTCAGTGTAGCGGGTTCCAGCACGCGGCCAACCGAACAAGCCCTGGCGCTTACACTAACATCCCGCGGAGTACCGGCCATCTACTATGGTACCGAGCAGTACATGACCGGCGTTGGTGATCCGAATAACCGGGCTATGATGACAGGGTTTAACACCAACACAACAGCTTACAAACTGATTAAAGCCTTGGCCCCGCTGCGCAAGTCTAATCCCGCTATTGCCTACGGAACGACAAAACAGTGCTGGGTCAATGACGACGTCTTCATTTATGAACGGAAATTCGGCAAAAGCGTCGCCCTCGTTGCTATCAACCGCAACACGTCCACGCCTTATCCGATTTCGAACCTGTTGACGTCCCTGCCTGCGGGCACCTATTCGGATGTGCTGGGCGGCCTGTTAAACGGCAATTCAATTACCGTTGGCAGCACCGGCTCTGTGACCAATTTCACGCTTTCAGCCGGCGGAACAGCGGTTTGGCAATATGGGGCGGCAGAGACTTCGCCGACCATCGCCAATGTCGGACCGACAATGGGCAAACCGGGCAATACCGTGACGATTGACGGCCGCGGCTTTGGCAGCACGGCGGGCACGGTGTATTTCGGCACTACGGCTGTCACCGGTTCAAACATTGTGAGCTGGGAAGACTCCCAGATTAAAGTGAAAATCCCAAGTGTCTCTGCCGGCAAGACGAATGTATCGGTAGCCACTGCTTCCAGTACGAAGAGCAATGCTTTCAGCAATTTCAATGTACTGACGGCCGATCAGGTCACCGTACGCTTTAAAGTCAACAACGCCACCACAGCCCTTGGAACAAAGGTATACCTGGCCGGCAATGTAGCTGAGCTTGGTGCCTGGAACGTCTCTGGTGCGATTGGCCCAATGTACAATGTAGTTGAAGCATCCTATCCAACATGGTATTTCGACGTCAGCGTACCCGCAGGGACGGCGCTGCAATTCAAGTTCGTCAAGTCGAACGGCACCACCGTCAACTGGGAAGGCGGCAGCAACCATACGTATACAACACCAACCAGCGGCGTAGGCACAGTGACGGTCGACTGGCAAAATTAAACGGGAGCTGCCGGTATAAGGAATTTGGCAGAGCTTGTTATGTATCCAACCAAAGAAAAAGATTAGGTGTGAGATGCCTAATCTTTTTTTTGCTTTGCTTGTATTCTGTCCTGTAGTCAATTTTCCAAAGATGAAATGCTGCGTCAACTTCATCGGCTGCTGCTTCATCATTTACGTTTTGAATTCCCTCATCCTTTTCACGACAGCTCTATACTTTCAGGCATTCTCAGCAGAACCCTGCTGCCCCAGAGACTATTCAGAACGTCATACACCTCTCTCCCCTCCCATATACATAAGTAGAGCAATTCCGGACGTTGCCGTAGAACCTTGGCGGCCTTGTCAGAATAGGTTACAGTGTAAGCCCAAGCTGGAGGGAGAGATGGATTCATGCCCGGAGATGAGATTAGGGCGCTGGAACGGGCGATTGCCGAGATTACGGAGATTGCTTCCGGATTTGGGCTGGATTTTTACCCGATGCGTTATGAGATATGCCCGGCTGACATTATCTACACGTTCGGTGCCTACGGGATGCCTACCCGATTCGGGCACTGGAGCTTCGGAAAGACGTTTCATAAGATGAAATCGCAATATGATTTTGGTCTAAGCAAAATCTATGAGCTTGTCATTAACTCCAACCCCTGCTACGCGTTCCTGCTGGACGGCAACTCGCTGGTCCAGAACAAGCTGATCGTAGCGCATGTGCTGGCCCACTGCGATTTCTTCAAAAACAACATGCGTTTCTCCATGTCGAACCGCGATATGGTGGAGAGTATGTCGGCCACGGCAGACCGGATCGCCGATTATTCGGTCACCTATGGTATGGATGCCGTAGAGGGCTTCATTGATTCTGTGCTGGCGGTTCAGGAGCATATCGACCCCAGTCTGATCCAGCCCCGCAAGCTGGGCAAGACCCATCTGCTTGAAGCCAAGATGAAGGAACGTAAAGATACGCCTCCCGGAACTCCTGGCCCGGCCAATCCCTATGATGAGCTGTGGGATCTGGAGAACGGCAAGGCTGCCGGCCCGGAACCGGAAACCGCCGGGAAGCGTAAGTTCCCGCCCGAGCCGGAGAAGGATATCGTCTGGTTCATCCAGCAATATTCGACGGCGCTGGAGGACTGGCAGCGTGACATCATGACGATGCTTCATGACGAGATGCTCTATTTCTGGCCGCAGATGGAAACCAAGATCATGAATGAAGGCTGGGCCTCCTACTGGCATCAGCGGATCATGCGCGAGCTGGACCTGACACCTGAGGAGACGATCGAATACGCGAAGCTGAATTCTTCGGTCGTGCAGCCCTCCCGGCAGAGCCTCAATCCCTACTACCTGGGGCTGAAGATCTTTGAGGACATCGAGCGCCGCTGGGACCGTGACAAAATGTTCGAGGTCCGGGAGCTGGACTCCGACATCTCTTTTATCCGCAGCTATCTGTCGAAGCAATTGGTCAATGATCTGGACCTGTACGTCTTCGAGAAAAAAGGCCCGGAATGGAAAATCACCGACAAGGCCTGGGAAAATGTCCGTGACCAGCTGGTGCTGGCCCGGGTCAATGGCGGCTCGCCTTACCTTGTCGTTGAGGATGCGGATTATGAGCGCAACGGGGAACTGCTGATCGCCCACCGCTATGAGAGCATCGAGCTAGACCTGAAGTACCTGGAGCGCACTCTGCCGCACATCTATGCCCTCTGGGGGCGTACCGTCCACCTGCAAACCGTGGTCGAAGACAAAAAAGCCCTTTTTACCTATGACGGTAAAAGGGTGCAGCGGAAATTTATGTAGAAGTAAATGGGCACTATCAGCGCGTTTCCCTAGCGGAAATGCGCTGGTTCGTGCCCTTTTCTTTTAGACAAGCAAGCATCCGACTCTCCACAGCTTCAACCAATCGGAGAGTTATGCTCGGCTGGGATAGCCTGTTCCGTTATTTATGAAAGCGAATTTACGAACTTCACCTCCGGAAAGCGGCTATCCGGTCCTTTCATTAAGCTTCCGCCTTGCTTTTTCAGATACCTATCGAAGAAATCCAGCATATAGGCATTGATCACGGAGTCTGCTCTTTGGGGCTCAATCTTTCCTGTAACGCCCAGCATTTTGAAAATCGGAGAAATAAACTGTACGTCGGTAAAATTTAAATGCTCCGTATTTTCGATATATAGGACTCGTCCCCCTACGCCGACCGTTTCGCGCATCCGTTCAAGCTCCAACTTTTTATCTTCCGTGACTTGATCCTCCCACTCTCTAGTCGAGCCCATACGGCTAAGCTCTGCATCCGTGTAAACCCGGTTATCCATCACCATTTTTAATTTTTCGAAATAGCTTTCCGAGTTGAGGAACAAAAACGGCTTACGCAGACCCTCCCGGTCCCGCAGACGATAAAGCCCTCCATCAAGGTCTATGCCAACCGCGATCCGCGGATCGTAAGCAGCATCATAGGCCGTTGCTCCGCCGATGGAATGACCGAACACCCCGACATGACCAAGATCAATCTTTCCTTTGATCTGACTTGGAATCTGCCCCGATTGGATGAGCTCGAATTGGTCCAGCGCAAACGCCACATCCCCGGTTAAGACTTTTCCCAGCTTGTCGCGAATTTCTATTCCTGTCCGGTAATCATTGTCGGGTGAGAATAAGTCGTTGGTTGTGCTGGTCGTGATTCGCCCGTCCGGAAACTCGGTGGCAAATGTATTGTAGGTGTGGTCGATCACAGCCACGATATATCCGTGACTCGCGAGATCTTCAGCTTGCGACGTGTGGAGGAACCTGGAAGAGCCATTGCCGGGATTTGCAAGGATCAGCGGGTATGATTTCTGTGCCGGAGAGACTTCAGCCCCCGAATAAGTATGACTGGATACGTACCTCAGGTGCCCAAAAGTAAACCCGGGAAGTCCATAGTCCGCGGCCATATAACTTAAAATCCGGGGTTCAGGAATAAAGGGAGCATACTTGCCGGTGCCCGCTTGAGCCGGATACCATACCTGAACCATTAATTCTCTATGACCCTCTCTGTCTTCGCCGTAAATCTCTTTCCTATGGGTATCCACGAAATGAAAGGTTTGCGTACCTACCTTAAATCCGCCTGTGGGTTCAGGTAGTTTAAATACAGGAAAAGCATACATAAGAATCGCTGTTACAGCCAGCATCACCGCTATAGCGGTATAAGCCGTACCCCATATGAATCGCGGAATTTTTTTGGGGCCGATTTTTTTAAAATAGCTAAACCCTGAAACAACTAAAAAAAGGATCGTTAGGCCATAGGGGAACAATAGCTGAACTCTGTATCCTTCCACCGTCCAATGAATGACCAGTAAAAGTGTAGCGATCCCGCTTGCAACGAATACTGGAGTTTTACGCCGTCCTTTTTTTAATAGGACTGTACATGCAAACAAGCCGATGTTTGATAAAAAAAGTAACAGTTCAAACAGTCTCATCCCGATTCTCCTTTTTAAAACTTTCTATTTTTGTTTGTTCCAATCTTATCCTCACAGACCAGACTGAGCTATCGATTTACCTTACATTAATCTTACAAGTATGAAATTCGCTTGCGGGAGTGGAGGACCCGTATAACGGTTTCTCATCCGCTTGAAAGAGTGCCGCTTGAGGTTATAATAGTTTACAGCTGAACCTAATCCAGCCTATTCAAGCCATAGAAACACAGTAAGTTCCCATCGCTCCTCGGAGACGGCATGCTGGTGTTTTTTCAAATCAGAAAAGGAGCCAAATCTATGTTTAGTATCCTGATTGTAGAAGACGATCTTAAGCTGGCGCAGCTGCTTCAATCCTATGTGGAGAAATACGGGTATCGGGCTGAAGCGGTCCAGGAGTTCGACCGGGTTATGGAGGTGTTTCAGGACATTCGTCCGGATCTGGTGCTGCTAGATGTCAATCTGCCCCGTTACGACGGCTATTACTGGTGCAGACAAATCCGGACGGTCTCCACCTGCCCGATTCTGTTCATCTCCGCCCGCGACGGCAAGATGGAGCTGGTCATGGCGCTGGAGAACGGGGCTGACGATTATATCGCCAAGCCCTTCGATTATGAAGTGGTCATGGCCAAGATCAAGAGCCAGCTTCGCCGCGCTTACGGCTCATACGCCCTGAGCAAGAGGGAACGGACCGTGGAATGCACAGGACTTGTGTTGTATCCCGAAAGGCTTGAGCTGACCTTATCCGGCAAAACCGTAGATCTCAGTCATAAAGAATCCTTGCTGATCGAAACACTGATGGAAAACAGCTCCAAGGTGGTCAGCCGCGACTATCTTCTGGACAAGCTGTGGAACAGTCAACAGGTAGTTGATGACAACACGCTTAATGTCAATATCACGCGTATCCGCAAAAAATTATCCGAGCTCGGCGTTGAAGAAGCGCTGGAAACCGTGCGGGGGGCCGGATATAAACTGCGGCCTTTCTGGAGGGAGGAACCATGAGGCTGTTTTGGAGAGAGCAGGCTCCGTTAATCTTTATGTATACCGGACAGCTTCTGCTGACTGTTTACATGTGCCGCTTATCCGGTTTCCGGAATACCTTCGATCTTGTGTACATCTGCATCGTAAATACGGCCTTATTCACGTTTTACCTGATATACCGTTATATCCGCCATTACCGGTTTTACCGGAGGCTGACCCGTCCGCTTCTGTCCATCGACGAATCGGCCGAATTTGCCGGGAACGCACCGCTCGCGGGTGCACTTCGGCATCTGCTCCAGGGGAACTATCGTCTGTATCAGAACGATATCCAACAATACCGGAAAAAGCTAAACGATCACATCACCTTCATCAATCAGTGGGTGCACCAGATGAAAACCCCGCTCTCCGTTATGCATCTTGCGGTTCAGAATGAAACCGACCCCTTCTTTGACAGCCTTCGAGAGGAAATAGACAAGCTGAAGAAGGGGCTTGACACGGTGCTGTATACCTCACGCTTGGATGCGTTCGAGCAGGATTTCGTGGCGGAGCCGGTGCATCTTCATCAGCTGGTCGGGAAAGTGGTGGCTGAACACAAAAATTTATTTATCCGCAATAAGGTCTTCCCGGAAATCCAGGTGGATGACCGGCTGATGGTCATGTCCGATGACAAGTGGCTTGCATTCGCACTTAGCCAATTAATCACCAATGCGGTACGGTATTCAGCAGGCGCAAGCAGCCGTGTCCTGATTCGCTCGGATGTACGCGGACAGCTAGCCGCTCTTGAGATTCGGGACAACGGCGCGGGAATCCCGAAACAGGATATCAAGCGGGTGTTCGACGCCTATTTTACAGGGGAAAACGGAAGACGGTTCGGCGAATCCACCGGCATGGGTCTCTACCTGGTTCGGGAAATCGCCTCACGGCTTGATCATCAAGTCGAGATTGAATCCGAGCAGGGCCAAGGAACCGCAGTACGTATATGGATGGGAATCACGCATGTTCAAGCTCCATGAACATGCTTTGTTTTTTATTACAGCATTGTAAGATTGGTTTAAGGATAATCGATGGGATAGCGATTGTGGAGCGGTTATGATTATGCGGGAGAGCCTTGGATAGTCGAAATTCCGGCCCCATGAAAGGAAGAATGCTTGATATGGATATGTTAATCGTGCGCAATCTGGCAAAAGTATATGATGGCAGCATGGGGTATAAAGCGATGAGTGATATGAACCTGGTTGTCGGGAAAGGCGAATTTGTCGGCATTATGGGTCCTTCCGGCAGTGGCAAAACAACGCTGCTGAACGTAGTATCCACAATCGACACGCCTACCTCCGGGGAAGTGTTGATTCATGGCGAAAACCCTCATTTGTTATCCAAACACGATCTGGCCCTGTTCCGCAGACGGAAGCTGGGCTTTGTCTTTCAGGATTTCAATCTGCTGGATACGCTGACCATCGGGGAAAATATCATTCTCCCTCCTACGCTGGACGGGAAAAGTGTGAAAGAGATGGACGCCAAGCTTCATCCGGTGGCCGAAAAACTGGGCATCACCGAAATTCTGAATAAACGAACCTATGAAGTGTCGGGAGGGCAACGGCAGAGGGCCGCCATTGCAAGGGCCATCATTCATTCCCCTTCGCTGCTGCTGGCCGATGAGCCGACGGGAAATCTCGATTCCAAATCCTCACGCGATGTCATGGAAATGATGGAGACCATCAACCATACCGATCATACGACCATGCTGCTGGTCACCCATGATGCTCTCGCGGCCAGCTACTGCCACCGGGTCGTATTTATCAAGGACGGCCGGCTCTATAATGAATTTTACAGGGGGGACAACCGCCAGGCCTTCTTCCAGCAGATTATCGATATGCTTTCGCTAATGGGAGGGAATGCACATGAGCTTTCACCGCTCCGTGTTCATTAAGAAGAGTGCCCGGTGTATCCCGTCCATGATGACCATTCCGGTAACAAGCCCGGGGGGGCAATAAATGACGTTGCGACAATTTGCCTTCCGTAATGTTAGCCGGAACAAACGGACATATGCCGCTTTTTTTCTGAGCAGCACGTTTTCGGTGATGATCTTTTTCATGTATGCTGTTTTTATTTTTCACCCTGCCATTAAAAATTCCGGTTTCAACGGATCGGCGGCTCAGGCAATGACTGTTGCGGAATATATCGTATATGTGTTCTCCATCTTCTTCGTACTCTATTCCGGCAGTGCCTTCCTGAAATCCCGCAAACGGGAATTCGGTGTGCTCATCATGCACGGTATGACCTACAATCAGCTGCGACAGATCGTCTTTATCGAAAATATGGTGATCGGTTTCGCTTCCATCGTGGCAGGTCTTGCCGCCGGCATGCTGTTCGCCAAGCTATTCATGATGATCGGAGCCGATGTGATGCACATGAGCCCGCTGCCATACTACATGCCTGGCACAGCCATTCTGCTCACTCTGTCCGCATTCGTGCTGTTGTTTCTCGTCATTTCCGCGTTCACAGCTGTATTCGTACGGTCCAGCAAGCCGATCGATCTGCTGAAAAGCAGCGCCAAACCGAAGCCTGAGCCTAAATCATCCGTTTTTCTTTCCATTACAGCGTTCTGCCTTCTTCTTGGGGGATACATCATCTCGTTCCAGGTGAAAGGTGCCACGGTCGTTTTCGCTCTATTGCCGGTCACGGTCATAGTGATCATCGGCACTTACTTTTTGTACACCCAATTAAGCGTGTTTGTGATTCGCGCTTTAAGAGGCAACCGCTCTGTCTTTTTGCGCAAAACAAATGTGCTCGTTTTATCTGACATGGCTTACCGCATGAAGGACAACGCCCGCATGTTCTTTCTGGTGACGATCGTTTCGACAGTCGCCATTTGCGCTATGGGCGGCTTGATGGGATTTCTGGAAACCATCCACAAACAAGTCTCGGCTGCTTACCCGTTCGCCTATAATTACATCCAAACTACCGGCGATGCCGGGCAGGCAGCCTATCACACGAAAATAATTGAACAAGTGCTCAAAGAACGGGGAATTCGATATGATAAATGGTCTGTCCATGTAGCGAGCTTCGATTCGATAAATGGACAATCTCTGAACCTCATCCGCCTGTCCGAGTATACCAAGCTAGCCAAAGCCTTGGATTACCCGGAACTGTCACTGCAGGGATATGAAGCTGCGGCCATTTGGACCATGAAAAACCGGCCGTTTCCGGAACACGAGTGGTCCATAAAGGGAACATCCATCACATTCAACATGAAACAAACCGTCGGAAAGGCGGTCACGCCTCCCATGATCGATGAACCGCTGTTGATCGTTTCGGATCGGATGTTTGACTCCTTGGGCAATCCGAAAAAAGAACAGCTTTTAACCAGTTACAATACGGACAGCGCCGATTCAACGGCGGAGACCGGGAAGGCCATTGCCGGGCAGCTCGGACATGCACCAACCTCCGGTTATTGGTTCGCATCTTCTGCCTATTTGGAGGAGCAGATGAAGCGGACCTATAATCTGATGCTTTTCGTCGGGTTGTTCATCAGCTCAGTATTTTTTGTTGCATCGGGAAGCTTTCTATATTTCCGGCTGTTTACCGACCTGAATGATGACAAGCAGAAGTACCGCTCCATAACGAAGATCGGGTTGACCGACAAGGAGCTTGAGAAGGTGACAACTCTACAACTGGCGCTGTTGTTTTTCGTACCGCTCGCGGTCTCGCTCATCCACAGCTCAGTTGCGCTCTACGCTCTGCATAATCTATTCCATTCCCCGGTGACTCAATCGGCCATTACGGTCTACATCGTTTTCCTTGCCGCGCAAATCCTGTACTTTCTGCTGATCCGTGCCCGTTATTTACAGCATTTGAAACACTCAGCGGGCTTTGACTGATTGTCCTTATTTCTAATGGTCCTCCGGCATGTTGCAATAGGCCCGCCAGCACACAAAGGTGCGGGCGGGCCTTTCTTTGCGGTCGCTACCCCTAGCGACCGATAAAATAGGAATAATAGGCAAAGGTTGGATAGGTGAGAGTGACGGAGGGAAGTTTAGAACTGGAAGCGCGTCAGCGGCCGGAAGTCCAAACATTCCCGCAGTTACGGCCATTCACCGTCCAGCTTTTGCCCCATTTTTCTTTTTTTATAGTCGCACCCTCACCGGAACATAAATCTCCATCACTGTATCCACCCGGGAATGACAGCGCTCATCGTAGAACTCAAAATCCAGCTTACCGTCATCATAATCGTACCCGCCCCCCGGAAACCATTCCTCAAAAATATACTTCCAGGTGCTCTTAATCACCTGCACGAACGCCTCTTGATCCTTCCCCTCCGAAGTATCCACAGGTGGTGTAGTGAATACGGCATATTGGGCCTCCGGCACTTCAGCTGTCAGCATATCCGGTGTGACCTTGGAGAAATCGTCCACAATCACACCAAGCAGATACGAAGCATTGCCGCTGTCCAATGCCGGAGCACATAACCCAACTTCTCCATGTTTAGGTGGAGCGAGGATTTCGTACATTTTAGACTCCAGATTTTCACCTTCATAGTGGCTCCAGAAGGAAGCAATATCCTTAGTATAGCTGCCTTCCGCTACATTTGTTGCTATGCCGTAGCCTGCGACCTGAAAAGCCGGTTTCTGTACAATCACTGGATTCATTAGATATCCTCCGATTTCAAAAATAGGACCGTCCTGAAGATAACCATTCATCCGCGCCGCATATTGCGAGGGACTGTAGCCAAAAGCCTTGCGGAACGCCTTCGTGAACCCGCTCTGCGTCTCAAAGCCGTACTCCAGCGCGATATCAATGATCCGCTTGCCGCTGAACAGCTCCACCGCTGCCAAAGACAGCTTGCGGCTGCGCACATACTCCATCACAGACATCTGCTTGCACAGGCTGAACACCCGGCTGAAATGATACAGCGAATATCCCGTCTCCGCGGCAATTTCCTCGGCGGTCAAATTTTCTTTTATATTTTGTTCAATATATTCAATGCATCTCTCCATATCCTTGCTGTAATTCAAGCAGCCACCCAGCCTTTCCCCGATCGGTGATTTCATTATAACAACTGCCTGCCAGGTGGGCTGTTCCTGTTTTGCTATACTTGAGATCTTTCACGCAGCAATTATTCTAACCTGACGGACTGTAGTCAAGTTCATAGGATATAGTGAAGATATAGAAGAAGCTGAATATATATTTGAACTGGAGGTCTTTGTTATGGCAGCGGCTACGAACGAGCAACTGGTGTTTGAATTCCGGTCTTTGATCCCTTACATCCAATCGCTGAATACCCTCGATGAGATGCATTGGGAAACTCCGGTCGCGGCAGGCAAATGGACATTAAAAGAAATGCTCTGCCACCTTACGCAGTGGGACAAGTACTTTTATGAAGAAGCTTTCGCCAAAATAATAAAGGGTCAGCCGCTGACCCTCCGGCAGCCAAACTTTGATGAGTTCAACGCCCGCGCTATTGAATATGCCAAGTCACTGACGAAGCAGGCGGCTATCGGACAATTCGTGCTCTACCGGACCAAAATCCTGGATGCCGCCACAGCTTTAAGCGATGAAGAATTGGTGAAGGAGTATATTGACGGGGACGGCCAGAAATTCAGCATCCGGGGTTATCTGGAAGACTTTATTCCCCATGACAAACACCATAAGCAGCAAATGGAGCAGTACATACGGCCGGGTGCGACATCATAATTTCTCTACTTCAAGTGAAGCCAGCAGCCAAGGAGCAACGCCCATCGGTACATCGGACAATACGGCTTCAGAAATGTAATAGTCATAGGAGCCGTTGCGGTCTTTGCTCAGCCCGGCACCATGGCAGATTCGATGCAGGTGAGCGCCTTGATCATCTTCACCGGCCAGATGCGTCAGAATCCCCTCATAGCCGCTCCGCATGGCTTCATGAAATGAAGGTTCGAGATAGCCTAGTCTTAGCCCCTTGGCCATTGCATAGACGAACATACATGAGCCGGAGGCTTCCAGGTAATTCCCCTTGCGGTCCGCCTGATCCAGCACCTGATACCAGAGTCCGGTCTCTTTGTCCTGTACCTCCACAAGTGCTCCGCACATCCGCTGGAATATTCCGATGATTGTTCCCCGCTTAGGATGAGTAACCGGGAAATGTTCCAGGCAATCCACCACCGCCATCGCATACCAGCCCATCGCCCGGCTCCAGAAATGGGAGGACAGGCCTGTAACCGGATTGGCCCATTCCTGCTCCTTCGATTCATCCCAGCCGTGATAGAGCAGCCCGGTCCGCGTATCGCGGGTTCTGCGTTCAATCAGCAGAAGCTGATGAGCGGCCTCGTCGATCAGTTCAGGACGCTGAAAGACTGCGCCATACTCCGCAAGAAACGGCGATGCCATATACAGCCCATCCAGCCACATCTGGAACGGATATACCTTCTTATGCCAGAATCCGCCCTCAGAGGTTCGGGGGTGTCCGATTAGCTGGGCAGCCAGCATATGAGCAGCTTCGGCATAACGCTGCTCTCCGGTTTGCTGATACAGCAGGAACAGATTTTTGCCTTGGTTGATCTGGTCAAGATTATACTCCTCCAGCCGGTACGTACGGATTGATCCGTCCTCGCCGATGAAGCTATCCATATGCCTCTGCATATAGCCCACATATTCAGGCTCACCAAGCTGGACACCGGCACGTGCCACCGCCATCAGCAGCATACCCGGGACATAAGCCCAGCGTTCCAGCACAAAGGCATGCTCACCCTGTTCGTTGCACTGGCTGAGAATCGTATCCGCAATTTTGCGGGACCAGCTTGTTGTGCTTGCTTCTGATATAGACATCCCAATTCCTCCAGTCGCTTGCCTTGCAAGCTAAGTTTGGCCTTAATTACCGGCAAGCTGCCTGCGCAGCCAGGCAAACGCCGGTTCTCCATGAATTTCATGACCGCCTGTGAAAAAATCCGCCTCAACCTGCCCGTTCTGTCCGGCGGCACTGTAGATAAGCTGCAGTCTGGCTAAAGCCTTCCTCGTCCCTTCCGGGCCGAACAGAGGGTCGGCATCCCCCGACTCCAGGAACAGTCCGCGCGGTGCAATCAGACCCAGCAGATCAGGCATCTCTGCTTCGAGCAGAATCCCGGGGATATAATTATCCAGGCAATGGTTCCGCGTCAGAATACTGTCTGCAAAAGTATTCGCATATCCGCTCACCACGGCGCAGCGTATCCGCTCATCAAGTGCTGCTGTGAAGCCGGCCACCAGTCCGCCGCCGGAAATGCCCATGATCCCTATCCGTTCACCTATAACTTCATCCCGGGTCTGCAAATAATCCAGTGTCCGCATCGTTTCATAGATGCGGTAGCCAGCCATGGTCTGCCCGGTCATTAAGAGCGCCGAGGACAGACGGAAGCAGGAATTCCGTCCCGGCTCACCGATGGCAAGGTCTTCTGCCAGCCGTCTGTCACCGAATCCCAGCACTTCCGGGGCAGCGACCACGTACCCTTGCTTCACTAGAGAGACAGCAAAATCCTTATGCAGTCCCGCTTCTCCCTCACGGTCTGACCCGTCCGGATTCAGGCCGGTAATCTCCCGGCTGCCGTAGCCGTGTCCGTGAACGGCAATCACGGCAGGCACCGGGGAAGGAACCGCCTGTTCCGGGATGAGGAGGTATAGAGGCATCCTCAATCCGTCATAGGTAGTGATCTCTATACGCTCCCGGGTATATCCGGAGCAGGCAACCCGCTCCAGCAATACCGGCTGAAGCTCAGCCGGAGCCTCCGGGAACCCGCCCAGCCGCCCGGTGAAGCCGGCAGCGAGCATAGAACGCCATTCCCCGTAAGGAATGTCAGCACGGAACGCAGCACTGCGGGGTGCTGAACCCGTCAACTTATTCATGTATTGCTGTAGTACATCCATCCATGGTTCGCCTCCTAAATGCAGTTCGCGCTGTAAGCGGACGCTTAATACCCCTCCGGATGCCAGCCGTCCAATACAGTGAGTACCCTGTATTCCGAAGCCTCCTGCGGGTTTAGCTGCCGGGACCATGCTACTCTGGCTTCCGGATGGGCTCCGGGTCCACTGCTCCCGAATTCTTCATAGCGGCTGGTTGCCTCCCGTTCAGGCTGCCCCCAATTATGCCAGCCTTCGCCGATGACTGAACCGTCCATATTGGTGCGGATGAAGGCGACATGCGCGTGGGGACGCCAAGGGCGACCAAGGTACACCTCGCTTACGCCCTCCCCTCCGGTAATCCGGCAATCCAGGAACACATAGCCGAAAGCTGCCCCTTCAGGGGTGGAAGCGGCTGTGATGTAGCCTCTGGAACGCTTGTTGTGCAGGTGGCAGCGGTCGAATAAAGCCGTAGCGGCTCCAAAAATATAGTCCACATCGCCTTCGATATAGCAATTATCGTAGTACTGCTTGCCTTGTCCGGTATACAGCGTGTCCTGATCTCCAAGCAGACGAACGCGGCGGAAGACCGCCTGTCCGGCATCGATGAAGGCCGCCACCGCCTGCCCGGTGCCCGGACCGGAGGCATTGCAGATCGTCAGATTCTCCGCCGTGAAATGTTCGGCAAACACGTTCAGCGTTCCTGACCGGAATGTGCCCAGCGGCTCACCGTCAGCTCCAAGCGTATGGGCATTATCTGACCAGGTGAGAACGGTCGACTGCGGGTCCTCGCCAAGCAGCAGGATCGGAGGCGCCTCTGGCCCTACCGTGATTTTCTCTTCGTAAATTCCGGGCTTAATGCGGATCGTTACCTCTGAGGTATGCTCCGGCGGGATAGAATCCAGCGCCGCCTGCAGACTGGCAAATCCTTCAGTGCTTTTTTGGGAGACTGTAATTAGCATGTGCGGCTCCTTTCATATCAACCTGTATTTATTCTATAATAACCGTAACGGTTAGGAGAGAAGAGGAGATTCATGACCAGCGTAAGCAGTCCAAATCCCAAATATCATATTGAAGACGGCCGGTACAGCATCCAGCATATGAAGCGTAAGGGCATTACCGCCATGCCGCGTCCCCACAGCCACGAATGGACCGAGCTCTACTACCTGCTAGAGGGGGAGCGCGTATATTTTGTGGACGACCGGGTGGTTACTGTACATAAAGGCGAGCTGATCCTGATTCCCGGCAGCGAGCTTCATGCCACCGCCAGCTCCGAGATAGCCGAGTTCGAGCGGATTCTGATCAATTATGATCCTAGCCTGCTGCCGCCGGCGCTGCGGAATAGAGCTCAGTGGTTTCACAGCCGGGGCTACCGCTTGTTCAGGCTGACACTGCGCGAACAGGACGAGGCGGAGAGCCTGCTGACCCGGATGCTGGAGGAATGCCGCCTGCAGCGCCCGTATTATGAGACCTGCGTAATCACCTTATTGACCGAGCTGATGATCCTGCTGCAGCGTTCAGAGACCACCTCACAGGCTGGAGGAACGAAGCATCCGCTGCATCAGCTGGTCACGGAAGTCGCAACCTATATCCGAGATCATTACCGGGAGTCACTGACCCTTGAAGAGACAGCCGGACATTTTTTCATCAGCCCCTCTTATTTAAGCCGGGTATTCCACCGGTTGACGGGCTTCCATTTCCGTGAATACATCGTCCACATCAGGGTCAGGGAAGCCGAGCGGCTGCTCGCCGGGTCAGGCGGCAAAATTCAGGAAATCGCCTCTGCCGTCGGGTTCGAGCATCTCTCCCACTTCAATAAGACATTTAAAAAATCAACGGGTCTGACCCCGCTCCAATACCGGAAGGAAGCAAGGTCGCGCCCTTCATCCAGGGCATAGTGTGAATTCCGGTTCAGGCCCGCAGGCATTCGTTAACTCTCTGTAAGGACCAAGTCTCCCGAGTTCGTTAACGTGACACCGCTGCTATTATGCATCTGCAGTGCCGGCACTGCCGGGGTTTGCAGGCTGATGCGGTCCAGCAGCACTTCTTCGGCATGGCGCAGAATGATCCCGCGCTCACTTACCGCATGAAAGTTCTCGACAGCAAGACCGGCCAGCGGCATTTCCGGCAGCCCGTTTACGAGCAGTGCGGTGGCCGCTCCATGGCAGATGATGTTCCGTAAGGAAATATCCCGGAACTCCGGGGTGGCCTCGGTTACCGGGAACAGCTGTCCGTCATACCCTTCCGAGCCCTCAACTCCTGCATAGAACATATGAAATGACACCGCCTCGTGGAGAATGCCGCTCATTGTGATATTCTCCATAACAATATCCTCAACTATACCGCCTCTGCCTCTGGCGCTTTTGAACCGCAGGCCGATATCCGTGCCGATGAACAGGCAGTCATTAACTCTGACCGCATGTACTCCGCCGGACATCTCGCTGCCGATGACCACCCCGCCATGCCCGTGATACACGGTACAATGCCGGATCGTAATATACCGGCAGGGCATGCCCATCCTGCGGCCTTCTTCGTCTTTGCCCGACTTCAGGCAGATCGCATCATCCCCTACATCGAAGCTGCAGTGCTCGACAAGTGCATGTGTGCAGGATTCCAGATCAAGACCGTCCCCGTTCTGCGAATACCACGGATTGCGCACCTGGATACTCCGCACGGTAACCTGCTCACAGCCCATGGGGTGAAGGCACCAGGCAGGGGAATTCTGGAACGTCGGTCCCTCAAGCAGTATTCTGCAGCATTTCCGCAAGCTGAGCAAGGCTGGACGGAGATATGGCCGAACCGGCAAATAAGCCTCCATCCCGGTTTCTCCGTTCTCCAGTAGTTTCTGGACGTAGGCCTCCCCTTCCATCGCTTCACGGCAAGGCCACCAGATTTCATTCTCCACATCAAGCACACCACCGGAGCTGGTTAGCTTCTTCCACTGCTGCTCCGTCATTTTGAACCGTTTTACCGGCCGCCAGCCATCACCGCTGCCGTCGAAGATTCCTTCTCCCGTAATCGCAACATCACTTAATGCCTCTCCGTCCAGAGGCGCCTGGCAGCGCCAGCCGGATGTTCCCTCATAATGCGAAGGAAGGAGCGGGTACAGCTCCGGGTCAGCAGCAAACAATACAAGTGCCCCCCGCTCCGCAGACAGATTAATCCGGCTATGCAGAGTAAGCGGACCTGTACGCCAGATTCCGGAAGGAATAACTACCTTTCCTCCTCCGGCGGCAGCACAGTCATCCAACGCAGCCTGAATAGCAGAGGTGCACAGTGAATTTCCGTCGCCCTGCGCCCCATAATTGGTTATGTTAAACGTCCGATCAGGAATCTGCGGAAGCTCAGGCAGCGGATAAGAATTAGAACTCTGCTTGCCGTTCATCGTCCTGTCCCTCCCCTTTACTCAAGTCCTTCATAGCTGAACCAGTCAAAATCGGCGTAATTACCGCTCTCCGTCCCCTGTGAGCTTGCATACATCCCCATGTAAGCCCCTGTAAACCCTCCGGCCAGATCGGTGCTGAGTACTCTTCCGTCAGCCCCTTCGTGCAGAGCAATCCACTTGTCAGCTTCCGACGATCTGTAAAAGAAGCTGTATTCCTGCCCTTTGGCCTCTACCTTAAACTGCACCTTATCTTGCGGATACGGCTCTGCAGCAAGCAGCTGTTCACTGCCGCCCCGGCGTTCGATCAGGCGCAGCACCTGCTCCCCGGCATCCAGTCCCAATTCAAACCTGAAATGATAATCCGCATTCTGCAGCAGGACAAAGCCTGCGGTTTCATTCTCTGTACCCGGTCTAAATGTCATGTCCGCAGCCGCTCTGAAACTCAGATGCTGCTGGCGTCTTCCGACAAAGGACGGGTTGCTGATCTCGGAGAGCCGCTCCGGCTTCAATTGCAGCCGCAGTACCCCCGGTTGTTCCGTAAGACTCCAGAATCCGCCGCGCGGTGTCCGCAGGAAGTTCCATACCGGTGCAAGCACACGATCTTCAAAATCATCACGCACCGGCAGCTCCGGCCATTTCGTCTCCGGCAAATCCGGAGCCGCCGCTTCAAATTCCAGGACCCCTTTGCCCGGATTCACTACAGGCCATTCATTCTCCCATGCAACCGGCGTAAGGAAGGTTTCCCGTCCCAGATTGCGGTAATAACCGCCGTTTGTCCGTGAAGCCAGGCAGAACATCCACCAGTCCCCGTGCTGGGTCTCTACGAGTTCCCCATGGCCGACATTGACAATAGGATATTGTCTGCCGAGATGCCTGTGGGTCAGAATCGGATTGGCCTTATGGCCTTCATAAGGGCCGGTCACATTCCTGCTTCTGGCGATAGTAATCGCATGGGTATGGCCAGTTCCGCCTTCGGCAATCAGGACGTAATACCAGCCGCCGATTTTGTAGACATGCGGACCTTCCTGTGCATGAGCTACCTTGAGTGCCCCCTGCCAAATGCTGATCTTGGGTCCGGTCAGCTTACCCGCTGCAAGGTCGATTTCCTGCAGCCAAATATCCATATGCTTCGGATAATCCTGGCCCTCCGGCGGAACCCGGTTACCGGTATAATACACTTTGCCATCGGTATCAAAGAATAATGAGGAGTCGATACCCGGCGCATCCTCCAGCCATACGGGGTCGGACCAGTCCCCGGCGGGGTCGGTTGCCGTAACATAGAAATTGTGCTGATTTTTGTCATTATCGATATAGGTAGTAATCATATAAAAGATGCCTTCATGATAGCGGATGGTCGGCGCCCAGATGCCCATAGACGGAATCGTATGATCCAGATTCAGCTGAGACGGACGGTCCAGCACATGCCCAAGCTGCCGCCAGTTCACCAGATCCTTGCTGTGAAAGACCGGAACACCGGGGAAGAACTCAAAGCTGGAAGTCACAAGGTAGTAATCCTCACCTACGCGGATGGCCGAAGGATCAGGGTAGAAACCCGGCAGTATCGGGTTGCGGAATGTTCTCAATATAGGAAGCCTCCTCAAAGCATTTAAAATGTAAGCACAACCAATTATAGTTCGTATAAGTTTAACTTTCTTGCATTTTCTATGCTCTGTTTCTCCAATTTTATACTTCTATGCTCTATTTATTATTTTTCCCATCTTATCCTACCTTGTCAGGGAATACCTTGTCCCTCTAGAATGAGTGTAGTAGGATTTACACAAAGGGGCGATCAGCATGGGGAAAAAAAAGAAATTATACACCCGGTTTTTCATCAGTCTGACCACGATATCTGTCTGCTGCATCCTTGTGCTGGCAGTTGTAATCTTTTACTGGTACCGGAATATTTCGATAGCAAGTGTCAATAAAGCGAACCAGAATGTTCTGCTGAATACCGAAACCGTATTTATAAACTATAAAGAGATCGTCCAGAACTATACGATGGACTTCTATGCCAATCCGAATATCAATGCGCTGATGATGAGCGGGGATACAGACTGGAGCGACCAGCTCTACAGTGCCCTAAGCCAGATCCGCGGCGCACTGGTAGTCAACCAGTATCTTGAGAACGCATACATCTTTGGTGTAAAAGAGCCCGTCGCCATGTTCGAAAATATGCCGCTGAGCCCGTCGTCCAAGCTGGAGTTATCACAGCTGATGCGGAACAGCCGCATTATTGAATCCCCTTTCCTGTGGAAAGCTACCTTGAACAATGGCGCTCCCGTGACACTGCTGACCGTTTTCTATAATGACCGGGCCTTCGCGGACAGTACGTATTACGGGGCAGTGGCGTTAACGGTCAATTTGTCCAAGCTGCAGAATAATCTGTTCACACAGACAGACGGTGAAGCGACACGTTATGCCGTGCTTGATGCGAACGCTACAGTTCTTATGCACAGCGCACTTTCCGGAAATCCCCTGGATTCCGGCATGCTGGAGAAGATCGTTGCCTCCTCCGCTGAAAGAGGTTCTTTCGTCTATAAAGGTGCCGGCGAACCCCAACTGATTACCTTCGTGTACTCACCGGGGGATAAGCTGTGGTTTGTCTCGGAGACTTCCTATAAGGACAGCATCCGGGATATCTCCAGCGCCCGTAATCTGATGATTGGCCTATGTCTTGCCCTTATTCTGGCCGCATCCGTGATCTCAGGCCTAATCTCCCGGCAAATCTACAAGCCTATCGGCCGGCTGTTCGGCAATATCATCCATCTGTCCGGCAATGAAGAGGCACTGAAGACAGGTGGGGATTTCGATGCAGCCAGTCAGGAATTAGAGATAATCGGGGTCAAGCTGGACCAGTTGAAGAAGGAGAATCATGACAGTGCCTTGATGCGCTGGCTGCTCTCGCCCCGCGGAGCTCCGGATAACCGCGATAATCCCAATATGAGCTTAGGCTCGTCTGGAGGAGCCTATTGCGTATGCGTGCTGGAGGTACTAGCCGAAGGACCATCCGGGGATGCCTGGAATATATGCAATGAAGTGATTCAGCAGATCCGCACAGAATTCTCCGCGCTGGCTGAGGTGCAATCCTTCCTGCCGCATGAAGGGTCTGCTGTTCTCATTCTCAGTGAGCTGAATAGCGGAAGCTTCGGGGATTATACCTTATACCGCAGTAAATGGGAGGAGACCGCTACCCTGTTCCCCCCGTCCGGTATCCGCTGCGCCTTTGGCATTAGCGGATTGTCGGTTGATCTAAGCAACCTAAAACCCAAATATAATGAAGCTGCCGAATGCCTGCAATATATTAAATTTCACAATAAGCAGAATATTATCTTTGCGGATGATACCATCCACCTGAACAGCAGTCCGGTACCTGAAAGTACACTTGAACCTGTACTGCAGGCAGTCAGGCTGCCGGAGCAGGGGGTACACATTCCGCAGGCGGTAGAACGGCTGCTGGCGGTTGTGACCAGTTACCGGGCAGAGCCTGCCACCATCGCCTTGTCGAGGCTTGCTTTTGAGCTGAGCCGCACCGCCGAGCTTAACAGCGAGGCGCAGCACTCCGGCTTTCTGGATGATTACCAGCGGATCTGGCAGATCCGCAGCTATGACGAACTGCGCAGCTGGATGGAAGCCGGCTGTTACGCCGCCCTCGCGCGGATCTCCGCCATGAGCGCCGTACAGACCCGGAGTATTGCAGCCGAAGCGATCTGTTATATCCGGGAGCATTATGATGATCCCAGGCTGTCGCTGAACGCCCTTGCCGAGAAAATGTCGCTTAGTCCCGCCTATCTCAGCAGGCTGATCGCCGATGAAGTGGACAGCAGCTTTCCCGATTTCGTCAATCTCCTGCGCCTGGAGCAGGCACAGCTGCTGCTGGTAACGGAGCTCGGGATGGATATTCAGGAAATTGCCGGAAAGGTCGGGTACAACAGCAGCACCTATTTTACAACCCAATTCAAGAAGCGATACGGGGTAACGCCCTCCAAATGGAGAATGAATCATATTCTGCTGCATCAGGATTAGCCTCACCAATCCGCTTGCTTAAGCAGTCCAAGTAAAAATCCAGGGATGTCCAGCGGCCGTTTAAATGGCCCGGACATCCTTTTTTGGGGCCAAAAAAGCCCATGATGCACTCAAAAAGCAGAAATATGATACCTTTTTCGTTTTTTTAAGGCCGCTGATTCCGTTTTTTTAACCTTTTCCCGTTTATTATGATAGCGTTTACATTTGCGGCGGATTTATGATTTGCCTTGTAAAGCATGCCCCTGAAATACGGGGAGATGTGATAACGCTAGTCATAAAGGAGTGAATGGTCAATGATTCAAGAGGCTGCACCGGAGAAGCCGGGACGGCAAAGCCTGAGCCTGAAGCTTAAGGCCGCCAGAACCGGAAGCCTCCGCAAATCCCTGAGAAAGGACAGCTCCCTGTACCTGCTCGCGCTTCCAGGTATCATCATCTTAATTCTTTTTGCGTACCTGCCGATGAGCGGACTGATTCTCGTCTTCAAAAATTACAACTATAACGACGGAATCTTCGGCAGCCCCTGGGCGGGCTTCTCCAACTTCGAGTTCTTCTTCTCCAGTATGGAGGACGCCCTGAGAGCTACACGCAACACCGTAATGTTGAATGCGCTTTATATGCTGACCGGCACGTTCTTTTCAGTAGCTATCGCCGTGATTCTGAATGAGCTGCGCAGCAAGTGGTTCATTAAGGTAACGCAGAGCGTGATGTTCTTCCCGTATTTTATCTCTTGGATTATTATCGGGGCGATTCTCTTCTCCCTGCTTGACTACGACAAAGGGATTCTGAACCAGCTGTTTCAGTCACTTGGCCTGGCCCAAATGGACTGGTATTCCAGCCCCTGGCTGTTCGTAATCATTCTGGTGCTGGCGAATATCTGGAAAAGTGCAGGCTATGGCGCGATTATTTACTATGCTGTACTGCAGGGAATCGATACCTCCTACTATGAGGCCGCACGGATCGACGGGGCTTCCAGGTGGCAGATTATTACCAAAATCACCATACCAATGCTGATTCCATCCATCATTCTGATGACTCTGCTCGGTATTGGCGGAATGCTCAAAGGCGATCTCAGCATGATTATGGGTGTAACCTTCCTCAATCCGCTGCTTCTGCCGACTACTGACATCATCGATGTGTATGTCTACCGCACCGCCATCCGGTCCGGCGAGTTCGGCTTTGCTTCAGCCATTACGCTATACCAATCCGTCTTTGGCTTCATTCTGGTGCTGCTGGCGAACAAGCTGGCGGGCTGGTATGACAAAGACAGCAAACTATTTTAGGAGACCAAACGTATGCAAACTACCGAAAGCAAAGGACTGCTCATCCTCTTTTATGCCTGTATAGCCGTTTTTTCAGCCATTTGTCTCGTGCCGTTTGTGCTGGCGGTATCCGGTTCACTCTCCACCGAATCGCGGATCGCCGCTGAGGGATACTCGTTCTGGCCCAGAGGCTTCACCTTTGAAACCTACGAATTCCTGTTTGGCTCCAAAGCAGAGCAGATTCTGAGGGCGTATTCCATGTCGGTGGTTGTAACCGTGCTGGGTACCCTCACCGCCGTGCTCGTAACTACCGCCTATGCTTACGTCATTTCGGTCAAAGGCTTCAAACTCAAAAATTTCTTCGCCTTCTTCGCTTATTTCACGATGCTGTTCAGCGGCGGGACGCTGCCCTGGTATCTGCTCAGCACCAAATATTATCACTTAGGCGATACCCTGCTCGGGCTGTTCATTCCTTATGTACTGAGCGTGTTTCTGATGTTCCTGATGGCGAACTATTTCCGCAGCATACCGCATGAAATTGTAGAATCGGCGCAAATCGACGGGGCTGGCCACCTGCGAATCTTTTTCAGCATTATGATTCCGCTCGGCCGGGTCGGGCTTATCACCATCTCCTTATTCTATGCGCTGCAGTTCTGGAATGACTTCTACCTGCCGCTGATGCTGGTATCCGACCAGGATCTCTACACGATTCAGTATTTAATGTACAACATGATGGCGAACATCCAGTTCCTCGCTTCCGGCAACGCCGCACAGGTTGGAGGCGCCATTATCGCTCCACCGCTCGAGACGGCCAAGATGGCCATGACCTGTCTGACCGTTCTGCCGATCGCCATTCTTTATCCTTTTCTACAGCGCTTCTTCGTCAAGGGCATTGTCGTCGGGTCAGTCAAAGGCTGATTTCCGGTACACTGCCGCAATATGGATTGCTCCAGGCCCCTGCTCCCCGCCGCCGACTTGTTGTACAATGGGTTAAGGGAGCACAGCCTATGCAATATATGCCTCATAAGTACATTCTATTTCAGGAGGGTTCATCATGAAAAAGAAAAAAGGTTGGTTAAGTCTGCTCCTCTCTGCTGTGTTCCTGTTAAGCGCCTGCTCTCAGGGCAATAATGAAAGCGCTAACTCTGGTGATTCCGGCAATAGCGGCAGCGGAGGTACAGCCCCTGCAGCTACGGCGGACAGTGGAACTGGAGGTACCACCCTGGCGCCGGCCAAGCTGAAAATTGTCCTCTACGGGGATGAGTCGAACCGGATGAAGGAGCTGGCGAAGACTGATTTCTATGATGTAATCAAAAAAGAAATCAATGCCGAGGTGGAATTTCAGTTCCTGCCCTGGACCGAATACGGCGGAGGCAAAACCGATCTGATGCTCTCAACGGGTGAGGATTTCGCCACCTATACCGATGCCAATTACATGGTGAAATCTGTAGCCAAAGGACTCTATGCCGATCTTACCCCCTATGTCGGGGCTGCGGCTGATCTGAGCAAAACGGTGGATGAAGCCTCCTTTACCGCTTTTCAGCTCGACAGCAAGCAATATGCCATCCCGGTTGGCAACAAGCCGAATTCCGCAGAATTCTACAGCGTGCTCGTCCGCCAGGATTTACTGGAAGAAGCCGGCATGAAGCAGGTAACTTCACTGGCTGAGCTGGAACAATTCTATGATAAAGTGCATGCCCTTCATCCCGAGCTGATCGGTTACGCCAGTACCGATGCCCGCAGAATGCTGCAATATGACTTCACCGATAAAAATCTGTACTGGCAGAATGATTTCATTGCGCTCGATGAATCGGCACAGAACGATCAGATCATTAACTGGTTTGAATCCGATGAGTTCAAAGCTTATGCCAAGCTGATGCGCGGCTGGTATGAAAAAGGCATCATCCCGAAATATGCCGCTACCAATGTTCCACAGCTGCAGTCCGACTGGAATTCCGGCAAAGCGATGTTCTGGGCAGGCACGGCGGCCCGTCCGTTCGAGGGTGCGGCAACCATCTCCCAGGCAGTACCTGACGCCAAGCTGGTTAACTATTTCCTCGGCACCGGCCGCCCAAAAATCAGCCGCGGCACGTACAGCACCGCCTTCTTCGTCTCTGCTGCCGCCAAGGACCCTGAACGCTACGTTATGTTCTTCAACCTTCTGCAAAAAAATCAGGAGCTGTACGACCTGTTCGCCTACGGGATCAAGGGAACCGATTATACCCTGGATGATAACGGCCGTCTGACCAAAATCAGCACCGATTCACTGATTCCCGACTGGCTGCTGATGAATAAAAACTTCATCCGCTTCGACAACACCGTGCCGGATGATTTCATCGCCAAGTACAAAGCCTGGGATGACGGAGCCATTATCTCCAAAGGCGCCGGCTTCAATTTCGACAATACGCCGGTCAAGAATGAAGAGACGAAACTGAACGGCGTGTTCACTGAATACCTCGCCCCAATCGGCAGCGGCTTCAGCGACTATGACACGGCCTTCCCGAAAGCGCTCGAAAGACTGAAGGCGGCGGGGATTGATAAGTATATCGCGGAGTACCAGAAGCAATTCTCCGAATGGTATGCGAAATCAAAATAAGCTGATATACACAGCACCACTGTTCGTTGAAAACTCGGAATCGCCAGCTTTTGAATCATATTAGTTTTTGACTGATCAATTAAAAGAAGCAGCGGCAGAATAAGACTAAATAAAGTCTTAGACTGCCGCTGTTGTCGTTTTAACTAACGTTCTTCGTTAGCATTCAATAGAAAATATTTATACTATAATTTCTTCTTTAAGAAAAATTGTTTTATATCTTCTGGGTATTCATCGTCGAAGGTTTTCTGCTTCTTCCTCAAATTTTGAAACCCAGAGAGGATTATGGGGCAGAACTTCTACTCTCCTCATTTTTGTGTTCTCACCATCCATTCAGTCGTGGTATAAATCAGTGCCCAAACGAAGTTGCGCAGTGAAGATGAGGTATTCACATCCACCATGCTACCTTCTTGCCCCTATGGTCAATCCGGCCGTTCGGTGCGGCTCCGGCTATTCGGTGAAAACAGTTTAGGAGTTCTAGAACTCATCGATCAACGAAATCCCTTTTGTAATGCGCATTCTACTATCTTGCAAGAAATCGCGGGTCCAATCATCGGGTTGAGTTAAATCCCAACTCCGGTACATACCGCCGACTACGATAATTTCACGTAGTTTAAGAAAAAGCTTCATCCGATTTTCCCAGCCGTCAGGCATTTGTCGGCCATCCTCAGTGTAGCCTAGCTCGAAATGTTTAATGAAAAGTTCGTATTGCGCCTTACGTTCAGACTTCGAATCTTCCCCGAATACATACAGCAAGTAATAGAGCTGGATAGCAATATCCTCGACATACCAACTGTACTGACACTCGTCGAAGTCGAAGAGCGTTATTTGCCCTGATTCATTGACCGTGAAATTACCTACGTTGATATCTCCGTGAATTAAACCAAAATGATCAGATGTCACAGGCAGACCAGCCAGATTTGCTGTAAGTTCATCAATAGCATGAATAATAATGGGTTGTAGCTCTGCCGGTAAATAATCTTTCGCTCGTAAGAGGTAATCATTAAATTCCCAAGTGTGTCTTGTGGATACAGGTTTATACAGCTTGGTCAGTTCATGAAGACGGCCTGTTATGCGACCACATTGTTCATAAAGTATTGAATTGCCCAGGCATTCTGGATATCCGATTTTTCTGCCAGGTGCATAGTTGAAAGAGGTTGCGTAAAAATCCATCGTATTCCCTTCGATATGTTCAAAATCCTTTCCATTAACCGATACAACCGGGTCTGATACCGACATACCATTGTCCGAAAGATAACGAATCCATTCTATTTCAGCTGCAAGTCCTTCCGACGTGCGAAGTATGCCCGGAGTAAAACGGAGAATATATTTTGATTCATCGCGATTATAGGAATAAATAAAGTTTTGAAAGCCTCCGATGAAAGTCAGATCTTTTGGACTGATCCCGAAGCGCTCAGCACCTTCAGCAACATGTTCATCCAGGAACATCAGTTTTATTTTGGGGTCCATGATTTCTCCTTGGTAATTGAATTTAGATCGAATACTATAATTCTAACCCATTACTGTTACATCGCTTTAACAGCGTCTCAACCAATTTCTGAATCTTGGAGTGGGAAATTAAATATACAGGACCCATTATTTCTATTTTGCCGTCCTTTACACGCATTGCACTCTCCTGTTCTGCTGCATAAACATCGATCTCTTCAGACAAGGGGAACAGGTAGCCTTCAACAAACGTAGCGTAGTCGCGCTTAGCATGAGATTCATAGGCAAAATGATCAAAGCCAATACCATCATAAATAGTACTAGTTTCCACTTCATTGCCAGTGTTTTTCAAGCATAACCATTCTGCAGCCATGTTTAACGCACCAGCGCTGGCACCCATTATAACGGCATTGCTGTTCTTAATCACATCCGATAATTCATAATCTGCCAAAAAATCATTTTGCAAAACAGGATCTCCACCGCATAAAAAAATGACAGAAGCGCCCTGAATGAATCGCTGGGCATCTTCCTTCTGCATGCGGTAATCAATGAAATGATATTCATCAAAAATAATGTTAGCCTGATTTAACCATGTACATTCAGAGACATCATCAATGTTAATTGGCTCACCTGTATAACCTGATGGATCAGCGCTAATCATAATAAGCGATTTTCTGTCTAGTATATCCTCATGCAAACAATGAACCAGCTTCTCTGGAAAAAATGATTAAACCAACTGAAATAGTAGTGAGTACTCAACCTTAATTACCTCCATATGTATTATTTACATTCATCCAATCTTAACGAAAATTATACACGCTAGAAAGATGAACGGTTCTTCAGCCATTTCGCTTGCATCTCTTGTATACTTTTCATAAATTTAACTCCACATTACCATAACATGGAATTTAAACATGTGAAATATATTTCCACGTCAAACTGCCCGTTAGCTTAAAAGGCTACCAATCTGCCAGCAGCCTTTATTTTCACGCTATAGATCTGATTGTTGAGCTATCGTTTCCCGTTAAGTAGTTTAAACCGACTTTTGTACCGTACATTTTGGCGCATTGAAAGTGTAATAGAGTTGTTATACGTTTATTGAAAACTGCGCAGATCCTGACAAAGGCATTAAAAAAAGTGTGCCCCGATTACCGGCGGGCACACTTTTATTCTTTTCATACAGCCGGCCTCCCGGCACCGCGTCATGTATCATCCCCAAATGCCCACCAAAGTCAGTATCATTTCCACGGTACCCTGAATAGGCTGTTGTAATTAATTGAATAATGGAGGTATCCCACATGACCTTTGGGAATGAATATCCAAACAGCCAGGCTTATCCATCCGCATATCCTTATTCCTCCCGTTCCACCCCCTACCCTTACTCTCATTACTATCATCTGGTCCGCTCAGACAGCAGCCCGGCAGCACAGCCGTCAGACAGCCAATCCGCAACACAAGAACTGATGAGCGGGCATTTGAACGCAGGCGTGAGCAGCGGGCCAGGGATTCATGCAGATACCGGAGGAGAAGTAGGCGGCAAACACGGCATTGGCTTAAATGCTGGCGGGAATGTTGACTATGGCAGCGCGGGTATGCATGCAGGCGGCCACATCGGCGCTCCATCGTATGGAATCCAGGCGCAAGGCAATACCCATCTGAACAGCAGCCAGGGTCTGGGGCTGAGTGCAGAAGCTCAGGCCCTAGGGAAGTACGGAGTCGCCGCTCAGGCCAAAACCCAGCTGGGTGGCGGTCAAGGCGCAGGTTTTCACACGGGGGCGCAAGCCGGTGGAGCCTACGGTCTGAGTGCGGATGCCGAAGGACATCTGGGATTCAGTCAAGGCGCAGGGCTTCAAACCCATTTGCAGCTTGGTGGAGATCATGGTCTCGGCGCCCATGCCAAGGCACAACTCGGCGGCGGTCAAGGAGCAGGCTTAGGGGTTGCCGGTCAGGTAGGCAAATATAATGGACAGTTAGGCTTTAAGATTGGCGGCAAAGACGCTGGCACCAAGGAGTCTACGGAGTCCCAGGAATAAGTCGGCATAGTAAAACTCCTCATTAGGTTGAAGGAGGGGGCGGTCAGCCCCCCCTCTGACACCGCCGAACATGCAAGTATACCTGTTATGGGACAAGCAGTACATTAGATTTAGCTTCAATGGTCCGTTGCAGGAAAAAATCATTTCACGGAAAAAAGGACCGCCAGCAGGCAGTCCTTGCATGTTTCACTTATGACCTAACCACCCGGCTGATAAGCAGATGCTCAGTCAGTTTTGAGTTGCAGGCTAATACTCTCTTAGCGGTTCAGCAGGCTTCCGACATATTTCAGCAGCTCGTTGGCGCAGATCGGGCAATAGGAATGTTCATCGATCAGGCGTCTGGAAACCTCGTTGATGCGCTTCAGCTGGCTTTCATCCGGCGTTTTGGAGGAGGTGGTGATTTTGACAATATCCTTCAGATCGGTGAACAGCTTCTTCTCGATGGCTTCCCGCAGCCGGTCATGGTTGTTGTATTCGAACTTTTTGCCTTTACGGGAGTAAGCGGAAATACGGATCAGAATCTCCTCGCGGAAGGCTTTTTTGGCATTTTCGGAAATGCCGATCTGCTCTTCTATGGAGCGCATCAGCCGCTCATCCGGCTCCATCTCCTCATCCGTGAGCGGATCGCGGATTTTGGTCCAGTTGCAGAAGGCTTCAATATTGTCGAGGTAATTCTCGAACAGCGTTTTGGCGGATTCCTCAAAAGAGTAGACAAAAGCCTTTTGCACTTCGCTTTTGGCCAGAATGTCATATTCCTTACGGGCAATGGAAATGAAGTTCAGATAACGCTCGCGCTCCTCCTTCGTAATCGAAGGATGCTGATCCAGGCCGTCCTTGATTGCCCGCAGCACATCCAGCGCGTTCATGCACTGTAAATCGCCTTTG
This sequence comes from Paenibacillus helianthi, assembly GCF_001909055.1. Classification (GTDB taxonomy): domain Bacteria; phylum Bacillota; class Bacilli; order Paenibacillales; family Paenibacillaceae; genus Paenibacillus_AQ; species Paenibacillus_AQ helianthi. The sequence continues at coordinate 37,451 of NZ_LVWI01000025.1, forward strand.
ATCAAAGCACTGGAAATCCGGTTGATGACATACCGCGGATCAATGCCGGACATGCCTTCGTCCAGATATTCGGTCTGCATTTCCTTGAGATCGGCTTCCTTGTAGCCTTCCACTTCTTCGCCGTCGTACATGCGCAGCTTTTTGATCAGGTCCATGCCCTGCTTCTTACTCTCCTTGAGGCGGGTCAGAATCGAGAAAATCGCCGCCGCGCGCAGCGCATGAGGGGCAATATGCACATGCTTCATGTCGCTTTGGGCAATAAGCTTGGCGTAGATTTTTTCTTCTTCAGACACTCTCAGGTTATAAGGGACGGGCATAACAATCATGCGGGACTGAAGCGCCTCGTTCTTTTTATTCGAGATGAAGGATTTATATTCCGTTTCATTCGTATGCGCGATGATCATCTCATCGGCAGAGATCAACGCGAAGCGGCCGGCTTTGAAGTTTCCTTCCTGAGTCAGTGACAGCAGATTCCAGAGGAATTTCTCGTCGCACTTGAGCATTTCCTGGAACTCCATTAGCCCGCGGTTGGCCTTGTTCAGCTCCCCGTCGAAGCGGTAGGCGCGCGGATCGGATTCCGAACCGTATTCAGTAATGGTCGAAAAGTCGATGCTGCCCGTCAAGTCGGCGATATCCTGCGATTTCGGATCGGACGGACTGAAGGTCCCGATGCCGACACGCTCCTCTTCCGACAACAGCACACGCACTACCTTTACCTGTTCAATGTCGCCGTGATATTCATTTTTGAGCCGCATCTGGCAGGACGGGCACAGGTTGCCTTCGATTCGCACCCCCAGCTCCCGTTCGATCTCCGGACGAAGCTCCAGCGGAATCAAATGCAGCGGATCTTCGTGCATCGGGCAGCCTTCCACGGCATACACTGCGCCTTCATCCGTCCGCGAATACTGCTCCAGCCCGCGCTTTAGCAGAGTAACCAGTGTCGATTTGCCCCCGCTGACCGGTCCCATCAGCAGCAATATCCGTTTGCGCACATCCAGCCGCCGGGCGGCAGAATGGAAATACTCCTCCACGAGCTTCTCAACCGCACGATCGAGTCCAAAGATCTCCTGTTCAAAAAACTTATACCGTTTGCGTCCGTTGATATCCTCTACGCCGTGTGACTTGATCATGTCGTATACGCGGGAATGAGCCGTTTTCGCGGGAGAGGGATCTTTTTTCAGCAGTTCTATATACTCCTTGAAGGTGCCGCTCCACGCCAAACGGTCGTTCTCAGCCCGATACGAAGCTATACGCTCAAATATATCCATTGCTCGCTGCCTCCTCTTGCGCTCCTACTTGCTCCACCAGCTTAGAAAGTGTATTACATAACTATGCGGCGGGCCCGGAATAGTTGACCTCTTTTTTGCTGTGCTATAATAGAGAATCGTTAATAAACCAGGAAAATGCATATTCCTGTAAAATAGGGCGCAGGAGTGACAACTATGGCGGTTAAGCATGAAACGGAGCTGTATGCTCCGCTGAAGAGTTTTTTTGAGAAGCAGGGGTATGCCATCAAAGGCGAGGTGCGGACCTGCGATCTGGTGGGCCTGCGGAAGGATGAGGAGCTGCCACTGATTGTGGAGATGAAAAAATCATTCAACCTCGCCCTGCTGCTGCAGGGGGTTGAACGACTCCGGCTCAGTCCCAATGTCTACCTTGCGGTAGAACGCGTGCGGGACAAAAAAGGCGCGGTGAACCAGCGCTGGGGCGAGCTTACCGGGCTATGCCGCCGCCTCGGCCTCGGGCTGATCACCGTGGTCTTCTACAAGACCAAGGCTCCGCTGGTCGAGGTGCTCGCGGAGCCGGGCGACGCGCCGCCGCAGGTCCGCAGCGGCGCACGCCGGCGCGAGCGGCTGCTCTATGAGTTCCGCGAGCGCAGCGGGGACTACAACACCGGCGGCAGCACGCGCGTCAAGCTCGTGACAGCCTACCGCGAGAAGGCGCTGCGCGTGGCCCTCGCGCTGCAGGCGGCCGAGGCCGAAGCCGCTCACGCGGCCGGCCTCGCCGGGGCAAGGCGCGCTGCGCGGAGCGGCGCGCCAGGGGCAGACCCGGCGGCTGCGCACAGCCGGGCGGAGGCATCGCTCGGCGTGACCCCCGCCGAGCTGCGCAAGAGAAGCGGCGTGCCGGGCGCCGCCGCGTTCCTGCAGAAGAACTACTACGGGTGGTTCTTCCGGGTGGGGCGCGGCCGCTACACGCTCACGGCCGCCGGAACCGCGGCACTGATCGAATATGCCGCGATCGCAGAGATCAGCGCGGGCAAGCTGTAAGTCTGCCCACTTTTGCAGGACAATGCGTGCCTCTAGGCACGCCAAAACAAAAAGGCGTCTGATCAGGATCGCCTTTTTGTTTTGGGCAGCGGAAGCGCTCTCCCGCTTTATTCTTTTGTCCAGGCTTACTGAATTTCCAGCTGCAGCGCACCTACATTCCCAGCCTGTACGCCACTCCTTTACTCATAGGCAGCAGGGAATTCACCTCATCCCAGGTGCCTATCGCAGTTCCATATCCCTCGACCATCTGCAAAAGCCGGTACAAGCAATGACATCCCTATTCCCAGCTTCCCGCAATCAGCTCCGGGCCGTAAACTCGGTCACTGCCTCGCTCATCAGGTTCATGCCCAGCAGCAGCTCATCCCGTCCGGGATGGCTGAAGTTGAGACGGATATATCCGTGCCCCCCACTGACACTGCACAGCGGGCCGGGCAGAAAGGCCACGCCTTTAGCCAGCAAAGCCTTCAGGAGTGCCATCGCATCCAAGCCCTCCGGCAGCGTCACCCACAGGAACATGCCGCCAGCAGGCAGATCATAGCTGCTGCTCTTCCATGCAGGACGCTTGAGCAGCTCCGCCATCAGCTTCAGACGGGTGTTGTATTCGCGGTTCAACAGTGTAATATGCTCGCGCAGGTCAAAAGCGGTCACATCCAGCAGATGATGCAGCAGCCGCTGGTTCAGCGAGCTGGACTGCCAATCGGCCATTTGCTTCGCGGCAGCCATCATTCCGATCAGCTCACGGCTGCCTGCCGCCCAGCCCGTCCGCAGGGCAGGTGCAACGGTCTTGCTGAAGGAGCCAATGTAGAGCACATGGCCACCCTCACTGACATTCTCAAGCGCGTACAGCGACGGATACTTCACTGAAGGATGTTCGCTATACCTCTGAAAATGAAGATCACCATAAGAATCATCCTCAACGATTAGCAGGTTATGAGAGGTACACAACTCCAGCACTTCCTTGCGTCTAGCCAGGCTCCATAACATTCCGCTCGGATTCGTAAAGCTCGGCGTAGCGAACAGCATCTTAGGCCGATGCAGGCGGATTTGTGTCCGCAGATGCTCCGGCAGCAGCCCGTCCCGGTCACCACGGACTGGAATAATCACCGCACCCTGCATCCGCAATACCTGCAGAATTCCCGGAGATGTCGGGTTCTCCACCAGTACGCGGTCTCCCGGATCAATATAGACCCTGGACAACAGATCAATCGCTTGTTGGCTTCCCGTTGTCAGAAGAACTCCGCCTTCGGCAACACTCACACCCTTGGCCTTCAGCCAGTCTCCGGTTAACCATTCACGAAGCGGTGCATACCCTTCAGGATCGCCATATTGCAGCGCTCCAGCATCATCCGAGATCACTGTGGAAGCTGCTTCGGCCAGCAGAGACAATGGAAACAATTCTTCGGCCGGCAGTTCTTCGGCCAGTGAAATCAACGTACCCCTGCGTGTCTCTGTACGAATGCTCAGCAGTGGTGATGAGTTCAATGTATGTGCGCGGGCAGAAAACTCATATTTCATATGCTCCCCCCTTCTCCCTGGTACCAAGAATATTCCTTCCGGGCCTGCAATATGTCGTCATGCTTGGGTTATGCGTACATTTGCTTGTTTTGTCTGGAGAAAAGAGCGAACTTCTCAATCGCCTGTGCTCTTGTAGAGACCTCCAGCTTCACATATATTTTCCTCAAATAATTATCAATCGAACGGCGGCTGACTTCAATTTCAAGAGCAATTTTATCGTATGTAATTCCCTGAACAATCCGTTCCATGATGAACGTCTCCGTCTGGGTCAGCTGTAGCAGCCCATCCAGACCCCGGGATGTTGTCATCGGCCGAAGCCCTTTCTCCACCCAGTTCAGCGGAATGGAGAGAAATCCTTCACGCAGCCCGCCTATCATTTGCAGCAGTTGCCTTGGAGAAGCCCCCTTGGACAACACGCCGCTGGCACCCAGCTCCATGAGCGGCTGGAACAGGTCGCTGTCCTCTTCCTCCGTCATGATAATGAAATGGGTGCCTTTCGAGCTCTGCTTCATCTCTACCAGTGCACCCTCGACCTTGCCCTCCGGCATTTCATAATCGGTCAGCACCAAATCCGGCTGCTGTTGTTGTACTGTGTAGACAGCCTCGTTCCATGTGGAGAACATGCCCACAACCTCAATCTCTTGTTCTTCCTCCAAAATTAATTTTGTTCCCAGCATACTTGTGGGATGACACCCCACGATGACCACCCGCCACACCTTCATCATTAATGCCCAGTCCTCCTGCTAACTATATATATTTACCCAGAAAGGGAAGCGCCATAGCGTTTCCTGTCGGTACGTAAGCAAGGCTACCTGATGTCTTATCAATATTCCCTTCTTTTCCCTTGAATACGCCCCTCATAACTTCCAATCTATAGAAATTGTATCGCAGTAGTTTAATAGAGTGCAATTACTTTTTCATGTTTTCATAAGCCTTTTCACTTTTGCGAAAATAGTAAAAGTCTGATAGAATAAGAACTTGAAAAAAATTTGCCTGAGGTGATCACATGCAACCGCTAGCGGAATCGACGCCGATACACTCGCGCTCTACTGCAGCGAGAAGCCGATCTTCCGTAAAATGGTTTTTACTGTTCTGGATTTTGATGATCGGACTCGGATTTTACGCCGTGTACAGCTACACCAACCATCTTAAGGAACAAGTGCTGAGCGAACTCGGCACCCAAAGCCAGCAACAGCTTACCGTTTTGAAGACCGATTACGAGTCGCGAATTGACGTTATATCCCAGCAAGTAAAGGATTTGCAGAACACTGTGCAGACCTTTAACGAACTTCTTACCTTCACCAAAGATAATGCCAACAACAAAACAGATAACAGCAACAAGCTGTACACCCAGTTGAACGAGGTGCGCAAACAGCTGGCTGCACTGCAAAAAGAAATGGATCTGTTGAAATGATGACACCGGTTAAACGAGTCAACCGTTTTTTCATGCTTCTGACCGCGCCATTTTTCGGCTTGCTCCTCTGTTTATGGTGGTATCAGCCACCTCTTGAACTGAACCTGGGTACAGGAAAGTTCACTGCGGAACCCGGACCCGTCAAGGAAACGGCCGCGCTGCTGACTGATTTAACCGCCGCTCAAGCATCGGCCTCAACTACCATACATTCCATCGGTGCCAGTGCGAAGCTGTATAATCAGACTACAAATGCCATGAATGCGCTGGTTCACATGGCCAAGTCCCAAACCCCGCGGCCGGAACAGATCTACAACCGCCGGATTACCTCCAGGCTGGGGATTCCTGCCGATGTCGTGCAAAGCAACCGGATTACGATTGAACTCTACCGGCTGAACCCCGGCAACTATACAGCCTACGCTTTAAAAGTAAAACTTAAAGACCCTACCGCCATGAAAATGAGTCTGGCCGGTGACGGCAAAGGCGCAGCAGAAACGACAATGCAGGCCGTGAACCGCTATGGTGCGACTGCCGGCATCAACGCCGGAGGCTTTGCTGACCAGGACGGCAAGCGCTACCCGCTCTCCACAACGGTCGTCGGCGGTCAGTACTTATACGGCTTCGAATCCAGCTATAAGGATCTCAGCTTTGTGGGTCTGAACGCATCCGGCCAGCTGATCGGCGGCCAATTCTATAGCAGGACCCAGCTGGACCAATTGCGTCCGGTCTTCGGCGCCACTTTTGTCCCGGTCCTGCTGAAGAACAGCAACAAGATGCCCATTCCATCCAAATGGCAGTTGTCTCCCAAACGTGCCCCCCGCACGGTTATTGGCAAGTATAAGGATGACCAGATGCTGATCATGGTAGCTGACGGCTATAATGAAAATGGCAACTCCGGAGCGACTCTGGCGGAGCTTCAGAACAAGCTATGGAGCATGGGCGTCATTGATGCCTACAATCTGGATGGCGGCGGATCCTCCTCGTTGATTTTCAATGGACGGGTCATTAACCGGCCGTCGGATGGAAACCTGCGCAAGGTTCCTACTAACTTCCTCTTCTTTAGATAAATATTATGTAATGTCAATGAGGCAGATCACATTTACGTTTATTTTTGGAAGACTGGGGGTTATAATTAGGAAAACGAATACAGTCACTCACGGAGGTGCACGCATGTCGTTTTCTCTGACTTTCTGGATTATCACCCTTGTGTTCCTGTTGTTTCTTGCCGGTATCCTTACTGCTTCGTACAACGATGACAAGACCAATGGCCTGTAAAAAAAAGCGCCGCACAAATGTGCGGCGCTTTTTTTGGGGGAACAATCCCTTCTATCCCTTAGGGACGGTCAGGGTCCTTGGTCAGTACAGCAGTCGCCGCTTGGCTGCAGCCCACTTTTGAAGCAACGTCTGGAGTGGGTGTTCCCGCAAGAGGCGCAATTTGATGCCTTTTCTATGTACATGTTGCCTCTTGCACATTCTACTGAAATGTCCGTTCTGATCTAGGCGTGTCTTGGCAATTGGGTCATTTCCGTCAGGCAATCAGCACAAATATAACGATCCTTATATTCGCTTACGCCTTCCATCGATCCGCAAAAGACACATTTGGGACGGTAACGCTCCAGAATGATATGGTCGCCTTGCACCAGGATTTCTACAGGATCACCTTCATTCATTTGATACCTTTTACGCAGGGACTTAGGCAGAACAATTCTACCCAGCTGATCTACTTTTCGAACTACGCCAGCAGGTTTCATATCTAACTTACACTCTCCTGTTCAACTAAAAATTAGTAGCTACTACTTATTTCGGCACTATTCAACTATTTCGTTATCAAAATGTCGAATCCTGCTGAAAAAATTAAAAAATCATGTTTTCTTTTAGAACAGTTGCGGAAAATCCATCTGCCGCAGTGCTTCATAGACAATAATTGCCGCTGAATTCGATAAGTTCAACGATCTTACCGCTTCACTCATCGGCATACGCATGACGGTTTCCTTGCCAGCTTCCAGAATCTCCGGAGACAAGCCTTTGGTTTCCTTGCCGAATACAAAAAAATCCCCATCCCGGAACGTGAAATCGCTGTAGCGCTTGTCCGCCTTCGTTGTGGCATAAAAGAAACGACCATCTGCATACTTTTCCAGCACTTCCGCAAAGGAGTCATGATATTCGATGTGCACCGCATGCCAATAATCCAGGCCGGCACGCTTTAACGTGGCATCGTCTGTACGGAAGCCGAGCGGACGCACCAGATGAAGGTGGGTTCCTGTAGCTGCACAGGTACGGGCGATATTGCCGGTGTTGGCCGGGATCTCCGGCTCCACCAGCACAATGTGTAATGCCATAAGGTATGAACTTCCTCTCTGCAGGCTCAACGGCCTATTGGTGTGTGTAGGAGGCATGGCGGCCGGGTAATGGGACTATTTCAAAGCAGAAAACCTTCCGCCTGTTGGCGGAAGGCCGCAAAATTTGCATTCATTAACCTTGAGTTTGCCGGAAATGCTTCATGAAATCAGATAGCGCCTTTACGCTCTCGTAAGGAACAGCGTTGTATATGGAAGCGCGTAAGCCCCCAACACTGCGGTGTCCCTTCAGCCCAACAAAACCTTCCTGCTCGGCTGCTTTGACAAATTGCTTCTCCAGCTCTTCCGACTGCATCCGGAAGGTAACGTTCATAATGGAACGGCTGCCTGCTTCTGCAACTCCACGGTAGAAACCGTCGCTGCCATCGATATGGTCATACAGCAGGCCTGCTTTATCGCGGTTCTTGACTTCAATGCCGGCCAGCCCGCCTTGCTCCTCAATCCATTTTAACACTTCGTTAACCATATATACAGAGAATGATGGTGGTGTATTGTACAAAGAGTTGTTCTTCGAGTGTGTATCATAACGCAGGATCGTTGGAATGTTCGAAGGAGACTTGGCAATCAGCTCTTCCTTAACAATCACTACGGTTACACCGGAAGGTCCAAGATTTTTCTGCGCACCGGCATAGATCAGCCCGAATTGATTCACGTCAAAGGAACGGCTGAGAATGTCACTGGACATATCCGCGATCAGTGGAATGGAACCGGCATCCGGATACTCCGCGTACTGCGTACCTTCAATCGTCTCATTCGACGTAATGTGCAGATAAGCTGCATTGTCTGCTGCCTTGATGCTGCTCAGCTCTGGAATGGCCAGGAACTTCTTGTCTTCGGAAGAAGCGGCGACATGTGCGCCCCCAACAAGCTTCGCTTCCTTGAAAGCCTTCTCCGCCCAGCTTCCTGTCATAACATAGCTGCCTACCTGACCTTCAGAGATAAAGTTCATCGGGATCATGGCGAACTGTGTGCTTGCTCCACCTTGAATGAACAGAACCTTGTAGCCTTTAGGATTGCCGAGGAGCGAAAGCAGACGTTCCTGCGCTTCATTATGCACGGATTCGTATATTGCCCCGCGGTGCGACATCTCCATAATGGACATTCCGCTTTCCCGGAAATCAACAAACTCCGCTTGTGCGCGTTCAAGTACTGTAAGCGGCAGTGCCGCCGGACCTGCGTTAAAATTGTATGCTCTCTTGTTCAAAATTGCTCCCCACCCTTTCTCTCCTATGAATATGGATATCGCTATGATAGCAATAATCTCACACACCATCAAGTATAATTATTCACATAGGAGGGAAGATCGCATGCATTAGAAGTTGAAAAATTGGAAGCTGCGGCTCCAATGCTTGCTGTGACGCGGTAAAATACTGATGTCCACAAAAACCTCGGGAGAAATTACATGTTTTTCACCCCACAGCGCCATCCGCTCAGCTGTGAAATCTCCACTCTCCTTCACAGCGACTCCACCCGGGGAATACCGCAGTTCCCAGAAGCAGTCAGCCTCCCCTTGCTCCTGGCCTGCCAGCTTGCAGTAGAATGAACGGTCAGGCTCTGCCCTCCAGCTGAGGGTATTGCCCGATACCGCCAGCAGCTCTGCCGTATACGACGATTCCGGATCTTCCACTCTCAGTCCGGCCGGGATTCTAAGCTCGTAGTCCGGTCCGACATTTGCACCGTTAATCCCCACAAAGTTATGGATGTACTCTTCGGTATGCAGAGGTTTGTCTCCCTTGTTCTCCAGCGTGTAGTGAATGTTCAGCCGGTCTTGTTGCAGCAGAATAGTCTTGCTCAAAAGCATGCTGTACCCCCTGCACTCCATAGGCTGAACGGTATATGTAACAGACACCGCGCTCCGTTCCTCTTTGACCTCAAAAGGAATCAGAGGATAGCTCCCGAAAAAATCGTATGGCGCATCGCTTACCTTCTGCAGCAGCCCAACTCCGAGCTTCGGAAACCACTCGCCAACCGCTGCTTCCTCATAACCAATTGCCCGGGAAATGCCGAACTCATTACAGAAGCCCATACCGCCGCTTCCTTGACCTGGAACCAGGCTCTCCGGTACGCCAAAGGTATGTTGCCCCTGCAGTAAAGTCACTCCTGTAATAAATCCGGTCCAATCGAAGCGGGTACCGCTATACTCCCCGACATCGGCAATATCCACCTTAAGAATGCCATTTGTAAGACTGTAAGCCATCTTTGAAACCTTCCTTTCTACAACTGCTAGTCTTGACTTAGCCTATTCTTATTATTAACCATAACATTCATCCAAACGCTACTCTTTTCGGTAACGTATGTTGCCGAACGTCTGTGTATTCAAGTGGAAACGGCTACGCTGTCCTTATAAGGGCAGCATCCGTTTCAGCGAGAAAGAGAAGGATCATCTATTGCGCGTAACATATAAATTCTTATCTTTCAGGAAAAAAGCGCCTGCCGCCGGAGATCCGGCCAACCTGGCGCTTCTTCTATTTATCCTGCTAGACCAGCTCCACCCGCAGGAGGTGAACCTCTCCTTCCGGCAAGGCTGTCAGCAGGCTGCGGGGAATCACGACACCCTCTGAGACGCGCTGAAGCGTCACCTCAGCGCCGTTGAGCATAGCCGAATGTATTTGGTACTCTCCGTAATCTGCGCGGCTTGTGGACACGTAGACGACCTCCAGCACACGTTCCGCGAATATTGTCTTGATCGACGCCTGGCCTTCCTTATCGAACTGCTCTTTCATCAGCTTGGGCTGAAGAAGCAGATCACCCAGTTTGCCTTTGACGCCGAACACCTCTGTCACCATAGTCAGCAGCATCCAGCTTGCGGAGCCGGTCAAATACGTGTACATCCCTCTGCCCTGTTCATTAATGTACTCGGGAATGCCGGGGTACATCCGGCTGAGTTCGAAATTGGCGCTCAGGCTGTACAGTGAATCCAGCACCTTGCGTCCTTCTTTAACATAGCCGCGCTTATAAAGTGCGTTCCCGTACATCACTGTCATATGGCTGAACATAGCTCCGTTCTCTTTGTGCCCAAAAGCAAACCCGAATGCACGGCCCAAATTCTGCTGAATGCCGCCAAAGTTCGAATTCAGCCGGTACCCGATTTTCTCATCATACAGATTGCGCTCCACGGCTGCAATGATCTGCGGAATCTGCTCAGGTGAGGCCGCATGGCCGAGGAGCGGGAACACCTGCCCCGTCAGTGTCATTCGGACATTGTTTTCGAATTCTCCCTCGACACGTTCGCTGTCATTATTATAATAGCCATTGAACCAGCCGTCTCCTTGTCCGCTCTGTATCCACTCGCTCCGGCGCAGATGTTCGAATATCCACTCTGCTTTATGAGCCAGATCATCCGCCACCTTTTCCACAGCAAGCTCTGCACGTCTGCCGCTCACCTTGTTGGGTGCAGCAGCATAGTACCGGTCGAGGAGCGCAAGCTTGGCAGATACGGACTCATAATCCACCGCTACATGCAATGAATCCAGCAGCAGCGTTATTTCTTCTGCCAGCTCCAATATTTCAAGCCCTTTGTACTCTTTCAGCGTGCGCAGCAAACGGGAGAGATCCAGCAGATTACTGGCGTAGAAGGAAGTGAAGGTGACACTCTCACCACGCTGTGCCGCCATATCAAGCCCGTCATTCCAGTCAGCGCCTTCCAACAGAATATTGTTGTGTTCGCCCACGTTGAAGAACGGAACCAGATTCTGTAGCAGAATATGCTCCAGGATCGTCCCCGAATATTGCTCTCCGTTCATGGTTTGAAGAGTGCTGCCAGCGGACACATCCCAGGAAGTATCGCGCTCCCTGCAGCGGGCCATGAACGAATCACGGAAATAGCTCTGCTGCTCAAACAGGAAGTCCAGATCTCCGCTCTGATCCAGGTACAGCATGGTTGTTAGGAACGGCCAAGCCCCGTGGTCCATCCACACGCGCGGAATATTGTTTCGGTCGGCAATGAACTCACCCGGCTGCTGGCCGATAATCGTTGCATTGCTGCCGTCAATTCTCACACCGGCATAGTTATTCAGCAGCAGACTGCGGACATCCGCCGGTTCCATGATCAGCAGCGCCAGACAATCTTGCCAGAGATCACGCCAACCACGTCCACCCCGCCCATAATCATGATACGGTAAAAAAGAATTGCCATAAAGTCTGCGCAGCACCGGCTGCAGTGTGACCCATTTCATCCACTGGTCCGCAGCCGGGTCGCTGGTATGGAACTCCACCGTATTCACCTTATCCGCCCAGAACGATTTATTTTCCTGAAGTCTATTATCAAAAGCATCGATGGAGCCGTATTTCTCCATCAACGCCGAAATATCGATTCTATCATTGCCGATGGCCAGCAAAACCACATAAGAAATACTCTGGCCTGGCTGTAAAGCTACCGTGGCAAACCGCAGCCCTCCAAGCGCTTCGTAGCCTTCCTTATGCACACCTCCACCTGCTCCGACTTGCGGTTCCAGATTCATTACCACCGCTTCCGGCCAATCCAAACTCCCGCCTTCACCGATGAATTCCTCCTGTACCGGGAAGAATCCAACGGGCTGCCCTCCGCCTTCTGCGGCACCAAACACCCCATAAGAGGTGTGATTGACCCGGTGCCCACGCTCATCGAAAGAAAGAGCCGGTTGTACTTCAACGCCATGCGCAGAGGTATAAATCCGGTTCAGCAGTGAAGTGACATGTCGATGGTCGCGCAGATCGTCCGCTGAACGCGCATACAATGGAACCGCCGCTGTCGGCGTTATCGTGGTTTCCTCTGCCGAGGAATTAGTGAGCACAACCTTCATAAGCTCCACTTTATCGTTACCCGCCGGTACATAACTGGTGATTACTGCCCTGATCCCTAACTCCCGGCTCTCACGGGTCACGCGGTGCCACAGCAATCCGGCTTCCAATACGGCATTGTCAGCTTCATCACCATACATCTTGGCATTTTGCCGGGCGGAATTCCCTGCTGCTGACCAGGCGCCTTTACCTTCCACATAGACCCAGAAATTGCGGGAAGCTCGTGAGTTATGCAGGTCCTCCACCGACAAGGGGGGTGTCAGAAAGGTATTATGGCCCGAAGTGACCTGACCGTGAAGCTTAGGGCTGACGGAAGACATCATGCCCCCCTCATTCACCAGAGGAAAATATAAAAAGCTGCTGCGGTCTGGCTGCTTCAGACTGAAATCCCCATTATTCCCGTTAAAAATCCATCCCGTTCCCTTTTGATTCATTGAATTCATCCTTTCTACCGCTCATATTACAGAAACCGGTTTCGATTTTTATTATCACACCGTAGGATTTCTTTGTAAAGTTATTTCTACGGCATCAATTATTTCTATAAAACCCCGTAAACACAGGTATACTCCATATCACATGTGTAGTCCAGATAAGCGAAACCATTTTCGTAAATAGTCATCCACTGAATGAAAGAGGCTATTTCCCGAGTAAGTAATTAGTTATATTTTCATTAATCGCATGCAAACTGTTTCTATGTAAGCGTAACCCAAATTATTAGATGAAAGTTATGGACTTTCACGGGTGGATTTTACGAAAAATCCCGAAAACAGAAACTAATCTTCTGTTCCAGCACCTTTGATCATGTAACTGCCCAAGCTAACTCCCCTCTTCTCTACAGGGAGATTGTAAACAAATCGGATTCACACATTCCTCGAAGCCCCCGGTGTGATTCCAGAAGCCGCTGACGCCCTCGCTACGGCCTCAAAGCCTTTGCTTCATAATTGCACCACTGCGCCGCTGTAAAGCCAATAGAGAGTCGCTCAGCGCCTTCATGTTCATACTGCAGCTCCAATTCCCCACATCTTTGGTTTGCCCACTACTGGCATCTCTTCTTATGAAGAACAAACTCACCCTAACGGGTGAATCCAGCACCTCATTGCCGCAGGTACGGCATTGCTCCTAAATCAAGTGTATTTCTACCTCCCATTCTGCCCGCTGGCCCGTTTATGGCGAGATTTTCCTGTACATCAAAAAGCCCCCGGTTTCCCGGAGGCTTCTTGATTTACTATATAATTATGCGATCTTATACATCAAAGTACAGGGAGTATTCATGCGGATGAACACGGATAGCAACCTCTTGTGCTTCTGCACGTTTCAGAGCGATATAGTTGTCGATAAAGTCTTTGGTGAAGACGTTGCCTTCAGTCAGGAATTCGTAGTCAGCTTCCAAAGCGTCAAGCGCTTCGTTCAGGCTGCCTGGAACGCTGCGGATCTTCTCTTTGTCGGCATCAGACAATTCGTAGATGTTCTTGTCCAGTGGACCGTAGCCCATTTCTTCAGGGTTAATCTTCTTCTTGATTCCGTCCAGACCCGCCATCAGCATAGCCGAGAAAGCCAGGTAAGGGTTAGCAGTGGAGTCAGGAGTACGGAATTCAATACGACAGCCCTTAGGTGTTACAGCAGCTACCGGGATACGGACAGCAGCGGAGCGGTTACCTTTGGAGTAAACCAGGTTAACTGGTGCTTCATAACCAGGAACCAGACGTTTGAATGAGTTGGTGCTTGGGTTAGTCAGTGCGATCAGTGCCGGAGCATGATACAGGATACCACCGATGTAGTGGAGCGCCATTTCACTCAGGTTCGCGTATGCGCCTTTTTCGTAGAACAAAGGCTCGCTGCCGTTGAAGATGGATTGGTGAACGTGCATGCCGCTACCGTTGTCGCCGAACAGTGGTTTAGGCATGAAAGTTGCTACTTTGCCATATTGGCGTGCTGTGTTTTGAACAATATATTTGTAAGTCAGGAGATTGTCAGCTGTTTTCTTCAGGGTGTCAAAACGGAAGTTGATTTCCGCTTGGCCTGCAGTTGCCACTTCATGGTGATGGCGTTCGATTTCAAGGCCTGCTTCAGCGAGCAAACGGCACATTTCACTGCGGATATCCTGTTGGGAATCCACTGGAGCTACTGGCACGTAACCGCCTTTAACGCCTACTTTGAATGCCATGTTGCCGCCTTCGTCTTTGCGGTTGGTGTTCCATGCTGCTTCTTCAGAATCTACGAAGAAAGAAGCGCTGTTCATTCCGCTTTCGTAGCGTACATCGTCAAAGATAAAGAATTCGGATTCAGGTGCGAAGAAAGCCGCTGTACCCACACCGCATGTTTGCAGGAACTCTTCTGCTTTTACCGCGATACCGCGCGGGTCGCGTTCATAACGTTCGCCATCAGGTGTGAAAATGTCACACATAATATTCAGCGTTGGGTGAGCTGTAAAAGGATCGATATATATAGTACTTGGATCAGGCATCATAACCATGTCCGATTCTTCGATACCGCGGAACCCTTTGATGGAAGAACCGTCAAATGCTACACCATTTACAAATGTCTCTTCTTCCACAGCGGATGCAGGCAATGAGATATGGTGAGCACGTCCACCTAAATCTACAAACCGAAAATCCACCCACTCGATATTGTTTTCCTTGATCGTCTGCAACACTTTTTCAACCGACATGAATTAATTCCTCCCCAAGTTCCGAACATTAGGCCGCTCACAGTATCAAATGTTCTTGTTTTTATTTTTTTGCTGTCGTCATTATAAATCTCAAACCTAACATCGTCAATGCTTATGTCAGGTATTTCTGACGACAATGTAAGATATTCTGACGCTTTGGTGAAAAATGCATACCCAGTCGAATCACATGTTACATTCACTCCGCCATACGCAAAAACAGCCCTCTCACCCGCCCGGAAGCGGGATGGAGGACTGGTGAAAATCCTTATAAGGCGCTGTTATTAAAGGGACGGAGCCGCCTCCAGCGAACTTGAGAACTTGCGTCCGACAAGCGGTGCCAGCTTCTCCAAGTCTCTCAGCAGCTTGTCAAACTGCTCAGGGAACAGAGACTGTACACCATCTCCTGTCATCGAGTTATCCGGATCGGTATGCATCTCAATAATCAGCCCGTTAGCTCCCGCAGCCACCGATGCCTTGGCCATTGGTTCAACCAGTTCACGCCGTCCTGTGCCATGACTCGGATCGGAAATAACCGGAAGATGACTCAGGTTCTGGAGTACAGGAATCGCTGACAGATCAAGAGTATTCCGTGTGTACGTTTCGAATGTACGGATACCGCGCTCGCAGAGCATGACATCACGGTTACCGCCGGCCAGAATGTATTCAGCCGCATTCAACAATTCATCGTAAGTCGCACTGAAGCCGCGCTTAAGCAGCACAGGGCGTCCGCAGGTTCCCAGCTTGCGCAGCAAGTCAAAGTTCTGCATATTGCGTGTGCCTACCTGCAGAATATCCGCATGCTCCGCACAAATATCAACATACTCCGGTGTCATCACCTCAGTGATGGTCAGCAGGCCGTGGCGTTTGCCGGCTTCCGCCATCATCGTAAGACCTTCCACACCTACACCTTGGAAGCTGTAAGGACCCGTCCGTGGTTTAAAGGCTCCACCGCGCAGTACCTGACCGCCCGATGCCTTGACCAGACGGGCAATCTCGTCGATCTGTTCCGGAGATTCCACAGCGCAGGGTCCGCCCATGATCACCAGATTCTCACCGCCGATTTTTACACCGCGGATATCAATAATTGTATCCTCCGGATGGAAATCACGGCTGGCCAGTTTGTAGGATTTGGAGATCTTCACCACGTTCTCGACGCCTTTCATCTGACGCAGATGTTCTGCGAGCTTCGGAGTCACGCCGCCCACCAGGCCAATAACGGTATGATCCGCTCCGCGTGAGAGATGGACCTGAAGGCCTTCCTTTTCAATTACGGCGATAATCTCGTTGACCTGCTCCTGTGGTGTTTGATTCGATGTAATGACGATCATATTATAGCTCCCCTTTTGGATGAATATTCTTAAATCGGCTCGAAAGATAAATCACATACTATTTCGCTACGACGCGTGTACGCTTTTAAGCACTAAAGTAATATTAACTCATTCCGCTATATTAGTCAATCTGTAATCAGCCATATCTACTGGACTGTGTCCATATTATGGCTGGTTTCCACTAATCCCCTAAAGTAAATTAAGGGTACACAGGGAAATCCATCCACAACAAAGAGCACACAGCTCCCGGAAACCGGAAGTTGCGTGCTCTCTAAAAAATGTATAAGTTCATTTGGCTACTGGATCAGGTCGTGCTTGCACTCTTATTCTTCACTGGCGGCAGGAGCTTCGCCATGTTCACAGTACGCTTAATTTCCCAGGTATCGGGAAGCGCTGGATCATACTGCTCCAGGTAACTGATCACTTCCTTAGTGATCGGCGTGGGTGTAGACGCACCTGAAGTAACACCTACCTTGGTGATCCCCTGCAGCCACTCGGTCTTCAGCTCGGACATATCGGAAATCCGGTGCGCAGGCACCCCGGCAATCTCCTCCGACACTTGGGCCAGACGGTTGGAGTTGTTGCTGCGCGGATCGCCGACTACGATCACAAGCTCGCATTGTCCGGCCTGCTCCGCCACCGCTTCCTGGCGCACCTGAGTTGCCATGCAGATCTCATTATGCACCTCTGCCCCGGGGAAGGTCTCCAGCAGCTTTTTCATGATATGCTTGATATCCCATTGGCTCATGGTGGTCTGATTCGTAATCACGATACGCGAAGAAGGGATAGACAAGCTGGAAATCTCTTCTTCCTTCTCGATCAGATGGACATGCTCAGGGGCAATCCCGACAGCCCCCTCCGGTTCCGGGTGGCCTTTCTTGCCGATATAGATAATTTCATAACCCTCGTCTACCTTCTCCTTGATGAGATCATGGGTTTTCGTTACATCCGGGCACGTGGCGTCGACCGTGGTCAGTCCTTTGGCACGGGCCAGGCGGCGGACTTCCGGGGATACGCCATGAGCGGTGAAAATCACCGTCCCGCTGTCGACTTTATCCAAAATATCCAGCCGGTTATGTCCGTCCAGAGTGATAATTCCATCGTCCTCAAACGAATGGGTGACATGGCTGTTGTGAACAATCATGCCAAGTATATAAATCGGCCGGGGCAAATCAAGATTTTGCGCGGCCTGCCGTGCCATGACCATGGCATCGACGACGCCATAGCAATAGCCCCGGGGAGAAATTTTGATGACTTCCATGAATTCACCGGCTTTCTGCTGTCGTTGACTGCTTGTAATAGAACCGGTCTAATTATACCCTATTCCAGCGGCGGAGCAAAGAGAAGCGGCAGCCAGATAACAAAAGTCGTACCTTCTCCCTGGCGCGTAACCACCTCAACCGAACCCCCGTGCTCATCAATAATCCATTTGGCGATTGACAAGCCGAGTCCGATTCCTTCCGTGATTCCCCGCGATTCATCCGCACGATAGAAACGGTCGAAGATATGGGGAACTTCATCCTTATCCATTCCGATCCCTGTATCGGCAATACGGATTCCCACCTGATTCTGATAAAAAACAGCGTCCAGTGTAACCTCTCCCTCAGGAGTGTATTTGAAGGCATTATCAATAAAAATAAACATCATTTGCTGCAAATAATCCTTGTTGCCTACGATATATTTGCCATTCAGCTGACTTAGATCCCCAACGGACCAGTCGGCTTGCCGCTGCAGGAATGAAGCCCGGCGGGCCACCTCAGTCATCATCGGCTCCAGCGCTACCGGCTCAATGTCGAAGGTCCGTCCGGTATCGGCCCGGGCCAGCGAGAGCATATCCGCCACGAGCCGGCTCATGCGTTTGGATTCGTCCGCGATATCTTTCACGGATTCAATGGACAGCTGGCGAATCTCGGCTTCCGTCATCCGGCTCTCCTCAGGGTTCATCTCCCATATCTTTTGCAGCAGATCGATATTCCCTCGTATCGTTGTCAGCGGTGTCCGCAGCTCATGCGAAGCATCAGACACAAAGCGGCGCTGAGTCGCATAAGAATCCTCCAGCTCTGTATAAAAGCCTTCCATCCGCCCTAGCATGCTGTTGACGGTCTGGATCAGCCGTCCAATCTCATCCTGTGGTCCATCGTAAACAATCCGCGAGCTGAGGTCAGTTCCCGTCTGAATCCCGTTGGCTGCTTCAATGACATTGCCGATCGGACTCATCGCTTTACGCGCGAGGAAGAGGCCAAAGGTGAAGGCTGCAATCAGGGTGGCGAAGGAGCCGACAAGAAGGATATTCTGCAAATTCTGCATTAGATGGTCCTGTTCACCCGTGTATGCCGCCACCTGAAGCACAGCAGGAAGCGCCCCTCCGGTTGAGGTAGTAACATCAATCGACATCTGATAGATAAGAAAAGGGTTGCCCTCGTAATTTGCACGTATAAACCCCTGTTGATTCTTAACGACATCCTGCTCGGGAATTTTGAACTGAAGACCGAGGTTTTCCATATTGATACTTGGAATCAATGTCTTCTCACTATAGACGTAAATCTGGGCATACAAACTTTGTGCCTGAATTCCCACAAGGTTAAGTTTCACTGTACCATCAATGTTCCAAGACGGCTTCAATTGAACTTGATTCGACTGTTCTTTCAGCCGCTCCTTCAAATCACCATACGTATTAAAATAGACAAATCCGTAAATTGCGGCTGATAAGGCCAGCAGCATAACGGCCAGAATTCCTGAATACCAGGCAGTCAGCCGCAATCGTATCGACATATTAGTCACCTCTTAGGATGTAACCGGCTCCCCGGATCGTCTGAATCAGTCTTTTGCCGCCGTGCTCCTCGGTTTTCTGGCGAAGCATGGCAATATATACTTCAAGCACATTGGATTCCCCGCTGTAATCGTAGCCCCAGATTTTATCCATGATCAGATCGCGGGACAGCACCCGCTTCGGATTCTGCATGAACAGATGCAGCAGCTCGAACTCCTTCGCTGTCAGTTCCAGACGCTTACCCCCGCGGGTTACCTCACGTGAATCTACATCCAGCGTAATGTCCTCGTAGGATACTGCCTGGTCTGTGTTTCCCCCCTGCTCGCTTTTACGGCGCAACAATGCGCGTACACGGGCAAGCAGCTCCTCCAGCGCAAACGGCTTCACCAGATAATCATCCGCTCCCAGATCCAACCCCTTTACCCTATGCTCAATTTCGTCTTTAGCTGTGAGCATGAGTACCGGAACCGTACTGCCACCCTCCCGCAAACGCCGGCAGACCTCGAAGCCATCCACCTGAGGCATCATAACATCCAGCACAACCACATCCGGATCACTGTTCAAAACAGCGCGCAAGCCATCGGCTCCGTTTGTAGCCGTCTTCACATCATACCCTTCAAAGGCAAGTCCCCGGCGCAGCATGGAAATAATCTTTTCATCGTCATCAATAATTAAAATGTTCGGTCGCATCCAAACAGCCCCCATTGTCCAAATCGTCTATCTCTATTGTAACATGATTGCACCAGTTCGCAGCCCGTGCAGCAAAAGCGGAAGGGTTTCCCCTTCCGCTGTGCAATGCACCGTCACGGTGTCTGTTACTGGCGCTGAGTTTGAGTAGTGTTGAAGTCGTTTTTATTGCCAATAGTTACAGAAAGCTCCAGCGTTTTGCCGTCACGGACTACGTCGAGCGTGATTTTGTCACCTACTTTTAGCGTCTGGATGTAGGTAATCAGATCTTGGCTGGTTGCATATTTCTTGCCGTTAACACCTGTAATAATATCGTAAGGACGCAGATCAGCGGTATAGGCTGGCGATTTAAAGATAATGTCGGCTACGACAGAACCTTCTTTAATATTCGTACCCATCTGTTTGGCAACTTCATCGGTAATCGTCATTAGAGAAGCACCAATGAATGGAACCGGTTCTTTAGGGATTTCCTGGTTGGCTTCGAGTTTGTCTACAACATTTTTAATGGTATTCACCGCAATGGCGAATCCGATCCCTTGTGAGTCCGTGCTTACGGCTACGTTCATTCCGATAACCTGGCCATTCAGGTTAAGCAGCGGGCCGCCGGAGTTACCAGGGTTAATGGAAGCGTCCGTCTGCAGAAGGTTTTTATAATTACGGGTACCGCTTCCGTCTTCTTCATTGATATCAATGCTGCGGTTTTTGGCGCTGAGCACACCCGCTGTAACGGTATGGTCAAAACCCTGCGGGTTACCAATCGCTACCACTTCGGAGCCGACCTTAATGCTGTCCGAATCACCCAGCTGTACCGTAGGGAAGTTTTTTCCTTCAATCTTCAGAACAGCCAAATCCAGATCCTTGCTGGTCCCGAGCAATTTGGCTTCATAGGTCTTCGTAGTGCCGTCAACGGTAACCTGAATTACATCGGCCTTGTCAACAACATGCTGGTTGGTCAAAATATAACCTGAGGAATCATAGATAAAACCTGTTCCGATTCCATACGGTGTAAGCTGGGAAGTAGAATTCGAACCTGAATTGGATTCTGAATTCGATCCTGAATTCGACCCGGAAGAGCCGTTGCTGCCAAATTGATCACCGAAGAAAAATTGTGAGAACGGATCACTCATATTCGGATTAGTAGAGTTTCTGCCAGAGTTTGCTTTTACCAAGGTCTCAATTTTGACAACGGCCGGGCCTACGGAATCAACCACTCTCGAAGCATCTGTTGTCCCGGTAAGCAGCGATGTCGTGGTGGTAGACGGTGTAACATTTACGCTTCCATTTGCCGTCTTGGCCGCAGTGTTGGATACAGCCGCAGTAGTGACAGGGTCCCCTGTGAACCAGTTGCCGCGGTCTGCTGCGAACATGGAGCCTGAGAGAACTATCATTCCGGCGAGAAAAGATACCAGTACCGTTTTTACAGGTTTCTTGGGCTTATGGTTGTACTGCCAGCCATTACCTCCATCTGCTCCATTGCCACCCCGCCCGCCGTTGCCGTCCATTCCGGTTGTCCGCAGCGAAGTGCTGTATGGAACCGGTCTGACCGGCTGTGGAGGATTAACCTCTACACGTTCCGGTTCCCGGCGGTTGTAATGCTGCGGATCATCCGGGTTCATCTCATCTTTGTTCAGCGATTTGAAAGGTCCGTAAGAGTAATAGTAGGAAGATCCGGTTTCAGGAGACTCATTATTATTGCTATTGATATTACCGTTATCATTGCTGTTCACGTTGTCGCTGCTATTGCTATCCCATTGCCGCTCCGGAGACGGTTCATTATCACGATTAAAGTTGTTTTCACGATCATAGTTATTTTTGTTATCGTCCATGTTTTTCTTTCCTCCCGCACCTTGCGTATCCGGCAAGGATTAATTTGTTTTCTTGTTCTTATTTTGTACTTTAAACCTTAAGGTCACATTAAAAACAATTTAAGCGGAGATAAAAAGTGGGGGAACCCTAGTATCAGGCAACACCACTATTAAACCCGTATTCTCTTGAATGGACCACTGCGGGTGGAACACGGGTTTAAAGGCGGCTGTATACTTTTCGCCCCGACAATAGGGTCCCTGGCAGGGAAGAGAAATCCGATATTCGCTATGATAATAGCGAATAGAAGCGAAAAAAAGGCCCGAGCACACAAAACGCGCCGGGCCAGAAACAATACCGTTATATTATTAAGATAGCAAGATTAATATTAATAGGACAATATGTAGTGCAACCGGAGTGTGATAGACAGGTAGCCTAACTCAATTACTAGGATTAATATGGTTTAACCCTGAGCCCAGCCCTTGCGGTGAGCATAAATCGCCAGCTGGGTACGGTCATCCAGCTCACATTTCATCAGCAGGTTGCTGACATGCGTCTTTACAGTTTTGATGCTGATATGAAGCTCCTCGCCGATGTCCTTATTGGTCTTGCCTTCGGCAATGAGCAGCAGCACTTCCTTCTCCCGCTCGGTGAGACCCGAAGAATCTCCTTGTACCGTCCGCTGGCGGATGCCGCGGGTAAGGGCTTGGGATACATCACCGGTCATCACCGGCATACCGCGGAAAGCACCTTGAAGTGCGTAGATCAGCTCCTCCGCCGAGACTGTTTTGAGCACATAGCTGACGGCACCGGCTTCAATAGCATCCACGACAAGATCATCCTCCAGGAAGCTCGTGAGAATCACAATTTTGAGACCCGGGAATTCAGCCAATACCGCACGGGTGGTCTCCGCACCGTTCATCAACGGCATCATCAGGTCCATCAGAACCAGATCAGGAAGTGCATCCTTCCCCCAGCTCCGGAGTGTTTTTAAGGCATCCTGCCCATTTGCAGCCTCTCCAATCACTTCAAACATCGGGTCCAGCATCAGATATGTTTTGAGGCCCATCCGGACCATGTCATGATCATCTACAAGCAGAACTTTAATGACACTCATTTTTATCCTCCTCAGTGTTAATATAGCTAAACCTCATGCATACAATCAAACCAGTATCATAAGTACTCTCTTGATCAATCAGCTCTCGGCCGCACCAGCATTATCCAGCTCCGGGTTGCCCTGGATAAATTTTGGTATATGTACACGGATCGTAGTTCCAGCTCCCTTGCGGCTAATGATCTCCACTTGCCCGCCGAGCTTCTCCGCGCGTTCACGCATCGTTGTAAGTCCATATGAGCCCTGCTTATGCTGTACATGCTCGAAGCCTTGCCCGTCATCGCTGATGCTCAGCACTACTTGTCTCGGCACTTCGCGCAGCGACAGGCTGACGAGCCGTGCTCCCGCATGCTTGACAATGTTGGCCATCGATTCCTGGATAATCAGGAACAGCTGATGTTCAATGGCTTCGGACAACTCTCCTTGCAGCTCAAGCTCTTTCACGCCTTTAAGTCCGTTCTGGCGGCAATAATCCGGGAACCATTTCTCCAGCGCCTCGAACAGATTCCGGCCCTCCAGTTCTACCGGCCGGAGCTGGGCAATCAGGGCTCGCATCTGCTTCTGGGCCATTTGGGACATGGTAATCAGCTGATCCATAACGGTTCTGCCATGCTCCGCATTCCGCTCCAGCACTTTAGGCAGCGAAGAAGCGGACATATGAATCGCAAACAGCTGCTGGCTTACGGTATCATGCAGATCCCGTGCCATACGCCTCCGCTCTTCAAGCACCGCGCTCTCCGCCGCCTTTTCCTTCTCGATCACTTCCTGCTCGCCCAATCGCTGCAGCAGCTGCATCTTATTCTCCACAGTGTCCATCATCATGTTGAACTCGTGGTATACTCTGGCAAAAGACTGGTCATCACTCTCAGGCATCCGTACGGATAAGTTACCCTTGGCCACCTGAAGCATGTTCAGATCCAAAAGGTCAATCCGCCGCTGAATCCGCTGGCCGGCCATATACCCTACAACTACAGTGAACAACACGATCCCCACGCAAAGATACAGCCACATACGGTAATCCTGAACCTTGATATAGCCCAGGCATGTCCCGGCATACATAAGTCCGGCGGTTACACCGCCACTAAGCAGAAAATACACCAGCAGCATCCATTTGGTATTACTTAATAATTTCCCCATGCTTACCCCACCGTTTTAATTTTAATGTCGCCAAT
The DNA here is from genome assembly GCF_001909055.1 of Paenibacillus helianthi. Lineage (GTDB taxonomy): Bacteria > Bacillota > Bacilli > Paenibacillales > Paenibacillaceae > Paenibacillus_AQ > Paenibacillus_AQ helianthi. The sequence goes on from NZ_LVWI01000025.1 coordinate 61,322, forward strand.
GAAGGCACTGACATTAATACGGACTTTTTTGCCGGCTTCCTTATAATAAGGTGTATTGCATTGCACGCTGCTCATGAACCCGCTGCGCGACTGCTCCAGAACCTGCATATCTCCGATAAAAGAACTGCTGTTCACCTTGACTCCCAGGTCCATATCTTCCGGTATATACACCTTGATGTCGCCTACAAAAGCAGAAATATTGATCTTCGTCTCTCCGTAGGGAATCTGCGCATTGGTCAGATCCAGGACGGTGTCGCCAATGAACTGCGAAATATTTGTATTCTTCAGCTGAAAATGATCCTTGCCCACATGAACATCCCCAATAAAAGCGGAACGGTTCGTCGTTTCCTTACGATCTGCGGCACCATGGAACTCTTCATGCCATTCGCCATGCCGGCGTGCGTGGCGCTCCTGGCGCTCCTGCCGTCTGCGTTCGTGCCTCTCGTGCTTCTCCTGCCAGCGGGAATCTGCAGAAGAGTGGAATCTCCCGTTGTCGCTCTCGTCCTCCTCTTCATCCTTATGCAAGTACTCGTTCCAATCCCGTTGCCCCTCAGACTTGCCGAACTTCTGCTCGAATTGCTCATCCAGTGTGGATTCGAGGGGCTTTGGAGGCTCAACATCCAGAGGTCCTGCTCCAGGTCCTGGAGGATAGTAGCCCTTGGGTGCGGGCGGTGCGGGCGGTGCGGGCGGTACAGGTGGAGTATGATCCCGCGGCTTGAAGATAACATATAATCCTCCACCGATCAGCATCACGGGAATCAGCAATTTGAAAAAGTCGCCGGCTGAAACATCAAACCAATCCAGGTTCCTCCCCAGGAAAAACACCCCAAGTGCCAAGTAGAGGAATCCCCAAAAAGCAGATGAACCCTTAGAGCCGCGCTCATTCGTAGACAGAACATTCTGGATCCCCATAATAATGAGAATAACCGGCCAATAATCAGCAAAAAGGGAACCTATATTGAAATCGGTATACCCCATCTGCCGCAGCAAAAACATCGCTCCCAGTCCAATCAGGAGCAGACCCCCGAGGATCTGGCTGGTGAATCGTCTTTTCATCCTTCATTTCCCCTTTATGTTGATATAGCTCACTCATTCACTCTTATAGCCTTAGTCTACAGGAACAGGCAGCCGGAGAACAGCGCCGGGAGAAGGAAACTTGACTCAGTCTCTGGACCGAGGGGGATGTAGAATCGCAGTAAAGTTCTGCTCACAAAAAAACTGCCCCGCCGCTCAGGAACTGAACGGAAACGGGACAGACGGTGATTGAACAGATGCAGTTAAAAGATGGTGCTACAAAAGTTTGAACTACAGCATTATTGCTGCGGTTTTTGAACCGGTTTTGCCATACTCTGCTTAGATGCGCCGTCATTTTCTACAGCAAACTCAGCATTGTATTTTTCATTTGGTGTTTTGTAGTTTTCTTGAACCTTTGGTTTTTTAGAATTGGCCACGGAAATCACCTCCCTTGTCTCTTATGCAGTCTGATACCAGAGTGCATCCGAGAATCTAACGAAAGAGGCTGCTTATTCTGCCCCAGTCCGTATTATGGGAAAGGCGGGACCTTATTATGCATACTTATGTGAAATAAAATTCATACTGGCAGTGTGTAGGGAAACCCTAGATGACTTCCTCAAGAAGATCCTGCGGAATGGCATTATAGGTCTGAACAGCCCGGCCCAGACTCTTCAGCATGTTTTCGGTACATCTTCCGTTCCCCCGCTTAATGAGCTGCACCACTACCGTTTTTTTACCCCATTCCTTATAAACCTGCTTAGTGGTAGAAAAATAAAGATCAATCTTCCGGCCCTTGATAGCCGAACCGGTATCTGCCACAACTGCGTAGCCATAGCCGGGGATATACAAAACACTGCCTAACGGAATCACTTTGGGATCAGCAGCGATGGTCGATACTGCATTTTTGTCCCGGCGGACTTTGACACCAGAATACGTGATGCCGTACTGCGGATGCTTTGAGGTTTTACCTGTAGATTCAAAACCTGCTGTGTAGCCTGTAGCAGTTACCTTGAAAGAAGTGATAATCTGCTCCGGCCCTGGTGCCGCTACCTGTACGGTTGCTGGCGGTTTGGAAGCAGTATTACCCGGTTGTGTGACTGCATGAGGTGCTGGTGTATGTTTTGGAGCCTTAGTGGCTGCCGGCTTGCCGGACTGTGCGAGCGCTTCGGAACGGGACACCCCTCTGGATGCGGATTCTCCTTGATCATACAGCGCGGCTTGACCAGCTGCCAGCACTTCCGGCCCGGTGTGGCCGCTGGCACCGCTGAACTGCACAGAACCTTTTATATGTTGCGGATCAAGTGACTTGTTTATACTATTGCTTAATTGACCTGCAGTGTCTCCCGTCCCGTTAGCTTCCACCGGCTTGCGTCCAAAATCAGGATAGACCCCGGCGGCAGTCAGCAAAAGCACAATCGTTACGAAAAGACACCAAAACCTCTGGTATAAGCCCATTTTGTTCATTTGTTAAACCTCCCCCTATTAGCGAAGGTTTCCCGTTTCACAAAATTTTATACCTGGAGCCGTTTAAAACCCGGCCGCAGGCGGCTTATAACAGAGGCGAATGAATGACATTAAAGTTATATAAATGAGGTTATACCTGAAGCTTTAGATTACACGCTCCGCAACTTCCTTCACTAAGGAAGCGATCACTTCCTGCAGCGGCTGGGCACCGATATCGCCTTCTCCGCGCTTGCGGATGGAGACACTTCCGGCGTTCATTTCATTCTCGCCCACCACGAACATATAAGGGATCTTTTCGAGCTGTGCTTCACGGATTTTATAGCCCATTTTCTCGTTGCGCAGATCTACTTCGGCCCGGATTCCACTGGCAAGCAGTTTTGCTTCTACGTCCTTAGCGTAATCATCAAATGCGGAGGACACCGGAATGATCTTCACCTGCTGCGGGGACAGCCATAATGGAAGTGAGCCGGCAAAGTTCTCCAGCAAGAAGGCTACAAAACGTTCCATGGTACCAAGGATTCCGCGGTGCAGCACAACCGGACGGTGTTTTTGGCCATCGTCTCCGACATATTCCAGCTCAAAACGCTCAGGAAGCAGGAAGTCGATTTGCACAGTGGACAATGTTTCTTCTTTGCCAAGTACAGTCTTGATCTGAACGTCCAGCTTCGGACCGTAGAACGCTGCTTCGCCTTCCGCTTCAAAAAACGGCAGGCCCGCTTCTTCCACTACTTCTCGCAGCATGCGCTGTGCAGTCTCCCACATTTCATCGTTCGGATAGTATTTTTCAGTATCCTTCGGATCACGGTATGAGAGACGGAAACGGTAGTCGGCAATGCCGAAATCGCTGTATACCTGCTTGATCAGCTCAAGCACACGGGTAAATTCACTTTTGATCTGATCCAGGCGGCAGAAAATATGTGAATCATTCAATGTCATCGAACGCACACGATGCAGCCCAGTCAACGCGCCAGACATTTCATAGCGGTGCTGAATACCAAGCTCGGCAATCCGGATAGGCAAATCACGATAGCTGTGCATCGAACTCTTGTAAATCATCATGTGATGCGGGCAGTTCATCGGACGAAGCACGAATTCCTCATTGTCGATTGTCATCTTGGGGAACATATCCTCTTGGTAATGCTCCCAGTGTCCTGAAGTTTTGTACAGCTCTACATTGCCGAGCACCGGAGTATATACATGCTGGTAACCCAGGCTTGCTTCCAGATCGACGATATAGCGTTCCAGAATACTGCGCAATTTCGCACCTTTTGGAAGCCAGATTGGCAGGCCTTGTCCTACCAGCTGGTTGAAGGTGAAGATCTCCAGCTCTTTACCCAGCTTACGGTGGTCGCGTTTCTTTGCTTCTTCCAGCAGGTGCAGATACTCATCGAGCTGAGCTTTTTTGATCCAGGCAGTACCGTATATACGTTGCAGCATTTTGTTCTTGCTGTCCCCACGCCAGTAGGCTCCGGCTACGTTCATAAGCTTGAAGACCTTGATCTTCGCAGTGGAGGGCACATGCGGGCCGCGGCAAAGGTCAAAGAATTCTCCCTGCTCATATATCGTGATCACGCTATCTTCAGGCAGCGCTTCAATCAACTCCAGCTTATAGGGATCTTCCAGTTCACCGAAACGCTCCAGTGCTTCCTTGCGGCTGACCTCAATACGCACGATCGGCAGATTCTCCGAGACGATACGCTCCATTTCCTTCTCGATCTTCAGCAGGTCCTCCGGATTGAGCGGGTGCTCCAGATCCATATCATAGTAAAAGCCATCTTCGATCACCGGGCCTACACCCAGCTTAACCTCCTTAGTCCCGAACAGGCGGCGTACTGCCTGCGCCATCAAGTGGGCTGTACTGTGGCGCATCACTTCCAGGCCTTCCGGCGAATCCAAAGTGACGATCTCAACCAATGCACCTTCCTGCAGCGGCGTAGACAGGTCTACAACGATACCGTTCAGCTTGCCTGCTGCTGCATTTTTGCGGAGACCACTGCTGATCGAAGCGGCTACATCATCAATGCTGCTGCCATCGGCATATTCCCGGACCGAGCCGTCCGGAAGCTTGATATTAACTGACATGATTTATTCCTCCTAATATTTTGGTAAGGCCGCATAAGTAACGGAACGGAAATGTCCCTGAACACAAAAAACACCCGTCCCGCAAAGGGACGAGTGATTGCACCCGTGGTTCCACCCAAATTCGATTCCCGGCTAGCAGGAATCCTTCGTCAGCATGGAGATAACGGCCATGAACCGGCGGTTCTTACTATCCCTGGCAGGTTGTCCGCTGCCCAACAGCACTTGGGAGTTCATAACCGCAGCTACAAAGGGGTAGATGGATTACCGGATACCGGAGGAAATCACAGCCTGAAGTTTCCTCTCTCTGAAGCGGCCCTAAAAAGTAATCATCCATATCTTTGTCAACGCTGATAACGTGAATCTTGTGTAATTATAATTCTCTCTCCAGCCTTCCGTCAAGTCAGTCCCTGTATTTATCATCCGCAACAACACCGCCAGCAAGTAGAAGGATGATCTATAGCGCGAACATATAAATCCTTCTATTGTAAAATAGCTTAAGGGCAGAAGCCATCTTCTGCCCTGCAAGTCTATTCTTCCAGGCGTTTCCGTTCAGGCAAGCGGCCTGCGCGTTTCAAAGCCTCACGCAGCAAATATTCGATATGTCCGTTTACGCTGCGAAACTCTTCTCCCGCCCAACGTTCCAGCGCTTCGTGCAGGTCAGGATCGATCCGCAGCGGAAAGCTTTTCTTGGCCGCCATGATGAACCGTCCTTAGTACAACGAGCCGGCGTTAATGACCGGACTCGCTCCACGCTCCGACACGATCGCTACCATCAGATTGTTAATCATCGCCGCCTTGCGCTCTTCATCCAGTTCGACTACTCCGCTCTCCTTCAGCTGGCGGATCGCCATATCTACCATTCCGACCGCCCCTTCGACGATAATCTGCCGCGCGGACAGAATCGCTGAGGCCTGCTGCCGCTGCAGCATAGTACTGGCGATTTCAGTAGAATAAGCCAGATGTGTCAGCCGCGCTTCAATCACTTCAACACCGGATAAGGAAAGGCGGTCCTGAAGCTCGGCTGCCAGTTCCTTGGCAATCTCATCCGAATTCGCACGAAGGGACATGCCCGATTCGTTAAAATTGTCGTAAGGATACCGGCTGGCCACATGCCGTAGTGCGGTCTCGCTCTGGATTTCCACAAACGCCATATATTTGTCGACATCGAACAACGCCTTTGCCGAGTTGATGACTTTAAATACAATAACTGCAGCAATCTCAACCGGATTCCCCTCGACATCATTGACCTTCAGCTTAACGCTGTTGAAATTGCGCACCCGCAGGGATACGGTCTTACGGATACTAAACGGAATGACTGCGAAGAGTCCGCTGCTAGCAATGGTACCGACATATTTGCCGAAAAAGGTTACCACGACCGACTTATTAGGCTGCACTACCGTAATACTCGTACATAGCACACCCGCAATGATGAACAGAATAACCGGAACCACAGCATAGTCATATGTTGCACCGTAAATCCCCCCTGCCAAGCAAATGGCAATAAGCGCAATAACCAGAAAACCACTAACTGGACGCAATGTTTTTTCTTTCATGAAAGGCACCTCCATAAGATATGTATTTGATATGATTATGATATCACTTATGGATATTGTTGTAAACTAAAAATATCACTGCATTCCGTCCTATTATCTCTTATACTAAAGAACCTATCTGAAGTCATAGTCTTACAATTAAATGGAGAAGGACGTGGAACATATGAGTGTTAAGGAGCAAGTATTGGATATTATCAAGGCATCAGCAACGCCGCTAAGCGCAGGCGAAGTTGAAAAGCTGTCTGGTCTGGAACGCAAAGCTATCGATAAAGCCTTCACTGAGTTGAAAAAAGAAAATGCAATTGTCTCCCCGGTCCGCTGTAAGTGGGAAGCTGCTACAAAGTAACCCCCAAAGAGACCCGTGTGCATTAAACATACACGGGTCTCGCCATATACTGGTCATCTCTAGCTATCACTGCATCAAAAAAAAGGAGCTCCGCTGTCATCCAAAAATGACACTGAGCTCCTTTTTGCATTTGTTATTTCATGCTGGGTTCAAAGCTTAGGAAGCCTTCTTTTCCAGCATACGGTAAATGATAACCGCCGCTTGAGCGCGGGTTGCATCGCTCTTCGGTGCGAATTTCTCTCCATCCACCCCATTGACAATACCAAGCTGTGTAAGCTGGGCTACTGCATCCTGGGCGTAAGAAGCAATCTTAGATTTGTCGTTAAAGTTTGCCAGAGCTGACTTGGTATCCATTGGTTTCAATTGATCTTTAAGTGCAGCGGCGATCATCATCGCCATTTCTTCGCGGGTCACTTCACGCCCCGGTTCAAACTTGCCGTTGCCGGAACCTTTCACAATACCCGCATTAACAGCAGCAGTGATGGCATCTGTGTACCAAACTCCTTGCTTCACATCATTAAATGAGGCGTTTGCTCCTGAAGTACTGAGATTCAGGGCACGAACCAGCATCGTTATGAATTCAGCACGCGTTACGGTTTTGTTCGGTGCGAAGTTGCTTCCGTCCAGACCCTTCACAATACCTTTGGATGCCAAAGAGCTGATAGCCTCTTGTGCCCATGCCACTTTACCCAGGTCCTTAAAGTTCGGTGCAGGTGTTGCAGTTGGAGCTGTTGGAGCTGTTGGTTTTACACTTGGTGCAGGTGTTGCTGATGCAGCCGGCGTAGCCGTAGGAGTAGGTGTTGGCGTTGGTGTTGCCACAGACCCTCCCGGGTTCGAGGTTGGAGCCGGAGCTACAGTATTATTTGTGATTCGGCCTTCAACTTTTGCTGTGATTTGACCGCCCTTGAAAGTATTCTTAACGTAATCGTAGAATACATCCAGGTCAATCGGACCGGCCAGGGATTCACTGGCTGCAGTCAGCACCTTATAGTTGTCGCCGCCTGCAGCCATGAAGTTATTAACTACCGCAGTATAGTTTTGAGTCATGCTGATTGGTGTTCCGTCTGTCTTGGTAAGATTAGCGATACGATCAGCAACCGGCAAATACATGTTGGCCGTATATTTCAGGCCGGAAATTTGCAGTGTCTTCGTATCTGCAGTTCCATCAGCTTTGGTTGCCCATTGCTGCTGCAGCAGTGTCTTGATCTGTGCACCGGTAAGGGTCAGCTTTACAAGCGTGTTGCCAAATGGCTGGATCTTGGCCAAGTCGCCAAAAGACACATTGCCTTTCGGAAGATCAGCGCGGATACCGCCCGGATTCATAAAGGCGAAATCAGCGAGAGCTTTTCCATCGCGGAAATCAGCTTGACGCATAGCGTCTGCAATCAGGTTGCCTAGAGCGGCCTCATTATTGTAAACATCTGTGCGGGTAACTGTCCCGTCTGTAGTACCTACAGGCAGAGTCAGCTCAGGGTGCTTGGCCAGATATTTGTTAACCAAAGCTGCCGTTTCCGCATCTGGTGTAACATTCTTTTGAAGGGTACTGGTTACAGTCGCCGATTTGCTCTTCACATCACCTGTTACACTATCAATAACCAGCTTGATGTCTTCGAAAGCTGTACCATAGGAATAGGCTTGAACAATCAGCTTGCCGTTAACAACGCCATTAGCAAGTGCATGGTTGTCCCCTGCTACCACAACGTCAACAGGTGAGTTCGCCGGAAGTGCGTTAGCCAGGTCAGCCGCTTCTCCCGTAGTCACATCTGCTTTGGTTGTCGCCGGATCATGTGCAAGCACAACGATCGTCTGGACGCCTTGCTTCTGAAGTTCTGCGGCATATTTTTCAATCGCTGCAACTTCTTCTGTGGCGCTCAAGAATTTCACACCTTTGGTTCCCTCAGGAGAGACTTTGCTTGGAGTGGCTTTGGTTACCACACCGATAAATCCGATTTTCACACCGCCTACTTCTTTAATTACGTAAGGGTTAATGATCGGAGCTCCAGAAGAGCTGTCTACCGCATTGGCATTGATATAATCGAAGTCTGCCCCTTTATGAACAATGCTGGTGTTCTTAGGATCAGCACCGCCATAAATCTGAGTCTTCATGGCTTCAACACCTTGGTCAAATTCATGGTTCCCCAGTGTACCCACATCGAATTTCATCAGGTTCATCCATTCCATCGTCGGCTCGTCACGTTCAAGCGAGGATACCGGTGCAGATGCACCTACAGAGTCACCATTGTGGAACAACAGCGCGTTGGCATATTTCGCACGGGTGTCTTTCAAGTACGCTGCAAGAGTTGCTGCAGTTCCTACTGCATCGCTACCTACATAAGAAGTGGTGTCGAGTTGGCCGTGGAAGTCGTTGACCCCGAGCAGGTGAACTTCCACATCTCCGGTTGGAGCAACTGGAGTTTCTTTTAGATTAAGATTATAGATTTCAAATCCTTTGACATCTTTAGTGCCTGTGTCTGTAACATTGGCAGGCTTCACAGCAGCTGCCTTCGGTGAAGAAGTGAAGGTCACATTGACGTTCCCTTTGATTGGAGCGATCGACCAGTTGTTGTCTGCTGTCGGATCAACGGTGCCGGCTGCACTGATATAATCCATCAGTACCTGGCGGTTTTCCATTTGGGAGTCAATAATCATTTTCCCAGCTTTAACACCCGGGAAGTTACCGCCGCCGCTTGCGCGGTAGTTATTGGTAACCACGATGAACTGTTGGTCATCCTTCAAAGGTTCATTGCCGTACGTAATGGAAGTCACACGGCTGGAAGACGCATCATTAATCGTTCCATCCGGCTTGTACTTCGCATTTTTGGTTACATCAATTGTATATTTAATACCATCGATGACATCGAAGTTGTAAACAGCGAAAGCCGAGTTCAAAAGCGGCTGTGGAGTGGAGATCGCCGGTTTGATACGGTTGAATGCACCTGCACTCATCTCTACCCATTCCTTCACTGTAGAGCCTTTGACCACAATGGCTTTCAGCGTGTTGTCATAGAGATACAGGTCACTTGCGCTCGCAATCGTAAGATCGCCCTTTTGAATTTCAGTATACTCCTCAGGGCCATTGCGTCCGGCCTTGAAGGGTGCGCCTACACTTAGAATCGGCAGGTCCTTATACGGGGCAAGCTTAGCATCCGTATTAACCAGATTCGAAACATACTGCTGCTGGGCATAGGTTACGATCTGAACGGTCGGATCATCCTGCACCAGAGCAAAGTAGCTGTTCATTGGAGCATTAGTTTTCCCGAGCGGTTGATTCACATATTTGATCGTTGCTGCATGGGCAGCTCCAGCCACTGCATCAATAGCAGGATCAACGGCTACTCCGGTAATGGAGCGTGTAAAAGCCTTTGAAGATGCCTTGTCAACTTTCCAGCTGCTGCCATCCTTTACGATCTTCAGATCGATCAGACCCAGGTTGCCCCCGCCATAACCGGCTTGAACAGCTGGAACGCCGTTGATATGACCGTTGAGGTTATCGATCTTTGCCACATCGGAATCATATGGCTTTTTGGTTGCCGGATCCTTAAAGGAAGCATCCAGCTTGGTGTCATCCCCGTTCGTCGGGAACACCTTATGCGTATGGGAGAAGGTGATGGCGTCAATGCCATCAACCTTGCTCAGCAGGTTAATGGCATTCTCAGCTCCGGTTCCCGCAGCTGCAGTCGCATCAAACCCGGAGTGGGCCATGGCAATAATGACATCTGCGCCGGCACCCTTCATGATAGGAACAAATTTGGCTGCAGTTTCAGCAATATCCTTTGTGATTACCTTGCCTTCCAGATTCACCTTGTCCCAATCCATGATTTGCGGGGTCACCAACCCAAGGAGGCCGACATTAACCGTTACCTCATTACCGTTGCTGTCCTTAACTTTTTTAGGAATGATGACATACGGTACAAACGTATTTTTATCATCGGATACATTATAAATATTTGCATTTACATAAGGGAATATTGCTCCGGTATCTGCCGCACCGCTTCCTTTGATCGTACGGTCCAGATAGTCCAAGCCATAATTGAATTCATGATTGCCAAACGTTGCAGCATCATACCCCATAAGGTTCATGGCTGCAATAAGCGGATGAATCTGGTCTGTACTTGTCTTAAAATCTGATACCTGGGCCATATATGTACCCAGCGGTGTTCCCTGAATCAAATCACCGTTGTCAAGAAGGAGATTGTTCGGTTCTTGGGTCCGGGCTTCTTTTACCAGCGTTGATGTGCGGTCCAGACCTACTGTAGTAGAAGCCGCATTTTTGAAGTAGTCCCAACCGTATACATTGGTGTGTACATCCGTGGTGCTCATCAAGCGCAGATTAACTGTTCCAGGAGCAACAGCTTCAGCGCCTGCAGCCTCCGCCTTGCTCGCCCCCAAAACCGGAACTGCAAAAACTCCGCCCAGCACTTGTGCTGCCAGAACGGTGGTCGCCAATAAAGCAGCTACTGGCTTGTTCCATCTTTTTTCTACCATAAGTCAGATATCCTCCCCATATGTTTCTTATTCCTACTTATGCTGACCGCAAGATTGTATCATATCCAAAATTATGAATCTAGCAAAAACCATTAAATCTAATTAATAGTTGTGTAAAATATCACATCATTAGGGCTTTTTTTGTTCTTAATGACGATAAAAGTTTACAAAAAACAAAAAAAACGCCTATTCTCGAGGTTTTCATTAACGAAATCACTCAAGGATAGACGCCGCAAAAAAATCTTACACACAACGTTATGAATCAATAGATCTTTATTGAAGAATTAGTTCTGCATTACAAAATCATTGTCAATCTTTACATTACCGTCCTCAAAGGTCCGCAGGATATCGTAGCGCGTGTTGCGCTGTGCCGGAATTTTGCCGGTCTCGCGGATCAGCTGCGTGATCGACTCAATGTTGACCTTGTAGGTCGCACCCGCCGAGGAAACCACATTCTCTTCTATCATCGTGCTGCCAAAGTCATTGCAGCCATATTGCAGCGACAGCTTGCCGACTTCAGGCCCCATGGTTACCCATGAGGACTGGAAGTTCTTGATGTTATCAAGCACCAGGCGGCTGATGGCTACTGTCTTCAGATATTCCTCGGGGGTCTGCCGGTCCAGCTTCAGATTCGTATTATCCGGCTGGAAGGTCCAGGAGATAAATGCCAGGAACCCTTCGGAATCATATTTATTCGCAATACACTCATCCTGGGCTTCACGCACCCGCAGCAGATGAAGTGCCCGCTCCTCCATACTCTCGCCAAGGCCAATCACCATGGTCGCCGTTGTGTTCATGCCGATCTTGTGAGCGGTCTGCATCACATCCATCCATTCACGCCACGAGCCTTTGAGACGGCTGATTTTGCGGCGGGTCCGGTCATCCAGAATTTCTGCACCACCGCCGGGAAGGGAGTCCAGGCCTGCCGCATGAATCTCGCGGACCACCTGTTCCAGCGGCAGACCGGATACTTCGACCATTTTCATAATCTCCGCAGGAGAGAAGGAATGCATGGTGATCTCCGGGAACCGCTGCTTAATTCCGCGCAGTAAATCCGTATAGTAGCTGAATGGCAGGTTCGGGTTGGTTCCGCCCTGCATCAGGATTTCCGTTCCGTTGACATCGATGGTTTCCTGGATTTTCTGAAAAATCGTCTCGTCCGGAAGCACATAACCTTCCTCCGAGCCCGGTTTCCGGTAAAAGGCGCAGAAACGGCAGTACACATCACATACATTCGTATAATTAATATTGCGGCCAATCACAAATGTAGCCAGCGGGTCTGGATGCCAGCGTTTCATGATGATATCAGCGGCAGCGCCCATTTTCTCAATTTCGTTGCTCTCGAACAGCCGAATCGTGTCCTCCAGGCCAAGACGTTCACCCTTCAGCGTTTTGTCCAAAATCAGATCTATCGCACTCATCGTTCGCAGCCTCCTTTTTATGCCCATACTATATAAGAATGGATAAATAAAATTTGTACAACTTTTAAATAAGCTCGTTACTCCATCGTATCACAATCCGAACGGCTTGAAAAACCTTTACCTCGCAGCGGGAACAATATTGTGACTCGATGGTGAAACACTTAAATCCATATATTCTAAAAAAAAGCAGCCTCCGCTTTGAGGCTGCTGCCAAGTTCATTATTCAGCTGCCATAGTCTGAAAGGATGCTTACTCCAGCTCGGCCCGGGCAGCTTCCAGCGCCTGACCAAGATCTGCAATCAGGTCGTCTACATGCTCAATGCCTACAGAGAAGCGCAGCAGACGGTCATCCACGCCGACCGCATCGCGGATTTCCACCGGAATGTCGGCATGGGTCTGGACCGCCGGATAGGTCATCAGTGACTCCACGCCGCCCAGACTCTCGGCGAAGGCGATCAGACGGATATGACGCAGCAGCGGCTCGACATATCTGGCGTCTTTTACCTTGAAGGAGAAGATTCCAGTGTTGCCTGAGGACTGGCGGTTCTGAATCTCATGGCCGGGATGATCGGGCAGTCCGGGGTGGAACACCTCAGCGATGGCTGGATGCTCGAGTAAATAGCGGGCCATCGCCAGGGCATTGCTCTCATGTCGCTCCATGCGCAGAGCAAGTGTCTTCATCCCCTTCATTAGCTGATAGCTGTCGTTCGGCGCAAGCACTGCCCCCAGTGAATTATGAAGAATTGCCATTTCTGCAGAGAGCTCGGTGCCTTTGGTTACAATCAGTCCGGCGAGGACATCGTTATGCCCCCCCAAATATTTGGTTGCGCTATGAACGATGATATCCGCTCCCAGCTCCAGCGGCCGCTGGAAAAAGGGCGTCAACAGCGTATTATCGACAATGGTGAGCAGCCCATGACGGCGTGACCATGTACAGACCGCTTCGATATCCGTAATCATCATCAGCGGATTGGTAGGCGTTTCAATAAATACAGCCTTGGTATTCGGAAGCCGTGAAGCCTCCAGCCCGTCCAGATCATTCGTATCCACATAGGAAGCGCTGATGCCGTATTTGGAGAGAATCCGTTCAAGCAGACGGTAGGTTCCGCCATACAGGTCCAGCGAAACCACCAGATGGTCACCCTGTCCAAACAAGGCAAACACTGTCGTCAACGCCCCCATTCCAGAGCTGCAGGCAAAAGCCGCGTCGCCCGATTCCAGCTGTGCCGCAGCTTCTTCCAGCACCGAGCGGGTAGGATTCTTGGTACGGATATAATCAAACCCCGTGCTCTGCCCGAGTCTGGGGTGACGGAATGCCGTCGCGTTGTAAATCGGATAATTAACCGCTCCTGTAGCCGGGTCCTCCAGTGAACCTATCTGTGCCAATCTGCTCTCAATCCTCAGTTTCTCATCCATTGCTGCTGCCTCCTAAGTGTGATGTATGCGCAAATCTCTTCTATATATCAAGCAGTAATGGCTTCGTTGTCCTATAAAAAGGATGGTACCATTTCAGTGAGAAATAGAAGGATAATCGATAAAGTGAAATATATAGAATCTTATATTTTTAGAATACTAAATAATCAGCCTGGTCTATATCGTAAGGGGTCTCCTGGTATACATAGTAATTGAGCCAATTAGCGAATAATAAGTTGGCATGGGCACGCCAGACAGCCGGCGGTGTGCGCTGCGGGTCATCCTGCGGATAGTAGTGCTTCGGAATGGCAATGTCCATCCCTTTGGCAATATCCCGGTCATACTCCCATTTTAACGAAAATGGATCATATTCAGAATGTCCGGTCACAAAAATTTGTTTTCCGTCAAGCGTCGAAACCAGATACACTCCAGCTTCCTCGGATTCGGCAAGAATCTGCAGCTCGGGATTCGCAAGAATATCTTCACGCGAGACATCCGTGTGCCGGGAATGCGGAACATGGAACACCTCATCAAAGCCGCGAAGCAGCTTCACGTTAGTATGGCTCACGGTGTGCGGAAAAACGCCAAAACATTTCTCGTCCAGATCAACCTTGCGTACGCCGAAGTGATGATACAGCCCGGCTTGTGCCGCCCAACAGATATGCATGGTCGAGGTCACATTGTGCTTGCTCCATTCAAATATAACCTTTAGCTCTTCCCAGTAGTTCACGTCTTCGAACTCCAGCTGCTCCACCGGAGCGCCGGTTACAATCAGCCCGTCAAAGCGGCGGTCACTGATCTCATCAAAGGTTTTGTAAAAACTCTTCAAGTGTTCTGCCGAAGTGTTCTTCGAGGTATGGGAGCTCGGGTGCAGCAGCACAACATCTACCTGAAGCGGTGAATTCCCGACCAGACGCAGCAGCTGCGTCTCTGTGGTTTCCTTGGTAGGCATCAAATTCAGGATGGCGATTCGCAGCGGGCGGATGTCCTGGTGGAAGGCCTGGCTTTCATCCATTACAAAAATGTTTTCTCCGGACAAAACTTCTTTCGCCGGCAGACTGTCGGGAATTTTAATTGGCATATCAGTTTCCACTCCTTCATTGAGCTGAATATAAAAAAGACCTTTCTCGGGCGAGAAAGGTCATATATCTGTTAGTCATATGCGCCTCTCTCATCTGCCAGAGAACTTGTGCCAAGCAGCCTGAAAGGCTTACCTGCAAAAGCTTCCGCAAGAATTAGCACCGTGCGTTCACACGCCGGTTGCCGGGTTTCATCGGGCTAGTCCCTCCACCTGCTCTTGATAAGATTTAGCTGTATTCAATTGAGAAAAAGTCACATAACGTTAAATGCTTTTCTTAAAATTCACTTTAAATCATGAACCTCCTTTTCGTCAAGTCCATACAATGCTAATGGGTCCTTTACAGCCTCAAGAATTTAGCTTGAAAGACCTATACCCGGAGGTTATACTAGACAAGGGTTTCAAAGGCCCTACCTGACGAAAAGAAGAGGTGAGAGAAGAATGGAAGGCGACCCGAGTTCGCAGTTAAGCGTCCAGAAAGAGCAACCACACAGGATTAACATCAGCTTGCCGGCGGCGGGAGCATTTCTTCTTCATGCCCTCGAACCGTCATTTGGCCTCATGGATTGACCGTACCTCCGGCCAAGCTGATTTTTCCCTGTGCATATATTAGCACAGACCCTGGAGAAGACTAGGGTCAAGAGGAGTGGAATCAGATGAAAATCCGGTTGGTAAACGCAGGAGTTTTTACACCTGTGGATGACATAGAAGAAACATTGACTGTCCCCGCAGAGGGATTTTATTGGATTGATGCGGATGTTGAGGATCTGGAGCTGCTTCAGCCTTTGTATAATCTGCATGATTTAGCCGTGGAGGACTGCCTCAGTGAAGAGGATCAGCGCCCGAAGCTTGAAATTTACGAAAGCCATTATTTTATTGTAGTTAACAGCATCCGTTTTGATGATGAGGAGATTTTCCTCCGTGCACTCAACGTGTTTCTGGGCAGACATTTCATTATTACCGTGACCAAGCAAAAGATTCACGAGCTGCGCGTGCTGAAGCCCGTTCTGTGGGAGCAGGAAGTCAGCGAGCCGGACCGGTTCCTCTATCTGCTGATCGACCTTGTCGTAGACAACTTTTTCTCCGTCGGTGACCGGATTGAAGCGCGGATTGAGAAACTCGAAGAGGATATCCTGATGCACACCAAGAAATCGCATTTGAGCGAGATCATCGGTCTGCGGAGTGAAATTCTCTGGTTGAAGAAAATGCTGGGACCACAGAAGGAAGTTATCAACACACTTAACAAAAAAGACCTCCGCCTGATCGATGATCAGCTGCAGAAGTATTTTAGCGATATTTATGAAAATGCGGTCAAGATCTCTGAAACCTTTGAAACGTACCGCGATCTCATGGGGAACTTACGTGAAGCTTACCAATCCAGTATCGCCAACCGTGCCAATGAGATCATGAGAGTCTTCACCGCCATTACCACTATATTCATGCCGCTGACGGTCATCACCGGGATCTACGGGATGAACTTTGATAATATTCCTGAAATCCATACCCGGTACGGCTACTATGGAGTCATTGCCGTCATGGTTACACTTGGCTGCGGGATGCTAGTTATATTCCGTAAAAAGGAATGGCTATGAATCATACTGGACGAATAAGCAGGACGAAGGCCCCCTATACCGCATGGTAAGGAAGCCTTCGTCTTTTTGGTTTACTTTAGAGCTTCTGCATCTGCCGCCTCTATTTGCGCGAACAATCGTTCCGCATCTCCGCGTTTACACAGCTGACGCTCAGGGTTCATTACGGCCGCCGCTCCAGAGGCGATTCCGAATTGAACGGCCCGGCGCAGCGGCCAGCCCCGTTCCAGGCTGTAGACCAGCCCGCCTACCAGACTGTCACCGGCTCCCACCACACTCAGTACAGGAACTTCAGGGGCCTTGAGATGTTCACAGCCATCCCTTGTTATCAGCAAAGCGCCCTCGCCGCCAAGGGATACCAATACTACCTCTGTCCGTCCTTGCTCGATCAGCTCCAGCGCAGCTGCCCGAACCTCCGCATCACCTGTAATTGCGTGTCCAGCCAGTTCCTCAAGCTCACGTGCATTGGGTTTGAGCAGATATACTCCGGCATCCGCAGCCTTTTGCAGTGCTTCGCCCGAGGTATCCACAATAACCTTCGCCTGCCATGGCTTCACTGCCTCAATGACGCGGCCATAAAAATCTGCCGGACAGCCTGGAGGCAGGCTGCCGCTGGCCACAATATAGCTAGGCTTCCCGGTCAACGACTTCAATTGATCCAGGCACTGCTCCCAGTCGCCTTCAATAAAATGGGGGCCCGGCATGTCAAACCGGAACTGTTGCCCTGTGGATTCCTCCACGACAATCAGATTTTCCCGCGTCTGTCCGGAAATCGGGATCTCCTGGTGGCTGACGCCCTCCTTACCCAGCATCTCATGCAGCAGTTGCCCGTGAAGTCCGCCAGATGCATACAGAGCCAAGGACTCTCCGCCCAATCTGTGGATAGCCCGGGAGACATTGATCCCGCCACCTCCAGGTTTATAGGATGCCTCCTTGCAACGCAGCTTGTTGTCCGGTACTACCTTGTCAATCCCTGTGCTGGCATCTACGCTGGGGTTAACCGTTAATGTTACGATCATCGGGTCTCTCTCCTTTTTACTCGGAATACATGTATTTTACTCCAAGATACAGTATTCTCCTAAAGAGAGGTCTCCATGAGGAGTGCTTCAATCAAGACACTTCCAATAATGATTCTGAAGAGGATGACCAGACTGCCTAGAAATTCGTTGCCACACCTAGTTGAACCGCCTGCCCCCGCCGGTAACGGATGCGGATTAGGCGCAGCCGCTCATAGTAGACATCCAACCCTTCTGCAGGAGAGAAGCCTTCCCCATAGGCTTTGTAAAGGACAGGCTTCAGGAAGGTATCTCCCATAAGCTCGTAGGCAGTCCATACATCGGCTTGTTCGTTGGGGGATACATCCGCCATTTCAAGTGCAATGAGCTTCTCCACGGAGTATCCATCTTTTTCCAGTTCTTCTACAGCTTCAAGCACCTCACGGCGGCTCACACCACCCTGTGCCTTCAACTGCTCCATCCCAAGACCTTCCTCGATTCCCTGCAGCAGAACCCTTCGCAGCCGCAGCCGCTCCAGCTGCTTCTTGTATTTCAGCTCCTTCTGCTTGTACTGCCAGGCCATAAACCGCTCCTCATCAACGGCCTGATGCACCCAGCCCAGTGGAAAACTATGCTCCCGCTCTATGGCAGAGGTGATGCTCAGCCAGTCTCCGCCGTATTGCGAGGCTTTGCCCTCGCCTACACCCGGAATTTGCAGCAGCTCCTCCGGTGTACGGGGAAGAAAGGCACTCAGCATCCGCAGCAGCCGGTTGCTGGCAAGAATGTAGGGCGCCTTCCGTTCACTGGAGGCCTTCCCCCGGCGCCAGGCGCACAACTCCTCATAGACAGATTCGTTGCCATGATGCTCGCTGAAATATTGCAGTTTCAGCTGTTCCTGATTGCGGGTGCCGGTGAGGCTGTCCTCATCGTGAAAGGAACCATCAATCAGCGGCCGATACCCGTCGCCCATCTTCACCGCGAGCTCATGCCGGTAAACGCAAAGCATCTCATTCCAGGAGCCGCCTTCATACCACAAGTTGTCGCCCATTTCCTCTGTACCGGAGAATTCACGCCAGCCAAGGCGCCAATGGCCTTCTTCTTCCCCGATCCAGAGCTGGGCGAATACCTCCTGATCGGCCCCGGATATTCTGGATAAACGGTTCATAAATACAATTTGCATCTGCATTCCCTACCTTCCTCGTCTTACAGTATGCATCATTCCCGTGCTGGCCGGATTCCGAGTTTTGCCGGACAAGCCAAAGCCCCAGGATAATAAAGGATGGCTGAAAATCTGAAGGCTATTCATCCTTAAATTTACACACAAAAAAGCACCTCTCTCACGAATTGCGTGAAAGAGGTGCTTCCTCTGGATGCTATACTGTTAATGCTTACAATACCTATTTATAGCGAAACAGTCAATCTCTTTTTATTCCGGGCAAAAATGGCTTAGCCGGCCTCCGCTACTCCCGGTCCAATGCCAGCTTAGCCAGGCCAAGCGCTCCGGAAAGACCCGCATTATCCCCGAGCTGCGGCGGAACAATATAGCTGCCGATGGCCTCATTCAGTGCAGGATGCTGAACATAGCCGCCCAGCAGCTCCTGAAGCTGTGTATGAATCAGCGGGAAAAGCTGGCTCTGCTTCATGACTCCGCCACCCATGACAATCTTCTGCGGCGAGAGAATAAGCACGTAATTCATTAGCGCATGCGCCAGATAGTGGGCTTCCATTGCCCAGGCCGGATGATCCTCCGGCAGCTCACCTGCCGGTTTGCCCCAGCGGGTGCCAATCGCCGGACCTGCCGCCAGTCCTTCCAGGCAATCGCCATGATAAGGACAAAAACCTTCAAAAGTATCTTCCGCATGGCGGCGCACAAGAATATGTCCCATTTCGGGATGAGACAGGCCATGAACAAGCTTACCTCCCACTACCGCACCAGCCCCAATTCCTGTGCCGACTGTGATATAGAGACAACTGTCCAGCCCTTGGGCCGCACCCCACTTGTATTCTCCCAGCGCCGCACCATTCACATCCGTATCGAAGCCGATAGGTACTGAAAAATGCCCGGCAACCGTTCCAACCAAATTATATTGTCCCCAATAGGGTTTAGGGGTGGTTGTGATGTAGCCGTAGGTCGGGCTGCCAATCACCGGATCAATAGGACCGAATGAGCCAATGCCGATGGCTTCTACATTTTTCCCGCTAAAATAATCCAGCACAAGCCCCATTGTTTCCTCAGGTGTGGTCGTGGGAAAGCTGACCCGGTCGATAATCGTACCGTCCTCGTTTCCAATCCCGCATACAAACTTTGTTCCCCCTGCTTCAATAGCTCCAAGTACTTTCACTGCAGCAGTCTCCCTTCCCATAAACGTTCGGCCGTAGACAGGCCATCCGTGTAATAGAGCGTTCTCTTCTGAAATATAGCCTCGGATTGGACCCAGCCAAATCGAGGGTCTTCTCTGAAATTCCATCCTCTGATAGTGCCGCAGAAAGAGCGGCATGGGTAACATATGCCCTTATTATACGTGGCCTGCTGATATATGACAAGCGGTTGACACATCAAAAAAGAAACTAGTTAGTAGACGGAAGTCCAGGCTTCTACCACACTCAGGATCAGATTTAGTAAAATTAAAGTAGAATAAATTCACCTCACGTTACGCATCCGCCAGGCTGGAGCGAACCGATGTGGAAAAAGTAGACTTAATCTGTGCCGTATGGCTGACCCATCACCTGTAGTGGGAAAAAGTAGACTTAATCTGGTCCAATTGATCCTAAAATGGTAAATTCGCTTGAATTAAGTCTATTCCGTCCCACTAAACTCTTTTTCGGAGCGTATATCAGCGATTTAGTTTTACTTTTTCCACTAAGGTCATGGCTTGAAAGGCTTCACCGTCCCCCAAATGTGAGAACAGTCCATTCTGGTCAGCCAAAATCACTTCGCCTTCTTAGGTATTAGCCTTATTACTGCGTGAAGCCTGTCTTTCGCTCCCGGTAGATATGGCAGGCTTCTACAAGCCGGGCTGCTGCCGGAAAATAGGAAGCCAGATGGATATGCGCATAGGCTGCCATGACATTCCCGGATACATACCCTTCCGGCTGGCTGCCGCTTCTGCCATGACTGTCATAGGCATACAACTGTGGCTCCCCCGGTGCATAGTTCATCTGGGAATAGTGGAATTCGTGACCACGCAGGCATTCTCCCTGCTTCAGCAGCAGACAGTCTGCCCGGGCAGTTACTTCGCGGTAGCCGAGTGCAGCGCGCTGCTTCTGCATGACTGTGTCAGCGGGGATAATACCGGCCATTTGATGCATAGCCCCGCTCCGGTCGGTAAGACTCCGGGCCAGCACCATGTAGCCGCCGCATTCCGCATAGAGCGGCATCCCGGCTGCCGCTGCAGCCCTTAGGCCATCCAGGAAAATGCTATTCCCGGCGATTTCGGCGGCGAATTCTTCCGGGAAGCCGCCGCCGATGTAGATTCCGTCCGCTTGCGGCGGTACACCCTCGCCGCTAAGCGGACTGAAGTAAGCCAGCCTTGCCCCGGCGCGGGCCAGCAGCTCCAGATTATCGGCATAATAAAAATTGAATGCCGCATCCCTTGCAATGGCTATGACCGGTGCAGAATCATATGCAGTGACCATGGCTTGGGGAGTATCCTCTGACAGATTCCCGGCTGCTGAACCCTCGTCCGGCCCAAGTCCCTTCGCTATAGGATAGCGAAGGGCCGGCGCTGCCGCAGCAAGCTCCAGCACCAGATCCAGATCGGTACCGGCCTCCAGCAGGTCTGCGGCGCGGTCGAATAACGGCTCCAGCTCACCGCGTTCGACAGCAGGCAGCAGTCCTAAATGCCGCTCCGGGATATCCAGTCCCTGGTCCCGTTCCAGCCATCCGATGACCGGAATATGGCAAGCCGCTTCAATCGCCGCTTTGACTGTCCGGTAATGGCTGGCGCTGCCGCAGCAGTTCACGATCACTGCTGCGATATGCACCCCTGGCTCCAGCAACTGGAAGCCTAGGACAATCGCGGCCGCACTGCGGCCCATGCTGCGCACATCCACCACCAGCAGCACTGGACTATCCGTGAGCAGGGCAATTTCCGCCGTTGATCCGGTAAGCGCGGTCGCCTCTTTACCGTCATACAGCCCCATAACGCCTTCAATGACCGACAGATCGGCGGCCTCCGAGGAACGCAAATAATACTCCAGCATATATTCGCTGGAGGTCATCCAGGCATCCAGATTCCGGGCCGGCCGTCCCGTTACAGCCGCGTGGTAGGCAGGATCGATATAATCCGGGCCGCATTTGAAGGCCTGTACGGTAAGACCGCGCCGGGCAAACGCCCGGAGCAGTCCCAGTGTCACCGTTGTTTTGCCTGATCCACTGCCTGTGCCGGCTACCACAATGCGCGGACGGAGCTGTGAAGGCCGCTCCCGCTCCGCTCTGCTCTCCTCATTCATGCAAGCTCTCCCCCGCTTCGTTAAAGCTGACTCTCGCTACAGCAATGGTTACATTACCGCTTTTTTTCTTCTTGAGCACAAGATCGCGGGCACCTGAGGACAGCAGGGCTGCCGGCTCGCAGACGCCGTAAGCTCCAGTCGCCTTAAAGACCGTCTCCGAAGGCTGCTCCAGCACGACCGTATTCAGCTGTTCCGGCGAATACAGGGTCAGCTTCCAGCCGTATTTGGCGCACAGGGCTATAAGACCAGCCTCATCCCCTTTGATCCCGGCGGTGGCAACATTGCGGACACTAAGAAGCGAAAGCCCAAGCTCCGCCAGTGTATCCTGCACCACCGTTTCAAGCTCCTCCTGCGAGGTGCCACGGTTGCAGCCGAGCCCAAGCACGAGGCTGCGCGGACGGTAGACTACGGCCCGCTCGCCCAGTGCCGCCGACGCCGGCCCGGTCAATAGCAGGTCCGTGACCACGATCGCCGCGCTGAATGGTGCTTCTTGAAGCTCTGCCATGCTTCCGCAGAGGCGGACATGGGCAGGCAGAACCGCTCCCGGCGGCAGCCAGCTGCGTTCGCCGCTCTCCTGCAGGAAGGCCACCGCCTCCCCGTTGACCAGGGCGGCACTGACCGTTTTCATCGGCGCGAAGTGGTCTGCGCGCCAGCCGAACTCTGCACCGAGCAGATCCACGGCGAAGGTGCCCTGCACATCCGAGGCGGTAGTGATCACCGGATGGCTGTCCAGCAGCTGCGCGATCTGCAGCGTCAGCCTGTTGGCCCCGCCCAGATGCCCGGAGAGCATGCTGATGACATGCTCTCCGCTTTCGTCAATAACGATGACGGCGGGGTCGGTTCTTTTATCCGTCAGAAGAGGAGCTATCAGCCTGACCGCCGCCCCCAGCGAAAAGAACAGAATAATCCCTTCGTACTGCCGGAACAGCTTCGGAAGCAGCTCTCTGACCGGCTCCGCGAACACCTGAAGGGCGCTTGAAGTCTCCTGCAAGTCTCCGCTGTACTTGGCATAACCATACACCTCCGTATCCGCAAGCAGCGCTCCCAGCTTCAGCGCCAGACGGATGCCGTTTGTGGTAATAGCAACCGCCGCATACCGGCTAGCCATCGGATTCGGCTCCTTCCCGGCAGCCGTGGGTAAACGTCTTGTCGTACAGCTTGGAACGGTGCTGATCACGATCAGTAAGCGCCGGATCAAGCGCCCAGCCGGCGAGGATCATCGCATGCATGGTAATGCCCGCATCCCGCAGATCATCTGCAAGACGGGACACCGTTGTCCGCAGAATCTGCTGGTCCGGCCAGGTCGCCCGCTTCACAACAGCCACAGGCGTGTCCGGACTCCACCCGGCAGCGAGAAACTCTGCAGACACATGTCCCGCCAGTGAAGCGCTGAGGAACAGGGCTACGGTGCAGTGATGCGAAGCCAGCTGCCGCAGCTGCTCCCGCTCCGGCACCGGCGTCCGCCCTTCGGCACGGGTCAGAATCACCGTCTGCGTCAGGTCCGGTACCGTCAGCTCCGCGCCCAGCGCCGCCGCGGAAGCAAATACAGAGCTGACCCCCGGCACGATCTCATAGCTGACACCGCACAGCTTCAGCAGCGACATCTGCTCCAGAATCGCCCCGTACATGGAAGGGTCGCCAGTATGGACGCGGGCTACGCTTTTCCCCTTCTTCACCGCCGCTGCCATGATCTCTACCTGCTGCTCGAGATCCATTCCCGAGCTCTGCAGCACCTCGGCTCCCGGCTTGGCGCCGGCAATGAGCTCCCCGCTAACCAGTGAATCTGCGTACAGCACCACATCCGCGGAGCGCAGGATCCGGCTGCCTTTTACCGTAATCAGTTCGGGATCACCCGGGCCGGCTCCTACAATATAAACCTTTGGCTCCAAGCTCGACTTCGTCATTTGCTCACCACCATAAGACTCAGATATTCCAGCTCATGACCACGCAGCTCGCGTGCATCCCGCCACACCGTTTCATACGGGGAGGTCACCTTGGTGACTACAGATGCTTTTCCTTCAAGGCCCAGCTCGTCCAGCACATCCAGCACCAGGTCCAGTACCTTCGCCACCTTTAAAAACACTACTGTATCATGATGCAGCAACGCCTCCTTCAGCGCCTCGCGGTCGTCCGTAGCCGGAATAATCCCCACCCGTTGATTGCCGTCGGCAAGCGGTTGTTCCAGCGCCGCAGCAGCCCCCAGCACCGACGAAATCCCCGGAATTGAAACAACCGGTACACCTGGATGCTGCTCCTGCATCAGCCGGGCCAGATGAATGAAGGTGCTGTACAGATTCGGATCGCCCTCCGTCACAAAAGCAACATCCCGGCCCAGCTTCAGCTCGTTCCAGCACAGCTCTGCCGTACGGTTCCAGCCGCCGGCCAGGAGATCCGGGTCTTTGGTCATCGGGAACACCAGGCCCAGCATAACCTTTTCGTCTGCATTGACATGCAGCTCTACAATCTCGTGGGCATAGGATTTCCCGCCCTTTTTGGTAGCCGGGTAGGCAATCACCGGACATTCCTTCAGCAAACGGCAGGCCTTCAGTGTAATCAGCTCAGGATCACCTGGACCCACGCCCACACCGTACAAGGTGCCGGTCCTGTTATCCATTTCTTGTGTTGTCATCTGCGTTTCCCTCCTATGTACTGTGTACTGCTAAGTAAGTGCTGCATCCTAATCTTTGGGGTTATTGCAGTCCTGCCTGCGGCCGCTTACCACGTAAACGGGGTTCATCCCCTCAAACCGGGTCATGCCGAGAATCGGCTTCCCCCGGGAAGCTTGAATCTGCGTCACTTCGACAGCCATTCCTTCAAGCTTCAGCGACTCCATACTTGAATAGAGCGTCTCAATCGTTATCGCTCCGATAACAAGCCGCCCTCCGGGCCGCAGCCGCTGAGCACAGAGGGAAATAATCTCCTTCAGGTTGCCTCCGCTGCCGCCGATAAACACCGCATCCGGGTCCGGCAGCCGGTTCAGGCCAAGGGGTGCTGTGTCATGGATGATCTCAAAATCAGCGCGGAATTTACGGCGGTTGGCTTCCATGTTGGGCAGGTTCTCCGCACTTTTTTCAAGGGCGTACACCTTGCCGAGGCGGGCAATCCGCGCGCACTCCGCCGCCACTGCCCCCGATCCGGAACCGATATCCCAGACCACTGCGTCCTCGGATAAATTCAGCTCTGACAGGACAAAGGCCCGCACCTCGCGCTTCGTGATCAGGCCTTTCTCCGGACGCCGCTGCTGGAAGGTTTCGTCGGGATAGGCAAATCCCCGCCGCACTTCACGGACAGCCTCCGTCTTGCGCCGCAGGATCACCACGTTCAGCGGAGCAAAGCTCCCTTTTTCCAGCTCATCCAGCTCCCAGAACCGGCAGGCCTCCTCTTCCCCGCCCAGCCGCTCGCAGACAAATGCCTCATATTCCGTCATTCCAAACTCGCATAAATAGGCTCCTATGACTGCAGGGCTGTTGACCTCATCGGTCAGCAAAGCGATTTTGCGCTTACCGTCGATCCGCTGGGCCAGCCCCCGTATTGGACGGCCGTGCAGACTGACCAATTCCGCATCCTGCCAGCTGTCCCCGAGACGGGCAAACGCAAGCTGCACACTGCTGTAATGCGGAATCACCTCGACATGCTCCGGGCCGAATCTGCGGACCAGATACCCGGCAATGCCAAAAAACAGCGGGTCTCCCGAAGCCAGCACCACGGCACGGCGCTCTTTCCATACTTCCTCCAGTTTGTCTGCAAAGGCCTTCAGGCCGTTCTTCAGCACAATCTTTTCCCCTTGGTAGGTGTTAAAAAAAGATAACTGCCTCTCCCCTCCGAGCAGCACTTCGCTTCTATGCACCTTGCTCAGGCTATCCGGGGTCAAGCCTCCGGCTCCGTCCTCACCGATACCAATAATATATATAATGTCAGCCACGGATCTCCGTCCTTCCCAGCACCCGGCCCTTCATGGTGATCAGCACCATCTCCACCGTCATGCCGCCATGCACATGCTCCAGACAATGCCTGCAGGCATGCAGGCACAGCTGCTCAAAAAAAACGCCATTCCCGGCCTCCGTCATGTAGTCCACAACCTGTGAGGCTGTATTGGCTCCGGCAATCTCCGCTACCTGTCCGCAATCTGCCCCCGACTCCGCTGCAATCCTGGCCAGAAAACTGAAGTCCACCGGAGCATGTTTGGAATGAATCAGCATGGCGCCCTGCGCGACCTTCGAATACTTGCCTGCCATTCCTACCAGCGTAACTTTGCGGATTCCGAAGGCCTTGGCGTGTTCCAGCGAGTAGCCGACATATTCCCCCATCTGGATAAAAGCTTCCTCCGGAAGCGCTTCGAACATCGCCATAGCATATTTCTCACTGCTGCCGCCGGTGGTCAAAATAATCTGTTGGTTCCCCATTGCCGCAGCGACTGAAATCGCCTGCACCACGCTCGCCTTATAGGCTTCGGTGGAGAACGGCGTTACCACGCCGCGCGTACCCAGGATGGAAATGCCGCCGAGGATGCCAAGCCGGGGATTTAACGTTTTCAGTGCAATGGCTTCGCCTTCCGGCACACTGATGACCACCCGCAGCCCCCGGGCGGCGCCATGCTCCTCAAGCACCTCGGATACCTCCTCCAGGATCATGCGCCGGGGCACCGGATTAATCGCTGCTTCCCCAACCGGCACCGGCAATCCCGGCTTGGTCACTCTCCCCACACCTTTGCCGCCATCTATCTCTACGCCAGGTATATCGCTCCAGCTTACAGCTGCCTCAATCCTGGCACGATGTGTCGCATCCGGGTCATCTCCGGCATCCTTTACGGTTGCACAGAATGCCGAGTCCATGCCGCTGCGACCGCCCCCCGTCAGCTCGAACGTATGCCGGAAACCGGCGGGCAAACCAATCTCCACACGCTGAGGAACTTCGCCCGTAATCAGCAGAAGTGCTGCGCCTTTGGCGGCTGCGGCAGCACAGGCACCCGTCGTGTAGCCCCGGCGCAGCGCCGCCGGGGGGACACCATCCCCCAAATCCGCGCTGGGCTTACGGCCCTGCAAATCAAGTGACTCCTGTTGTCCCATGAGCTGAATGCCCCCCTTTCTCTGCTGTTTTAGCGTATTTTCACCACCGCTCTACTATCCCTGTTTCTGTGATTCTGCCGCTTGACGGACGGCCAGCAGGCTGAGTGCGTTGACTGCTGCAACCACAACCGTACTGCCGCCCTTGCGTCCGATGTTAGTGATATAAGGAATATCCAGCTTGCGCAGCTCATCCTTCGACTCGGCAGCAGATACAAACCCGACCGGCATGCCGATCACGAGTCCCGGTTGTGCAGCACCTTCTTTGATCAGACGGATCAATTCCAGCAGCGCCGTTGGTGCATTGCCAATCACATAGATCCCGCCAGGCGCTTCGGCGCAGGCTTTGCGGGTTGCGAGGATGGCGCGGGTTGTCCCTTCCGCCTTGGCAGCCTCAATCACATCCGGATCAGAGATATGTACCCGGACCTCGCCGCCGTATTTGTGAATCCGCTCCTTGGCAATCCCGGCTTCCACCATACGCACATCTGCAATAATGGGCTTCCCTTCCAACATAGCGGAAATTCCCGCCTCCATCGCCCGGGGATGAAACACCAGACTCCGTCCCAGTTCAAAATCGGCAGAAGCATGAATAATCCGCTGCACGACCGGGTACTGTAGAGGGCTAAATTCATGCTCCCCCAGCTCCCGGGTAATCATCTGAAAGCTCAGGCTTTCTATTTCCTGCGGCTGGACCGTAAGCGGCTTAAAATCCGTGCCAAACTCCATAGCTATCCCTCATTTCTTAATACAAGCTGTAACCGCGGAGACCATCTCTTCAAAGGACTGATACACCCGGCTGCTATCTCCAAAAACGGTTTGGGGGCGGGCAATCAAAATGACGCAGATTCCCATATCGAGCGCCGCATAAACCTTCTCATCGAGGGATCCTTCGGCGCCGCTCTCTTTTGTAACCATGACTTGTGTACCGTACTGTCTATACAATGCTTCGTTCAGTTCCCGTGAAAAGGGTCCCTGCAGTGCAATGATGTTGCGCTGCTCTATCCCAAGGGAGAGGCATTTCTGTATATTTTCCAGACAGGGCAGCAGTCTTACTGTCAGCCGGATCGCAGAATCACCCAGCAGCTGTTCTGTAAAAATCTCTAATGTTTTGCCGCCGGTAGTCAGCATAATAGAGCCTTCCAGCTGCTTGGCCCTGCGGGCAGCCTCTTCATAGGAATGCACAACAATCAATCGAGGATGCTTGTCATAACTGACGCTGCGCCGCTCATACCGCAGATAGGGTAGTCCTAGCGCAGCAGCAGCTCCCATCGCATGGTCATGTGCCTCCTGTGCAAAGGGATGGCTTGCATCGATGATGGCGCTGCAGCCGTTCTCCCGCAGACAGGCGATCATTCCTTGTTGATCCAGCCTTCCGACTCTGGCCGGAATGCCTGCTGCTTCAAGGCGTTCCGCACCGCTTGCCGTCACGACGGACGCCAGCAGCCTAAGCCCTTCACGGGTCAGGGTCAGCGCCAATTCACGGGCATCACTGGTTCCACACAGCATAAATATCATCGCGGTCAGCGCGCCTTTGGAGCCGTTGCCGGGTGCAGCACATCCCGTGAAATATCAGACGGGGTCAGGGTACCCGTAGGCTCTTCAGCCGCAATTGCAGGTACACCTACCGTTGTCTCATGGTTGTGGACATGATGATCTTGTGCGTGATCGTGCCCGTGATGTCCGCCATGATGCCCGTGACCGCATTCGTGCCCGTGACCGCATTCGTGCCCGTGACCACATCCATGACCTTCTCCCCCATGGGAGCCGTGATTATGCCCCTCTTCACCGTGGTGGTGGTGGTGATGGTGGTGATGAATAGATGCTTCATCGCGGTATTTGCAATTGTCGCAGTTGGCTGCGGTCCGGCCTGCTATGGTCTCATCAATCCGATCCAGCAGCATAGCGGACAGCAGCGGGTGTGAGCCTAGATAGCTCCCTGCCTCTACTTCAATCTCCGGATGAGCTTCGGCAAAATCGTTCACCGTTTCGCTGAACTGCTTCATCAGCACCCCAGTGAACAATAAATACGGCAGCACGATGATTTTACGCGCTCCAAGTGCCAGGCACCGTTCCAACCCTGCGTTCAGCGAAGGCTTGGCCATGGCAATAAAGCAGGCCTCGACGCTTTTATAGGAAGTTCTTTCCCAGAGCATCCGTGTAAGTTTACAGAGGTCACTGTTCGCATCCGGGTCACTACCTCCCCGGCCCATGATCAGCACAATGGTGTCTTCATCCGGTACCTTGGCCTCTTCCTCTAACAGTGCAGCCGCCGTCTCCAGCCGTGCAGATGCCTGCGGCCGCGACAACGGCATAGCCCCGGCGATGCGGTCCATTAGAATATCTACTGCTCTCTCCTGCACGCCAATCGGTCGGCCATAGATAAATTCCACACCCGGATATTTCAGCTTTGCTTGATCCAGAGCCATCGGAATATCCAGCTTGGAATGTCCCGCCGCGAACAAAATAATCGGCACCACATAGACCTTACCGGCTCCTCCACGCACACATTGATCTATCCCTTCGGAAATGGATGGGGCCGACAACTCGATAAAGCAGGTTTCAATCGTAAGCTCCGGCCTCCGGGCAGCCAGCAAGCTGCTGAAACTCCGCAGCTCCTCATTCCCCTCTTCCACACGGCTGCCATGTCCTACTAACAGCACAGCCGTTCTCCGGTGGGCACTTTCCGGGTTCTGCAGATGCTTGTGTTCAGCATGCAGTATGCTCTTCGAACTTGTGAAGTTCACAGCAATTCCCCGGCCCATCCGCTCAAAAAAAGTATAAAACCGCTCATTCGGATAGCCTTGCGCACAGTATTGTTCCACAACCGCTGTTACAGCGGCTATCGCTTCCTCTTCGTTCATTCCCTCACGGACCCGTGTGCCCGCATGTGCGGCACGTCCGGATTTTTTGCCGCCAAGGTACAGTTCAAAGCTTCCTTTGGAATAGATAAGGCCGATATCCTCCAGCACCGCTGAGTTGCACGCCATCCCGCAGCCAGTTACGCTGATCTGCAGTTCTCTAGGCGTAGACCGGCCGTTCAGCTGTTGAAATAACCGTTCTGCCGCTGCCCGGGCACCTTCTTTTCTCAAGTCACAAAAGCCACAGGTTTTCACCTTCACGTAGTCGCCCGGAGGCGATTCGTTTAGCCCTACCGCTGCGGGCTCATTGACTTCCGGTGGATACCCGACGTTCAGCACCGCTCCCGCGTTCACTGCATCCGTTTCACGTTCTGCTTGCACTTTCAGTACCGGACCAGCCAAGGTCTGCCCAGTAGTGGAAGCTTCACCGCCTGCCAGTGCCGCCGCCAGCGACCAAGGCTCCGCTGAGGTCCGCAGCCGTTCATGCGGCTTCAATACCTGCGTATCTGCGCCTAGGCTATACTTGCGCCCGTAGCCGCGCGGTGTAACCAGGAGGCCTTCATAGACTATTGTGGCGGAATTCCCGACGATCACCGTCGAGAGCATGCCGATCTCATGATTCAGCATATCCTGAAGCGTCGTGACGATGGTCTGCTGCCGGTCACGGTAGGCACTTTTTACGATACCAACCGGAGTGGCAGGATCCCGGTAGCGGAGCAGAATCTGGCGGGCCTCTTCAATCTGGCGTGTACGCTTCCCGCTGCGCGGATTGTAAAAGGCAATTACGAAGTCCGCGGCTCCCGCCGCTTCTACACGTGCCGCAATGCTCTCCCAAGGCGTAAGATGATCACTCAGGCTGATCGTGCAGGAATCGTGCATAATCGGTGCCCCTAGCAGTGAGGAGCAGGATTGAATGGCCGATATCCCTGGAATCACTTCGACCTTTACACCAGTGTCGGGGGTCCAGCCCCGTTCGATCAGCACTTCGTAGACCAGCCCCGCCATTCCATATACACCCGCGTCTCCGCTGGAGATGACCGCAATGGTCTGCCCGGCTTCGGCCCGGCGAACCGCTTCCTGGGCCCGGCTGACCTCCTCGGTCATGCCTGTACCGACAACTTCCTGATGACGCAGCAGCGGCCGGATCAAGTCCACATAAGTGCTGTAGCCGATCACGGCCTCACTTTCTTCCAGTGCTGCCAAAGCGCAGCCTGTAATATGCTCCATAGCACCGGGCCCAAAGCCGATAATCAGCAGCTTTCCTAGTTTGCTCATTCTTGTTCCCCCGTTCGTGTGTAATGCTATTCAACTGCTTCCTCTATGGCCTGCATCAGCGCATTAACCCGCACCGTAGTTCCTAACCAACCGGCTAGCCTGACACTACCCGTCCATCCTTTCACCCAGCAGACTGCCAAGCAGCGCCTTGAAATCCCCGGCGTTCCGGGGAGCCGTGACTCCTTGCGTTACGTGCAGGGGCAGGCTGTGCCACAGCTCTGCCAGCAGCGGGAGCTCCAGGCCAATCGCCTGCAGAGTCTCCGGCCCCGCAAAAATATCATCCGGCGTTCCGGCAGCCCGGCAGGAGCCATGATCGAGCACGATGATCCAGTCCGCCCAGCGGTAAGCCAGATTCATATCATGCGTGACCATAACCACAGTTGTGCCCTTACGGTGTATACTGTCCAGGCCATCTAGAAGCTGTGCCTCGGACAGCGGGTCCAGGTAAGACGTTGGCTCGTCGAGTAAGATCAGCTCCGGTTCCATCGCTAACACGCCTGCAAGCGCTGTGCGCTTTTTCTGGCCCAGGCTGAGCTGATGGATGGGTTTATCCTTTAGAGCAGTAAGGTTCAATTGCTCCAGAACGGCAGCACAACGTGATTCAATTTCCTTCTCATCCATACCGGTGCCCCGCAGCCCGAAGGAGATATCCTCCATTGGCGTGCTCAAGATCAGCTGCTGCTCAGGGTCCTGAAAGACCAGACCGACTCTGCGGCGCAGGGCGGCCAGTTCTTTTTTGGCGTAAGATACAGGCAGTCCCGCCTGCAGCAGCGTACCCATTTGCGGCCGCAGTAGGCCTACCGCATGGAGAAATAACGTTGATTTGCCGGAACCGTTATGTCCAAGCAAGGCTGTTTTACAGCCCTTCGGGATAGCTACGGTCAACCCCCGGAGTGCAGGCTCCATCGTGTCCGGATAATGAAATACAACATCTTCAAAGGCCAAACTGTAATCTATGTTCATGTGGCTCCTCTTCTCCAGGCGGCTTCACTTCATGGATCATCATCTTTCGCATCAAGCCCATAGCAGGCACAGTTGTGCAGCCACCAGGAGCGCGATTCCGGCATAGGCTTCAAAGGCAAACCTTCGCGGCACTGTGCGCTTCACATAGGGCGGTAAAAGAATCTCCCCGGTAAATCCCCGGGTTGCCAGCCCCTGCGACAGCCCATAGTACCGGTGCATGGTGTTTGCGAACAGTGAAGCTGCCATACTTGCAGCCTCCCGCAGCTTCGCCCTGAAGCCCCTTTGACCGCCACGCAGGCGCCTGGCCAGATGCAGTCCATGGGCTGTGTCATCCAGCAGGAACAGGAAGCGGTACATAATCAGCATCAGTTCCAGCACAATCTGCGGCATCCACAGCCGGCGGAGCACCTGCAGCAGCTCGCCGAACGGTGTCGTCAGTATAATGAACAGGCAGCAGGCCAGGCAGGCTGACACCCGGGCCAGCAGCAGCACAGCCCGCATTCCCCCTGCCGGGGTCATGTACAGAACCCGGGACATGCCTGGAATCTGCAGATGCCAAGAAGCCTCTCCGGCAGCCGGATGGCCGAACTCCACCAGCAATGCCGGCAGGCTGAGGCCGAAGAACAACAACGCTGTGCCGACAAGAAGGCCATAAGCGCGCGGGGGGATTTTGGCGTAGAGAAGACACCACCGCATCATCCAGAGTGCAATAAGCATCTGAAGCACCGGATGCAGCACATAAGCGAGTATGAACATAACTGCCGCAAAAAGGCTCTTCCACATCGGGGACAGCTGCCTCAGGGCATTGTTACAGGATAACGCATCCATTCTTCTAATCATTCAACTTCTGCCGGTTCTGCTGGTTCTGCCGTTCCTGTCTTCCCCTCAAGAGACCCAGCGTATAGCCGATCACTCCTGCACCAAGGGCTGCCTGCAGCGCGAACAGCATGCTCTCCGTCTCACCCGGCAGCTCAGCCAGCGGTTTGAACCAGGGCTTGTATGTGGGATCAATCTCCGTGATTGCACTCTCGGCTGCGTCATCGGCTCCGCCGAAATCCCCGTTCACGAGCAGAAGCGGCAGGACCACCAGCAGAATCACTGCGAGCAGCATCAACAGGTTTCTCCATTTGTTCTTCACCGTTCGCCGCCTCCCCCGGCTGCACGTTTGAGCAGTGACAGCTCCTGCGGACTGTATGCCTTCAGCCAGTTCCAGAGCAGCACGGTCAAGAGTCCTTCGCTGACTGCCAGCGGAATCTGGGTCACGGCAAATATACCGCCAAATTTAGCAAAGGAAGCCAGCACGCCGCCATCTGCCGACGGAAAAGCCGCCGCAAGCTGAAAGGAAGTGACGACATAAGTCATCAGATCCGCTACTGCAGCCGCACAGAACACTGCCAGCTTTTCCCGTCCATTCAGTTTCATGATCAGCCTATAGGCCGCATAACCGGCAAAAGGTCCGGCCACCGCCATGGAGAAGGCGTTCGCGCCAAGTGTAGTAATTCCGCCGTGCGCCAGCAGCAGTGCCTGGAACAACAGCACAACCGATCCGATCACGCTCATCGGCAGCGGCCCCAGCATCACAGCGCCAAGTCCCGTCCCTGTAGGATGGGAGCTGCTTCCGGTTACCGACGGCATTTTGAGGGCGGACAGCACAAATGTGAAGGCACCCGACAGACCCATCAGCAGCTTCAGCTCGGGATTGTCCCGGGTGATTCGGGTAAGCTTACGGACTCCAAGCAAAAAGAATGGCAGAAAAGCCACCCACCAGAACAACGCCCATCCTACCGGTAAAAATCCCTCCATAATGTGCATCGCTTCAGCTGTGCCCGGTTCATTCAGCAACAAATAAACGGCAAATACACAGACCAGCGCTGCAAAGCGCCAAAAACTGCGTTTATCCATTCTTAAACCTCCATCCTTAATTCTGATAAGCATGAAACATGTACATTCTTACCTTTCAAACCAAAAACTCCCGCCCTGAGGGGGTGGGAGTTATATGTACGTGTTCAGATCACAAAGAGAAGGCTGCTCCGCCGCCAAAACAAGCAGCGCACCCCCATCTGATCATCCGTTCGTACACCGCTCCTATCCGCGTAGAGTCGTGTGTGCGCAAACAAGGTAGGTCTCCTGGCTCGGGATCACAGCATGGCTTTCGTCTTCCCCGGAGTTATCACCGAGTGACCTTTTGAAAGCCTGCTCTTCCTTACAGTGGCGGGACCGCTCGGGAGTTGCACCCGATTCCCTGTTATCCCTTGATATACAATCAAAGGCACCTTGTTTCGTCGCTGATTCATCCTGTACATCATAGCGGACATCGCTCACACATGTCTGTGATAAAAGTGCAGCCGCAGGAAGCTTGTAAGAATGCCACTTGAGTAATATAATTATTAACTATAATCCTGAATCGGAGGCTTTTCATGAAACTTGATCTAACTGAAGAATCCCTGCCGGTGTACGAAGCATTATCCAGCTCTGTACGCCTGCATATGCTCCGTCTGCTCGCCGTTCAGCCCATGAATGTCAAGGAATTAGCCGGTTCGGTCAAACTCAGCAGTGCGATCATGACTATGCATGTGCGTAAGCTGGAAGCCGCCGGGCTGATCCGCACCCATATGGCTCCCGGACGGAGCGGCCTGCAGAAGATCTGCACGATTGCCGTGGACCATGCTGAGATTCTGTTCCCGGGCCAAGACAAAACGGAGCGAAAAAGCCACCGGAATGAGATTCCGGTCGGGCATTATTCGAATTTCCAGATCGAACCGACCTGTGGACTGGCTACGACCGAGCAA
The DNA here is from genome assembly GCF_001909055.1 of Paenibacillus helianthi. Taxonomy (GTDB): domain Bacteria; phylum Bacillota; class Bacilli; order Paenibacillales; family Paenibacillaceae; genus Paenibacillus_AQ; species Paenibacillus_AQ helianthi. Next base: position 96,165 of record NZ_LVWI01000025.1, read on the forward strand.
GTCATCGGCAACTTTGACGATCCGCGTTATTTCTGGGATCTGGAGCGGATGAATGCCGGTATTCTCTGGTTTGGCAAAGGGTATGTCGAATATAAAATCCCCAACTTTCTGCTGTCCAGCCAGCAGCCCGAGGAACTGGTTATAACGATGGAGATTGCCTCAGAAGCGCCGTCCATTAATAACAATTGGCCTTCGGACATCACCTTCACCCTGAACGGGCACAAACTTGGCTTTTGGACCAGTCCCGGCGATTACGGAGACAGACAGGGCAAATATACACCCTCCTGGTGGCCTGCACTCACCAATCAATATGGATTGCTCAAGCAGCTGAGGGTTACGCCCAAGGGCACTTTTATGGATGGTCATAAACTGTCTGAGGTTACGCTTGACCAGGTGGGCATTCGCAGCAAACAATGGACGTTCATGCTTTCAGTGGAAGAAGACGCCGAGCATATCGGGGGCCTTACCCTGTTCGGCAAAGGGTTTGGCAATTATAACGAAGACATGCTGGTTGATCTATACTATACAGATATGCCGGATAGCAGTGAGGCGGCTGGATCTGCTTAAGCCTGCTTATACGTGAGTGAACAAAAATAAGAACCCCCGAGTTCCACAGTTTACCAAACTGGTGGAATTCGGGGGTTTTGGGTTCAGTCATATTCATGCGATGCTGTATTCTAGACTGCCTGGCCTGACGACTTCTGTACGCGCCTATTCGTTAACAGGCTGCCATAGACCGCCGCCGGGAAGCGGACAACCGCGCGCTTTCAGCCGGGCCACAACCGGTATGATGCAGCCGCAGGCCGTGCAGGTTACGCCATCCTGCAGTTTGGGGCAGGTCCTGCAGATGGCGAACCGCTCCGTATATACCTGATCTGACGCGGTGTTGCCTTCATTGAACATCGATGACGCCAGTATACGGGCGATCTGCGCTTCTGTTACTTTATAATCGTCCCGGCAGCCTTTGCAGGCAGAGGTTGTGGCCATAACAGTACTCCTTTTATGCGTTCGGTGTAATTTCCAGTACCGTTACCGACATCGCCGGCAGTTCCACAGTAAGCGTATCTCCTTCCAGCTTGAAGGCAGTGAACGGCTGCGGAGCAACCGCTTCCGGCTCACTGAACGAGTTATGGGCATCGATGGTTGCCCCGGCAAGCGTAGTGCCGGAAATCTGCACCGCTTTACCGGCAAGTCCGCGCAGCTCCAGCGGAAGCACCGCTGCGGATGCATGATTCAGGTTGCATAGGCTGACATGAATGACACCTTCAGCTGTTACCGATGCCGAAGCGGATACTTCCGGAATCTCCTTACCGTCATAGCTGTAAGAACCGCTGTCCAGCGTCAGATCGAGCAGTTCGGCGTCCTGATGCACCTTGTACATATTAAATACATGATAAGTCGGGGTCAGCAGCATTTTCTCGCCTTCAGTAAGGATGACGGCCTGCAGCACGTTAATCGTCTGGGCAATATTCGCCATCCGCACACGGTCGCTGTGCTTGTGGAAAATATTCAGTGTCAATCCGGCAACCAGAGCATCGCGGATCGAGTTCTGCTGATACAGGAAGCCCGGGTTCGTGCCCGGCTCCACATCATACCAGGTACCCCATTCATCGACGATCAGGCCGACTCTTTTCTCAGGATCGTATTTGTCCATAATCACGCTGTGGCGGGATACCAGTTCTTCCATGTGCAGCGCCTTTTCCAGTGTTGTGAAATATTCCGAAGTTTCAAAGCCGGTAGCCGCACCCTTATGCTCCCAAGTTGCGCCGGGAACGGTATAGTAATGCAGCGTGATGGAGTCCATAAACTTGGCAGCTTCGCGCATCAACACTTCCATCCAGTGATAATCGTCCGAATTCGGCCCGCAAGCAATCCGGTGAATCTTGTTGTCCCCGTAGTTGCGGACGTAGGTCTGGAACTGCCGGTACAGATCAGCATAAAACTCAGGACGCATATTGCCTCCGCAGCCCCAGTTTTCATTGCCTACACCAAAATACTTGACGGCCCACGCTTCTTCGCGGCCATTCTTCATGCGCAGCTCAGCCATCGGAGACACGCCGTTGAAGGTCAGATACTCTACCCATTCGGACATTTCCTGTACCGTTCCACTGCCTACATTACCGTTGATATAAGGCTCGCACTCCAGCATAGCGCACAGCTCCATAAACTCATGCGTTCCAAAATGGTTGTTCTCCACCGTACCGCCCCAGTGAGTGTTGATCATCCGTTTGCGGCCTTCGCGTTCCCCAATGCCATCCTTCCAGTGATATTCATCGGCAAAACATCCGCCCGGCCAGCGCAGCACCGGCACCTGGATCTCCTTAAGCGCTTTCACCACATCATTGCGGATACCCTTGGTATTCGGAATCGGTGAATCCTCTCCTACCCAGATCCCCTCATAAATACACCGTCCCAAATGCTCGGAAAAATGTCCATAAATGTTCCGGTTAATCGTTCCCTTGCGGATATCCGTGTTAAGCACTGCACGCTGAGCCATTCCAATGCCGCCTCTCTAAGATTAATGTATTTGTTAATTATTTAATAAGTATATTAAGATTATAATAGCTTTGCTTCACATTCGTCAATAACAAAAAGCGCCTCCCTGCCGCTGGCGGCACAAGAAGCGCTATGTCTACAAATTAACTATTTGGGCAGTGGTTCGTCCTGCTGAATAGATGGAATGGAGTCTTAACCCAGATCCCCCAGCTCGATCTGCACAATGCCCCGTTCATCCTGTACCGTGCCGACTAAATGCATCAGGCTGCCGAACTCCAGCTCCTGAAATTTGCGGGCCGCGTTCTCGCGCTGCAGCTCCCACAGGCATTCTGCAAGTGTACAGACTACCGGCACATCGCAGCGAATTTCGGCCAACTCGCGCGAGAGATGGAGCATATCGAGATCAGCTTCGATTTTGGCGCGCACTCCTTTGGGCAGCAGATGGAGATTCTCGATCACGCCTTCCACGGTACCGTATTCCGTCAGCAACTTCAGTGCTGTCTTCTCCCCGATGCCGCGTACGCCGGGATAATTGTCACTGGTATCGCCCATGAAGCCTTTCAGATCAATCACCTGGGCAGGCGTTAGCCCTCTTTCTTCCAGGAGCTCCGCAGGATCGTACACTTTGTAGTTGGAGCGGCCTTTTTTCATAATCACGACCTTAACGCTGTCACTGACCAGCTGCAGCATATCATGATCTCCTGTCAAAATATAGACCTCGGACTCTCCGCTGTAGCAGGACGCAAGCGTGCCGATGCAATCATCCGCTTCATAGCCCACCAGGCCGATATTCGGCACACCCAGCTCAGCTACCACCTCTTTGACCAGATCGAACTGCGGGATCAGCTCCAGCGGCGCATCAATGCGGTTCGATTTGTAGCCGTCATATTTCTCGGTGCGGAAGGTCCCCTTGCCCATATCCCAGCAGCAGACGACGTGGGAAGGCTCAAACGTGCTAACCGCATCGAAGAAATACTGCAAAAATCCGTACACCGCATTCGTCGGCATTCCAGCCTTAGTCTTGCGGATATATCCTCCATAAGCGGTCGCATAAAAAGCCCGGAACAGCAGAGCCATTCCGTCGACGATCATTACCCGGCCCTTCGTTTCTGAACTCATGTGTAACCTCTCCTTGTATCTTCTTATTTTCGGTTGTAGAAGGAATCAGGCCTTGTTCCATGCAGCAGCGTACTGCTCTTCCTTGTAGCCCACGGTAACGTTAGTGCCGTCAGTGACAATCGGACGTTTGATCAGCATGCCATTGCTGGACAGCAGTTCCAGCTGCTCCGCTTCGCCGAGACTGGGCAGCTTGTCCTTCAGTCCAAGATTCTTATACACTTCTCCGCTTGTATTAAAAAACTTCTTCAGTTCCAGCCCGCTGCCCGCCACCAGCACGCGCAGTTCAGCCACAGTGGGCGGCTGCTCGGCTATATGCTGCAGCTCCAGCTCATGGCCGGCTTCCCTAAGCCATTTTACGGCACTGCGGCAGGTGCTGCATTTAGGATATTGATAGACTTTTAAGTGACTCATCAGCTGCTCCTTCGGTGTACATTGAAAATTTCAAAACTTTCCCCGTATAGCTCGCTTGAGGTGAAATCAAAGGCACTTATGCCTCTCATTTCCCCACAGGGCCGTTGGCTACTTCCTGGCCGCGTCCCGCTGCAGTCTCTCCTGCAGCAGCGCCAGATCAGGGGGCAGCGGCGCTTCAAAAACCAGCTCCGTGCGCAGCACAGGATGCTGGAAGGACAGCCGAACCGCGTGCAACGCCTGGCGCGGAATGGAGGCGTCCAGCTCCATTATACGTTTCAATTGTGCGCTCTCTGCACCATCCAGCTCCACTACGCGCTTCGGTTGCGCTTGCTCCTCCGCAATCTGCGCCTGAGGCACCCCGGCGGGCACCCCCTTGGCGTATAGCGGGTGACGGTACATACCGTCACCGATCAGCGGGCAGCCGATGGAGCCCATATGCACCCGGATCTGGTGGGTGCGGCCGCTCTCCAGCTTCAGCTCGACCTTGGCCGCGCCGGGGTACACCTCCTTGACCTCGTAGCGGGTCAAGGAGGGATAACCCTCCGGCGTTACGATCCGCCGGTGCGGCTCCGCCGGGTCGCGGTCGATCGGGCCGTCGATATCGCCGCTTGGCGCAGCAGGAACACCATGCACCCAGGCGTTGTAGCGCTTGTCCACCGTTCCGGCAATCATCTGCTCGGAAATATGCTGGTGGCTGTATGGATTCTTGGCAATGACTAGCACACCCGACGTCTCCTGATCCAGCCGGTGAACGGGACGAAATCGGAATTGCTCGCTCTTTTGCGCCCAATAGTAGACGACTCCATTCGCAAGCGTATCGGTATAATGCCCGTGGGTAGGATGCACAATGATTCCCGCCGCCTTGTTGACGACCAGCAGATGCTCATCCTCATACAGGATCTCAAAAGGAATCGGCTGCGGCATAATATCCTCCGAAGTCTCCTGTTCCATGCGGATCTCCACAGTATCGCCAGCGGCTACCCTCACGCTGATATAGACCCGTTCCCCGTTCAGCATAATGCCCTGGTCCGTCATTTTGAGCCGGGACAGCAGCTTGCGGGAGACATCCATCCGCTTCTGCAGAATGGTCTTAAGCAGCCAGCCGTCCTCAGACGGCGGCACTTGATATGAAATGGGTGAATAATAGCTCGTTGTCATGTTAATTGCGGAACACCTTTTTGCTGCGCACATACTCTACGTCTGCAATCCCGAGCCGTGTATTGGCCGTGCGGGCCAGCGCAAAAAAGTAATCCGACAGCCGGTTCAGATAGATCACTGCCTCCGGGTTGATATCCGCACTCCGTCCCAAGGTAACTGCGCGGCGCTCCGCGCGGCGGCATACCGTACGGCAGACATGCAGCACAGATGACAACTGGCTTCCTCCCGGCAGGATGAAGCGCTCCAGCACCGGATTTTCTGCCTGCAGTGCATCAATCCAGCCTTCAAGACGCTCAGCCATCTCACTTTTCACCTTATATTTGTTCTCACTCAGCTTCACAAAAGCCAAATCCGAGCCGCAGTCGAACAGCTCATGCTGAATCTCCAGCAGCTGCTCCCGCACATCTGTGAACTTCTCGTCCTCCATCAGACTGCGCGCCTGGCCGACAAAGCTGTTCAGCTCGTCAATCGTGCCGTAGGCCTCAACGCGTACATCGTCCTTGCCTACGCGGCCGCCAATGACTGATGTTTCCCCTTTGTCCCCCGTACGTGTATAGATCGCCATTCTTTGTCCCTCCTGCCTCTAAAGTCACATATTCTTAGTTTAAACGCTCCTATGTAGATAAGGCAAACAAAGTTCGGCATTTCTGACATGTAAATAACTCCCTGAACCAGGGTTATCCATTGAATGTTCTGCTACACTTACGGTTTTCTAAGCTTGCATCATGATCCTCATCCTCTTTCCTGTACAGCACAGTCAGTAGCGTGCGCACATTCGTATGAAATCATTGTATGCCTAAAGCCTGACCCCGACATCGGAATGACGCCGCTCCTGCCCTCCGTCTACGGACGTGGAAGAATATCACTGTCTGTGCCAGTCTATCCTCAACAAAAAAGGGACCCGGAGGTCCCCAGTCAAAGAACATTCGCAGCTTCAGCGTCTGCGGAAATGCCCTCTCATGTATTCATTAATTTTCAGGTCCAGCAGGCTGCTGATTTCGATCACATTAGCCGAAGTGAACGAATTCTCCTGTGCAAAAAGCTGTTCCATTCTGCTGCGGAGAATACGGATTTCATCTTCCAAAGAGAGTCTGTGTGCGTTAACATCACCCTTGGGGGGCCTTTTCCCGCTTCCGGTCAAACATTCCCCGCCATAGGAAGGCAAGTAATAATCGGCGCTGAGCACAATCATCCCTCCTAAATGTATGATTCAGAAAAGAAAATCCATGTAAGTACTAACACAGGTGTTTCTTGTCCTCAGAGTAAAATAATACCATACAATAAAGAGATCCGCTATAGTCCGATTATCTTCATCTTTGTTGCCTCATTACAGATGTTCACGTTCCAGTTGTGAGACAAATGCCCCTATCCGTTCTACAGCCTCGTTCAGCTGGGAGACAGAAGTGGCGTAGGAGCAGCGGAGATACCCTTCGCCCCCAAGTCCAAAGACGCTGCCGGGAACCGCGGCTACCTTATACTCCAGCAGCAGGCGCTGGGCAAATTCGTCGGAAGTGAGTCCAGTGCGGCGTATGCTCGGAAATGCGTAAAATGCGCCTTGCGGCTCATGGCATTCCAGTCCGGCATCACGCAAGCCCTTGACAATCAGGCGGCGGCGCTGGTTATAGGAGTCGGTCATCCGGTCCTTCTCTTCCATACCGTTGGTTAATGCCTCCAGCGCAGCCACCTGACCCATGGAAGGCGCACACATGACGGTGTATTGATGGATTTTCAGCATCGCGGAGATTAAGTCCGGATGTCCGCAAGCATAGCCCATTCGCCAGCCGGTCATAGCAAATGCCTTGGAGAAGCCGCTAACCAGAATCGTCCGGTCAATCATCCCCGGCAGTGAAGCGAAGCTGACATGATTGCTGCCGTAAGTGAGTTCCGCATAGATTTCATCGGAGATCACGATGAGATCATGCTTTTCCACAACTTTGGCAATCGGCTCCCAGTCCTCACGGCTCATAATCGCACCCGTCGGGTTGCTGGGATAACAGAGAATCAGAATTTTGGAGCGCGGGGTAATCTTGGCCTCCAGCCCCTCTGCGGTAAGCTTGAAGTTGTTCTCCCCGAACGTTTCAATGCCGACAGGAATCCCGCCGCCAATCGCGGTAATCGGAGAATAGGAAATATAACAAGGCTCAGGAATAAGAATCTCATCTCCGGGCGAGATCAAGGCGCGCAGGGCCAGATCAATGGCTTCACTGCCGCCCACTGTGGCGATAATCTGATTGGCCGGATTATAATCAACGGCGAAGCGGTTGTGCAAATACTCGGCGATGCCTTCCCGAAGCTCCGGCATACCCGCGTTCGAGGTATAGCCCGTAAAACCTCTCTCCAGCGAATATACGCATGCTTCTCTAACATGCCATGGCGTCTTAAAGTCCGGCTCCCCGACCCCAAGTGAAATAATATCTTTGCTGCCTGCCGCCAGATCAAAAAACTTGCGGATGCCCGAAGGCTGAATCTGCTGGACCAGCGGCGCCAAATAGGAACTCATTGATTTGCCTGTATCTCCGGTATGCTGACTGTTATTCGTGATCATAGATGATTACTTCCTTTACGGAGATATCATGAGACGGTTGTCTTCCTCATGCTCTTCAAAGATGATACCGTCCTGTTTGTATTTTTTGAGCGTGAAATTCGTTTTGGTCGAGAGCACCGCATCAATTGGGGACAGCTTCTCAGATACGAAATTGGCGACCTCCCGCAGATTCCGGCCTTCCACTTCTACTAAGAGATCATAGGCTCCCGACATGAGGTAGACCGATTTCACCTGGGGATACAGATATATCCGTTCAGCAATTCCCTCGAAGCCCCGGCCCCGTTCCGGGGTGATCTGGACTTCAATCAGCGCTGTGACCCGTTCATCGTCCACCTTATCCCAATTCACAACAGTGGCATATTTAACAATGACATGGTCTTTCTCCATTTGCTCAATCACTTGTTTGACGTCGTCTTCTTCCGCTCCCAGCAGCGTTGCCATCAGTGCTGTAGAGCTCCGCGCGTCCTCCTTGAGCAGTTCCAGCACTTTCCTCTTCAGTTCATTCATTTCCTTCATGCCTTCCCTCCTGCGAAAAGAGTTTAATACTAATATGACATGAAAATGGCACTTCTGCAAACAAAATAACCCCGCAGGAGCGGGGTTAACGGATTGCATGATCTGGAAAAGCTTTTCCCCCCCGAGATGCAGGAAAGAGATAGCTTTGCTGCGTCGGGTAGGGGATAGCAGGGTTACATATAGTAGGAACTTTGCACGTTAGGCTGATGCTGCGATACATTAGGTGCCTGTCTGTAGTCGCCAGTCCCATTTAATTTTTGCTGTACAAAATGCTGGCTTTTTTGCTGGATCTGCTGTGCGCTTTGGATCTGCTTGTCCACGGCTTGGCGAAGGGCTTTGTCCGGTGCTTGATAGAATCCCATCTGAGACATCTGGTTATACAAATCCCCTTGAATACGAAGCGTATCCATGGTCAGGTCATTGAAGACCCGGCGCACGGTTTGACAATTCGATTCTGTAGCCGCTGTCGTATATTCGCGTACGGTCCGTTTCAGGTCATCCAGAATCATAGTTAACAGATCTTCATCCGCCATAAATTGAGCTCCGTTTTGTGCGTACACTTAATAACCTCCTTGAAATAATTTTAGATTTCATGCTTAAAAGCACTTATTGCTGCGGTTGTGAGGGCGCATATTGCTGGTGCTGCTGCAGAAGCTGAATCAGCATTCCCATGTGATGGGTATGGCTCTGGATTTGCTGGTTGCAAATCTGGTTCACCGTCGAGTTCTGAGTACTGCCGGCGGTTGCGGCCAGCTGCTTAATCAGCAGATCCTCATTGGAGATGGAGTCCGCAATATATTCCAGTTCTTTTCCGCTAAGTGCCTGCATTTGCGTAGATTGCATGTTCTTGTATCCCTCCTTCTATATGGTTCAAGCCGTATTAGTATGCTGCGGATAGAAACTAAATATGTGCCAAAAAGCACAGCTCCCTACACGTAAAGAAGACCTCAATGATGTATGAGAGCCTGAACAGCGACCAATAATACCTTATCGGAATCTCATAAAGGGGAGATCAACAGATGGAATTACTCAGCGGGAAGACGCCCTGGGAGAGAACTTTGCCCCATTTTCCTGTATATCCTGTGCTGGATGGGAATATCACATGCGATTGTCTGATCGTAGGCGGGGGAATGGGAGGGGCAATGGCTTCATACCGTTTGTCCAGAAGCGGAGCGAGTACTGTATTGATTGATAAAAGGGCTGTAGGTCACGGCAGCACGCACGCCAATACAGGCTTGCTGCAGGTGGCAAATGACAAATCACTTACCTCCTGCATAAATACTTTTGGAGCAGAGGAAGGCTTATTATTCTACAAGTTATGCCGGGAAGCTGTCGGTAAAATCCTGGAACTCCCGGGCAAGCTGGATATTGATCCGCACATTATTCCCAGAAGCAGCCTGTTATATGCCAGCTTCCCGGAGGATGTTGCTCCATTAAGGCTGGAGTATGAAAATCTGGCGGCACATGGTTTCGACGCAGAATTCTGGGAGGAAGACAAGATTAAGGAACATTACTCTTTCTCCAAGCCTGCGGCACTCTACTCCAAAGGCGATGCGGATACCAATCCATTCCGTATGCTTCACAGCCTGATTCATAAGGCCCACGCAAGTGGTGTCCGGGTATACGAACATACGAAGGCCCGCCATTTGGAGTTCGGTACAGACGGGGTCACCTGCTACACAGAGCAAGGCCGGATTTCCGCCAAAAAAGTTATTTTTGCGATGGGTTATGAAACTCAGGAGATGAAAAAAGACCGGGGAGCCGAGCTGATTAACACTTACGCGATCATGACCCGGCCCTTGAAGAAATTCCCCAAATGGCATGAGCAGAGCATGATCTGGGAAACGGCCCGGCCTTATTTGTATTTCCGCACGACTATTGATGGACGCATCATTGCAGGAGGCAAGGACGAACAGTTAACGGGTCCCTTGGAGAGGGAAACCAGAGTGCTGTCCCAGAGCCAGAGGCTGCTTGAAGAGCTTGAAGCACTTTTTCCGGAGATCAAAGGAGTAGAAGCGGAGTTCTCATGGGGTGGTGTATTCGGAACCTCACGTGACGGGCTGCCTTTTATTGGTCCTCATCCAGAGTATCCCCATTGTTACTTCATCGAAGGATACGGGGGTAATGGAACGGTCTACAGTATGATTGCTGCAGAACTGCTGTCCGACATCCTGGCAGGAACAGCCCGGCCGGAGCTTGAACTATTTTCACTCACCCGGACAACCAAACCTTCTCCGGTATCATAAGGGGCTGTTCCTTGCATTCTGTCCGCAGGGCGTCCACCCATAATCCAGCTCACCAAAAAGGCCGTCCCAGGCAGCCAATTTCGTGGCTTCCGGGACGACCCTCAGGTAAAAAGCTGATCTGCTATTGTGCTTGTACGAATTCAGCCGACTTAATTCCTGCTTGACGTCCGAAAATAATAATTTCTGCTACAGAGTTGCCGCCGATCCGGTTTTGACCGTGCAGTCCGCCCACCACTTCACCAGCCGCGAACAGACCTGTGATTGGTTGACCTTCTTTATTAAGCACTTCTGTGTTCGTATTAATCTTCACACCGCCCATGGTGTAGTGGATCCCAGGGCCAATTTTGATTGCGTAGAATGGCGCACCGGACAGGTCGTGATCCATACCGGTAGTTCTGCCGAATTCGGCATCCTTTTTATTCTTCACCGCAGTGTTCCATGTGTCTACGGTTGTCTTCAGCTGATCTGCAGGAACACCCATTTCTTTAGCCAAGGCTTCGATGGAATCACCCTTAAGAACAAATCCCATTTTATCATACTGTTCAATCGCTTTGACACGGGATCTGACACCGGAATCAAAGACAAGGATCGCAGCCTTTTCAGGAAGCTTATTAATGGCTGCGGTGACATGATCCCGGGTATCCATTTCGTTAACAAACCGTTTGCCTTCACTGGAGACGAGTAGAGCGCCTTCCCCGCGAACAGCTTCCCCGATCAGATAGGATTTCTCCTGCTGTACTGTCGGGTGAACCTGGATTTGATCCATATCAACGGTTGTACCGCCGAGTTTCTCAATCATCTTAATGCCATCGCCGGTGCTGCCAATCTGGTTGGTGGTTACTAACCCTTCCAAATCAGGTCTAACCTCAGCAATCATTTCCTTATTGGCTCCAAAACCGCCGGTTGTCACAATCACAGCAGAACCTGTTATTGTTTTTTCATCTGCCTGGTTAAAGAGAACCTTGACTCCATTAACCTTACCGTCTTTTTCGGTAATTTCCTTAACATCAGCATTCACGAATAGTGGAATGCCTTTTTCTTGTACGTTTTTCACCAATCCTTTGACCAGGTATTGCCCTACTGCCGAACCGTCTTCAGGACGGTGTGTGCGCTTTTCCTTCATACCGCCGGTAATCGTGATGTTGTTCAAACGGATTCCAATGGAATCCAGCCAGTCGATCGCACTCGCGGAATTGTCAACGAAGAAACGAAGCATCTCTTTGTCATTGGTACCATGACCGCCCTTTAGGGTCTCTTCATAAAATAAATCATTGCTGTCTTCAATGCCTTGCTCTTTCTGGAACTTCGTCTGCGAAGCATTCATTCCGGAAGAGGATTTGGACGTATTGCCGCCAGCTACCGGCATCTTTTCAAGGATAACCGGATTCAGGCCTTTAGCCTTGGCCTCAAGCGCTGCCGACATGCCGGCACCACCCGCACCCACAATAATGATATCGTATTTATCTTTTAATTGATCGTACGGAGTATAACTTGCTTCAGATGCCCCTGAAACTGCTTCTGTTTCTTTTTTGGTCTCAGTGTTCTTACTCTTGCTCTCAGCGTTGTTGCTGTTGCCGTTGTTGCCGCATCCCGCGATCACCAGCATAACAGAAAGAATGAGAATAAGAGCAGCGGCTGCTTTCTTTTTCATGTTGAATCTTGCCCCCTTGTGCATATTTTCACAATTATCATAGCGGCAAAGGGGCAGTTGATGGAAGCTTACGTAATTAAAGAAATCGTTAAGTAACTAAAGTAAGCGGATTTTATGGGATGAAGTTTAAACTTTCCTCAAGGCTCATAGAAAAAGTGATCTTTTTAAATTACATTATATTTCCAATGAAGGATGTTTCTCATTGAATGTAATCAATAGTTCATTCAAGAATAGGAATCTGAAGCAAAGTGGAATAAGTATAACTAAATGGGCTGAATCTTTACAAACAGATGGTTTTAATGGGATTTTGTACACCTAATCCTGCATAATCATCCCATAGGGTTGCTTTCAGCAGAATTAGTGGTACTTTTTCCCACATAAGACACCCCATAAGCCAAATGAGCTCAATTAGTGATATTTTTTCCACCTAAATATATTTAGCAATAATTCCCTGGCCTTCAGCCGCCACAGTATACATATATACCGGCCTGCCCACCGCTCCATAACTGATCTCCATCTCCAGAATACCCGCCTCTGTGAGAAACGCCAGGTATTTCCGGACGGAGATCCGCGAAATCGGAGCCGCTGCTGTGATATCCTCGGTCGAAAACACCGGTTGCTCCAGCTTATGTATAATGCTCCAAATGCTCTCCAGCGTACCTTCGGTAAGACCCTTGGGCAGTGTGCCGCTCTTGTCCTCCTCGGTACCGAGAGAATGACGCAGAAGCTTATCCAGCTGCTCCTGACTGAGGTTCTCTTTATGCTTCATCAGAGCGTAATCCTCACGGTACGCGGACAGCGCCGCCTGAAAGCGGGAGAATTCAAATGGCTTGATCAAATAATCAACGGCCCCCAGCTGAAGGGCTTTGCGGATGCTCGAATTATCGCTGGCTGCAGAAATGACGATAATGTCGACCATACTCCCCTGCTCCCGCAAAGCGGATAACAGCTGCAGACCGCTGGTACGCGGCATGTGGAAATCCAGTAGAATGAGATCAACCGCAAGCTCCTCAAGCATCTGCACGGCCTCATCACCTGAAGCAGCCCAGCCCGCGAACTCAAAGCCCTGAATCTGCTCCAGGTAATGGCGGTTAAACTTGGCTACCATCGGATCATCTTCAACGATCAGCACTTGTATGGTCATCTGTTCTCATCCTCCTTCACCGTATATGGGATATCGGCTATAAATGTAGTTCCCGGCTCCAGGCCGGGTATGATCTGGAGCTGGCCATGCAGCTTCTCCACACTTTTACGGACCAGATAGAGTCCGATTCCCCTGTGTTCTCCCTTGGTGGAGAATCCTTGCACAAATATATGCTCCCGAAGCGCTTCAGGGATTCCCGGTCCGCTGTCACTCACTGTGGAGATCAGGCGCCCCCGGTCGTAATCAAAAGCAAGCTCAATTTCCTTAACGCTGTGGCCTTCGAGTACTTCCATGGCATTGTCGAGTAAATTACCGGTAATGGTAATCAGTTCATGCATCACTTGCGGATCTGCAGATTCTGGCAGATAGCTGTCCTCTGTCAGCAGCAGCTCAATCCCCGCTTCCCGGGCCCTGCTAAGTTTCCCCAGCAGAAAGCCGGCCATAACCGGGTCCTTGATCTGCCTCGTAATGGTACCAATCTCATTCTGGTAGTTGCTGACGGTCCCCGAAATATATTGCTGCAGTTCATCGTACAGGCCCATATGAGTCATTCCCATGATAACATGGAGCTTATTCATATATTCATGCGCCCCTGCCCGCAGAGCATCCGCATAGACGGAAATTCCGGACAGCCGTTCCGCCAGTACTGCAAGCTCGGTCTTGTCCCGGAACGTAGCAATGGCCCCCGCAATCTGACCATTCACACGGATCGGAACACTATTGGCCAAGATGGAGATGCCATTCAGCTCCAAATTCTGATCTTGCCTTGCCTCACCGCTGACCAGCACCTGCTCCAGGCGCAGCTCCGGCCAATAATCGGTGATATGCCGGGTCATCGCGTTGCCTGTAATACCAGCCGTTCCCAGAAGCCGTTCCGCTTCTACATTGATCATGGTGATCCGGGCTTGATCGTCGACCGCAATAATACCCTCACGTGCAGATTGAAGCATGGCACTGCGCTCTTGCAGCAGCTTAGAGATATCGGATGGCTCCATGCCGAACATCATCTGTTTGATTTTCCGGGCCAATACCATTGCTCCTCCGGCTCCAAGCACGGCACCAGATAGCAGGATTGCAATAATTGTCCATTCATTTTGCCGGATCAGCTTGTGTACCCGTTCCATGGAAAGGCCCACTACGACCACTCCAACCTGGGAACCCCTGTTACTGTACACGGGGACGAAAGCCCGCAGCGATTTGCCTAGCAGTCCCTCTCCTTCAGAGATACTTTCTTCGCCGCGCAGCGCAAGCTCTTGCCCTCCCCCGACGAAGGCCTTACCGATCCTCGAAGCATCGGGATGTGAATACCGGATACTGTTCATATCGATGACTACGACAAACATAATATCATTGCGGCGGGTGATTTTGGAGGTGTAGGCCTGAATCTCCTTGCTGTTCCCTTCACTGAGTCCCTCTGACACCAGCGGCATCAAAGCAATGGTCCGGGCTATAGCGATTGCCTTATCCTCCAGCGCATGTCTGGTCTGCGGAATAATCTGATTTCTGAAAATAATGTATAGCACTACCATGACCAGCATCACTACGGCGGAGACCATGACCGTAACCTTTGTCCTCAGACCGTAATCCTTTTTCTTGGCCAATGCTGTATTCCCCCTGTTCCAACCTACTATTGACTATAAGAGGGATTCCTCCGCTTTGCGCTTCAGCAGCCGGTGCAGTGTAAGCCAGCTTCCCAGCGGAGCAGCGCCCAGGAGAAGCATCAGCAAGGTAATCACACGGGGCGATTCGTTAACTGATAGCATGGCTATGAATACAAAAACGCCCAGAATCTTGCCCGTCATCAAACAAAGCTCCCTCAGAACCACCAGTTCTACCCGTTTGCCCACACTCTCCTTCGACTCGCCCATCAGGTCAAAGCTGCTGGAGGTCATGGGCAGCATATATAATGGAAGAAAGAGGGATGTTCCAATACCCATAATCAGTAAGGTGCCGTAGCTAACCCTCCAGAGGAGCGGAGTAATGACAGCAATCAGCAGAATGCCTCCGGCGAGCATCCCACCGGAACGGAGTCTTGGTTTGAACCATTTGCCGGCAGCATAGTAGCTGACCAGTGAAACCGCTGAAGTGATCAGTGCAAATTGTCCCAGCTTGCTTTCTTCTTTAGCGGCTATGTACACAAGAAGACCAATCAGAAAGGAAAATACGCCCTCCCGCAGTCCCTGAAATACCAAGGCTGCCGCTGTCGGTCTCCATGCACTGCCCTTGCGGTGCAGCTCCCTCCATGGTTCTTTCCACAAATAAGCCCCTTCACTCTTACGTTTCTTAAGAAAAAAGCTTAAGCCCACGGCTACTCCGTATATGGAGAGCGATAAAATAAACACTAGGCGATAACCGCGCTCTCCATGCAGAGCAGTGATAATCCAGCCTGATACCCAAGGCCCGACGATACCCGTGAATGAACCCAGTAATCCCATCCAGCCATTGAAAAAGTCCCGGTTACCTGCATCCGTTATCTCAAAATAAACAATGTTGAAGGCCAGCCAGAATAATCCGATCGCTATGCCCAAAATCAATCCAAGCGGCCATATATAATTAACCGCCCGATTACCCAGCCACAGTACGAGCAAATAAAAAAGGCCCGAAACGGCCAGGCCCAGCCGCAGGGCGTTCATCTTGTTATGTTCCTTAACCCATTTCCCGGCCAGCCAGAAGCTTAGACCCACGGCCAATTGCTGAGCTACTGTAAACCAGCCGACCATAGAAAAATCCTGCCTGCTCTTCCATAAGTAGACGTTCAAAAATGTACCTGCCAGCACAGTGGCCAAGGAACATAATCCGTTGACCGCGAGCAGCAGTACCTCTTGTTTTTGCGATGAATTCTTCATGCTCTTCCTCCTTGCCGGACGTGTCTGCTTAACATGCCCAGCTCGCGGAGAAACCATAACGTGTATTACTTGGTGCCGGTGCTCAGATTGCGCACAAGCTGAATGCGGTCCTCCTGCGCCAGGCTGTGCTGTACATGAAAGCACGAGGGGCAGACAAAGAGATTCAGCGAGAACGGCGGTTTCAGGACAGGTCCTCCCAAGGCTTCTGGTGAGGATGGCTCGAAGCCCTCAACGTTCTGGGTTCCGGAGAGCAGCATCAGCTCATGACACTGCGGACACTCAGGCGCTTCCAGCTGTGCCGCCAGAATGGCGGATACGCTTGACTCATAGCGCTTCAAATCATAATCGTCTCCGAATTGGACGAGTGTATTGAAGATCGGCACTACGCCATCCTTGTCGCTGTCATCCCACAGATCTTCGTCGCTTACATCTTCTGGCTCCGGTTCCACTACATCTTCCGGCTCGTCTTCATCCTCCAGGTCATCTACACCCAGGGTTACTGTACGGTAGCCGCTAAGTTCATTGTTACAATGGGGACAGGTATCCTCCGGTCCGAACTCCTCGTCCCACACAATTTCCGTATGACACCAAGGGCAAACTGTTGTTTCCATCTGAAATATCTCCTTCTTACCTCACATTTGAATTCAATTTATCATTAGATATATTATACCGGCCGCTATAAAAGCCAGGGCAGAAAAGAACAGAACCCGTACCAAAATCTTCATTTTCCACACCCCACTTTAAAAAATAGCGGCACCAATCACATAGGACAGGGACACGGAAATCAGCATGGCAGTTAGACCAACAGCCCGGTTGTCTGCGGCGATCTCATCATCGATGGAAAAGACCGGAGTCAGGAACTCAAAGAGGAAATAGGCGAGCAGCAGCAGTAGAAATCCCACCACCGACCATTTCATCGTTTCGTAGATTGAGGCTCCCGCATCAATACTGAAGCGCAGAATGTTACAAATGCCGAAGATTTTGCCTCCGGTGGCCATGGCTACAGCCACATTCCCTTTGCGGATTTCTTCCCAGCAGTTATATTTGGTGACCATTTCGAAGAAGGACAGAAATACCACAAGGCCAAGTATGGCCACTGTGAAGTAGCCGAGCAGCGCACCCAGCGGATGATCCAGCAAAAGATCAATATTTTCTTGCATGCTTCTCCCTCTTTCTGCTGGACTCCAGCCGCTATTCCAGTTCAGCCACGGTTACACCCGCGCCGCCTTCGTTATAATTCCCCAGCCGGTAGCTCTTCACATGCTTATGCTTGCGCAGATATTCCTGAATGCCGGTGCGCAGTACGCCGGTGCCCTTGCCGTGAATAATGGAGATTTGCCCTAAATTGCCGAGAAAAGCCTCGTCAATGAAGCGGTCTGTCTCCATAATCGCCTCTTCCAGATTTGTGCCGCGCAGGTCCAGCTCACTGCGGATATTCTCATCACGGGTGCGCTTGACCGTAGTTGCACGGCGGAGTGCAGGAGATGGGGAATCCGGTGCGGAGGACAGGAATTCCAGATCCTCCAGGTTGACCTTCATCTTCATAATCCCAAACTGTACAATGGCTTCCTTAGGACCGCTAAGTTCAACAACATAGCCCTTCTGGTTCACATTCTGCACCTTAACTTCATCGCCTGGCTGAATTTTTCTTGGCGCCTTGACGTTGCTGCGGGCAACGGTCTTCTTACGGGGCGCAGGTTCCGCTTCATCCAGACGGCGGCGGGCTTCAATGAGCTTATGCTCCTTAACCGAAGCTCCTTCCTCCATAGCGAGCCGGCGCAGATCACCGATGATCTGTTCGGCTTCCTTGCGTGCCTTGTCGAGGATCGCGCTGGCGTCCTTCTCCGCCTTCTCCAGCCGCTTATCACGCTGGCTCTCAAGCTTCTCCAGCTCCTGTTGCTGCCGGTTGCGGAATTCCTCCGCTTCACGGCGGACCACTTCAGCACGTTCACGCTCGTTCTCTGCCCCAAGACGGTTCTCTTCCAGCGAAGCAATCATGTGCTCGACGCGCAGGTCCTCTTCCTTAACCTCACCGCGTGCATGCTCAAGTATGGCGTTTGGCATACCGAGACGCTCGGCAATGGCGAACGCATTGCTTCGTCCCGGTACACCGATTAGCAGCCGGTAGGTAGGACTAAGACTCTGTACATCAAACTCCATGCTGGCATTGATAAGACCTTTGCGTTCGTAAGCATAGGCTTTCAGCTCACTGTAATGCGTAGTGGCCACCATCCGGCATTCGGTCCGGTGAATATTCTCCAGAATGGCAATGGCCAGGGCAGAGCCTTCGGCAGGGTCGGTACCCGCACCCACTTCATCCAGAAGAATCAGACTTTTTGGAGTCATTCTGCGCAGAATGGAAATAATATTAGTCATATGGCTGGAGAAGGTACTAAGGCTCTGCTCAATACTCTGCTCATCGCCAATATCGGCATAAATCGCATCAAATACACACATTTGGCTGCCTTCCTCCGCCGGGATGAACAATCCCGACATCGACATCAGGCTGAGCAGGCCGATGGTCTTCAGCGTGACCGTCTTACCGCCTGTATTGGGGCCGGTCACGATGATTGAGCTATAGTGGTTGCCAAGCTCGACATCCAGCGGTACCACCTGCTCTGCCGGAATCAGCGGATGCCGTCCCTTGCGCAGCTTGAGGTAGCCCCGGTCATTCATGCGGGGCTGGGTCGCCTTCATATCACGGGCCAGACGCGCCTTGGCAAAAATGAAGTCCAGCTCGCCCAGAATATCCACGTCATAGGCCATTTCCTCAGCAATATCGCCAACGAGAGCAGTTAGCCGGTGCAGGATGATCTCAATCTCCCGCTCCTCACGCAGCCGGGTTTCACGCAGCTTGTTGTTCATGGCCACAATGGATTCCGGTTCGATAAAGAGCGTGGCACCGGAGCCAGACTGGTCATGCACAATTCCGCCGAAATGAGCACGGTATTCCGCTTTGACCGGAATGACGAAACGGTCACCACGAATCGTCACAAGCTGATCCTGCAGCATTTTGGCAACGGAGGAAGAGCGGATCATAGAATCCAGCTTCTCGCGGATTCGGGTCTCGCCTCCGCGCAGCTCACGGCGGATGGTGGCCAGCTCAGGGCTGGCAGTGTCCAGCACATCGGCATTCTCGTCGATACAGCTGCGGATGGCATCCTCAACATGCTTCTGTTCTGACAGCAGATCACTTTGTGCGAACAAAAGGGTGATGGTCTCATCTTCATGCATCGCCGCCAGAAACCGCTTGACTCTGCGTGCACCGCCGATAGTATTGCCAACAGAAAGGAGCTCGCTGGTTCCCAGCATTCCTCCAATAGAGGCACGTTTCAGGGCCATTTTGATGTCCGTTATGCCGCCGAAGGAAGGAATGCCTTTCAGCCGGTCTACATTCGCCGCTTCGTCCGTAGCCTGCAGCAGCTTTTTCACAGCTTCAAAATCACCGGAAGGCTTGAGGCTTTCCGCCAGCAGCCGTCCCATCGGGGTCTGCGTATATTGCGCCAATTTATTTAAAATCTTGCGATATTCAAGCGTATGCAAAATTTTGTCGTCCAATTACAGTCACAGCTCCCTTCATAGATGGTTACATTATACCTAATTCAGCCGGGTTTCGCTATTTGGGTAAGTTTTCAGGAATAGAAAATCAGATGCAGGCCACAATAACAACTGCACATATCCTTATGCGAAGGCCAAAGGAGGTTAGTTCAGTGAGATTTTTAGGTCATGTGGTCCGTTTTATCGTGGCAGCAATCGTGCTGCTGGTGGTTGGCTGGATTGTCCCGCAGTTCACGATTGGCGGTTTCTGGAGTGCGCTTATTCTTGCGCTAGTCATTGCACTGCTCGGCTGGGTCATTGAGGGCATCTTCGGCAAAAAAACAACGCCCTTCGGCCGCGGCATCGTCGGTTTTCTCGTTAGTGCACTGGTCATCTGGATCGCCCAATTCATCGTGAGCGGTGTCAGCGTCACCGTGCTGGGAGCGCTTCTGGCAGCACTGGTCATAGGCATCATCGACTTGTTCCTGCCGGTCTCCACACCGTTTGAAGCTGCAAAATAAAGAAGAAATCTGCTGGTCTTACTGCAGACACGAAACCCCCTACTCCGGAATTATAGCGGAATCAGGGGGTTTATTGTATTAACTTATGCATAAGACAGGATATTATCGTTCATAGATGCAGTGACTACCGCATTTTTACCGGTACGCTTGGCGGCATATAGGGCATGGTCTGTTTTGCGGAAAAGCACTTCTTTCCCGTCCCCGAGCTGGTAGTCACATAACCCGATACTGACTGTAATTGGCTTGCCGCCAGCATAGGGATGCTCCATCGCCGCAATGTTCAGCCGCAGCTCTTCAGCCGCAGCGTAGGCCTCTTGTAAGCTTTTATCTGTAAAGATCACCGCAAACTCTTCCCCGCCATAGCGGGCCGCAAAATCATTCAAACCAATCAGGCTGCCGACCTTCGCCGCAACCTCCTTGAGCACAAGGTCCCCAACCCAATGACCATAGGTATCGTTGACCCGCTTAAAATTATCGATATCGAACAACGCCAGCTGCAGCCTGAGGCCGTTGCTCTCACACTGCTCCAGCAGCGAAACCAGATATTCATGAAAGGTCTTATGGTTGTAAAGTCCAGTCAGAGCGTCAATCTTGAGCAGCTTGTCCGAGATCGCCCGTTCCACCAAAAGTCCCTGTTCAGACTTGGTCAACTGCTCCAGATGCTCACGCACCTCGCGGGCCCGGATAATGACAGCCTGAGTCATGGCAACAAACACGATAAACACACACTCCACCATCAAAAACTCCAGCAATGGCTTCTCCAGCATTCTCCGCTCCAGCCCGAAGTAAATTCCACCATAGAACAGCAAGCTGAATGCACCCAGCACACCCAGAAGCCTCTGGTCAAAATAAATAAGAGCTATCATTATAGGCAGCATAAGTGTCATCTGCGCTCCATCCACAAAGGGCTCAAGGACAAAATACATAAGATAAGACACAATGAACCCGCACACGACCACCACCTGCTTGTGATACAGCAAAGTGGACCGGAGCCACATTTCCGCTGTCATCATGGCTATAAGAATCATGAGATTGCAGCCGATGAACAGATGCCCTTTAGTCGGAATTAGGACCGTTCGGACCTCAACCGCAGAATCCGACAAAACAAATAACAGCTGGGCTACCAGCATGAAAAAGACAATAATCCAATATCCGGTCAATATTTTACGGTGCCATTTCTCCGTATTCAGTGAAATTTGGGCTAAATTAATGTGGATCCCCTACTTCTCAAGCTATAATATAATTGCTTTAAGTATAATGAATTTTAAACTTTTTTGCATCATTTTTTTGCAAATTTCGACAAAGTTTGGAGTTTGCTTGCGGGAAGGAAGTTTTCCATTGATTTTCCAAGACTTCTTGGCCCAATTAAGCTATGCTAGGGGCACGCAAGGCTCACCACTATTCCTGGAGGAGGATGAAGATGATCCGGAGATTTACCATTCTACTGTCCATCGGTTTGCTGCTAGTACTGTCCGCCTGCGGAGGAACAAGCAGTAACACCAACGACGCAACTTCCCAGAATGAAACGGCTGATGCCGGAATTACGGCAAAAGAAGAACTCATCATTACAGCAGCGAACTACAGTTTTGATCAAAAGACGTACCATCTGAAAAAAGGGGTTCCGGTAAAGATTATTTTTAAAAATGAGAGCGGTAATCACGGCATTCTGATTCCGGAGCTGAATCTGCGGCTGGATGGCAAAGATGCCTCCCGGGTTATTGTCCCGGATGAAGCCGGAACGTTCGAAATGACCTGCGCGATCATGTGTGGCTCGGGCCACAGCGGGATGAGCGC
This sequence comes from Paenibacillus helianthi, assembly GCF_001909055.1. Taxonomy (GTDB): domain Bacteria; phylum Bacillota; class Bacilli; order Paenibacillales; family Paenibacillaceae; genus Paenibacillus_AQ; species Paenibacillus_AQ helianthi. The sequence goes on from NZ_LVWI01000025.1 coordinate 118,149, forward strand.
TCAGGTGATCGTAGAGTAACAGCCATGTTCATACAGTCAATCTATATTAGGGCATGCATATAAAAGGCGGGCCCCAGGCAATCTTACTGCCTGGGGCCCGCCTTTTCATGCGTCCGCCATTCAACTGTCCTGTTCGATCAGTTGAATCCATTCATTATATTCACGCTGGAGCTTGGCATATTCCGCCTGAAGTCTGCGATGCTCCTCCGACAGCTTGTCCAGCTCGCCTTGCCGCAGTTCAAACTGTGCCTGAACCAGGCGCAATTGGCCCTGAACCAGCTCATAGTTCCCGCCGATCTCAGCAAGCTGCTGCTGCACTTGTGCATACTCCCGGCTCATGGAGTCCGTTTTCGCTTCGGCCTGTCCGGCTTCCTGCTCCCAAATCTCAATCTCCTCACGCAGCTGAGCTTCCGTCTCGTTCCACAGCCTCTGACTCTGCTGAAGCTCCTCGTATTTGCGCTTCCATGAGGCTTCCACCTCGCGGGTTTCCCGCAGAGCTTCCTGCTGTTCCACCGCCGCAGCGGCGGCTTCCCGCCCGGCCTCATACAGCTCTTCCAGACGGCGGGCATTTTCTTCACCTTCGGCCTCCAGAAGCTCGTATTTTTCTTTCAGCTGCTCACCGTCCTGCAGCACCTCATCATACTGCGCAATGAGCTCCTCATAACGTCCACGCAGCGCTGCCAGCTCCTTGCGGGAGGCTTCGGCTTCTTCGCGATGCTGACGGCTCTCGGTTTCTGCCTCGGCCCGCAGTCCGGATTCACGGTCAAGCTGCTGCACCATGCCGTCCGCTTGCCCCCGCAGTGTATCGATCTCACGCTGCAGAGCCAAAGACTTCTCTTCCGCTTCCAGCAGCTTCATCTCCAGCTCCCCGATAGCCTCCATATGCTTGTCGGCAAGTTCTTTCCAGTCTGCCGCTTCCGCTGCGGACTGGGTGAACTGACCTTGCAGTTGATGCAGGCTGGCCTTGGCTTCACCGAGGGACTCGCGGAGCGTTGAAGCTTCTTCCTGCTTCGCCTCATAACGCTGGCGCAGCTCTCCCAGTTCGTCACTGAGCAGGTCTCCGAGTTCATTAGCAGAACGCAGTTCTTCCTGAACCCGGCTCAGGCTATCCGCAGTTTCCTGCAGCGAAGCTCTAAGCCCTGCCGCTTCGTTCTGCGCGGCCTCATGACGTTCACGCAGATTCTCCAGCTCCTCGAGCTGCAGTGTTCCCTGCTGTGCTGCGGTACGAAGCTCTTCTGTCAGCTGTTCTTCGCGCAACAGCACCGCTTCATATTGAGCCAGCAGTGTCATGCGGGAATCACGCTCGCCCTTCAGGCCAGCTTCGGCTGCACGCAGCCTGGACTGCAGCTGCCCGGTGCCGCCGCGAAGCTCGCCAAGCTGTTTCTCCAGCTCCAGTACTTGCTGCTTATGCCGATGCTCCTGCGTGCCTTGCGACTGCCGCAGTTCCTTATTCTTGGCAAGCTCCTTCTGAAGCGCCTCGCGCTCCTCTGTGAGCTCCTTCTCCAGTGCGGACTTGGTCTCCGCCAGCTCCTTGCTGAGTGATGAGCGGATCTCCACAATCTCGCCACCGAGCGACTCCCGGGTCTGGGTGAGCTCCACTTCAAGCTGGGATAGGGTTTCCGCCTTCTCCCGCTCCAATGTCTCGCTCAGGGTCTGCAGCTCCTTGAGGTGAGCAGCTTTCAGTTCTTCCAGCTGCTGCAGACGGGCCGCCTCAGCGGCAGCAAGCTCCTGCCGGCGGCTCTCACGGGCTGCAGTCTGCTCCTGCTCATAGCTCTCGCGCAGGGTCAACAGCTCTGCTTCGCGCGCCTTAAGCTCTTCAGCTAGTTGCTCGCGGGCAGCCGTTGCTGCCGTCTCCGCTTCCAGCAGCGCCTCGGCATGCAGCTTCCGCTCCTGCTCCTGAATCTCCAGGTGCCGCCTGCGCTCCTCTTCGGCAGCGGCAATCAGACGGGCAGCCTCCTCCTTGGCTGCTGCCTCCATCCGTTCGTACTCTTCCTGCCGTTCCTTCTGCGCTTCTGTAAGGCGTGTGACTTCTACACGTAGCTCCGTACGCTCTCCGGTCAGCATATTCAGCTCATTCTTAAAGTCTTGCACCTGAATGGCCTGCTCTGCCATATGTACAGCAGCAAGCACCGCGATCCGCGGGGTATCCAACTGGGAATGTGATTTGGAGATTGCGCGCATATGCTCGTCTACATAGCGGGCAACCTGTTTCATATATTCAGTGCTGCTTCCTACAAGTTTATAAGATGTTCCATATATCTCCACGGCGACACGAGTCCGGTCCATAGCCACAGTTGTGCCCTCCTTTGTATGTGTGCTGATTCTAAGCTGGTATCCCTGCTCCTATTGTAGCGTCATTTATTCTCTTTTGCCAAAAAGCCGTACATTTCATAGATTCTGCCGGTAGCCGCCGTAGCCCCAAGGGTTAGAAAAAAACCGCAGCGAACTCCGTTTGTAAATGGATTCGCTGCGGCTTTGCACAATTCCTGCTACTTTCTTAATTCTGCGCCAAAAGTTTGCTGAAGTGCTGATACGACCCTATCATGCACTTCTACAACCTCTTCGTCGGTCAGGGTATGATCGGTATGGCGGTAGAGCAGTGAAATGGCCACGCTCTTCTTGCCACTCTCCATCTTGCCTCCCGTGTACACATCAAATACCTGAACATTCTGCAGCAGAGTTCCGCCGTTCTCACGGATGGAAGCCAGCAGGTGACCTGCAGGCACTGCAGAATCCACCACAACGGCGATATCCCGCTCCATGCCCGGGAAGCGCTGCAGCTCAGTGTACTGTATATTGGTGCGTGCGTTGCTGTAGAGCGGCTGAAGCAGCAGCTCGGCCACGTAGGTATCTTCCAGATCCAGCCCGCGCTGCAGCTCTGGGTGGAGCTGTCCAAGCGTTCCCAGCTTCACTCGGCCTTCAGTACCCTGCAAGTATATCGAAGCCGAACGGCCCGGGTGGTAATCCTCAGGAGCATCGCCTTCATAAACCACGCTGTCCGCAAGGCCCAAGTGGTTAAATATAGTTTCCAGCGCACCCTTCAGGTCGAAGAAGTCCACAGGTTGCACGGCTACATTCCATTGCTTGGATGCACGGCTTCCACTCAGCAGAAGTCCCAGCACCGGCAGCTCACGGGGCTGGCGGGTGAGCTGATCTTCGTCTGTGAAGAACACATTCCCGATTTCGAACAGCGCCAGATCACTTTGACGGCGGTTCGTGTTGTAGCGGGCGATTTCCAGCAGCTGTGGAATCAGACTAGTGCGCAGTACACTGCGGTCCTCGCTCATCGGCATCGCCAGTTTGACAGAAAGCTTGCCTTCAGCAAGCGCCGGGAAAAGCTTACTTTGCTCCGGCTGAATGAAGGAATACCCCATAACCTCCTGATAGCCCCCATGTGCCAGCAGACGGCGCAGTTCACGGCGCTGGGACTGCTTGCTGGTCAGTGCTCCAGGTGTAGTCACACCCTCAATCAAAGTTGTAGGGATATTGTCATAGCCGTATAACCGGGCGATTTCTTCAATCAGATCGACATCATAGCTGATATCGCCGCGTCTTGTCGGAATCTGCACCTCTACGAGCCCCTGTCCCGCATCTCCGCACTTGAAGTGCAGACGGCTGAACAAAGTCTTCACTTCCAGCAGTGACAGTTCTGTGCCGAGATAACGGTTAAGCTTCTCCAGGGATAAGGTGAGCACCTTCTCTTCCGCAGTCTCCGTCCCTGCCTGCACAATATTCTCGTGCACAGAACCTCCGGCATATCGGGCAATCAGGGAAGCTGCGCGGTTCAATGCAGAGATCACGGCATTCGGATCGACTTCTTTCTCGAAGCGCAGAGAAGCTTCGGAGCGCAGACCCAGCTGACGTGAGGTTTTGCGGATCGTCCCGCCGTCGAACTTGGCCGATTCCAGTACAATATTGATGGTTTCATCTGTTACTTCAGTCTGCAGTCCGCCCATGACTCCGGCCAGACCCACAGCCTTCACCCCATCGGCAATAACCAGCATTTGCGGCTCCAGCTTGCGCTCCTGTCCGTCAAGCGTGGTTAAAATCTCGCCGTCCTTGGCAAAACGCACACTCAGTACGCTGCCTTCCACTTTGTCGCCGTCAAATGCATGCAGCGGCTGTCCGTACTCCATCATCACATAGTTAGTGATGTCTACGATGTTATTAATCGGACGAACCCCCGCAGCCATCAGGCGGTTCTGAATCCAGAGCGGGGATGGCGCAGTCTTCACTCCTGCAATGTAGCGCACCGAATAATGCGTGCAGTAGTCTTCGTCTTCTATCCGGACAGAGATGGAGTCGGAGGCTGAGCCGCCCGATTCTACCAGATCAGCTGCCGGATCAGGCAGCTTAAGCTCACGTCCGAGAATTGCGCTTACTTCGTAGGCGGCACCAATCATGCTTAGACAGTCTGAACGGTTAGGCGTCAGATCGAAGTCGAGAACTTCATCATTCAGATCCAGCACCTTCAGAATGTCCTGACCGATTTCGGTGTCCTCAGGCAGCACCAGAATGCCCTCCTGCAGTTCCTTGGGCAACAATTTATCGTTCAGCCCCAGTTCCTTGGCAGAACAGATCATCCCCTGCGACAATACGCCGCGAAGCTTGGCTTTTTTGATATCCAGACCAGGCAGCTTGGCACCCACCAGTGCTACAGGAACCTTTTGTCCAGCGGCCACGTTCTTGGCTCCGCAGACAATCTGCAGATCCTCGTCTTGTCCTGCATCTACAATGCATACATTCAGCTTATCGGCGTCAGGATGCTTTTCTTTCGATTTGACATAGCCGACCACTATGCCGGAAAGGCCTTTGTTGCGGCGCTCCACACCGTCAATCTCGATGCCGGCGGTCGTAATTTTCTCTGCCAGCTCATCTGCGGTAACGCCCTCAAGCGATATATATTCCGTGAGCCAGGAGGTTGATACTTTCATGTTCGCACACTTCCTTTTGTTTCAGATGTATTTATCTACGTGCCGGATTTGCTTACTGCGCCGAGAGAAGTCTGTTAAGGACTTGGCTCTGCAATTCCTTCTTCTAAAGTTCCTATTAATGCAGTCACTGCGATAAACATTTGGACTTCCGATCGCTGTTATCCTCAGATTTCATGATTTGAACCGCTTCTCGCGGTAGAAATCCGAGGATAAAGGCGAACGCTGGCGCTTCTCCAGTTCCAAATTTTCTCTCCGTTCCTTTTTTAATAGTCCTTTTTATGAATCCGAAATCGGAACCCAAATCCAAAACGCCTCCCATTCCCCGCCCAGCCTCTTACCCGCCAAAAATCTAAATCCCCTTGAACTGCTTCACAAAAGCCATATCATTCGTGTAGAAATGACGGATGTCATCGATACCGTACTTCAGCATCGCTATCCGTTCGACACCCATACCGAAGGCGAAGCCGCTGTACTCCGCAGGATCATAGCCGCCCATTTCCAGCACGTTCGGGTGAACCATGCCGGCGCCCAGGATTTCCAGCCAACCGCTCTGCTTGCACAGACGGCAGCCGTCTCCACCACATTTGAAGCAGCTTACATCCACCTCAACACTCGGCTCGGTGAACGGGAAGAAGCTTGGACGCAGGCGGATGCCCGCGTGAGGCCCGAACATTTCTTGGGCAAACTGCTGCAGCGTGCCCTTCAGATCGCTCATGCGGATATGGCGGTCAATCACCAGACCTTCAACCTGATGGAACTGGAAGGAGTGGGTCGCATCATCATCATCGCGGCGGAATACCTTGCCGGGACAGATGATTTTGACAGGGGCTTCGCCCTTCATGGCCTGCATGGTGCGAACCTGTACCGGTGAGGTCTGCGTGCGCATGAGGATATCCTCCGTCAAATAGAAGGAATCCTGCATATCACGGGCCGGATGGTTCTTCGGCAGGTTGAGCGCTTCAAAGTTATAGTAATCCGTTTCCACCTCTGGCCCTTCCGCCACCCGGTAGCCCATGCCAATGAAAATATCCTCGATCTCCTGAACCACCCGGCTAAGCGGATGAATTCCGCCTTGCGGCAGACTGCGGCCCGGCAGGGTTACATCCACTTTTTCCGCATTCAGGCGGTTTTGGGTCTCCTGCTGCTGGAAGGCCTCTTGTTTGTTTTCGATAATTTCCTCAATGGCGCCCCGCACCAGATTGGCTACCTGGCCGATCACCGGGCGCTCCTCCGCGCTGAGCCCGCCCATACCACGCAGAACCTCTGTAAGTTCGCCTTTTTTACCCAAGTACTTTACACGCAAATCATTCAGAACCTGCGGATCGGTAACTTCCTTCAGCTTCGCTAACGCTTCGACCTTCAATGCTTCAAGCTTTTCTTTCATGGCCGTGTACTGCCCCCTTATCATGGTGTTGTCCTTTTTGCAACAAAAAAAGGCCTTTCCTCCCGGTAAGGGACGAAAAGACCGTGGTACCACCCTTGTTAGACTGTCTGATGACATCCCCAATAGCATTGTTCTGCTTTCGGCATGACTAAGACCTGTCTCACTTTAGCAGAAATAACGGTCTGCCGCCGGTTTCCCCTACGCTCTCCATCAAGCATGGCTTGAAAGAAATTCAAGGAACTGCTCCGGAGTGAACTTCGGCAGCTCTGCTTCCTAGAAACGCTCTCAATCCACGGCGTCTCCTCCCTGTAAGCCAGGCACTGCGTACTCTTCTCCATCACTGCATTTATCATGGATGCTGCTGAATCAATCCATCTTCTGCTTAGAAGATATGTTTATTTATTATATGCAAAATTAGCCGGTTTGACAAGCCGGACAATTTCAGGCCAGTTTTTTTCTTCTTTTAAGCTTCCCTTAAGCTTCAAGGGGTATTTCAGGATCGCTTCTGCAGCTTCAAATACAGCCACAGCAGCAGCTGCTGCAACGGAAATTCCCACACTATCCATGCTGCTCCATCAAGCTCGGCACCGTACTTAGCGTGAAGCGGAGTGATCTGACTTCTTCTGCCCCAATGAATGTCGCCACCTCCTGGAACATGGTGATCATCTCTTTCCTGTTCTCTTGGTTTACCGGTATTGTCTTTGAAATGATGCCTGCAAACAAAGCGGCAAGAATGTGCCCTATCTACGCCCTGCGCAATGAATAGACTATAGTTGGTTTTACCCATGTTTACGACAGACATACAGCCGCAAGCCTCTTTTTTGGAGGTTTATGGCACTTTTTGGGAGACTTCCGACTTTTTTTGCCTGAAATGCTGCGTTATGCCTATGGCCTTGGACCCTTCTCTGCGGATTATTAATCAGAGAGGGTATCGTTTCCGGTAAAGTTGGGTAATAGGACTCAAGGGCTGGAATATCTAGTAGGAAGCAGGCTATACATAATTTTTTCTAAAAAACAAGGATTTATGTTTCGCGACCATAAATCTGAGAATCAAAGGCAAATCTCCCCCGGATCACGGATCTGAACCTGAGCCGAAGCTTCCGGAGTCTGGAGATTATTAAGCTATATCCACCTATTCCCAGGTAATTGCTCAACATAAGTGCTTCCTTTATACTGATGAGAAGAAACTTCGATCATACCGGGAGATTCCCATTCCCATTCCTGCCACCTTATTCTTCCCCTGCTCTGTATGACTCGCTTGGATCACAATCTCTTCATTATCCTGCTCACACAAGCAAAAGGTCCACTTATGAATAGACTTAGCGGTAATTAGACAGCATTAAAGAATACTTAATAGTTTTTGCAGGGGGTGGATGAAGTGGCAGGTTTTCCCGAGATCAAAAACACGCGCAGACTAATCCTTTTATTTGCCGCTATCTCCGTTCTTCTGGTGGGTATCAGTATTGCTTCCCTCCTATATTTAAACAACACAATGAATAAATTGTCAGCATCCTTATATAACGATGTCTATCAGAATTCCGAGCTCATTCTAAATGCTGACCGTGACCTGTACCAGTCTGCCTTAGCCCTCCATACTGCTATAAACGCAAATATTAACAGTGAGGAGCGCAGCAAACTGTCTCAGGATTTCGAAGAAAACAATGCCCAGGCGAAGCAGCGTCTTGGCATGGCCAGCTATAATATCAACTCTGTGGAGAATCCGTTTAGCGGGATGAGGCAAAGTGAACGGCTGCTTACTCAGCTGAAAGATGTCTTGGAAGACGTCGATGGCCCTTTTCAAACCTGGAAGGATACAGGCAGGGATCTCATCTCACAGCGGGTCCAGAGCAACTGGAACCCCAAATCGTTCTCTCCACTCCAAACCAATGCTCTGCTGAAGCAAGTCCGGGACCCTCTGGACCAAGCCGAGCAACTGATTGACGACTATGCACGGCAGGTAACTCAGGAATTCCGGGATAAAAAAAGCTCACTGTTCGCGTTGTACTCCCTATTCCTGTTTTTGCTGGTACTCGTTATTATTTATCTCTGCCGTAAGCTAATTACCCTTCAAAATGAAATGCTTGAGGAGAAGTCCCTGTATCAATTAATTGGCGAGACGATGTCCGACTTTATTATTTTGACAGATCCTAACGGGTTGATCTTATACGCTTCCCCTTCCCATTCGGGCCTGCTCGGATATATCCCGTCCAAAGGTGCTCCGCTCTCCAATTATATCCGGGAGGCGGAGATTACCTGGGCGAAGCTCAAAAGTGTGGTACAGGCCCCCCCGCGGATTTCCGAGCTGCGCATGCGTTCAGTAGAGGGACACTGGGTATGGCTTGAAACGAAGGTTACCCCGATTAAGGGCAGCGGCGCTTTTCCGGCGCAGTTCATGCTGGTATCGCGTGAAATCACCCAACGGAAGCAATATGAGGAACGCCTGCACAAGCTGGCCTTTTATGACCATCTGACTGCAATTCCTAACAGAGCCCATTTCAAGATGTACATGGAGAATCTGATCAATCAGCCGGAGGAACGCAAACAGAATATTGCGCTGGCCCTGCTCGACTGTGACCGCTTCAAGCAACTGAATGACACGCTTGGCCATCTGGCCGGAGATGAATTCCTGCAATTGCTCTCACGTGAGCTACAGCAGACCGTCAAGGGATCCGGCCAGGCTTTCCGGATCGGAGGAGACGAGTTCGCCGTAGTGCTGCACCGCTTCACCAGCCCTGAGATGCTTGATGAGATCCTGGCCCGGCTGCTGCAACTCTTCAATAAATCCTGGTCGATCAACCAAGGCTCCAGCTTCCATACATCAGCCAGCATAGGAGTATCGCTATACCCGCAGCACGGCAGCAGTATTAATGAATTGCTCCGGGCCGCCGACCTGGCAATGTACCGCTCTAAGAATCACGGCGGCAACGAAGCCAATCTGTACAGCGAGCTTGTAGATGAAGAATATTCGGACCAGCCCAAATAAGCTATTCCCGTAAGGGGGAGCATTGGCTCCAGAGGACATATAAAAATGATAGTCCAAGTCAAAACTAAATTCTTATATCTTGACACAAAAAGAGCTATTCTGACGGCCCCCTGGCGGGTTGCCGTACAGAACAGCTCTTTTATTGTATCTTAACTGGTGAGCTGTAGCGGATCATCCTTACCTCCGCTGTTCTCCTGCAATCGTTCCCGGATCGTTACCTTAACCAGCTCCTGGCTGCCGGAGCAGTCAATGAAGCGGTCTGCGGCCCCGTCCTTCTCTTCCCAGTCATTCAATCTTAGAATGTAGCCTACCGACGCAGTTTCCGGGAGCACTTCGATCCGAGCCACAGCATGGCCATTTTCCATCTGCCGGAAATCGCACTGGCCATCCTGGATGCCTGTACCCCATATCCATAGATTCCAGCCCCGGTAATCACCATCCGGACGTTCATAATGGATCTCAATGATTTTGGACCTTGGCTCAGGCTGACCGTATTTATCATAGAGAATCATCATAGACAACCCTTCAAGCTCTACCTCTGCACCCTGGACAGTACGGAAGGCATCTGTTCCTGCAGAGGTATGATCCACAACGATATTCCAGCAGCTATCCGTTTCGGGGAGCTTATGGCTGATCGGCCCGGGATTTGCATTAAATATTACTACGATATTGTTCCAGACGTCACCACCGGCGTTATTCTTCAGCAGATAGGAGACCACTCCGCCGTCACAGCGGAGGAATTCCAGCGAACGCTCGATCTCCTGACGTCCATGAAGCCGGAACGCCGGATGATTTCTCCGCAGCGCAATAAGTCCTTTGTAGTACTCAAAGACGGGAAGGAACTTCGCTTTGTTCTCCCAACGGATGGCATTGATGGCATCGGGGCTCCGGTAGCTATTGTGGTCTCCGTATTTACTGCGCAGGAATTCATCACCTGCTTGCAGAAAGGGAATGCCCTGTGAGGTTAGGATGATCCCGTTCGCCAGCAGAGACCGCCGTACAATCTCATCGCCGAGAATATCCTGCCGGTCAACCGTGAAGTAGGGATCGGCATCGGCAACTGCGGCTTCTACCACACCACCGTTCTTCAGCCGTCCATTCTCCAGTTCCGGCAGTTTTGCCGCCTGGCGCAGGCCCTGCGTGGCAAGTACCTTATCCCACAGATTCAAATTATCGTGTGCAGTCACATAATTCACCGTTTCCACCGGAGAATCGGTAAATTCATGAATGGCTCCCTTGATCCCGGAAGCAACCGCACCTTCCTTGTCATATTCCCCGGTTACAAAGCCTTTGCCCCAGCCATCGCTGTCGCCTTTGATCGCAGAGCGGAAGTTGTCATTGAAGACTGCATATCCCTTGCCTTTTTGCACACCTTTTAGTGTTTTGGTAGCTAACGGAGAATCCCCGCCAGTCCAAGGCTCACCGTAGATCAGCAGATTCGGGTTGATCTCCAGACGCAGTTCCTCCGTAAGTTCACGCATGGTCACACTGTCTATCAGTCCCATGAGATCAAAACGGAACCCGTCAAGGTGATATTCGGAAGCCCAGTAGGCTAATGAATCCTTAATATATTTGCGGACCATCGGCCGTTCCGTGGCCAGCTCATTGCCGACACCGGAACCATTGGAGAGGCGGCCGTTATAATCATGCCGGTAGAAATAATCGGGAACCAGCGGCTGAAAAGGTCCTTTTTCCACAGAATAGGTATGATTGTATACGACATCCATAATCACGGAGATCCCTTTACTGTGCAGCGCCTGTACCATTTCCTTCATCTCACGAATGCGGGTTCCCGGATCTGACGGATTGGTGCTGTACGAACCTTCCGGCACGTTATAGTGCTGAGGATCATATCCCCAGTTGTATTCAGTGAAAAAAGGCTCCGCTCCCTTTCCGCTGTCTGCTCCGAGTTCATTAATAGTCTGAAAATCAAATACCGGAAGCAGGTGCACATGGGTAATGCCTAACTCCTTCAAATGATCAATACCCAGCGCATGTCCCGCAGAATCCCGCAGCCCGAATTCAGTAAAAGCCTTGAATTTGCCTTTATGCAGCATACCGGAGTCCTCTGACGAAGAGAAGTCCCGTACATGCAGTTCATAGATCACAGCATCAGCAGGATGAGGCAGAGCAGGAGAGCTATCTAAGACCCAGGCTTCCGGATCAGTGCCACGCAAGTCCACAATGGCTGATCGTATACCGTTGGCCGACACCGCCTTGGCATAAGGGTCCGCTGCCTCTTTAATCGTTCCGTCTTCAAAAACGGCGCGGTACATATAATACTTGCCTTTCAAATCCCCAGAGAAACGGGCCTGCCAGACCCCGCCCTCCTGACGCTGCATATTCACGATACGCCCGCTGTCCCGGTCACCGTAGTTCACGGTTTCTGTCCCATTCCCCCCGGTATCATACAATACCAGCGACACGGTGAAAGCTGTGGGCACCCATACTTTGAAGAGGCTGTAATCTGCAGTATATGTCAATCCAAGATCATTGCCTGTATAAATTTCTATTGCTTTCTCTGCATTTATATAATTGCTGTTCATTCATGATCACCATCCCAGTGTTCTCCCCACAGTTGCCGGAAAACGGATCTATTGCTGCTACTATCCAACTATTTCCACATCATTTAAAAATAATACTTGCACGGCTTTGCAAGCGGAGCATCAGGAGTACAGTCTTGCTCAGGTCCAACCCATGACTTGGCTTAACATATTATATGTAACACGATGTTCACAAGTTTGGGTCCAGCAGCCTATTCTGCTGTCTATACTTCCTATATCGGTAGTGATGACTTCTCAATTAAGCTTATCAAGCAAAAGCCGCTATTCTATCGGAAGTATAACCTGCTATGGATTGGATAGCTACTGTAAATTGATGTTATGTACTAACTCATAGCCTATCATATCCTTCTGACGCAGCACCACTATACAATGTTACAACTACTATTTAGAAACAGGCGATCCGCTTAGTAATAAAAAAAACCAGCCCCCCAATTAGGAGGCCGGCATAAAGTAGTTGGAAAAGTAGACTTGCTAAAAAACGGAGTAATGCTTGAAGCAATAATTAATTCACACTGCTCTGCACAAGTGCAGCAACTTCCTCGGCGGTACCGAGCTGCAACGCTTTTGCTGCCATTTCCTTCATGTCTGCGGCAGAGAGCTTGGAAATCTGGCTCCGTGCCGGGAGAATAGAGGTGGCACTCATACTGAATTCGTCAAGACCGAGGCCCAGCAGCAGCGGAATCGCCGTGCTGTCACCAGCCATTTCGCCGCACATGCCCGTCCATTTGCCTTCAGCATGGGCAGCATCGATTACAATTTTGACCAGGCGCAGAATAGCCGGGTTGTATGGCTGATACAGGTAGGATACCCGTTCGTTCATCCGGTCTGCAGCCATTGTATATTGGATAAGGTCATTGGTTCCGATACTGAAGAAATCCACTTCCTTGGCGAACTGGTCAGCTAGAACAGCTGTGGAAGGAATCTCCACCATAATGCCAAGCTGAATGTTGTCAGACACTTCCTTGCCTTCTTCACGGAGCTTGGCCTTTTCCTCCAGCAGCAGATCACGGGCTGCACGGAATTCACCAAGCGTAGCGATCATAGGGAACATGATCCGCAGATCACCGTGGGCACTTGCTCTGAGTAGTGCGCGGAGCTGGGTGCGGAAAATATCCTGACGATCCAGACACAGGCGGATCGCCCGGAATCCGAGGAAAGGGTTCATTTCCTTAGGTAGATCCAGGTACGGCAGTTCCTTGTCACCGCCGATATCCAGTGTACGTACTACAACCGGCTTGCCGCTCATATTCTCCAGCACTGTGCGGTAAGCATTGTACTGAATTTCTTCGGAAGGAAGCTTGTCGCGGCCCATGTACAGGAACTCCGTCCGGTACAGGCCTACACCTTCGCCGCCATTCTCGATTACACCATTCACATCATTTGGTGTACCGATGTTGGCAGCCAGCTCTACATGCTTGCCGTCAGCGGATACGGTCGGCTCGTCGCGGAGCTTTTTCCACTCGGCGATTTGCAGATCATAGGCTGCCTGCTTGGCTTTGTACTCCGCTACCTCAGCATCGCTCGGGTTGATCAGAACATCACCGTTCAGACCATCCACAATCACCAGATCACCTGCCTTGACTTCGGACAGTACATTCTTGGTGCCGACTACCGCCGGAATTTCCAGGGAGCGGGCCATAATGGCCGAGTGCGAGGTGCGTCCGCCGATATTCGTCGTAAAGCCCTTGACGAAGTTGCGGTTCAGCTGTGCTGTATCAGAAGGCGTCAAGTCCTGGGCAATAACAATGACTTCCTCACTGATCTCGGCAGGACTGACATAATGGATACCCAACAGATGGTTCAGCACCCGTTTGGTCACATCGCGCATATCAGCTGCGCGTTCCTGAAGGTACGCGCTTTTCATATTTTCAAACATCTCAATAAACTGAGTGGCAACTTCATTTAAGGCATAGTCCGCATTAACCATTTCCTCACGGATTTTGTCCATTACGGGACTGATCAGCTCAGGATCTTCCAGAATCAGCAGATGGGATTCAAAGATCTCCGCTTTCTTCTCGCCCAGTTCAGCGAGGGTGCGTTCCTTGATGCTCTGCAGCTCGGCTTTGGACTTCTCCAGCGCGTCTGTCAGTTTGGCAACCTCTGCCTCCACATTACCTACAGCCGTTTTTGTAATGGTATAATCCGGATGTTCCAGGATAAAGGCACGGGCTACGGCAATACCTGCTGAAGCCGCGATTCCTGAAATTTTACTCATGTAGCTCTCCCAGCCCTTCTTTAACCATAACTTCCTGAAGTGCACTCAGCGCTTCGGACTCTTGACTGCCTTCAGTAATCAGAGTCAGAGTATCGCCTGCTTCAAGACCCAGAGACAAAACGCCAAGGATGGACTTAAGGGTTACTTTTTTACCTTTAGCTTCTGCAAAAGCTTCGGTTTCTTTGAATTTTGTTGCTGTATTTACCAGCGCTGTTGCCGGGCGTGCGTGAATTCCGTCTTCGTCGATAATTCTGAATGTTTTTTGCATGATAATATCCAACTCGCTTTCTGTTCATATAGGATTTGTTTTTTTATGGTGAAGGCTACGCTCCCTTTAATTATAAAGGAAGCGCTGCGCCATTGCACATCTTACAGGATACTGATGATATCCTTGTCGCCGATAACCACTTTACCCGGCTTCTTCAGTGTAACTGCAGAACCTTCTGGCAAATTGGAGAAAATGACTGGTGAAATTACGGAAGGCGCATGAGCCTTAACGTACTCCAGATCAACTTCCATAATCGGCTGTCCTGCGGCTACCAGATCGCCTTCTTCGACCAGGATCGTGAAACCCTGACCTTTAAGCTTAACTGTATTTACGCCGATATGAACAAGTACTTCCTTGCCGCCATCGGACATGATACCAATCGCGTGCTTGCTTGGGAAGACGTTGAACACTTTACCGTATACCGGCGAAGCAATCTTACCGTCATCTGACAGGAACGCAAAACCGTCACCAGTCATCTTCTGGGAGAACACCGCATCCGGCACCTGTGTAATATCGAGCAGCTCCCCGTTGACCGGAGATACGATATCCTCAGGAATAATCGCTGTGCCTTCTTCTCCTGTCTTTTTCTCCAGCTCAGGCTGCGGGGCAGCTGCAGCTGGTGCGGCAGTTGGAGTTCTGCCGTTCATTACATCCTGAATCTGTGATTTGATCGTATCGGAACGGGTTCCGAAGATCGCCTGCACGTTGTTGCCGACTTCGAGCACGCCTGATGCGCCAAGCTTCTTCAGACGGTTCTTATCCACGCCGGCTTTATCTTTAACTTCTACACGAAGACGTGTAATACAAGCGTCCAGATGAGTAATGTTTTCTTTACCGCCCAGTGCGGACAAAATGTTGCGCGGCAGATCATCACCGCTTCTGGATACATTCTCTGCGCTTATTTCCTCTACCTCTTCGGAAGGATCTTCACGTCCCGGTGTTCTGAGGTTGAACTTCCGGATTACAAAGCGGAATCCAAAGTAATAAATAACCGCAAGCACAAGACCTACCGGAATAACCAGCCACCATGCTGTACGGTTTGGAATCACACCGAACAACACATAGTCGATGAAACCGCCGGAGAAGGTCATCCCGATTTTGACATTCAGGATGTGCATGGTCATAAAGGACAAGCCGGCAAATATAGCATGTACTGCGAACAGCAGCGGAGCTACGAACAGGAATGAGAATTCCAGTGGCTCAGTAATCCCGGTCAGGAAGGAAGTCAGTGCCGCTGAAACCATCAAACTGCCGACAACCCGTTTATTCTCAGGTCTGGCTTCATGATAGATCGCCAGCGCCGCTGCAGGCAGACCGAACATCATGAACGGATATTTACCGGTTGTAAAGGTACCCGCTGTGAAATCCACGCCGTCACGCAGCTGCTGCATGAATATCCGTTGGTCACCGCGAACGAGATCCCCGGCCTTATCGACATAGCTGCCGAACTCATACCAGAACGGCGAGTAGAAGATGTGATGCAGACCGAATGGAATCAGGGAACGCTCGATGACCCCGAAGATGAAGGCCGACAGCGTCAGGTTCGTGTTGATCATACTCTGCGATACATAGTTCAGACCGTGTTGAATTGGCGGCCAGATGATCGTCAGTGCAAGCCCGAGAAGCAGGGAAGTGACTGCCGTCATAATTGGAACAAAACGTTTACCCGCAAAGAAGCCGAGATAGGACGGAAGCTCTATACGGAAGAACCGCTTGTACATAGACGCTGCTAGTATCCCGACCAGGATACCGCCGAAGACGCCAGTCTGCAGGGTTGGAATCCCAAGTACACTCGCATAGGCGAAGTCCTGCTTGCTCAGCACCCATGCATTAATGCCAAGCACAGTTCCCATGGTCACGTTCATGACGAGGAACCCGATAATAGCCGCAAGCCCGGCTACCCCTTCACCGCCGGCAAGCCCGATGGCTACCCCGACCGCAAAGAGAAGTGACAGGTTACTGAAGACAATTTGTCCCGAATTCATCAAAACATTGGCAATGGCTTGAACCACATTATTCTCCAGTGCCGGAACGTATTGGAGGAAGTCAGGGTTAACCAGCATGTTGCCGATCCCAAGGAGCAAGCCTGCCGCAGGCAGAATGGCCACTGGAAGCATAAGCGCCTTACCGACCCTTTGCAACACACCAAACATTTTTTTGAACATTGAGGTCACTTCCTTAATTGTTAATTTCGTTCAAACAGAAGCCAAAAAAGGCATGAGCAACACAGCATACAGGTTGTTCCTCTAACACAAGGTTAGATTACCCCGACTTGGGGCTGGACAACCAAAATACTGTAAATCACTCATGCCTGATCGTATCAGTTACACGCTTTGTATTCTGTTTAGTTTAACCAGGGATCATTGTAGCACCGTTCTTTTGAACATGCAAGCACAAAAATAACCCCGCAAACAAAGGGTTATCTTGTTTTGATTCCTACTCCGGAAGCTCCATATCTTCTTCATCCTCTTTCTTCTGGGCCAGCCGCTGCAGATGAATCGTCAGGTAGCTTACCTCTGCTGCATACACGGGAATATGCACCCGCTGCTCAATGACCTTAGTCAGCTTCCAGGCCAGCATATACATCTCGGGGTATTCGCGTTTCATCAGTCCATCGAGCGATGAGGTCTCCCGCACAGTCTCCCCCCGGCGCAGCCGTTCCAGTACGAAACGCAGATGGGTCACGAGACGGGAATAATCCAGCGAATCTCTTGGGATATGATAATCCAGATTGTCTTCCACCAGGTTCACCATATCACCGATCAGCAGGGAATGCTGCTTGACCTCGGAGATATGCCGGTTGCTGAGTGCGCTGACAATATGCAAGGCAACAAAACCAACCTCATCCGGCGGCAGCTTTACCCCCATCGCCGCGTTAATCCGTTCCACCGCATACTCCGCCAGGTTGTATTCTTCCGGGTAGATTTCTTTGGTTTCGTACAGAAACGGGTTATGAATGGCTATATTCTGCTCGTTTCGGCGGATGGCGAACGAGATATGGTCAGTAAGCGCTATATGGATATGCTCATTCAGCGGCTGGCGGCTGCTCTGCATAATGTGCAAAACAATCTCCTGCATGACCTCTATGAGCTTCTCTTCGACCTGGGGAACGAGTTGCTTATATTGTTCCTGTTCCTCCTGGTTACGGAGAATAAACATCTTCTCCACAGAGGACAGATTGATCCGGTCGCGTGTTTTACGGTTAAACCCGATGCCCTTGCCAATGACAACCACTTCGGCATATTGGGGATGCTGGGCGATTATCACATTATTATTGAGTACTTTCGCTACTGTTATGCTGCTCACTACGTACACCTCTTCGAATTACGGATTTCGAACTTAAGCAGCAAATATCTTAAAATAAGACTAAACACCATTATACTTAATATTCATTCTAAACATCAAGCTATAATACATGTTTTTTAGTCCAAAATCAGTAAAGAGCAGCGAAAGTAATCATTTCACCCGAAAGGTCTTTGCCGAATATCTGTAGACCAGAAACAAGGCAATCAGCACATAGGCAGCAGAAGCCAGCAGCACTGTCACCGCAAAATGGGCTGGGGTACTCTGAAACTGCATGCATATAATGCCCACACCCAATACAATACTGTTCATGATACTGAAGAATGGATTCTTCACGTTCAGTTCTGTGCTGTAGGGCTGAAAAATATAGTACATAAACAAATGATGCACGGAAAAAAACAGCGACAGGCCAAGAATCGCACCGCTGAAAATCAGCGTATCCGTCATTCCCCAATTTTCCCCCGATAAGAGAATGAGCACATTTACTACCACACAGATCGCTGCGGCTGGAATCAGATTAAGACCACTGATGCGAAGCAGTCGAACGCGGAAATTGCTCAGGACTGCAGACCGCTCACGGTAAAAGCCATACCGCAGCAGACTAAGGTCGCAGTTGAAGAACATCGCCTTGCATACCCGCTCCCCAATAGAGGTGAAACTCATAACAATGACAAGCATGGGCAGCGTACTCATTATATACTGGACCAGCTTCGAGAATGTATCCGGCGCAGTCAGCAGAATCAGCAGACCGGCTGCAAACAGTGCGCCAATAATCAACAGACGCCGCTGGATGGGTTGAATCAGGAAGCGTCTGTGCCGGGAGAAAAAGATCGCGTTCAGGTAGGCATAGCCGGTTTTGTCCGCAAATTGTCCGGGCCGCAGCTGATTGGATGTGAAATCCTTCTCTTGGGTCTCGACCTGCTTCCTATTTGCTTCTTTCATCATCCGTCCCATATCCAGCAGAGGATCATCAATCTTGGTGACCGCGTCCACTGCGTTACGGTAGCCGGGATACCTGGCAATATACAATGCAGACAAAGCTCCTAGGACCACAAGCGCCACACTCAGGGGAAGGTTGAACATTACTCCATCCATATCCATTAGCGCATTTCCCGTGTACAGAGGCACAAATGCAAGCAAATAACCCACTCCAATGGCGGACCAGACCAGACCGTTTTTTTTGACCAGCACTATTTCCCTCGAATCAAATATCCACAGATGGAGTGCTTCACCGGTAATGCGCCATAGTGAGAGCAGCAAGGACAGAAGCAGCCCTTGCCAGAGCGGTGCGCTATATACATGAGCAAATACCATCATCGCAGGCACAAAATAAATAAAAAAAGTCAGCGCCCTGAGCGTCAGGACAGCATGCATGTACTTGTCGGCGGGCAGCCTCATCAGCTTGACACAAATATATTTATCCCGCTTCGGTTCCAAAATAATGGCGTTGGACACAGTGCCCACCCCAAAACTCAGCAATACAAGCACTTGCAGGTACAGATCGTATTGCTCAGGAAGCGTAAGCTCCTTGGCAGCGAGAACGACAGGCAGATACACGATAAGCCCCAGGTAGGCAAACTTGGTCAGGAAACCCCAGATGATTTTCAGAATAAGGACCACTACGGTAAAAGTCTTCTTCACGGAGGTCCGGGAATACACGCTGTCATTTACCAGTTTCCCGACCAGTGGTAATCTCCCAAAATAATACAGCAGACGGTTCGCACCCGAGGCCCCCCGGATCTGCATAATGGTGTTCAGCGTGCTAATCATGTTCGCCGCCATCCTTCAGCAATGCAATAATCCGTTCCTCAAACTCAGGACTATGCAGGATGTCCGCAGGGATCTCTTGAAGCACGCCATTGTTCAGCACCACAAGCTCATCACACAGATCGGCAGCAAGCTGCAGAATATGGGTGGAGAAAATAATAATATGATCCTGCTTCATCTCACGGAGCAGCTTCTTGATCTCCAGCGCCACCACTACATCGAACGAAGTAAGCGGCTCATCCAGCAGAATCAGCGGCGGGCGGGTGATGATAAAGCACAGCATCTGGATTTTATTCTTCATGCCGTGGGAATAGCCTTTGATCAGCCGGTGGCGGTCCTCTTCTTCGAAACGGATAATATCAAAATAGTCCCCGATGGTTTTGCCCGGCTGGATTTTGTCCCGGTTGATGTCCATATAGAATTTCACAAACTCATAACCTGTCAGAAACTCCGGGAGAATGGGCAGCGAAAATACATACCCGATCTCCTCTTCTCGCAGCGGCAGGCTGACTTCATCTCTTCGCAGAAAAGCGCCTCCGCTGTCCATGCGTGTTTCTCCGCTCAGGCAGTTGAACAGTGAAGTTTTGCCGGCACCGTTACGCCCCAGCAGGCCGTAAATTTTACCTTTTTCAAATGTAAAGTCGATACCTTTAAGTACTGATTTGTCATCAAAGCTTTTGCGGATATTATCCAGAATCAGCTGCATATAGCCTCCCTACACTTCTCATTAAGTCGAGGAATAGAAAAAAAGGGATGACAAGCTGAAGCTGCCGGTCATCCCAAGGTTCATGATCCTGTTATTCTGCGGGCTTCTCAGCCAGCGCAACTGGTGCTGGAGCCGTAAGAGTTGAAGGCAGACTGACGGGTGAAGCCACCGGCGCTTTGGAGCCTGCCTTTCCTGCCGTCAATCCTTTGATTAAGGCTTCCACATCGATCCCGGAGACGCTTTTGAGCATTTCAGGAGCCGTAGCCATTAACTGGGTCACATAGTTGCTGACACGGGCAGCTCCCTCTCCGTTGCCGGTATCCACCACAGTCAGCTTATCGATGGAGGCCAGCGGCTCGGCGATACGTCCAGCCAGCTCAGGCAGCATCTTCACGATAATATCGAGCACTGCGGCCTCGCCGAATTTCTGGAACGCTTCCGCCAGCTTCTCTTTGGCTTCTGCTTCCGCAAGACCGCGCAGCCGGATAACCTCGGATTCTGCTTTACCTTTAGCCAGCTCGGCATCCGCCACCGCCTGACCCTCCAGCCTCTTTTGCTCGGAAGTAGCTCTGGCCTGGGTTTCAATACTGTATTGCAGGGCATCCGCCTCACGCATTCTTTTAGCCTTGTCGGCTTCTGCCGCTTGCTCTACCGCATAGCGGTCAGCCTCGGCTTTCTTCTTCACTTCGGCATCATACTGTTTCTCACGCACTTGAATTTCTTTGGCTTGCAGATCAATCTCCCGTTCCTTACGCACCAGTTCGACCTTCATCTGCTCTTCAACCACCGTCTGCTTGGCACGCGCCTCCTGAATGTGGTACGCCTGGTCGGCTTCCGCCTTCGCGGTATCCTGATCACGCTTAAAGGCAGCAACCTTCAGCTGATTTTCCTTGGACGCTTCGGCTATATTCGTATCGCGCAGCAGTTCAGCCTTCTGCCCCTGTTCTTCCGCATTAGCCTTCTGAATTCGCGCATCCCGCAGCGCTTCGGCTTCGGCAATTTCTGCATCGCGCTTCACGGCCGCAATCCGAGGCTTCCCGAGCGCTTCCAGATATCCGTGCTTGTCGCGCACATCCTTAATCGTGAAGGACACGATCTGCAGCCCCATCTTCTTCAGATCACGCGCCGCTACCCCCTGAACCTCCTGGGCAAAACGGTCCCGGTTGCGGTATACCTCCTCCACCGTCATGGAGCCTAGAATCGCCCGCAGATGACCCTCCAGCACCTCCTGTGCTTCGCTCTTCAGGGCTTCAATCGGCTTGCCCATGAACTGCTCAGCTGCCGTAGCCACGTCCTCGGTGGAGCTGCCCACCTTGATGATCGCCACCCCGTCGGCAATTACAGGTACACCCTGCTCGGTGTACACCTCCGGCGTCGTCACATCCAGCTTGTGGGACAGCAGCGACATGAATTCAGCCTTTTGAAAAACCGGCAGAATAAACGCTCCGCCCCCGCGGACAATCTTGATTTTGCGGCCGGAGCCGTCATCGGAAATATGATTGTTACCCAGGAATGAACCGGTGACAATCATCCCTTCATCGGGGCCAACCGTTTTATACCGTGCCCAAAATGCAATGCCTAGCACAAAGAGCACCGCAACAACCACTGCAGGTATAAATAAGTATTCAGGCAAACCGTACATTACGCGTCCTCTCCTTTTCGCTTTTCGAATTCAGACACAACCGCAACACCTTCTTTGACTTCAACCACTACAACCTTAATTCCGGCAGGAAGCAAAAGGTGATCAAAGCTTGCCGCTGTATGCAGACTATTGCTTGCACCGAACTTCACCATAATCTCGCCATAGCCTTGTGCCGGAACGGGAACCGTTACTTCACCGATTCTGCCGGGGAGCTCGCTCATAGAAAATCCGCTGGACATCTCGCTCTTGTCCATAGGCTTTACCACCCCCAAATACATGACAACAGCCATGAACGCCGCAGACAGCAGGGACAGGGCCAGAATGGGACCGTTCTCCAGACTGCTGTACCGGGTCAGCAGAATGCCTGCTCCCCCGAATACAGTGATACCTCCCGCCAGAACCGCAGGGCTGATGAAATGAAAGGACACCACATCAAAAATGCCATGAAGGGCACTGCTGATCAGATCTCCCACAATCACGCTGACCACGGCAAAGATGACGCCAAGCGCCAAACAGCCCAAATACAGCGTCTCCATATCGTTCTCCTCCCGTCTTTACTTCCGGACTGTCATACTAGGTTAAACGCACAAACCATGTCCCCGGTTTCACAATCTTGGGTAAATATCTCAGTATTGTAGGATGAAAAGAAAAAGGGGCTGTCTCAAAAGCCATGAAATGGCTACTTGAGACAGCCCCGCTGTTTTTGAGTTGGATGGACTTGCGCACTTGGTGCGGACGCTCCGCGAACGGACCGTTGCTACAATCGCTGTGCTCTCCAGATTTTATTTATTTCCCGTAGCGGTAAAAATCCGGAGAGCAAGGCGACCGCTACCGCTTTTCCGCAATCAGTCCGTCCTCTCCGCTGTTTAAGCGGGGGAACGTTCCTACAATTCTTTCAAAAATCACAAAAAGAAATCGCCCTTTGGTAAAATGGAAGTGTCGAGCA
>NZ_LVWI01000026.1 GCF_001909055.1 Paenibacillus helianthi
GGAGGTCCTGAAATTGAGCCGCATCTTGCTGGATCTGCTTAGTTTCGTTTTGTTTTCTTACCATAAGGTCATCCACCTCATCCTGATATTGGCGAACCCAGTTTCCAAGGGTCTTGGGAGAGAGGCCATGCTTCCGGGCTACCGCCTCTATCCGATACCCCGAGAGCACCTCCACCACAAACTCCTTCTTGGTTTGTATGGGGCACCGAAATCGTCTTTTCATGGATACTTCCTCCACTTCTTTTAGTGTATCTGAAGTGGTTAAAAGTGTCCAAATGGATTAGGGGGCTAAAAAGAAAGGACATTTTTTGCATGGTGTGTTCTATTGGAATGGCTTAAAATAAACTTTATGTTCAATAAGCGGGAAGGGGCGGTCTCGGGATGGACAGAGAGAGATTCCACAATGAGCAGTCTGACGCGTTGTCCTAAGGAATGAAGTGGAAAAAGGTACACTAATTCACCAATCCAGGTGTGAAAATCAGAAATAGGTGGAAAGAGTGAACCTAAATCAAGAATAAACGGTGGATTTGGGCAGTTTTCATCAATGTAAGTGGATACATTCCACTTGAGGGTTCTGGATGGCTGGTTGCTAAGGGTTAAAGTGGAGAAATTCCACCTGGTTCCGCCTGTAATC
>NZ_LVWI01000027.1 GCF_001909055.1 Paenibacillus helianthi
GGCTTCCAGCATCCGCGCGCGGCGCATATCCGCTTCGGGCAGCAGGACCGCCGCATCGCGGACGATGACGGCGGTATACATCAGGCTCTGGACCGGCTCATTGACCCGTACCAGCCAGGTGCGGATGGCCCGGATCGGCGGCTGGATGACTGCCTGCTGATTCAGCGGGTCCACCGGCTCGGGAATGGGATCGAACAATTCGATTTCCAGCTCCAGCGGCCGGCCGTCCCGCGAGGCTTCCAGGGTTACAAAGGTGTGGTTCCGGTCAAGGCCGTGGCGGGATTCCCCGTTTACCCGCAGCAAGGCCTCGCCGCCCGACTCAAATATGAGCCCCGTACGCTGCCCTTGCCATTCTGCCGGGATCGTAAGCGAAAGGCGGAAAAAATACGTGGTTCCCTGCACACTCGGGAACAGGTTGAAATCTCCGCCTTCGGTATACGGCCGCATTCCGTCATATTGACCCGGCACGGTATAGACCGAAGCCTGAATGTCCCAGCCTTCCAGCGCCTGCTGCTCCAGCCATTGCCGCTCGGACAGCTCGCGGATGAATCTTCTAATCCGTTCCATGTAACCCCTCCGTTCCACGCGAACCCTCCGTTACCTCGAGTGCAGCTTCCAGTACCTCATTGACA
>NZ_LVWI01000028.1 GCF_001909055.1 Paenibacillus helianthi
CACGCTTTCGCGCCTCAGCGTCAGTTACAGCCCAGAAAGTCGCCTTCGCCACTGGTGTTCCTCCACATATCTACGCATTTCACCGCTACACGTGGAATTCCACTTTCCTCTTCTGTACTCAAGCCACCCAGTTTCCAGTGCGACCTCAGGTTGAGCCCAAGGTTTAAACACCAGACTTAAATAGCCGCCTGCGCGCGCTTTACGCCCAATAATTCCGGACAACGCTTGCCCCCTACGTATTACCGCGGCTGCTGGCACGTAGTTAGCCGGGGCTTTCTTCTCAGGTACCGTCACTCCGGCAGCAGTTACTCTACCGGACGTTCTTCCCTGGCAACAGAGCTTTACGATCCGAAAACCTTCATCACTCACGCGGCGTTGCTCCGTCAGGCTTTCGCCCATTGCGGAAGATTCCCTACTGCTGCCTCCCGTAGGAGTCTGGGCCGTGTCTCAGTCCCAGTGTGGCCGTTCACCCTCTCAGGTCGGCTACGCATCGTCGCCTTGGTAGGCCGTTACCCCACCAACTAGCTAATGCGCCGCAGGCCCATCCTCTAGTAGCAGATTGCTCCGCCTTTCATCCCTCGCCCATGAGGGTGAAGGAATTATCCGGTATTAGCTACCG
>NZ_LVWI01000029.1 GCF_001909055.1 Paenibacillus helianthi
CGTCCTTCGTCGGCTCCTGGCGCCTAGGCATCCTCCGTGTGCTCTTATTAGCTTAACCATCGCTCCGGTGTTTCGCTTGTTCGCTCATCTTGTTTTAAACAGCGCTCCCGGATGAATCCGTTCGCCAGTCTGTTTAAAGCCAAAGGTCGCTTCACAATCGAAAACCTTCGCTTTCAGCATACTAATAACGATTTCAACTTGTTCACACAAGTTTCAGCTAAAAGATGTTCTAAAACGCATTTTCGTTTCGGTATCCAGTTTTCAAGGATCAAGGTATTACTTGAGAGCTTCAACTCTCAAAACTGAGCAACGAGTGAGTGTTCGAACCCAAAGGTTCTAATGGAAGTCAAGCTTCCGATTTGAATGTCTCCATTGCAGGAAACGATTCTCCATAGAAAGGAGGTGATCCAGCCGCACCTTCCGATACGGCTACCTTGTTACGACTTCACCCCAATCATCTACCCCACCTTCGGCGGCTGGCCCCCTTGCGGGTTACCCCACCGACTTCGGGTGTTGTAAACTCTCGTGGTGTGACGGGCGGTGTGTACAAGACCCGGGAACGTATTCACCGCGGCATGCTGATCCGCGATTACTAGCAAT
>NZ_LVWI01000030.1 GCF_001909055.1 Paenibacillus helianthi
AACGCCTGAACAAATACCATATGAAGGCGAGCATGAGCCGCAAGGGGAATTGCTATGACAATGCCTGTATCGAATCCTTTCATAGCATCCTAAAGAAAGAGTTTGTCTATTGCACCAAATTCAAAACAAAACAGCAAGCGCAGGATGAGATGTTCCAGTATATTGAGTTTTTTTATAACCGCAAGCGAATCCACAGTGCACTGGGTTATCTTTCCCCTGTCCAATTTGCAGCGAAGTTCAAAAGAAAAAGACCGCATAAATCTATTTTTTTATGTCCACTTTCTTGACGGAAGTCCAAAAGTAGATTTAATTACCTCCATTTCCACGTCATTCAGTGATTTTGAAGTGAATAAGTGGACTTTTTCCAACTGAATACCTTCGGGGAGATTACAGAACAAAACGAAATGGAGAAATTCCACCTAAGTTACCTGGAAACTAAGGCAATCGCCAACCGAAACCATCTGAATTGTTGAGCTGCAAGCCCATCTATTCATAAAATCCGTAAGTGCTATCCGATCACCAACACCGCAAAAAACCTCCACAGAGCGCAATAGCGGATTTGTAGTCCGTGATGCTAACTCCATGGAGGCGGTTGTAGAGTAGATAGGATTCTGATAAATCACACTGTAGAACGTGAACTTGAGAAGGCTCGTAATCAAGAAACGCGTTGTTATACCAGGCAGTTCCGCAATTTGCCGCTATTCGGCTGTCCGTGACTTGCCGGCTGCTCCTCTGCTGCGCAGCAGCTCCCAGAGAATGAAGACCAGCATGAGGAGCTGTGGCACCAGGGTTTCCCAGGTCGGGAACAAACCGAGCCAGCCGATGGAAGGCAAGGCGTTCTCCGCATGTGCAGGAAGACTGCCTGCTACCTGAAGGGCATGAATGCTCTCGCCGAGGAAGCGGAACACCAAATAGTAGATTAGCACTGTGGCTATGCGGAAGAAGGCGGCAATCGGCAATTTTGCACTTAAGGCGATAATGGCATAACCCAGGACGATCAGCACGGCCAGCGCGCCCCCAATCCCGAGCAACAGCTGCGAAACGGCGATGGAAGGAGCCATTCCCACATAGAAGATAGTGGTTTCCGCACCTTCACGCAAAATGGCCAAAGCCGCTACCAGGAACAAGGACCATAGATTGCCCCGGGCCAGCGCACCGTCTACCTGATGGCCTACATAATTGTTCCAGGCTGCCGTATTGGACTTGCCGTGCAGCCAGCGGCCAATCGTGAGCATCATCACCACGGCAAACAGCCCGGTAATGCCCTCAATCAGCTCGCGTGCTCCGCCGGAAGCCGCTTTGGAGATGGTCATACTTAAGATGACAGCGAGCAGGATGCTGCCGGCAAGTCCGGCTGCGGCCCCCGACCAGATCCAGCGCCGGGTTCCGGGAGTACCTTCCCTCTTGAGGTACGAGAGGAGAGCGGCGAGCACAAGAATGGCCTCCAGACCTTCGCGCAGCAGAATCAGTGCAGCGTCCCAGGCTGTATAGCTTGTTTCTCCGGCCAGCGGTGTCAGCTCAGAGAGCATATTATCCATGGCCGCCAGCGCCTGATCGAGTTTGGGCGGATTGGAGAGAAGATCGCCCGTGACCGCTGCACTTTCATTTTCAATATTCGCGTAGGCCTTGGGCGACGCAATCTGCACCTTGCCTTCGGCTGAAGGCCAGGCCGTGATGAACTGCTCCATGATGCCTGCTGCTTGTGCGCTGTTACCCGCGGTTGCTGCGGCGGAGGCCTGCTTCAGGTAGCCGATCAGGGCTTCAACCGAT
The DNA here is from genome assembly GCF_001909055.1 of Paenibacillus helianthi. GTDB lineage: Bacteria > Bacillota > Bacilli > Paenibacillales > Paenibacillaceae > Paenibacillus_AQ > Paenibacillus_AQ helianthi. Next base: position 1,771 of record NZ_LVWI01000030.1, read on the forward strand.
GCCGGCTCCGCGGAGGCGCTCTCGGTATCGACTGCTTTGCCTTCACGATAATCGGCTAGCAGCGTATACAGCGCTTCCGCTTCGGTCAGTGCGGCTTCTTCGCGCAGCGGCTGAGCCTGCAGCGAGATACGCAGCAGGCTCATCTTCGTCTCCAGGAGGCCGTAGACGGCTGGATTATCGGCGCGGATGCCGCGCTCCGCCGGCTTCCAGCCGCTCACCACGGCGCGGTACGCTTCTGCGGCCGCAGCCCAGTCGCCGCTGCGCGCCGCCTCCCGCACGCGCTCTGCCGCGGGCAGCAGCTTCGCCGCCGCTTCACGGCCGGCGGCGCTGGAGTCCGCGCCGCCCGTGCCGGAGGCGGCGCTCACATACGCATCCACGCTTCTGGCAAGCGTGGACAGCGCGGTTTTGGCGGGCGTTTCGCCGCCCGCCGCAAGGGCCGCCGCCGCGTCTGCGAGCGCGGCGTCCACAGCGGAAGCCGGACCGGCGAGTGCCGGGTCCGGCGTGCCGGCGTTCGCGGTGCGCCACAGCGCAGCGAACGTGTCAACATCGGCGGCGGCCGCGTCCCAGCGGCTCTGGCCGGCCTCGACGAGCGCGCTGCCGACTGGCGGCAGCAGCTCGTCCAGCGGCGTGCCCGCCGCCGCGGCTGTGGCTGCTGGCCTGCTGAGCAGCAGCAGGCACAGGCAGCCGAGCAACACGGCTGCGTGCAGCCCGTAGCGCTGCGTCTTCCTGCCCGCTTCCGGTACAGTCAGACGCTGACGCGGTTTCGGCAGCCATCCGCCCGGGACTTTTTGCACCAGTTTCTGTACCAACAACAACATCGGGAGTACCCCTTTCCATTTTAACCGGGTAAGCCGGAAGTCGGGTTTGTGCTCTTCTATGGTTGTATATGCCTTATCCTTCACTGCGATTGACCCCCGTTTATCTTTTTTTTGTTCGCGTACTCAGCCCAGCAGGGCTTCTCCGAGGTATCCGCCTTCGCGAACGCCCGGCAGGCAGGCAAATACCGCGCTGCCGGTATGTACCATGTATTCGTTCAGACGGTCATTTTTGGCGAGGCGCTTCTGAATGCTCACGAACTGCTTCACCAGATCCTTCTGGAAACTGATGAACAGCAGACCCGCATCCAGTTGCCCGGTGGTAAGATCCATGCCGCTGGAAAAAGAATAAGAGCGGCGCAGCATTTTGACTGTGCCGTCCCCATGGGCGAGTGCCGAGTGGGAATCGGGCGGGATGACCGGCTTCCCGGCAGGATCGGCCGCATCCAGGTTCAACTTGGCGAATTCATCGGTAGCTCCGATAGGTGCGCCGCTTTTACGGTGGCGTCCGAAGGTGGCCTCTTGATCACTTAACGAGGAACGGTCCCATACCTCAATGCGCAGCCGCACCCGGCGCACGGCCATGTAAGTGCCGCCGTTCATCCAGGCGGGGCTTTCGCTGCCGCACCAGACCACCTCGCGCATTTCGGCCGCATCGGTAACATCGGGGTTGCCCGTGCCATCCTTGAAGCCAAGCAGATTGCGCGGAGTGCCGCCTTTGGGGTCGGCACCGCCAGTGCGCTGGAAACCTTCCTGTGTCCAGCGGAGTACGGCGGTTCCTCTAGCGATGCGGGCCAGGTTGCGGATGGCGTGGAACGCCACCTGCAGATCGTCCGCACAGGCCTGCACGCAAAGATCGCCGCCGCACCACTGCGGATCCAGACTGTCTCCCGCAAAGGCCGGAAGATCGGCGAAGGTAGACGGACGTTTCGAAGCAAGTCCGTAACGTCCGTCGAATAATGAAGGGCCCACCCCAAAAGTAATCGTACATTTGGAGGGGGTGAGCCCGTCGGCTTCTCCTGTATCGGATGGAGGCAGGTTTGGATTTTCATTGGCGTTGCCGATCAGGGTTCCTGAGGTCAAGGCAGCCGCAGCCGTGGTCCAGGACTGCAGCAGCTTTTTGACATCGGCGATGCTGGAAGTCGTCAGATCAAATGAAGCGAAGCAGAGGAAATTTTGCGCAGGAGTCAGAATTCCGGCCTGATGGCTGCCGTAGAACGGGATGATATCCTCACTGGAGGCTTGCGGTGCAGGAGCGGCCGGATGGACTGCACCGCTGGCCGCCAATATACCGCTAACCCCGCCGCCGCCCAGCAATAGTCCAAGGCCGGAGGCTCCGGTAAGCCGCAGCATCTCGCGGCGGCTTAGTTTTTTATCGAAGATTTGTCCACTCTTGGTTCCGTTCTTAACCTCTTCTATGGCTTCCTGCCCGTTATCGTACAGGTTGTTTACTTTCTTTTTCATGCCGGTCACACTCCTAGAATGGTCCCCATATTGGAGAGGGGTTCCGCCAAAGCGTCGAGATTCTGGCTTAATTTACGTACTTCATCTTCTTTAAGAGTTTCATAGGAAACGTATCCGTCCCCGGATTTAAAAGGAGCCAGTTCGGCCAGCAGAGCGGTGAACTTGTCTCCGATCGTTTTTTCCAGTGCCGGATCTTTCTTGGCCAGCTCGGGCTTCAGCAGCTCATAAATCTTCTGCGCACCTTCCACGTTGGCAACAAAATCATACAAGTCCGTATGGGAGTAACGTTCCTCTTCACCGGTTACCTTGGAGGAGGACACCTCGTTCAGCAGCTCGACAGCTCCTGTAACAAGCAGGCTTTCGTCAATATCCACCGTTTCGACCTTGGCTCGCAGCAGCTGGGCATCCTTCAACAGCTGATCTGCCACCTCGGCCATTCCGTTTGTGGTCTTATTCTGCCAGAGTGCTTGTTCAATCTTGTGGAACCCCCGCCATTCAGCCGGATCTACATCATTCTCACGGGCATCGATATTCGGGTCCAGATCTCCAAGCGCCTCAGCAATCGGCTCGATCCGTTCGTAATACATGCGGGCTGGAGCGTACAGCGCTTTGGCTTCATCCAGTTTTCCGGCTTTGACAGCATCGGTAAAACCTTCAGTCTGCTTCACAAAAGCATCGCTTTGTTCAATGACATAAGCACGGTATTGCTCAATGGCAGAGGTGAAGTCAGCAGCGGCGGCAGAAGTTTCGGCATTAACTGCTGGAGCATTCGTTGCAGCAGCTGTGGCCGCTGCCTCATTATTGGAGTTATTTCCTTTATTATTGTTGCCATTGTCCCCACAGCCGGCAAACAGAATGGAGGACGCAATCAGGCCGGCGGGAAGCGCATAACTATACTTCACTCAAAACACCCCTTTTTTATATATGCAAATGATAATCGTTATCACTAGTGCTGGATTTATCATAAGTGTCTGCGCAAGGGCTGTCAATATAAAAATGTGATTTATATCACTGTGTTGTCACTGCATGAAATATCACGCGCGCATGAGGAGCAGCCGGATAATTGCTAGGGGATGTCAGAGCAGAAGTGAGGAGAAAGTGACAGGGGAGTAGAATGTTGTGTGTAAGAAGGGGGTGAACAAGAAGCTGAGGTCTGGGAAACTCATTGCAGTTTGTGCAATGGAATATCCTGTTCAGGCGCACCCCAAGCGGATCTTTATCCGAAGCTTGTACACACCTTGGCTTTACACCGTAGACCGCTCAATGATCCGATATTCCAGTTTGCGGGTCACCGGAAGGCTGCTGCCGTGAATATGCTTATGGACAATTTCGAAGGCCGCCGAACCCATCTGATAGAGTTGGTTGTCAATCGTTGTGATTTCAAGCAACCGTCCGATTGGCTGGTTGTCGAACCCCATCACTGCAAGCTCCTCCGGGATGCTGAGGCCGTGCTTGCGGGCTTCAATAATCAGGCCTGCGGCCACGTGATCGCCGGAAATAATCATCGCTTCAGGCCGGCTTCGCATATCCAGCAGACGCCGGGCCACCTCCGCACCGTCCTCTTCCCGCACACAGTCGAAGATCATCCACTCCGGATCGAAGGGCAGCCCTTTTTCCGCAAGAAAATCCTGAAAAGCACTCTGGCGGATAGAGGCACTGCTGCCGTTCTCCCGGCCTTCACAATAACCGATTTTGCGGTGTCCCTTGCTGTGCAGATAATCCAGCCCGTGGCGGAATGCGGCATAATGCTCTATATATACGGAAGAGTACGGGCGTTCCCCGCTATTCTGGCAGGTTACAATCGGTCCGTAAGCACAGTAGGGCTCAATCATCTCAGGCTTCAGCGCAGTCGAGACAATGACTACTCCGTCAATTTCTTTGTTACGCAGCATATTCAGTACTTTAAGCTCCTCTTCGGGGACATAGTTGGTCTGGCACAGAATCAGACGATATTGCGCCATCAGCGCTGCTTGCGCCAGACCGTCCATTACCACCGAGAAATAGAAGGAATTGATCATCGGCAGAATAACCGCAACCGCCCCGGTGCGGCCCGTGATCAGATGAACAGCGTTCATATTGCGTGTATAATTCAGCTGCTCTATGGTTTTCAGCACGGCTGTTCTTTTGTCTTTGCTTACATAAGGATGATTGTTCAGCACGCGTGATACAGTCGTTACGGAAACCCCGGCAATGCGGGCAATTTCTTTGATATTGGCCATCGGACCGCCTCCTGGGACAAGAGATATAGTTCTTCTATTTTAGCATATTGTTCGCTTGCAGCCCTCCGAATATAAAGCTTGCTATGGAATCCATTTCATAAAATATACTGAAGCTGCACCAGCATTACCGGAGAAACCGGCGTGACCGCAAGGGCGTGACGGACCGGTATATGTAACAGGTGTGCTTTCTGATGGACAAGCAGGCGCAGCCGCCCATTTTAAGGCAGTCACCGCACCAATATCACCCCCCATACATAAAATGATTTTGACTGTATCCCTTTACCTTGTTATACCAAACAAACCCAGGGCAAGGAGGGGTGACACCATTGAAAGGGAACGAACATCACAGCAAATTTCTCTTGACGCATCGTGAGCGCGAAGTATTCGAGCTTCTTGTGCAGGACAAAACCACACGGGATATTGCCGGATTGTTATTCATCAGTGAGAAAACCGTCCGCAATCACATCTCCAACGTCATGCAAAAACTAAACGTCAAAGGCCGTTCGCAAGCGGTTGTCGAGCTGATCAAGCTTGGGGAGCTGAAGATATAGCTGCCGTGCTACAGAAGCGACGCGTTTACGCCTTCTTTTACCTTTAGGGGTGAGGGGAGGTTTTTTGTTTGTTCACTCCATGCTAGTAGTAAGATATCCATTGTAGTTGAGAATGATTATCGATAGAATGAGTATTAGTATAAATGTAAGCATTTCTTGCTGGTTTTAGCATACATAAAGTTCTATGGAAGGTGAAGCGATGGACTTAGAAGAGCATATTAGGCTTTGGAATCTGGCCTCGATCAAAATATGGGATGTACGGCATAGGGTGTTACGTGCCGGCGAACAAGTCAATGCCTATCGATTGCCTGTCAGCGGTTTTTTATATACGATACGGGGAAGTGCGGCAGTTACGCTGGACGGCACCACGTACGTAGTTGATAAGATGCAAGTCTTGCATGGAGGTAAGGGAGTATGTTTGGATATTTCCCTCACGGATAATCACTTCGAATATTACATAATACTCTATCGGGCTAACCTGTCTTTGTCGGGCAGCCGTGAGATTCAAGCGCTATTAAGGCAACATGCTCCATTTCATGTTCAGTATGCTCTTGTCCCTGTCTATCCCGTCGACTTATACGACAAAGTCCAAAAAATAGACCAATATTGGAGGCTGACGGATGAGTGTGCCAAATTTCAGGTGAAAACGCTATTCTACCAATTTATTAACGAATTGATGAGACAGCTAAGTATGCAGGATATTCAAACTGCCAAGCCCAATCTGGTCGCCCAAGCTGTTCGTTACCTTCATGAAAACTATGCACTACCGATTATGGTCGATCCAATGGCGGAACTTCTGGACTGCAGCGCAGGGCATCTGTCGAGAATCTTCAAGAAAGAGACTGGAAGCAGTCTAATCACATATTTAACCCGGATTCGAATGGACAAAGCCAAAGAGCTGTTGTTGCGTACGGACGCATCCCTGCAGGAAATTGCCGAAGGTATAGGTATCCCGGATGTTATTTATTTCAATCGCTTATTCAAAAAGCAGGTAGGGGTATCGCCAGGCCGTTTCAAACAGGTGTGCATCAGTCTGCCTGGGAGTCAGGATATTACTATAGGAAGGTCAGAATTGTCCATTGTCAGGCATAAACTTCGCGCTTATAATCCTACTGATGATGATAATCATTATCAATATAAACGAGAAGGAGACTTACGCACGCTCATGAAATCGAGACAATCCGTTACGATGCTACTGATACTCAGCCTTACGCTATTATTAGCTGCCTGCTCCTCCTCTCAGAATACTTCGCCAGCAAGCGGGAGTGGACAGAACGGCAGCAGTGCGCAACCGACCGCTGTTGCACAATCTACAGAACAGCCAGCCGTACAAGAGCGGGTGATTAAGCATGCATGGGGAGAAACTGTCATTAAGGGCGAGACCAAGCATATTATTTCGCTGTTCCCTGCCGTTACGGACTATTTACTAGCCCTCGGCATTGTACCCCAGGCTGCTTCGAGTAATGAAGAAGGCAGTGATCGGTTTCCTACCTATCTGGCAGATCAATTGGAAGGGAAAATGAATTTGGGTTGGCAGGTGGATCCGAATTTTGAAAGTATATTAGCGACAGATCCGGATCTTATTATTGGTCAGGACTTCATGGGTGATGCCTATGAGAGTCTCAGTAAAATTGCTCCCACCTTGCTCGCAGAGAAGGTGAAGGATGAGCAAGGCGTTATTCGTATGAAAACGAGCTTGCTAAAAATGGGGGAAATGTTAGGTAGGACGGAACAAGCCAAGCAGGTTATTGAAGAATATGAGAAAAAGGCTGCAAAAGCCCGTGAGAAGATCAAACAAGCTATCGGAGATGAGACAGTGATGTTTCTACGGCTATCCGATAAAGAAGTGCGGTATTACAGTAAACGAAATTATGAGGTTCTTTATGATGATCTCGCCCTTACTCCACCTTCTTCTATACCTGATCCAGCTGAATCGATGCAGATTATCTCCATGGAGTCATTGCCATCTATTAATCCGGACCATATTTTCCTCCTGTCATCAGACCCGGAAGAAACAAGTGAGTTGCAGAAAACTGCAGTGTGGAAAAGCCTGAAGGCTGTTAAAAACAACCATGTCTATATCGTTGACTACGGCTTGTGGTTCCAAGGTCCGGGCGGTCCGATCGGACAAAGTAAAATTATCGATGAAGCGGTGCATTGGCTCACCCAATAAGGGAATACGACGGGAGGATCAACCGATATGGTAACATCCGCAATAGAGATGCTAATTCGTGAAAGAAGAACCATTCGTCAGTTCAATGAAAAACCGCTGGCAAAAGAAACGATCGTAAATTTGTTGGAAGCAGCCGTATGGGCACCGGTACATTCACGCAAGGAGCCGTGGCGATTCATCTTATTTATGGAAGAGGGAAGGAAGCGATTTGCTGATGGGGTCCTGCATACGTTCTCCAAGGACGAGCGGGAGCGCTGGGAAGAGAAGCTGCAGAACGATTACTGCGAGCGTATTCAAGCTCATCTGCTTGTTGTTATCGAGGCCGATCCCAGACAACGGGAATGGGAAGACGCTGTGGGTGCAGGCTCAGCCCTTATTCAGAACATACAATTGCTGGCATGGGAGCAGGGAATTGGCGTAGTGTGGAAGACGAATGAATATAATTTCGATCCCGATTTCTGCAGAATTACAGGCGTGAAACCGGGCGAGAGAATCATCGGCACGCTTCATCTTGGTTATTTCGATCAGGATAAGATTCCTAAGCCCCGTCCTCGTACACCCGCACGAGAACTGCTGACCTGTATCTCGTCCGTAGACGGAGATGAGCAGCTGTAATAGTAATAGATGACTCCAAAAGGATTGGAGCCTTTGAGGTTAAACAACCTTGAAGGCTCCATTTTTATTCCCAGTATTTAGAATAGTTGCTATACTGAACATTATACGCATATGAGCGTGAGAAGAAGGCCTTTATTAAATCATGTTCATTGAGCGAGGTGTTCTGTATGGTTACTGTAAAGACTGAAATTATTATAGATGCTCCCATATCTCATTGTTTTGACTTAGCCAGAGATATTGAATTACATACCCAAACCGTTTGGAAACATACCAAAGAAAAGGCAGTAGCAGGCACAATAACCGGGAAGATAAATGAAGGAGAAATTGTAACCTTTCAGGCTTCTCACTTTTTAATTAGACAGAAGTTAACATCGAGAATTACCGCATTCAAGAAACCGTATTATTTTGTAGATGAAATGATGCAAGGAGCATTTAAAAGTTTAAGGCATGAACATAAATTTGAAGAATATAACGGGAAGACCGTAATGACAGATACATTAACATTTACAGCCCCGTTAGGAATTGTGGGATGGATCATCGAAAGAATAATATTAATAAACTATATGAAGAGATTTTTAGAACATAGAAATAATCAACTAAAGATAATTGCAGAAGAGAGATCCGGAAGGTCTTATTTGTGTGAGTAATTCAAGGGGGCACTGACATCGTCTGATTTCACGCTTCGGGACTTCGGCCCCCTAAGCCAGTGAGGTTCGTGAACGCAGAAGGTTATGTTAAATTTTGCGGAAATTAACTTTATGGAATAATGAAAGGAATTAAAATGAAAAGATATATTGAATTTTCTTTTTATCTACCGTTTTTTGATTTGATAGATGATACGTTTGAGGTCTTTAGCTTAGAAGAATTAATGAGACAATTAGTTATAAGATTTAATTTTATGGAATTATGTGACCGGTATTTATCATATGGCGAAGGACCTAGCAGAGCAGGAAAGGGAGATGTTTATGTGTTTTTTACGGAAGACGATAGAGAGAGTTTTATATTAATAGATTTATTTAATGACTTTACGGATCAGCATAACATGGTGAAATTAGGAGTCCGCTATGAAATTAAACATCAGAATGATAAGCAGATAAGGAACATACTTCATAATATACACTCAAGGGCAGAGATTAAAAGTAAAATAAAAGAGAGTGATGATGATTTACTGAAGTTAGAGATCAACAACGAAGATTATCCAAAAGAGATTCGTTATGGGGATCAAATATACATGAAGAATATTTGTTATAACACCATATAGACCTTATGTGAAATCTGTGCAAACCAGAAAGGAGAGCATAGTTCAATGAATAAGATCTCAGAATTCAATAGGCCATTCAAAGCCGTATTAAAGCAATTTTTATCTTATAGAAGCTCAAGTTGGAATCTTCATGATTATCCAATTGAATTTAGGAAACAGAAGATGCTTGATCTAACTGGTACCAACTTAACTATGTATCCATGGGAAGCTAGGATAGTAAATTGGTATTGGATGAACGGAGATGGAAGTTCAAAGAAAGAAGCATATTTAAGACTTGAAGAAAATTTTGAACAATATAAATCGGCAGGGAAAGATCTCCCAAGGCCAGGAACGAAAATGGAGGTAATGTTTGCTAACGTTTCAAGAATTGATAATCTCGAATCAGAGGCAATTCAATTTTTTAATGAAGTATTAGATATGAATTATTTAGAGATGTTTATCTCGGATGAATCTTCATTATATGATTTCTGTTGGTCAGATATATTAATACTTGATGCAAATGTTAAGATTAATAAACTTTATGGAATTCATATCAATGATATTGAGGGATTAAGGATAGTTGATATTCTGGAGCGGATCAAGGATGGCACACGCATTACATAACACTATTTCCCCGCTGGGCCATTCGGCCCTCGCATAACATAAGATTCAGGCTATGGCTCCCTAGGAGTCTTGGTCCGTGCGATTGACTTCGAAAAAGCAATTCAGCAGATAACACTACGGGTTCGTGAATACAGAACGTTATCTTGAAAGCGAAAGGGAAATAAATGAAAATAAATATAAGATACCCTTTAAATATTAGGTTAATTATCGGCATGTCGATCCTGACTTTATTATGTATTCTTAATATCATTGCTACAAGCGATAGATCCAATAAACTACTTTATTTGGCTTTTAGTATTGTCTATCTACTAATTATTACTGCAGCTGTTACAAGGAGACTTCTTAAACCCAAGCTATTGCAACTCGATAATAAAGTATTAATTATCAAAAACTATCAACTTGAAGCCAGTGAAATAAGCCAAATAAATATTGAACGTAATGGCGTAATCGGAATTAAACCAAAGAGGAATAGAATTGTCCCAATAGGTTTATGTTTTAAATTTAGTAACACCAATAAGGAAATAAATACCTTAATAGAATGGGCGAGGAACAACAATATTGAAGTGAATCACAAAACATTTTTTAAATGGATCTAAAGAAATTGAAAGTCGGCATCAGATAACACCATGTTCAGGCATCGGTCCGGTCGATGTTCGATGTGAATCGACGAGGCATCTCAGTAGTAGGAAGTGGAATCATCCGGACACATCCGCACCATCCGACCGTATCGCGCTTGTGGTACGTCGAGAACTCCGGAACGATCGACTCCTGAGAGGCTAAGTCTTCGAACCGGCGTTTTCGCGCCTTTAGCCTCTCGTATCCGTGAATACAAGAACGTTATCTGAAAGATACGCAATGAATTTTTGAACCTAACAATGAAAGGAGATAGCGAAATGACTTTACTCCTTATAGTTATCTTGGTAATTGGATTGGCTGGAATTATAGGAAATCAATATTCTGGACTAAGAAAGATGGATGATCTTCAGCGGTCATTAAATGATCTAAAGTCAAAAACTAAGGACCATGAATAAGGAGAAGTAAAGGATCCCTACAATGTTAGTTAATTGCATATTCATGCGGCGGACCTGAAGGTCCTTGGTCTGCAGCAGCTATAGGGGAAGCGGAAACAGCTGAAGAGTATAGCTGCCCTGCTACAGAAGCGATGCGTTTACGCCTTCTTTCACCCTTAGGGTTGAGGGGAGGTTTATTGAAGTTTGCTCACCCAAAACAACTGAATAGTGCGTTCGATCACCATCTAATTTTTATGACATGATAAATTAAAGCTATAAAAGGTAATTCAGGAGGATCAGTTATGAAAAGATACGAACAACAAAGGCACTTTCTGAAATCTAATTTTCATGAATTCAAACATATAAAAACAGATAAGATCAAAGGACTTGCACAACCACCAATTGTTAAACCCTTTGATCCGAAATCGGTAATTATTGATTTGCCAAAGATCAGCAAAGACGTTGTATGTAAAGAAAACGTTTTTGATATTATAGATCAAAGAAGAAGTACGAGGTTTTATTCTGAGGAGACTTTAAGTCTGGATGAGTTATCCTATTTATTATGGGCTACCCAAGGGATAACCGGTATGAATAAGAACGGACTTACGCTTCGAACTGTCCCATGCAGTGGAGCAACACACACTTTTGAAACGTATTTGTTTATTATGCGGGTAGAAGGCATTGAGCAAGGAATCTACAGATACCTTCCTGTAGAACATAAGCTCTTATTCATGTTTGAATTAGAAAAAATTGAACAGAAGATTGATGCGATTACTTTGGATCAGCCATTTGTCCCTAACTTTGCAAAAAAGGCCTCTGTACTGTTTGCATGGAGTACAACTCCCTATCGCTCCGAATGGAAGTATGATATTTCAGCTCACAAAAAAATCCTCATCGATGCTGGACATGTATGTCAAAACCTTTATTTAGCCAGTGAATCTATCGGTGCAGGTGCTTGCGCCATTGGAATCTATGATCAAAAGTTGATTGATGAGATTTTAGAGTTAGATGGTGATGATGAATTTGTGATATATCTCGGTGCAGTTGGGAAGAAACGGGAATAGCCGCTCACGAATGTACCACCCATCAACACAATTGTTGCATTGGCTTTCTGAATACATTGACAGCATAATAGATGACTCCACAAGCATTGGAGCCTTTGAGGTGAAAAACCTTAAAGGCTCCTTTTTAATTCCCAATATTTTGAATGGCTGATATACTGGAGGAGAAAATAGGAAGATCAAAGTTAGATGTGAATTCGCGGACTCCGAAAGGATGAGTGAGATGAACAAAGCGATTATTGAAAATATAAGTGAAATGATATTTATCCGTAGAAAAGACCTATTTGTTTCGTCTGATGTAGTCATATATCATCCAGGTCATTTTCCTGAACTGAATATACAGATATTGGAACTCTATAAAAATGAGGGTTTTAAAAGAGAAGGAGACTATGGAATGGTAAAAAAAGAACAAACACAAAAATATCATGTGCTCGCACGAGGAGTCATATTAGCTGATAACCATCTTTTAGTTGCACATTGCTTAGGAATGGATAACACATTTTTACCAGGAGGACATGTTGAATTTCATGAGAGTATTAAATCCTCTTTGTATAGAGAAATATATGAAGAACTTGGTTTAATAAGTCAGGTTGGTCCTTACATTGGAGCGGTAGAAGCTGGACATGAGGATGAGGGAACCTATCATCAAGAGATCAATCATGTTTTTATTACTACATTGGAAAATGTAGATCGTAGAAAGAATCCAGAATCAAAAGAGAGTCATTTGGAATTTTATTGGATACCTTTAAGTGAGATGGATGTACATAATCTGCTTCCTCAACCCATGCGAAAGATGATAACAAACTATATTAATGGCATTGAAGGGCCGTATTTTGAAAGTACGTTCAAAGAGGTGTGAAGGCAAAGCAAGGTAACCATTACAACAAGACCGTATTTCTTAACAATAAATCTTAATGATTTATGGATAAGGGGGAGAAATGAGATTGAGATTGAGATTGTTATATTTAGGCCTATCAGCCTTTTTAATATCTATAATGGTTGGTTGTTCCCAGCCACAAGCATTTGAAGCTTTTTTTCATGAAAAGTTGGAGCAACTCCATAAAGGAGAAGAAAATTATTCCTATAAGCTCGTTCACAAGGAGTTTAATGTGGTACATCAAGATGATGCGGTGGCTGTATTTAAAGAAAATAATAAACGTGGAGAACAAATATTTATAGCTTATTTGGAGAAACGGGATAAACAATGGAGTTGGATACAAACAAGAGGTGCGGAATGGAACTCCCCGATGAAATGGTCTTCAATGAATCAACCCCCTTTTATATACTCAGGTACAATAAGTGGAGATTCGATAAGAGAAGTATATGCAGGTGAAGAGCTTGCGCAAATCATTGATGTTGAAGAGGGTAAGCGGTTTTGGTATGCAATTAGTCCGATTAAAGATGTGCAAGTGATGGTGGTTAAAGAGGATGGTACTAAAGAAATTATTGATGAATTTGACTTCAAAAAAAGCGTTAGGTGAAATGACCCAAACCCTGAAGGGAGAAGAAGATGTCTCAATTTCCTATATTAGAAACAGAAAGATTAATACTCCGACAACTTAAACAAGACGATGCCAGGGAAGTTTTTCAATATTTCTCTTTGGATGAAGTTACGAAGTTTTATGATTTGGAGAGTTTTACTACTATCAATCAAGCAGAAGCATTAATTGGGCGCTGGAATCAAAAATTCGAAGAAAATCAAGGCTTTCGCTGGGGAATAACTTTGAAGTCAGATCACAGAGTCATTGGAACCTGTGGATTTCATGGTTGGATGAAAAAACATTCTAAAGCTGAAATTGGATATGAACTCACTCCAGAATATTGGCGCAAAGGTATTATGACCGAGGCGAATCAAAAGATCATTGAATTCGGATTTAACGAACTTAGATTGAACAGAATCGAAGCATTTGTAGAGCCGGAGAATTTGAGTTCAAGGAAGGTGCTTGAGAAAAAGGGGTTTTGTGAAGAAGGGGTATTGAAGGAACATTATTTTTGGGGGAACCGGTTTGTGGATGTTGTGATATATGCCTTGCTTAAGAAAGACTATCTGAATGACATATGTAATCTGGGCTAGGACAATAGCCTTGTGGCACTGGATCGCCCGGAGATAAGAAGCCAAGAGGTAGAATCAGACGATTACCCCTGAAGGCCTAAGTCTTCCCCCGTTCGCTGCGCTCACTTAAAGTTCTCGGGTTCGTGAATGAAAGAACGTTAGATGAAATTTCTAATAAGCAAAGTTAATAAACCACGGAAAGATATTGTAGAAAACCAAAAGTGTAAGAAAGGTTATATTTAGAGGTGCTGTCCCAAAGCCATTTCATGGCATATGGGAAAGCCCTTTTTTATTTTGTCTGCTAAAGGTTTCTGTTCATTGAATTACCATTAAATAATCTTATGAGTCCTAATAAATTTATATAGTTTCCAAATAATAACATTGTTAGAATATATACAAGAAATATTTATATTACATAACTTTGTGTAAAGGTGGAGTATAAATAAAGATTTTTGTTAATTAGTGAATAAGAGGAGCGTGACAATGCTCAAAACAAGTTTCCAATCTTCCACTGGTTCCAGCATACGATATGTCCTTTCAACAGCGTGGATTCATAGTAAGCTTTCGGTTAACTATTATTCGATAGTCACTCTGCTTACTGCTCTTCAGCCCTTTATTCTGCTATTGTTTCCTAAACTCATTCTCGATGAATTAATGGGACAGCAAAGACCCCTTCGTTTTATATTACTAATTGCACTCATGTTTGTTTTATCAAGTACCATTGGTTTTTTAACTGCCTATCTGCAAAATATAGGTCAAACCCAGCTGATGAAAGTTGTATTTAGACAGTTGCATGCCCATACCGCGCAAAATCTGAATGCGGATTTCAAAAATACGGAAGATCCGGTATTCCTCAATCAAATGGAACAGGCTAAGAGATCTCTGCAAAGTGTAGAGAATGGTTTTCAGGGTTTATTCCATACGTTATTTTCGTTACTGGGGGGGATTATTGCTCTTTCTGGATACTTCACAGTAATTTCCAGGCTAGGGATGTGGATTATTCTCTTTTTAATCGGATCGGTTGCAGGTTCATATTTTTTTTCACTACGGGCAAAGAAATATGAATATGAGCAAGAACGACAATCAGTGCTGGACCGTGAAAAACGTTATTATTCGGATGTGATGCAGGACTTTGCTTACGGGAAGGAGATTCGAATCTATTCGTTTAACGAGCACTTTGTTTCTCTATTCCAGGCAGTTACCGATAAGAGAAGGACACTTCAGTACAACATAAGCAAGCGTTATTTTCAGAGTGATGTATTGGACGTCATCATTCGTTTCGCCAGGGAGGGAAGTGTATACAGTTATTTAGCCTACCTATATGTCCATCACAGGATAACGGTAGGTGATTTTGCTATGTACACCGGAGCTGTAGCGGGTTTCTCATCTGTTCTCCGGGGAACGATAAAAGATATTGCCCATTTGCGGACACAGAATCTGTACATACAGGAACTGCGCAGTTTTCTTGAACCTACTAAGAGAGAGGAGAAAGGGGACAGGCTGCCGATTCCGTCAGGACCCTACACCATAGAATTTAAAAATGTTTCCTTCGGTTATCCTAACAGCGGCCGGCTAGTATTCGAAAATTTATCATTTATAATCCCTGCTCACCAGAGGCTTGCCATTGTAGGTCATAATGGAGCAGGGAAAACAACATTAATCAAGCTGCTCTGCAGATTGTACGAACCGGACAGCGGAGAGATTACACTGAATGGAATCAATATTCAGCGCTTCTCTCAAAGTGCGTACTGGGATTTATGGTCTACTGTATTTCAAGAAATTCGAGTGCTGGCCTTTACAGTAGCTGAGAATGTCTCTCTTCAGGAGAACGGGGAATTCAATGCTGGAAAGGTTCACAATTGCCTAGAAATGGCGGGTTTAGGCCCGAAAATCTCAACACTTAAATACGGCATTAACACTCATTTGCAGAAATTTTTGGATGATGAAGGGGTTGAATGGTCTGGCGGAGAGAATCAGAGAATGATGTTAGCCCGTGCTTTATATAAAAATGGAGATCTTATTGTATTAGATGAACCCACCGCAGCGGTTGATCCTCTAGCAGAGTTCAGTTTATATAAGAGTTTTGATGAAATGATTGGAGATCGCACGGCCTTATATATTTCACATCGTTTGTCCAGTACCCGATTCTGTGATCAGATTCTATTGATGGAACGGGGTGAAACTGCGGAGCGGGGCACACATAAAGAATTGCTAGAGCGGAATGGAAAGTATGCGCAAATGTTTCAGGTTCAAGCACAATATTACAAAGGGAGTGAAAATAAAGAATATGAACCCATTCCCTGAACTGAAGAAGGATTCGCAAGTCGTCGTTTATTTTTGGAAGCTGGTTAATTCCTACTCTAAGACGTATATCCCTCTGATGTTATTGGTTGCATTGTGTAGTGCATTTCTTCCCTTTATCAATATTATTGCACCCAAGTATATCATTGACGAACTTATGGGGGAAGCGCGGGAAACGCAATTACTTCTATGGATTAGTATTCTGGCCGTAGGTAATGCCATTTTTGGGTTACTCCAGAGTTATTTGGATCAAAAAATGGAACAGGCCAATCTGCAAGTAATGGATGGCTTGGAGCTTCATGTCGGCAAACATATTATGAATCTCGATTTTGAAAGATTAGAGAATGCTAAGGTTCTAGATTTGAAGGAGCAGGCATTATCACCGATTCAGCAGCAGGATGTTATACGCAAAATGATGACCAGCATGAGAATGCTTCTTCAAACGTCTCTATCCCTTATGGCATTGACCGCTCTGATCTCCACAGTAAATGTAGGAACTATTTTATTGATTCTTGGGATGATTTTGCTGAATACCTATATTTTCAAGAAATCACAGCAGACCCAGTTCAAATTCTACAAAATACTGGCCCCGCTAAATCGTAAATTTGGTTATTACTCCAGGCTGGCAACCGATTTTTCCATGGCCAAGGATGTTCGTCTGTATGGAATGGCACCTATTATATTGAAAAAGGTAGATGCATATCACAAGGATACGATCCGGGGATTTGGAGAATTATACGGACAGGTTGGGCGTTACAAGGGGTTAACGAGTATTAATCTTCAACTGCAAATGGTGGTGATCTATTGCTACATGATTGTTAAGGTAGTGAGTGGAAGGATTCAAATCGGTGATTTCATAATGTATATTGCAGCTGCCAACAGCTTTTCCGCACAAGTATCTGTGGTGTTCAATGCCTATGTTGAGCTTCGACAAATGTGCAGGTATCTTGAGGTTTTCAGAGAATTTGAGAGTCTTCCTGCAACCATGAGAAGTGGAGAACGAATGATTGGGAAGTTGACAGAAGCTGAGATAGAGTTCAGAGGTGTTTATTTTAAATATGCAGGGAGTGAGGTCTATTCCTTGAAAAATGTGTCTCTTACGATAAAAAGTGGTGAGAATCTGGCAGTCGTCGGACAAAATGGTGCAGGGAAATCGACTTTTATTAAATTACTCTGCCGATTGTATGAACCCGAACAGGGTGAGATTTTGCTTAATGGATATCCCATTCAACAATACCAATACAAAGATTATATGAAGACCCTGGGTGTAGTCTTTCAGGATTATAAGTTATTTTCTTTCTCAATAAAAGATAATTTGAGCTTGAAGTTTACTTTAGATGCAGAAGAAGAAATGCTATCGATGATGAAGCAAGTCGGGCTTGAAGAAAAAATCGGTGGTTTAGAAAAGGGGCTAGACACACAGGTATTTAAAACATTCGATTCGGAGGGGACGGGTTTTTCAGGGGGAGAAGGTCAAAAAATGGCAATGGCCAGGGCTTTGCTTAAAAAATCCCCTATTCTAATCTTGGATGAGCCCACGGCTGCCCTTGATCCATATGCAGAATACAAAATCTATTCTAATTTTAACCGCATGACAGAAAAGCATACCGTTATTTATATTTCTCATCGTTTATCTTCCTGTAAGTTCTGTGATAGGGTCGCCTTTTTTAAAGAAGGTGAGTTAGTGGAGTACGGGCATCATGACCAGCTCGTGAAGAATGGACAGGATTATAGTTCGATGTGGGAGGCACAGGCACAATATTATGATTAGTAGGTAGTTATATGAAAACGTGACACTTTTGATCGCAGTAGCTCCTCAGTCAGGACTATTATAAAAATGCAGAGTTCAGATAACATTGTATTCACGAAGCGTGCCAAAGGAGAAAATTCATGGAAATTAAGATCCGACCACTAAATTCAAACGAAGAAATCCCCTTTGATCTATTACTTCTTGCTGATCCGTCGAAGGAAATCGTTAAGGAATATTTGGGAAGAGGACAATGCTTAGTAGCTCTAATAAACGAAGAAATAATTGGAGTTTTGGTTTTGATTAGGACTCGACCTGAAACCATAGAAATTGTAAATATCGCGGTACAGGAAGACTATCAGGGGATAGGAATAGGAAAGAAATTAATTGTATATTCGATAGATAAGGCGAGAGAAGAAAAGGCTAAAACCATTGAAATCGGAACCGGAAACTCCAGTGTACATCAGCTCATGCTATATCAAAGATGTGGTTTTCGAATAACAGGAATAGACCGGGATTTCTTTGTAAGGCATTATAAGGAAGAGATTTATGAAAACGGAATACAATGTAGGGATATGATTCGATTAAGTCTTGATCTGTAATGCGAAATCAACCTAAACAAAAAAATAAAACCCTAAGATCATTAGAATCTTAGGGTTTGTATGACTATTTTTTTCAAGACCTTATTCAACATCATAACAGAATGGTTATTATAAGTCTATATTTTTTTCCGGGATTCATGTACCATCGTCTCATAAACGGACGAATGGAGATGGCCCGAAATGCTTAAAGAAATATGTGTTAGTTGTGCAATGACATATGAATATCCCCCTGACGGAGGAACATTACCAATTATCGATCCGTATGATGGATGTACTATCGGGTGCCCTTATTGTTTCCAGCTAGAAGATGAAAACTGGAATAAAAACTTGAATGTTAAACTCAATATTGCGGATATTTTATATGAAGAATTCATTCACTGGAATCAAGAAGATATCGTATATTTGGGAAGTAAGTGTGATCCTTATATGGAAATTGAACGGAAATATCAGTTAACCAGGAAATGCCTAATCGAATTAAGTAAGTTAAACGTGAAGTGTATGGTCACAACTAAAGCCGGGTCAAAACTAATTTATAGAGATCTCGATGTGGTTAAACCTATGGGAGACAAATTCACTCTGCTGTTAGGTTTATCTAACCTGGAACAGTTGAAGAAGGTTGATGATTATACACTGATGAGCAATATACAGACAGCCAATGAGCTACATAGAATGGGGATTAAGGTTTGGGTATTTATCACTCCGATTTTACCCGGAATAACAGATGTGGATTTAATGATTCATGCTCTGGATAAGGACATACCCGTATTTTTAGATAAAGTTAGAATAGGAAAAAACACAGGGCCTACTTTGGAAAAGTTTATTGGACGTAACTATCCTCAATTAGCTGGCACTTATAAAGAAATCATAAATAATAATGTAGATGTTTACTATGATGGGATAAGAGAAAAGTGGTGCGGAGATCAACGGGTAAAGTTTGTTTTTGAATAATCTGCGAACCTAACTTCTTCGCGGCCTCAGATGAATTGGAGGGAGTATTCTTGAAGCGACTCGCTATTATTACGGTAGGTAAAACGCACAGTGGAAAAACTACATTTGCTAAAGAACTAGAACAACAATTGAATAACTCAATCGTGATTGATCAAGATACCCATGCTGAATTCATCAATACCTACTATAAATCACTACGTCCAACACAGGGACCAAACACAATAAAATATGCGATAACGAATACAATTGTAGATTATGCTGTAGAGATGACGGAGCTTCACCTCATCCTTAGTAATTCAAACCGAAATACGATAGGTCGTTCCAAACTACTAACTTATTTTCATGATAAAGGATTTGAAACCGTACTGGTCTATTTCGATTTCCCTGATTTCATTCTGGAGGAACGTATCCATAAGAGTACTCGTAGTAAAGCGATATTTCGAACGGCCTCCAATTTTGTAGAAGTGCTAAACAGACAAAATGCAGAATCAAAACAAGACAATATTTCTAACCCCACAGAGGGAGAAGTAGATTATTTTTTTGTTATTAAAGATTCAACAGAAGTTCATTCAGTCATTGAAAAATTAGTGGCCTTATATACAAACGGAGGGTGAAACCATGAGCAGAAGAGAGACTCTGGCTGAAATAGCTGAAGAATTAGCTGCAAGACCGTTGATCGGAAATGAAGATAAATACGGTCCGGATTTGGAACCCATTCTTAGGTATTTTCCAAGAGATAATCCAAATATTGGTTTCGATTGGTGCGCTGCATTTGTATATCATTGTTGTACGGAGGCAGGATTGAAGTTACCTGTACGATATCCAGAGCCGGTTTCACGTAATTTTGCATGGGTAGAAGCTTGGTTAGAATGGGGACAGTTAAATGGCTTTTATTATCCTATAAGTGATCCATCGTTCATCCCAGATCAAGGGGATCTTATCGTATTTGATAATATTGTGGGGAATGGACCGAATGATCATATCGGAGTGGTATTAAGAGTAGAACAGGATAAAATAATAACAGCAGAAGGGAATTATAATAATAGATCAGGCATATTTCAAAGGACCCGGGAACAAATAAACGGATATATAAGAATCAGCGATACGTATGAATAGATTCTGAGAAAAGCGAAGCCACTTGGTGCTTGGGTTCTAAGAGTGATGGATATTACTTAGCGACAGAAGGGATATTTGGGAATATGGATTTTATCAGAGTGAAGCAATCCAGCATCTTTTAAAATATAATGAATATGTAAGGTAGAGCCCTTAAGCCCCTTGAACGTCAGGAATACGGAAACGTTATATAAAACTCCCAGAAGATATTGAAAACATAAGACGGTGGTGGATGTACATGTTTCTTAATATCACGCACTTTTTATTCAAAAAAAGACGATACAAAACACTTTATTCATTTCTGGAACCTATTTATCAAATATTTCAAAGAGATTATGAATGGCTCCATAAGATTGAAGAGAATGTAAGGAACATGACGGATATCAATGAACTTGATCAAAGGACATTTGAAATAATACGTGAATATTTATTTACTCAAATCTCAGATTTGGAAACCTATATCGCACAAGTAAAACGAACCAAAATAAATGAATACCATTTGGACTATTATCGTCAATCTCTTGATTTACTAATTAAATACAAAAACAATATTAATGATTTAGAAAAGGCAGAATTACCCAACTTATTATATTTTTATAGTGATGTAAGGTCGGCATCTAATGGATATGTAAATACGAAACAGGAGGAAACTTGATGAGGAAAACATTAGTTTTGGTCCTGTTTTTTTGTGTATTTACAGCCTGTAGCAGTAACGATAGTTTCATTGATAATACAAACAGAACTAGTCATGTAAACAGAAGTGATAAATCACAAGAAAATGAAATCATCTTTTCTGAAAATAAACCTGATAATACAATGCAAAAAATAAATAAATTAATTAATGATTATCAAATTAATCTTGTTGAATCAATAAATAATAATACATTTTCAATTGTTGAACCCAATCTTTTAACAAATAGTAATTTGTATGTGTCACAAAAGAAGCTCATAAATAACTTATTTAATAGAAAAATCACTGAGAAATTTATAAGTTCATATATTTATAGGGCTTATTATACGGATGTGAATAAATATGATGTTGAAGCTACTGAAAATATTGCGATTAATTATCCCCAGAAGCAAGGAACATCAAAGGAATTTCATTGGATTTATTCGGTTGAGAAGGTTGGAGAGACGTATTTCTTAAGTGATATTAGAGAATGGCCAAATTTCAAGCAAGATATTGAGCAGCGTATGGGGGCAGTGAAAACCGATGGTTTTTATGCAGATGAGCTCCTTGGATTTTACCCAAAAGTACTTGAAGATTGTTTGAATACTTTAGATATCACTGAAATAAAGCGGATCTCTGCCAATGATAGTGTATTAAAAAACATAAAGAGTCTAATGACCAGTCTTTTACATAAGGGTTCTAATTTTTCTGTCCAAATGACAATATTAGATTATGGAGAATTGAACTATATTTATAATGTGGAATTCACAATATCTTATACAAACATGAAAGATAGGAAAGAAATTTTTACAGGCAATTATCAAATTGAGCTAGATGAGATTAGAGATGAAGTGACTTATGACGGCTATGCA
The DNA here is from genome assembly GCF_001909055.1 of Paenibacillus helianthi. Taxonomy (GTDB): domain Bacteria; phylum Bacillota; class Bacilli; order Paenibacillales; family Paenibacillaceae; genus Paenibacillus_AQ; species Paenibacillus_AQ helianthi. The sequence goes on from NZ_LVWI01000030.1 coordinate 23,849, forward strand.
GTTATTAAGAATATAAAAGAGTTAACTGATTACAAAAGGGGAAAAAGATGAAGAATCATAGCGACGAAAAATATGCTCTGGAGAATGCCGCACTTGGCATATTTTTAAACCTATTCAACTTAAACCATAAGGATCAACTTAAATTAGTAGAAAAAAGAGAGAGTCCGGATTTCGTCTTGGAAAATTTGAAGGGCGAATTATTAGGACTTGAAGTAGCACACTTATTTTATGATTCTGAAGAAGCCAAAATGATATTAGGTAGATCTAATAATGATCTGCATGGAATAGAGATTTATGAAAATTTTATTAGTGCCCTGAATCATCTATTAAAACAAAAAGAAAAAAAGATTTTAAAATATGAAAATACATATCCTACGGCACTATTAATTAGAAATGCTTCTCCTATTTTTGGAATGAGTTGCTTATTAAGAAATAAAAATTTGATATATAAGCCAAGGGTGTATAACAATGTATGGTTTGTTTCGAAAGATGGGAATTATAACGACTGGTTAATGACAGATATTCTGAAAGTTTAATCTAAGATATGAGAAACCGTGAAATCATACCAATGGCTGAACAGTGACGAAGTGAGTACGATAAGCGAATGAGCATGATTTGATACATGATGCAAAAGTAACTTCAATCGAAATACCTTCTACGGACATTTTCATCATGAACCTGGATTGTAGAGGGGGCTACCATTATCAAACCGATATCAAAGTAACATTTACAGGGGTGAAGTGCCTACAACCTTCAGACTTAAGTGCAGGCAGTTACTGGCTGTACGATGAAGTGTACTCCACAGAAGCCGGGTTTGAGCTTAACGTTTTATTTGACAGTCCATTAGTGGAATTCACGGTCATAGCGGATAACGTTATTATCGAGATTTCTTCATGAAATGACCCGGCACGACAGAGAATCAGCTATCATTGAATAGAGCCAGCTGGAAGGATTTATTCTTAAGGACAAACAGAGTGGGGGGATATGGTGTTCCGGATATATGAACTTAAGGAAAAAAAGGATTTTTTTGAAAGCGCTGTCCAATTGTTTTGGAGCGAGTGGGGAAGCGATCTGAATTATCAATTCTATTACGACTGTATGCTTCATTCCATGAAAACGGAGGATGGCTTGCCGCGTTTTTATATTGCCATACAAAATGGCTCAATCATTGGTACATATGCGTTGCTAAGGAATGACTTGATCAGCCGCCAAGATGTTTTTCCGTGGCTTGCTTGTTTGTATGTGGTACCGGAGTTTAGAGGACAAAAGATGGGAGCCGAACTACTGCAACATGCACTTCAGAAATCCCGGGAATTGGGACATGACAACCTGTATCTCTGTACCGATCTGGACGGCTATTACGAAAAGCTTGGGTGGAGCCACTTCGCGAATGGATATATATTTAATGGCACAGAAATGAAAATTTATACGGCCCCTACATCAACGATTACATCTATAGATGGGTATCCAGTGATCCAATCCCTTAAGGAATGCCCTGAACAACCTTTATCACATACATTTCTGAATCTTGGCCAGCCGTAATGGACATCGTGATCGCTCAAATGGAAGAAAGTTTATCTACAGTGGACGCTTTACCATTGACCTTCTTAATGTTAAGGAACAACCGGATTATCGGCTTCTATCAATTGAATGAACAGGAATATTTGGTTCGAAAAGATTTATCACCTTGGATCGGACCGTTGTTCATCGACAAGAACGAGCGGGGGCAGGCTCTAGGAGCCATGCCTTTGCAGCACGCAAGGAAAATAGCAGGCAGCCGGTTGGGGGTTGAAAAGGTCTACTTAACTACGGATCATATTCAATATTACGAAAAATATGGTTTCCGTGAGATCGGACTGAGCCTTTTTGAGTGGGGCCGCCCCAGCAAAATATATGAGCATGATACTTTATGCTGACGGAATTCTGTATACGTTCATAGCTGTCTTGCCTCAGAAAAGAGACTTATACCTTCTTTTATCCTCCGGGATGAGGGAAGGTTTTTCTGTATGCTTATCTGTTACAACGATTTGCAATATTGAATGAAGTTTTCCAGCCATTGTATCGTTACCGTTTCACGTAAAATAGCTCCATCCAATATGAAATAATCACCAAAATCCACGCTATCATGTGGTGGAATACTTTGGTGACGTTCATTGTTTTTGCGTAAATGTTGCAGCCGCTCCTGATGCTGAAGCAACTGATGCTCTAAGAGGTGTATCCGGGTTGGCACATCCAGATGATTCGAAAAGTACATTCTAAGCCGAAACACATCTTTGGGAGTGGGTTCTAAAGGCTCCGCTTGTTTTAACCATTTCAAAAAAGCTTCTTTGCCCTCCTCCGTAATCGAATACATTTTTTTCTCCAGGATCTCTCCGCTAATTTGGATTTCGTAAACGATAAGTCCCTCGTCAAACAGTTTTTTTAATTCCGGATAGATCTGGCTGTGCTTTGCATTCCAGAATTCACCTAAATCTTTGCTGAATTCTTTACCAATATCATAACCCGTCATAGGCTCGTTATTTAGTAACCCCAAAATGGCATACTTTAAAGTTCTCATAAGGCTCGCTTCTTCCTATACATTTCGTCTTTTTGATTTGTTAAGTATAGCATATTTTGGTGCTCGCAATAAGGATTGATACAAGGCTCGCACAACATGTATTTTAGGACATATAAATACATACATGTTTATATTGATATAAATAAAATCCTGTGTTAATATGTACTCAAATGGTGTGAATAAATTCACAATACAATTTGAAGGAGAGAAGAATCTCAGTGGAGCTTACGAAAAAGCGATGGATTATTCTGATTGCAAGCTGCTTTATTAATCTGTGTATTGGATCAATTTACGGATGGAGTGTATTTGCTGCCCCAATGGCTGCGTATTTGAGCAGTGTCACAGGACGTACTTTAACACCGGGGGATTTGGCTATTGCCTTTACCATTACAAATTCAGTAGGGCCTATCACGATGATTTCTGGTGGGTGGATCAATGACCGATTTGGACCCAAGAAAGTAATCTTTGCAGGGGGCTTGTTATTTGGAGGCGGTATGCTTTTATCAGGGTTTGCAACATCTGTAGGCTTCCTGGTATTTGCTTACGGTATCGTACTCGGCCTTGGTACAGGAATGGTTTACGGATGCACGATCAGCAACTCGATTAAGTTTTTTCCTGACAAACGGGGTTTGGTTGGCGGTGTAACCACGGCTGCTTATGGATTGAGCTCAGTGATAATCCCTCCGATTGCCAACGGATTAATAAGTACTTCCAGTGTAAAAACGGCATTCATTATACTCGGTATCGCATTTCTTGTGATTATATGTGCTGCTTCTTTCTTCATCGAGAAATGCCCATCTGATTTTGTTCCGTCCGGATGGTCACCGAAGGCTGTACATGTTGGCCGCTCTTTGAAGAATGACAAGGACTGGAAAGGCATGCTTGCCAATCCGCTATTTTATGTAATGATCGCGTTATTGATCAGTGGAGCTTTTGCCGGACTAATGTGTACATCCCAAGCTTCACCTATCGCTCAGAAAATGGTTGGCCTGTCTGCGGCAGCCGCTACAACCGCTGTTTCCATATTGGCTCTTTTTAACACGGGTGGACGAATCATTGCAGGCTATATTTCAGACAAAATCGGTCGAATCAATACCCTGGCCATTTCTTCTCTCTTTTCGGTAATCGGACTCACCTTACTGTATTTATCCGGAGAAAACAGTGTGGCGACCTTTTATATCGGTATTTCGGTGATCGGATTAAGCTTTGGCTCACTGATGGGGGTATTTCCCGGATTTACTGCAGATCAGTTTGGTGCAAAAAATAACAGTGTGAATTATGGCATTATGTTCATTGGATTTGCAATCGCAGGATATTTTGGGCCGTCCATTATGAAGAATGTATACAGCGTAGACGGTAGTTACCAGAGAGCCTTTGTCATTGCGGCTGTTTTTGGCATCACCGGATTTGTCCTGACCTTTGTATATAAGTGGGCCGTCAAGTATCAGCAGACGGCTGCTAATAAGAATCAGAAAGCTATCATTTAAATGTAAGAAGAATCATCAACAGAGAAGGAGTAAGAAAGCATGCATAGAAAATATCCAAACTTAAGCAAGCCCATCACCATCGGTAATGTGACTTTTAGAAATAGAATGTTTGGCGCACCTATGGGAGGAACAGATATTACAGCTGACTGCACTATTGGTCCCAAATCTACTGCTTTTTATGAATTAAGAGCAAAAGGCGGCGCTGCCTCAGTTACAGTCAGTGAAGTTGTAGTTCACCCCGAGACAGAAGCTTCTCATATGTATCATCTGGATTTGGGAACAGTGGATTCTTTGGCCAGCTTTACGTATACAGCAGATGCTATCCGCCGTCACGGGGCCATTGCCAGTGTGGAGCTATCCCATTCGGGTCAATATGCAGGAACTTATCTGACTGATAAAAATAAGAAACAAGGACTTGCCCAGTGGGGCCCCAGCCCCGGGGTGCGCCCAGACGGCAGAGAAGTTAAGGAGCTTACGCAAGAACTGATTGATGACATTGTAGCTGCTTATGGTACCTGTGCGGGACTTGCAAAGCGAGCAGGTTTTGAAATGATTATGGTTCATGGCGGGCATGGTTGGTTGATTAATCAGTTCTTTTCTCCTCATTTCAATCGCAGAACGGATAAGTATGGCGGATCTTTGGAGAATCGGGTGCGTTTTGCCCAGGAGGTTCTTGACAGTGTCCGTGAAGCTGTTGGCGCTGGTTTTCCCATAGAGTTTAGAATGAGTGGCTCCGAGTTGTTTGAAGGCGGCTATGATCTGACAGAAGGGATTGAAATTGCTAAATTACTGGAATCAAGGATCGACCTGCTACATGTATCTGCCGGAACGTATCAGACAGGGTTTGGTATCACACACCCTTCTATGTTCTTGCCTCATGGCAGTAATGTTTATCTTGCGGCAGAGATCAAGAAGCATGTTAGTGTTCCGGTTGCAACGGTTGGCGGATTAAATGACCCTGCTCAAATGGAAGAAATCATTGCCAGCGGTCAGGCGGATGTTGTAGAAATGGCCCGTGCCCTCCTGGCGGATCCCGAGCTCCCCAAAAAGGTGATGAGCAACCGGAATGAGGATATTATCAAGTGTCTGAGATGCTTTACCTGTATGGCAGAACGTGCCGAAACATCCACAAGACGCTGTACAGTTAACCCGCTCATTGGTCGTGAAATGGATGGAACCGAAATATATCCTTCTCCTAATTCACGCAAGGTTTTGGTAGCTGGCGGAGGCCCGGGTGGACTGTATGCCGCGCTTACCGCAGCTAAACGCGGACATCAAGTCATTTTATGTGAGAAGTCTGATGACGTAGGGGGTATCTTGAGGGGTGAACAGGCCATTCCATTTAAATATGAGATGTATGAGTTGGGAGTAACTCTCGGAAAACTCGCCAAGGACGCCGGTGTTGAGATTCGTTTGAATACACCTGTGACTAAAGCGTATGCTGAGAAAGAAGAGGTTGATGCGTTAATTATTGCCGTCGGTTCCGCAGCCATTGTTCCTCCAATCCCTGGATTAAACGGAGATAACGTAGTCGTTGTGAATGACTATTATCTGGAGAAGGACAAGGTCAGTGATAGCGTAATCGTATTGGGAGGCGGTCTGGCAGGCTGTGAAGCCGCCATTCACCTTGCCCAGGAGGGTAAGACTGTCCATCTGGTAGAGATGAGAACGGAGCTGGCTCCAGATGCTAATATCAGACATCGTCCCATTATGCTGAAAGAAATTGAAAAGAACAACATTCAAGTGCATTTAGGATATAAAGGGCTGCGTGTCACACAAGAAGGTGTGGTTTGCGCGGAGCCAAATGGGGAAGAGGTTCTTGTTCCGGGTACTTCGGTCATTTGTGCGCTTGGACAACGAGCTAGAAGAAATGTAGTAGATGAGTTATTGGATTGCGCACCTTATGTTGCCCAAATTGGGGACTGCGTTAAGGCATCAACGATTACGACTGCAATCTATCAAGGATATCATGCCGCACTTGATATTTAACGCTGCTAAACCTTCTTTCATCCTTCGGGAGGAGAGGAGGTTTATTTTTGTTTGGTGAGAGAGTAGCTGAAACTAGAAAAAGACGATGGCCAGCAATCCGATTAAATAAATTAATCTGTGATTTGCTGGCTATCGCCCTGGTTGTTGAAGCTATTGAATCATTCCTTGCAAAAGCACTGTCATCATTTTAGCGGCCTCAGCTCTGGTTGCGCCGCCTTTAGGATCCAATGTGTTATTGCCTTTGCCGGACAGGATTCCTGCTTTCTGCAAGGCAGTTACTGCATCCACGGCCCACGCACTAACGCTGCTGCTGTCTGCAAAGCCTGCGCTGCTGCTGTTGGCAGGCAGCGCGTAGCCCGCAAGATCAGCATAGCGCCCGATCATGACGCTGATTTCCTCGCGGCTGATGAAGGCATTCGGATTGAAATGATGGTTGCCTGCCCCATTCACGATGTTATTCGCGGCAGCCCACGCTACATAAGGCAGGTACCAGTCACCGGCTTTGACATCGGTAAACGCTGAGGAGGAATACCCTGAGACATCCGCATTGGCGAGTCCTGCCAGCATTTTGGCAAATTCTGCCCGGGTGATTCCCTTATCGGGTGCGAACGTGTTGGCGCCTGTACCGGAAATAATATGGTGCGCAGCCAGGTAGGTAATATAGCTGCTGCCCCAGTGACCGGATGTGTCGCTAAAGCTGATTTTGTTATAGCCTACGGCGTATTTGCTGAGGTGATTGGTTAACAATGAGACAGTTCCTGTCTCCTGGTTATATCCCGACTTAACGACCGCATTAGGCTTGCCGCTACTGTCAATGTAATAGGCGGTAATGGCGTTAGCATCTTCACCTTGGGCGAGCTTGAACGGAATACTGATCTTGAGGCTTCCGCCTCCAAAGCTGGTCAGGCTTGAAGCGCCAGACTGAACGGTATACTCCAGCATAGGCCGTGTGCCGACCAGACTTGCTGCTTCAGAAGAAAGGCCGGCAGTAGCTGCTGGAGCGATTCCCATGCGGATACTGTCTCCCCCGGCGTTTTTCAACGACCCCAAGGCGGCTTTGTTAAAGGATATGCTTCCGAATTGGGTTACAAGTTCCACTTCAGCAGTTTTACTCTCGAACAGTTTGCTGATGGCATCCTTGGAAAGTATGATTCCAACTGACTTTGCATGGTCTACGGTTCCCACATTCAGCTGTACTGAGATCTTTGCTGCGGTAGAAGAGCTGACCTTAGTCAACAAGTCAGTAATTTGGGAATCCTTAATCGTTGCCTCTGCTTTCCCGCTGGAATCGGCAGTTGCCGTTACCGATAGGCTCTGCTTTCCGTTATCTGTCCCCGGACTGGATGCGGGACTTGGAGCAGCCGAAGGCACTGGGGAAGGTGTTGGCGTTGCCACTGGACCATTCCCGCCAGAAGAAGAGCTGGAAATGGTGCTTAAGGATGATTTTAAAGGACGGCTTGAGTTATCCGTAAGGTCATAAGCGATGACAGAGAACGAATAGGCTGTGCCTGGAGTCAATCCGGTTACATTATAGGAGTAGGTAGCACCGGTTACGGTGTGAAGCAGTGTGCTGTCACGATATACGCTGTAGCTGACTACCCCTTCGTTGTCTATCGCCGCCGGCCAATTCAAGGTAAGGCCCGATTGGGTACTATTTGAACCGGTCAGTTTGGCGTCTGCCGGCCAGCTTGGTGCCTCGAGGTCTACAGCGAGCTGGATGCTGTTAGCGTTATAGATGACCTTCATTTTGTATTGGCTGGGCAGCCCCGTTGTCTCTACGGAAGAAAATTCTCCGCTCCGCTGATCCTTACCATGGGTGATGAGTGTAATCACACCGTCAGGTACGTAATGATTCAAAAAGTTCAGACGTAATGTACCGCCAGCCTGTACTTTGCCCTTAATATCGAGCAGATCGTTTGTACTGCTAAGGTTCAGTTCAAGTGTGCCGCCGGCAGATTGACTGAAATTCCCGCCGATGGTCATCTGTCCAGGAACATTCTGAATCAGGGTTCCCCCGTGGTTGTTCACATCGCCGGTTCCGAAAGCTGCCGCCGAATTTCCCTCAAGCGTACCTTCATTCAGCTGTGTACCTCCGGAATAACTATTGTTCCCCTGAAGCTTGAGCGTCCCCGTTCCCTTTTTGGTCAGCCCGCCTGTGCCGGAAATGTCATTCCGCCAGCGGTCCAGGGCATTGAAGCCGCCTTGATAAGTGTCCATGGTCACTGTAACGTCATTCGCAAAAGCACCATAGCCATCTGCTGCGGCAAAGAGATTAAGCCGTCCCCATCCTTCCGGGTCATCAAGCACAGGATAGCCGGAGGGAAGCCCGGTCGTGGCTAAGACCCAGCGGCGCTGCGTGTCGTCCAGGTACGGCAGGCGTGTTTCGAGCAGGACTTCTGCGCCTTTTGGAACCACCGCTGGCTTAGTTGTGGAATCGATCGGACTGAATCCGTAGGTCAATCGCTCTGTGTAGTCTTGTTTATTCTTGGCGTAATTGCTGAACCGGTCATCAGCTGTGCCGGTCTGTGTCAACAAAAGACTATGCGCATCGTTATACGCCGTCTTTTTCAAAAGACTGTTGTTCGGTTCATTCAACGCAGCAGCAGACACCGCCGTAGCCATGACCCGTGCACCCATTACATCAAGCGGAGAGTGCATACCGGCAACGATACGGTTGTTTCCAAGTTCCGATGCCCGGGTAAGTAGTTCCTGAAACCGCTCCGGTACAGCATAGGCCATCGCTATTGCACTCAGGTAGGCGGCATTGGTATGGCCGCTTGGAAATCCGCCGTCGTTGCTGGGGTCAGCATTGATTGCAGGAACAAGGGACGGCACTACAATGGCCGGGCTGCTCCAGCGAAACGGGCGGGGATATTTATAATAGGTCTTTGACGGACTAGTTGAAGCACTGCTGTTGCGGAAGGTATTCACCAAGCTCACGATGCTGCCGAGACTGGAATTCGGATCGCCTGAACCATATTCTCCGCCGTTTCCCTGATCCTCATATTTAACCGTTGTGGCATCTGCGGGAATACCGGTGATTGTTGTCGTTGCTCCCACATGAAGTCTGTAGATATCGGTAAGGGAACCCAGGCCGTCCATGACGCTGTAGCTCTGTTTTCTCCGGTCATCCAGGTAGGCTGCGTCAGCTTCACTGGAGGTTCGTTTGGCGGCCATGTCTACCACCTTTTGGATGTTGGCATCCAGCACGCTGCTGTTCAATTTCGTGCTATCCCAGGTAGCACCAGGAGTCCACAGTTGTTCAAAACCGGAAAGAGTCCCGATCGCGGGGTTTGAGAGGGTCGTTTTGTTGGAGGAAGTATTGTTTTTGTAATTGTCTACATAATACCCCCAGGCCGGTGCAGGTGGCAGTGCCACTGATTCCGGGATGGGAGCCGCATTCGCACTCGCAACCATTCCACTTATGGAACTTAAAAGTAATGACAGACCCAAAGCTGCTGATACTTGCTTTTTCCTAAATCCCATTCTCAAAATGTATCACTCCTCTGTTTTAGTTCGACATCACTGTAGCATTCGGGTGATCCGGGCCTCAATACAACAATTTCCCTATTCTATAAAAATCGTATGTTCTCTTTAGAATCAGGCTTCTTTACATAAACAGGGTCCATGTATAACGCTCTGTGAACATATTTCCAATAAGATTAGGAGATGGTTAAGATGCTTCAACACTTTCGAATCCGGAGACAACAACGATGAAAAAAAACGGGAACTCTGCTTTTGCCAACCTCGCTATTTCCTATGTAACGATCGTGATGGTCATTGTCCTTTTGCTCTGCTCCATCTTTTATATGTATTTTCCTAAGAACTACAATGAAGAAATCCAAAAAAAGAATCAGATTATCCTGGAGAGTGCGGCCAACTATATCGAATCGTCTGTGTTTCAGCGGGTGCAGCAAATCTATCTGGATCTTTCCCTGGGTGAACCTGTCAGCATTGATATATTTGCCAAAGATACCCTGCAGGGCAATCATGGTACTGTACTGGATCTGCAGGACCTGCTTAAGAATGAAGTCGCGGATCATGTGGACATTGTTTCTGCGGTTCATTTGTATTATCCCAAGCAAAAGATCATGATTTCGTCAGATTCCGGGCTGCGATACTTGGATCAGGAGCGTGAAGCTGCAGCCGCGGCAGTAAGCTGGATGGAACGTCTGCAGAACAGTGATTCAAGCTTTGTGTGGACCGAAGCGCGCATGGCACCCCAGGACATCAATAGGAGTTTGTCAGACGATAGCCTAGTGGACCCTATGATTTCATACGCACATAGCTATCCTTTTCACTCCACCGGTGCCGATTGCGACCTGATGATTGCTGTCGATATGAAGGAGGAGGCCATCAGCGGAATCATCCGGCATATTATGCCATCTGATTATAAGAACACTTTTGTTATGGGGCCAAGCGGGACGATCATCTCTGCGGCGGACAAAGGAATACTGGGCCATAGCGCCGGAAGCAGCTCACTTATCAACAAAATTCTGTCTTCCACAGCGGTAGCTGAAAGCTTCACGGATACGATAAACCGGGGGTCCCATGAGGTTTCTTTTCACACCTTTCCATCCAATGACTGGAAAATATATAACATTACTCCTACAGACAACTACTATCAGAAATCGATTCTATTGCAGAGGACGGTGCTCCTGATTTGTCTGCTGGCGGCTATCGTAGGTATGGTCCTGTCCGGTATTTTCACCGTCGCCATTTATGACCCCCTGAAGCGCTTAAGGGACAAAATGAAAGGCATGTTCGACAATACCCCGGATGCCGGGCTGAATGAATACACGCTGATTGATACAGCCATCAACAAATTGACCCGCAAGGTGAGCAGCCTCGAAGAAACCCTGCAAGCCAACAGTCCGGTCATCAAGCATAATATCGTGCTCAATCTCCTGAATAACAGCTACAGTGAGGAGGAACTTGTAGAGCAATTGCAATCCATCCATATTCCCATAGCGTATACCCGCTACTGCTGCATGCTGATAGACCCGTTTAGCCCGGGTTTCAAAGCGCTCCATTCCAAAACCGCGCAATTTGTTCTCTACCGGATGATTAATCAGTTGGAAGCTGCGGATTTTGCTGGATGCCACATCATTGCGGAAGAGCTTCCGGATAAAAAAGTAGCGGTTATTGTGTGTACAGACAAGGCGGAGGAAGGACTGCTGGAGCAGATTTCAGGCTTCATTCTTTCAGAGGTGAAACGCAGCTTTGACCTGAAATTCAAAATCTCCCTGGGCTGCTGGGTGGGGCGTTTTATGGAGGTGCATAAGAGCTTTGGTGAAGCGAAGATTCTTGCTAAATATGGATTCCTCCTGCCTGAGGTTTCCGTTATTAAGGATACAAGCCTGCTGGAGAGGGAGGTCAGTCCTAACGAAATCCCGCAGGCGGTTCTGCTGAAATTCAAAGAAAAGCTTCAGGCAAGGAATATTGAGGGTGCTTTTGCAGCCGTTGACCATCTGTTGGATCTGATGCGGGAAGGGGTGTATTCTGCAGATTACTGCCGCTTTATATTGCTGAATACGGTATCGGTATACTCGGATTATCTAATAAGTGTGAGGTATACTCCATCGGATCATGTCAAAATAAACTTATACAATGAATATACTTCCATTTATGATATCAACGGCTATAGGGAATGGCTGACCGATTCCATAGCAGTGTGTATTAGCCATATGGAGAAGCGGAGCGACAATCGGACGAGCGAGAGCATTGAGGCGGTTAAGCAATATATCAGCTCACATCTTTCGGAGGAGCTTTCACTCGATACGGTTGCGGGCAAGGTCTTTCTAAGCGCCAAATATCTCAGTAAGATATTCAAGGAAGAAACCGGGATGAACTATATTGAATATGTGACCGGGAAAAGGATGGAAAAAGCCCTGGAGCTAATGGCTAACCACAATATGACTATTGAACAAATTGCAAATACCGTTGGATATGGTACGACAGCTTATTTTATCAAAAAATTCAAAGAGAAGAACGGTTATACCCCTAAACACTATATACGACAATTAATGGAGCAGTCATAGGAGGCCGTGGACATGAAAATGAACCGTCTTCAATCGCTCTCGTTCCTGTTGCTGCTGATGATGCTGATGTCTGCTGTCGGTGGATGTGAAGCTCCCGGGGATACCGGAGAAACCGCTCAAGCGGCACCTGCGCGGGACAGCGCCTACACCATCTCCTGGACGATGCATCAGAATGAGCCGGTTCCCGCAGATGCACAAATGATTGAATATATCGAGGATAAGTTTAAGGTGGACCTGGATGTCTGGAATCTCGAAAATAATAAATATGAAGCGCTGCTGAACCTGAAGCTCGCACAAGGGCACATTCCGGACCTGTTTCGGATCAGGCAGCCGCAGGATCTTTTGAAATACGAGTCGCAGGGAGCGCTTGCCGAAATTCCAAAGGACATTCTGCTCCATAATGCACCGAACCTCATGCAGGCGATCCATCACAATGCACCCGGATATTTGAACTATGGGGAAATCGGCGGGAAGCTCTATGGGATCCCTGTAGTGAATCCGACGAATATCTATAGAATCCCAGTTGTGTACAGAAAAGATTGGCTGGATAAGCTTGGGCTTAAGGTTCCAGAGACCTTGGCGGAGTTTGAGAAAGTCTTGTATGCCTTCACGAACAATGATCCGGACGGTAACGGCAAGAAGGATACCTATGGGCTTTCCAGTGAAGGGATGAATGTTGTTTTTGGGGCGTTTGGACAGATTGTTTTTGCTGACCAGCTGTATTTCAATGTTAAGGATCAGAACCTGGTCATTGGGGCTCTGGAGCCGGAGATGAAGGAAGCCCTGGGGCTTCTGCGAAAATGGTATAAAGACGGTATCATTGATCCTGAATTCATCACCGGAGAGAATAAGGGCGGCTACAAACACCTATCCCATGCTTTTATCAACGGCAGAATCGGGATGACCTCGATGGGCAACTATTATCACTGGATTCAGGCCGGAGATTACATGGATTTAGATCCAACAGGTAAAGAGGTACCTGTAGAGGCCACGTTCAATGCACGGGAGCTTGCAGCCAAGAACAAGGACGCCAGGATCATATTCGGACAGCCTGTGACCGGCCCTCAGGGGAAAAGCGGCTCGAAGGCTTATGATATGCTGATGAGCTTCACGGCGATTGGTGCCGATGCCGTCAAGGAGCCGGGGAAGCTGGAGAAAATTCTGCAAATTCTGGACTATGTCAGTGCGAATCCGGATGAGGACGAAGCGATGTCCATGCTGTACGGGATTCAGGGAGTACACTGGGAATGGTCGGACAAGTCCAAGGGTGATTTCATGATTCTTTCTCCATTTGATGCCATCACCAACTACACCAACCGGATTGGCGCCGGAATCGGAATGACCGTTCCGCGCAAGCCTATGGGCCGCAGAGAGCAGTGGGCCTCAACCTTAGGCTTGGACAAGAATGGGATATACAACGCCATGAAGGTTTCCACCCCTTCACTCATGAAGTACAGCGCTGGGCTGATCAAATTAAAAAACAAAGCCTATATTTCCATCATCACCGGGGACCAGACCATAGATTATTTCGATTCCTTCTTCAAGGAATTTATGGGAGCGGGAGGTAAACAGGTTTTGCAAGAGGCGAATGACTGGTACCATATGGAGCCGGAAAATGGATAGGAGATAGAATGGATATAAAAAACCGCGTAAGCCGGAATTTCTCCGGTTTACGCGGTTTTATATTTAGAGCCATCCTTTATGGCCATGTTGGTTAGTTTAGTTGAAACTTTAGTGGTACTTCACCGATTTGATCCGTGCCTCTTCCTGATAGGAGAGCGGGCTTGGCGATGGTGGAGTATGCAGGTGACGTTCTGCCGAATATTCGATTTTCCAGTAATCCTCTTCTTCCGAGGTCATCCATGGCTGCCACATTCCCGATACCCAATTCTTAAGTTCTTTAAGTCCTGCCAGCATTTCTTCCATCCTCCTTGGGCTATGAAATCTATGGTTCAAAGCTCCTTTTGGTTACGCTTTCATTATAGCACATAAAAACGATATTGAAAGATGTGTCCGCCTGAAACAGACAGAAATTTGTGAACAATTTGCGTAGATAAAGGGAAGTGTATCTGTTGGAAAGATATGTGTCCACTCTGTGGAGACAATGTTGATTGTACCTGAAGTGTAGGGGGAAAGTAGCGAAAGGCAGCTGTCATCAAAAAACGGCTGCCTCCGTTTGGAGGCAGCCGCTTGAACTAATTTATAGGACAGAGCTGTTATTTGATCCGTTTCAATGCCGCTTCCTGGTCAATGGATCGTCTGGACAGCAAGTCAAGTGTGACGTCATGTCCCCGCAGCGTTTCTTCGATACGCTCTATGGTGTCACGGGTGGCAATCACTTCAGCATTCACTTCCGATACGGCCTGCTGGATCAGCGGGATCAGCTTGGTGTCCTCCTTAATGCTGGCGATCTCGGATTTGATGTCACTGATCTCGGATTTCATGTCACTGATCTCGGATTTCATGTCACTGATCTCGGATTTGATGTCACTGATCTCGGATTTCATGTCACTGATCTCGGATTTCATGTCACTGATCTCAGACTTCATGTCACTGATCTCGGATTTCATGCCACTAATCTCGGATTTTATGTCACTTAAGTCAGACTGTACACCAGTTATAGCAGTAAGTATTTGTTGAAGTACGGGGTCACTCATCGTCACAGCTCCTCAGCTAATCATAATAAATTATCGATGGATGATGGATGCGGGAGGGGTTTCTTCATCGGTGTAATTTTGATTCATTATAGCATAAATGAGGGTGGACAAGAATTGGAAAAAGCATGAACTCGGACGGATTCCCCGTAAAAAAATGGAAACCTATAATTCTGACTGGTTTTTACACTAATTATTGGGATATTTTCCATTTGAAAAAGGTGCTATATTGATTTCCGTAAGCGGTTTCAAAAAACAATAAGGGAGGAAACAACTTTTTATGGCTAAAAAGAAATCGTTCCTGTCACTTGCGTTTATCGCCGTTTTACTGCTTGTCATGGTTACACCTGCGGTATCCGCTGATTCATCGGAACAGGCACCGCACACCAACGCTGCAGCCGCAAATCTGCAATCTTATGTGGATGCGATGCAGCCAGGCTGGAACCTGGGGAATACGCTGGATGCAACGGGGGCGGATGAGACCTCTTGGGGCAATCCGGCTGTTACTCAGGAACTCATTAAGAAGATTGCTGCCCAAGGGTACAAAAGCATTCGCATTCCAGTAACCTGGGATGTTCATGTTGGAGCCGCTCCGGGATATACGATTGATCCGGCCTATTTGACCCGGGTTCAGCAGGTCGTGGACTGGGCAATTGGCGAAAATCTGTATGTTATGATCAACCTCCATCACGATTCATGGTTGTGGATCAGCAAGATGGAGCAGCAGCATGATCAAGTGTTAGCCCGCTACAACGCTATTTGGACACAAATCGCAAGTAAGTTCAAGAACCACTCCAGTAAACTGATGTTTGAGAGCGTCAATGAGCCGCGCTTCAGCGATGGAGGCACTACCGATGAGAACAAGGCGCTCCAGATGCTGGACGAGCTGAATGTATCTTTCCACAGCATTGTCAGAAACTCCGGTGGAATGAATGCCACCCGTCCGCTTGTGCTCCCTACTTTGGAAACGTCTCCAACCCAGACCCGCATGGATTCGCTGAACAATACAATCACGAAGCTGAACGATTCCAACTTGATCGCGACCGTGCATTATTATGGCTTCTGGCCGTTTAGCGTCAACATTGCGGGATATACCAAATTCGATACGGATACCCAGAATGACATTAATACCACTTTCACGAATGTATATAATACCTTTACTGCTAAAGGAATTCCGGTCATCGTAGGCGAATACGGTCTGCTTGGATTTGACAAGAACACAGGTGTGATTGAACAAGGCGAGAAATTGAAATTTTTTGAATATCTGGCCTACTATCTGAAGTCCAAACAAATTACGCCGATGCTGTGGGATAATGGCCAGCACTTTGGCCGTACCACCTATCAATGGTCTGATCCTCAGCTATACAATATGATGAAAACCAGCTGGAGCAAGCGTTCATCTACTGCTGAAAGCGATCTCATCAACTTAAAAAAGGGTGCATCTGCAAAAGACATGACAGTGAAGCTTAACCTGAATGGAAATACGCTGTCCTCCATCTTTTTCGGGAGTCAGCAGCTGGTGCAGGGAACTGATTATACACTTAGCGGCGACCAGCTAACCTTCAAGGCTGCCCGGCTCACCAGTCTTATATCCTCCGGCAAGCTCGGTGTGAATGCAGTATTGACTGCACACTTCAACAAAGGGGCAGACTGGAACTTTAACGTGATTCTATATGACACGCCGGTACTAAGCAATGTTCAAGGGACTACCAGTTCATTTAAGATTCCTGCTGTCTTTAATGGGACTACCCTGGCTACGATGGAAGCTGTGTATTCCACAGGCGGCAATGCGGGTCCACAAAATTGGACGCCGTACAAGGAATTCGCTTATGTATTCACGCCTTCCTACAGCACGAATGAGATCAGCCTGCTACCGGCCTTCTTTAACGAAGTCAACAATGGTGATATCATTCTGAAGTTCCATTTTTGGAATGGTGAAATGGTTAGCTACAAAATTACGAAGAACGGGACGAGTGTTACCGGGGTAACGATGTAGCGAATGGACTAAGCAAGAGCTTTCTTTTATCCTTCGGGCTGAAAGAGGGCTTTTTTGTTGCTGCTGAACAGGCGGTGTCGGCAAATATCCCTGGGAGTTTTGGAGATACTATCTATATCTTAGGCGAAGGTGTGGTTAACCTTACGGCTTCCAACCCGCATTGCAGCCGAACAATGTGGACAGCGGGGTTATATGACTGTGATTTACCGCAAATGCAAAGAACGGGAGTGTGGAGTGTCAGCTTACCTTTGCCTTAAACGGCAAGGGTAAGCTTTTTGCCATGGAGAGTACATAGGTAAACTATTTAAATTTAGAAATATACAAAATAGGGTAATGGGTGTAAAATTGCTTTACTTGAGTTTCCCGGAACACGGACAGCGAACCTATGATCTCGCAAAACGGATTTCGTCAGTAAAGGACCGGCAGCCGTTTCCACTTGTTACACATCCTTATGTGAATTAATTCGCATGTGCAGATCGTATATCGCCAGTCCGGCCTGAAGCAGGAAGAGAAGCTCAGAAACCAATCAACAGAGAAGATGGAGGCTACCTAGGAACATGAAGAGAACAAACTGGAAACACCTGATGATGCTGTTAATGCTGGTTGCTGCGTTTAGTATGGTGGCGGCGGGCTGCGGCTCAAATACGAACAATACAGGCAAGGCAGATACAGGAAATGCTGCTGGAGACACACCGGCTGCAACTGAGGCACCGGCAGAGACTGCTGAACTTACCCTGGGACTGTTGCCTTCGATTGATGCTATTCCATTCATTTTGGCTCATGAGCAGGGTTTTGACAAAGAGCATAATGTGAATCTCAAAATTCAGACCTTCAAGAGTGCCAAGGATCGGGATGTGGCTTTTCAGGCCGGCAAGGTGGATGGCATCAGTGCCGATCTGGTGGCCATCTCGATTTATAACGAAGCGGGCCTGGATGTGAAGATTACGAGCACTACCACTGGCGAATTCGATCTGCTGACCGGTAATGACGAGATTCAGGATGTGAAGGATTTGAAGGGGAAAACAGTGATTTTATCCAAAAACACCTCAACCCAGTATACGGTGGCTACTATGCTGAAGCAGGCGGGTCTGACGGAAGCTGATATTAAGGTGACTGAAGTGCCGCAAATCCCAACCCGTCTGGAACTGCTGAAGAACCATAAAGCCGATGCTGCTGTATTACCCGAGCCTTATGTTACTATGGGCAAAGCGGCGGGGCTGCGCGTGCTCAGTTCGACCAAGACCGCAGGAGTGAATCCGTTTGTGCTGGCCTTCCCGCAAAGCGCGATTGATGCCAAGGGGCAAGCCATTCAAAATATGTACGCCGCATATGATGAAGCAGTAGCCTACATGAAATCACATGAACAGTCAGAGTATATCGATCTGATTATCAAGGAGGTCGGCTATCCGGATACCTTGAAGGATCAGATTACAGTGCCGGCATACCAGCCGGCGAACCAGGTAGATGTGAAGGAAGTGGAAGCGGCGTTCGCCTGGGCACGGGAAAAAGGCCTGCTGACCAAAAATATATCGGCTGAAGAAGTGATCTCCGATGTCCAGTTTAAGAAATAGCGGCCTTCGCATCAGGGGCCTTCAAGTAGAATATACAAGCGGACAACCGGCGCTCGGACAAGTCAGCTTGACCTTGCCTGAGCATGGGATCTACACGATTATCGGGCCTTCCGGCAGCGGCAAATCCACGCTGTTGCGCGCGGTAGCGGGATTGCTTCCAAGTTATGAGGGTGAATTGCTGTTCAACGGAAAATCCGTACATGACAAAGAAACACTGATCGGGCTTGTCCCGCAGAACTACGGGCTGCTGCCCTGGAAAACCGTCCGTGATAACATTCGGGTGGCTATGCGGATTACAAGTCCGGACCGGGAGAGCAAGAGAGTCATGGAAGCGGAAATTTCCCACTGGCTGAAGTCGATGGGGATAGCTGAACTCGCCGGACGCTACCCGCTCTCACTCAGCGGAGGTCAGCAGCAGCGGGTAGCCATTGCCAGGGCGTTTGCCATTCGGCCAACGATTTTGTTGCTTGATGAGCCATTCTCCGCACTGGACGCCATTACCCGTGAAGCGCTGCAGCAGATTTTCCTGGACAATTGGCTGGCACATCCGGCAACCACATTATTTGTTACTCATGATGTGGAGGAAGCAATTTTGCTCGGGCAGAAGGTGATCGTAATGCCATCCGCCAAACAGGATACTCCTGAAATTCTCGACAATACCCCTGTGTTTGCCATGAAGCATGAAGAGAAACGGGACAGCAATGAATTCTTTGAGCAGAGCAAACGGATCAGAAAGGTAATGCTTGCGAAATGGTGAAAAAACGGGGTCTTCCACATTTACTGCGGTTATTATTTGTTTTTTTGTGCATGAACATCATTTGGTACATGGCCTATCTGCTGATGAATCACCCGATTCTCCCCAGCCCCGGAGCAGTCTATGAAGCCATGTTCCACCTGGGAGCCAGGGATGTAGCGCTGAATGTCGGGTACAGTCTGCTGCGCATCTTCGAAGGTGTGCTCCTGGCGCTGCTGATCGGCCTGCTGATTGGTCTCTTGATGGGCCGCTCACAGCTGTGGAACCGGCTGCTGGACCCGGTGGTTTACCTGACTTATCCAATTCCCAAAATTGCTCTCCTGCCGGTGGTCATGCTGTTCTTCGGTCTTGGCGAAATCTCCAAGGTGCTGATGATCATGCTGATCCTGCTGTTCCAGGTCATCATCTCCGTGCGTGACGGTGTCAAGGCGATCCCCGAAAGCACTTATGATGTCTTGACCAGCATCGGCGCAAGCACAGGACAGAAATTCTGGAATGTGACGCTGCCCGGCGCACTGTCGGTCATTCTCAGCACGATCCGGATCTCGCTTGGAACAGCGATTTCCGTCCTGTTTTTTACCGAAATTTACGGGACGGAACACGGCATGGGCTTCTTTATCATGGATGCCTGGCTGCGGCTGGATTATCCGGAGATGTACGCAGGTATTATGCTGTTCAGCCTGGTCGGCTTTGTGCTGTTCCTGCTGGTGGACGTTCTGGATTACAAGTTTATGAAATGGCGGCGTTGAAGAAGGCGGCTCAGAGATGAGCCGTTTTTTGCTTGGCACAAATATCGTCCAGTCTATCCCCAAAAGCAAATAAGTTCTTCACAACTTTAGGATATGCTGTATACATAAGAAGGAGGGAAACGAAATGAAAAAAATCGGGTTAGGCATTATCGCATTAGTATTGGTTATGGGAATCGGCACGAGCGTGTATGCGGCAAGCAATGACGATGGACAAAGCTGGTTTGAAAACATGCTGCCATTTGCAAAGCAGATGCATCCTGATCTGACCGACAGTCAGGTTAAAGATATGGTGAACCATTGCCGAAGCGGGCAAGGGACTAACACGAGCGGTATGATGGACCGTACATCCGGACGCGGCGGTATGATGAATTTCTGATGATAAAAAAATGAAGATGGACCTCCGGCCCCGTAAGGGCGGGGTCTGTCTTTTTATATAGAAGGGACGGTCGTCTATGAATACTTCAACCATTCTGCTTGTGGATGATGAGACGGATATTCTTGAGGTCATTAGGGCCTATCTGGAGAAGAGCAATTATATAGTATACGAAGCCGAGAACGGTACCCGTGCGCTGCAGCTTTTTGAACGTGTGAAGCCTGATCTGGTGGTTCTTGATCTTATGCTGCCGGATATATCCGGTGAAGAGATCTGCCGCATGATCCGCAGCAGCTCAAGCACTCCCATTCTTATGCTTACCGCGAAAAGCAGTGAGGATGATCTGGTGGACGGTCTGCTGAGAGGTGCGGATGACTACATGACCAAGCCCTTCAGTCCGCGTGAACTGCTGGCACGGATAACCAGCCTGCTCAGGAGAGCACATCCCCCACAGAATCAGATGCAAGGCAGTGCTCTGAACTTTGGAGGGGGCGGCCTCTCCATTGATGCTGAACGGCATGAGGTTAAAGTGGACGGTGTACTTGCCATGTTAACTCCTCTTGAATTCAAGCTGCTGGAGTGTCTAACAAGGAGCCCCAAGCGGGCCTTCAGCCGTTACGAGCTGGTTAATCTGATCCAGGGGGATGATTTCGACGGTTTTGAACGGACTATTGATGTGCATATCAAGAATCTGCGGCAAAAAATCGGCGATGATTCCAGGCGTCCCCGCTATATTGCGACTGTATTCGGCGTCGGCTATAAATTTTTGGTGAACCGGGATGAATAAAAGCGGATTACGGACCAAACTCCTGTTATCCCATTTAGGTGTGGCCTTATGCTCTTTGCTAATCATTATGTTTCTGGTTAACCTGGTCATGAGCTTCTCCTTCGGAAGGTATGTGGAGGCGCGGCAGCGCGCGGAGGCAGGATTCCTTCTGGCTGATCTGGAGCAAGCCTATGATTCCTCAAATTCCTGGAGTATGGATACGTTAATGTCGTTGTCTCATCAGGCCATGCTGCGGGATTATTCTATTCGCCTCTATGATGCGGCCGGGAAACTCATCTGGGATACAGGGAATATGGGGATGTCGGCGGTTGCTTCAGATGAGGCTGCCAGCCGTTATTCGGTGATGGGCAACGGAGCGAATGTGGGTACACTCGAAATTCAGGGGAATGGCGGAGCAGAGCAGATGCAGAACCGTGACTTTTTGCAGATGTTCAATCGGCTGTCATGGGGTGCGCTGCTGCTGGTGCTTGGCGGAGCCTATCTGTACAGCAGATACATGGCCAAGGATCTAAGCCGGCCACTCGTGCGCATCAAGGGAATTGCGGTACGGATGAGAGAAGGAGATTTGACGGAAAGAGTTACCCTGCCTGCCAGTAGACAGACGGAAATTGATGAGGTTGGACAGGCACTTAATTATCTCGCGGATACGCTGCAGCAGCAAGAAAAGCTCCGGAAGAATCTCACAGCCGATGTGGCCCATGAGTTGCGTACCCCTTTGACCACTGTCCAGAGCTATATTGAGGCTTTTCAGGATGGAGTGTGGGAAGCCACGCCTGAGAGGCTCCAGATCTGTCATGGACAAATCCTGCGGCTGGTGCAGCTTATTGATGATTTGGAAAAGCTGAATGCTGCCGAGAACCCGATGCTTCAGCTGCGGTCTGAGCGCCTGTGCCTGAATGACGTGCTCCGGGATTCAGTTCATTCCGTTGCGGGCAGACCGGAGCTGGACCAGGTAGTCTTGACGCTGAAGGAGGAGACGGAGCACTGGGTCAGTGGTGACTATGAACGGCTGGTGCAGGTATTCGTCAACTTGTTGAATAACGCGCTGAAATTTACCAAAGAGGGTCAAATAGAAATCACCTTTTTGGAGAATCCCTCCGAGGTCATAGTAAGTATTGCCGATACGGGGGCAGGAATCGCTGAGGATGAGCTGCCTTACATTTTTGAACGATTTTACCGGGGAGAGAAATCACGCAGCCGTAAAACCGGGGGAGCAGGGATTGGACTTGCCATTGTAAAAGCAATTGTCGAAGCTCATGGAGGACAAATAACCGTATCCAGCACTTTGGGTTCAGGCACGGAATTCAATGTTCATCTGCCTAGATAAATATCCTTTGACGATGCTTCATCTGTTGTGCCGCAACGCAGGCCTCACTATCGATAAGACAGATGGGGTCTTTTTTTTTGCATAAGGCTGTAATTTCCTGTCGTAAATAAAATATGGAAAAAATATGCACATATCCTTATACTTAGATAGAATAATGGAAGCATATTGAGGAGGATGAATTTTTTGGATAGACATGCAAGTAAACCGTACAGTACACCCTTCATTCATCAAACAGTCAAAACCGCACTGATTACTACAGTAGCCCTCGCTCTGTTGTTGCCCGGGGGACTTGCCGCAGCGGATTCAAGCCATACTACCGTTTCAGTGCCAATGGTTACGGAAGCTCAAAGACAAGCCGCAGTAGCCCCGGATCCTTCCAAAGCCAAGATTACGGAGGATCAGGCTGTTGCCAAACTGAGAGAGCTGTTTCCCGTTCTGAAGGATGCAACCGTATCCAATGTCCGTTTCGGGGGCGACGGGTCCCTGCCAGCCAGCGGCAATCAAATGATGTGGAATATTTCGTGGAGTTATGAGATCGGCAACTCGGGATATGGTTTTTCGAGTCAAGTGGATGCGATCACAGGTGACTTGATTAACACGTACCTGCCGTTTCCTTTTTTGAAAGAAGATGCTTATTACCCGCCTAAACTAACGCGTGATGAGGCATTGGGGCAAGCGCAGAAGTTTATTGCCAAAGCGGCGCCTTCCCTGGGTACAGGTGACATTCAGCTACAGGATAATGAGTCTATGAATGGGGCGGGGAGCAGCCTGTTCGGAGCCGTTCAATATAATTTCTCCTTCAAGCTTCTCAAAAACGGCTTGCCTACAGCTTCGGATCGGCTCTGGGTTACGGTCGACGGCAATGGCAATGTCACTCAGTTTAACAAGCCGTCCCCCGGACTGGCGTACCCATCGGCCAAACCTGCCGTTTCTATGGAATCGGCGCAGAAGAAGTATACGGACAGCTTTGCCTTGGGGCTCTATTATATTCCGGTTTACAAGGATGGTATTGTGGAGCGATGGGTATTGGGCTGGCGTCCGCAGGAACAGTCGCTGTATTCAATAGATGCCCAGACCGGTAAGAGAACAGACAACGAAGGCACAGAAGTCTCCTCTTTACCGGTAACCTATGAGGCTGTGCCTCAGACTAAGGAGCGATTCCAGGCGATCAGTACCGGTAAGGAGCTTACCGCCGCGGAAGCTGCAAAGCTTGTACAGCAGATAATGCCGATTCCGGCAGGACGCAAGCTTAACGACCAAATGCAGGGTAATGTCTACCCGAATACGAAGCAAAAGGTCTGGCGGTTGTCCTGGCGTGAGAACAGCAGCGCACCCATGGCTGGATTTACACCTACCTCTTACGCTGAGGTGGATGCAGTAACCGGCCAAATCTACCAATTCCAGCTGGAGCAATTTACCGGCAACACGAATGTGAAGCCGCAGCCTGCGCCTGCCGGAGGAAAGAAGCTGTCTCAGGCTGAAGCCAAGCAGCAAGCCATAACACTTGTCAATCGTTTGTACGATCAGGCCAGCAGCGTTCTCAAGCTGGAAGAGCATGGCGGGACGTGGGGTGTGCTTCCGGATGGCAAAGGCTTCCGTTTTCAATTTGTCCGTTATTACAAGAACACCCCTTTAAGCGACTCAGGTATTACGCTGGTCATGGATATGTACGGCAGACTCGAAAGCTATTCCGCAATGAGCCGCAATGATCTCGTAACGATAAAGGAGCAGCCCGCCCCGGCTATATCCCAAAGCGAGGCGCTGAAAAGCTATAAGGACCGGTATGTCCTGAAGCTTCAATATAGCCGTATAGGTGGAATGTACACCAACAATGTCTATGTAGAACCGCAGGTTAAGCTCGTCTACAGTCCACTGCCGGTCAATGAACAAGATCAATACTCCATCCTGGATGCCTCCACGGGTAAATGGGTGCAGGTTAACACCTATTATGGCCAGAATATAGCGGCGTCTGCGGCAGTTGACCTCAAGGGCCATCCAGCGGAAAAAGCATTAACCGAATTGGTGAAGTATGGTGTACTTATCCCGGATGCAGACGGTAAAATAAATCCGGATCAGGAAATCACCGTAGGAGATTGGTTTAACTTCATCGCCAAAGCTTCAAATCCAAACTATTCAGGATATTCGAATGCAACAGAGCCCAAGGCCGTTGCCGGTGTAAGCCCGGACAATGAGTATTATTCGGCTGTAAGCTTTGCTGTGAACTACGGCTGGATCAGCAGGGAAACTGTGCTGCAGCCTGACAATAAGCTGAGCCGCGAACAGCTCGCTGTGCTGCTGGCCTCCTTTTTGAGATACAATAAACTCTCTTCGTTCCTGGTAAATGATACCGCTGTGACCAGCCTTAGTGACAGTGCTGCTATTAAGGAAAAAGGTGCGGTGGCGCTCGTTGTGAAGCTGGGGTTATTACAGGGAGACAACGGAAAATTCAATCCGCAAAAAAACGTAACCAAAGCCGACATCGCCACCGTGTTGATGAAGCTTGTAGAACTGCAAGGCAGAGTAGACCAGGGGATCGGCCAGAACATTCGCCAGTACTAGCTTTATCTGCAGGCATAGCCAGGATGGATATAGCTTATTTAATGGTCCATGAAGTGCTGAATCTGCAAATGGAAACACAACAAAGCCTGCTCCCCGCCTGATGGCGGGATGCAGGCTTTTGTGTGTTTGGCTATACAGCCGATGTTTTTATTTACCAAGCTGTTTATCCACTTCACGAACCGGGTTTTCGCCTACGTTCTCTTCAATCTTGTGACTGCTCATGAACCAGCCGGTGGCTGCAATAATTACGAGCACTACATAGAAGGTTGCCTTCCACCAGGTGCTGTGGGCGAAATCTTCGGACAGCACACCCAGCGAAGGATGGGCCAGAGTGATGACGGCCAGCTTGACGCCGACCCAGCCGACAATAAAGAATGCGGCAACTTCGAGACCCGGACGGGAGTGGAGCAGCTTGACGAAGAAGGAGGCTGCAAACCGCATAATGACCAATCCGATGAATCCACCTGCGAAGATGACAAGGAACTGTCCACCGTCAAGACCCCCGATATTGCTGAGTCCGCTTGGCGGAAGCGCAACGGCAAGCGCAACAGCCGCCAGGATAGAGTCAACGGCAAAGGCAATATCTGCCACTTCGACCTTTAGTACAGTAAACCAGAAGCTGGACTTCTTCTTTTCAACGGCTTTCTCACTGCCGCTTTCGGCAGCCTCATCGGTAACGGGCTTCTTGAACAGCACTTTTCGGAAGATGTGGTTACCGGCAATGAACAGCAGATAGATCGCGCCAATGGCTTGTACCTGCCAGATGTCCACCAGATAAGAGATAACAAAAAGCGAACCAAATCGGAACACAAACGCCCCGGCCAACCCATAGAACAATGCTTTTTTACGTTCCTCATCAGGAAGATGTTTAACCATGATTGCCAGTACCAGTGCGTTATCTGCGGCGAGCAACCCTTCCAGTGCTACGAGAACGAGCAATACCCATCCGTATTCTAATAATAATCCCCAATCCATTGCTGCTTCCTCCTCATTTGGATGTAAGTACCACCATTAAATCCCTGGGGTACCATTATTTTTACCAAAACTATATAAAAAAGACCTTTACCAAGCAGATCAGCCTTTGGAATAAAGGACTAACCTGATTGGTAAAGGTCTCGCTAACAATAGTTCATTGCCGATAAAACCGGAGAACATCCTCACGTTCTCGTATTGACGATTTTATCTAACAGCTACTCCCCTTTACGGGATATATTAAATTTTATTGGTTACGTGTGTGACTTAAAAGTATCATATATGACTTGAGAGCCATTGTCAATGCCTGTGAGAATAAATATCAATAGATAACGACTAGAATGGAAACGGAAACATGATATATGTAGGTTAGATAAACTAACATATGATATGGCGAAACTGCAAACAAAAGGAAAATGAGGGCTTTTTAAGCCTAAACCTAATTGACGATGTATTGGAATGAAAATATGATGAGACTAATTAAAGCGGTCAGACGATTTGTTGTTAGGTAATATAACATTAATTCATTTGGCTCTGCCAGATAAACTCTATTAGAAATTAAGCAAATGCTTACGAAGCGAGTTTTACTGCGAAGTTGATTCAAAGAAGTAGGGCTCCGTAAAACTTAAGCAAATGCTTACGAAGCGAGTTTTACTCGATGACACATCAGGGAAGTCAATGCTCGTAAAACTTTTAGGAGGTGGGAAATGATGCAGCCGTCGTCGTGTATATCAAGTGCAGCAGAGGAGGAGCTCAGCCGCCACCCTTGCTACAGCGAGGAAGCCCATCGGTATTATGCCAGGATGCACATCCCGGTAGCTCCCGCCTGCAACATCCAGTGCCATTACTGCAACCGCAAGTTTGACTGCGTGAATGAGAGCAGGCCTGGAGTGGTCAGTGAGGTGCTTACCCCGGAGCAGGCAGAACGTAAAGTGAGAGGGGTGGCTGCTCAGCTCATGCAGCTTTCGGTAGTCGGCATTGCCGGTCCCGGCGATCCGCTGGCGAATCCTGAGCAGACGTTCGATACGTTCGCCCGGGTTAAGGAATACGTGCCGGATGTATCTCTGTGCCTCAGCACCAACGGATTGACGCTTTACCGGCATATCGATGAGATTATGGAGCTTGGTATCCGCCATGTCACCATCACCATCAATGCCATTGATCCTGAGGTCGCTGAAGAGATTTACCCTTGGGTGTTCGACGAAGGTGTGCGCTACGAAGGAAGAGCGGCAGCGGAGCTGCTGATCAGCCGCCAGCTGCTCGGTCTTGAAATGCTGGCAAAGCTGGGGATTCTCGTCAAGGTCAATTCCATTATGATTCCAGGGGTCAACGACCATCATTTACCCGCAGTGTCCAAAAGAGTAAAAGAGCTCGGGGCTACACTACACAACGTCACACCGCTTATTATCGCACCAGGCAGCCAGTACGAGCTGGACGGCCGCAAAGCGCCCCGTCCGAAGGAACTGCACAATCTGCAGGAACTCCTTGGCCGCGACGGCATGAAAGTGATGCGCCACTGCCGGCAATGCCGGGCTGACGCTATCGGGCTGCTGGGCCAGGACCGGAATCAGGATTTCCCTCTTGAAGGGATGGAGGCTGACCCGGTGATCAACCAGGAGGCCAGAGCGTTATTCCAAGGTGAGCTTGATGCGAAGATCCGCGAGCGGGTCCAGGCCAAACAGGCCAGATGGCTGCA
This sequence comes from Paenibacillus helianthi, assembly GCF_001909055.1. Lineage (GTDB taxonomy): Bacteria > Bacillota > Bacilli > Paenibacillales > Paenibacillaceae > Paenibacillus_AQ > Paenibacillus_AQ helianthi. The sequence continues at coordinate 51,361 of NZ_LVWI01000030.1, forward strand.
GGAGAATGCCTCGAAGGTAAGGGTCGCGGTAGCTACCCGGGGCGGCGACAAGGTCAATCAGCATTTCGGGCATGCGACAGAATTCATGGTATACGATACCGATGGAGCGGATGTACAGCTGCTCGGTGTCCGCAAGATACAGGCTTATTGCCAAGGCAAAGCAGACTGCAACGGTGATAAAGCCGCCACGCTGCAAGAAATCATATCCATTCTAAGTGATTGCCGCATTCTTCTCTGCTCCGGCATCGGGGATGGCCCGCGTGCCAGCCTGAACAAAACCGGAGTCTTGCCTCTCGTCCGTAAAGGTGGAATACAGGAAGCGATTCTCGAAAGTGTGAAGTACAGCTCTTATTTTGAAAAACTAAACATTTCGAAGGGATGATGAATCATGAGACAAATAGCTTTCTACGGTAAAGGCGGTATCGGTAAATCCACAACTTCCCAAAACACTTTGGCCCAATTGGCCACCAAATTCAAACAAAGAATTATGATCGTTGGCTGTGACCCTAAGGCAGACTCCACCCGCCTGATTCTGAATACCAAAGCGCAGAACTCCGTACTGGAACTGGCGGCTGAACTGGGTTCGGTAGAGGATCTGGAGCTTGAAGATGTGCTGCAGACCGGCTTTGGCGACATCATCAATGTAGAATGCGGCGGTCCTGAACCGGGCGTAGGCTGCGCAGGACGCGGGATCATTACTGCCATCAACTTTCTGGAGCAGGAAGGCGCGTATCAGGATCTGGACTTCGTATCCTATGACGTACTGGGCGACGTAGTATGCGGCGGTTTCGCAATGCCAATCCGCGAAGGCAAGGCACAAGAGATCTACATCGTCTGTTCCGGTGAAATGATGGCCATGTACGCGGCCAACAACATTGCACGCGGTATCCTGAAATATGCTACCAGCGGCGGCGTGAGACTGGGCGGGCTGATCTGCAACAGCCGTAACACTGACCGTGAAGATGAACTGATCATGGAGCTTGCCCGTCGCCTGAACACTCAAATGATTCACTTCGTACCCCGCGATAACATTGTTCAACATGCCGAACTGCGCAGAATGACAGTAGCCCAGTATAACCCTGCCCATCAACAAGCTAAGGAATACGAAATCCTGGCTGAAAAAATCCTCAACAACAAAATGCTGACCATCCCTACTCCGATTTCCATGGAAGAGCTGGAAGAGCTGCTGATGGAATTCGGTATCATCGAAGATGAAGAAGCAGCGATCAAGAAGCTGCAAGCTTCCGGTCAATAAGACTGCCCAAGCCGTGATTACCCAGTCATCCGGTGAACGGAGTGGAGAGACGTCTTCACCGGATGAACTTTCAGTGGCTAATGGCCACGCAGGCGGCTTAAGCGTCCTGCACCACGATAAGGAGGGGCAATAAATGGGACTGAATATCGAAGAGAATAAGAAATTAGTAGAAGAGGTTCTGGAAGCCTATCCCAAAAAAGCAAAGAAAGACCGCGAAAAGCATTTCCAGATCAATACCGAAGAAGCTCAATCCTGCGGCACCTGTGCCCTGAAATCTAATATTAAATCCCGTCCGGGCGTAATGACGCCCCGCGGATGCTCTTATGCAGGCTCCAAAGGTGTGGTATGGGGCCCGATCAAGGATATGGTTCATATCAGCCACGGTCCCATCGGCTGCGGACAGTACAGCTGGGGTACACGCCGCAACTATGCCAACGGGACGCTGGGGATCGACAATTTTACCGCTATGCAGATCACCAGTGATTTTCAGGAAACGGACATCGTATTCGGCGGTGATAAGAAACTGGAAGTGATTATGCGTGAGATCACAGAAATGTTCCCCCTTGCCAGAGGGATCTCAGTACAATCCGAATGTCCGGTCGGTCTGATCGGCGATGATATTGAAGCGGTATCCAAAAAAATGTCCAAAGAACTGGAAATGCCGATTGTTCCGGTACGCTGTGAAGGATTTCGTGGTGTCAGCCAATCGCTGGGTCACCATATTGCCAATGATGCTATTCGTGATTTCGTACTTGGCAAAGCTGAGCTGGCTGAAACCGGCCCATACGATGTCAATATCATCGGCGATTATAATATCGGCGGCGATGCATGGGCTTCGCGGATTCTGCTGGAAGAAATGGGCCTTCGCGTCATTGCTCAGTGGTCTGGGGACGGTACTCTGAACGAACTGGAAATTGCCCATAAGGCTAAGCTGAACCTGATCCACTGCCACCGCTCGATGAACTATATGGTGGAGCATATGGAGAAGGCCTACGATATTCCGTGGATGGAATACAATTTCTTTGGTCCAACTAAGACCTATGAGAGCCTTCGTGCGATCGCAGCCCGGTTCGATGAAACGATTCAGGAGAACTGTGAGAAAATGATTGCCAGACACCAACCGGAAATGGATAAAATCATCCATAAATTCAAACCGCGTCTGGAAAACAAAAAGGTTCTGCTGATGATCGGAGGACTGCGTTCCCGCCATACGATCGGCGCTTATGAAGATCTGGGCATGGATATCGTAGCTTCCGGTTATGAATTTGCCCATAAGGATGACTATGAAAAGACCTTCCCGATGATGAAGGAAGGAACCATCATTATGGATGACCCGACTGCGTATGAGCTGGAAGAGCTCGCTCAGAAATTGAATGTCGATCTGGTAGGCTCAGGCGTCAAAGAAAAGTATGTGTACCACAAGATGGGCGTTCCGTTCCGCCAAATGCATTCCTGGGATTACAGCGGTCCGTATCACGGGTTTGACGGCTTTAAGATTTTTGCCAAGGATATGGATATGACCGTGAACAGTCCGGTATGGAATCTGATCAGCAAGAAGGAAAAAGCGCAGAAGGAGGGGGCGGGCGTATGAGTAAGGAAAAACTGGATATTCCAGACTACAACTCGCTATTTGCAGAGGAACGCTACGTTCAGCAGCGGGCAAATAAAAAGCAATTTGAGGCACCCTGCAGCGAGCAGAATACAGCGGAAGCACTGGCCTACTCCAAATCTGCAGAATATATGGAAAAGAACTTTGACCGTAAAGCGGTTGTGATCAATCCGCATAAAGCCTGCCAGCCGCTCGGCTCGGTGATGGCTGCCCTCGGATTCGAGAAAACACTGCCATTCGTTCATGGATCGCAGGGCTGCAACTCGTATTTCCGCAGTCACCTCAGCCGCCACTTTAAAGAGCCTACGCCTGCGGTTTCCTCATCCATGACCGAAGATGCAGCAGTATTCGGCGGCATGAACAATCTGATCGACGGATTGGAGAACAGTATTGCCCTTTACAAACCGGAGATGGTAGCCCTCTGTACAACTTGTATGGCTGAAGTTATCGGTGACGACCTTTCGTCTTTTATTGGCAATGCCCGCATTAAAGGCGTGATCACGGAAGAGTTTCCGGTAGCCTTTTGTAATACACCGAGCTTTGTCGGCTCGCATATCACCGGCTATGATTCCATGCTGAAAGGCATATTGAGCTACCTGTATGAACGCTCTGGAATTAAGGCTAGCCCTGGAAGCGGTACGGAATCCGGTGAGAAGCTGAATGTAATGCTTGGTTTTGAGCCTTACACCGGCAACTTTGCGGAAATCCGCAAAATTCTTGAAGCCTTTGACACCCAATATACGATCCTTGGTGACCACAGCGGCAACTATGACTCTCCGGCAACAGGCGAGTATGAATATTATTACGGCGGTACGAAGCTTGTTGATGTGCCCTTGGCGGCCAATGCGCTGGGCTCGCTGTCTCTTCAAAAATACACCCTGAAAAAGACACAGGACTTTATCAGCGGAACCTGGAACCAGCCGATCACTGCAATGTCTACACCACTGGGGATCACCGGTACGGATAAGCTGCTGGAAGCGGTCAGCGAGCTGACGGGTCTTCCGGTTCCAGCTTCACTTACCGAAGAACGGGGCCGAGTCGTGGATGCCCTGACGGACAGCCACCCTTATCTGCACGGCAAAAGGGTTGCGCTCGTAGGCGATCCTGACCTGTTGATCGGACTCATTGGATTCTGCCTCGAAGTGGGGATGGAACCCGTGCATATCGTCTGCTCAAACGGTGATGTGGATTTTAATGATGTGAAATTTAAAGATGAAGCTCAGGCTCTTCTGGATTCAAGCCCTTATGGCTCGGAGGCTACCCTGTACATCGGCAATGATCTCTGGCATATGCGTTCGCTGCTCTTGAATGATCCGATTGATCTGGCTATCGGCAGCTCGCATCTGAAATTCGCCGCCAAGGACGCGGGTGTACCGCTGATCCGGGTAGGATTCCCGATTCTAGACCGTCATCACATGCACCGTTATCCTATTATCGGTTACCAGGGTACTCTGAACCTGCTGAGCCTGATCGTGAATACCGTGCTGGATGAGCTTGACCGTAACCACTCCGGCTTTAACTATGATTTGGTTAGGTGAGAAATTCTTACTTGAAGCAGAATAAATGTAAAATGATTTCACCCGGCGTTCTCTGGTCCCTACATTTCGGCGAAGGATTCTTTCAGCCGAATTTCTGGGACGGGGCAGGCCGGGAATTTGGCAATCATGTAGAATGGCCGTCTTAGCAGCGCAAGGTTTGCGTGAAGCAAGCAACTTTTTGCGAAGGAGATGAAGAGCCGATGGAACCTGTTCGAAAAGACGAATTTGACTCCGGGGCTTGCGGGAGCCTGGCCCCAAAAGTAAAGCCCTGTCCACGGCCCAAACCGGGTGAAGCGGCTGGAGGCTGCTCCTTCGACGGAGCCCAAATTACACTGCTGCCGATTATGGACGCTGCGCATCTTGTCCATGGTCCGATTGCTTGTGCGGGGAACAGCTGGGAGAGCAGGGGAACCCTGTCCAGCGGCCCTTCCCTGTCTCAATATGGTTTTGCTACGGATCTTACGGATTCCGATATTATTTTTGGCGGAGAAAAGAAACTGAAGGATAGTATTGACTATATTGCCGAGCGCTTTGCGCCTCCGGCAATATTTGTATATTCAACATGTGTGACTGCTCTGATTGGTGAAGACATGGATGCTGTCTGTAAGACTGCAGCCGAGCGGCTCGGCATCCCGGTCATCCCTGTGAACAGTCCCGGATTTGTCGGCAGCAAGAATCTCGGTAACCGGCTGGCCGGAGATGCGCTGCTGCAATATGTTATCGGCACCGGAGAACCGGCTCCCGAGATGTCCATGGGTATCAACCTAATAGGTGAATACAATATTGCCGGTGAGATGTGGGATATCGAGAAGCTGATGAACAATGCAGGTATTTCGGTAACCTCACGTATTACTGGAGATGCCCGCTATAAGGAGCTTACTTGGGCGCACCGTGCGAAGGTGAACATGGTTGTCTGCAGCCGGGCTTTGCTGGGACTCGCCAGGGAAATGGAGTCCAGATACGGAATTCCATACTTTGAGGGCTCATTCTATGGCGCCAAGGAAACGACCTATTCGCTAAGACAAATGGCTTATTTGATGAATGACCGCGAAATGGAGCGCCGGGTAGACCGTCTGACCGAACGTGAAGAGGCCCGTCTTACCCAGGATCTTCGTCCATACCGCAAGATCCTGAAAGGTAAGAAGGCGGTGCTCTATACCGGCGGTGTCAAAAGCTGGTCCGTTATTTCTGCACTTAAGGAGCTTGGTGTTCAGGTGGTGGGCGTTGGCACGAACAAAAGCACGGAAGATGACGTTCGGCGGATTGCCGACCGTGTGGGGGATGACACCGAATATATTCCCGAAGGCGGAGCCAGCCGCATCCTCAAAACGGTGCGGGAACGCAAAGCGGATATTATGATCGCAGGCGGCCGTAATATGTACGTGGCCATGAAGGAACAGATTCCGTTCATTGATATCAACCAGGAGAGACACAAGGCTTACGCTGGTTACGAAGGGCTCTTGCGGCTCGCCAAGGAGCTGACCTATTCCCTGGCCAATCCGATCTGGAAGCTGGCTGCCAGTCCGGCCCCATGGGATAAGGAGGCGCCTCCCTATGACCGTTAACAGAAGGAAGAAGCCAGCTTCGGTCAATCCGATCAAAATCGGCCAGTCGCTCGGCGCCGTGCTGGCACTGCAGGGCTGTTACCGTGCCATGCCGCTGATGCACGGTTCGCAGGGCTGCTCTGCTTTTCCCAAGGCGCTGCTGACCCGTCACTTTCGTGAGCCGATCGCCGTTCAGACCTCCGCGCTGCAGGAGATGGATGTGATCTTTGACGCGAACCGCAATCTGGAAGAGGCCCTGAATGTGGTGTTAAGCAAGCACCGGCCTGATATTATCGGGATCATCGGGACGGAATTGACCGATGTGGCCGGGGTGGATTATCAGAGCATGCTCAAGTCCTACAAGCGGGAACGGAATATGCGTGGGGGGCTTGCTTTTTCCGTGGTATTGCCGGATTTCCGCGGGTCACTTGAATCCGGCTTCAGCGCTACCGTGGAGTCCATGATCGATGAGATGATCCAGCAAGTAGGGCATAAGGGCTCACGAAGCGTGAATACCCGGCAGATTACACTGCTGCCCGGATCATTTCTGACACCTGCGGATGTGATGGAGTTGAAGGAGATGATATCTTCTTTCGGATTCGAGGTTATTGCGCTGCCGGATATTTCAACTTCCTTGTCAGGGCATTTGCTGACCGGCTTCTCCCCGCTGACCCGTGGCGGTGTGCCGCTGGATTCCATGCTGCAGAGCCTGCAGTCCGGGCTGACGATCGCGATCGGCGGCAGTATGGAGCGTCCGGCAAGGAGACTTCATAATGCGCTCGGTACGCCGTACAAGGTATTCGAGAGTGCGATGGGGCTTAAGGCTTCGGATGAACTGCTGCATTTTTTGCACCAGATCAGCGGAGAGCCGGTGCCGCTGCGGTATTGCTGGCAGCGGGAAAATCTGCTCGATAGCATGCTTGACGCGCATTTCCAGTTCGCCGGAATGTCCGTTGTGGCTGCGCTGGAGCCAGACCACCTGTACTCGGTCTCCGGGTGGCTTGAGGAGCTGGGTGTGGAGCAGAAAGCGCTGATCGCCTCCTATGAAACACCGCTGATTGCAGGGATGGAGCGCGAGGTATGGGTAGGGGATCTGGACGATGCCGAAGTGCTGGGCACAGGCGCTGATCTATGGATCAGCAATTCGCATGGTATTGCCGGAGCGCAGCGGATGGAAGCGGCATTTATGCCGGCAGGGTTTCCGGTATGGAATGAGCTGGGGGCATATATGTCAGTCTCTGTTGGATATAGAGGGGCTATGGAATGGAGTAATAAAGCAGGGAATTTGTTAATGCAGAGGGAGGTGGGCCGCCGTGAAAGTAGCATTCGCCACAGATGATGGAAACCGGGTGAATGCCCATTTCGGGCAAAGTCCTATGTTCGCCGTATATAATGTGACCAAAAATGGCGGTGAACTGCTTGAGCTACGCAAGCTGCCGGTTGTTCTGAATCAGGATGAAGCCGGGAAAATTGACAGCCGCCTGGCGGCGGTAGAGGATTGTACGCTGATCTTCATCATGCAGATCGGCGCTTCAGCCGCCGCGCGGGTGACACGCCGCAAGATAATGCCGGTCAAGGTTCCCTTCGGCAGCCCGATTGATGAGCAGGTGAAACGTCTGGTTGAGATGCTTCAGGGCAAGCCGCCGATGTGGCTGGCCAAAGTCCTACGTGCAGAAGAAGAAGAAGAAGGCACAGGTGAAGGGGAGGAAGCGAATGGAACCGTTGGCTAATGACAGGTTGGCATTTCAGGCGGGAACTTTCCAAGAGGAGGCGTCGGTGCAACCCCGCCGCCGCAAGGCGGTAAAAGAACTGGATCAGGATACGGCGGATGCTTTTGTCCGCCGTTTGTGCAATCTTTTGGATACAGCCGACTTCTTCGGACGTCATGCTTCGCTGTCCCCGCAGGAGAAGATAACCAAGCTGTTCCTGGCTTCGGCCGAGGACAAGGATAAATCCGAATTCAACTGTGCCGTATCACCGAAGGTTCGCCAGCAGGTTCCGGTTCTGTTCCAGGCGATCGCCGGGGTCATGGAAGAGAAGAGCGGAACCATGGTGCAAAGTACTGCCGAGATTAATGAAGAGGGCTTTGGGCGGGGGCTGCTGTACACCGGGCGTGTGATTCTGGTGCTCAAAAGTCTGCGGGCCGGTGCTCCTTTCCCGTTCACCTCCGAGGAGAAGACTATTCGTTATGGAGTGGAATGTATCGAGGAAGGCCTTGCGTTTCTGGAGAAGTATAATGAAATGTCTGCCTTCCACGGTTTGCTGAGTCTGGAAGGCTAGGGATCAGAAATCTAATGTTCAGTCACAGGGGGAATCGGGCATGAAGCAGCTTGCCGGAGGTTTGGAGCTGGAACGGTATGCCCGGCAGTTGAAGCTGCTGGGTGAAGACGGGCAGAAGGCTCTGAAGGAAGCGACGGTCATGGTGGCCGGAATTGGCGGACTTGGAGGAACGGCAGCGATGTATCTGGCCGCGGCGGGCGTTGGCAAGCTTATTTTGGCCCATGAAGGAATAATTGTCCCGCCTGATCTCAATCGGCAGATTCTAATGGACACAGATCATCTGGGGATGGAACGGATCAGTACAGCTATAACCCATTTGAAGCGCCTGAACCCGCATGTCGAGATCGAGGGATATAATGCAAGAATTGAATATGACCTTGCCAAACCCTGGGTACTGGACGCAGATATTGTAATCGACGCCCGTTATGATTTTCCAGAGAGGTATGCTCTGAACCGCCTGTGTGTAGATACCGGCACACCTATGGTGGAAGCTGCAATGTACGGATTTGAAATTTCGCTTACCACCGTTATTCCTGGTGTTACACCCTGCCTCGAGTGCTTATACCCGGATGTGCAGCCTCAGTGGGAGCCGCTTGGATTTCCAGTTTTGGGAGCGACATCCGGAATTGCAGGTTGTATGGCTGCGCTGGAAGCCGTAAAATGGATTACAGGGGTAGGGACAACTTATGCGGGCGTGATGCATCGCTTCAGCTCACTCGACTTCGCCTGTTACAGCGTCCATATTTCCCGTAATCCGAATTGCGCTTGCTGCGGAGAAGGAGGTACACCGTGAAAAGTCTCAAGCTATGTGACACGACACTGCGGGATGGCGAACAGGCGGCTGGAGTTTCATTCACGAGGGCGGAAAAGCTGGAAATCGCAAAGTTGCTGTCGGAGAGCGGAGTTGAACAGGCAGAGGTAGGAATTCCTGCCATGGGTAAACGGGAGCAGGAGGATATTGCGGCAATTGCCGAATTGAATCTCCCCATGAAGCTAATGACCTGGAATCGCTCGGTACCGGGGGATATTGACAAGGCACGGGCTACCGGAGTGAACTGGAGCCATGTGTCTATTCCGGTATCGGAGATTCAGCTGCATGGCAAGCTGGGGCTAACGCCAGCGGAGGGACTGAACAAGCTGCTGGGTGCAGCGGAATACGCCCGGTCGCTCGGGATGACGGTGTCGGTGGGAATGGAGGATTCGTCCAGGGCCAACATGGGTTTTCTGGTTGAGCTGGTGAATTCTCTATATAAGGAGGGCATCCGCAGGTTCCGTTATGCGGATACCGTCTCAGCGCATCATCCGGGACAGATCGCCGAGCGGGTAAGCACGCTGCTTGGTGAGGTTCCTGCAGATGTCGAGCTGGAGGTGCACTGCCATAACGATTTCGGCCTGGCCTGCGCGAATACGCTCAGCGGCGTAGCCGCAGGGGCAGTCTGGGCCAGCACCACAGTGGCCGGAATCGGAGAACGGACCGGCAACGCAGCCATGGAGGAAGTCGCTATGGCCTGGCACCATCTGTATGGCGGAGAGAGTAACGTCAGATTTGATCTGCTGAAAGGCTTGGCCGACAAGGTGATTGCTGCTTCCGGACGAAGTGTTGGCGATGCCAAACCGATTGTCGGGCAGCTGGCTTTTACCCATGAGTCGGGAATTCATGTGGACGGGCTGATGAAGGAGAGAGCTACTTACCAGACCTTTGATCCCGCGGAAGTGGGCCGGAGTCACCAATTTGTACTCGGCAAGCATTCCGGCACCGGCGGCGTATCCCATGTGCTGGACCAGTGGGGCCTCCAGATTACCCCGGATACCGCAGGGCATTTGCTGGAGCGTGTCCGAGAATACGCGGAGTCCCATAAAGGCACGGTCCCGGAATATATGCTGGTGCAGTGGCTGATGGAGGAGCAGCAGCGGGCTCAGAATGCTGTATAAGCATAAGGAGTATTGCCGGTTACGGTGAAAATGAGGTTGTCTTATCTACCGGCAAGATTCCGGCAATGGCTGAGTCCAACGTTAGGAATTCTCGCAGTCGGGAGTATGGGAAGTGCAGGCAGTGGTGTCTTCCTTGGGGGAGGCGGACACTGCCTGTTTTTTATACTCTCAGGCGCTTGAATATGACCGCACCCAAAAAGCATTTGAAAAATCACTGGAACGATTGCAGCTGGATTATTTGGATTTGTAATTAATTCATCAGCCTTACGGAGATATATTCGGCTCTTGGCGCGCAATGGAAGAACTGTACCATGAAGGTAAGGTGCGGGCTATTGGTGTCAGCAACTTTCATGAGGATCGTCTGATCGATTTGATTATTCATAATGAAGTGACTCCTGCCGTAAACCAGGTTGAGACGCATCCTTTTAATCAACAAACTAAAAATGCAAACTTTATGAAAGAGCATCATGTTCAGATCGAATCCTGGGCGCCTTTTGCTGAAGGGAAAAACAACCTGTTCCAGAATGAGGTACTGGTATCCATCGCTGCAAAGTATAATAAATCCGTTGCTCAGGTGGTTTTACGCTGGATGACACAAAGAGAAGTCGTTGTGATTCCAAAGTCTGTTCGTAAAGAAAGAATAATTGAAAACTTCGATATCTTTGATTTTGCATTAGATCCAGAGGATATGGCGTCGATTGCTGCGCTGGATACGAAACAGTCCCTGTTCTTCTCTCATCGTGATCCTGAAATGGTGAAATGGATCTGCAACCATAAGCTTGATATCTAAATGTTGGGGAGGGTTATATATTCCTCATTAGTATCGGATTTCAGTAAAGCTATTTTAAAGTTTGCCTAGGAGAAACGGCTGCCATCCTGCAGGAGAGGAGGAGGCCGTTTTTTCTTTTTACACTCCGGTTGCGCTCTGGAATTTACGGTTTTTGAGCAAAGATAGCTTGCATCGCATACGACAAGCCTCTACAATCTTGAGCAGGAACGTTAAGCAGAGAGAGCAAGGATAAGGAGAATGGAGAAGCTATGACGAAGAAAACAATCTTTTTTGATATTGACGGTACAATCTATGATGAGGAGAAGAACATCCCCGCTTCCACGAAGGAAGCTATTGCTGAACTGAAAAGACAGGGGCATCATGTAGCAATTGCCACAGGCAGAGCCGCATACATGTTCGAGGATTTGCGTGAAGAGCTGGACATTCATTCTTATGTGTCGCTCAACGGGCAGTATGTTGTTTTTGAAGGAGAAGTAATTTACCGCAACCCCCTGGATACCTCTTCCCTGCAGGCTCTAACCTTGTTTGCCGAAAAAAATGATCATCCGGTGGCTTATATTGATGCCGTAGGCATGAAGGTGAATGTTGCGGAGCATGAGTATATCAGAACCAGTATCGGGTCGCTGAAGCTGGCGTTTCCGACACATGATGCGGAGTATTTTCTGCAGCACGAAATCTATCAGGCGCTGATTTTCTGTCCAGAGGAAAATCAGGTGTTATACGAGGAGACGTATCCGCAATTTCATTTTATACGCTGGCATCCCTTGTGTATGGATGTGCTGCCGGGAAATGGCTCGAAGGCGGGGGGCATCGCTCAAATGATGAAATCGCTCGGGGTCCGGAAGGAAGATATCTATGCGTTTGGTGATGGACTGAATGATCTGGAGATGTTGGGCTTTGTGGGTCATGGTATCGCGATGGGCAATGCAGAAGATGAAGTGAAGGCTGTTGCGCGCTATGTTACCAAGCCAGTCAGTGAGAATGGAATTCTTGAGGGCTTGAGAATGGTGGGGCTGTTGTAGAGGAAAGGTGCAAATTTCAGCTTGCCCAGACGGTAGGAACATCCAATTTTCCGGGGAATAAATAGCAGCCTACGAGACGAATGTCCATGCCTCCATAGGTAAATAGAGTACTTCGGCAGTCACGCTGCAAACTGAATCAACAGCACAATTCTGCTGAGCATAGTGGGCCATAATCCAATCAGAAGACGGGAGCACTTCTATACGAAGGCGTTCCTGTCTTTTTTGCTGCCGCTTTATTTGCTGAAATGAAGGTTTTATAAGAAATTTGTTATTCCCTTCCTCTGGAGTGGTTAAGATATATTAATGTGTCCGCAAGAGGCCGGGAAGTCCTTTATGCCGGAACATATTTCTTATCCAAGCAGGAATCGCAGAAGCGGAGGAATCCTTGTGAACCCGAAATGGTGGAAGGAAAGCGTAGTGTACCAGATTTATCCGATCAGCTTCATGGACAGCAATGGTGACGGGATCGGTGATTTGCGCGGAATTATGTCTAAGCTGGATTATTTGCAGGATCTGGGCGTGGATGTCATCTGGATCTGCCCGATTTATAAATCGCCGAACCATGACAACGGCTATGATATTAGTGATTATTGCGACATTATGAAGGAATTCGGGACGATGGATGATTTTGACCGGCTGCTGCGGGAGATGCACTCCCGCGGGATGAAGCTGATGATGGATCTGGTGCTGAACCATACTTCCCATCAGCATCCCTGGTTTATTGAATCCAGAAGCTCTAAGGATAATCCCAAACGGGATTATTATATCTGGAGAAAAGGTAAAAACGGCGGTCCGCCGAACAACTGGGAGTCTTATTTCAGCGGCTCGGTCTGGGAGCTCGACCCCAAGACGGATGAATATTACCTGCATCTGTATTCCAAATTTCAGCCGGATCTGAACTGGGAGAATCCCGCCGTGATCGACAAGCTGCATGAAATGGTGCAGTGGTGGCTGAAGAAAGGAATCGACGGCTTCCGTTTTGACGCAATCGCCCATATTGTGAAGAAGGACGGGTATCCCGACGCCTTGAATCCTAAGGGTACGACGACTGTGCGGGCGTATGACATGTTCTCCAATCTGGAGCATGTGCACACGCTGCTGCGCAATCTGAACGAGCAGGTGCTCTACTTTTACGATATTATGACGGTTGGCGAAACTTCGGGGCTTGGCCCGGAGCAGGCACTGGATTATGTCGGTGACGGACGCCGCGAGCTGAACATGACCTTTCAATTCGAGCATATGAATCTGGACTGCGCGGCTCCGGGCGGAGGAAAGTGGGATACGGTCCCCTGGAGTCTCTTGGAACTCAAGAAGATCATCAGTAACTGGCAGACGGTCCTGCATAATAGTGGCTGGAACGCCAACTATTTGTGCAACCATGACCAGCCGCGTTCGGTATCCCGGTTCGGCAACGATATGTATTACCGCATCCCCTCAGCCAAAATGCTGGCTACCTTTATTCATATGCTGGAGGGAACCCCTTATATCTACCAGGGTGAGGAGATCGGGATGACCAATGCGGGCTTTGATTCGATTGATGATTACCGGGATGTAGAAACACTGAATTATTATGAGGAAAAGCGCACGAATGGCGTTCCCGAAGCTGATATCATGGCCGCAATTCATAAAAAAAGCCGGGACAACGCCCGCACGCCGATGCAATGGAACGATGGAGAGGACGGTGGATTTACGGAAGGCGTACCGTGGATCCGGTTGAACTCCAATTCCCGGGAGATTAATGCAGCCAGTGCGGTCAAAGACCCTGACTCGATCTATCATTATTACAAGAAGCTGATCCAGCTGAGAAAAAAACATCAGGTCATTGTCTACGGTGAATACGCCCTGCTACTGGGAGAGCACCCGGAAATTTATGCGTACACCCGCACACTTGAGGATCAGCGGCTGCTGGTGGTGCTGAATTTCTTTGAGCGGGAGCCGGTGTTTGAGCTGCCGGAGGAATTTCAGTCACAGAAGCTGGAGCTGCTGATCTCTAATTACACGCCAATTAATGAGGAAGACCTGAGAAATCTGAAGCTTCGTCCTTATGAAGCAAGAGTATATCTGCAGCGACAGAACTAGAGTGGTCTAAAGAGTTGCCATGACGCGGGAAGTATGGCGAAATGGCGACTCTTTTTTGAGTTTAGCTATAAAAGACGGTACAATTGCGTTACATTAGGTGATATGTTCAAACCCGTTATTCTGAGAAAAATAAGGGACATCGCCATTGGAATCGGGAGAGCTTGGTTCGAATACACGCGTAGCATACATAGAGAGGTTTGTGCAGGTGCTGCTGCGGGAGGAGAAGGAACATGGGTGAGTGGTATGAGGAGAGTTTTGGTGAGGATTACTTAACTGTATACAGACACCGGGATTTTGGCGGGGCGCGGCGTGAGGTGGAGCGGATGATCGGATGGCTGGAGCTGCCTCAGGGGGCCAGGGTGCTTGATCTGTGCTGCGGCATGGGACGCCATTCTCTGGCGCTCGCGGAAGCGGGATATGAGGTTACCGGTGTGGACCTGTCTGAGGCGCTCCTGCGTGAAGCGCGGGCACAGGCCGGAGCCGAAGCCGTGACCTGGATACGTTCAGATATGCGTCAGCTGCCGCTTGAGGGCGGCTTTGAGGCTGTGGTGAATTTGTTTACTTCCTTTGGCTACTTTGAAGAGGATGAGGAGCAGGTGAAGGTGCTGCGGGAAATCCGCCGCATGCTTGTACCGGGCGGCAAATTCATAGTGGATTTTCTGAATCCGGCTCATGTCATCCGCCATCTGGTTCCGCACTCCGTCCGTGAGGATGGGGATACTCTGATTGATGAGTCGCGGCGGATTGAGGATGGTTATGTCAAGAAGGATATCATCCTGACCTCGAAGTCCTGTGGGGCTTCACGTAAGTACCATGAGCGCGTCAAGCTGTATCCGCTGGATCAATTCCGCGAGATGATTGCAGCCGCAGGCCTTCAACTGGAGGCGGTCCACGGCAGCTATGAGGAAGAGGAGTATGTGGCGGAGAGCTCCGGGCGGATGATTTTTACGGGTGTACGTCCGGTGAAGGGATCATGAGGAAGACAGAACTAACCTCAGGGGAAGGCGGTGACGATAGCGTGAGGAAGATAGACCTGATCCCAGGGGAAGGCGGCAGCGATAGCATGCAAAAGGTTGGTATGAACTCATGGGAAGGCGGTATTATTCAGGTCTCGGTTCCGATGGACCTGCCGCTGCGTCAGGTGAACAGCTATATTCTCCCTGATCGGAACCGACAGCTTACGGTTATCGACCCTGGTCCGCATACGCCCCAAGCGGAGCTTGCCTGGGAGAATGTGTTGAAGGAGCTGGGCTATTCATGGGGTGAGATTCGGGATATTGTGGTCACGCATCATCATCCGGACCATTACGGTCTTGCAGGATGGCTGCAGTCCCGCAGTGGAGGTAAGGTCTGGATGTCGGGACGGGCCCATGCCGAAGCCCGGCTGACCTGGGGAGAGGCGGCTACTCTGAATGAAGCGCTGCCGCAATTTTTCCTCAGCAACGGCATGCCTGAGGAGTGGATACAGGGAATCCGGGAGCATTTGGAACGCTTCCTGCCCCAGGTCACCCCTCAGCCAGAGGTGACCTATCTCAATACCATGGAGCCGTTCCACATGGGGAACCGCAAGTGGCAGCCGATCTTGACCGGTGGACATGCACCGGGGCACGTGTCCTTTTATCATGGCGGCAGCGGGCAAGTTCTGTGCGGCGATGCTGTGCTGCCGCAGATTTCGCCCAATGTCAGCCTGCAGCCGGGCAGCGATCCGCAGCCGCTGCTGACCTTCATGGAGGGGCTGCGCGAGCTGCGTAGTCTCCGGGTAACTCAGGCGTTTCCGGGCCACCGGAAACCGTTCGCGGGTTTCACGGAGCGGGCGGACAGCCTGCTGCGCCATCATGAGGAGCGGCTGGATACGACTGCCGCTCTGCTTGAGGGTGGCCCGCTCAGCGGCTTCGCGGTATGCGAAGCGCTGTTCCGCAGCCGCGTGTCGAACGCACACCAGATGCGGTTCGCCATGAGCGAGGCATTGGCCCATCTGGCCGAGCTGGTGCGCCGGGAGCGGGCGGAGGTCATCCGGCCGGAGAGCGGCGGAGTGACCACGTTCGCGGCAGTGGAGTAAGCTGCGTGTAAACCAGCAGCAACATTATAAAGGCCAGGCCACGTATGACACAGGGGGAACCCCATGCATACGCGGCCTGGCCTTTTTGAGGAACAACGGCAGGAATGCCGTTGTTGAAGCACCCTGGGCTGGTTTGCTCAGAAGCAACGGCAGGAATGCCGTTGTTGGACCGCCCGAACAGTCAATTTGTACTGAACCGTAACGATTATTCTACCTTTTTCATCTTGGACGGGTTGTTGATTTTGTACTTCACAGGATGCTGAGTGAGCTTCTTGGCCACGACCTTTGCTTCAAAGGACACGGTATCGCCAACAGCCAATTCCAGTTTTTTTAACGTTGCGCTGTGGCTGGACCAGATTTCATCGATAGCCAGGTCGTGGCCCTCCACAGCCACTCCCTCATAGATGATAACCTCGTCATCGTTATCGGAGAAATGATTGGGCACGGTTGTGAACTCTTTGACGACAGCCGTCATCTGCAGCTTCTCTTCAGGCAGAACTACGGCCGCCTTCTTTGGGGATTTGGCCGGTTTCTTCTTTGGAGCTTCCGGCGGTTCGCCGGCTACAATGGCTACAGCTTCTTCAGCCCTTGAGCTAACAGCCATTGATGGTGTGGCCTCTTCGTCTCCGCTATCTTCCGGGCCGGCTGCTGAATCTACAACATCTGCTGCCCCCTCTTCCGCCACAGCTTCTTCAGGATCATTCCCTGATTCCTCCGTCTTCGCCGCTTCGGAAACAGTGCCTGCTCTTGAACCGAAGGCGGCAGTCTGCATTTCTTTTAGATAAGCAGGATGAATGCAGTGCTGCTGCTTGTTCTCGAACTGTATCACAACGGTCTGAGGATCAACATATCCTACAATCTCACAGGGCAAAGTAAGCCCTTGCCGCTTGTACAGATAGGTTTTGACCCGGGTTGCTGTGGTGGATAATAGGTTCCATTCCTTGCAGCGCTCAATGAGCTCATCTTCACTCTCAAAATCCTGTACCAGCATGGGGCTGATCACAAAGGGATAGGTCATCCTGTGCTCACCTTCCTTACCATCTATTATCCGGAGCAGACCAGTTCTAGGGGGGCTGTCCGAAGTTGGTATACCAATTAACACGTTGACCGCTATTCCGGCTGTGTTTTTTCTTTCTCCGGCGCTGCCTTCCGTGAGGCTTCCTCAAGATCCTCGGGCGCATGCGGATGACCAAGCTCCTGCTCACGTTCGGCCTGTTTCCGGTGCGCGATACGCGAGCTGGCGGCAGCAGCCACCGCTCCTACAATGTCGTCCAGATAGGTATGGATTTGGCCGGTAGTTTTGTCGTTCAGCCGTTCGAGAACCCCTGGTTTCAGCTTGTCCACATAGCCGTAATTGGTGAAGCCGATGCTCCCGTATACGTTCACTATGGAAAAAGCCAGAATTTCATCGACGCCGTACAAGCTCTCATCATTTTCTATCATGTCCTGCAGAGGGGAGAGCAGCTTGCCCTCTTCTGCCAGCACATCCAGCTGGATACCTGTCAGAACGGCGTTCTGTACCTCGCGTTTGCTCAGCACCATCTCTACGTTATGGACACACTCTTCCATTGTAAGGTTCGGATAATATTTCTTCTGCAGCAGCATTACCAGCTCGGCGATTTCTTCCAAGGTTACTCCGCGTTTATGCAGCCAGAACCTGGTTGCTTCCGCGACCTTTTTGCTGTTTAGACTGTAAGGTATTTTTGCATTAGCATCAGCCATGATCAGTCACCCCGTAAATGTGTCTTAGTTTGGATAGCTTAGAAAATTGTAACCTGCCTGTGCTGCAATTGTCCAGATTCCGGGAATTTAGGATAAGCTGTTGTTATTTTTTGAGCAGAGGGCTCGTATACATAGCAGTACAACTGATCTCAAGCGTTGAAAGGGGTAATCATTCATGAAGCATATGAAACACATCCGCGGGCTCTCCGCAGCTTGCCTGCTCGCGGTTCCGTTAACCTTGTCCGGCTGCAGTATGTTCGGATCGGAATCGGCATCAGTGGATCCTCCGCCTGGTGAGGTCGAAGCGCAAATGCTGCAAGTCAGCGGTGACGGGGCATTGAAAACCGGTTTGCTCGGGCCCGCAGCACTGGATGGAGCTGACCTTTCCGCTGGAGTGAGTACGGATACTTCGTCTGCTGCTGCAGCCGGAGAGCGGACAACCGTCTTCCTGGAGGATGGAAATGGCCTGTTAGCCCCGGTATCTCTAAGCCTGCCGGAAGGCGACGATACCGCTATGCTGAAGGACTCCCTGACCGCACTGGTCCGCAAAGGAAACTATGCCTCTGCACTACCCGAGGGCTTCAAGGGTGTGCTGCCTGCCGGAACGGAAGTGAAGAACATCACCGTAGACAAGGCTAAGCTGGCCGTGGTTGAGTTCAACTCCAAGTTTAATGATTACGAACCGGCAGATGAACGCAAAATACTTGAAGCGGTCACCTGGACGCTGACCGGACAGGACGGAATTCAGGGCGTGCAGTTGTGGGTAGACGGGAAAAAACTTACGGAGATGCCGCTGCAGGGCACGCCGCTGGACCGCCCGTTAACCCGCACCCTCGGAATTAACCTCCCCAAAAACGGACCGCTGCTGATGAATTCCAGCGCGGTCACGGTATATTTTTCAGCAGCAGCTTCGGACGGCAGTTATCAATATTATGTACCGGTTACCCGCTTTGTACCCGCAGGGCAGGATACCCTGAAGGCAGCGCTGAATGAACTGATTGCCGGTCCGGAAACACAGAAAGGACTGGAGACGGTAATGACTCAGGAAACGGTGCTGGATTCGGTGGAAGCGGGACAGAACGGGGTGGTCACTGTTTCTCTGAATGATGATATGTTCGCGGACGGCAAGGGAGTACCGGCGGAAATGCTTGAATCCGTTGTACTTACGGTTGCACAGAACTCCGACGATGCGCTGGTGCAAATCCGCATGAACGGGCAAAAAACAGTAACCGGCACCAATAACGTTGACTACGGGCAGCCGGTATCGGCCCCGGAATATGTGAATGTGCTACCGCTGTAAAATCGAAAGTAAGGTCAAAAGATGCTTTTGTGCCTGCTCTTTGGTAGAATAAAGCTTGCTACGCTGCTACTTGGAGTCAGCGAACTCTGAACCGGCTGTTTGCCGTAAGCGTTGCAGGTATTTGTGCTTAGCTTTCCGAATCTTATAGATGAAATTTCAAGGCGATGCCGTCCTGATCTTTATGGGGACGGCATCCCTTTCTGCGTAGAATGTAAGAGGGCGGACGCTGAGGCCACACAACAAACTTAGAGCTAGAGATGTAGGAGGCAGAAAAGATGAGATCAAACGGGCGCAATGCAGATCAGCTTAGGCCGCTGACAATAACCACTCAAACCAATAAATACGCGGAAGGTTCCGTGATCATTGAAATGGGGGACACCAAGGTCATTTGTACAGCCACGGTGGACGAGAAGGTTCCTCCATTCCTGAAAGGACAGGGTAAAGGCTGGGTAACCGCTGAATACTCCATGCTTCCCCGTGCCACGCAGACGCGCAACCAGCGTGAAGCGGCACGCGGCAAACTGACCGGACGCACGATGGAAATTCAGCGTCTGATCGGGCGGGCACTGCGTTCCGTAGTGAACCTGCACGCTCTTGGCGAGCGCAGCATTACACTGGATTGCGATGTTATTCAGGCGGATGGCGGAACACGGACAGCTTCGATTACAGGGGCTTTTGTAGCTATGGCCTTTGCGATTAACAAAATTGCGCATCAGCATAAACTGAGCGTATTTCCAATTACGGACTATCTTGCAGCGATTAGTGTCGGGGTTGTCGGCGACGAGACTCTGCTTGATCTGAATTATGAAGAGGATTCCAAAGCGAAAGTCGATATGAACGTGGTCATGACCGGAGGCGGGGCGTTTGTAGAAGTCCAGGGTACCGGAGAAGAGCGTCCTTTTACCCGTCAGGAGCTGGATCAACTGCTGGGTCTGGGTGAGAAAGGGATCTACGAACTGATTGCCGTACAAAAGGAAGTGCTCGGAGCGATCGCGCTCAAGATCCCCACAGGCCAGCCTGGACAAGAGGTATAGCAATGGATTCCGGGGGCGGTATTCTGATTGTCGCGACGAAGAATAAGGGCAAGGTGCGGGAGTTTCAGCATGCATTTGCTCCGCTCGGCCTAACCGTTAAAAGCATGTTCGATTACCCGGATTTGCCCGATGTGGTGGAGGATGGGGCGACTTTTGCCGAGAATGCGCTGAAGAAGTCCCAAGCCGTCGGGGATGCCCTCGGCCTCCCTGTTCTGGCAGATGACTCCGGTCTGTGTGTGGATGCCTTGGAGGGAAGACCGGGGGTCTACTCGGCCCGTTATGCAGGTGAAGGTGCAAGTGATCCTGAGAATAATCTGAAGCTGCTGAACGAGCTGGAGAAGCTGAAACAGGGCGAGGACACCGGACAGCCGCTGCTTAGTACGGCCCGCTTCGTCTGCGCCTTATCCCTGTACGATCCTTCTACGGGCAAAGAATTGACCGCTGAGGGAACTGTGGAGGGCTGGATTACCTCCGAGCAGGCGGGGGCCGGCGGCTTCGGCTATGATCCCCTCTTTTACCTGGCAGAGTACGAAAAAACCATGGCCGAACTGACGCTGGAAGAAAAGCAGGCCATCAGCCACCGGGGCAAGGCATTGCGGTTATTAACTGGGAAGCTTGCGGCGCAGCAGGAACTTCAAGGCCAATAACAAAAGAAAAAACAGGCGGGCATCTTGCTCTATCCCAGCTTTTTATGCCTCGCCTGTCCCCTTCAGAAAGTCTGTCCGCGAGAGCTGCGGCAGACTTTTTTTATGCAGTGATAAATGGAAACTAGATGATATTATCCCCTAAGTATGGAAATTTCTCCCTAGCTTAATCCGGTGCTTTGTATGAAAATAAGAATTACCTTCATCCTTTCCTTTGTTAAGAATCCTCTTATTCTATGTACAACATCCCTCTCAATCGTTTTGTAGGCAGGTATTGCCCGACAACAACGCATAGAACAAACTTCTCAAGCACAAGACCAGCTTCGCACACCAGACAACGTTACCGAAATTGCAGGCTATGAGAGCATTACAAGATTAAGAGCACAGATGATCATTTTTCGTGCGCTTTTTTTGTGTACTCATCTAGTATCCGGATCTCGTGAATCTAATAGAGACAATGGATGAAGGTACATTCCAATCTGGAGGTGACACAAGGAGCCTTGTCTGTGAAACAGGATTACAAGCTATGCATAGAACCTAGGGAGGTAAATGAAAATGAGGTTGGCAAACAGCAGATTTCGTAAAACCTTTGCGCTTGGGATGGCTGTTGCTCTTGTGATTGCACTCTTTTCAACGATAGGTACCCATGTCAAAACTGCAAATGCGGCTGCGGGCTACAAGCTCGTCGGTTATTATGCTTCGTGGGCTGCCTACGGACGGGCTTACAACGTTACAGATATTGATCCCAGTAAGATGAATGTGATCAACTATGCTTTTGCCGATATTTGCTGGAACGGGATTCACGGCAATCCCGACCCGGCCGGACCGAATCCGGTCACCTGGACCTGCCAGAATGAACAAGGCCAGCCGATCAGCGTCCCGAATGGCACGATTGTGCTGGGTGATCCCTGGATCGATGCCCAGAAAAGTTTCGGAGATGACAAATGGGATGATCCGATTAAAGGGAATCTGAAGCAGCTCTGGAAACTGAAAGCGAAGAATCCGAACCTCAAGACAGTGATCTCCGTCGGTGGCTGGACTTGGTCGAACCGGTTCTCCGATGTTGCCGCTACAGCGGCGACCCGTGAAGTATTTGCGAATTCTGCAGTCGATTTCATTCGCAAGTATCAAATGGACGGTGTCGATCTGGATTGGGAATATCCGGTTAGCAGCGGTCTTGCAGGCAACAGTTACCGCCCGGAGGATAAGCAGAATTACGTGCTGCTGCTGCAGAAAATCCGTGAAAAGCTGAATGCCGCCGGAACTGCCGACGGTAGAACCTACCTGCTGACCATTGCCTCCGGCGCAGGCCCGGCATACATTCAGAACAATAACCTTAGCGGCATTGCTGCCGTTGTCGATTGGATCAACATTATGACCTATGACTTCAACGGCAGCTGGAATACGACTACAGGGCACAATGCTCCGCTCTACTACGATCCGGCGGCAGCCTCAACAGGTCTGACTGAGCCGGCGAACTATAATATAGACAAAGCCGTCACAAGCTATCTCGCAAGCGGAGTCCCGGCGAATAAGCTCGTTCTGGGCATGCCGTTCTATGGACGCGGCTGGGGCGGTGCGCCGAGTACAGGAAACGGGCAATATCAGGTGTCAGCCGGTATTTCGTCCACAGGCACATGGGAAAAGGGGAGCTATGACTTCTACGATCTCGAAGCCAATTATATTAACAAAAACGGCTATACCCGCTATTGGAACAACACCTCAAAAGTGCCCTATCTCTATAATCCGTCTGCACAAACATTCATCAGCTATGATGACGTGGAATCCTTCAGTTATAAAACGAGCTATATCAAAACCAAAGGCCTGGCAGGAGCGATGTTCTGGGAGACCAGCGGCGACCGCAACAAAACATTGCAGAACAAGCTGAGTACCGATCTGGGCGGCGGAGTGGTGCCGACACCGACACCAACCCCGACCGCTACAGTGAAACCAACCGCTACGCCAACGCCTACTGCTACAGTGACACCAACCGCTACGCCAACGCCTACTGCTACGGTTACCCCAACTCCAACAGCGACTCCAGGAGTAACCGCCTGGGCAGCAGGAGTCGCCTACAAAGTGGGCGATAAAGTGAGCTATGGTGGTAATGTGTACACCTGCCGCCAGGCCCATACCTCGCTGCCAGGCTGGGAGCCGGTTTTGACGCCTGCTCTCTGGCTGTTGAATTAACAGCTTATCTTCAACAGCAAAAAGCTTGCAGAGAAGGCTGAGCCGACTCTGCAAGCTTTTTGTTCAGTTGGAATTTCCAGCGGATCACTTGGCGATCGAACCATACATACGGATTTTTGTACAAGAAAAGAAATAGCCGCTCATAAGTTCCACGCGCTGTAATATATTGATATGTAATGCCTGTGTCCGGGCTAATAAAATTTATGCAACGTCATACGGTTTATTTCGTTATAGTAGTATATAGCGGAAGGTGGTGGGTTCACCGATGGTGGTCTGGGTATTTTGGTTAATTGCAGCCGGTGTCCTGTTTGTCGTTGAAATGATGACGCTTACGTTTTACCTGCTCTGGTTAAGCATTGGTGCTCTTGCAGCTTGTCTTGTTTCCCTTATGCTGCCTGACGCGGTATTGCTGCAGGTCTTGGCAGGCTCGATCGTTGCGCTGGGGCTGACGATTTGCTCCAAGCCGCTGGTAGCGAGATTCCGCAATTCGCGGGGGTTCAAGGATACAGGGACTGAAATTGTCGGCAGGCAGGGGCTCGTTGTAGAACCGATTGAGCCGGGGCAATTCGGTCAGGTTAAGGTAGGCGGAGACACCTGGAGCGCAACCTCAATAGAGGCGCTGGGCAAGGATGAAGTGGTCAAAGTAGTCGGAAGAAGCTCCACAATTATTGAAGTAGTAAAATGGGGGGATATGTACTAATGCAATGGGCTATTATTGGGATTATTATTTTTGTTGTTGTCGTATTTATCGCGCTGACCATCAAAATCGTACCGCAGCAGCGTGTAGGGGTTGTAGAGCGTCTCGGTAAATTCCACCGGCTGCTTACACCGGGGCTGAATATCCTTATTCCGATTATCGATCAGGTACGGACGTATCATGATTTGCGGATTCAACAGGCCAATGTGCCGCCGCAGACCGTGATTACCAAGGATAATGTACAGGTACAGATCGATACAATTATTTTCTATCAGGTGGTAGGCCCGGAAGAGGCAACCTATGGCATTTCTGATTATGTATACGGGGTGCGCAACATTTCCACAGCCACCATGCGGCAGATCATCGGTAAGCTGGAGCTGGATGAAACCTTATCCGGCCGGGAAAAAATTTCTTCGGATATCCGCCTTGCGCTGGATGAGGCTACGGAGAAATGGGGCGTGCGGATTGAACGCGTAGAGGTTATTGATATTAAGCCTCCGCTCGATATCCAGGAAGCGATGGATAAGCAGATGAAGGCGGAGCGAAGCAAACGTGCGATTGTGCTGGAGGCCGAAGCCGCTAAGCAGGATATGATCCTGCGTGCCGAAGGTGATAAGCAGAGTAAGATCCTGAAGGCAGAAGGCGATAAGGAAGCGCGTATCCGTCAGGCTGAGGGCTTAGGCCAGGCACAGGAGCTGGAAGCACTTGGTCAGGCCAAAGCGATTCAAGCGGTAGCCGAGGCCGAGAAGGCCCGTATTCAGCTGATCAGCAGCGCTGGACTCGATGAACGGGTGCTCGCATATCAATCTTTTGAGGCATTGACCGAAATTTCCAAGGGAGCGGCTAACAAGGTGTTCCTGCCTACCAGTGCTGTGGATACGCTGGGCACGCTCGGCGCTATGGCTGAGGTGTTCAAGGCGAGCAAGGAGAGCAAGTAAGAGGGATATTTTACAATTGCGTCACATTCCGTTAAAGTAAAAGCAAAACGAAGCGCATGCTTACGAAGTCAGTTTTGCTGGGCAAAACTTAAGGTGTGTGCTTACGAAGCCAGTTTTGCTTGGCAAAACTTTAAGGAGAGAATATGGTGACGCAAAAAGAAATTTCGCCACTGGTGGAAGCGCTGGGGCTGCAGCCTCACGTGGAAGGCGGCTGGTATAAAAGACTATGGAATGCCCCTTTTGAAATTCCGCAGGACACCCTGGGTGAGAGCTACTCCGGGCCAAGGGCATCGGCCTCTTCCATTTATTTTCTGCTGCATGCGGACGAAGCCTCAGAATGGCACACGGTGCTCTCGTCTGAAATCTGGCTGTGGCATTCCGGCAGCCCGATAGTTCTGAGTCTGGGAGGGAGCGGTGACAAGCCGGAGAATGTGACTGAGGTCGTTCTGGGCCTTGACATTGCAGCCGGCCAGCAGCCGCAGGTAGTTATTCCGCCAGGCGTATGGCAGGCCGCCCGGCCGCTCGGCGAAGAGCCGGTGCTGGTCTCCTGCATCGTCTCTCCCGAGTTCCATTTCGATGATTTCAAGCTGATCGGGAAATAAAATGAACGGCAAATGGAGTGTGGCTGTGTTTGCAGCTGCACTCCATTTTTTGTATCTAAGGCATGAACTGCTATACTGATTTTGATAATGGCTGATTACTATGCCGATTATAAGGTTAAAGGAAGTTTGTTCAGGGATAAGCACGCTGAAATGCAGCGGTTTACATTATCCTTATATTTCTCGCTGAGACGGACACTAGCCGAGGATAGGATGGCGGGCCGTTTCCGCTTAATACCATTACGACTGGAGGGCTAATCATGACAGAAGCAAACGGACCCTTTTCCGGGGGGCCTACGTTAAATGACGGGGCAACCATGCCTTGGCTGGGGCTTGGAGTATGGCAGACCAAGAACGGGGAAGAAGTGATTCAGGCGGTGAAGTCGGCGGTGGAGACCGGTTATCGAAGTATCGATACGGCTGCCGGATACAAGAATGAAGAGGGTGTCGGGCAAGCCATCCGTGAATGTGGAGCGGACAGGGATGAGCTGTTTATTACGACCAAGCTGTGGAACGGTGACCAGGGGTATGAGTCGACACTGAAGGCTTTTGAGGTCAGCCGCAAGAAGCTTGGCCTGGATGTTGTGGATCTGTACCTGATCCATTGGCCTGTGGCCGGTAAGTACCGCGATTCCTGGAAAGCTCTGGTGCATCTGCAAAAGGAGGGGCTTGTCAAATCCATTGGCGTGAGCAACTTCCAGCCGCATCATCTGCAGGATATCATCGACGATACGGGAGTGGTGCCTGCGGTGGATCAGGTGGAATTCCATCCGCTTCTGACCCAGCGCGAGCTGCTGAAGTATGCGAAGTCGCATGATATTCAGGTAGAAGCCTGGAGCCCGCTCATGCAGGGGAATCTGGATTTGCCGCTGTTGAAAGAACTAGCCGGTAGATACAACAAGACCGTAGCGCAGATTGTGCTCCGTTGGGATCTGCAGCAAGGTGTCGTCACGATTCCAAAATCCGTACATGCCGAGCGCATCGTGGAGAATGCGGGATTCTTCGATTTCACCCTCAGCGATGAGGATGTCAAAGCGATTGAAGATCTGAATCAGAATCACCGCTTCGGTCCGGACCCGGATAATTTCAACTTTTAAGCACATAAAAGGCATTGGGTACAATATTGAAAGCCAAAGAGCAAGTCTCCTTCGTGGGACTTGCTCTTTGGCTTAAGAGGATGGATTAGCGGCAGCTCTGCCGGAAATGATGCAGGCAGCACCAGGCTCTGCCGCTTAATAGACTGAGCGGGAGCGCACAGGCTACGGTTAGGTGAACGCGGCAGAACAGCTGCCTTTCGGGCAGGGCAATTCCGCCCTTTACTGTGCTGGCGGTAATCAAGGTAAGCATCCACACGAGTGCGGTCATCCAGCCACCAAACTGCGGCGGCAGATCAGAGGTTAAGCCGAACTGGCGCATATCCGGCGCACTGCCGGTAATCAGGGTATGAGCTAGAATGGCCGCTGCCCCGTAGGCTAGGGGCAGACCTGCAGAGCGATAGATCTGCGTGAATGCTAACCCGGCAGATGTTTTACCCGATCGAAACGTTATACTTGCGCAGCCAGAGATTGACTTGGGATAGATAAGCAAACAGCTGCGGACCAGACATCAATTGGCCGAACCAGGGAAGATTGCTGGAAGATTCCGGTGATGCGGCGATTTCACGGATTTTGGCGGCGTCTATTAATGGAAGAATAGGGGAGGAAGAGTCATCCAGAATGTTCAGCATCTGCGTCCGGACAGCATTTAAGTAAGCCGGATTATGTGTTTTGGGGTATGGGCTTTTTTTACGGTAGAGCACATCGTCCGGGAGAATGCCTTCCAAGGCTTTGCGGAGAATGCCTTTTTCCCGGTTGCCTACAGTCTTGATCTCCCAGGGAATGTTGAATACATATTGCACGAGACGGTGATCGCAATAAGGCACGCGGACCTCCAGGCCTACGCCCATGCTCATCCGGTCCTTGCGATCCAGCAGGGTAGGCATGAAGCGGGTAATGTTGAGGTAGGACATCACGCGCATTTGCGCCTGTTTGCCGGTCTCGCCGTCAAGTTTTGGCACCTCTGCTACCGCGTCGCTGTATCTGTCACCCAGATATTCCAGCGGACGTATCCATTCACGGATCTCCTGTGACAGGAGCTCTGAACGCATTTTTGGTGCGACCGCCCAAGGGAAAGTGCCTGAAGACAGCATTTCTTCACGGTGGAACCACGGGTAACCGCCAAAGATCTCATCGGCTGCTTCGCCGGAAATGGCGACGGTCGCATTCTTTTTGATCTCCTGGCAAAATAAATAAAGGGAAGAATCCACATCGGTCATCCCTGGCAAATCCCGCGAATAGAGGGCGTTATCCAGCGCTGCCACCAGCTCGGGGGTATCAAACGCCACATAGTGGTGATTCGTCTTCAGTTCATCGACCATCCGCTTAATCCAGGGGCCGTCTGCACCGGGCTGGAAGGTGTGGCTTTTGAAATGCTTGTCATTATCGACATAATCTACGGAATAGGTATCTACCTGGCCCTGGCCGGTCCGGTTGTAATAGTCTACGGCGAGTGCGGTCAGCGCGCTTGAATCCAGCCCTCCGGAGAGCAGGGAACAGACCGGAACATCGGAAACCAGCTGGCGCTCCAAAGTATCCTGCAGCAGCTCGCGGACCCTGGCCGCCGTTTCATCCACATTGTCAGTGTGTTCGTAGCTGGTAAGCTCCCAATAGGCATATTTGCGGATTCCATTCCGGCTATAAATCATGGCATGACCTGGACGAAGCTCGAATATATCTTTATATATCCCCTGTCCCGGTGTACGGGCCGGTCCGATGATGAAAATTTCCGCAAGCCCCTCCGGTCCGACATTGGGCTTCACTTTCGGATGCTGCAGCAGCGCTTTGGGCTCAGAGCCAAAGACAAACACATCGTCGACCTGACTGTAGAACAGCGGCTTTACCCCCAGACGGTCGCGTGCCAAAAACAACTGATCGCGCAAACTGTCCCACACGGCAAAAGCAAAAATACCATTCAGCTTCTCTGTGCAGTCCGGTCCCCACTCGATATAGGCTTGGAGCAGAACCTCTGTATCACATTCCGTGAGAAAATGATGCCCGCGCTGCTTGAGTTCGATTTTGAGCTCAGGGGCATTATATAATTCGCCGTTATACACAATCGCGTACACCTTGTCGTCATGGCGGGCGATCATCGGCTGGGCGCCATTCTCGGGATCGATCACACTAAGTCTCCGGTGTCCGAAAGCGCATGGGCCAGAGATCCAGGTTCCGGCTGCATCCGGTCCGCGGTTCTCCAGGGTTTCAGTCATTTTTACGAGCAGTTGCGAGTGCTGTGTGAGGTCGCCGCGCCACTGGATAAATCCGGTTATTCCGCACATGATGTTTCATCCTCTCTTTTGTGCGATTGTTGTCCAAATATAAGAATTTATATGCTTTACGCAATAAATGATCCTTATATTTCTCGCTGAAACGGCTTCCTCAATGCGATACAAAGTATCGCTCCTTCGGAAGTATAGGCTTCTTTGGGTCGGCGGAGCCGTTTCCACTTGTTTCTTTTTTGCCAAGTAATACAGATATATGCCGAAGGAAGGCATAAAATGTATGTCCTTATCCGAACACTAGAGAAGAGGAAAATTTGCCAGGAGGGATGATGACCAGTGTATTATATTAAAGACGCCAAAATCCGCAGAATGACCGAATACGACGGCGCACCATGTGCAGAGGTTGGCGTATTGCCGGGGGCTGTGGGCGATTCTGCCCTTTTGGTGTACATTGTGGAAGACCAGCGCGAGGAAGGCTATGAAATTGTACGCATTCTGACGAATGATGCCGATACCGCAACCGACTGGTTTGATAACAATTTGCATGATGCATTTCAGGACGTAACGTTCAGCGGTTTCACCGGCAGCACCATTATGACTCCGGAGGATGAACGGTCGAAGTTTCAGCAGGAGCTGCTCATTTTTGGAGATCTGAAAAAACAGCTGGAGGCACATTTCCATAAGCTGTCCTAAAGAGTAGGCTAAAGAGCAGCGGCAGCGGAATTCATGCCGCTGAACCTGCCCCGGCAGCGGTGTTTTGAGGATGAAGCAGATAGACTTCCTCTATATTCGCTCCGGGGGCAGAAATGCCGGTAAGAAGAGAAGGAGTGGCAAACTTTTAAACGGCCTCTTGAAAAATTTGCTGAATAAGGTATAATAGATAACGTTGCGTTAATACATATGTCTTATAAGCTTTGCATTTTCACATGTGTCCCGGTAGCTCAGCTGGATAGAGCATGCGCCTTCTAAGCGCACGGTCAGGGGTTCGAATCCCTTCCGGGACGTCACTGGACAGCCTTCCCTCGGGGAGGCTGTTTGTGCGTCCGGGGGATGAGAAGCCCGGATGGTTCGTTGGAGCATAAGCATCGAGAGCATTCTCTTCGCAATCAGCCCGAATGGGCTGTATCCCTTCCGGGACGTCACTGGACAGCCTTCCTTCGGGAAGGCTGTTTGTGCGTCCGGGGGATGAGAAGCCCGGATGGTTCGTTGAAGCATCAGCATCGAGAGCATTCTCTTCGCAATCAGCCCGTTCTTATTACATCCGGTCGGGTTTCGGCAGTCCGAGTACATCCAAGACTTCGCCGAGGGTGTTCTGGAAGCGCAGAGTCAGCCAGATCCGGAATCGGATGGAGGTATCCTCTCCCTTAAGGATCGGACAGTTAGAATAAAAGTTGTTGAACAGCGAGGCCAGGGTATGAGCGTAGTTGCAAATACTACCAGGCGTCAGCTCGCGGCTCGCCGTATAAAGAGTGTCCTCCCAGGTGCTGAGCTGTCTAAGCAACGCTAGCTCAGCTTTCTCCAGCTGTGCCGGGAACTGGGGAACCGCTTCCTGTTCCGCGGGGGAATCTGCTTTGCTGAGCACACGGCCCGCCCGCGCGAAGGTGTACATCAGGTAGACCCCGGTATTACCGGAAATCTCTGTGGCCTGCTTGAAATCGAACACAATCTCCGTGCCCAGATTGAAGCGCAGCAAGTAATAACGGATTGCGGCGGTGGCGATGAGCCGGCTGGAGAGGCCGGTTTTGTCGGAGCGGGCGGCTTCGATGCTGCTCTCCATGAGCTGGACCAGATCGCTCACCTTGACGCCAATCCCTTGGCGGCCGGACATGGCGTAGGAGCTTTTGCCCTCTGAAGTATCGATGCCAAGCTCAGCGGCGGAAGCCGGACTGAGTGAAACTACACCGTAGCTGACATGATTCAGCTTCTCTGCTTGCTCCCCATACCCCAGTACTTCAAGTGCCTGCTTCACCATCGCCTGCGGGTACTCCTGCCGGTAGTCGATGATATTGACCACTCTGTCCGCCTTGCCAAAAGCCATAGGACCTCCAGTTAAACCAGTTGTCCACAGTCCCGAGTTGAATTCGCTATAGCTGAAATCCTTGTCCAGCAATCCGAATTTCCAGAGATGATAGGCAATATCCTTGGCAGTGTAGGTCAAAATTCCGTTAGAACGCACCAGCACCTTGTCCTTTTGATGATCCTCCGAATCGCTCTCCGTCCCGTCAGCCCCCGGTTGTTTCAGAATCCAGCACCCTGCTAGCTTACCCTCTGTTTCTTGGACGAATACTGCGGTCTCTTTCAGCAGACTGAAGGCGGATGACCAGAAGCCCTCCTTTAAAATACTGCTCTCCCAGACCAGAAGATCATACCCGATGCCGAAGTTGTCCATCTCTGCGACATGCTCTTTTACGATCCGTTCAGCAACCAGTTGGCCGAGCCAGGCTGTATTACCGTGGCCTTCCTCCAGTTCATGGAGAATGTCCGTCCGTTTATGGACTCTCTCCGGCTGCAGTGCATACTCCTTGTTGATGGCGGCATAGATATCCCAGCAGTAATCCCCGAAACGGACATGCTCACCGGCCAGCGGCACATGAAGCAAGCCCACTACCGTATCCGCCAGTTGATTGCCCAGATCATCCACATAGTTGTGGACCTCCACGTTGTACCCTGTTTTCCGTAAAATTCTTACCAGCGCATCCCCGATACAGGAGTTTCTCAGGTGGCCTATATGCATAGACTTATTCGGATTGACGCTGGTATGCTCGACAATCACTTTTTCCCCGCTGCCCGTAGGCAGCTCAAAGGAATAGCCCGCCCATTCCTGCCAGTTGATGTACATATTTATAAATCCCGGAGCGGCGATCTCGATGCGTTCGAACAATCCTCCGGTAATGCTCATTTGCTTAAGCTCTGCCGTGATCAGTCCGGCGATGGTCATGGGAGCTTTGCGCAGTTTTTTGGCCAATTGCATGGCAATGTTGCTTGAATAATCACCGAAATCGGCATTCGCAGGCTGCTCCAGGGCAACGGTTACCGGTTCTGCAGATTCTGCCCCGAGACTACGGATTACTTGGTTTACACTTTGTTCCAAATGGTTGCTAATCAGTTGACTTAACATGGGATTCCCTCCTTAAAAAATGCACTACAGCTGCAAATCCAGGGGTCCGGCAAACACAAAAAAGCCCCGTCTCTAAAAGAGACGAGGGCATAAGCGCTCGCGGTACCACTCTCGTTGCCGAACACCGGGTTCAGCCACCTCACAGGTTAACGGCCTTCAGCCGGGGCTTCCTACTGCCAGTTCAGAAGTCCATCTCCCGGGTGCGCTTCATGACAGGATCTGTACCGGCTTACACTCTCCCGGCTCGCTGGGGACTAGGGTCCTGGATCACTACTTTCCCGTTCATCGAATGTGGATTGATTTTTATCAGTATAGCGAATTTTTGGAAGAAAGCAATAGCCATTTTGTGGTGAGGCCAAACCAGGCATCAGGGCGCCGGAGAATAACCGATCAATCCGCAGCGGGTGCACCCGTTAGATTTTTAATGTCTGTCGAGCCGTAAATCAGCAGGGCAATTACGATTACAAGCAGAATACCGCCGGCAAAGTCCTCTCCGTCAAAGCTGTCCATCCGTCAATGCGCCTCCCTTTCGTCATTTTTCCGGGCTTCAGGAGTTATCGGTTTTTTTCTTCAGGGCGGTCATGATTTCGTTCAAGGTCAAGCTGCTATTATCATCCAGGAAGCTGAGCAGCTTATCAACATTGTTAGCATTGCCGGAGCTTAAATCGCCCAAGGATTTATACTTTCCCGTCAAACTGACGAACAGGGAAGCATCGGTATACATCTGGATAGAATCTACCCGCAGTTTACCGGTCAGCAGCAGTACAGCCACTGTGTATTCCAATCCTTTTGGAATTTGTTTGTTGGGATTAGCCGGTTGTTTTTTGGCACCGGTCTTTTTCCCCTTTCCAGGAGGGGGCATGGAATCTCCCTTCTTCCATAAAACAATCTATTTATACACTCTATGCTCTTGCGCTGCTATCGGTGAATGGAGCCTGTCTTCTGTCCACACGGTTAGCCGCTTGCTCGAATATGAATATATTGTGCGACTAGGATCAAACACTGCAAGAGTCTTAGCTTCATAGACTGAATGGTGAATACAAGAAAGGAGGAGTGGGACAAGATGGCTATTTTATCAACTGGACCCCTGGAGAACAATGCGGTTCTGGGGGTTAGACCCACACAGCTGGTGACGGTGAAAATGGTATGCAGAAATACAGTAGGTGCTGTCACTGTAACCATTCAAGGGTATGTGCTTGGCACAACAAGAACGTTGTATGTAAATGAAGTGATTAATATCGGACCCGATGAAGTTGTGACGAGAAATTATTTTGCTGATTTGGATGCCTTCGAGTTTGTGTTTACAACCGGTTCTGGAGATGTGGAGACTGTTGGAATATCCGTGTGGGGCAAACAATCGTCTGGTCAGCTGGTCGGAGCACATCGTGTAGTGGAACACGAGAAAACAAGTCAGGAGGCATAATACGAAATCAAATTAGAAAATGAGAACAGAAACAGGGACCTTCCGGCGGTATACGAGAGGAGGTCCCTGCTTTGTTATTTAGGAAATGATGATTAGTTCCTGATGTGGATCAGATCATCAGAATTTCGCGGATATCCTGCTCCGTTAGGGAAGATAAGGCTTCCTGACCCGGCTCGATGACTTCATCGATCAGATTTTTCTTCTTCTGCTGCAGCTCGTACATTTTATCTTCTACCGTGCCCTGAGCAATCAGCCGGATCACCTGCACTACTTTCTTTTGTCCGATCCGGTGTGCCCGGTCTGCGGCCTGCTGCTCGACAGCGGGATTCCACCACAGATCATAGAGGATGACGGTGTCTGCTCCGGTCAGATTCAGGCCTGTCCCCCCGGCTTTGAGCGAGATGAGGAACAGGTCCCTTTCTCCTTCATTAAAAAGTCCACACAGTTCAACCCTCTTAGAAGCAGGAGTATGGCCGTCCAGGTAGAAATGTGAAATCCCCTGCAAGCCCATTTCGCGGCTGATCATCCCAAGCATCTCGGTGAATTGCGAGAAAATCAACATACGCTTGCCAGAGCTGCGGCATTCCTCGATAATCTCCAGCAGTTGCTCGAATTTGCCCGATCCTCCCGTATAGCCATCCACAAAAAGTGCAGGGTGGCAGCACAGCTGGCGCAGACGGGTAAGTCCGGCAAGCACCTTGATTCGCCCATTGCCGAACCCATTGCCGAACTCATCGCTGTCCAGATGCTTGAGCGCTTCCTTCCGCAGCTTGGCGAGATAGGCAACATACAGCTTTTTCTGTTCCGGCAGCAGCTCGGAGGCCTGAAGGGACTCGATCTTTTCCGGCAGTTCTTTAAGTACATCACTTTTCAGGCGGCGCAGCAGAAACGGGCGGATCCGCCTGGCGACAGTCTCCCGGGGCAAATCGTGAAAGGCTTTTTTGCCCGGGAACAATCCGGGAAACACGACGCCGTAGATCGACCAGAGATCCTCCAGCGCATTTTCGACCGGCGTTCCGGTGAGGGCGAAGCGGTAGCGCGCCTGCAATGCTTTTACCGCCTGTGCCGTCTGGGTGGCATGGTTCTTGATGACCTGCGCTTCATCCAGAACGAGTGTATGGAAAGAATGCTTAACATACAGCTCGACATCACGGCGCAGCAGCGGA
This sequence comes from Paenibacillus helianthi, assembly GCF_001909055.1. GTDB lineage: Bacteria > Bacillota > Bacilli > Paenibacillales > Paenibacillaceae > Paenibacillus_AQ > Paenibacillus_AQ helianthi. The sequence goes on from NZ_LVWI01000030.1 coordinate 85,616, forward strand.
TAGGAGGTGATTACAACATCACAGCCTGCCGCATTCCGCAGCGTCCGGCTCCGTTCGGTCAGGTTCCCGTCGGCGATAGCCGCTTGGATCTGCGGAGCGAAGCGCTTCAGTTCATTCTGCCAGTTGTAGAGCAGCGAGGCAGGTGCAACAATAAGCGCAGGCAGCCCGGTCTTGCGGATATCTTCCAGCTCTGAGAGCAGGAAAGCGATGCTTTGCAGCGTTTTGCCCAGCCCCATATCATCTGCGAGGATGCCCCCGAAACGGTAGTGAGCCAGCGTCTTCAGCCACTGGAAGCCATACTGCTGGTAATCCCGCAGCACCGGAGCCAGTGTCTCCGGAAGCGGAAAGTCAAGATTCTCCGGACTGTGCATGTTAGCCAGAAGACGGCGGAAGGAGCGTCCAATGCGGATAGCATCGGTACCTCCTTTGCCGGTATCGGCATCCAAATGAAGCCCCTGGATTAAAGGCAGAGAGAATTCTGCGCCAGGGATATCGGCAGTCCCCATTCCAAGCTCATTAATGAGTGCGATAATTTCCTGGAACTCGGCGGTTTCCAGCGGCAGCAGCGCCCCGTCCGGCAGGCGGTAATATTTGCGCTTCTCCTGCAGGGACTTCAGCACCAGTACTATATCTGATTCGGGAATGCCGTCCATACCGAATTTGAAATCAAGCCAGTCGGTTTTTTCATTCCACGTTAAGCTGGCCTTGGGGACGTACGTGCCGGTAGGCACCCTCAACTTGACGGCGGTGGTCGCGTATACCTGCAGCAAGGGCTCCAGCAATGGAATCGTATGGTACAGGAAGTCATATTCCCCTTCCTCGTCGTTCATAATATAGCCGCTGTCCGTTCGGGCAAAAGACTCATGGGCCATCAGATCCAGAATCCGCTGCTCGGTTTCACTATCCCGCATGAGGATGACTTCATCGCCGCGGTCACGCATCTGCTCCTCCAGCGGATTGACAACAATCGTTCCGTACTGGAATTCAAGCCCGGCCAGCAGCCGATCCCGCACCCGGTCCAGATAGAGCCTGGCTTGCAGCTGAGTCTGTACAATCCGGTCAGCAATGGCAGCAGCGATATGAACCTGCCCCAGCTTCTTGAGGCCGGGAATCACTTTGTCCATAAAAGTTTCCATCTGTCCTGGAGCGATAACGATCCCGTTGGTTCTGGACTCGGCCAGCATTCTCTTCAGTTCAGACAGACGTATGCATTCCTGCACCGGCAGCTTCAGCAGCTTGCTTTCAGACAGCACAAGCCCGTAATCCTCCATGACCGTAAGTTGTGCCAGTCCTGTAATGTCCAGCCGGTAGCCCTTTTCTTCAGCCTCATCAAATTGAAAACTAAGCTTAGGGAGCCCGTTCTCAATGGGAATGCCTGCGGTGACCGTGTCGCTTGCCTGCCAATGAACAGAAGAGGATGCCCCTAGAACAGGCAGAAGTGACTCCCAGAAAAAAGGCGGAATGGCCAGCACCCGCTCTCCGCCCATACTTCCTGAATAAGAGGAATAAGGCGCGGCATTGCCCTGGTAGATCCGTTCATTCAGAAGAATCTCGATCAGCTTCAGCAGCACGGCATTGTCTTCCTTCTTGAAGCAGTGCAGGGCAGGGTCATACATGAAATGCTTGGAGAATTCAAAGGGTTCGCCGCGGTGGACGCGTTCCAGAAACGCTCTTATTTTCTGGACAATGTAAAGGCGTTTGGGGCCCACTTTCAGTTCAAGGCCGAGCATGCGGTTGCCAAAGTTATAGGCAAAGGGTTTGCAGATAAATTCCATCTCCAGCGGGATTCTAACATCTACATAAGCTCCAGCGCCGCTCGGGCGTTGGCGGTTGTTCTCGAACAACCCCAGCATACTGCTTACAAGAAACCGGTCATTTGAGTCATCAGCTACGTTTTGTGGATTCCTGTGGTCTTCATCCGGCTCCATTCCAGATGATTGTCCATCCACGTCTTCTTCGGCATAGAGGACAGATACCAGAACTGCGGCAATATGCTTGCAAAACGGTCCACCGTGGGAATACGCGGGACAGGAGCATTTGCCGTTCACGTCTCCGTCGCTGTCTATGGTAAGCGTGATATCGTAAGGCTCCAGTCCGTAGACAGTAGCCTGATATTTCGAATATTCCAGTCCCTCATTATTCTCTACGGCGGCCAGCCGGACCTTTCCAGCTTCATAATCCTCTGAGCCCCGTTCAAAAGCTGCCTTGCCGCACAGCAGCCGGATTACCCGTTCCGGCACATAAAAACTCACCGCATGATCACTTCCTTCTAACATATCCTTAAATGCTGAATTACTATAGCTTCCATATTAGCAGAACATGCGTACGCCTTCAAAGCAGGAATACAAAAAGCCATCCTGGGCCCGCAGTTCTGCAGGTAGAGGATGGCCGTGGGTCGCGGGCGATATGCTTAATTCGATTGGCCGACAGGTGCCAAAAAATAGGACGGATATTTGATGAAATTGGTTTTAACAATATTTTCTGTTCATTGATTCTCACGCCGTATTGCCGGACCGCTGATCCCATGCAGCATGAACTCAATAGTCAGGTTGATCTCAGCTTCATCATCCCAGTCTTTGTCCGGCATCAGCAGCAGGCGTGCCAACAGATACCCGATTACGGAGGAGATAGTGAAGCGTATAATCGAAGGGGTGGGAACACCTGCCACCTCGCCCTTTTCTTTGAAATGATCGGTGATATTCGTTACCCGCTCCAGTATATTGTTCATAACATTTTCAATGAACTGTTCCCGGAGAACCGGCTGGAAGGGGATTTCCTGTACGAATATTCTCAGGATCTTAAAATTTTTGCGGGCGAACTCCAGGCGGTTCACCATAAAGGCCCGCAGGAACGCTTCATAGCTCTCAAAAGGAACATCCAGCACTCCGCCGAAATTGCGAAGCACGAAAGGTGCGATCATCTTGGCCATAGCCGGGCTTACAATAGACAGCAGCAGCTCTTTTTTGGTCTTGTAGTAGCGGAATATGGTACCTTCTGCCACTCCCGCCCTTTGGGCAATTTCACTGGTGGAGGCAGCGGCGTAGCCCTTCTCGGAAAAAATCTCAATTCCCGCCTGCAGAATGGCCAGCTGCTTGGGTGTCATCTTTTGTTCTTCACTGAGGGTCAGCAGCTCCGCGATCCACTCTTCCTGACCTTGCTGCTCTGCCGCTTTGTTCTTTTGCATGCGGTTGTCCTCCCAAAACTTTTCCTTCAATATAGTCTATCACAGGAAAATTAAAGTTTACATTTTACGATGCTTGCGCAGAGCCAGCACATTGAGCAGCATGAACAGGAGGGAGAAGCCAATCAGCGCGTAGACATCAAGGTCAATGGCGTTCCAGCCTTTGCCGCGGATCATGATATTCGTCAGCGCTTCCGAGCCGTAATAGATCGGCGTTGCCAGTCCCACACGCTGCAGCCACAGGGGAAGGGTATCCAGCGGGAACAGCCCGCTCAGAAAAATCTGCGGAACAATAATCAGCGGAATGAACTGGATCATCTGTAGCTCATTGGCGGCATATGCCGAGAGCAGCGTGCCCAAAGTCAGAGCCGACATCGAGAGCAGGAGGGTCAGCAGCAGCACATAGCCGAAGCTCCCCGCCATCATAATGCCGAGCACCTGGATAGAGAACCAGGAGATCAGCAGCGCCTGGAACACGGTGAAGATACCGAACCCGCAGACGTAGCCAAGCACAATCTCCCAGCGCTTCAGGGGCGTGGAGAGCAGACGCTCCAGTGTTCCGGTAGTCCGCTCCCGCAGGAAGGAAACACCGGCAATCAGGAAGACGAAGAAAAAGATAAATACACCAATCATAATCGGACCAAAGCGGTCAATGGTCTTCATATCCTCAGCGCCGTACAGATAGCTGATCTGCGGTTTCATCTGGCCTTGTCCCGCATTTGCCGGATGAAAATTCTGGATGGCTGCAGACACAGCCATCATCACCGCCCGGTTTGCGGTCGGATTGCTGCCCTCAAGAATAACCTCGGGTGAAGTTCCGTTTAGAGTAACGAGGGCATCCAGCTCACTTTCCTGAAGGTCGGCTTTGCCGAGGTCCGCTGATTTGTATGGAACAACCTTCGCGTTCTGCGCTTCAAGTGCGCTGGTGAAAGGGATCGCACCGCCGGAGACCCCGATCTTTGGCTCATAGGCATTTCCATTGAATACCAGACTCATCAGGCTGAGCACGAGAAGTGGGGCGATGAACATGAGCGCCATGGTTCTTTTATCATGAATGAATTGCTGCAGGATCCGCAGGGTAATTGCGCGTACTCTCATCGCCGGGCACCTCCATAATATAGAAAAGCGTCTTCCATCGAAGCAACGCCTGCAGATTGCAGCAGACCCTTCGGAGAATCCACAGCCAGCAACTGCCCGTCCCGGATCATCGCGAGCCGGTCACATTTTTCCGCTTCGTCCATCACATGGGTAGTCAGCACAATAGTGGTACCCTTTCCGTTCAATGCACGCAGCTCTTTCCAGATAGACTGGCGTAATACCGGATCAATGCCCACCGTAGGCTCGTCAAGAATGAGCAGCGGGGGTTCATGCAACAAGGCGATCGCCAGCGACAGGCGCCGCTTCATTCCGCCGGAATATTGATCCACGCGTTTACGCAGATGCTCCTGCAGATTTACAATCTCCATCACATCGGCGATCCGCCGGACACGGTTTCCGCCCTTTAGTCCATAAAGGGACGCGAAGAATTCCAGATTTTCTTTGGCGCTTAGCTCGGTGTAAAGTGCATCCGACTGCGCCATATAGCCGATTTGCTGCAGCAGGGAGAGCTTGGGCACAAGGGTTCCCAGCACCTTCACTTCCCCTGAGGTAACTTCATCAATGCCGGTCAGCAGCTTCACGAGCGTAGTTTTACCTGAGCCGGAAGGGCCAAGGATACCGAAGGTTTCGGCCTGCTCCACCTGAAGTGTAATATCCTTCAGCACCTCTCTGCTGCCAAATGCGCGGTGGACATGGGTTACAGCAATCACAGGATTCACTTGGTTCATGTCAATCTCCTCGATTCCATGGATATGAGTGAGTACTCACTCATTATTCTAAATCAATCCGTTACAGATGTAAATTGCTTTTTCAGCAGTGAAACCCTAATGAAAAGATTTTTTTAAAGTTTAACCAAAAAGGAGTTTTAATCTGTGGAAGTTTAGGGTAATTATGGGTATCAGTAAATATACTAATAATAAACTTTCCATAGAAGAGGGGCTGGAAAATGACCTACAGAAAGGTTGTGCTGGGCTTGCTGGTATGGGTGGCCGCGGCAGGACTTGGTGCATGCAGCAATCCCGGAAGTGAGACGGGTGAAGGGCATTTTCGCACTTTGGCGCAAGAAGGCGTAGACAAGTCACAGTATCTTCCCGGGGATTTGCCGATTCCAGCCGGTGCGGGTATTACATTTACTGAGGGTGAGGCAGCCCACGGAAAAAAGTCCTCCATGCTGATCTATGAAACCCGGGAAAGCATGGATGAACTCGGCAGCACTTATCAAAAGTATGTGAATGACAAATCGCTGAAACTCGGGACACAGATTGTGGACAGGAAAAACATGATTATTAGTGGCAAGGTCCCTAATGCATATTCCTATTCTATTATAGGCACCAGCTCGGCTTCGAATCCCGGCAGTACCGAAATTATCGTAACATGGATTGAGAATTAACGTATTTAACCTAAAATTTACCTTAAGGCCGACCTTGATTGCTCAGGTGCGGTCTTATTTGTGCAGTTAATATTTCCATAACATTCCTCTCGAACAGAATTGACACTCGTAGATGAAAATAACATTAGCAGTTACCTATAGGAAAAGGGTGAATCTAATTGAGAAATAGAAAATGGTTCAGCGCGGCTTTGGCTTCAGCACTTCTCGTAACAGGAGGAGCGGGAAGTATTTTGGCAACAAGCAGCAGTGCTAATGCTGCCGCCGTTAAGACCTCAGCAGTCAAAGAAGGCAGCACCACCTGGACTGTGAACGGAACGCCAGTGACCCTTAGCACTATTGACAGCAAAGGCTATAAGCTGTATTCGCTAAGTCAAGTGGCAGGGGAGCTTGGCGCCAAGCTGATCTTAGGCAGCGGAGGCTTTCAATTGAACGACAGCAAGGGATTACATAATGTAGTCATTCAAGCAGGCTCAAAAAGCTATCAAGTAGATGGTGTGGCACAACAATTCACCATCGCACCTGTCGATTATAACGGTAAAACGTATGTAGAGCTGACGAAGCTGGTTACTTCGCTTGGCGGAGAACTGCAGGCTGAAGGTCAGACGATTCTGAGCTTTGCCCGTCCGGAAGGTCAGTTTGATACGCTGCACTGGAGTGCCAATGGGAGCATTATTGCGAACAAAAGCGATTCCGAAACAGCGCAGCTGTTCAAATTCCGCACATACCCTGGCGACTACGAGGTTTTCTCTTCCAATGAAAGCGCACTGGATTTCGCAGTTTCCACAGATCAGAACTGGGGCGCGTTCACCGATGAGACAGGCCAGCTGAAGCTGATCAACCTTGCCAGCGGAGCCATCTCTGCACTTGGAACGGATACCAGCGTGAAGACGGATCTGGTCTGGTCGCAAGATGGCAAGACCATCTACTTCATCCAGGGTGACAAGCAGGAGAAGATCGCTCAAATCTCGGTAGAGACTGGTGCCGTTAAAGCACTGCTTGAAGATAAAGTGGAGAATAAATCAGAACTGCGTCTGTCTGCTGATGCCAAGAGTGTTGTCTACATTGTTAACGTAACCGGGGTCGCCAAAAATGATGCTGACAGTACAGAAGATTCGCTTACTGTAGATTTCAGCAAAGCCGGAGAACAGCTGTATAAGCTGGATCTCGCTACCAAAGATGCGAAGCCTGTAGCTCTGACTACAGCGCTGGACAATAAGTTGTATCCGGAAATTCTGGCTAATGGCGGAGTCGTGTACCTGAGTGCAGATCCGGATGGCAATGCAGCCAACACCCTGAAATCCATCGCAGTGGACGGTACTATTACGAACATCGCTCTTGATGTTGAACCTTCATGGTCAACTGGGGTATCCACAGGTCTGATCGTCTCCGGTACAGCAGCGGACGGAAGCACTTCTATCTATTCCATTGATGCCAGCGGCAGCAAAACAGTGCTGTTCCATACGTCCGAAGATGTATCAGAAGTATCCGTATCTAAAGATGGCAGCAAGCTTGCTGTTGTCAGCGACGGCAAAGTGCTCCTAATCCAGGGCGGCAAAGCACTTCAGCTCTCCAAATAAACGACTGAGGCAACACCCACATCATATAACGGCGGAATCGCCGAGAGGAGAAATTATTCATGAAGATTTTCAAAAAATTCACAGTTACAGCTTTGACCGCGGTTATCGCGGTAACTGCATCTTTTGCCGGAATCGCGGCTGCTGCAGATTCACTTAAGGGGAAAATTACAGTCAACGGCTCCACCGCATTGCTTCCGCTGACGCTGCAGGCAGCCAAGGAATTCCAGAAGCTTCATCCGAAAGTCAAAATCGCTGCTTCCGGTAAAGGTTCTGTCACTGGACCACAAGCTGTGAAGAAAGGGATTGCCGATATCGGTGCATGCGACTGGGATGCAAGCATGGACGTTCCCGGCTTCAAGGCTTTTGAAGGACAAGTAGCTAACAAAGTAGCCGTTATTCCTTTTGCCACCATTGTTAACAAAAATGTAGGTGTAGATAACCTCACTACCGAACAGCTGCAAGGCATTTTCTCTGGGAAAATCACCAACTGGAAAGATGTCGGCGGATCGGATGCCAACATTGTAGTCGTTACCCGTGCCTTCGGTTCCGGTACACGTGTTAACTATCAGGCTAAGGCACTGGCTGGCGGGGATATCACGAAGAAAGAGAAAAACTATAAAGAAACCGGATCAAGCGGCGACATGAAAACTGCTGTTGCTACAACCCCTAACGCTATCGGCTATATCGACCTTGTCTATGTAAGTGGCGGCGACATTAAGGCTGTGAAATTCAACGGTGTTGAAGCAACTTCAGATAATGTTATCAATGGATCTTACAAGATTTGGGCTTACGGATATTATATGACCAAAGGCCAGCCAAGCGGCGTTACCAAAGAATTCATCGATTATGTACAAAGCAAGAAGTTCCAGCAGGGTTCCCTGAAGAAGCTGAAATTCATTCCGATTTCCGCAATGAAGGGTTAATGGTAAGTCTTTTAGAATCATGAACATATATTGAACGGTAACAGCGGCCAGCTCCGGAGTTCATGCGGGGGTGGCCGCTTACAGGAGGGAAAGTATGGGGGCACCGGTCCAGAACCTGGCATCGCGGGCACAGAAGAGCAGTCTTGCAGAAAGCAGTATAAGCACCAAACGCCACAACAGGCATTTATTCAGCAACACCATGTTCCGTTATTATTTTCTGTTCAGTATCCTTGCACTTTGTCTGGTGCTTGGACTTGTCATTGTATTCATCGGCAAAACGGCGCTGCTTCTGTTCGCTCATCTCTCGCCGCTTGAGTTCTTCTTCTCATTCAACTGGAGCCCGGAAGAGGAAGCCTTTGGCGCCGCTGCCTTTATTGTTAATACATTATCACTGACGGCCCTGACACTGCTCATTGCGGTTCCCGTGTCGGTAGGAATGGCTGTGCTGTGTGCGGAGATTGCTCCGAAATGGCTCAAGGGTTTTATCCGGCCGGTGCTGGATTTGCTTGTCGGGATTCCTTCGATAGTCTATGGTTATCTGGGGTTGACCGTGCTATTGCCTTTTCTGCGCAGAGTCAGCGGGGAAGGGCTGGGAGACGGCCTGCTTGCGGCAGCGCTTGTCCTGGCTTTGATGGTGTTACCTACTATTTGCCGGATCAGTGATGATGCCATCATTGCCGTTCCGCGCAAATACCGGGATGCCGCTTATGCCCTTGGTTCCACGCGTCTGCAGGTGATTATGCGTGTAGTTCTGCCCGCAGCCAATAGAGGCATTATCTCGGCAATTATTCTGGGCATGACCCGTGCGGTTGGAGAGACAATGGCAGTTGTGATGGTTATCGGTAATACGCCGCAGCTGGCCAAAACCCTGTTCACTCCCTCATCCGTGCTGACCAGTAACATCGTAATGCAGATTTCTAATGTGGAATTTGACTCCACCTGGAACTATGCGCTGCACATGATGGCCTTTCTGCTGCTGTTGATTTCGTTTGTGCTGATCCTTATCATCCGCATATTAGGCCGGAAAAGGAGGGATGCAGCATGAATTTTACCCGAACACGCCATTCGGCCCGTTCACAACGTAACAACAAATTGGCAACCATTGCTTTTTACACCCTGGGCGCTCTGGTCATGCTGCTGATTTTCTGGCTGCTCTTCACCATTCTAAGCAAAGGCGTGCCATCGCTCAGACCAGACTTCTTGATCAAGCAGCCGGAGGAAATGGACGCTGGCGGCGGTATTGGCCCGGTGCTGTTCAACTCCTTCTATATTTTGTTCATTTCGCTGCTGATTTCGATTCCGATTGGTGTCGGGGCCGGAATTTATATGGCGGAATATGCGCCGGATAATAAGTTCACCGGAGCGCTGCGCATCTGCGTGGAGTCGCTATCCTCGGTTCCTTCCATCGTATTCGGGCTGCTGGGTCTCGCGATCTTTGCCGAATACTTTAACGTCGGACTGACCATTCTCGGCGGCGGTGTCAGCCTGGCACTGCTCAATCTGCCGATGCTGGCCCGCGTTACGGAAGAAGCGGTACGCGCCGTTCCCGGAGAGATCCGTGAAGCAGGCTATGCCCTGGGAATGACCAAGTTCCATGTTATCCGCAAGGTGGTGCTGCCGGTAGCCATGCCAGCTATCGTGACCGGTGTCTGTCTGGTGGCAGGACGCGCCTTCGGGGAGTCGGCTGTTATTATTCTGACTGCGGGCCTCAGCACTTCCGGCGAGATGTGGGATTTCAATCTGTTCTCGCCAGGCGAGACACTGGCTGTTCATCTGTGGTATGTACAGTCAGAGGCCATCGTTGAGGATGCGCGGCAGATTGCCGACAAGTCCGCAGCCGTGCTTGTGTTCGTGGTACTGCTGATTAATTTCATCTTCCGGTTCCCGCTGTGGCTCGGACGCCGCCGGGGACGCTAAGCGGCAGCAGATCTCTCATTTATACGTTCTAATGAATACAGAAACGGATGCCGACCTGGGTAAAGGGGGCATCCGTTTCTGTTTATGCTCAATTGTTAATTGCTTAAAATTGTAAATAATACTAAAATGAAAGCAATCCCATTTCCATACGAATCCCCCTTTCATCAGTTGTACCTTATAAGGAGGTGCGTAAGATGCCCAAACGTATGTCCGAGCAGGATCTGAACAAGTTGATCAATACGCTGGAGCTTACACCTAATGATGGTGAACATGAGTTTCTTGTTAAAGAATCGTTCATTAGTGAGGGGACTCCTGATGATGAACTATCGGGGCGTCTGTTAGTAAGAGCAGACAAGATATTCGTTCAGGACCCCCTCCCGGGCGGAGCGCCAGCCGTGATCTCGGCCGTTCTTCCCGTCGTGATCCATGTCAATGGACAAGCCATTGAAGAGCCGACCCCTGTTACGTCGCAGGATATTATCGATTGGGAGCTGTCTGAGCCTCCCTTGTATGCAATTACCATTTCAGAAGACCGGCTGATGGCTTTTTTTACTCTATATTCCCCAAAGAAATTTCGCTGGCGGCTAAACAATCAATATTCTTCGAGTGTGCTTAAAGTCGATGCTTCCATTGATTTGGAGACGGTAACCGGTCAACTGGGGCTGAATCAGATTATTGTCGATTTTGAGCAGCGGGGAATCATTCAGAATCTGAACATTTCCGGCATACATGGAGAACTGCAGAATCCCACCTATCAGCCCATTCCCGCATCCAAAGGAAGAGCGGCTGTACCCGGGGAGAATGCACGTTTGGATTTGTTTTTTTCCGAAACCATTGAGAATGAATTTAATGAAATCGAAGGCCAGGTAGACTACCGCAGCCACCTTCGTATTCCGTCAGCGATCAGAGGGCAGGTTATCGCCCGCAAGATTCCGATTGCCGAAGGGATTCCCGGCTATGATGTCTATGGAGAAATTCTCTACCCGCCTCCCCCGAATGACATTACTGTGCTCGCTAGGAATAACACTGTGCTGCTGATTAATAACGAGGTGCGGGCACTGTATGAAGGAAGGCCAAGAGTCACAGGTGACAAAATCAAAAGTTTCGATATCTGTACCTCCTACCTCGTTCCCGGCAACGTGAATATCAAATCAGGCAATATCGTATTCTCAGGAGATGTGGTGATTCGCGGGGATGTCGAAGACAATATGATTATTGAGTCCCTGGGTAATGTGTATGTAGCCGGAAGTATTTATAATTCTACAATTACAGCTACCGGCAGTATTGTGGTTAAAGGGAATGTGGTCAATAGTAACCTGTATTCGGGGTACTTTGGCGTAATGTACAACCGGATCTATAACTGTTCCAAACAGCTGATTGATGAGGGCAGAAATTTGCAAAAGGCGGTCTGGTTGCTGAACCAGGCGGTGCAGAGCCGCAATCAAAGTGTGAATTTCGGACAAGCAGTGCTGCTGCTGCTAGAGAGCAAGTTTCAAAAGATTCCGCAGATTATTAAGGAACTGCTCTCGGTACTGACAACCGTTCAGGCCAATTATCATCAGGATTTGGGCCAGACACTGCATTTCCTGAATCTGTTTTTGAAGCCGGTTCAACTGGTGGATTTCCTGACGGAAGCTTCGCTGAGCGGAGTGATCGTGATGCTGGAAGAATTGCATTCCGGTGTGGCCCGGATGCAGGAGTCCAAAGTAGAGGTCAATATCGGCAAATGCCAGAACAGCACACTGAAATCGAATGGAGACATTCTGATTCATAGAGATGGAATTGTGCAGAGCGAGTTGTTTTCCTCAGGAAATATTACGTTTCTGAAGACATTTTCCGTCTGCCGCGGCTCCAAGCTGGAGTCGGGAGGCAGTATTTCTGCTTATTACGTCGGAGGTGAGAGCGGCGCGCAATCCCTGCTTAAGGCCAAGCACAGCATTACCGTACGCAAAATGTATCATGGTAAAATTACCGTAGACCGGTATACGACCGAAATCACCGAGCCTGTAGAGAATATGAATTTTGACGCCGAAACGGTGCGTATGCTGAAATTACAGATGGAATCCAAGTGAATGCTGGCAGAGGGGAGCCGCGCACCTCGCCTCGCTCTGCCAGTTCCACTTTCCGACAAATAAACAGCCCTCCGGAAGGAAGGTTGTTTATTGCTGCGCCAGAAGTTCACTATACAATCTGCTGTAATTCCCCCGTCTGCGCTTCTACTGCAATGCTTCACGCACGAATCCATCCGCTTTTGCAAGCCGCCGCCGTGCTTCGCCAGCATCAACATCACTTAGAATCATAATAATGGCTGTTTTCACATGACCTTCAGCAAGCGTAAACGCGGCCTCAATCTGCTCCTCAGAAGCATGGGTCGCCAGCTCAATAATACGCTTTGCCCTGTAGACCAGCTTCTCATTGGAGGGGTTCAGGTCGACCATCAGATTCCGGTAGACTTTTCCGATTCTAATCATGGCGGTTGTCGTCAGCATGTTCAGGATCATTTTTTGTGCTGTGCCTGATTTCATCCGCGTGGAGCCCATAACAACCTCTGGTCCTACTACGGCTTCAATCGTCAGCTTGCCGACCCCGGCCATCGGTGTACCCGTGTTATTGCATAGCCCAATGACGACGGCTCCTAGCTCCCCAGCCCGTTTCATCGCTCCCAGTACATAGGGGGTGCGTCCGCTGGCAGCGATTCCGACCACTACATCCTTATCGGTGACGACACATTCGTCGATGTCCTGTGCGCCCAATTCCAAGCTGTCTTCCGCACCTTCCACCGGATCTTTAACCGCCCGGAAACCGCCGGCAATAAGTCCCTGCACCATGGAGGGAGGGGTGCCGTAGGTGGGCGGGCACTCCGAAGCATCCAGAATACCGATTCTCCCGCTGGTTCCGGCACCGACATAGAACAGTCTGCCGCCCGTCCGAAAGGCGTATACAATATAATCCGCCGCTCTGGCAATTTGCGGGATCAGGCCCTGGATGCACTCCGCGACGAGGCGGTCTTCATTGTTAATCAACTGCATAATTTCAGCAGAGCTGAGGCTGTCGATATCCGTGGTCTTATCGTTGGGCTGCTCTGTCATCAAATTCGCTAAAATATCGTTCATGAGGTTTCGTCCTCCTGTCTGTCTATTGTTGTCTGTGGTGATGTTTCGATTTCCCGTCCGTTTCGTCCAGCAGCAGCTTCCCCAGCCTTGCCGCCCCCGTGGACGGCGGAGCTCCGTGGCTCCCATCCACAATCTCCAGGGCACTGCTGAATTTCAGCAGACGCTGGCAGAAGAGTCTATAAAAAACGCGAGAATACCTGAAGACCGAACCGCTGAGGACTACAGGAAGCGTCATCAGCACCGGGTTTTGGCGCAACAGCGCAGCCGCCGTATCGCTAAGAGCTTCCGCCTCTTCAGAGAGAATGGCAGTTGCGGCGGGGTCCCCGGCTTCAGCCGCTCCGATACAGAGCTTCGAGAAGGCGGCAATCTCAGCTTTGGTATGAGAAGGATGATAAATATATTCCTTCAAATCAGTGATCTGCTGTAAACAGTATTCTTCCATAATCATACCGGTCATTACGGTAGGAGGCTGAGCAGCGTCATGGCTGCGCATTACGGTCTGGACTGCACGGAGTCCAATCCGGTAGCCGCTGCCTTCATCCCCAAGAAGATGCCCCCATCCGCCTGTACGATGGCAGGAGCCATCCGGGCTGTAGCCATAGCAGATCGAGCCTGTCCCCGAAATAATCAGTGTTCCGAAGCTGTTGCCCAGCGCAGCCATCAATGATATTTGTCCTTCAGATTGGATGAATACCGGGATGGATATTCCGCGCTTCAACAAATGCTGAAGAACAGCGTTCTTTAAGCAGGCTTGTTCCTCCTTTGTCGAAAAACCTGACACTGCAAGACAGATCGAAGTCATGTCAGCTACGTCTGTCTGCAAACGTTCCAGCAATCCGTCAATAGCTGACATGACTCTTGTAAGCGCTACACCTAAGGTCGCGCTATGAGGATTGGAGGGGCCGCCGATATAGCGTGCAAGTAGCTCTCCCGCCTCATTCAAAGCGGATGCATCGGTCTTTGTGCCGCCACCATCAAGGCCTAAGTACACTTTCATCGATCACTCACCACTTTGATTTTTTCCTAATTATATGAGAATCGGCCCGTAAAGTAAAACAAAATTTCACAAATAAAAAAGTTGTTGAAATTTTATTTCACAGCTCATATAATGAATTCATTCCAAGTAATTGGGAGAATAGCAAACGGAACAAGTTATATTATCTAACATCAATTTGTGCAGTGTTTGTGTAAGGTCGGCCATTACATGAGGGGGTGCTTGGATTTAATGAACGGCGGATTAATTCGACTAAGGGAAATGTATGATGCATTAAGTCCTTCTGAACACAAGATTGCTGCTTATATCCTGCAGAACCCGGATGAGATGATTCAACTCTCAATTGCGGATTTGGCAGCGAAGAGTGGTTCAAGTCAGGCGGCCATCGTAAGGTTGTGCAAGACTATTGGTTTCAAGGGTTATCAGGATCTGAAGATCAAGGTGGCGGGGGATCTGCAGGGCAGAGATCCGGCAATCATCGGCTATCAGGAAATCCGCCCGAATGATACCATTGCGGCGATCATGCAGAACGTATCCAATAATAATATTCAATCGATCCGGGACACGCTGACGATTCTGGATGAAGACATGGTAGAACGGGCCGTGGAGGCCATTGACCGCGCCAAGCGAATCTATTTTTTCGGCGTGGGCGCTTCCAATCTGATTGCGATGGATGCCCAGCAGAAGTTTCTGCGGATTAATAAGACCAGCTTTTCCTTTGCCGACCCTCATGTTCAGCTTACGAGCGCGATCACAGCTTCGGAAGAAGATGTGGCTGTGTGTATTTCATACTCCGGAGAAACCAAAGAGGTCATCCGGGCCGCTTCTATTGTCAAAGAAAATGGAGGGACTGTCATCAGTATTGCCAAGTATGGCAGCTCTACCTTGAGCAGGAGCGCAGACATCCCGCTATGCACCTCCGCTACCGAGAATGAAATCCGCAGCGGAGCGATGGCTTCCCGGATCACCCAGCTTAATCTGATTGATATTCTATATCTTGCTGTTGCGAGCCGGAATTATGAGCAGTCCGTTACTTATTTGGAGAGAAGCAGACAACATATCAAACGGCTATAGCCTGGAAAACAAAGGGGAGACAATAATGAAGAAACGTTTATGCTTGGGTTTGGTTCTGGTCATGATGCTGATTAGCGCTTGCAGCAACTCCGGAGGCAAGGAGGCAGCAAACCGTCCGGATGCCAAGGACACCATTACGGTCTGGACCTATCCGGTTCATGGTACCTACGAGGATGAGCTCAAAGGACTGGTTGCTGATTTCCAGAAGGAACATCCGAACATCACCGTTAAGACGGAAGTGTTGTCTTGGGCAGAGGGTCCGAAGAAATTCGATGTTGCCCTGAACGCCGGCAGTCCTCCTGATCTGTATTTTCACAGTGTAGATGGCACTTATGTCAACACCGGACTGGCATTGGATCTCGACCCGTTCATGACCAATGAGATCAAAAATGACTACCTGCCGGGAACACTTGCGCTTGCGCAAATAGGCGGTAAACAGTATGGCCTTCCGCTGTACCAGTTCCAATGGGGCTGGGGCGGGAATAAGCGCATTCTCGAAGAAGCCGGAATTGACTGGGCGGCCATCCAGCAGAACGGCTGGACCTGGTCTGAGTTTGAAACGGCGGCTGCCAAGCTGACCAAGAAACTCCCGGACGGCTCCACCCAATACCCGCTGGTCACAGACGGAACCTCGCTCGATTTCATTGAGATGCTGTCCCGCAACAATAATATGCCGGATGTCCTGGACGAATCAGGTGCTTTCCAGTGGAACGATGACCGTATCCTGGGTACGCTGAGCTTCATCAAAGGCCTGCTGGATAAAGGTTATTTGCCCAAAGAGACTTCAGCAATTGCTCCAGCCAAACGTTCCGATATGTTCTATGCCGGACAAGCGGCTATAATCTCCAAGGCTATTCCCTACTATGATGTCATGATTCAGAACCGCAACAAGGATATTGACGCCGGTACGGTCAAAGGCGAGAAGATCGACTTTGTCCTGCTCCCGGTTCCCCATAAGGATGATGCTCCTGCGAAAACGACTATGGGAGCAGAAGGCTACATTGCTTTTAAACAAAAGAACGACAAAGGCGAGCAGCATGCCAAAAATACCTTCCTTGTCCTGGATTACCTGAGCGGAGCGAAAGCCGGAAACTCCTCCAATGAATTGGTGCTGCCATTTGTACGCAAATCCCAGGCAGAGCAGTATGCAGGCAAAGCACTTGGCACAGAAGAGACCATTAAGGCATCGGAGATCATGGCCAAGAATATGGCGATGCCTGTAACCCTGAAGCTCGATACAGCCATTGCCGCCAAAATGAAGCAATTTAAAGAGCAGGTAGTCACTCCTAACATGCAGGCGCTGTATTCCGGAGAGAAAACACCGGAAGCTGTTGCTGAAGATTTCAAGAGTAAAGGCAGCCAAATGCTGGGCAAATAGTTCTTTTATCGGGGGCGTCCTTCAGATTACGGATAGGGCGTCCTCTCTGAATAGAGGAGGGATAAGGGATGACGACAATCGCGCCAAACCGGGTGCGCAGTTCCGCCGGCAGATTATGGCGTGAATACGGCTGGGCCTACCTGTTTATCCTGGCACCGGTCCTGCTGTTTCTGGTGTTTACACTATATCCGGTGGTATCGGCTTTGATCATGAGCTTTCAGCAGTACAACATTATGAACTCGACCTGGATCGGCTTCGATAATTATGAACGGCTGTTTCAGGATGCAACCTTCTGGAAATCGATGCGCAATACTGTCATTTTTACGGTGTGCACGGTTCCCGTCAATATCATCATCACCTTTGTGCTGTCTTATTTGATTTATCAGATGAAAACCAAATGGCAGACCTTCTTCAAGGCCACCTTGTACCTGCCTGCAGTCGCCTCGGGCGTAACGATATCCATCGTGTGGCTGGCGATTTTTGATCCGACGAATGTCGGGCTGTTGAACCGGTTTCTGGAATGGTTTGGCCTGGACCCGGTGATCTGGCTGGGGCAGTCCAAAACCGCGCTGTTCTCGCTGATCCTCATGAACTGGCTGGGCTCGCACGGAGCCGGAATCATCCTGTATCTGGCCTCGATGGGCGGAGTTCCGAAATCGCTGTATGAGGCGGCGGACATTGACCATGCCAGCGGCTGGACCAAATTCACCCGGATTACCTGGCCTTTGCTCAAACCGACCACGCTGTATCTGCTCGTAACGGGAGTTATTACTTCCTTCCAGGTGTTTATCTCCGTGTATATGATGACCCAGGGCGGACCTAACTTTGCGACAACAACGATTGCTTATCTGATCTACCAGACGGCGTTCCAGTTCTATGAATTTGGCCTGGCTTCCGCGCAGTCGTTTGTGCTGGCCTTTCTGATTATCCTGGTCTCTGTCATTCAATTTAAATACTTCTCGAGTGACGTCGAGTATTAGGGCGGAAGGAGCAAACCTGTTATGAAAACCAGATCAAAGACCATCTTTCTGCTGATCGCGGCTGCGTGTCTTATCGTGTGGAGCATTGTGACCATTATTCCGCTGTACTGGATGCTTGTCGGCTCTGTGCAGGACTCGGCGGCCACCGCCAGTTTCCGTCCCAGCATGCTGCCGGAGGCCTTCTCATTTGCGCCGTATGAACGTTTTTTCGCCAAAACAGCGGCCTGGCGCTGGCTGCTCAACTCTTTGTTCATTTCCTCGGTGCTGACAATTACCAATGTGTTTTTTGCTTCCCTTGCGGGCTATGCTTTTGCGAAATTGAAATTTCCCGGTAGCAACGCGATTTTCTGGGTGCTGCTCAGTACGATGATGATCCCGGCCCAGGTCACGCTGATTCCGCTCTATATTCTGATCGTCAATGTGTTCAATCTCGGAGACAGCTATACCGCAATTATCCTGCCTACGGCTATTACGGTCGGCAACATTTTTCTTATGAAGCAGTACATGTCTTCGCTGCCGACCTCGCTGATTCATGCGGCGCGGATCGATGCCTGCAGTGAATTCGGGATCTTCTGGAAGGTGATCCTTCCGCTGGCGAAGCCGGGGCTTGCCGTACTGGCCATTTTCACATTCGTCGCTTCCTGGAACGAATTCTTCTGGCCGTTTCTGATTACGAACTCTACCGAGATGCGGACCATACAGGTGGGCCTGGCATCCTTCGTGTTCGCGGAATCGACGGATTTTGGGGCCATTATGGCGGGGGCGAGCGTAGGAGCTTTGCCGATGCTGATTTTATTCTTCTCTCTGCAGCGCTACTTCCTGCAAGGCATTACTATCGGAGCCGTCAAAGGCTGAGTTATAGCAGAAATTCTATTTTTGGAGGGGAAGAGCAATGGCACGAGTTGAATTCCGGAATGTGCGCAAACAATTTGACGATCAGAACAAGCAGACCTTTACGGCGGTGGCGGGTTCCGATTTTGTGATTAACGATAAAGAATTTGTTGTGTTCGTAGGCCCCTCAGGCTGCGGCAAAACCACCTCGCTACGGATGATCGCAGGACTGGAGCAGCAGACTAGCGGGGATATTGTGATCGGCGAACGCATCGTCAATAATCTTCATCCCAAGGACCGCGATATCGCAATGGTTTTTCAGGATTACGCGCTGTATCCCCATATGACGATCCGTGAGAATTTGTCGTTTGGCCTGAAGAATCTGAAGAAGCCGAAGGCTTATATTGAGCAAAAGGTCCAGGAGGCCGCATCGATTCTCGGACTTGACGACATGCTGGAACGCAAGCCGCGCGAGCTGTCCGGAGGCCAGCGTCAGCGTGTGGCGCTGGGCCGGGCTATTGTGCGGGATCCGCAGGTATTCCTCTTCGACGAGCCGCTGTCCAATCTGGATGCCAAGCTCCGCATTCAGATGCGGGTTGAGCTGGGTGAACTGCACAAACGCCTCGGCGCCACCATTGTGTATGTGACCCACGATCAGGTGGAGGCGATGACGCTCGGTGAACGGATTGTGGTCATGAATAAAGGAGTCATTCAGCAAGTGGCTTCTCCAACCGAGCTGTATGCGAACCCCCGGAATATGTTCGTGGCCGGTTTTATTGGTTCTCCGGCCATGAATTTCATTGATGCACGGGTGGAAGAAGAACGTATCCGGATTGACGGAGCGGAATTCGTTCTGTCACAAGATGCTGCGGAAGGGCTGAAGAGCTACAACGGGCGTGAAATTATTCTTGGCATCCGCCCGGAGCATATTTATGGCGAAGATTTCGCACCAGGTGTATCCACAGAACATCAGATGCAGGCACATATCAAGGTTGTCGAGCATCTCGGCTCGGAGAATCTGGTCTACTTCAGAATAGGCAGCAGAACCGTTACCGCGAAGGTCCATCCGGAAACCAAGGCATACAGCAATCTCAGCAAGCAATTCATCTTCGATCTGAACAAAGCGCGTTATTTCGATCCGGCAACGGAAGAGAGAATCGATTGGTAAAGCAGCGGATCAAATCACAGAAGGAGGAGACAAGTCATGCAGAAACTGAATCAGGTATTAGTCAGCACGGGAGTGGAGTCATTTAGGGAGATTGTGCCTATCACACTGCTTAGTCTGGCCAGCTCAGCCATGCTGGTGCCGGTGGTGATTTTCACGCCTATGGCGCTGGCGTTTATCCTAATTCCGCTTCTATATATGCCTTTGTTCTATGGCGTATTCTATGCGTATCACCGGAGAACGGAAGGAAAGAAGCTGTCGGTCAAAGAGATGTTGTCGGGTGCCCGCAAGGGCTTTGTCCCAGCCGTCGTGTTCGGCCTGTTCTGCTCCTTGCTGGTGCTGGTTTTAGGGTCCACCTGGTGGTTCTACGGCGGCCGCGACGGAGTGGTGAACTGGACGATAGCCATTTTTCAGACTTATTTTGTAGCAATGGCCTTTGTCTCCCAATTCTATACGCTGGAGCTGGTGCTCCAGAATAAGCTGGGTATCTTCAAGGCCATGGGGGAGAGTGTTAAGCTCTTTCTCCGCTATCCTGCCTATACCATCGGTGCCTTCTTTCAAGCGCTGGTCGTTGGTGTAATGCTCGTGGTTACGGTTGTCGGTTTTGCCTCGCTGTTTAATGGCATGCTTGCCGTTTATCTGCATAAAGCGGCTTATAATGTGCTTCACCCTGACGAGGATGCCGGAGCTGATGGTGTTCCCGAGACAAATGCGGCCTATGCGGAAGGCAGGCTGATATGACCGGAAAGGGAAGCAATGGAGCGGACCAGCGTTCCGGTGACGGCCAGGTTTTACGCGGAAGGCAGGCTCCTGTAAGGAGGGCTGTCCGCAGCGGAGCGGACCGGCTTGCCGCAGGCTTTTCTCATCCCCTGCTGGACGGACGGCGGATTGGGCTGGTGACGAATCCAACAGGCATCACAGCGGATTTTCATTCTACGGTGGAGGTTTGCAGAGGGCTTGCTTCCTCCAGGCTTACCGCTCTTTTTGCCTGTGAACATGGTATTTACGGCCAGCATCAGGCTGGAGTAAGGTTCGGGGATGAATTCGATGCTGTGCTGGGCATTCCCGTCTATAGCTTGTATGGGGAGCATAAGAAGCCGGTTTCTTATATGCTGGAGGGCTTGGACACCATTGTTTTTGATGTCCAGGATTTGGGGGTACGGTTCTATACGTATCTGTCGACACTTCTGTATGTTATGGAGGCCTGTGCAGAGCATGGCATAAGCCTGCTTGTGCTGGACCGGCCGTCCCCGCTTGGCGGCATTGGCTGCGAGGGAGGGCTTTTACAGGAAGGCTATGAATCTATGGTTGGCGCATGGACCATGCCTATCCGTACCGGAATGACGATTGGCGAATTCGCGCGGATGGCTAATGACAGGAAAGGTCTTCACTGTGATCTGGATGTGATTCCGCTGGAGGGCTGGACCCGGGAAATGGAATTTACGGATACGGGGCTGCCCTGGATGCTGCCTTCGCCCAACATGCCGACTATCGAGACGGTGCGGGTGTATGGCGGCACTTGCTTTTTTGAGGGGACCAATCTGTCGGAAGGACGCGGGACGACGATTCCGTTCCAGTGGATTGGAGCACCTTGGCTGGATGGCGCCTGTCTTGCTGGAGCGATGCGGAAGCATGAACTTCCCGGTGTGCATTTCCATCCCCTGCATGCAACACCGGCGTTCTCGAAGCATCAGGGTGAATTATGCGGTGGGGTGCGCTTGTTCGTGACAGACCCGCAGAGGTATGAGCCGGTGCACACAGGGCTTACTCTGCTGCATGAGGTGAGCACGCTGTATCCTGAGTATTTTGAATGGCTCACTCCGCCGGAGGGCAGGACGAGATATTTCATTGATTTGCTGACTGGCGGAGAGGAGGTACGCCGCTCTATCGGCACAGTGGAAGGATTGCAGGCAATTGCTGAGGAATGGCGAAGTGACAGTGCTAAGTGGCTGGCTATGCGTCAGCCTTATCTTTTATATTCTTAAATCGTAACCAGATAACTGAATTTGGGGAGGCGCAGTGATGGCAATCGTTTGGCGTGAAGTGGCAAGGCTGGAAACCGGTCTTGATGCGGCGGTCGCCGCAATGAGTCTGAACGATAAAATCGGCCAGATGCTGATGTGCGGATTCGATGGAACTGCGGCATCGGATGAAGTGCTTAAGCTTGTGGCTGACAACGGGATTGGCGGTGTGATTTATTTTGCCCGCAATGTGGAGTCGCCGGAGCAGGTTGCCTTGCTGACTGCGGATCTGCAGAAGGCTGCAGCCGAAGGGGGCAAGGCTCCACTCTGGATTTCGATGGACCAGGAAGGCGGGATGGTTGCCCGGATTACCGGCGGCATCGCCCTTATGCCTGGCGGGATGGCGATCGCCGCTGCCGGATCACTGGAAGATGCCTACCAGGCGGCACTTATCAGTGGCCGCGAGCTGGCCGCGATGGGCATTAATTTGAACTATGCCCCTGTGCTGGATGTCAACAACAACCCGCAGAATCCGGTGATTGGAGTCCGTTCTTTCGGAGAGTCGCCGGAATTGGCGGCTGATTATGGCGCGGCGATGATTCGCGGCTATCAAGAAGCGGGCGTTGCCGCTACAGCAAAGCATTTTCCGGGTCACGGCGATACTGACGTTGACTCACATCTTGACCTTCCAATGATCCCGCACGGCCGGGAGCGGATGGATCAGGTGGAACTGGTGCCGTTCCGCAGAGCCATCGCCGAAGGTGTGGATGCCATGATGTCGGCACATATTTACTTTCCGGCACTTGAGCGCGAGAAGCTGCCGGTTACACTGTCCAAGACGGTTCTGACCGGGCTGCTGCGTGAAGAGCTGGGGTACCAGGGGATCATTATGACCGATTGTATGGAGATGAATGCTATTGCTGAGCACTACGGAACGGTGGAGGCATCGGTGCTGGCTGTTGAAGCAGGCGCGGATATGGTTCTGGTCAGCCACCGTGCCGACCGACAGCTCGCAGCGATGGAGGCGATCCGCAGTGCGGTAACGGTTGGCCGCATCAGTGAAGAGCGGATTGATGAATCCGTCCTGCGGCTGCTGGCGCTGAAGGTAAAGCGGGGAGTGATTGCCGAAGGCAAGGAGAACGTGGGGATGGACGGTTCTATGGGTGCAGCCGGCGATAATCCTGGTGCAGGAGTGGTTGTCGGACTAGAGGCTGGTGCCGTTGGGGGAGCTACGGCTGCTTCAGGAAACTCGGATTTCAGCGGGGAGCTTGCTGATCTTGGAGCTGCGGCTCATCTTGAAGTGGCACGGCGTATCAGTGAAGCCAGCATAACGCTGGTTCGCAATAACAGTTCTATCCTTCCCCTGAAGAAGACTGGGAGGACATTGGTGATTACGGCTGCCCCTGTGGTGGCAACGCTGGTCGATGAGTCGTTCTCAGCCGCACCCGGGCTGGGGGCAATGCTCGCAAGACACGGGCTGGACAGTATTGACCGTGTGGTTCCTGCTGCTGAAATCGGGACTTATGCGGCAAAGCTGCTGGAGGAAGCACGTACAGAGGAAGTCGTGCAGATTGTCGTTGGCACGTACAATGCCCAGTTTCATGCCGGGCAGATTGAGCTGGTGGAGCTGCTGCTTGGTCTTGGAAAGCCGCTCGTGATTGTAGCCCTGCGCAATCCATACGATCTGCTGGCTATGCCGGGTGTTCAGGCTTACGCCGCAACTTATGAGAGCCGCCCGCTTGCGCTGGAGAGCGCAGCCCAAGCGCTCCTCGGACACATTGCGTTCCAGGGCAAATTGCCCGTTTCACTTGGCGGGGAATATCCTGCTGGCTGGGGGATGGGATCATGATTAGCCCGCTCTGGAACCACAAGCCGAGCTCTGTGGTTGTTGGACTGATGTCCGGCACTTCGCTGGACGGCATAGATGCCGCGATCGTTTCTATAGAAGGAAGCGGTCTACAGGCTGAGGTTAAGCTGCTGCATTATTTCAGCACCCCATATGATGATGAACTCAGGGAGCGGCTTAAGGAGCTGTGCACAGTGCAGCATTCATCGGTTGATCTGGTGTGCGGCATGAACGTGTATCTGGCGGAACGTTTCGCTGAGGCAGCCATTGAGGCCGTTCGCAATGCCGGAATGGAGATGAAGGAGATCGACCTGATTAGTTCGCATGGGCAGACCGTATGGCATATTCCGCAGCCGGATATTCAGGACCCCTATCTTATAAGATCCACACTGCAGCTCGGCGATTTGTCCGTGCTTGCGAAACGGACCGGATGCATGGTTGTCGGAGATTTCCGTCCGGCAGATATGGCGGTGGGAGGGCAGGGGGCACCGCTGGCTCCTTACGGAGACCTGATTCTGTACCGCGATCCCGGCAAGGGGAGATTATTACAGAACATTGGGGGTATCGGCAACTGTACGGCGTTGCCACCGGCAGCGGGGCCGGAAGATGTGTTCGCTTTTGATACCGGACCCGGCAATATGGTCATCGATCAGGTCGTATACCTGCTGAGCGGCGGTGAACGGTCTTACGATGATGGCGGAACCTGGGCAATGCAGGGGACAGTAGACTGGATACTTGTAGAGGAAGTGATACAGCATCCGTACTTTGGGCTGCAGCCTCCGAAGTCTACAGGCCGTGAGGTATTCGGCAAAGCCTACGCCGAGGAATTTGCCGCCAAGGCGAGAGAACGAAGTTTAGCCGATGCGGATATTGTAGCAACGGCTACAGCCTTTACCGCGCGGACGATAGCAGAAGGCTACAACCGGTACGTGTTCCCGTTATGCCGGATAGACGAGGTCATTGTCAGCGGTGGCGGCGCGCATAATGCTGCGCTGCTGGACATGCTGCAAGCAATGCTGCCGGATCAAAAGGTACTCACCTCAGGCCAACTAGGCTACAACGATGATGCGAAGGAAGCTATTATTTTCGCTTTGCTGGGCAATGATTTTATGCACGGAGTGGCGAATAATCTCCCGTCCGCTACAGGTGCTGAGCGGCAGACTATTATGGGCAAGCTGGCCTTTCCTTAGGTGCTCGCGGCTTACACAACAGGTGCTCAAGGCTGCTAACGGCTCTGAGCATCTGTTTCTGGATTTTGACCCCGAAATCCCCCGGTTCAACTATATGGGTACAAGAATTTTCCAATCTCCAATGTTACGGACACAGTAGACACTATTTACTGGGAAAACCCTTTGGCAGACACTTGCGGACAGAGAAGGCGTTATTGGAGCGGAATTCCCCCGTTTTGTGCTGCCTCAGCCAGATTAACGTCTCTCCAGTCCGCAACCACCCCGAAAACAGTGCTATTGTGCAAATAGCGACTCTGGAGTCCGCATAACACATAAATTGGGAACACGTACAAATAGCCTCCCCGAAGGGAGGCTGTTGTGTAATGTCCCGGAAAGGATGCAGCCAAAACCCGGCTGATTGCGAAGCGTGTGCTCACGGGGCATAGGCTCCAACGAACCAACCTTGGGGTTCTCATCCCCGGACGCACGAACAGCCTCCCCGAAGGGAGGCTGTTCTATGACGTCCCGGAAGGGATTCGAACCCCCGACCGTGCGCTTAGAAGGCGCATGCTCTATCCGGCTGAGCTACCGGGACATGATGTGACACTGAAAAGCAAGCAAAAATTATGTTATCATATATAGATAACTTTTTCAACTTTTTTTTTTGAAACAGCGGTGGGATATGCTATAATCTACAATTGATCATGGTTCGGAGAAAAGGAGGTGCCCTCATTAATCATTCGAATTCCCCCGCCAAAGAGAATATCGTACTGTTTCCGAAGACGCTGGATTATTATCAGATTCAGTTGACGGTAATGCTGGAGAGTGAACGTTACGGGGAAGCGATGGAACTGCTGCGGTTTCTGCTGCAATGCCAGGGACAGGAAGAGCGGCACTACGAGGAATGGCAGTCACTTTTGGAATGGCTGGAGGCAGCCTTCCCCTATGCGGCTCATAACGGAGATGACAATTCGGAGAACTCTACGGGCGAGCAGGATCTGAAGGAAGAAGACATGGCCCGGATACTGGCTAAATCCAAGCTTGAAGAGGACGCGGATTATCCTAACAAGCTGCTGCACAAGGTAATGCACGAGCCTTTGTCGGAGGCGACGATTCTAGCGCTGGAGCAGTTGTCCTATCTCGAAGGTGGTCACATTGACGAGTCGCTTACCGGCTGGCTGGAGCAGACCGCGGTTCATCCGCTCTTGCAGTTCAGGACCCTGCAGACACTCCGCCGACGCGGAGCTCAAGGTACCGTCGGGTTGCTGCGCTCCGGTGAGCTGTCCTATATTGAGATCGAAACGGTACCGCTGGCCAATGAAGAATTTCCGCCTCAGGTGACCCAGGTGCTGGAACGGGTAGCTGAGCAGGCGGAGGTGCATGAGCCGACACTGTATTATTTTGCCCAGGAGCTGTGGGGTCAGTTCATGATGTCAATTTATGGTTCGGATGAATACCGCAAGCTTCTTGAGGGAGAGGACGCGCAGCTAGATATATGGGCAGGTGCGCTGCATCAGATGGTGTCTGAGAGCCTGAACGGAACCCGTCAGGAGGAGGAAACGCGGGCCATGTACGGAATCACAGGCAGCATGCGCTTTCAATTCGAAGGGGCATACCGCTCTCTCAAAGGATTTGTTAAGAGTTCTCTACTTGATAAATAGATCAATGTTGTATATAATATAATGGTTATTCTGTGCGTGAATTACGTGATTATTTTTAAGAAAACATGTAACCTATTTTTGGAGGGAAAAGTATAATATGAAAGCAACCTGGGAAAAAATAGAGAAGAACCTTGGAGTTCTTGAAGTCGAAGTAGAAGCAGAACGTGTAGCTGCAGCGCTCGACAAAGCTTTTAATAAAGTAGTTAAGAAAGCGAACGTACCTGGTTTCCGTAAAGGTAAAGTGCCACGGCCGATTTTTGAATCCCGTTTCGGTGTAGAAAGCCTGTATCAGGATGCCATCGACATTCTTCTTCCTGAAGCTTACGGTGAAGCGGTTGAAGAAACCGACATCTTCCCTGTAGACCGTCCTGAAGTGGATATCGAGCAGTTCGCCAAAGGCCAGCCGTTCATCTTCAAAGCAAAAGTTACAGTGAAGCCAGAAGTGACTTTGGGCCAGTACAAAGGCGTAGAAGTTCCAGTTCAGAAAGCAGAAGTTACTGAAGAAGAGCTGGATGCTGAACTGAAACGTCTGCAAGAGCGTCATGCTGAGCTTGTTGTTGTGGAAGACGCACCAGCAGCTAACGGCGATATCACTGTGATCGACTTTGACGGATCTGTAGACGGCGTGCAATTCGAAGGCGGCCAGGCTGAGCGTCATTCGCTGGAACTGGGAAGCAATTCCTTCATTCCAGGATTCGAAGAACAGGTAGTAGGCATGTCCACTGGAGATTTCAAGGATGTTGAAGTAACGTTCCCTGAGGCTTACCATGCTGAGAACCTTGCAGGCAAAGCAGCAGTATTCAAAGTGAAGCTGCATGAAATCAAACGCAAACAGCTTCCTGCCCTGGACGATGAATTCGCTAAGGATGTAAGTGAATTCGATACCCTTGAAGAATACAAGGCAGATCTGAAGGCACAGCTGGAATCCCGCAAACAGGAAGAACTCAAAGGCGTTCGTGAAACTGCGGTAGTTGACGCAGCAGCAGCAAATGCTGATGTTGAAATTCCTGATGCTATGATCGCAAGTGAAGTAGCGAACATGGTTCGCGATTTTGATAACCGTCTTCGCCAGCAAGGTATGAACATGGACATGTTCCTTAGCTTCTCCGGCCAGACTCGTGAAGATCTTGAGCTTCAGATGAAGGGCGACGCCGAAAAACGCGTACGCAACAACCTGGTGCTGGAAGTAATCGCCAAGGCTGAGAACATTGAGGTTTCTGAAGAAGAAGTAACAGCGGAACTCGCTTCCATGGCAGAATCCTTCAAACGTACTCCTGAAGAAATCCGCAGCATCTTGGCGGCCAATGGTTCCCTGAGCAGCCTGAACGATGAAATTTCGCTGCGCAAGACTATTGATTTCCTCGTAGAGAACAGTATTGAAGTTGAAGCTCCGGCAGTTGAAGAAGCTGCAAAAGAAGAAGCTAGCGCTGAGTAATCATTTTCGAGAACTGCATTCCAACTAGAACGGCCAAGCAAGGCGGCCTCCATAAACATAGATAAGGCGCGTAATTTCTGTTACGTGCCTTATTTTTATCGGCGGAGGTAGATATCAAATACATAATCACAGTCATAGGAATTGGCATTCTCATGGGATTTGCGCTATAATGGCATGCACATGAACAATGCGATATCTGCAGCAGTGAAAAAATGACATAGCGCCTTGAACGTGTTAAAATATTTCTGAAACGGAAAGACTAATCTGTACAGAGAAAAGAGGTTGGTGGCATGAGTCTGGTACCAATGGTTGTGGAATCAACAAGTCGGGGAGAACGGTCATACGATATCTATTCCAGATTGCTGAAGGACCGCATTATCTTCCTAAGCAGTGCGATTGACGATGATGTCGCCAATCTGGTCATTGCCCAATTACTGTTCCTGGCAGCAGATGACCCCGAAAAAGACATTCACCTGTACCTCAACTCGCCCGGTGGTTCTGTGACAGCCGGCATGGGTATATATGATACGATGCAATACATCAAACCGGATGTCTCGACGATCTGCGTGGGCATGGCGGCAAGTATGGGATCGTTGCTGCTTACGGCAGGGGCTCCAGGCAAGAGATATGCGCTGACTAACAGCGAAGTGATGATTCATCAACCACTCGGCGGCGTTCAAGGGCAGGCATCCGATATCTGGATTCATACCGACTGGATTCTCAAGACGAGACAGAAATTGAATCAAATATATGTGGATCGCACAGGTCAACCCCTTGAAAAAATCGAACGGGATACAGACCGCGATAACTTTATGAGCGCGGAAGAAGCGAAGGAATACGGGCTTATTGACCAGGTGCTCTCTTCACCGATCAAATCTTAAAGGGGTGTTTAGATGTTTAAATTTAATGATGAAAAAGGGCAATTGAAATGTTCTTTTTGCGGCAAATCTCAAGAGCAGGTTCGCAAGCTTGTAGCTGGACCGGGCGTTTATATATGTGACGAATGCATCGAGCTGTGCACGGAAATCGTGGAAGAGGAGCTCGGTCATGAGGAAGAGCTGGATCTGAAGGATATTCCAAAACCGAAGGAAATCCGCGACATTCTTGATCAATACGTTATTGGCCAGGAGCAAGCGAAGAAATCTCTCTCCGTTGCCGTGTATAATCACTACAAGCGTGTCAACAGCCAGAGCAAGATCGAAGATGTTGAACTGACGAAGAGCAATATTCTGCTTCTTGGTCCAACAGGCTCCGGTAAGACACTTTTGGCGCAGACTATGGCTAAGATTATTAACGTTCCTTTTGCTATCGCAGATGCCACTTCCCTCACGGAAGCGGGGTATGTCGGTGAGGATGTCGAGAATATCCTGCTCAAGCTGATTCAGGCTGCCGATTATGATGTGGAAAAAGCGGAACGAGGCATTATCTATATTGATGAAATTGATAAAGTAGCACGTAAATCCGAGAATCCGTCCATTACCCGTGACGTTTCCGGTGAAGGTGTACAGCAGGCTTTGCTGAAGATTCTTGAAGGTACTGTAGCTTCTGTTCCTCCGCAAGGCGGACGCAAGCATCCGCATCAGGAATTTATCCAGATCGATACCACGAACATTCTGTTCATCGTGGGCGGTGCTTTTGACGGCCTGGAACAAATGATCAAACGCCGTATCGGCAAAAAAGTCATCGGCTTCAACGCAGCAGTTGAAGGTCAGAAAGATCTGAAGACGGGCGAATATCTGTCTATGGTATTGCCGGAAGATTTGCTTAAGTTCGGTCTGATTCCTGAGTTTGTCGGCCGTTTGCCGGTTATCTCGACTTTGGAACCGCTTGACGAGAACACATTGGTTCGTATTCTGTCTGAACCGAAGAATGCTCTCACCAAGCAGTATATCAAGCTCCTGGAGATGGACAATGTAGCACTCAAGTTTGAGCCGCTCGCTCTGGAAGCTATCGCCAAGGAAGCCATCAAACGCAACACGGGAGCCCGTGGACTGCGCGCCATTATTGAGAGCATTATGCTTGATGTAATGTACGAGGTTCCTTCACGTGATGACATCAAGGACTGTGTCATTACAGAGCAGGTTGTACAGGAGAAGTCACTGCCTGAGCTGAGCTTGAAGAAAGATAAGAAAAAAGAGGAAAGCGCCTAAGCGTCTTCCTTTTCCATACAAGTGATTTACAATACAAGTCATTGTCTCCACCTTACAACCGCCTGTATGGCGCGGGGAGGGTGGAGCTTTGATCGTTATGGGGGAGAAAACCATGTTCTTGAGACACCAGACCCGTCCCGTCAATGTTGGCGGGGTAATTATTGGGGGAAACAATGAGGTTGCTATTCAAAGCATGTGTACAACCAAAACAGCTGATGTTGAAGCAACTGTGGCCGAGATTCTTCGGCTGGAGGAAGCGGGCTGTCAGCTTGTGCGCGTGACGGTCAACAATGAAGAAGCTGCGGCGGCAATCAAGGAGATTAAGCAACGGATTCACATCCCGCTGGTAGCGGATATTCATTTTAACTATAAGCTAGCCCTGCTTGCGATAGAGAACGGCATAGACAAGGTTCGCATCAATCCGGGGAACATTGGCCGGCGCGACAAGGTCGAAGCTGTAGTTAAAGCCTGTAAGGATAAGGGTATTCCGATCCGTATCGGTGTCAATGCCGGTTCTCTGGAGAGTCATCTCCTGGAGAAATACGGCTATCCGACTCCTGATGCAATGGTGGAGAGTGCCCTGTATCATATTGGAATCCTGGAAGAACTCGATTTCCATGATATCATCGTATCACTCAAAGCCTCCGATGTGCCTATGGCGATTGAAGCTTACCGCAAAGCAGCGGAAGTCATTCCGTACCCGCTGCATCTTGGGATTACAGAGTCGGGCACATTGTTTGCCGGTACCGTGAAGAGCTCGGCGGGTATCGGTGCGCTGCTCTCAATGGGTATCGGCAGTACCGTGCGGATCTCGCTCAGTGCCGATCCGGTTGAAGAAGTGAAGGTAGCCCGTGAACTGCTCAAGACCTTCGGTCTGATCTCCAACGCTCCTACACTGATTTCCTGCCCGACCTGCGGACGGCTGGACATTGACCTCTTTTCCATCGCCAATGAAGTGGAGGAGTATATCTCCAAGCTCAAGGTACCGATCAAGGTGTCTGTGCTAGGCTGTGCGGTTAACGGCCCGGGTGAAGCTCGTGAAGCGGACATCGGGATTGCGGGTGCGCGTGGAGAAGGTCTGCTGTTCCGCTACGGACAGATGATTCGTAAGGTTCCTGAAGCAGATCTGGTATCGGAGCTCAAGAAGGAAATCGACGCCATTGTCGTTCATTTTGAAGAAACCGGTGAAATTCCGGGCCGTAAGCATGCAGGACTGGCTCCAACTGTGCAAGTGGGCTACTCAGAACAGTGATCGATTCGGAACTTATTATTCATTCCATCCATTTGTGAATTGCATACAAATCTGGTGACGAAGAACGTCCCCTCATGCCCCGGATCATCCGGTGGTGGGAGGGGACGTTTTTATTTGAGTAGGAGGAACAATATGGACTATGAAGATACCCCGAGAGCACCTCCACCACAAACTACTTCTTGATTTGTACGGGGCACCGAAACCATCTTTTCATGGATACTTCCTCCACTTCTTTTAGTGTATCTGAAGTGGTTAAAAGTGTCCAAATGGATTAGGGGGCTAAAAAGATAATTCCCTCTATTCACTCCAGTGCGGGAGAATCCGTCAAATTATAGAGCAGATTTCTCTCTAAATCACCAGGAGATGTACATAGCCGAATCCGCATAGCTCAAAACTTTAAAAATCAGATTGTCCCCTACCGCAGCCAAGCCAAATCATCATGCTCTTGTCCATTAGAAAGATACATCCTACCTATCGGACCAGCGCAGTTTCGTTATTCTTTCATAAATCCCTTTATGGGCGTTTACGAATGACCGAAAAGGCTATACTACCTAGTAGTAGCCAAATACAGGACAGGTAGACTGTAGCGAACAGGAGGATGACCTATGGAATTAAGTATATTGCTGATGATTGTGCAGCTCTTTTTCGCGCTGGTCATCGGCGTTTATTTTTGGAATCTGCTGCGGGGACAGAAGACCAATAAAACGGCGGTGGACCGCGAATCGCGCAAGGAGCTCGACAAGCTGCGGAAAATGCGGATGATCTCCCTCACCAAGCCTCTATCGGAGAAGACACGCCCGGCCAGCATTGGAGATATTGTCGGACAAAAGGACGGACTGCGTGCACTGAAGGCAGCTTTGTGCAGTGCCAACCCGCAGCATGTCATTATTTATGGGCCCCCAGGCGTCGGCAAAACTGCTGCTGCACGTGTAGTAATGGAGGAAGCAAAGAAAAATGTGCTCTCCCCCTTCAAAAGTGATGCGAAATTTACGGAGATTGATGCCACTACCGCCCGTTTTGATGAACGTGGGATTGCCGATCCGCTTATTGGCTCGGTGCACGACCCGATTTATCAAGGGGCCGGGGCTATGGGGGTAGCCGGTGTGCCGCAGCCCAAGCCAGGGGCAGTTACCAAGGCGCATGGCGGGATTCTGTTCCTGGATGAGATCGGCGAGCTGCATCCGATTCAGATGAACAAGCTGCTTAAGGTACTGGAGGACCGCAAGGTGCTGCTGGAGAGTGCTTATTACAATTCCGAGGACAGCAATACTCCTGCGTATATCCATGATATTTTTCAAAATGGCCTGCCGGCCGATTTCCGGCTGGTCGGTGCCACCACGCGCTCACCGGATGAAATTTCACCAGCGCTGCGTTCCCGCTGCATGGAGATCTATTTCCGGCCGCTGCTGCCGGAGGAGATTGCCGTCATCGGACGGGATGCGATCCAGAAGATCGGGCTGAAGCCAAGTCCCGAAGCCATTGAGGTGGTGCAGCAATATGCCACTAATGGACGTGAGGCGGTGAACATGATCCAACTGGCCGCAGGACTTGCGTTAACGGAAGGGCGGGATACCCTGAGTGCGGCAGAAGTGGAATGGGTGGCCAGCAGCAGTCAGCTGCCTATGCGAACCGAAAGAAAGATTCCATCCTCGCCTCAGATTGGGCTGGTCAATGGACTTGCGGTATACGGGCCGGGCATGGGGACACTGCTGGAGATTGAGGTCTCGGCAGAACCGGCCAAGAACGGGCAAGGCAGAATTAACGTGACTGGAGTAGTAGACGAAGAAGAGACCCGTGGTGGATCACGGACCATCCGGCGTAAAAGCATGGCTAAGGGCTCCGTGGATAATGTGCTGACGGTTCTCCGGACGATGAATCTGGAGCCTGACCGTTATGATATTCATGTTAACTTCCCAGGGGGAACACCGATTGACGGCCCTTCTGCCGGGGTGGCAATGGCTGTGGCTATAGTTTCTGCGATCCGGCACCTGCCAGTGGACAATACAGTAGCTATTACCGGAGAGATTGGCATTCATGGGCGGGTCAAGCCGGTAGGCGGAGTGATTGCCAAGGTTGAAGCAGCCTTTCAGGCGGGAGCCACTACTGTATTGATTCCAAAAGAGAACTGGCAGTCGCTGTTTGCCGACCTTGCACCACTGCGGGTAATTCCAATGGAGACGGTTGAAGAGGTTTTTCGTCACTTGTTTGGGGCTGAAACGGCGGATGTACGCCTGTCGGCCGTATCCGGGGAGACCTTCTCTGCGTCGCCGTCAATGTTAAAAGCAGATGCCAGTGGTGACAGTGCGAAGGGCTGATTCTCTATGCGAGGGGAAGCCTGCAGTTCTTTCCTCTTCAGCGGGACCGTGGGGATATACCAGCAGGCCTTTTTCACACATAACGATGTGTGTCAGAGGCCTGTTTTTTGCATGAGAGCAGAGAAGACATATTCAGGGTAGAAGTAGCGAATAATAAATCAGGTCTGACGGCGCGGAACGGTTGGACTGGAAGCTGCAGCGGTATGCGTCCTGTTGGTGTTTTGATGCCGCTTTTGTTAGAATGAAACATATGACACTACTTGAGAACCATGGGAGGTGCGAAAGCGATGATACAAAGCAAATCCAAAGGTCGTCGTTTTCCTTTATTGCCGCTTAGAGGTCTTCTTGTATATCCCAGCATGGTTCTTCACTTGGATGTGGGACGCGAGAAGTCAGTTCGGGCGCTGGAAAAAGCTATGGTTGAAGATAACCTGATTCTCCTCTGCTCGCAGTCGGAAGTGAATATAGAGGAGCCGGGACAAGAAGATATTTTTCGGGTGGGTACAGTCGCTAATGTGCGGCAAATGCTGAAGCTTCCTAACGGAACGATCCGTGTGCTTGTGGAGGGTGTGGAGCGCGCTGAGATTATTCATTATACGGATAATGAGGAGTATTACGAGGTCATGGCCCGCGTGCTTCCAGAGGAAGAGGATGTGGATCAGCAGAGTGATGCCTTGATGCGCACCGTGCTGAACCAGTTCGAGCATTACATCACTCTCTCCAAAAAAGTCACACCTGAAACACTGGCTGCTGTCTCCGATATCGAAGAACCTGGCCGGCTTGCGGATGTCATTACGAGCCACTTGGCGCTGAAGATAAAGGATAAGCAGGAGATCCTGGAGACGATCGATGTTAGCAAACGTCTGGAGAAGCTGCTCGATATCCTCAATAATGAGCGTGAAGTGCTGGAGCTGGAACGCAAGATCAACCAGCGGGTGAAGAAGCAGATGGAGAAGACCCAGAAGGAATATTATCTCCGCGAGCAGATGAAGGCGATCCAGAAGGAGCTTGGGGACAAAGAAGGCCGGGCAGGCGAAGCCGAAGAATTACGCAGTCAGATGGAAGAGAAGCAGCTGCCCGAACGCGTGCAGGAAAAGATTGAGAAGGAGATCGACCGACTCGAGAAAATGCCGGCAAGCTCGGCTGAAGGCGGAGTGATCCGCAATTATGTCGATATGCTGCTGAGTCTGCCGTGGAGCGAGTCAACGGAAGATGATCTGGATATCCTGAAGGCGGAACAGGTGCTGGATGCGGACCATTATGGTCTGGAGAAGCCGAAAGAGCGTGTGCTGGAGTATTTGGCCGTTCAGAAGCTGGTCAAGAAGCTGAAGGGTCCAATTCTCTGTCTGGTAGGTCCTCCGGGCGTCGGTAAAACCTCGCTCGCGCGTTCCATCGCCCGTTCGCTGAACCGCAAGTTCGTTCGCATCTCTCTCGGCGGCGTGCGTGACGAAGCCGAGATCCGCGGTCATAGACGTACTTATGTCGGGGCTATGCCGGGCCGGATCATTCAAGGGATGAAGACTGCTGGCAGCATCAATCCTGTATTCCTGCTGGATGAGATCGATAAAATGGCGGCGGATTTCCGCGGCGATCCGTCGGCAGCCCTGCTTGAAGTACTGGATCCGGAACAGAACAATACGTTCAGCGATCATTTTGTCGAATTGCCGTTTGACCTGTCGAATGTCATGTTCGTAACGACAGCCAATACCGTGCATAACATTCCACGTCCGCTGCTGGACCGTATGGAGATGTTATACATTCCCGGGTATACAGAACTGGAAAAGCTGCAGATTGCCAGCCGCTACCTGCTGCCGAAGCAGCGTGAGAACCACGGTCTGGAGGATGCGCAGCTGTCTATTGAAGACGATACCTTGCTGAAGATTGTCCGCGAATACACCCGTGAATCCGGGGTTCGTAATCTGGAACAGCAAATTGCCGCGCTGTGCCGCAAGGCCGCGAAGCAGATTGTATCCGGTGAGAAGGAGCAGGTTAGCATTCTTCCGGCAGAGATCAAGGATTATCTGGGTGCCTCGAAGTACCGCTACGGAATGGCGGAGCTGGAAGATCAGATCGGTACGGTTACCGGACTGGCATGGACGGAGGTTGGCGGCGATACGCTACTGATCGAAGTCACAGTAGTTCAGGGGACCGGCAAGCTGACCCTGACCGGACAGCTGGGCGATGTGATGAAGGAGTCGGCACAGGCCGCCTTCAGCTACACACGTTCCAAGGCCGAGGAGCTGGGACTGGCGCCCGATTTTCACGAGAAGAACGATATTCACATTCATATTCCCGAAGGCGCCATTCCCAAAGATGGCCCGTCTGCAGGGATTACCATTGCTACAGCCCTCATCTCCGCACTCACGAAACGTTATGTCTCCAAGGATGTGGCGATGACAGGCGAGATTACGCTGCGCGGACGGGTTCTGCCGATTGGCGGATTGAAGGAGAAGTCGCTAGCCGCCCACCGTGCCGGTTACAAAAAAATCCTTCTGCCGAAGGACAACGAACGCGACCTGAAAGATATCCCTGAGAGCGTCCGCAGTGATGTGGAGTTCGTGCCGGTCTCCCATATGGATCAAGTGCTGAAGCATGCGCTTGTCGAGCACCACAACGAAATTAGCAGTGAAGCGCCGAGTAGTGTGCATTAGAAAGGAAGTCCTATGAAAGTTAACAATGCCGAATTTATCATCAGCGCCGTAGGCCCTGATCAATACCCTGTTGACGCCTTGCCGGAGATTGCTCTGGCAGGGCGCTCCAACGTCGGGAAGTCTTCCCTTATCAACCGTATGATTAACCGCAAGAATCTGGCCCGCACCAGCTCTACACCGGGCAAGACGCAGCATATGAACTATTACCGTGTGAATGAGAGCATGTATTTTGTCGATTTTCCTGGCTATGGTTATGCGAAGGTCTCCAAGACGCAACGCGCCTCATGGGGCAAAATGGTAGAGAAATATATGGCTGAGCGTGATACGCTGAAGCTTGTTCTGCTCATTGTGGATCTCCGTCATCCGCCTACCGGCAATGACAAGATGATGTTCGACTGGCTGAAGCATTATGACCTGCCGCTATGCGTAGTAGCAACCAAAGCAGACAAGATTCCCAAGACCCGCTGGCCCAAGCATATCAAGATCATGAAGCAGGAGCTTGGTGTGCTGCCGGGGGACAATTTTATTTCCTTTTCTTCAGAGATTGGACTTGGCAAGGATGAACTGTGGGAGCTTATAGATCGCTATAATCAGGTCTCTGAAGAGGGGCCGTTAGCTGACCCGGAGATTGAAGATGGTGGAAATGAACCACAACCGGAAGAACCCTCCGAAGCCTAAAGGTCAGCTGCGTGATGCGTAATCTATAGGATCAGCGCGTATTACTCACAGAATAGTGAGGAATACATATGTAATGTGAAGCTCTTATCCTTATCTCCCGCTATAAGATGAAATATCGGCGTATATCCTGTTCCTCCTGATGAGAAACCCACGGCTCTTCATTGTATAATCATGCTAAAGGCTGTTACACAGAATTGAGGGATGGTCATGGCTCAGAGATTGGCTACAGAATATGTGAAGGCGACTTTGCAAATGACGGAATTTCAGATGAAACAATTTCTGCTTACTGCCGATACCTGCTTCATCAGCCACCGGGTGAAAATTCTAGGCGGCGGAGAACAGGAGATCGTCCTGGAGGAAGCGGGGGGCGAGGAGGTTCATTTATCTTTTCAGCAAAGAGGCAGCATCTATGTATGTGCCCTGTCCTGTACCATTGTGAACCCGCATCTGAACAACGCAATCCGCAAGCTGTTCGTTACTTACAAAGGGAGCGGAACAGTAAATCGAATATATCAGGGCTTCACCATGGTCTATGTGTATGAGAATGGTTCAGTACGCAGAATCTCTGAAGTTACCCCACTGGGCAGCAAGCTGGTCTATCAGCACAAGCACTCCCTGGTGGAGATGATGCGTCTCTACAAGTCTGATGCGATTGAGCGGGAGATTGAGAGCCTGCGTGTGACGATTGATAGTTTGCTGGATCAACGCAATCGATTATATAGGGATGAAGAGATTCACGAGATAGATCAAAGACTTGCACATGTCACCCGAAAGCTGTTTGAATGGGAAGCGTAGATGACAATTGAGTGTCAGGAACTAGCAATCATTTCCTAGTGGAATGGTTGTATTTTTTTGAGCAATCTCTAACTATATGAACAAGAGGGGCCGATAAAAAACATATGATAGATATCCATAGCCACATTCTACCCTTTATGGACGACGGTGCTGCCGATTGGGAGTCTGCTCTTGCCATGGCACAGGACGCTGAGAAGGATGGGATTACCACTGTTGTTGCCACGCCTCATCATGCCAACGGGGTGTACTTGAATCCGGCTCCAGGTATAGGACAAGCTGTTGCACAACTGAATGAGAAACTCCGGCAGGCCGGTTATCAGCTGCAGGTCCTTCCTGGTCAAGAGATCCGCCTTTATAGTGAACTGCTGAATGATCTGGAGAGTGGGGAACTCCTGACACTGGCGGGCTCGCGGTATATTTTGCTGGAAATGCCTTCTTCGCGCGTACCTCGCACGATGGAGGAGACTTGTCATGAGCTGATTATTCAAGGCTTCGTACCTGTCATTGCCCATCCAGAGCGCAATGCCGAGGTTGCCGCCGATCCTTCCAGACTAATCAGATTAATAGAGATCGGTACATTGGGGCAGTTGACTGCCCAGAGTCTGGCGGGAACCTTCGGAAGCAAGCTGCAGAAGCTGTCGCTGGACTTGTGCCGGAAGAATGCTGTACATATGATCGCCTCTGACGCACATGACAACCGGCACCGCCCTTTTGGCCTGAGCGAGGCCTACGAGGTTTTATCCAAAGAACTGGGAAAAACATCATCCGACTTTTTTCGTCAAAATTCGCAAAGAATTATCGACAATGAGGAGATTATTCGAGCAGAATATACCCAGTCTTACACCAAACTTCATAAATTGTTCGGATTTTTTTCTCGTAAAGGGTGACCTTGCTAGAGATTAATGGTAGAATGGGGATTACTGGGTTATTGTTATTTTTTATCAGAATAGTGTAGACTTAGGGTTGCTACTCTATCTACACTAGCAGTAGCAGTAGTACTAGAATTATAACTACATACAAAGAGGTGGATGAAAAGTGACTTTGAAGAAGAAACTAGCAGTATCATCATTAGCAGTTAGCATGGCAGCAGCATCTTTTGCAGGTTTCCCTTTTAGCAGCGAGGGTTTGGCAAAACAACTCGGGTTTGTAGGAACCGCAGCAGCAGCAACTAGTCATACCGATGTGAAGGCGAAGATTCAGAAAATCTACGCACAGTTGAGCGCAACAGATGTGACTTATTTGCAAAACTATAAGAATGAAGTAGCAGGCCTTAAACAAGATAAGTTTGAAAGCATCTTTGCTCCGGTTTTGGGTAAGATTCAACTTAAGGTTCAACTGAGCCCTGCTGAAAAAGCAACTTCCTTAAAACTGTTCCAAAGCGTTTCCAGCGTAGTTTACGATGTGTATGCGAATAATACCGACGTACTGAAGAATATTCGTTCCGACAAGGATAACGTTGACTTGTTCAACAAAATTGCCACTGCAGCTGGAGTAACAGAGCTGAGCTTCGACGACATTCTTGATTTTTTCTTCGCTTCTAACGGCGTGGAAGGAGAACTTCGCACATTGCTGAACGGCAAGTCGACTACAGATCTGATTAACATCTACAAAAATCCTGCTTCACAGAAAACTCTGGTTAAGGATGCTGTATACAAGGTTCTTGAACACAGAATTGGCACGGGTGCATTGACAGTTAGTGGTGCGGTATATAACCTGGGCATCACTGCGGATGACCTCGTGCAAACTTTTGACAATGTGAATACAGAGATCAAATCTGCTAGACCTGCAGCAAAAGCCCTTGCTCTGGCTTACCTGAGTGCTTATCCATTGACTACTGGCGGTGGAAGCACTGGCGGCGGAGGTACTGGAGGTGGCGTAATCACTAATCCGACAACTACTCCGGGTGTGTATGACGTTTCTGGTTTGGTAAGTGTTGTGGGCGACAAAGCAACATTGAAATTGGTTGACGCCGATGTGATCAAAGCTTTCGACGCACTGCTTGCTGCGAACACTGGAAAGACTGGCCTTACACTCACTTTGAACCTTGGTACAGTGAATGCTAAGGTTGTAGAAGCTCCACTGTCCAAAGCTATCATTGAAGCGGCTAAGGCAAAAGGCATCGCTAACATTGCAGTAACCTTCAATGGCTTGACTGTTACGATTCCGGTATCCCAGTTCAGCGATGCAGTAACATTGACGGTTACGAATGAAGCTGACACTACTGTAACTT
The DNA here is from genome assembly GCF_001909055.1 of Paenibacillus helianthi. GTDB lineage: Bacteria > Bacillota > Bacilli > Paenibacillales > Paenibacillaceae > Paenibacillus_AQ > Paenibacillus_AQ helianthi. The sequence continues at coordinate 125,380 of NZ_LVWI01000030.1, forward strand.
CATTGACAAGCTTGAAATTGGCTTCGAAAGTCTACACTTTCGATCTGACTGTTGGTGGCGTGAAGACAACAACTTTCAAACAGCCTTTGACTATTAAGCTTCCTTTGGCTAATGCGGCTTCCCTCGACAAGGAATTGCTGTCCGTAACCAAGATCGTTTACAAAGAACTTCAATTCCAAGGTGGCGTAGTTGACGGTGAATTCATCGTTGAACCACGTGATACCTTCTCTTCTTATGCAGTACTGGAGAACAAAGTGAACTTCAGTGACATTGCAAGTGTACAAGCATGGGCTGGAAGACAAATTCAAGTTGTAGCTGCTAAAGGCGCAATTGAAGGTGTTGGCGCCAGCAAGTTCGCTCCGAAGAGCAACGTTACCCGCGCTGAATTCTCGAAGATGCTGATTCGTGCTCTGAACCTGGAGAACAGCACAGCAACTGAAAGCTTCAACGATGTAGCTTCCACAGCTTGGTACGCTCCTTATGTAGCGGTTGCTGCTGAGAAGGGTATCGTAACTGGCCGTAGTGCTTCCCAGTTCGATCCGAATGCTACAATTACCCGTGCTGAAATGGCAACTATGATTGCCCGTGCAGTTAAGTCGGTTAACTCTGCAGCTACTGCAGGAGATGCTTCGTCTCTGACTAAATTCTCGGATGCAGCGAAGATCGCAGCTTCCCTGAAAGACGGAGTAGCTTTTGCAGCCAGCCACAACCTGGTAATCGGAAATGCTGGTAAGTTCAACCCGAATAACACAGCTACCCGCGCAGAAGCAGCTGTAATCATCTATCGTACAATTAACTTCAAGTAAGAATCAACAATAAGCAAGTGGAGAGCCTCCTCTCGTATAGGTGAGAGGGGGCACTTTTTTAGCTTATATACACTGAACTTGCGAATAAGAGACTAAGTACGCCTACATCTTTTAGGTTAACTTTAGTGTTGAACGCGTACTGGATTCACAAGTTCATTGTGTATAGGATGGAATATTACAGAATCAGCTTGGAGGGAATTTCACTTGTCAGCACAAGAATTGGATCTTCGCGATTATTTCCAGATTGTCAGGAAGAGACTATGGATGATTGTAAGTATCGTGGTTGTTGTTTGTATTCTTGCCGGAGTATACAGCTTGTATATCAAGAATCCGGTATATGAAGCATCAACCAAAATTATCGTCAATCAGACTCCAACGCAGTCTACAGTAGGGCAACTTGATTTGAATCAGATCAACACTAATATTCAGTTGATTAACACGTACAAGGAAATTATTAAGACGCCGGCCATATTAGATATCGTAGCCAAGAGCTACCCGCAATTCAATGTTACATCGGAAGATTTACTAAATAAGGTTAACGTTAGTTCCGTCAATAATACGCAGGTAATGACACTTGTCGTTCGAGATAATTCGTACCAGAGGGCCGCGGAAATTGTGAATGCCATTTCACTTGTGTTCAAGCAGGAGATTCCATCACTGTTCAATGTTCAGAACGTATCCATACTGAACGAAGCCAAGGTTGATCCTCCGGTAGCTCCGGGACCTGTAGAACCTAATGTGGTAATGAACCTGGCCATTGCATTTATCGTTTCTTTAATGATTGGTCTGGGTATCGCCTTCCTGCTGGAATATATGGATGATACCTTGAAGACTGAAGAAGATATTGAGAAGTATCTGGGTCTGCCAACGATTGCGATGATTACCAGACTTGGACAAGAAGAAACCAAAGCAACTGAATCTCAAGCTCAGACGCTGAACAGAAAGGCAGGGGAACTCGAACATGTCACAGCAGCCAAGTAAACAACGCCATCTGATTACCGTGACGAATCCGCGTTCACCTGTATCTGAAGCCTTCCGGGCACTGCGTACAAATATTGACTTCTCATCGGTGGATAAGCAGATTCAGATTATTATGGTTACCTCCTCCGGCCCTGAAGAGGGGAAATCTACAGTCACGGCTAACCTTGCAGCTGCCTATGCCCAAGCAGATAAGAAGGTACTGTTAATCGATGGGGATATGCGTAAACCGACAGCTCATAAGACCTTTTCGTTAAGCAATCGTTTTGGATTGTCTTCATTACTATCACAGCAAGCTGATCTGGAAGAAGTTGTCCAGGAGTCAGGTGTGGCTAACCTCTTCATTATGACATCGGGTCCAATTCCCCCTAATCCGGCAGAAATGATGTCCTCTAACCGGATGAGTGCTGTACTGGAGGAACTGCGTCAACGCTATGATATGATTTTGTTTGATACTCCGCCGCTCTTGGCTGTTACGGATGCGCAAATTGTTGCCTCCAAGAGTGACGGAGTCATTATGGTGGTTAGCTATGGCAAGGTGAAGCGGGAGATTGCTGCTAAGGCTAAGGCGAACCTTGATCGTGTGGGTGCGAAGATGCTCGGTGTTGTACTCAATAATGTCAAGCGCAAAGCCAGTGAAGGATATTATTACTATTACTACGGGAATTGACTTTCAAGTATGAAGAAATATGTTATTTTTGGAGGCACTAAAAATGACAGCGAAATCCAGGGTATTCATGTTATTCCTCATCGATCTGGTGATCATCTGGTTCAGTATCACAACATCGTATATGTTCAGGTTCTATGACGGCATTCCTCATGAGTATATGGTACAAATGCTCCAGTTCGGGCTGATCTCGACCATTGCTATAGGTGCTAGCTTGGTCTATTTCGGTCTATATCGACGGATGTGGCAATATGCCAGTATCGGAGAAATAGTATCCATACTAAAGGCTATTGTGGTAGGTGCGGTAATCTCTTATGCTATCGCGTTGTTAATTCTTCCTGCACGTGTTCCTTTTGGGGTGGGTATCCGGACCATGGAAACCATCTTGGTGTTGGTAGGCGGGATCCGCTTTCTGTGGAGATTCTTCCGGTATGAACGGATTAATTCCAAAGATACTGAGACACACGCCCTTATCGTAGGTGCCGGAGATTGCGGGATGCTGATTGCCAAGGAAATGATGGGGCCTTCTTTTGCTCAGACTAAGTTAATTGGGTTCATTGATGACAATCAGAACAAATACCATATGTCGATCCTGGGCCTGCCCGTATTAGGCAACAGATATAACATTCCCCGGCTTGTCAAAGAGAAAGATATTCATGAGATTATCATTGCTATGCCGTCCGTGTCCAGAACGGAAATCTCGGATATTATTAATCTGGCTAAGACAACTGGAGCCAAACTGAAGATTATTCCGGCACTGAACGATCTGATCGCTGGTAAGATATCCGTTAAGAAACTAAGGGATGTCAGTGTAGAAGATTTGCTTGGACGGGAACCGATCATAGCTGATCTGAACGGCATCCTCGGTTACGTACATAAGAAGACGGTTATGGTTACCGGTGCAGGAGGTTCGATCGGCTCCGAGCTGTGCCGGCAAGTATCTCCATTTGCTCCAGACAAGCTATTGCTGCTAGGACATGGTGAGAATAGCATTTATACGATTGAGATGGAGCTGCGTCAGAGCTTTCCCGAGCTGGAGATTATTACGGTAATCGCAGATGTTCAGGACCGAAACCGGATGATGGACGTATTCCGCAGCTACAGACCGCATGTAGTCTTTCATGCAGCAGCACATAAGCACGTTCCCTTGATGGAGCGTAATCCATCTGAAGCCATCAAGAATAACGTATTCGGTACCCGGAATGTAGCGGATTGTGCGGATCGATTCGGAGCAGAACGGTTCGTGATGATATCTTCAGATAAGGCCGTTAACCCAACGAGTGTTATGGGAGCAACTAAGCGAATTGCGGAGATGTATGTACAGAGCTTGAACACCACGAGCCAGACTAAATTTTCAGCTGTTCGATTCGGGAATGTATTGGGCAGCCGGGGTAGTGTAATCCCGGCGTTCAAGAAGCAGATAGCTGCTGGTGGTCCGGTTACAGTTACGCATCCAGAGATGGTACGTTATTTCATGACGATTCCAGAGGCAGTCCAGTTGGTCATTCAATCTGGATCATTTGCTAAGGGCGGCGAAGTATTCGTGTTAGATATGGGTGCGCCTGTTAAGATTCTGACATTGGCAGAAGACTTAATTACATTGTCCGGTTATGAACCTTATACGGATATCGATATAACCTTCTCTGGTATAAGAGAAGGGGAGAAATTATACGAAGAACTGCTGACGGACGAAGAAAATCTGGGCTCTACCCAGCATGACCGTATTTTCATTGGTAAACCTAATGTGATTAGTCAGAATCAACTGGAACTGGAATTCAAACGTTTGGAGCGTGTCTTGACTGAGGAGCCAAGTGCGATCCGTGAAGTGATCAATCAGATTGTTCCGATGCAGCCTGTTGCTCAAGCCGCGATCAGCTAACAAATACGATACGGAGGATTACTATGTTCAACAAGAGATGGAAGAAAATACTGGTATGGTCTCTGTCGGTAGTTATAGTATTAGCGGTTGGAGGATTATTCGCTGCTAATTATGCAGTAGATAGACTGATGAGTTCAATGGCTGGAGGATTGGACTTGGAGTCTGATGATACTGCTCCAGTTACTGATCAAGTCGCAATTGCCGATCCAACTTCAACACCTGTAAGTACTGATAGTGCTCCATTAGAGACCGCAACTGCTGAACCTACACCAGGTGTTGTCTCGGAGAGTGCCAAACCGGCAGCTACAGAAGAAGCTTCCACTAGTCCAAGTGAGCAAGCTACTCCAAAGTCAACTCAATCTATTGCTTCACCAACGACTAAGCCAACCAGTACAGTACCTCCTGCTAAAGATAAGAATCTGGATGGATACTCGGCTCAGGTTTCTACGGATAAAGCTAAACACATACAAGAAAATGTAACGGTGAAAGAAAAGGCAGATGTAGCATCTATTGTATTAGGCCAACTTAGTGTAGCTGATATCAAACGATTGCAGGAACTTGCATCGGGTGGCTTAACCATTGAAGAGAAACGTGAAGCTCGCAGTATTATTCTTGGTAAAGTTTCAGATGAACAATACAATGAGCTGTCCCAAATAGCGAAGAAGTATGGTGTGAGTGAAGGCAAAACCAAGGATCAGGTTATTGAAGAAGAAGAGGCTTTACAACAAGGGAGTGAACAGTAATGGCCAAAGTAAGAATACCCGCAACAGCGTTACTACTGCTAATGCTGATTGGAGCAGCTCCATTAACGGCATCTGCGCCATTATCTGCCGCCGCCGCAGCTGTGACAGTACCTGCTGCTCAGACGGGTTCAATCAAAGTACAGAACATGAATGTACAGATGGTGTTTGACGGCGTTAGCATGACCCCACCATCAGGGCAGTTAGTATTCATGCATAACAATACTACCTATGTACCCTTACGATTCATGTCTTATGCACTTCAAAAGAGTGTGAGCTGGGATGCGAAAAATCTCAAAGTAACAGTAGTTGAACCAACGAGTACTGAATTGGTAGTGATTAAAGAGTATCTAATGAATGCAGGGACTAGCCAAAACACATCATTGAAGAGTGCAATTCTACAACCTTTAAAAACAAGCTTCTCCTTTAATGGTTCTGCTAAGAACCTTCCTGCAGGTCAATCTAGTTACATTCTAAATGGAGCGTTATATGTTCCACTTCGTTTCCTATCTGAATCCGTAGGCAACGTCATAACATGGGATCAGAAGGCTAAAACAATTACAGCAATTTCGAAGGCTTACCAAGAACAAAAGAGTACTTCTGGAGGTAACGTAGAGCCAAAACCAACGGCTTCAACGAAACCATCCCAAGCCGGTAGTTCAGATGAAACAGGTAAAGTGTCGTACGAGAGTATTACAAGTGCTACTGAAGCAAAATTAACTGCACTGAAGTCTCAAAGTGAATCAACTTTAGTGAGTATTGCAATGGAGTATGTATCTGCAAAAGATGAAGCTTCAAGAGCAAGTATTAAGGCAAAAGGGCTTGCTCAATTGTCCTCTTTTACAGCTAGTTTTAATAGTATAGTTGCAGAAGCTGAACAACAACTAAAGGCTAATGGCTATAGCACTGATATTATCAGTCAGTATAGAGCAGCATTTGAGGCACAACTGCAAGCAGGGAAAAGTTTGGCAGAAGGTTTGGCGGGTTGATAATCTGCCTTTTCTTTTTGTCTTTTGTTAAAAACAAGTTTTCCAGTAAAGAGTTTGGCATAATTTTGGATTCAACAAGAAGTCCTTTGAAAATATCGTGGGACTCACTCTTGTATTTTTACTAGAGGAGACTCTGTGAATAGGTACTTGTAACTAAGTGATAGAATGTTTTATATTTCAAAAACTATCTATTCGGCCCAGTATAGAATGAAATTGAATGTTAGCATTTTACTAGATTAACTTTCTGCACTATTACTAAATCATGTATTAGAACATAAATTAATGAAATAATTGCTTGAGGACCCAGTTACTTAAGGGAGACGTCGTTGGTTAAGAGGGATTTAGTGTTTATATTTCAATGAATATCTCTACGTAACAGAAAACGGATTTTGAATAGAATTTGTTTTTGAGTATTTACTCTATAGCGCTTTTTTACTATAAGACTAATATTTAGAGAAAGAGTGACTAAATATTAGTTTCATAATCATACTTTGTTTGATAATTATTTAGTTGAAATATAAAAATGGTGAAACGTGTGGGGATGAAAATGGTAAGTGAGCAAACAAAAATATCCAATCAGAAAAGTCTATCGAAAAATTTTGTGTGGACCTTTTCAGGGAATATTATTTACTCAGTCTGTCAGTGGTTTATCATAGTGCTTTTAGCAAAAATGGGTAGTGGTCATATGGTAGGACAGTATACCCTTGGATTAGCACTGACTGCACCAATATATATGTTACTAAATCTACAACTACGCTCAATACAAGCGACTGATCCTAAGGCGAGTTTTTCATTTTCACATTACCTAGGTATGCGTATTCTTACATCTACTTTGGCGATGTTTATAATAGTTGGTATTATTGGCTTTGGGGATTATGATACACAGACATCAATGGTAATTCTTTTAATAAGTATATCGAAATATATTGAGTCTATAGGTGATGTGATATATGGGCAGATTCAAAAAGAAGAGCGTATGGATCAAATATCAACAGCACTAATATTAAAAAGCATTCTTTCGATATTCTTTATATGTATATCTTTTTTTATTTTCGGAAGTATTTATGGTGTTATCATTGGACTCATTTCATCTTGGTTATTAGTCCTAGCTTTTTATGAAATCCCAATATTAAGAAAATATACACATTTTAGACCTAAGTTTAGTTGGGTGGATTTGAAATCTTTACTTAAATTAAGTTTTCCTTTAGGCGTAGTTATGATGTTGATCTCATTAAATACTAATATTCCAAGATATTTTATAGAGAAAACCTCAGGTATAAGTGCTTTAGGCTATTTTTCTGCGATCTCATACATAATGGTTGCAGGTTCAACTATCGTTAATGCTTTAGGGCAATCCTCTACACCAAAGTTAGCATCTTATTTTTCTCTATCCAAATATGATGAATTCAGAAGACTAATGCGAAAATTGATTTTTTTAGGTGTAATTATAGGTGTGACAGGCTTATCAATTGTGTCTCTATTCGGAAAGAAAATCTTAACCATTATTTATAGTTCGGATTATGCTAATTATTCTAATGTTTTCATAATAATAATGCTTGCTTCTTCCTTTGAATTTATTAGTTCTTTTTTAGGATATGGGATTACTTCTGCGAGACACTTTAAAATACAGCCTATAATTTCTTTGGGGGTTGTGATTACAAGTATAGTAAGTTGCTATGTCTTTTCAATGAACTGGGGATTGACAGGGATTGCATATGCAATAACTCTTACTTCTTTTGTACAATTACTAGGCAACGTGATTGTTATGTTCTTTATTATAAAGAGTTCAAAGAGGAGAATATAAATGATTAGTGAAAATTTGATTAAACCACGACGTGTTTTACATATTTTTGGTGCAATGAATAGGGGGGGGGCGGAAACATTAATAATGAATCTTTATAGAGAATTGGATAAAACAAAAGTTCAATTTGACTTTGGAGTTCATACTAATTCTCGTGGTGACTATGATAACGAGATAGAAAAATTAGGTGGGCGTATCATTCATCTACCAGAACCTAAGAAAGTAGGAATACTTAAATATAAAAGAGTTCTAAAAAACCATTTAATAAATTATGGTTCTTTTGTTGCAATTCATAGTCATGTTCATCATTTTAGTGGAGTTGTACTTAAAGTAGCAAAAAAAGTGAAAATAGAAGTACGTATTGCTCATAGTCATAATACGAATGATGCTCAAAAGGATTCGATTTTGCGGAATGCTTATAGAATGACATTAGAAACTTTAATAAAAAAAAATTCCACCCATCTCTTAGGCTGTTCAAAGGATGCCTGTGAGTCTTTGTTTGGCAAGAAATGTTGGGGAAAATATAATGTAGAAGTAATTAGAAATGGGTTGGACTTTAATTTATTTAAAGAACTTGATAAAGAAAAATCTAATATAAGGAACGAACTCAATATTCCAGAAGATGCTTTTTTAGTAGGACATGTTGGGAGATTTAGTGAACAAAAAAATCATAGATGGCTGATCCGCATATTTAAAGAACTTATAAAAAAAGTTCCAAATGCACATTTGCTTTTAGTAGGCGATGGAGATTTAAAACAGGAAATATATGAATTATCTGAAAATCTTGAATTATTGGGAAATGTACATTTTTTAGGAATACGTGAAGATATTCCAAGATTGATGAACTCATTCAATGTCTTTCTGTTTCCTTCATTATTTGAAGGCTTGGGAAATGTATTAATTGAAGCTCAGGCTGCTGGCACTCCTTGTGTTTGCTCGAATACTGTTCCATCTGAAGCTGATATAAATATTGGACTAATGAAATTTGTTGGTTTATTTGAGAACGAAAATAAATGGGTTTCAGAAATACTTGAATATATGGACGTGAGAAAATATAGAACAGAAGAATTGTTTGATGCCATAACTAAATCGGGATATGAAATAAAACAAATAACTAGGAGAATGGTAGAAATATATGATTAGTATCTTGAATGTTTCTGTTTTTGCATGGTTAACATTTTGTTTGTTTATTTGTTTGAAACAGGTTATTAAAGGTTTTAGACATTCTATACTGTTTGCCTTTATTATATTTTATGTTTTTTTTGGGATACCATTATTACTAGATACTCTGGTTGGTACCCCGGATTATAATTTTTATCCGAGTTATTATAGAGTTACTAGGGATGAGTTTACTAGCTTAATATATGCTGTTTATATAAGTATTGTACCTTTGGTTTGGTGGTGTTTTGGAAGAACAAAAGTCTTAAATAATAGGACTGAATTTAATATACAAGGGAATTATTTAAATATAGCAAAGATAATATTGAATGTTTTGGTTTTTAGTCCAATAATCATTCTTATATTCTCACCATATCCCAAAATGTATCTACATTATGGAGTAATTATACATGAAAGTAATATAGATGCCTTAAAGTTTCATTCCTATATAAATTTAACTTGTTTTCTAAGTGTAATTTCAATTGCTGCATTAATGTTACTGAAAAAACGGAATTTCACCTCGTTGCTCATTTATGTTCCATTTGCATTAATATCTATCTGGTTACATGGGAAAAGAAATATTGTTGCAATGGCAATTTTACTCTTGTTTTATGTTTTGTGGAAGAAAGAGATACTTAAAGGAAAAAAATTAGTTATATTTGGAAGCGTTGCCCTTTTGTTTTTGTTGGGATATTCAAGCCTTTACCAAAATGCTCTCAGGGATAATGAATCTCAACTAACTAATAAGATGAAGTTCGAAAATTTTAGAATAGATTATGGCAGGGATGTTGCAACTAAAATGACAATATACTCTGAGTTACATCCGAAAGAAAGTAAAATTTTGGAGTATAGAGGAGAGAGTATTCTATTCTACTTAACTATTTTTGTTCCACGCAAAATTTGGTTGGAAAAACCTTATCCTTATGCTGTCTATTTTACCGATGAAGTTTTTAACTTACCCAAGGAACCCTTGGGGTGGGGGTTAACAACAAGTTGGTTAGAAGAATCAATTGCAAATTTTGGTTGGTTGGGTTTTCTAATTGGACCATTGTTGATATCAGAAATTGCAAGACGAGGGGATAAAACCAATAATCTAATAGTGCAGGCATTAACGGTTTTAGTGATTTGTTTATTTTTAGTAGTAGAACTATCTGCTTTTTATTCAATATTCATATTGTGGGTAATATCAACTTTGTATTTTAAGAATAAATCAAAACTGCACACAATTAGAAATTTAGATAAAGGGAGCTGAAGAAATATGAGGGTCCTGATAGCAGTTGAAACGCATTTTTATAAAACTCCTGATGGAACTATTTGGACAGAAGCGCAAAATGATAAAGAGTTTTGGGGAAGATATTTAGAGGTTTTTAAGGAAGTGCATGTATTAGCTAGGGTTGCTAATGTCAGTGAATATAACATTAAGTGGAAAAGAGCGAATGGGGACAACGTTCTTTTTCATCAATTGCCAAATTATACAGGTCCTTATGAATATATTCAAAAGCTTTCAAAGATTAAGCGTGAAATAAAGATTGCTATTTTAAATTGTGATGTAGCAATTCTTAGAGTTGCAGGTGCTATATCAACACTTGCTTGGAGAGAACTTAAAAGAAAATCTATTCCTTTTGGGGTTGAAGTTTGTGGAGATCCGTGGGAGTCGCTTAAACCAGGTACAGTAAAAAGCTTTACTAGGCCATTAGCCAGATTAATGTCAACAGTGAACTTAAAGAAACAATGTAAAGAAGCTATTACTAGTTCTTATGTAACTAAGGAGACACTTCAAAAAAGGTATCCACCTAAGAAGGGGACTTATACGTGTGGAATATCTGATGTTAATCTTCCTGAGGAGGCTTATTTAAAAAAAATTCCTTCTACAAGTAATATTTCATTAAGAATTTTAAATGTTGGAAGTATGGAAACACTTTATAAAGCTCAAAATATTCAATTAATGGCTATTAAGGTGTGTGTAGAAAAAGGATTAGATGTACACCTTCAATTGATTGGAGAAGGACGTTGCAGACCTCAATTTGAGAGCCTTGCTAAAGAATTAGGTGTAGAAGATTATGTGGATTTTTTGGGTATGATTTCGGGAGCTGAAGAGGTAAGGAAATATCTTGATTCTGCAGACTTATTTATAATGCCTTCCATGGTTGAAGGATTACCACGAGCACTTGTGGAGGCAATGGCTCGTAGCGTCCCTTGTATAGCAACAAATGTTGGAGGAATACCAGAATTGCTTCCATTAGAAAATTTAATAAAACCTAATGATTACATGGAACTAGCTTCTAAAATAGAGACCCTTATAAACGACAAAGAAAAACTTAAAATTATGGGAGAAACAAATTACTTTAAAGCAATGGAGTTTAATTCCAGTAGTTTAAGTGAACAAAGAAGGGGGTTTTATGGTAATTTATTTAATAAAGCAATGATGGATAGGAGAAAATAAATGGATAGAAAACCAATGGTAGTATTGGCGGTTACTGTTTCCCAAAGTACGGGGTTCTTTAAAGGAAAGATTTCAACTTTAATTGAGAATGGCTTCGATGTAGCAGTAATTGCGTCACCAGGAATAGCATATACTGAAGGGGCTAGCTTTTATCCTATCTCTATGAAAAGAGAAATCAGTTTATTCCATGATATGATAAGTTTATTGCAACTAATCAGATTGATACGTAGGCTAAACCCCGAAATAATAAATTACGGCACCCCTAAAGCTGGTCTTCTTGTAGGTATGGCCGCGTTTATATGTAGAGTACCCAATAGAATATATACAAGTCATGGTTTAAGATTAGAGACAACAAAAGGTATAAAAAGATTTATACTTTCATTAACTGAGAAAATTTCAATTTTTTGCTCTCATAAAGTTATTTGTGTAAGCAATAGCTTAAAACAAAAATTGATTGATTTGAAATTATTACCACAATCTAAAGGAATAGTCATAAGAAATGGCAGTTGTAAAGGACTAGACGTAGAACCTTTTGAAATTTCTGATGTTTTACAAACTCAAGTAAGTTGTTTGAAAAAAAAAATCGGAATAGAATCTGATGAGGTTATTGGATATGTAGGAAGATTCACAAGAGATAAGGGAATCTATGAACTTATTAATGCTTTTAATAAATTGAAAATAGAGAGACCTAACATTTGTTTGTTGTTATGCGGAACTTTTGAAGAAGGCGATCCTATTGATGAAGATACTAAGTGGACTATTGAGAATGATCCAAATATTTATAATGTTGGTTTTGTTGAGGATACACTTCCATACTACTTTTTAATGAATGTATTAATATTACCTTCGTATAGGGAAGGTTTTGGAAATGTCATTTTAGAGGCTAATGCAGCATGTATCCCAGTAATAGCTACATATGTAACCGGCTGTGTTGATGCTGTTAAAGATGGAGAAACTGGCTTTCTGGTGCCACCCCGAGATAGTAATATATTAGCTGAAAAAGTCTCAATCCTTTTAAATGATCCTAATCGAGCTCGAGAAATGGGTAAATTAGGAAAAAAGAGAGTTTTGCAAGACTTTAAACCAAAAGATATTTTTTTTGAGTATGTAAGAATATATAAAGAAATGGTGTAAGGATATTTTTGAATAGAGGAGATATATTTGTGAAGCGGTTTATTGATTTTATTTTCGCATTATTAAGTATAATTCTTTTGTCTCCAATTTTCATAATGGTTTTTTTTATTGTTAAAGTAAAACTGGGTTCCCCTGTTGTTTTTAGACAAGAGAGACCGGGGTTAAATGGTGTAGTATTTAAGCTACTGAAGTTTAGGACAATGACTAGTGATATGAATAGTGATGGAGATTTATTACCAGATGAGGTCAGATTGACTAAGACGGGTATTTTTTTGAGAAAGTTAAGTTTAGATGAACTTCCACAATTAATTAATGTATTGAAAGGCGATATGAGTATAATTGGACCCCGACCATTACTTGTTAGTTATTTTCCTTATTATACTGAAAGAGAAATGCTTAGACATACTGTAAGGCCCGGGATAACTGGATTGGCTCAAATATCAGGGCGAAATGGATTGAGGTGGGATGATAGATTAGAATTAGATGTTAAATATGTGGAAACTCGTACTCTTCTTTTAGATTTAATAATATTTTATAAAACCTTGGCGAAGGTTTTGAAGAAAGAAGGAGTAGTTGATGCTCCAGGAACGGTAATGCTTAACTTTGATGTGGAAAGAAAAATTAGATTAGAAAAGGGAGAGACGTAAGTTGGACGAGTTTAGTATTCTTCCAATAAAAACGAGTGACATTAAGCTAATTCCAATGCTTACACAAGAATGGATGAACCCTGATGTTTTTTATCTCACCGTATTCTCATGCAAAGGATATACTCGTTTTTTAGAAAAAACGTTGGATTTTCAAGCCAGTCTATCTAGTGTGAAACTAATGGGTGTTTATGATAATAATACCCTGATTGCGTTTTCAGAGTGGAGGATTTTTGAAAATGTAATCTTCTTAAATAATCTTTATGTGTCCCCATTGTATAGGAACAAAGGAGTAGGATATCAGTTATTGAAATATGGTCGTTGCTTGGCTACTAGTTTAGACATAAAACAAATTTCTTTAGATGTATTTGAATGGAATCAATCTTCATATTCATGGTATAAAAAGTTAGGATTCTCTAATGGGGAATATACTAGGTGGTTTACTGGTAATATAATTTTTCATGAAGATTATTCTACGAGTGATATTCAAAATGCTGAAATTATTGAATTATCGCAAGCCAAAATATCGCACCAAAAATTTGGATTTTCATCTTTTAAAGTTATTACTAGTAGAAAAGAATATTCTATAGGAAGATTAGGAGATAAACATTTTAGATTAACAGATGTTGAAGGTTTAAATGACAAATCACTGCTGAAAATCCTGTTTAATATTGATTCCAACAGAAAAATTTTTTTAGTAACCCAAGAA
>NZ_LVWI01000031.1 GCF_001909055.1 Paenibacillus helianthi
GTTTGAACGTCTGGATCAATGGACGCGAATGAGGGTGCGAGCCTTTATGCGCAAAAAGAGATCTACGGTGTCAAACCGGCTGATACCAAACAAAGTACTGGAATCAGCCGGAATGGTATTTCTAACAAGCTTACTCACCACACGTTCCTAATTCAGGAGTGAAATAAGCAATCCGGCGACGGATGAAGGAAACTCACTCCTGAAGATGGGGAACTGACGAAGGAAAGCCGTGTGCGGGAAATCCGCATGCACGGTTTGACGGGGAGTCCGAGGGAGTAATCCCTCGTCTTACCCTACTGATCTCTACATAAAATGTTCTGCCAGTTATATGAATGCTGTTACTTCTTAAAGTTCTCAATAAACTTCTCAGCCAGGGACGACAAGTATTTGTCCTTCATCCAGACTGCGGCCACCCGGGTATTCAGTGAATCGCTGCGAATTTCCTTGGACAGAACATTGCTGTTGTTGGCAAGGATAAAAGCGGACCTTGGAATGATACCGATGCCGAGCCCTGCATTCGCCCAGAGCAGGGTCGTGCGGGCGTCATCGTTCATACAGAAGACCTGGGGATCGAAGCCATGCTCCAGACAGGTCTCGCGGATCAGCTGTTCGAAGCGGCGGTAAATAATGAGCGGCTGCTTACGGAGCTCCCCAATCTCAATTTCGGGCTCTCCACCTGTCCAGTCATATTCAGGTGCCATCACGGCAATCATAGGTTCCGATGAGGTGTATACACACTCAAGGCCTGCGGAGTTGAAAGGAGTGCGGACAATGCCGACTTCGACGATACCCTTGTTCAGCAGATCGAGAACGCGATAGGTATTGCCTTCGTGAATCTCGAATTTCACCCCGGCGTAGACCAGATGGAACTCCATCAGCCGCTCCTGAAGCAGGGTTGCCGCAGAAGAAGAGACGGTGCCGATGGACAGGGTGCCTGAGATACCTTTGACAAAATCCTTCAGCTCCCGGGTTGTAGAATCGGTCAATTCAAGAATTTGCTGTGCCCGGTCCCGCAGAATGATTCCGGCTTCGGTAAGCTGGATACTGCGCGGCCCGCGTTCTACCAGCTTCACCCCCAGCTCCTCCTCCAGCAGTTTCAGCTGTTGGCTGAGCGGCGGCTGGGCCATTTGCAGCTTTCTCGCCGCTGAGGTAATTTGTCCTTCTTCGGCAATAGCCATGAAATATTTCAGTTGGCGGATATCCATAAGTTAACCTCCGTATTGAGCTCGCTGCCATATGCGGATCGTATCGCATGGATACGAAACCAATATTATTAATATGTAAATAGGTATGACATAATCATAACGGGTCTTATTCCATTTTTCTAGCTGTTACATACTACATAGGTTAGGTGAGGATTACTGTGTTCAAAATTGCTGTATTTCTTAAGCCCTATAGGAAAGAAGTGACACTGGGGCCGATCTTCAAGCTACTGGAGGCCATTCTTGAACTCTTACTGCCCACCATTGTTGCACTGATCGTCAATAACGGCATCGGCCGCCATGACAGCGCCTATGTGTACCGGATGGGAGGGCTAATGGTGCTGATGTCCTTGCTCGGATTTGGCTGTTCCATGGTTTGTCAATATTATGCCGCCCGGGCTTCGCAAGGCTTTGGTACTTCCCTTCGCAACAAGATGTTCAAACATATTTCAGCCCTCTCCTATGCCGAGCTGGATACCTTCGGTACGCCTTCGCTAATCAACCGGATCACGAATGACGTGAACCAGCTGCAGCTCGCCGTAGCGATGCTGATCCGGCTAGTCATTCGCGCTCCGTTCATCTGCATCGGAGCTATTATCATGTCTATGATTCTCGACTTCCGGCTCTCGCTGATTCTGCTCGCGGCGACTCCGGTATTTGGCGTGATTCTGTATTTCATCATCACGCGCAGCTCGCCGCTCTACCGCAAATACCAGCAGAAGCTGGATCATCTGGCTCTGGTGCTCAGTGAGAATCTGTCCGGCATCCGGGTGATCCGCGCATTTGCCAGGAGCCGCAGTGAAAAACAGCGCTTCAACGCTGCTTCGGAGGATCTGACAGCGACAGCAATCCGCGTCGCCCGCATCTCTGCATGGCTGGGGCCCATGACAACGCTGGTGGTGAATGCAGCGATTATCGCCATATTGTGGGCAGGCGGCATCCACATTGATGCCGGACGGCTGTCCCAGGGCGAGATTATCGCTTTTATCAACTATGTGACCCAGATCCTGCTGGCACTGATCGTAGTCTCAAATCTGGTGATTATATTTACAAAGGCTTCATCATCGGCGAACCGTGTGAATGAAGTTTTGGATACTGTGGGCTCTGTTGCGGATATAGGGAATCAGGGCCTTACACCAGCAGAGAAGCAGGCTCCTGCGATTGCTTTTGAGCATGTCTCGTTTGGATACAACACCACAGGTGAGCTGGCATTGCACGATATTTCAGTGACCATTCAACGTGGAGAGACCGTGGGACTGATTGGGAGTACCGGCTCCGGCAAGTCAACTTTTGTGAACCTGATCCCGCGTTTCTATGACGCTGTTGAGGGGGAAATCCGGGTCGATGGGGTAAGTGTCAAAAATTATGGATTGGAGGAGCTGCGAAGCAAGATCGGCATCGTGCCGCAGAAGGCAACGCTGTTCAGCGGTACCATAGCTGACAATATCCGCTGGGGCAGGCAAGATGCCTCACACGCAGAATTAATAGCCGCTGCTTCTGTAGCCCAGGCTGAGGAGTTCATCCAAAAGCTGCCTGAAGGGTTGGATACTCCCGTCGCCCGCGGAGGTCTGAACCTGTCTGGCGGGCAAAAACAGCGGCTGGCCATCGCCCGTGCCGTGGTGATGCGTCCGCAGATCCTGATTCTGGATGATTCGGCAAGTGCACTTGATTTTGCCACGGATGCGGCCCTTCGACGTGCGCTGAAGGAGAGCAGCGGAGAAACTACTGTGCTGCTGGTCTCCCAGCGGGTGAGCACTGTCCGCCAGGCGGATCAGATTATCGTCTTGGATGAAGGACGGATCGCGGGTGTTGGCACACATGAAGCATTATTGCAGAGCTGTGGAGTGTACCAGGAAATCTGTCAATCCCAGCTTTCAAGTGAGGAGGTAGGTACGCGATGAGCTCCGGAGCAACCTGGAAAAGAATGTTTAACTATACCAAACAGCATAGAGGCATCGCCATCGCCGCTGTTTGCTGCGCCATATTGAGTGTCATCGCCAGCCTGATCGGACCGCTGCTGATCGGACGGACTGTTGACCAGATGGTGGGTCCTGGACAAGTGGACTTTGACCAGATCCTCCGGCTGCTGCTGATCTTGGCTGTGGTTTATATTGTCGGCAGCTTTTTTGGCTGGCTGCTGACTTACTATACCAACCGGATCGCCTACCGGACGGTCTATGATATGCGGAGTGAGCTGTTCGACAAGCTGAACGTGCTGCCGCTGAAGTTCCATGATAATCATCCCCAGGGGGATAGCATCAGCCGGTTCGTCAACGACATGGATGCTGTCTCGGATGGTTTGCTGCAGGGCTTCTCTACGCTGCTGACCGGAGTGGTCACTATTGCCGGGGCCATTGGACTAATGCTCTACATCAGTCCGGTGATGACACTTGTTGTGCTGCTCTCGGCACCGGCAACCTTTTATGTCGCACGTTTCATTACGACCCGTTCCCAGAAGCTGTTCCGGGAGCAGGCCAAAATTCTCGGCGGACTGAACGGGTATGTGGAAGAAGTCGTAGGCGGCCAGAAGGTGGTGCAGGCATTCCGTTACGAAGACCACAGCTTCGCCCGGTTCTCTGAACGGAATAACGAGCTGTACCATACCGGCATCAAATCGCAGTTCTACGGCTCGCTGTCCAATCCAAGCACCCGTCTGGTGAACAACATTACATTTTCTGTGATTGCGATGATCGGCAGCGCACTGGTAATCGGGGGCCATTTCTCGGTGGGGGATCTATCCAGTTTTCTAATCTATTCGAATCTGTTCGCCAAGCCGTTCAATGAAATAACCGGTGTGATCACTCAGCTTCAATCAGCCACGGCTTCGGCGCAGCGGATCTTTGCCATTCTTGACCTGCCGCCGGAAACCCAGGATGCCAAGAACGCACATGTTATGGGTGTGAGCCAAGGTACGATTGCTTTTGAAAAGGTAAGCTTCGCGTATACACCGGAACGTCCGCTAATTAAGAGCTTCAGTCTGGAAGTGGAGCCGGGCACGCGGGTAGCCATTGTCGGGCAGACCGGAGCAGGCAAAACAACACTGGTCAATCTGTTGATGCGCTTCTATGACGTGGACAGCGGCAGCATCAGGATTGACGGCACAGATATCCGGGCGATTACCCGCGACAGCCTGCGCCGCAATTTCGGGATGGTGCTGCAGGATACCTGGCTGTATGGCGGTTCGATCCGCGATAATATTGCTTACGGCAAGCCGGAGGCGGCTGATGAAGAAGTGATTGCCGCTGCCAAGGCTGCGAACGCCCACAGCTTCATCAAACGGCTGCCCGAGGGCTATGCGACAAAGATTTCCGGATCAGGGGATAATCTGTCCCAGGGACAGAAGCAGCTGCTCACGATCGCCCGCGTCATGCTTGCCGATCCGCCGATGCTGATTCTGGACGAAGCCACCAGTAGTATCGATACACTGACGGAGGCCCGTATTCAGAAGGCTTTTCTCACGATGATATCCGGCCGTACCAGCTTCGTGATTGCCCACCGGCTGTCCACCATCCGTGAGGCGGATGTCATTCTCTACATGAAAGACGGTGATATCGTCGAGAGCGGCACGCATGAAGAATTGCTTAAGCGTGCTGGCCATTACGCCAGACTATACAACAGCCAGTTTGCGGCGGTGTAGCCGCCAGCGGATTCAAATGGTCAATTCCCTGAGGTCATGCTCCATCAGCAACAGATTATTTTTCATTTCCTTCATTCCGGCCCGCGACAGCTGGCCCGATTCAAATATGAGCTGAATCTGATCTCGTTCCAGCTGGATGCCTACCCGTGCCAATTCATCCAGAGTGGTGTCGAAGTCCTGCCTGGAAGAGGAAGAGGCTTCACTTCTGCTATATCTGCTGAGCATTCGCTCGTAACGCAGAATCGAAGAGCTGACGTCCTCAACTTCTGTGCCGGCCGTAGGCAGTACGGCATTTAATTTTTCAATAACATACTTGATATTGCGCACTCTGAAGGCATCCAGGGCCTCCCGTCTTTCCTGGAAGCTTAGAGTCGCCTGGTTAAGCATGCCGGACACCTCCATCCATTGCCGGAGTGCCTGCAGGTTAGTTTTGTATTGGTCATCCTTGGTGAACCGGAACAGTGTCCGGTTGAGCCTATGCAGAGTGCGGTAAGCGATAAAAAGATTCACTTCTTTGTTCTTGATCGCCAGCAGAGTGCTTTCCCTTTGCCATTTGAGCGTGTCGATAAGCAATGGCCGCTGCAGTCTTTCGGCAGCTTCGTCTTTTTTCAGCTTACGGATTCTTGAATGGTATGTATTAATAATTCTGCCGATAGCAACTCTATTGTCGTCATTGGTCTGTTCACTTAAGGCAATCACCACATTGCGCAGAATTTCCATTTCAATAGGAGTCTCATCGTTGACCTGAGCGGCTTCCGCATCATCTCCAATTAGAAGAGGCAATAGGTAGTTGGATGCCAGTAAGGTCCACAGAATGACACCTGCCGCCAAAAAGATGATCAGATCCCGCTCCGGGAACGGATTTCCGTTATCCAGGAAAAAGGGCAGCGACAAGGTACTTGCCAGCGTGATCGTTCCCCGTACCCCGGACAGGGTGAGAATGAGCGCGTTTTTGATGGTATGTCCCGGGGCTGGCTTCTGATATCCGGTACCGGGCAGCGTCATTACAAGAACCCAGACAAAGCGCAGGGCCAGTAGAGCAAGTGTCAAGACCAGTGTATAGAGAATCACCTGAGCATGACCAAGACTGGAGCTGTTCCAGATGGTCCGGATAATCTCCGGGAGCTGGGTGCCGAGAATCAGGAAAACCAATCCATTCAATACATAAATAATTACAGACCAGGTGCTTTTGGAAACGATATTCAGTCGGGCGATCTCGGGATTTAATTTTTTATATCCAAAAGAGTGGGCGATACCCGCGCTGACTGCCGCCAGAATTCCGTTGACCCCAAGTTCCTCGGCCATCAGAAAAACAGCAAAGGGAGTTAACACCTCGATCAGCATGTGCAGCGTAACATTTTCCATCCCCAGTTTCCGCAGCCACTTTACAAATACATATTTCACCAGAGTCATTAGAAGTCCTAGCAGAATACCGCCGAGGGAGATTGCCGCAAAGCTGAGGCTGGCCGAACGTAAGGAGAACGCGCCGGTTACCATTGCTGCTGCGGCGAATTGAAAGGATACCAGCCCGGAAGCATCATTAATGAGTGATTCTCCCTCCAGGATTTTCATCGTGTGGTGGGGGATTTTGATCTTTTCCTCCAGCGCTCCGACCGCTACAGCATCTGTAGGAGCCAGTGCTGCGGCAAGAGCAAAAGCTGCAGCGAGCGGAATGACGGGAAGCAGCCAATTCAGAAAGAAGCCCAGGATGGCTACAGTCATGAATACCAACCCAAGTGCCAATAAAAGTATCGGTTTCTTTAATCGCCAAAGGGCCTCTTTGTCTGATTGCCGCCCATCATTAAACAGCAGAGGGGCAATGAATAATAGTAAAAACAACTCGGGATTGAGCGTTAACTCGAAGTGGAGAGGCAGGTAGGTAATTACGACTCCGAGTATAATTTGAATAATGGGGACAGATACAGAAGGAATGAACCGGTTGACCAGATTGGATAATGCGATTGCCGCCAGCATCAGTAAAATGAACTCAAAGATTTCCAAAAGCATTAACCACCTTATGTGTAAATTGGATTGCAATGTTGCTTTCCTCTGAGGAAGGGCGCTGATGTTGGTTCTTAGGATTCATGCAGCCGCTTGCGCATCATCCCCGGTGTACAGCCGTAAGTATTCCGGAAGACACGGATGAAATAATTGGTCTCCATGCCCAGTTGCAGGGCGATATCCTGCACCGGTGTATCGGCATTCTCCCGGATAAGCTGCAGTGCACGTTCGAGGCGGAGGTTCTGCAAATATTTATGCGGTGTGATCCCATACTCCTGCAGGAACAGCCGTTGGAAATGCTGCACAGAGTAGCCTACCGCAGCAGCGAGATTTGAGACCAGCAGCGGTTCGGTAAAATGCTCATTAATCAGGCTGACCGCCTTCTGTAAAGCCTCGTTGCGAACGCTCTCCAGCTCAAGACGGCCTGCGGGTCCTGAATCAGAGGCATTGCGGCGGAGTAACAGAAGGAGCCGGTAGAGCGCCACAGAGAGCTCTTGCATCACATGCTCGTCCTGGCGGCTTGCTTGCTGATTCACCGCATGCCAGATGCCGCCGACCTGTTCCCAGCATTCCTCAAAATGCTCGGGACGAAGCGGCGGGGCACCTGGCAGAATACCAATTCCTTCAAGCAGGCCCGGTGACAACTCGCCATGAAAACCGATGAAGCCTACATGCCAAGGGGTAAGCGACAGCGGGTAATACTCATGGCCCCTGTCGGGTGGATAGGCGAAGGCCATACCGGGTTCCAAGATTGTTTCATTTCCGTTCTCCAGGTCCCGGAACAGGCCTTTTCCACTGCGGATCAGAAAAATTTGGTATACCGGGAAGCCGCCTGGACGAACATGATGATACTGGATATGGCGGCCGACCGAATAGGGATACAAGGGGAAACGGTTCAGGTCGCGCGGCATTTCAATTAGGGAGAAAGGTAGCATGATGGTCACCTCGTATTCATTTTGTACTAGTAAAGCGAGTGTATATTCCTACTGCCTGAATGGATTTATCCTATATGATATACAGTATAAAGAATGATTCATGAAATGGACAGGACTTAATCTCAGAATGTATCAGAGAATAATCCCATCCTGACATGGACCACATACCGAAAGGATGAACCCACCCATGAATATGAAATTACCCCCAGTCAGCAGCAAGATTCCAGTCATGCTGCATGGAGCCGACTATAATCCCGAACAATGGTTGAAGTACCCTGAGGTGCTGCAAGAAGATATCCGTATGATGAAGCTTGCCAATTGCAATGTAATGTCTGTTGGAATCTTTTCCTGGGTATCCCTGGAGCCGGAAGAAGGCGTATTCACCTTCGGTTGGCTGGACAACATCCTGGATACCTTTGCCGAGAACGGGATTTATGCTTTCCTGGCTACACCAAGCGGGGCACGCCCGGCCTGGATGTCGGAGAAATATCCTGAAGTACTGCGTGTAGAAGGAAACCGCGTGCGTAATTTGCATGGCGTCCGCCACAATCATTGCTATACTTCACCTGTGTACCGTCAGAAGACGGCACTTCTGAACGGCAAGCTGGCAGAGCGCTATGCGCATCATCCGGCAGTTATCGGATGGCATATCTCGAATGAATACGGCGGCGAATGCCACTGTGACCTGTGTCAGGCGAGCTTCAGGGAATGGCTGAAGGTGAAATACAACAACAGCCTGGAAGAATTGAACCATGCTTGGTGGGCTACGTTCTGGAGTCACACGTATACCTCATGGGATCAAGTGGAATCCCCGGCCCCGCATGGGGAGACGCAGGTTCACGGCCTGAACCTGGACTGGCGCCGCTTCGTAAGTGAGGCGACCATTGATTTCTGCCAGCATGAGATTGATTCTGTGCGTGATTATAATCCCGAGCTGCCGGTAACGACCAATATGCACAATATTGACGGTGTGGATTACCGCAAGCTGGCCAAGATTCTCGACGTAGTTTCCTGGGATTCCTATCCGTCCTGGGGCTACTCGGATGATGATGACGACGCTCGTCTGGCCGCTTGGGCCGCAATGCACCACGATATGTACCGTACCTTCAAGCATAAGCCATTCTTGCTGATGGAGAGCACACCTTCGCTACTGAACTGGCAGAGTGTCAGTAAGCTGAAGCGGCCGGGCATGCACAAGCTGTCCTCGCTGCAGGCGGTTGCCCACGGTTCGGACTCCGTGCAATATTTCCAGTGGCGCAAAAGCCGCGGCTCGAGCGAGAAATTCCACGGCGCTGTTATTGACCATAGCGGGCACGCCGAAACCCGCGTCTTCCGCGATGTTGCCGAAGTGGGCCGGACGCTCTCAGAGCTGCAAGCGGTAGTAGGTACTACCACGCCTGTGCAGACAGCAATTATTTATGATTGGGACAACCGATGGGCGATTAAGGATGCGCAGGGTATCCGCAACTCCGGCCTGAAATATGAAGAAACTGTACTTCAGCACTACCAGGCACTATGGGAGCTGGGGATTCCGGTTGATATTATCGGTTCGGAAGAGGACTTCTCCGCCTACAAACTGGTGATTGCACCTATGCTGTACCTGGTCAGCGAAGATAACGGCAAACGGATTGAGAAGTATGTCGAACAGGGGGGAACCTTCCTGGGGACTTACTGGTCAGGTATAGTCGGAGAGACGGATCTCTGCCATTTGGGCGGATTCCCGGGTCCGCTCCGCCGGACGCTGGGGATCTGGGCGGAAGAGACAGAAGGCCTGCACAGCCGGGATCTGAACGGTCTGGTGATGAATTCCGGTAATGCGCTGTGTCTTGATGGAGACTATGATGCGCATGAAATTGCCGAGCTGATCCACCTCGAAGGAGCAGAGGCGCTGGGTACGTATCGTTCGGACTTCTATGCCGGGCAGCCTGCGCTTACGCTGAACCGTCTGGGTGAAGGCCGGGCGTACCACCTGGCTACACGTGTGAAGGATGCCGGATTCTATGTAGAGCTGTATGCGGCAATTGCCAAGAAAGCGGGAATTATCCGCACACTGGATACCGAGCTGCCGGCAGGCGTCACCGCTCAACTGCGGACCGACGGAGACAGTGACTATATATTTGTGCAGAATTTCAGCGGCGTGGAGCAGTCCATAGAGATGGATGCCAGAACGTACACTGTATTAGAATCCGGTGAGCCAGTTCCAGCGGTACTTACGCTTCCGGTTCATGGCCTGGCTATTCTGAAGCGGGTCACACTAGTTCATCAGGCAAGCTAATAGTTAAAAGGCAGGACCCGGTAGTGCTGGGTCCTGCCTTTTTTGGGCTGTGATCATAGTAGTAGCTGTCAGCCACTTAGCGGAAAGCCGCTTCGATTCCTGCGATAATCTGCAGATAATAGTCCGTGTCATGCGGTACAAAATGACTGATGTCTACCCTCTCTTGGACGTCAATCCGCTCACCACGATCCGTGATACGAAAACCTGAGACATCAAGCTGCTGCAGATCTCCCTGCCAGAATTTGCGGAAGGAGGCAAACTCTGCGGTGACGATCCCGGCAACTTCTTCCGGCTGCAGATGAAATTGGTCCAAGGGGAAAGGATTGTCATACAGGAAAACATTCGCTCTCTCCCTATCGATCATCCCTTCCTTGACCATGGAATAGGGGATGATTCCTAGTGGGATGAGCTCGTCATAAGTAAGCTGCAGTCCCAGCTCCTCCTCCACCTCACGGATGCCGTCCATGGCCGTCTCGCCCGCCAGTAAATGTCCGGCAGCAGTAATATCAAGCAAGCCGGCATAGTCCCGCTTGTCCTTGCTCCGCAACTGAAGATAGATATAGAGCGAATCTGCACGCTGTTCTACGAACCAGCAGTGAAAGGTCTCATGCCAAAGTCCGTACCGGTGCACTTCATCGCGTGGGGCGGTGCCAGTCACCTGGCCCTGTGCATCATATGTAGTAAGAATTTCGTCTGACATGTGGATTCTCCTTATTGGCCCAGTTGCTAATAACACTATCATAAAAAATAGGAGAATGCTCGGCAGTCATTGTTCAGAAAGGTATAATATGGCATAGGAGGGGAAGAGCATGCACGTGGGGATAGACAGGAAAGAATTCAATTCATTAACGGATGAAAGACTCGGCTGGGTTTGCATGGAGCCAACCTTCAAGCTGATCCGCGGAAAATCACCGGAAGTGAAGGCTGCGGCAATCAAGCAGTTGGGCAAGGGGCAGACAGCACTTTGCATGTTCCGCATCATGTATGACCACAGCTCTAAGTCATCAGCAGAGTTTTATGCATGGAGCTCTTACCTGCTGGACCAGCCGGGAACTTGGAACGGAGTGCTGGAGGGTGTACGTTTTTTTGCAGATGATGCCATGTTGGAGCTGCTTGAAGAGACACGGAAGAGGCTGGAAGCCAGAAACCGCCGATTGGGTTTGGGGTGGGGCGATGCTCGGCTGAACGATATCGAAACCGATCCTGAACTGCTGGAGATAGTCAATGGCCTGTATGAGCGCTTTAAGCGGCTAATCCCGAATACCCATAACGTTATCGCTGAATATATCCGTGCCCACCCGGACGAGTTCGTAGAATTCATCGGATGATTGGTGGGGTTTTGTAAAGAAGCGGCAAGATTTAATGAGTTGACATATCGGGAAATGTCGATATAATGATGGCATGAAACCAATTAGCCCGATTGATGTATTTAAGGCACTTTCCAATGAAGCACGACTTCAAATTTTGGAGTGGTTAAAAGATCCTGCAGCTCATTTTGGACCCCAGGGAGGGGTTGATCTTATCGAAATCGGGGTATGCGTAAGCCAGATTACAGCTAAGCTGAATATGACCCAATCCACCACCTCTCAATACTTGTCTGTTCTGCAGCGGGCAGGGCTTGTGCATGCAACCCGGTTGGGGAAATGGACATATTACAAAAGAGATGAAACAGCATTATCCCAAATAGCTGCTTACATCCAGAAGGATCTCTAGAGAATAAAGACTGAATTCAAACATGTGAATTCAGTTTTTAAATACAAAACAAATCGATAATTCGTGATATGTAAATTAATTAATTTTTGCTCTATACATCGACATATCACGAATTGTGTGATTACAAAAGGAGCTGTTCCATGTGACCACCCCATCTAAACCTTCTGCCAGCCAGGCAACCCTCGTTATCGTTGCCCATCCACATTTGGAGACATCCCGGATTAACAAGCGGTTGGCGGCCGAGATTGACGGAATAGGTAATGTTACCGTTCACCGGTTGTACGAGAGTTATCCGGACGAAAAAATCGACATAGCTCATGAGCAGGCACTGTTAACAGCTCATGAGCGTATCGTGCTTCAATTTCCATTCTTTTGGTATAGCTCGCCTGCCTTACTGAAGAAATGGATGGATGAAGTATTCGAGCATGGCTGGGCTCACGGCAAAGGGGGAGACAAACTGAATGACAAGGAGCTTCTGATTGCGATCTCTTCCGGAGGCGCTCAAAATATGTACCAGGCAGGGGGGCTTCATAATTACTCTTACAGCGAGCTGTTGCGGCCGTTTCAGCAATCCGCTAATCTGACCGGGATGATCTACCGCCAACCTTTTGTAGTGAGCGGAATCCGTGAAGTGAATGATGAACAGCTGGAGAACTATGCCGCAGATTATGGTGTCTATGTGTCAGGTGTGACAGCTTGATTCATGAAACGGGTTCCCGGAGCTATTCACCGGAACATGCAAAAAAACTGGACCGGCCTTTGTTAGGATGATCCAGCTTTTTTTGTATGTGTATGTCTATTTTAAATTTAGGAAGAGAATAGCCAGGTATTATCTAGCCAACCATCCGCCATCCACGTTCAGAATGTGGCCGTTCAGGTAGTCGGAAGCAGCGGATGCCAGGAACACAGCAGGTCCTTTAACATCTTCAGCGGTTCCCCAGCGTCCGGCAGGAATCCGGTCAAGGATGGAATCGGAGCGGTTCTGGTCGGCACGGATCGGAGCTGTATTCTCCGTAGCCATGTATCCAGGAGCGATTGCGTTGATGTTCAGACCGGAGCCAGCCCATTCATTGGCAAAAGCTTTTGTCAGACCAGCTACAGCGTGCTTGCTTGCTGTATAGCCCGGTACATTGATGCCGCCCTGATACGAGAGCATGGAGCAGATGTTGATGATTTTACCGTTGCCTCTTTCCAGGAAATGGCGGCCGGCGATTTGCGACAGCAGGAAGACCGTGTTCTGGTTGAGGTTGATGACATCGAACCAGTCCTTTTCACTGTGGTCCTTGGCAGGTGTACGGCGGATCATACCTGCACAGTTGACAAGAATGTCAACGTGGCCTGTGAAGGCAACGGCTTCGTCGAACATGCCTTGAAGCTTGGAGTGGTCGCTCAAGTCGCAAGCGATGCTGAGTGCTTTTACGCCAAAGGCTTCAGCAGCTGCTACGGTTTCAACACTGGCATTGAGGGAAGCGGAGATAACGTCTGCGCCTGCTTCTGCAAATGCAAGGGCAATCCCTTGCCCAAGACCTTGGGCCGCACCTGTTACGATAGCTGTTTTACCTGCCAAACTGAATAAAGATGACATTTGATTATTCTCTCCTTTTAAAAAACGTTGATGAGTATCTTGAAATGGCTTAAATGTGTATTTAATCTACCCGCATTCGATGTTGATGCCTGCGTTTCGGAACTGGCTTACGGCTTCGGCCGCAAGTCCGCTGTCTGTCAGCAGCACATCCACTTCCTGCAGTGAAGCGAATGTGCGCAGTGCAGTATGTCCGAATTTGTGATGATCGCAGACGGCGAATACCGTGCGGGCCGTGGATACTAAGGCTTGTTTGAAATCGATGAAATCACCGGTGTAAATGGACAGTCCGTGTTCAATATGAACGGCTGTAGCCGACAGAAAGGCTTTTTCTATATTCAGCTTTTGGACATAAGAGACCGCTTCGGGACCGGCCAGCATATTGCGGACCCGGTAACCTCCCGGAACGACGAGACGGATGTTATCTTTCTGAACCAGCTCGCTGATGATGTACACATCATTGGTGATGACCGTCAGCGGAATATTCTCCAGCCTCCGGGCAATTTCAAGCGTGGTACTGCCGCCATCCAGTGCAATAATATCATCCTCTGCGATATGGGCCAGCGCCAGCTGAGCAATCTCCGTTTTCTCATCGGAGTATTTATCCAGCGGATTCCTCAAGGGCAGAATGCCGAACTGATCGCTTTGAGCCAGCACGGCTCCGCCGTGGACACGCATAATCAGTCCTTGTTCCTCCAGCTTGCTTAAATCCTCGCGGATTGTTTTACCCGTGACCTGGAGCTTATCACTCAGCTCGTTCACTGTTACATCCTTCTGGTTCAGCATTACTTCCATAATCATCTCGTGTCGCCGTATCGGGTTCATCCGCCTGCCTCGTCTTTCCGTAGTTGTTTTTGTTCTATTGTAATTCCTTCATGCCTACGGGGTCCATATCATCATAACGCTTATTGTCTCCGGCCATGCTCCAGATGAAGGTGTAGTTGTGTGTACCTACACCGCTGTGGATCGACCAGCTTGGAGAAATTACCGCCTGTTCATTGTGCATTACGATGTGACGGGTCTCTGTAGGCTCGCCCATGAGGTGGAACACAATGGAATCATCCGGAAGGTCGAAATAGAAGTAAGCTTCCATCCGGCGCGGGTGAGTGTGGGATGGCATTGTATTCCACATGCTGCCCGGTTTCAGCTGGGTCATACCCATAACGAGCTGAGCACTTTGCACACCATTGGTGTGAATGAAGCGGTGAATGGTACGTTCATTGGAGTTTTCCAGGCCGCCCATTGCGCCGGATTCGGATTCAGCCAGCGTAGTTTTGGTAGTAGGGTAAGATTGATGTGCAGGCGCTGAGTTCAGGTAGAACTTTGCAGGCTTTACGCTGTCAGCGCTTTTGAAAATAACATCTTTGGCGCCTTGTCCAACGTACAGACATTCCTTGAAATCTATTTCATATTCTGTTCCGTCTACTACAACTGATCCCTTGCCTCCGACATTGATAACACCCAGTTCGCGGCGTTCGAGGAAGTAAGTAACTCCAAGCTCTTTCAGGTCAGTAGTGAGCACGACATCTTTATTTACGGGATTAGCACCGCCGACGATCATTCGGTCTTCGTGGGTCAGGACAAGCTTCAGTTCATCCGGCGCAAAAATGACAGGAATGTGGAACTCCTTGCGCAAGCGTTCTGTGTCAAATTGCTTAACTTCATTAGGATGGGATGCGAAACGTCTTTCCATTGAATATTCAATCTCCTTCGCAAACATATTTTCGTTCGTATAGGTACAATTTAATCCATATAAGTTCATTTAGCAAGTGATAATCTTTTTTAGTGTGTTTATTTTAGTTCATTTATTGCGTTTTGGCGTTGCCATATGAACTGAAAGCGTGCACAATAGAATTGGAAAGAGAATGGATTTCCAGTATGAGGATTCTGCCGCAGCGGAGCTGATGAGAACAGGGAGGAACGTACCCATGAGGTATATTACAGGTGGTAAACGCAGTTCCGGGAATGGATTCAGCACCATAATGTAATAAGATACGAGCTCAGTAGGTATGGACTTTCCAGACGCGTGCCATAACATATTAAAATTCAAGAAATCTGGAGGGAGAACGAAAGTGGGAGAACTTAAGGCTGCACCGGGCCCATATCAGGCCCGCCAAAAGGAAATTATCTATAATATCGCTAACCGGGCTGAACAGCGTCCATTGATGGACAGCGGGCTGTGGTTCCATGATGATGTCCGGAATAACTTTTATTATGCATCTTACCTTTTTGCTGCGGCGGTGGATCCTGGTTTGGAGCTGCCTTTTGAGCGGGCGGAGGCCAAACGCAAAGCAGAGGCCGTGATGCTCGAAACCGTGCTGCTGCAGAACCGGCAGCCTGGAACTCTATTATACGGCCATTGGCCGCTGGGACTGCATCCTCTGCCGCGTGAAGCAGCGCCGCATGAGCTGCCGGTGGAGATCATGGGCAGCCTGTTGGTCTGGTTCTTCAAGCAATACGGGAGCAGACTGAATGCCGGACTGCGGATTGCGTTTCACACGGCAATCGGACATATCTACCGCAGCGGCTTCTATCGTAAGCCGGTGGTTCACTTTGGACATCATGAGGCCAAATATACGGCAGCAAAGCTAATCTTCGGCAGGCTGTTCGATGATGAGGAACTGCTGGCAGACGGGCGCCAGAGCCTGGAGAATACACTGGCGTATATCCGGGAGAAGGGAATGCCGGAGTACGGCAGCCTGCCCTGGTTCTGGCACTGGGTGCAGGCATTCACCTGTGCCTGGTCGCTGGAGGAAGACAAAGAGATTAAAGACACGCTTGGAGAAATGCTGGATTACCTGTGGAATGAACGGGGACAATTCTATCTGCAGGGAGCCTGGGCTGGTGCGCATTCCCGGGGCTGGCCGCATGACGTTCCGGCGGATGGCAACGTACTCCATGACTATGTGCAATTTGGGGATTTCCAGCTGCCGCAGAGTATGCCGCGTACGGAATATGCCGGGTTCCTGTTCTATGAAGCTCCTGCTCAGGTGCGGGCTGCCGCAGTGAACCGCCAGACTCCGGTGGAAGTCACCAAGGTGACGCAAAAAGTCATGCCAGTAGATCCGAACCCGCAGCCGCTGATTCACTCCTATGTGTATATTACCGGGAGCTTCGCTGCTGGTGGTCTATGGGAGCGGGTAGAGGAGTTCGACAATGAGCAGCTCCGCTGGGCCTTTTCACTGCCAGTGTCTCCAGAGTATGCCGTGAACCGGTTCTACTTCTTCCATCCCGGCCAAGGCCATCACGAAGGTGACCCCCGCCATCAGAGCCGATATATGGAGGTGCTGTATCACCGGAGCACCATCCTCTCTTTGTTCCCTGTACCGGAGGGTGAAGCAGACACGATAATTGG
This sequence comes from Paenibacillus helianthi, assembly GCF_001909055.1. Lineage (GTDB taxonomy): Bacteria > Bacillota > Bacilli > Paenibacillales > Paenibacillaceae > Paenibacillus_AQ > Paenibacillus_AQ helianthi. Next base: position 16,701 of record NZ_LVWI01000031.1, read on the forward strand.
AGTACTGCCCAAAGGCGAGTGGGTGAAGGAGTCCTCTGCGCTGTTCGGCAAGACGGGTGATGTCTATTTTGCCGTGTACCTTTCCCGCGGTTACCAGCTTATTGACCGGGAAGCTTATCTCGAAGTGTCAGCCCAAGGGATGCCGGGCGGAGTAGTTGTCGAGGCTATCAGTGTCAAGGAGGCTATGGAACGGGGAATCAGCGATTTAATGTTGTTTGCAGCAGAACGGGCAGCACATGCACCCTCTTTTGAGACAGGAGCTATCTTGGCTGTTCAATATAACAATATCGAAGGAGATCAGCTGCAATTAAGTACAGGAGATCAAATGACAACGCAAGCGCTGCTGAACGGCAGCCCGATCTCCTTGGAGCACTATACCGTTAGCGGAAGCTAATCAGAAATTCTGGAATTGCCAAAGAACCCGCAGGCAGGATGTGAGCCTATGCGGGTTCTTTTTAGATTATACCCTCATGTTGCAGGGGTTCTTATTTGTCTGTACGTGCCCGTTATCCTGTATCCTTTCCACCGTAAGCGTTATTGGAATTGTCTACACGATATGGGATCTTATCACCGTCATACTGCAAGCCGTCCGATTCATAATCCTGCCTTCATTTGCCTAAAAACTGGTTATCCTTTACAGTTTGAATAACGATGTCTTTCTGCACAAGGTTGCAAATCACCAGACCAGGGATACCGGAAAGAATCATCATTCAATACAGGGAGGTTATTCAATTGATTGCTACACTGCAAGCATCCCTAGTGGGGGCAACTGCAACGTTTGAACGCCATTACAAGCAACCGGTGGACAAGGTATGGGCGATGCTGACGGATAATGCGCTGCTGGCTAAGTGGTTTCCCGAGCTAAAAGCCCAGGACTTGTCGGCAGGAGGAAGCATGATATTCGACATGGGGGACGGCAGCTCTGTAGTCATGGAAATTATGGATATCAAGGTAAACTCCATTCTGGAGTATGTCTGGGGAAATGACAGCGTGCGTTTTGAATTAAGTCCCGATGGAGATGGCACCCGCCTGCTGCTGATCGAGAGCATCAGTGAAATTACCAGTCATACGGCCAAAGACCTCTCCGGCTGGCATGTCTGTCTGGATGTAATAGAGGCACTTCTCGACGGTGAGGAGCTGCAAAACCGTAAGAAGGTATGGGAGCAATGGTTCGTAGAGTATACCCGGCTGGTGGAGGAATTCAGGTTCACCCGAACAAACAGGGGATAAGGTTCAATGAAATGCGCGTCCATGTTATAATATTCAGGAGCATTCATACGAGACTGAATTTATCCCTGTAATGACTTATTGGAGGAGTAGCGTGGCAAAAGCGAAGGTGGCCAAACGGCCGACAAGAGATGAATTTGTGCTGGAGGAAATTGGCAATCAACTGACAGAAGCCATGCAGGAGGTCTCTGAGATTTTATTGACCGTCTGGGGCAAAGAGGAGCAGGTCCGTGGAACGATCGTTGGCATGGACTCGCGAACCGGCAAGGTGCATGTGAGTTTTAATGAGGAACTGTTCAAGGTTCCATTTATGGACATAATGGCTTTGGATTACCCGAGAGATTAGCAGGTAAGCAGATAGAGTGCAGCCGAAAGGTCGATGAATGATGCAAATCACCAAAACGAACGCCATGCGGATTCTTGATACCCGAAAAATAGCCTATGAGGTTCATCAGTACGACAACGAGGACGGCCAGATTCATGGAACTGCGGTAGCTGAAAAAGTGGGTCTGCCGCCTGAAACGGTCTTTAAAACGCTTGTCGCGCATAACGGACCGAACCTGTATGTGTTTGTCATTCCGGTGGCTGAAGAGCTTGATTTGAAAAAAGCCGCCAAGGCGGCTGGTGAAAAAAAGATTGAGATGCTCCCGGTGAAAGATCTGCTGAAATGGACCGGCTACGTGCGCGGTGGCTGTTCTCCGGTAGGGATGAAAAGGCTCTATCCGACCTTTATCGACAGCAGTGCCGAGACGCTGGCAACTATAGCGGTGAGCGGCGGGAAGATCGGGATGCAGATGGAGCTGGCACCCGATCAGCTCGCCGGAGCTATAGGCGCTAAATTCAGCGAGCTGATTAAGTGAGGTTCCAGATAAAGTCTCCAACCAAAAAGCAGTGGCCGATGAAAGGATTCATCCAGTCCACTGCTTTTTGCTGTTCAAAGGGTTACTCCCAATTAGAAACGGGCGGCGAGGTAGCCCAAATATTCCTTTAGTGCCGTCCCGGTATTATTTATTGCACCGGGGGATGGAGTGAATCTGGCTAAATAGAGTCGCCGATCAAGGCTAACGGTATAATCCGTCGGATACGCCAGCGGCAAAAGCCCGTTATTCTTAAAATGGATCATGGCACGGGGCATATGAAATGCCGAGGTAACCAGAATCGGGTGGCTGAGTCCCTTGCTTTTCATGAGGAGCTTTGTATAGGCGGCGTTCTGCTCCGTATTCAGTGACCGGTTCTCGGTCAGAATATCGGTCTCCGGGACACCGAGGCCCATTAGCTGCCGCTTGGCGATATTCGCTTCGTTGCCGCTGTCTGCAAATACTTGGCCGCCGGAGAACAGGATCGGCAGTCCCGTCTCGCGGTACAACCGCACTGCGGTCAGCAGCCGGTTCGCCGCCGAACCGTACAAATTGCCTTCCCCGTCGATATCAGGAGTTCCCGAGGTGGCTCCCCCGCCCAGGACGACGATTACATCGCCTTGAATCAGCTCGGGCTTGTCATACTGCCGTTCCAGGCTGCCCATCAGCAGATCACCGATCAAGGGAGTCATGGAGAGGTAGAGCAGGATAGTAATGCCGAACAGGACCAGTGACGGACGGCGGCTCTGCCGCCACAGCCAGATTGTCACACCCAGGAGCAGTACGACGAAGAGACCTGGCGGAAGCACGAAGCTGTAGACGGATTTTATGAAATAAATCAACGAATTCACCTCATTATGTATAATTGCTGCACATATTGTACCATGTTCAGTGGAAGCAGGCCTAGCGCCTTTGGATGCATAGGAGTCTGCTTTCCCGTGAACATCGGTTGATTTTGTGCCACTAAGCACGTACTATTATGGTATTACTTAGGGTTCGAAGGAGTGTAGTCTGTGCTGGAGCTTGGTTTTGATGATCCGGAGAAGCTGGTGGCAGTGGCACATGCGTTGTCGACCCGCTCCCGGGTTGATATTCTCCATTTATTAAATTCCCGGAATTTAAATGTGATTGAAATTGCTGAAGCGCTGAAGCTGCCGGTGTCCACAGTGGCCAACAATGTGAAGGTGCTTGAAGCGGCGCGGCTGATTAATACCGAGCTGCTGCCAGCTTCCCGCGGGGCGATGAAGGTCTGCAGCCGCAATTACGACGATATACATATTGCTTTGAATGAGGAGAAAGCTGCCCCTAAAGGGGCTGTACGTGTATACGAAATTGAGGTACCCATTGGACATTACAGCGATTGCGACGTGTCACCTACCTGCGGCATGGCCGATGCCGAAGAGATGCTGATCCGTGAGGATGAGCCCTCCGGCTTTTACCATCCCAGGCATATAGGCGCTCAGATTATCTGGTTCCGTAAGGGCTATCTCGAATATTTGCTTCCGTTGGAGGTGCCGAAGGGGGCGAGAGTCGAAACGCTGGAGCTATCGATGGAAATATGCTCGGAAGCCCCCAATTACGACAACAACTGGCCATCAGATATATCGGTCTGGATCAACGGGGTGAAGATTGGCATGTGGACAAGTCCCGGCGACTTCGGCGGCCGGCGGGGCAAGCTGAATCCGGTCTGGTGGAGCGATTCCTCCACACAATATGGCCTGCTTAAGACGTGGCGGATCGACATGGACAAGACCATGCTGGATATGGAAAAAGTATCGGATGTGAGCCTAAGCCAGCTTAATCTGGCACAAAGCCCGAAAATCCGGCTGAGGATCGGTGTCAGCCCGGATTCGGTCCATCAAGGCGGCGTCAATCTGTTCGGGCGGGGTTTTGGCGACTATGCGCAGGAAATCATGATGAAGCTGAGCTTTACACGGGACGAAGAAGAACCGGACCATTAGATACAGATAATCTGTAACTAATGGTTTTTTTTGCGTTTTATAGCATCCGAAAACAATATGAAAGCGTTGACGTAACGTGTTTATCTTCTTATAATCGGTATTAAATACAATAAAACAGAAACAAAACAAAAAAACCGTTTTTAATAGAGGTATTTGAGAGGACAGGTGTTATTCACATGACTACTAAAGCATATATTCCCAATTATCCAAGACCACAGTTTGTACGCAAGGAATGGCTTGACCTAAACGGAGAATGGAGTTTCAGCTTCGATGATGCCAATAGCGGTGAGGCTGAGGAATGGTATGCAACGTTTCCGGACGCCCGGCTGATTACGGTTCCTTTTACTTATGAGACTATCGCCAGCGGCATCGGTATTCAGGAATTCCACCCCAATGTCTGGTATGAGAGAACACTGGAGCTTCCGGCAGAAAATACCGGCCAAAGGGCGATTCTGCATTTTCAGGGCGTTGATTACCGGGCGAAATGCTGGGTGAATGGTTCCTATGTCGGCCAGCATGAAGGCGGATACGCCGCATTTTTCTTTGACATTACTCCATTTGTGACTTATGGTGCTGCCAACCGTATTGTGCTCAAAGCGGAGGACAGTATGGACTGCACTCAGCCCAGGGGCAAGCAGCGCTGGGTAGCCGACAATTTTGAATGCTTCTACGTGCAGACGACTGGAATTTGGAAACCGGTCTGGCTGGAATGTGTTAGTGAAGCCCGGATTGATTCCGTGAAAATGACGCCTGATATCGACCGGCACATGATCCGTTTCGAATTTCGGTTTACAGGTCTTAAGAAAGGAATGGACCTGACACTCGATTCGCTGATTACCCTGAAAGGACAGCAGGTGAAACGGTTCAGCCTGAGTGCTGACCGCGATCTGGTGAGCATTGAAGTAGACGTATGGCATGAAGCGGGAGGTCCATGGATGCAATCTCTGTGGTCACCGGAGGCCCCGAATTTGTATGACGTTGAGTTTAAGCTGCTTCAGGGATCAGAGACCGTAGACCATGTGTACTCATATTTCGGGATGCGCAAAATTTCTATTGAAAACGGACAGATTCTCCTCAACAATAGACCACTCTACCAGCGCCTGATTCTGGATCAGGGGTACTGGAGTGAGAGTCATTTGACACCGCCTAATGAGCAGGCACTAATCGGCGATATCGAGCGGATCGCGGAAATGGGCTACAATGGTCTCCGCAAGCATATGAAAATCGAGGATGCACGTTTTTTGTATTGGTGTGATGTGAAAGGGATGCTGGTATGGTCAGAGATGGCAGCTACCTATGAATTTAATGACCTCGCCGTTGAACGCTTCACCCGGGAATGGCTGGAAATTGTGCCACAGCAGTACAATCATCCTTGCATCATCACCTGGGTTCCGTTCAACGAATCATGGGGAGTTCCCGCCATTGCCAACGATGTCAGACAGCAAAAATTCACGGAAGGCATCTACCACTTGACCAAAGCCATTGATCCTTACCGTCCCGTTATAACCAATGACGGCTGGGAGCACACAGTTTCAGATATTCTGACGCTGCATGATTATGTGGAAGCTGGAGAACAATTCCTGGCTGCTTACACCGACAAGACTTCCATCGTGGATAATGGCATCTCCTTCAATAACTTCAAATTCGCCTGGGCCGAAGGTTACGCCTATTCAGGCCAGCCGGTTATTGTCAGTGAGTTCGGCGGCATTGCCTTTCAGACGGAGAGCGGCTGGGGTTATGGAAATCAGGTGAAGACAGAGCAGGAGTTCCTGGAGCGCTTCCAGACAATTACTGCGGCGATCAAAGCAACGCCATACATCAGCGGCTACTGCTACACCCAGGTCAGCGATGTACAGCAGGAAGTGAATGGCCTATTGACGGAGGACCGCAAGCCCAAGGTTCCGTTCGATAAGATCCGTAAGATCAATCTGAGTTAAGTTCGTCTATAGTGAATATTGTCCACGGAAGACGGTTTTCCATTCGTTCGCTGAATTGGAGCCGTCTTTTCATCTTTTCCGGTATGTACAGGATTCTAAAGGGTTCTTGCATCTATTCCATTTCGCTTTGTGCTCCAGCATGGTTCTAAATTGATAACCATAGGAACATGATCTGGTCAATAAAAACAGCGGTAGCCTAGGACTTGGTTATCTCGTCCGTGGCCGCCGCTGTTTCTATATGACGATATTACCATTCCAAAATCCTTGAGGAATCAAAGCTTCCAGTCCAGGGCTTTTTTCGTTCTGCAGTTAGAAAATCCGGTGTTTCCAGCCGTTCAGCTTGGAGACCGCTTCAATATAGTAGTAGTCTGCATAGATCAGCGAAACTTCAATGAAGGAATCCCCGCTGCCGGTGCCTTTGGTAAGGATCGCTTCATGCTCGGGCTGATCCCAGGTGGCGTAATTCTCTGTTAATGAGCGGAGGATACGTTCCGCCGCATCGGCATACAGGCTCTGTTCACCCCGTGGAACCAGATTGGCAAGCTCCAGCAGACCGGAAGCGGCAATAGCTGCAGCCGAGCTGTCCTTATATTTGCGTTCGTCATTTCCGGTGCGGAAATCCCAGTACGGGACCTGATCCTCCGGCAGCGCCGCGATGAAATAATGGGCAGTCCGCTTGGCGGTATGGAGAAAGCGCACGTCCCCGGTATGCCTGTACGTATTGATGAATCCGTAGAGGCCCCAAGAGGCTCCGCGGCTCCAGCAGGACTCTGGCGAATATCCCTGTCCGCCTAAGTTCTCAATATACGCGCCGGTCTCGGCATCAAAGGAGAGGATATGCTTGGTGGAACCGTCTTCCCGAATCCCGTACTGCATCGTAGTTTCTGCATGGCTGATCGCTATATGCTTGTAACGGGGATCACCGGTAACCTTGCTGGCCCAGAACAGCAGCGAGATATTCAGCATGGAGTCAATGATGACCCAGCCGTCTTTGTCCGCATTCCAGGCACGGATGAACCTGCCGGCAGGATTATAGCGGGCGGCCAGGAAGTTGGCGGCCTCGATTCCTCTACGCAGACCATCCTCATCGCCGGTCAATGTATGCTTGATGACAGCAGTAGGCAGGAACTGAAAGCCCACATCATGGTGCAATTCTTCAGTCGGCTTGACGAACCATTCCTCCAGGGTCGCGTCCCAATGCCAGGCTGCCTCTTTATATACATCTTTTCCCGTCATATCATGCATGATCCAGAGTAGTCCCGGCCAGAAGCCTGAAGTCCACCAGTCCGATCCGATATCGTCGAATTTGCCGTCTTCACCGGCATAATGCGGACATTTACCGCCGATTTGTTCTACCATGCGTGTGACCTTTGTATCCAGTTTGTCCATAGCTTCCTGCCAATAGGCTGTGCTCATTGCGGATGCCTCCAATATTTAAGAATGTGCTCTGAGTATATCGTGAAGAAGCTAGAGGAAGTTGCGAATTTATATCCCGAAATATCGAAATCTTGTCATGATCCTCAGGAGCATTTTCAACCTCAATGCTTTTTGACAGGGCTGTTATCGCGACAATATACCAACATTTCTGTGTAACCCAGCCAAACTACAGATGCAAGAAGGACGGTATGCTTGAAGTATTGAACATCCCAGGAGGTTATTAGACAATGAATCAGCTGCAAGTGTATGAAGCCCCTAAGGACATTCCGGGCCGGCAGGATTACCAGGTGAAGGTGCGGAATCCGGGTGAAGCGTGGCAAACGCTTTTTATTTATGAGGTCAAAGTAGACATGCATGAGGTCCGTCCGGCGTCAATGGCATTTTTTGATTTTGAGGGAGAAGCGGACGTAGAGATCACCTGCCTGTATACAAGGATTGAAGGCGGCGATCAAAGGCCGCGATATTATATTTTATGCTTCCCCCGATGGAGAAGCGTGGACCGCGATGTGCACGCCGCTTGATTTCGGCACATTGTCCGATGAATACGGCGGCAAGCTCGGTTTCACTGGCTCCTATGCCGGAATCTGCGCTCAGGATCTGGATCAGCAGGCGATAGCAGCGTATTTTAACTACTTTGAGTATAGAGCGGACTAGTACGGCAAAAGGAATACTATAGCCCATAACGAAAGGCTGATTACGGGGATACGGGAACGGGAGCTTCAAGCCCGATCAGGCGCCGTATTACACGGACAACCAGAAGGTGGCTGAGCAGACGAATAATAGGGTCAGACGAAGAATGTCCCCATTGCCATTTCTGGCAGAATAGGGCGTTCTTTTTTTTGCGAAAGAGGTGGAGAGGCCAAGCAAATAGAACACCATTTAAGGGTACGGACAGGGGAATGGCGGGGAGGCTGGCAGTCCAATCAAAGAAATCTTGCAGGAACCATTCGTTGTCAGCTATGCAATTTAAGCAATTGACAACATTTATGGATGGGTTTAACATATAAATTGCTCATAGGAAATTCCAAAAAAAGGCATGATCAGGTGAGGGAATATGGATGTCTGAGGCTGATTTTGAATACCAGGAGAAGATTAGAAGACTTGCTGTGAAGATTGTGAAGCATTACCGGGGGAAGGGCCCGGAGAACGTGAAGGTGAAGCTGGATAGCGAGTCACAGATCACAATTGAAATCAGGGGGATTCTCTCCAGTCTGTCGGAAATTCTGTTCAAGGAAGGTGCGGCTGATCTCGTAACGGAGTACTGGAAGGTGCTGAAGCCTTATTTAGAACGCGGTTTTATGGAGGAAATGATTGAGACGATAGGCTCCGGGTTTTCCTATTCTTGGCGACTTTGCAATTTGTATCATGAAGACAGGACGGTCATTATACAACTTAATAAATCGGTTTGATTAAAGAGAAAGGACCCTGGTCTCTTCGCTTTTTAATAAGCCCGTACACAGCATATGAAATAAGTATGCTTTGTATTGGCTTATTTTTTATTGCAATTATTGTGCAACAATTCACAAGGAGAGGTGAAATCGGATGGGAAATAAAGTATTGACTGTCTGCCCATATTGCGGCAGCGGCTGCCAGCTGTATTTGCTGGTCGAGAATGGACAGGTCGTGGGCGCAGAGCCTGCGGATGGGCGGACGAACGAGGGAAACCTCTGTCTGAAAGGTCACTACGGCTGGGATTTCCTGAATGATCCGCAGCTGCTGACCTCCCGCCTCCGCAAGCCAATGATCCGCAAAGAGGGAGTTCTTCAAGAGGTTACCTGGGAAGAGGCCATTCAGTTCACCGCAGAGAAGCTGACAGCGATCAAGGAGAAATACGGGCCGGATGCAATTATGGGTACAGGCTCGGCCAGAGGACCGGGGAATGAAGCAAACTATGTGATGCAAAAGTTCATGAGAGCGGCGATAGGGACGAATAATATTGACCACTGTGCCCGAGTCTGCCATGGACCATCCGTTGCGGGACTGACCTATTCGCTGGGAGACGGGGCCATGTCGAATTCTATCCCGGAAATTGAAGACACCGATCTGCTGCTGATTTTTGGATATAATGCTGCCGTTACCCATCCGATTGTGGCGAGAAGAATTGTAAAAGCCAAGCAGAAGGGGGCAACGCTGATCGTCGCTGACCCCCGGATGACCGAATCGGCACGGATTGCGGACACCTGGCTGCCGCTGAAGGGTGGCTCGAATATGGCGCTTGTGAACGCTTTTGGCCATGTGCTTGTGGAGGAGGAGCTATATGACAAGGATTATGTGTCTGATTTCGTAGAGGGGTTTGAAGAATACAAGGCGAATGTGCAGAAGTATACGCCCGAATATGCGGAGAGCATTACCGGTGTGCGGGCGGCTGATATCCGCAAGTCGATGCGTCAATATGCCAAATCCGATAAGGCGATGATCCTCTACGGCATGGGGGTGTGCCAGTTTGCCCAGGCGGTGGATGTGGTTAAGGGGCTGGCTTCACTGGCGCTTCTGACCGGTCATTTCGGGAGAGCGAGTGTCGGGATTGGTCCGGTGCGCGGTCAAAACAACGTGCAGGGCTCCTGTGATATGGGCGCACTGCCTAACGTCTATCCCGGCTATCAGTCCGTAGAGGACGCAAAGCTACGCAAGAAATTCGAGAAGGCCTGGGGCACATCTCTGCCGGATAAAACAGGCTATCGCCTGACAGAGGTACCGCACCTCATCCTGAAAGAACACAAGATTAAGGCCTATTACATTTTCGGAGAAGATCCGGTGCAGAGCGACCCGAATGCCGCCGAGCTGCGGGAGGCGCTGGATCAGCTGGAGCTGGTGATTGTCCAGGATATCTTCATGAACAAAACAGCGTTACATGCCGATGTGATTCTGCCCGCCACCTCCTGGGGGGAGCATGACGGTGTTTATTCCTCAGCAGACCGGGGATTCCAGCGCATCCGAAAAGCAATTGAGCCCCCTGGCGGGGTGAAACCGGACTGGCAGATCATCAGCGAAGTATCTACGGCCATGGGTTATCCAATGGCTTATAAGAATTCCGAGGAAATCTGGGATGAGATGAGGAAGTTGTGTCCGAGTTTTGCCGGAGCCAGCTACAGGAAGATGGAAACACAGGGTGATGTTCAATGGCCCTGTCCTTCCGAGGATCACCCGGGAACGCCTTATTTATACAAGGGGAACCGATTTACCACGCCGAACGGCAAAGGGCAGCTATTTGCATGTGAATGGAGAGCGCCGCTGGAGCAGCCGGATGTCGAATATCCCTTGACACTCTCCACCGTCCGCGAGGTTGGGCATTATTCGGTACGGACGATGACCGGCAATTGCCGTGCGCTCAGCCAGCTGTCTGATGAGCCCGGCAATATCCAGATCAGTCTGGAGGACGCGGCGGAATATGGCATTGAGAACGGCCAATTGGTACGCGTCATTTCCCGTCGGGGGAAAATCATGGCCAGGGCGCAGGTCAGCGGCCGGACCAAGCAAGGTGCTACTTACATGACCTATCATTTCTGGATCGGAGCCTGCAACGAGCTGACGGCTGACTATCTGGACCCTGTCTCCAAAACACCGGAATACAAATACTGTGCGGTCCGGGTCGAAGCGATCGCCGACCAGGCCAAGGCCGAGGCGCTCATCCGGAAGCAATACGCGGAGCTGAGAAAGCAGATGATGGTAGGGGCGATGAAGGAATGAACCACGTACACTCCAATTCGCTGGTCATTGCCGAAGCGGCCAAATGCATCGGCTGCAAGGCCTGTGAGCTGGCCTGCTTCGCGGTGCATAACCGTGACAACGGTGTAGGCTCCACTGTGGGTACAGTCACCATGCCGGTTGTACCCCGCTTGTATGTGATCCGAACAGACAGCTTCACGATGCCGGTTCAATGCCGGCAGTGCGAGAACGCCCCTTGTGCGGGAGCCTGCCCGGTCCAGGCTATCCGTCAGAAGGATGGAGTCATTGCCATCGACGCGGATGCCTGCATTGGCTGCAAGGCCTGTGCCTTGGCCTGCCCGTTCGGAGCGATCAGCCTATACAAAGCCTACAGCGGAGGTGCGGAGCTGCCGCAACCGCTGCTGCAGGAACGCCGTGACAGCAAGCTGCAGCGCAAAACCCGAATCATTGCCTACAAATGTGATCTCTGCAGGGATATCGAAATGCCCGGGGCTGCGGCCGGGGAGCTGGGGGCAAGCGGCAGAGATTCTTCAGTCACAGCTGTTCAAGGCCGCGAACCCTTCCCCGCTTGTGTTGCCGTCTGTCCGGAAGATGCGTTGAGGCTGGTCAAGGTGGGTTCGGGCAATCCACTTAGTCAGCACAGAGAAGGGATGACCTGCGATGTTATTCAGTGAACCCATCATTAAGATTGATCCTGAGCTGTGCACCGGCTGCCGCCGCTGTGCAGCAGTCTGTCCGGTGGATGCCATCATCGGCGAGCCGGGCAAGCCCCAGGAAGTGGATGCCCACCGCTGTGTGGTGTGCGGCCAGTGCGTGCAGATCTGCACCGTCTATGCTGCAGACAGCCTGGAGTCCGGGGATAACCTTAAGAATAAACGGCTTCAAAGAGGACAGCTCCCAAGTGTACGAGAGCCTTTGTTCGCGGCCTATTCCGCGGGTCAAGTGCCGGAGGTCAAGCGTGCGCTGGCCGATTCTGCACTTTATAAGGTGGTGCAATGCGCACCGGCTATCCGCGTCTCGCTGGCTGAGGAATTCGGCCTGCCCATGGGTACACTGACACCGGGCAAGATGGCTGCGGCGCTGCGGCATCTGAAGTTTGACCGGATTTATGATACGAATTTTGGTGCGGACGTAACCATTATGGAGGAGGGCACGGAGCTGATCGGAAGGGTCATGTCTGGAGAGCGGCTGCCCATGTTCACCTCCTGCTGCCCCGCCTGGGTCAAGCATGCGGAGACGGCAGCGCCGGAGCTGCTTGACCACTTGTCGAGCTGTAAGTCACCAATGCAAATGGTTGGTGCGCTGGTCAAAACCTACGGAGCGAAGCAGAACGGGGTAGATCCTGCAAAGATTTATAGTGTAGCGGTCATGCCCTGCACCTGCAAGGAATTTGAGTGCAGCCGCGAAGAAATGGAGGTTGACGGGCTCCGGGAGGTTGATGTGGTGATTACCACCCGGGAACTGGCACAGCTGATTAAGGATGCGGGAATTGATTTTGTGAATCTGCCGGATGAGCCGTTCGATTCGCCGCTGGGCATATATTCCGGGGCAGGCTCGATATTCGGCGTTACCGGCGGGGTGATGGAAGCGGCCATCCGTACCGGCTATGAGCTGGTGACGCACGAGACGATCCCGAATCTGCAGCTGGATTTTGTCAGGGGTGAAGAAGGGCTTCGTACGGCAACGGCTCAGCTTGGCGATCTGGAGCTGAGGGTTGCCGTGGTCGCCGGTTTGAAATATGTGTCTGAAATTCTGAAACAGGTGAAGGAAGGCACCTCCCCTTATCATTTTATTGAAGTGATGGGCTGCCCAGAAGGCTGTGTCAGCGGCGGCGGACAACCCAAGCTGCTGCTGGAAACATTGCGCAAGAAAGCCTATCAGGCCAGAAAAAGCTCGGTCTACCGCCATGATTCCCATCAGCAGGTGCGAAAATCACATGAGAATCCGGCCATTATTAAGCTGTACAAGGATTTCCTGGGTGAGCCGCTGGGCCATGTATCTCATCACCTGTTGCATACGACGTTTCATTCCAGGGAGAAAATGTCACCAAACCAAGCACTAGGTGTGAAGGAGGACTAATATGAACAGTTTTGTCATTGCCGATCCCGGACTCTGCATTGGCTGCCATACTTGTGAAGTGGCCTGTGTGGCTGCCCATTCCGCAAATAATATGTTCCTGCAGCAGGAAGAGAATCCGGACTTTTATCCCCGTCTGAGGGTAACGGAAACCGATCAGGTCACCGCCCCGGTGCAGTGCCGCCATTGCGAGGATGCTCCATGCGCCAATGTGTGTCCCAATGGTTCAATAACGAATAATAGTAGTAGTATCTCGATCAACCAGGATACCTGTATCGGCTGCAAGACTTGCATGCTGGTCTGTCCTTACGGGGCCATTGCCATGGTTCCGGCGTCCCGGGACGGACAGCGGCAGATCCAGGCCGGACTGCGCTCGAACGCGAGCGGAGTCTGGGCGCGGAAGGAGCGGCTGGTTGCCAGTAAATGTGATCTGTGCGATGAGAGTGGCAACGGTCCGGAATGCGTGCGGATTTGTCCCACACATGCGCTTCAGCTGGTGGTCCCCGGGAATGTGACGGAGAGCATCGCTGCCAAAAGAACAGCCAGTGCGCAGACACTGCAGCAGTTCGGCGGACTCATCCGGTTCTGAAATCATTTACCCTAGAAAGCATGGTGAATATCTTGTCTAATGCCTTGGCCGATTCCTTTGGCCGAATACACAATTATGTGCGCATCTCAGTAACGGACCGCTGCAATCTATCCTGTGAGTACTGTAAACCGGACCAGGCAGCCGCAGCTTCTTCACCGCAGCCGCTCACTTTTGACGAAATCAGTTCAGTGGTAGCTGTGCTTGCGGATATGGGCGTCACTAAGGTACGGCTTACCGGTGGCGAACCGCTGCTGCGGCCACGGATCGAGGAGCTGGTGGCCCGTCTTCATGATATAGGCGGCATTGAACGCATAGGGCTCACAACCAACGGAATGCTGCTGGCTTCCAAGGCAAGAGCGCTGCGCGGAGCCGGCTTGACCGACGTCAATATCAGTCTGGATTCCCTTCAGCCGGAACGCTTTGCAAGGATTACCGGGGGAGGGGATGTCGGCCGGGTGCTCCATGCCATTAGCGCCAGCCTGGAAGCCGGTATTGAACGCGTGAAGGTTAATGTGGTCTTAATGCACGGGGTAAATGACGATGAAATCGAATCCTTTCTGCAGATGACCAACAAATATCCGCTGGACATCCGGTTCATTGAATATATGCCGATCGGCCGGAAGAATGAAGGCTGGAAAGCGGGATATATGCCGCTCAGCGGGATTCTGGATCGCTGTTCCAGAGCGGGCTGGGCTTATGATGCGGTGCCGCCTGAAGCCGCGAACGGGTCCTCCCTTGAACATGGTTTATCTACAAGCGCAACAGATTCGGGGCCGGCCCGTTATTACCGGATTGCTGGAGCAGCAGGGAAATTCGGATTGATTGACCCGGTCAGCAAGCATTTCTGCATGACCTGCAACCGGCTGCGCATCACCTCCAGCGGCCATGTCAAACCGTGCCTCTTCTGGAATGACGAATGGAATGTAAGACCTTACATCGGGAAGGATGAACTCTTGAAGCAATTGTTCCTGCGGTCGCTTGAGAACAAGCCGGTGCGGCATGAAATGCTCGGGGGGCTTAAGGCGGATGGTTCATACCATCCGCTGCAGGAGAGTACGATCCGCCAGATGTCACAGATTGGCGGGTGAAGCAGGGATGACGGATCATACGGCTTACCGTATTGAGAGTGATTCACTTGGCAGCCTGTCCGTTCCGCAGGATGCCTATTATGGGATTCATACCGCGCGGGCGAAGGATAATTTCAGGGCCGGAGGCCGTCCGGCGAACCTCTTGCTGCTGCTGGCGATCGTTCGGGTCAAACAGGCGGCAGCGGAGGTGAACGGGCGAATCCATGCCTTGCCGCAGAAGAAGGCACAGGCCATTCTTGAGGCCTGCAGGGAGATTCTGGAGGGCCGGCTGGATGCACATTTGATCGTCGATGCCTATCAAGGGGGAGCGGGGACCAGCAGCAATATGAATGTGAACGAGGTTATTGCTAACCGTTCGATTGAGCTGCTGGGCGGGGTGAAGGGCGATTATAGCATCATCCATCCGATTGATGATGTGAACCTCCATCAATCGACGAATGACGTCTATCCAACAGCGCTGCGCATTGCTGTCATTCCGCTTCTGCGGCAGCTGTCGGAAGAGCTGGCTGCACTCCAGGAAGCATTCCAGGCGAAGGAACGTGAGTATGCGGACCTGCTGAGACTTGGGCGGACTCAGCTGATGGATGCACTGCCCATCCTGGCCGGGCAATCCTTCGGCGCCTGCGCCAAGGCAACTGCGCGCGACCGCTGGCGGCTGTACAAGTCAGAGGAGCGGCTGAGGGAGATTAACATCGGGGGAACGGCTGTGGGTACAGGAATGAATGCGCCGCTTGATTACATTTATGCCATGGCTGATGTACTGCGTGAGCTCACGGGACTGGGTCTTTACCGCAGTGATTTCCCGATGGATACGACGCAGAATATGGATGTGTTCGTGGAAGTGTCGGGCCTGCTTAAGGCCGCAGCGGTGAATCTGCTGAAGATCTCCAGTGATTTTCGGCTGCTGTCCTCCGGTCCAGCCGGAGGAATAGGGGAATATATTCTGCCGGCGGTGCAGGCGGGGTCTTCCATCATGCCCGGGAAGGTGAATCCAGTGATTGCCGAAATGCTAGGCTCCGTGGCAATGCGGGTGATCGCTAATGATACGGCTGTGACTTTGGCAGCCGCAAGCGGTCAACTGGAGCTGAACGCGTTTACCCCTGTGCTGGCTGAGGCCCTGCTGGAATCCCTGGAGCTCCTGCTTCGCGGCGTTCCACTGTTCCGGGAACGCTGTCTCAGCAGCCTCACACTGGATGAAGCCCGCTGCCGGGAGCATGTGGAGCGTTCAGGGGTGATGGCTGCAGCAACAATAGCTTATCTTGGCTATGACACCGCTTCCGAGCTTGCCAAGGCAGCGGCTGCTTCCGGGCGTCCCCTGGAACAGCTTCTGCTGGAGGGCGGATGGATGACCGGGAAGCAGATTCATAAGGTGCTGCATCCGCTGGAAGTGACCAAGCCAGGGATACCCGGCCGGTCACAGTGGACAGTTCGGAATATGGAAGGAGGCTTAAGCCAGGATGAGCTTGAATGATACTCCGCGAGGAGAAAGACCGCATATCGCCGTATTCGGCAGCCGCAATGCCGGAAAATCAAGTCTGATTAATGCGATTTGCGGACAGGCGGTGTCCATCGTATCTCCGGTAAGCGGGACTACGACCGACCCGGTGTACCAGCCCATGGAGCTGCTGCCGGCGGGTCCGGTTGTACTGATTGACACTGCAGGACTCGACGACACCGGTGAGCTTGGAGAGCAGCGAATCCGCAAAACGCTCGATATTTTGAAGAAAACGGATTTGGCGTTCCTGGTGGTAGACGCAGCAGCCGGAGCTGGAGACTTCGAGCGTGAGCTGCTGAGGACTCTGGGAGCAGCAGGAACGAATGTAATGGTTGTTCTGAATAAAATTGACTTGATTACAGCTGATCCGCAGACGCTTGAAGAGCAGTGCAGTCAAATAGCTGCGCGTCTCGGAACTGGTGCTTCTATCCCTCTGATGCCGGTCAGCACCCTAAGCGGCAGTGGAATTGATGCTCTGAAGAAGACGGCAGCTGCGGTGCTGGCCAAGGAGGAAGAACGCTTCCGGCTGGTAGGGGATCTGCTGAAGCCGGGCGATGTGGCGGTATTGGTGGTTCCCATTGACAAGGCTGCCCCGAAGGGCCGTCTGATTCTGCCTCAGCAGCAGACGATCCGGGATATTATGGAATGTGATGGGGTGGCTGTGGTGACCAAGGAACAGGAGCTGGCGCACACGCTGGCCCAGCTGAACCGCAAGCCGCGCATCGTCATTACAGATTCACAGGTGTTTCTGAAGGTGGAGGCAGATACACCGCGGGATGTGCCGCTTACGTCATTCTCCATTCTGTTCGCCCGGTATAAAGGGGATCTTCCCCGGCTGGTCAGCGGATTGCGCTCCATCACGAGACTGAAAGACGGGGATCGGGTGCTGATTGCTGAAGCCTGCACGCACCACCGCCAGTCCGATGATATCGGCTCAGTCAAGATTCCCCGTTGGCTGCGGGAGATTACCGGCAGGCAGCTGATCATCGATAATGCTGCAGGGAGTGAATTCCTCGCGAATTTGGAGCAATACTCGCTGATTATCCACTGCGGTGCCTGCATGCTTAACCGAAGAGCGATGCTGAGGAGACTGGATGAAGCAGAATTAGCCGGTGTACCGATTGTCAATTATGGCATGTTTATTGCCTATGTTCAGGGTGTATTTCCGAGGGCAATCGAAATGTTCCCGTCGGCTATGCTGGCCTGGGAGAATGGTACCGGAAGCCCTGCCCCAGTAGTCCCGGCTCAGTACTCAGTAACCCAGTAACCCATATAAATAACCCAGCACCCCCAAAAGGTCCCGTTCGTGGAATTTTCCTCGACGGGATCTTTTGAGGGTGCTGAGATTTGCAGCTGCAGACTTGCGCTATGTCGCTGTCCAACATCTGTGTTAGAAGCGCAGATCCCGTTCGCCAGCATGAATTCGCTCTAGATGCTCCCGGGTGGCCTTTCTGACCCCCTCCCGCGGAATCCGATCCAGATTCTCGCGGATCGTCTGCTCGCCAATCGCGCGCATTTCGTCATCGGCATAGTCGAGCAGGTATTCCTGAAAGGTCATCAGTGAATTCGGCTGACAGACATTGTGAATCTGGCCCGATTTGGCCAGCTGCATGAAGCGGTCGCCTGTGCGTCCTTCCCTGTAGCAGGCAGTGCAGTAGCTGGGAACATAACCGTCCTTGCACAGGTTTTTGATAATTTCCATCGGTGAACGGTGATCGCCGACAGTGAACTGTGGTGTATCCTCCTTGTTCTTGTTGACGCTATAGGCTCCCACCCCGGTGGCAGAACCCGCGCTGATCTGCGAAATACCGAGCTTGATGATCTGATCTCGGAACTCCGAATCCTCACGCGTAGAGAGAATCATTCCTGTATAGGGAACGGCCATTCTCAGCACGGCAACAATTCGGGCGAAATCACTATCGCTGACCAGATAGGGGTAATTGTCCAGGTTCACATTCTCGGCTGCACGGAGGCGGGGGACAGAGATTGTGTGCGGTCCGCAGCCGAAGGCCTGCTCCAGATGCTCTGCATGCTTCAGCATGGCAATGGTCTCATACTTGTGGTCGTAAAGGCCATACAGCACACCAATGCCAACATCATCAATACCTGCGCGCATAGCCCGGTCCATGGCCGTTGTGTGCCAGTCATAATCATTTTTAGGGCCTTCAGGATGATAATACCGGTAGCTGGGGCGATGATACGTCTCCTGAAACAGGATATAGGTGCCGATTGCGGCTTCTGCCAGTCTACGGTAATCCTCCTCGGTAGTGGCGGCAATATTGACGTTAATCCGCCGAATGCTGCCGTTGTCGAGCTTAGTGTCGTAGATGGTTCGTATGCAATCAATAATATAGTCGATGGAGCAGTTGCGAGAATCCTCACCGGCCTCAAGTACCAGCCTTTTATGTCCGAGCGATTGCAGCACCTTGACCTCTTCAACAATTTCGGCTGCATTCAGACGGCTCCGTTCAAACTCCGAGTTGGAATGCTTGTACCCGCAGTATACACAATTATTCACACAATAGTTGCTGACATACAGCGGCGCAAAAAGGACGATCCGGTTGCCGTAGATCTGCTCCTTGATGCCCCGTGATACCTGATACAGCTGCTCCAGCGTTTCCTTGTCCTCCACATTGAGAAGTACTGCAGCTTCCCGGGAGCTTAGCCCTTTGCAGGCTTTTGCTTTTTCCAGTATTGCGGCTATAATCTGCGAATCAGCAGCAGCTTCCGACCCATACTGTAAAGCTTCCAGAATCTCATCATCTTGAATAAAATCGGCCGGCTGGCGTTCATTTAGCTTGCTCACTCATATCCACTTCTTTCTGGATTGTTTTAATGATCAGGGCGTCTAGTGTTCCTGTAGAGAGCGGGAGAGATGCTTCAAGCTGTCGCCGCGTCCCATATCGACATGGAAACCGGCAGACTTCACCCGCTGCTCCAGGCAGAATCTGCATTGGGCGGATTCGTCACCCGTACAGATTTTGTTGTTGTAGAGCATATATTTGGCACGGACGGCCATAGGTGAGAGATTGGGCATCAAAACATTTGCCCCTGCCTGCAGCGCCCGCTCGCGTCCGTTAGGATGGGCGGTGCCCATCGCGGTAGTCGCTGGAATCAGGGCATCCGGCACCATCAGCCGGGCAAGAGCAATCATATCCAGAGTGTCCTCTACGGTTCCCGGCAGCTCGTCCTTCAATGGCGTGTCCCGATGTGGTAAAAAAGGGCCGATACCGATCATGTCCGGCTGCAGCTGCTGCAAATATAAGAGGTCCTCCGCTAAATCGGCAGCCGTCTGATCAGGCAGTCCGACCATGAATCCCGCTCCAACCTGATAGCCGATTCTCTGCAACGCGTTCAAGCGGTCCTGGCGGTTCTCATACTCCATTGTAGGATGGAAGGAGCGGTACAGGTTGGCAGACGCTGTTTCATGACGCAGCAAAAAACGGTCTGCACCTGCTGCGTACAGCCTTGAGTAACACTCATCATCCCGCTCGCCAATCGAAAGCGTCAGAGCAGCATCCGGGAACAGCTGTTTGACCGCCGCGATCAGAAGCACTAGCTTTTCTGTGGTATACCAGTCATCTTCACCGCTCTGCAGCACGAAGGTTCGGTAGCCCAAGGCATAGCCCTCACGGCAGCAATTCAGAATCTCTTCCGGCAGCAGACGGTAGCGGCTTAAGGACTTGTTACCCGAGCGCAGGCCGCAGTAAAGACAGTTTTGTTTGCATATATTCGAGAATTCGATTAGACCGCGCAAGTAAACAGCTCTTCCGTAGGTTCTTATTCTAGCCGCATGGGCCAGATCATACAGTTGCCTTCGGAGATCTCCGCCAAGATGGCTGAGCAGGTCTACCAGTTCCTGCTTATCCAACGATCCACCAGACGCTAATTGTTCCAATAACGGGTACGTTGAGCATCCCTCCCCCGGTCCATTCGTGATCACCATGCGCCGCACATGACTTGAAAATATTGTAACAAAAGTAAATTTACAGTACAGTGAGTTTTATGCTTGAAATTGCATGATTTATAAGTTCATTTCCAGTTTGCTTAAGTCGCTGATCCGCTCGGGATGCGTATACACATTGCAGGAATTTTGCCGGATAAAGCCTACCGCTGTGATTCCAAGCTGCTCCGCCAGCTCCACAGCCAGTCCCGTGGGAGCGGACTTGGACAGAATGATCTCGCAGCCGATTTTGGCTGCCTTGAGCAGGATCTCCGAGGAAATACGGCCGCTGAAGACGATGATTTTATTTCCGGGGTCAATTCCTGTTTTGAGACAGTGCCCGTAAATTTTATCCAGCGCATTATGGCGGCCGATATCACTGCGGGCCAGCAGGATTCCTTCAGCATCACAGAGTGCGGCACAGTGCACGCCTCCTGTCCGGTGGAACAAATCTGCACTGGTGAGTACTTCATCCATCAGGCGAAAACAATCTCTGAAAGTCAGTGTAATATGAACGCCGGGTTTGCTTTTAGCCGTACGGGCATCATTCACATAGACAAAGCCATGCCGGCTGGACCCGCAGCAGGAGGTGACATAACGTTTGGCGAACAGCTGTCGGTGGAGCGGATTCCAGCGGTCCGTAGTCACATGCACATAGCCTTCCTCTTCCTGCGTCCACAGCTGCTGAATATCCTGAATTCCCCGGATCATGCCTTCCGAAGCCAAATAACCGACAACCATATCCTCGATATATTCTGGTGTGCAGACCAGGGTAACAAATTCCTCGCCGTTGATTTTGACCGTTACCGGATGCTCTGTCACAATAGTATCTTCTTCCCGGGTGAGCCTGCCGCTGCGGTAGCGGATGATGCTTCCATGCTGCTCCGATGGCTGTTCCATTGTCATCCTCCATATATATTTAATTTTAATAATATAAAAAATAACTTAAAATGTTAAAAATTACTATATCGCTCTATCCTACTACAACACTTTTCCAAAATCCTGTCAATTTCAGATTTCACATTCAATGGATTTATGTTAATTGTTCACTTGCTGCAAGCAGGATTTCCGGGGGTTCGCCGCTTTCCCGACAGCTTGTGGACCAGCCTTCCTCTTGCTTTGTATACTGAAGGACAAGAAAAGGGGGTTCCCTGGCGCTGCCCTCTGATATACTATTAAGAAATAACTTGTACAACTAGAGAGAAGGGTGAAAGCATAAATGGCCAGCTTATTGGAGATTTTGCGCAAAGAAGTCGTACCGGCCGAAGGCTGTACCGAGCCGATTGCGGTTGCATATGCTGTCTCCTTGGCGGCAGAGCTTCTTGAGGAAGATATCACGGCAATCCGGCTGCAGCTCAGCGGGAATATCATTAAGAACGCGATGGGTGTGGGCATTCCCGGTACAGGTCAGACCGGACTCCCGATCGCAGCAGCACTCGGAGCGGTGGTGGGCCGTTCCCACAAAAAGCTCGAGATCTTGTCAGGCCTGAATCCGGCCGAATTGAAGCTGGCTAATGATCTGCTAGAACGGGGACTCCTTGAAGTAGAGCTGAAGGTTACACCTGAGAAGTTGTATATTGAAGCCCAGGTATATTCGCGGAACCATATGGCGACTGCCATTATTGCCGGAGAACATACTCATATAGATTTTCTGGCACTGGATGGGGAGAAAATCACACCGGCCAAGTCCAAGGCAGATTGCGGCAAACCCGGACGGTCGGATTCCGAGACGTATGCGGGTTCTGTTGAAGGCATCTTTGAGTTTGTCCGCAACGTTCCTTTCCAGGATATCCATTTTCTTCTGGAAGGAGCCAGAATGAACAAAGCTATATCCGATGAAGGATTGCGCGGGGATTACGGCTTGCAGGTGGGCAAGAAAATGAGCCAGCAATCGGCGGTGAACTTGTTCGGCAATGATGTGGCAAGCAAAATCATCGCCGCGACGGCTGCCGCCTCCGATGCGAGGATGGACGGCAGCGCAATGCCGGTAATGACTACGGCAGGCAGCGGTAACCAGGGCATCGCCTGCACGCTTCCTGTGATTGCTTTGGCAGAGCTGCTGGGCAAGGATGAGGAAATGCTGGCCCGGGCGCTTGCGCTGAGCAATCTGGTTACTGTCCATATTAAGCATTACATCGGGCGGCTATCGCCGCTATGCGGTTCAGGGATTGCCGGCGGAGTAGGAGCGAACAGCGGAATTCTCTATCTTATGGGCGGAAGTCTTGCCCAGATTAAGTTTGGGATACAGAATACCATCGCGTCTCTTTCAGGCATGATCTGCGATGGGGCCAAATCAACCTGTGCGCTCAAAATCTCCACCTCTACCAATGCGGCTATTCAGGCAGCTACGCTGGCAATGAACAACATTGGGCCAACGACGAAGGATGGGGTTATCTTTGAAGAGGTGGAAGACACGATCCGCAACATGGAGCGTCTGGTTCAGGAAGGCCTTGCGGATACCGATGCTACAATCTTGAACATCATGCTCTCCAAAGGCGGAGTGCTGTAGCTGTATAATTTACAATCCATACCATCCCCGAATAAAACATACGTTTTCATACTTAAATACAAAACCGCCCGGTTCCCTGCGCAGTAAACACAGGGGACCGGGCGGTCTTTTTAATACAATACCTCGATATTCTCTTCGGCAAGCCGCTTCAGCCAAGGATCTGCAGGTCTGCGGTCCGTAATCAGCACATCTATACTGCCAAGTGCAACCAGCCTTGTGAAGGCGGTTTTGTCAAACTTGGTATGGTCGGCAAGCAGCACAACCCTTTCCGCCTGACGGAGCATGTGTTTCTTCAACTCACACTCGGGTTCATTGGAATCGGTAATTCCCCGCTCCATATCAATGCCTTTGCAGCTAATGACTGCGGTATCCACATTATAGCGCTGGATGGTATCATGGGCGACCGGCCCGACCAGCGATAGTGAACGGTGGCGCAGTGAACCGCCGGAGGAAATGATATTCAGGCCGGAGTTCGCGAACTCATGCAGAATATTAATGGAATTGGTGATGATCGTCAGATTGTTTTTGTTGCCCAGCAGCTTCAGAAATTCAAAAGAGGTAGAGCTGGGGTCGACCATCAATGTATCCCCATCATTAATCAGGTCCAGCGCTTTAAGCGCAATATTTCGTTTGATATCGGTGTTGAGCGCATTGCGCGTCACAAAAGGCAGGTCCTCATTCGTATGCCTGTTCAGCATTGCACCGCCATAAGTCCGGCTTAGAATGCCGTCTTTCTCCAGCTTTTCCAGGTCCCTGCGGATCGTTTCCTCGGTTACCTCGAACATCCGGCTGAGATCGGAGACGAGGACCCGTTTATCCTGATGTACAAGATCTATGATTTTCTTGCGTCTTTCGGCAGCCAGCATATGTATCCCCTTTCCGGAACGATATGGTCTAACTATAGACTTAAGTATCTGTGTTTTGCAAGAAAATAAACGAAAACCACAGGTGTTATATATGTGTTTCTTCGCAAAACAGACATTAAACAAATAAAAACAACATTATATATATTTTATTTGTTGACAACAAAGATTTGTGAAGATACGATGAGGATGTTAATGCTCTGACTGTAAGCGATACCTTTTGGAGTGGCGCCAGTACCGGTCGGCTGATATGCTCAGAGACCAGCTTGAGTTGCCAAAGACGGCATATAGCTTGAGGCTTGCGAAGAAGAACATTAATCCGAATAACACCGTTATAACAAATTGCCTGGGAGGCTGGTCAATCAATGAGTACTCATGTCTATTATGTTCCGTCCACCAACATTATGGGTAAAGGCTGTCTGAAGGATATTGGTCCTTACATTCAGGAATTGAATTTGAAGAAGGCGCTTGTGGTTACCGACAAATTTCTGGTCAAGAGCGGCATTGCTGGCAAATTGCTGGCTGTACTGGATGAAGCGGGGATTCAATATGCCCTCTATGATGAAGTCAAACCTAATCCAACGTGCAAAAATGTCCATGACGGTGTGGATTTTCTGAACGTTCAGGGCTGTGATTATCTGATCTCCATCGGCGGCGGCTCACCGCAGGATACTGCCAAAGCGATTGGAATTATTGCCACCAATGGCGGGCATATCAAGGAATACGAAGGCGTGCATAAATCCAAACATAAATCTCTGCCAATCGTAGCTGTCAATACAACCGCCGGTACTTCTGCCGAAGTCACTATTAATTACGTAATTACCGATGAAGAACGCAAAGTGAAGATGGTTATGGTCGACAAAAACAGCATCGCTACCATTTCAGTGAATGATCCCGAGCTGATGATCGACAAACCAGCCGCGCTTACCGCCGCGACAGGAATGGATGCGCTCACCCATGCGATCGAAGCGCTGGTTACGCCTGGAGCCTATCCGGTAACTGATGCTACCGCACTGGCTGCGGTGGAGCTGATCTTCGCCAATCTGGCGCGGACCGTGAAGAACGGACATGATATTGAAGCGAGGGAGCAAATGGTCTATGCCATTTTCCTGGGCGGTCTGGCCTTCAATAATGCGGGTCTCGGCTACGTGCATGCGATGGCGCATCAGCTGGGCGGCGTATATGATCTGCCCCACGGTGTATGCAATGCAATGCTGCTGCCATATGTGGAAGAAGAAAATGCAAAACATGTACCAGAGAAATTCAGAAGTATTGCCAAAGCCATTGGACTGCAGG
Source organism: Paenibacillus helianthi (assembly GCF_001909055.1). Taxonomy (GTDB): domain Bacteria; phylum Bacillota; class Bacilli; order Paenibacillales; family Paenibacillaceae; genus Paenibacillus_AQ; species Paenibacillus_AQ helianthi. The sequence continues at coordinate 41,645 of NZ_LVWI01000031.1, forward strand.
TTGAAGGCAAAACCGATCAGGAATGTGCGGCATTCGTCATTGAATCCATCAAGGCGCTGTCCAGGGAAGTGGGCATCCCGTCCAAATTGTCTGAGCTTGGCGTAGATGAAGTTGATCTGGATCTGCTCGCTGAGAACTCGATGAAGGATGCCTGCGCACCTGGTAATCCTTTTATACCTACCAAAGAAGAAGTAATTGCCCTGTTCCGCAAAATTCTCTAGTACAACATTTAGTAAGGAGAGCTTCTATGAACAAACATATCGCCGTCGATATTGGCGCCTCCAGCGGCCGGCTTGTGCTTGGGACCCTCAGGGATGGTATCCTGACTCTGGAAGAGCTCCACCGGTTCAGTAATGGATTCACCGAGCACGAAGGCTCCTGCTTCTGGGACATTGATTATTTATTCGACCAGATTATTACGGGTCTACAGAAAGCCACGGCACACGGCATTACAGAGTGCACGTTAGGCATCGATACCTGGGCGGTGGATTATGTGCTCCTGGACGCGGAAGGCAACCGCATCCAGGAGGTGTATGCGTACCGGGATTGCCGGACGGAAGGAATGATGGAGGAAGTGGCTGCGCTCATTCCGCCGGAGACGGTTTATGCCAAAACAGGGATTCAGCAATTAACCTTTAATACGCTATACCAACTGTATGCCCATGACCGAAATGAACGGGCCGCAGCAGAACAAATTCTGCTGGTGCCGGATTATCTCTACTATAGATTAGGCGGACGGAAGATCAATGAGGTGACCAATGCCTCGACCACTCAATTGCTAAATTTGCAGACTGGTGATTTTGACTCGGAACTGCTGTCCCTTTTACATTTGCGTAGAGAGCAGTTTGCTGTACTGACAGCTCCGGGTGAGAGCCTCGGTTATATCCGGGAGCAGCTTGTAAGCCGGTATGATCTGCCCCGGTGCCAACTGATTTGTGCAGCTACCCATGACACTGCATCTGCAGTGCTTGGTGTACCCGTGCAAAAGGGCCGATCATCAGCTTACATTAGCAGCGGTACCTGGTCGCTGCTGGGCGTGGAGCTTGACCAGCCGATTAACAATCCGCTAGCGATGGCAGCCAATTACACCAATGAATGGGGAGCCTTCGGCACCTACCGTTTCCTTAAAAACATCATGGGACTGTGGCTGATCCAGGAGGTGCGCAGATTGGACGGCGAACGCTACAGCTTCGCCGAGCTGGCCCGGCTTGCCGGGGAAGCCGAAGGCTTCCGCAGTCTGATTCCCTGCAACGATCCGCGGTTCCTGAATCCGGATCATATGATTGAGGAAATCCGTGCCGCTTGTGTGGAGAGCGGCCAGCCTGAGCCGCAGACACCGGGACAGCTTGCCCGCTGTATATTTGACAGCCTGGCCTTGTCTTACGGGAGTTATCTGCAGGAGCTTGAAGCTCTGACGGGAACGGCGGTTGAGGTGCTGCAAATCGTAGGCGGCGGTGCGAATAACGGACTGCTGTGCCAGCTGACCGCCAACGTTATCGGCAGGGAAGTGCTGGCGGGTCCGACAGAGTCGACAGCACTGGGGAATCTCGCGGTTCAGCTGATTCATGAGGGCAGTGTGGCCCATATAGCTGAAGCCAGAGAGATCATCGGGAACTCTTTTCCGATTGTATCTTATACCCCTCAACCGGTCCCTGAGCTGCAACATCTGCTGGAGCGCTGGGAGGCCCTTCGTGCACCCGATGTCCTTTAGGCAGTGCATGATCACCACATGACCGGTTTTTGTTTTCGAAGCCATTTTATATGAAGTGAAATCAGGGAGCGGATGCTCACAAAACTTTTAGGAGGTTACAGCATGGATCAGAGCATCATCAACAGTTATCACGAAGCCCAAAAATTATATGCAGCCCATGGAATCAACGTGGATGAGGTTTTGGAGAAGCTTGCACAGATCAAAATTTCACTCCACTGCTGGCAAGGGGATGACGTCAAAGGATTTCTATTCAAAGACAAGGAGCTGAGCGGGGGGATTGCTGTAACCGGCAGTTACCCTGGCCGTGCCGGTACACCGGATGAGCTGCGTAAGGATTTGGAAAAGGCCTTGTCGCTGATTCCGGGCAAACACAAGGTGAATCTGCATGCCATCTACGCTGATACGGATGAACAGGTGGATCTGGATGAGCTGGAACCGCGCCATTTTGCACCTTGGGTCGACTGGGCAAAGGAACAGGGGCTGGGTCTGGATTTCAATCCAACCTGCTTCTCCCATCCCAAAGCGGCAGACGGCTTCACCTTAAGCCACGCGGATGAGGAAATCCGCAGCTTCTGGATCAAGCACTGCAAGGCTTCTCGCAAGATTTCCGAATATTTTGGCCGCGAGCTAGGACAGACCTGTGTGACGAACTTCTGGGTACCGGACGGTTACAAGGATACTCCGGTAGACCGTCTGTCCCCGCGCATTCGGCTGAAGGAATCCCTCGATGAGGTATTCAGTGAAGAGATTGATCCTAAGTACAACATCGATGCGGTAGAGAGCAAGCTGTTCGGAATTGGTTCGGAGAGTTATGTGGTTGGATCTCATGAATTCTATATGGGCTATGGATTGACCCGCGGCAAGGCGATCTGCCTGGATGCCGGACATTTCCATCCGACAGAAGTGATCTCCAATAAATTGTCCTCCATTCTGATGTTCAGCGAACAACTTCTGCTGCATGTCAGCCGCCCGGTCCGCTGGGACAGCGACCATGTAGTCACTATGGATGATGAGCTGCTTGAAATCGCACGCGAGCTCGTTCGCGGGGATTTGCTGGGCCGCACGAATATCGGCCTGGATTTCTTTGACGGCAGCATCAATCATATCGCTGCATGGGTTATTGGCACACGCAATACCATCAAGGCGCTCTTGCGCGCCATGCTGGAGCCGGTGGCAGAGCTAAAGGCTATCGAGCTGGCAGGAGACTATACCTCCCGTCTGGCCCTGGTCGAAGAATTCAAGTCTTATCCATTCGGTGCTGTCTGGGATTATTACTGCGCTTCGCAGAATACACCTGTACGCGAACAATGGCTGGCTGAAGTGAAGAGCTATGAGCAGGAAGTGTTGTCTGCTAGATAACGGCTGATCCGAAGTTATGGGCTACGCTAGCAATGCATACAAAGGAGAGAAAACATATGAATACATCCGTAATTGAGTCCAAAGGCTATATTGCCGGTATAGAAGCACCGTTTATCCGGGAGATGTCGGAAATTACCCATCACATGTGGTCGCTCGGCTGGGATGAGCTGAACGGCGGTAACGTGAGTTACCTGCTGGATGAGGAAGAGGTAGCGAAATATATCAACATCCGTGAGTCTTTGCGGACGATTAAGCTGACTTTTCCGGTACAGGAGCTGGCTGGAAAATATTTTATCGTTACCGGTTCGGGCAAATACTTCCGCAATGTGATCAAGGATCCGGAAGCGAATCTCGGCGTCCTTCGTGTCAGTGATAGCGGAGAGAGTGTTGAAGTCCTGTGGGGCCTTCGTGACGGCGCAGTACCGACCAGTGAGCTGGCTTCGCATTTCATGAGCCATATTGAACGTCTGAAGGTCGATCCTACGCACCGCATTGTGCTGCATACTCATGCTACGAATGTAATCGCCATGACCTTCACCCATGATCTGGATGAGCTGAAATTCACCAAAACCCTCTGGGAAATGTGCACTGAATGTCTGGTTGTCTTCCCGGATGGTGTCAGTGTCATTCCTTGGATCGTTCCGGGCAGCAGTGAAATCGGCCGGGCTACCGCCGACAAAATGAAAGAATATCGCGTGGTGATCTGGCCGCAGCACGGCATTTTTGTCACCGGTGCCACTATGGACGCTACCTTCGGGCTCGTGGAAACGATCGAAAAAGCGGCAATCGTCTATAACCTGATTGGCGGCAGAGAAATCAAACAGAAGATTACGGACCGGCAGCTGGCTGATTTGGCTGCAGCCTTCCGCGTAACGCCAAAAGCAGGAATATTAGAATTATAGAATTCTTATGAATCAGGGAGTTTTTCATTTTATCTGAAACTTGAACCGGTCACTAGCAGTGAACTCCTGTGGCCGGCTTTTTTTGTGTGCAGGGAATCCTGCAGGCACTCCGTTTGCTTTTAAGCATGACAAGAGGCATAATATGCTTACTTAAAATATAAGGATCAATACGTTCCACGCTATAATCATCCTTCTATTTCTCGCGGTAATTCATCGTCCTTAACAAGACGGCGGGTTACCGCATGAGCAATTATATTAATTAACGGAGGCTGAATATGAACACTGATAAATTGTTTGCTCCTTTTCAAGCAGGAGGCTTGTCCCTCACCAATCGTATCGTAATGGCACCTATGACCCGTGTGTATTCGCCTAATGGCGTTCCTGGTGAAGATGTTGCTGCCTATTACCGCCGCCGTGCTGAAGGCGGAGTGGGCCTGATCATTACCGAAGGGACGGCGATCAACCATCCGTCAGCGGTCAGCCACCAGAATATCCCGAACTTTCATGGTGAAGCCTCTCTTAAAGGCTGGGCAAAAGTGGTGGAAGAGGTTCATGCCGCTGGCGGCAAGATCGTTCCCCAACTCTGGCATGTCGGCATGGCCCGCTCCGTTGGCCAATTACCGAATGTAGATGCACTGCCGGTTGGCCCCTCCGGACTGGACCTGGCCGGTGAGCAGATTACGGAACCTATGACCAAGCAGGAAATTGACGGGATTGTCGCTGCCTTCGCCCGGGCTGCTGCTGATGCCCAAGCAGCAGGCTTTGACGGAATTGAGCTGCATGGTGCACACGGCTACCTGATCGACCAATTTTTCTGGGAAAAAACCAACAAACGGACGGATGAGTACGGCGGCGATCTGGAAGCACGGACGACATTTGCCGTTGAAATCATCGATGCCTGCCGCCGTGCGGTCGGTCCGGATTTCCCAATCATTCTCCGTTTTTCGCAGTGGAAGAGCGGGGACTACTCCGCCAAGCTGGCGCAGACACCGGATGAGCTTGCCCGTTTCCTCACTCCGCTCAGCAATGCCGGTGTGGATATTTTCCACTGCTCGACGCGCCGCTTCTGGCTGCCGGAATTTGAGGGCTCCGAGCTGAATCTGGCGGGCTGGACGAAGAAAATCACCGGGAAACCAACAATTACTGTTGGTTCTGTAGGTTTGAACAGTGAGTTTGTAACCGCAGTTACCGAAAGAAATGATGAAGATAATATCGAACGTCTGCTGGAGAAATTGGAAAATGCTGAGTTCGATCTAGTGGCCGTTGGCAGAGCTCTTATCAGTGATCCTGCCTGGCCTGCAAAGGTACAGAGCGGCAGAACAGACGAGATTATTGCTTTTACTTCCGAAGCGACGAAGACTCTATATTAAAGTGATTAGGATATACTGAATATGTAGCCGCCCTGGTCAGGGCGGTTTTTTCTGTTAAAAGATAAGAATTTATATGTTTCACGCTATAAATTATCCTTCTCTTTCTCGCTGAAACGGTGCCGTCCTTAAAAAAGGACGGCGAAGCCGTTTCCACTTGACCCGCTGATTACCGGAATGGATGATTTATGCTATAATTTTTACTTGAGCATTACCATATCAGCCTTGCAGATGGTGTAGGGCTTCATGAATAAAGGACGTGAAACCATGACAATAGGGAATAACTCACCGGACTTAAAATCCGGCAAGGGTGGTTCGAAGGATTACTCGAAATATTTTGATTTTTCTGATGCCAAAGTCATCAGTGAAGAAGAAGGCAAAACAACTTACCGGATCAAGGGCCGTACTGTTCAGATCAATTCCAACCCGGATTACAAGGAAGGCAAACGCCGGGGCAAGCAGGAAATTGAGGTCATTGACTTCGAGAACACGGAAACGAACCGGATTATGGAAGAATTCAGAGAGATCAACCAGCACAAGCAGCATTATTACTCCATAGCCACCTACGGCTGCCAGATGAATGAGCATGACACTGAAACGATGAAGGGGCTCCTGGAGCAGATGGGTTACCTCGGCACCGAGGACCGTAATCTGGCGGATATCATTCTGCTGAACACCTGCGCCATCCGGGAGAATGCGGAAGATAAGGTATTCGGCGAGCTTGGACACCTGAAGAATCTGAAGCTGGAGAAACCGGGTCTCTTGCTTGGTGTCTGCGGCTGCATGTCGCAGGAGGAAGGTGTGGTCAACCGGATAATGTCCAAGCATGGATTTGTGGATATGATTTTCGGTACCCATAACATCCACCGCCTGCCGCAGCTTGTGAAGGAAGCGTACTTTAGTAAAGAACTCGTCGTAGAGGTCTGGTCCAAGGAAGGCGACATTATTGAGAACCTTCCCAAGAAGCGGGAGGGCATGCGTGCTTGGGTGAACATCATGTATGGCTGCGACAAGTTCTGTACCTATTGCATTGTACCGTTTACGCGGGGCAAGGAGCGCAGCCGCCGTCCTGAAGATGTAATCGGTGAGATGCGGGAGCTGGCACGGCAAGGTTTTAAGGAAGTAACATTGCTAGGCCAGAATGTTAATGCCTACGGCAAGGATTTTACCGATATAGACTATACATTCGGGGACCTGATGGATGATATGCGGAAGATCGATATTCCTCGCATCCGCTTCATGACATCGCACCCCCGCGATTTTGACGATAAATTAATTGAAGTGCTCGGCAAAGGCGGGAATCTGACAGAGCATATCCATCTGCCGGTACAGTCGGGTAGTACCGAGGTGCTGAAGAAAATGAGCCGGAAATACAGCCGCGAATCGTATCTGGAGCTTGTCCGGAAAATCAAGGCCAGCGTGCCGAATGCCGTGCTGACTACGGATATTATTGTCGGCTTCCCTGGTGAAACCGAAGAGCAGTTCGGGGATACACTGTCCCTGGTGCGCGAAGTGGGCTATGATATGGCATATACTTTCATTTATTCTCCGCGGGAAGGAACACCGGCAGCTTCCATGGAGGACAATGTAACGCCTGAGGTGAAGAGCGAACGCCTGCAGCGGTTGAATGATCTGATCAAGGAGCAGAGCCGGGACAGCAATGACCGGATGCTTGGCGAGATCGTCGAGGTGCTGGTGGAAGGCGAGAGCAAGAACAATTCGAATGTGCTGTCCGGACGCAGCCGCGCCAACAAACTGGTGCATTTTGAAGGGCCGAAGGAATGGATCGGAACCTTTGTTCACGTTAGAATTACCGATACGAAGACATGGTACATCAAAGGGGATTGTGTAGCTGAAGCTGCGGCAATTCTATAATCATAGAGGAATGGGGCGATAGAAATGAGCCAGGAAGAACCGCGTGTGAACCAATACGGAATGAACACCTACAATACCCGTGACCTGATTGTGCGAGAGGATATTATGGGCAAAGCCAAGGAGCTTGCCTCGCTCATTTCCACCAGTGAAGAAGTAAAGCATTTCCAGCAGGCTGAGCAGAAGATACAGAATCATGAACGGGTGCAAAGCCTCATCGCTACAATCAAGAAGAAGCAGAAAGAGATTGTGGCTTTTGAAAGCTTCAAGAACAAGGAAATGGTCGCCAAAATCGAACGCGAAATTGAAGTCCTGCAGGATGAGATCGACGGAATTCCGGTCGTGAATGAGTTCCAGCAAAGCCAGAGCGACATTAACTATCTGCTGCAGCTCGTCATTTCTGTGATCCGGGACACCGTTTCAGAGAAAATCAATGTAGAAGCGGGTACCGAAGCACCTCCTTCGACCTGTGGTGACTAAATCAAGAATAGACCACTTATTAAATAAGCTGCGGCAAAGGATGATTCATTGTGAGTGAGAACGGGGAACAAACCTATAACGTCAAAAAATACCGCACACCGGACGGTGTTCCGGCCGATATTGTCATGTTTACCCTGACCAAACGCGAGCGGAAGACCGTGACCAAGACGCTTCCGCTGCGTGAACTAAAGGTCATGCTCGTGAAACGCAAAAAATGGCCGTGTGCCGGGATGTGGGCGCTGCCGGGCGGCTTTTGCCAGGAAGATGAGTCCATCTATGATGCCGCGACCCGTGAGCTGAAGGAAGAAACCGGTGTGGACGGCGGACATTTGGAATATCTGGGTGTCTACAGCAAGCCCGGACGCGATCCGCGCGGATGGATCATCAGCCATGCTTTCTTTGCGCTGGTGGAAGAATGGATGCTGGAGCATAGACAAGCTTCCGATGATGCGGATGAGGTTGGGCTGTTCACGCTGCAGGAAGCGCTTGAGGAGCTTGAGCTTGCTTTTGACCATCATGACATTATTTCGGATGCCTATCTGCGGATTCAGCAGCAAATGCTGCAGACGACGATTGCCAGGCAGTTTCTGCCGCGTCACTTCACACTAAGTGAACTGTATCAGGTGATCCAGACTGTCGTACCTGAATTCAAAGAGCCCAATTTTATCCGCAAAATCACTTCAACCCGCAGCCGTCAGGGCATATTAAAAGAAGTACGGGATGAAGCCGGCAATCCGGTCAGCTCCAACCAGTATTCGCAGCGTCCGGCTCAGCTCTACATGTTCACGGATCATGAGCCTTTGTTATCAATCTATACCTAGGAGGGATAGGGAAATGAGAGCCTTGATCGTAATTGACTTCACCAATGATTTTGTGGACGGCAGTCTGCCCGTGGGGCAGCCCGGTATGGATATCGCACCACGGATTAGTGAGCTTACACAGATGTTTGTGGATAATGGGGATTACGTGGTGATGGCTGTCGATCTGCATGAGGAGAATGATCCCTATCATCCGGAGAGCAAGCTGTTTCCGCCGCATAATCTGCGGGGTACCGGGGGGCGTGAGCTATACGGCAGTCTGAAACACGTATACGATCAGAATCAGGATTTAATATACTGGATGGACAAAACGCGTTACAGCGCCTTTTGCGGTACGGATCTCGAACAGAAGCTGCGTGAACGGGGGATTACCGAACTGCACCTGACCGGAGTATGTACAGATATCTGTGTCCTGCATACGGCAGTGGATGCCTATAACAAGGGCTTCAGTATTGTCGTTCACAAGGATGCGGTGGCCAGCTTCAATCCGGAAGGGCATGCCTGGGCGCTTGGACATTTCAGCGGAAGCCTCGGAGCGAACGTAGTGGCAGCAGAATAACCGCTTATTCACCATTTATAGAAAGCACCAGCGAAAAGCTAGGAGATGAGGATTTTGAGGAGAGAACTTGCTCTACATACAGACAAATATCAAATCAATATGATGTACGCCCATTGGGTGAACGGAAGCCATAAGCGCCGGGCGGTGTTTGAAGCCTATTTCCGCAAGCTTCCTTTCGGTAACGGCTTCGCCGTATTCGCCGGGCTGGAGCGCATTACCCAGTATATCGCCGAGTTGCGTTTTACGGAGGATGATATCCGCTACCTGTCGGAGCAGGAAGAGAATTATGCACCTGCTTTTCTCGAAGAGCTGCTGCAGTTCCATTTCCAGGGCAGCATACATTCCATGAAGGAGGGTGCCCTGGTTTTCCCGGATGAGCCTCTTGTCCGCGTCGAGGGGACGATCATGGAGGCGCAACTGGTAGAAACAGCTATTCTGAACTTTATGAACTACCAGACTCTGATTGCCACAAAGGCCTCGCGGATTAAGCAGGTGGCTCCGAAGGATACCCTGCTGGAGTTCGGCACACGGCGTGCGCAGGAAGCAGATGCAGCTGTATGGGGCGCACGGGCAGCTTATATCGGGGGCTTCCATGCAACCTCGAATATGCTGGCCGGCAAGAAGTTCGGTATTCCCACAAAGGGAACCCATGCCCATTCCTGGGTACAGAGCTTTGCCAGCGAGCAGGAAGCCTTCGATGCTTATGCCAAGGTGATGCCAGATGGCGTTACTTTGCTGGTGGATACGTTCGATACGCTGCGCAGCGGTGTGCCGCATGCGATCAATACGGCTAAGAAGCTGGAAGCGGCAGGCAAGCGGATGAATGGCATCCGGCTGGACAGCGGTGACTTGGCTTATTTGTCCATCCAGGCGCGCAAAATGCTGGATGAAGCCGGACTGGACTACGTGAAGATCGTAGCCTCCAATGATCTGGATGAAAATACGATTATGAACCTGAAATCTCAGGGAGCGGCCATTGATACTTGGGGTGTCGGCACACAACTCATCACGGCTTCGGATCAGCCATCCTTGGGCGGTGTATACAAACTTGTCGAAATTGAATCGCCTTCCGGTGAAATGGTCCCGACGATCAAGATTTCATCCAACCCGGAGAAAGTATCCACACCAGGCAAAAAAGAAGTTTTCCGGATCATTGGGCCCAAAGGCAAAGCTCTTGCTGACTATATCAGCTTCCCCGGGGAGAAAGAGCCGCAGAGCGGTGCCCGCCTGAAGCTGTTCAACCCGCTGCATCCCTATCTGCAGAAGTATGTGGAGAAATATAAGGCCATGCCGATGCTTGAGCCGATCTTTGTGAACGGGTTCCAGGCCTACACCTTGCCGGATCTGGATGAAATCCGGCGCTATCATCAGGAACAGATTGATTTATTCTGGCCGGAGTATCTCCGCAAGCTGAATCCCGAAGTATACCGCGTGAATCTCAGTGAGCAGGTATGGACCCGCAAGCAGCAGCTGATTGCGGAGCATTTGATGCCGGACCCGAATGATGAAATGAGCTAATATCCAAAAGTGAGAGATGACGGCGAGGCCGTTCCTGCAGTGGAGCTTCTGCTGTGGAACGGCCTTTTTGTACCTGTAGAAAAGCAGTTTCCCTACAGTTCAGCTATCCACACTTTACCTGGTAAATTTATTCCATAGGACAATCTGCCTATTTACATCAGAGGATTGGAATAATATATTAATTATGTTCTTATTTTCAAATTATCAGATGGTTGGAGTTTTATTTTTTTGTTGCAAAAGTTAAAGCGCTTTAACTTTTGCGTCCCGGAAGCTGCTGTTTTCTAGGCTGCCAGGGAGGTGATGGTCCAGTCTGTATGGTATTTGGTCCGAAAAGTTTCTTACTCACGGGTATGCTTCCAAGGCGTGTTTTACACAAAGCTTATTGATGAAGCCGATGTCTACCAAACTTTGAGGAGTGATTGTTGATGGAAAATCAAGGGAAGCACAGGTTGCACTGGAAATCGCTAGTATTGTTATGTCTGGCCATATTTATTCTGCCTGCAGGCTCTGCTTTTGCAGCGGTCAACAAACCGTTTCCACAGCATACTACGTATACTAGCGGGACGATCAAACCGAATAATGTAACTCAAACCGTGATGGACAATGCCGTGAAGACCAAATGGGACGCATGGAAAGCAGCATATCTCAAGCCGGCGGGTACGGGCAAATATTATGTCAAATATAACTCGGACGGGGAAACAGTATCAGAGGCGCATGGTTATGGCATGCTGTTCACGGTGCTGATGGCTGGCTACGACAGCAACGCCCAGACATACTATAACGGGCTCTATAACTATTACACTGCGCATCCGAGTGCCATCAACCCGTATTTAATGTCCTGGAAACAAAACAGCAGCTTCCAGAATATTGAAGGCGAGGACTCCGCAACAGATGGTGACATGGACATTGCATTCTCACTTCTGCTAGCCCATAAGCAGTGGGGCAGCAGTGGCACGGTCAACTATCTGCAGGCGGCTAATCAGATTATTGGCGCCATTATGGATAACGAAATTAATCAGACCCAGTGGACGATCCGGCTTGGGGATTGGGCCAATAGCGGTACGTATAATACGGCCACACGTTCTTCGGACTTCATGCTGAATCATTTAAAAGCCTTCCAGGCCGCGACGGGAGATTCGCGTTGGCAGAACGTAACAGACAAAACCTATACCATTATTAATAGTCTTTACACTGGATACAGTCCCAGCACCGGTCTTTTGCCTGACTTCGTCGTGTATTCCGGGGGCGTCTACAAACCGGCGGCAGGGGGCTTCCTGGAAGATGCGAATGACGGGAATTACAATTATAACTCCTGCCGCACACCATGGCGGATTACAACGGATTATCTGCTCACCGGAGATACCCGCGCCTTGAATCCATTGAACCAGCTCAACAGCTGGATCAAAACGAAGGTCAGCAGCACTCCGGGCAATATCAAGGACGGTTACAAGCTGAACGGGTCAACATTCGGAAGCTATAACAGCGGCGCTTTTTATGCTCCTTTTGGCGTAAGCGCAATGACCTCCTCAGCCAATCAGTCCTGGCTCAATTCTCTCTGGAGTCATACCTCTGGCAGCGCAGCGGAAGATTATTACGAAGACAGCATCAAGCTGTTCTCCATGATTGTGATGTCCGGTAACTGGTGGACCTACTAAACTATACGTGTCACAAATGAAGCATAGGCCTATCCGTCAACGGATGGGCTTTTTTTGTACATATGAAAAATGATGGGTCCCGAAGGAATGGGATGAATTTACTCCACTAAAATAAATCGTTATGGAGATATTAATATGCGGGGAACAATTTTTAAGGAGGGTTATAAATGAAAAAGATCTCAATAGCGATTATGTCAGTATGTCTTATGCTATCTACTGCTTCTGCGGTACAAGCATCACCTAGTGAGACTCAACACGAAAAGAAAATGCATATGCAACAACATGAGACTAAAGGAATCAAAGCAAAAAGCATGAAAGAGAAAAGCATGAAAGAGAAAAGCATGAAGGAGAAAAGCATGAAAGAGAAAAGCATGAAAGAGAAAAGCATGAAGGCAAAAAGCATGGAAGCCAAAGGAATAAAAATAAAAGCAACCAAGCTGCCAAAATCCGGTTTTGGCGGTGCCAGTGAGCAAATGGAATAGGAGGACGAAAGAGGGCGGATCACTTCCCCCTCTTTCTTTTCTAAACATGAGAAAATGGGCTGCTTTATTTTTTGTGATATTCATTTGCATTAGTCTTGCCGGTTGCTTGGACAACCACTCCGGCAACTATGAGAAAGCGGAAACCTTAATCCCCGAAGCTTCCCCGGCTCCTTCAGAAAAGCCGAAGATTTTGGAGGTCAAGAAGTCTGAAGTTCCTCCGGAGAAATTTTTGCCGGATATCATAGAAATTCCCTCCATTTCAGTTAAGGCAGTAATCAAGCCTGTTACCATCCTTGCTAATGGGCAAATGGACGTGCCTAAGAACACGGGTGTGACGGGAATACTATATCCCGGAATTTTACCCGGGGAAAAGGGAAATGTTATTATCGACGGACATGTGGATAGCTATACTGGGCCGGCGGTTTTTTACAAGCTGAAAAAACTGAAGCAGGGGGATCTGATTATTGTCTCTGACCAGCTGAAACACAGGTTAACTTACACTGTCCAATCAGCAGAGGTTTTTACCCCGGCAGAAGCACCAGTGGAGCGGATATTTGGGAAAACCGATGAATACCGCATGAATCTGATCACCTGTACAGGAAGATATAGCAGAAAGAAAAAAGAACATGAACAAAGATTAGTCATCTTTGCGAAGATAGGTGAGAAACTATGAAACAGTTCACAAGAAAGATGTATATCTGTGCTGCCGCAGGCATTATTTTTGCGGCCACATTGTTTTTCCCGTTACCCGGTGCAAAGGCTGAACCGGACAAGCATGAAATTGAAGCGGAGCTGAACGAAATGTTCAAGGCCCGGGCGGAGGCATTAATTCATCCGTACCCGGAGTCCATTAATAAATATTACCTTCCGGAAAAAGCTAGCCAAATGGCACTGCAGCATGAGCATTTGCGGGAAGAGTATGTAAACAAGTGGGCGGAGAAAAGGGCGTTGAAGTTGACGAGCTCAGAGTCCAGTATTCGTATTATCCGTCAGAGCATTGTTGAGGATAAGGCCCGAATCTCCTTGGTGCAATCTCATAAAGTAGGATATGTATATATCAATAAAGTCATGCAGGAGCAAGTCTTCGGTGTTGGAACGAGGCACTTTCTCACATTAAAGAAAAGTGAAGGCCGTTGGAAGATCGCCCGGGAATGGTACCTCGATCCGCTGGATGAGAACCCTGCCAAAATTGCTGATGGACCTGAGGGCATAGCCCCAGCAGTTCGGGCAAAGTCCGAACCTACAGACGGACAAAAGTATAAGCGGAAACGGGCTGTACATTATGCCAATAAATACGCTGGTGCTGCGTGGGGAGCAGGGAATAAGCATCATTATAATAAAAAATACCTGGATTACACGGGTAAGGGCGGAGACTGTACCAATTTTGCTTCACAAGTAATAGGTGACCCAGAGGAAGGAGGGGGGTTGAACATGGCGGGAGGTTGGCGTTATTTTCAGAATTCAGGAGGAACGCAAACCTGGGTACAGACCGATGCCTTTAGTAATTACTTAACCAGATCCGGTTATGGAACTCTGATTGCCAAAGGCGATTACCATCATATCGTCACTCCTTCGCAAAAATACCCCGGGGGAGCCATTTCTCAGCTGCAGGCTGGTGATCTTATAGGCTATATATTGCGGCATAACGATACGGACCACTTTTCTGTTGTAGTCGGGTTTGATGATTATGGCTACCCTTTGGTCAATTCGCACACCGCAGACCGGTATCGTGTCCCTTTTGATTTAGGGTGGGATCGGGATACCAAATATCAGTTATTTCATATCAAAGATTGAGTAAGTTAATGCTTGTCAGCATATCGCGGGTTCACAGTCATAAAATAGAGATAAGAATCTATATTTATGCTGGAGGGAATCATGGGGATACCGCGGCTTCTCAATCAATTCATGATCAGAGCCGGTGCCATGTTCATAGTGAAATTGATTGGACTGGCTGGCCGTGTGATCCTTACAAGAATCGTTGGTGCTGAGGGAATAGGACTGTACCAAATTGCCTATTCCTTTTACGGCTTTATTTTGATGCTCACCAGCGGTCTACCAACGACGCTTGCAATTGCAACAGCTAAAGCACCTAAGCAGGGTTGGAGGATTTTTAAGGTAGTGTTCCTCTGTCTCGTTCTTTCCGGTTGCGTTCTTGGTCTGAGCATTTATAAGAATTCAGCCACTATTGGTCAGTTGCTTGGAAACCCTGGACTAGCATATGCAATTCGCAGCCTTGCTCCATCCTTGTGGATAGTTCCCCTTCTCGGATTAATAAGAGGATACTTGCAAGGGTTGAAACAAGTCGGGATCATCGCACTGTCTGAGATCGCTGAGCAGGCATTCAGAACTGTATTCATGCTGTTGATTGTTGGACAGCTACTGTCGCTCGGTGTAGAACGGGCAGTTGGATATGGACTATACGGTACTTTTTTAGGGGCGTTCCTCTCCTTCATTATATTGACTGTATGCATTTCTCTTAAAAAAGCAGAGTTCCCCCTTAGCAGGGCTCCAGATCAATTATTAACGACGTCCTGGTTTGTGAACACTTCGTTAGCGATCTCAGCTACCCGCCTGTTAATTCCATTTTCAGAATTCCTTGACGCTCTTATTATTCCCGATCGCCTGGTTGCAGCGGGAAACACTGCTTCTGAAGGTACCGCTATATACGGAGTTATTTATGGAATGGCTGTTATTGTGGTTTATGCGCCTACGTTGTTTATTGGAGCATTGAGTCATATCTTAACCAGTCAAATTGTTGCCGAATGGCAGCAGGGTAACCAGAGAAAATTCAATAGTCTCTGTAATACAGCCATATGCACATGTTGGTTATGGGGAGGACTAACGAGTTTGTTTTTGTTTTTCTACTCGGACGAGTTATCTTATTACATCTTTCATAGTGATAGCGCAAGTAATATGATTAGATATCTATCCCCAATTCCGCTTATCGTTGGTTTTCGGGAGATTTCCACCAGTATTTTGTGGGCGCAGGATAACCGGAAGAATCCTTTCATGGGGATACTTACTGGAATTGTATGTTCAATCATGGTCCAATATTTTTTGGTGGCAATCCCTGGTTATGAATATAAGGGGGCTGCTCTTGCAATTCTGTTGCTTGAAACAATGGCTTCTATTTGGAATATTAAAGTGTTATTCTTCTCAAAAGTGAACTTAAAGAGGGTAGTAAAACCTTTGCTATGTGATTTAACGTTCGGGATTTGCATACTTCTAGGAATGGCCCTTTCGACTCCCCCCTCAGAAAACATTATCAGTCTATGGCGATTTTTATGTATCGGCGCTTTATTTTTTGCGGTTACAGGGGGGTATATTTATTTGCGCTGTATACGGAAATTTCTGTGATATTAAAATCAAGTGAATACACAAACATTGTCCCGTCAGTGATTTTATGCTGGCGGGCTTTTTTGTGCATTATAGTTTGGTTATGAGACACTAACGGAATGCGTTAAAAAGGCGGAAAAAGGAATCGAAACACATCCGTGATAACGGGTTTTTTAAGAAAATTAGTGACAATATTCGAACGCAAAAAAAACCGCCTGTAAAAGGAATAAAGATCATTGACGATGTTGCTCATACTATGATCCGATCATGTTTTATGTGACATTTTTAACATCTTAATTTTTAATTTTATTGCTAAATTAAGGGTGACATTAGGTTCCACATTCGACTTGGGAAGTCAGGATTAACACACAATATTCACATTTTGTCGTTTTTATGGCAGATTATCTTCTATTAAAGTAACACAGCACTGTCGCGTATAAAGAAATCGATTGAAATCCATAAATTATTGTGATTCCTGAGGCGTGGAAAATGCAAGATATGTCACTTCGCGACTTGCAAAATCAAGTTACAATCGTTGAAAAAGTCATAAGGATGTTATTCTACTTGACACTAAGAAAGGGGTTATGTCGATGGTACAATTACCTATCGTTAACGATCTCGGATTTTTTGAGATTCGTCTGGAGTCCATTGGAGGCTTAGGTGCGAACCTGGCGGGCAAAATGCTCGCAGAAGCAGGGGTGGTCGGAGCGGGCCTTAATGGTGTCAGCTTCTCGTCTTACGGCTCGGAGAAGAAGGGGTCTGCTGTTAAGGCGCATATCCGTTTCTGTGATCTGAACACACCTATCCGCGACACCTCTCCTGTGGAACGTCCACATGTTGTGGGTGTATTCCATGAAGCGCTGGCCAAGACAGTCAACGTGACCAGCGGTATTCATGAGCAGAGCACTGTTCTTGTGAATTCGGCCAAAACGCCGGAGGAGCTGAAAGAGCTCCTGAAGATGAAAGCCGGAACCATTGCCGTAATTGATGCAACAAGTATTGCACTGAAAGAGAAGAATCGCGTGAATATGGCAATGTTGGGTGCGTTGTTCCGGCTCTGTCCATTTCTTGATACTGCAACGATGAAGGATGTTATTGAGAAGTCCCTTGGCAAAAAATATCCCCAGGCTGTCGAATCAGCCATCACAACATTTGACCGCGGTTATAATGAAGTGAAGTTTATGCAATTTGAGCTGGCTGCAGGGGATAGCATGCCTGAATATGTCCGTTCCGATATTGGAGTTCTGGGTTTTGATACACAGTCGATTGGCGGATCTATTATTAATCCAGGGAGCACCTTCCTGAAAAATTTGAGTATTTCCCGCTCCGGTATGATCCCGGCGTATGAGAACGAAGCGTGCATCCACTGTGCTCAGTGCGATACGGTATGTCCGGATCAGTGCTTTGTATGGGAAGAACGGATTGACCGCAAGGGCCGTTCACAAATGTTCCTGACGGGTATCGATTATCAATATTGCAAGGGTTGCCTGAAATGTGTCGATGCCTGTCCGACATCCGCACTGTCAAGCCAGCGTGAGAAGGAAGGCTATGCGGACACCCACACAGTGCATCACCAATTTGATCTGATTACACAGGTCTAATCCTTGGAAGAAAGGTGGAATGAATAATGGCTATTGATTATGAACAAGAAGTAGGCTCCGCCAAAGTGGAGCAGAAATTCCTATATGAATCCGGTAATGAAATGGCTGCATATGCTGCTCATCAGATCAACTATCACGTGATGGGCTATTTTCCGATTTCGCCATCCACTGAAGTGGCCCAGTTCCTGGATACTATGAAAGCCAGCGGACAGCACGACATCATGCTTGTACCGTCCGATGGTGAGCATAGCTCTGCGGGGATCTGTTACGGCGCATCAACTGCAGGCGGACGCGTATTCAACGCAACCAGTGCCCAAGGCTATATGTTCATGCTGGAGCAATTACCTGTACAAGCAGGTACGCGCATGCCTATGGTCATGAACCTGATCTGCCGCTCGATCTCCGGTCCCCTTAATATTCACGGTGACCACTCCGATCTATATTTTGCCCTCAATACCGGCTGGCCGATTCTGATGTGTCGTGATCCTCAATCTGTCTACGACATGAATCTGATGGCCCTGAAGTTGGCTGAACACGCCAAGGTCCGACTTCCGGTAATGGTCGCATCTGACGGCTATTTCACATCTCACCAGAAGCGGCGCGTGCAAGCCTTTGCCCATCGGGAGGATGTTCACAAGTTTGTTGGCGAACAGCCCCCAGCGGGCTTCACAGACACCTTGGACCGCAACAATCCAGTTACCGTAGGACCGTACATGAACGAACCGGATTATATTAATAACCGTTATCAGCAATCTGTTGCGATGTACAATGCCGGAGAGGTATTCGAAGAGATTGCCCAGGAATTCGCTGAGCTGACCGGACGACACTATCCGATGATCGAGCAGTACCGGATGGAAGATGCCGATGTTGCCGTGTTCCTGATGAACTCCGCCTCGGAGATCATCAAGGATGTTGTGGACCAGCTTCGCCTCCAGGGGATCAAAGCCGGAGCCATCTCTCCGAACATGATCCGCCCTTTCCCGCAGAAGCAAATCGCTGAAGCGCTGAAGAATGTGAAGGCCATTACGGTCGGTGACCGTGCGGATTCCGTCGGCGGACATGGCGGCAACATGGTTAACGAGATCAAGGCAGCGCTGTTCACTTACGGAAATACAACCACCAAAGTAATCAGCCGGATTTATGGACTGGGAGGCAAGGACTTCTATGCCGAAGACGGACATCATTTCTTCCAATTGGCAATAGATGCAGTTGTTGCTGACCGTGTGGAAATTCCGTTTGATTACTATGGCCACAATCCTGGAACGCCGGACAAAGCGCCGAAGCGTCTGCTGAAGCCGATGAGTTTTGAATCACTGAAGACAGGTCTTATCACCGTGAAGCAGAACGAAGAGACAGGTAAGCTTAGTGTGAAGGTTCCGCCAATCCGCAGCCTGATGAAGAAACCGAGACGGCTATCACCGGGACACGGCGCATGTCCGGGCTGTGGTATTTTCTCAGGTCTGGAGCTGTTCTTCAAAGGAATTGAAGGGGATATTGTTGCCCTGTATCACACTGGCTGTGCAATGGTCACAACGACCGGTTATCCTTATTCAGCTCATAAATCGACGTTCATCCACAACCTGTTCCAGAATGGTGCAGCTACGTTGTCTGGTGTCGTGGAGATGTTCTGGGAACGCAAACGCCGCGGAGAACTGGATGGATTGGGACTACAGGAAGACTTTACCTTTGTCATGGTAACTGGTGACGGGGGCATGGATATCGGCATGGGTCCGGCTATCGGTGCTGCACTACGCGGTCACAAGATGATTATTGTTGAGTACGATAACGAGGGATACATGAATACAGGCGCCCAACAGTCGTATTCCACACCACTCGGCCACCGGACTTCGACTTCAAGCATCGGCAAAACACAGCAGGGTAAAGTAACCCAGCATAAGGATACCGCTCAGATTATGGCAGCCACCAACATCCCTTATGTATTTACCGGTTGTGAGGCTTACCCGCAGGATCTGCTTAAGAAGGCGGCCAAAGCCCAGTGGTATGCCCAGAATGAGGGTCTGGTCTATGGCAAGATTCTTATTGCATGTCCGCTGAACTGGATGAGTGAAGACAAGGACGGTACGAATATTGTATCGCTGGCAGTGGAATCCTGCTTCTTCCCGCTCTATGAAGTAGAACAGGGCACGACGACGATTACGTACAATCCGGAAGAGAAAGACAAGCGCGTGGAAGTTGCTGCATGGCTGAAAACAATGGGCAAAACGCGTCATCTTCTCAAGCCCGAAAACGAACCGGCGCTGCGCGCCTTCGAGGGTGAAGTACAGCGTCGCTGGAACCGTCTCAAAGCCAAACACGAGCACCCGGATTTATAGGACGAATAACATCTGTACTCATCAATAAATAGACGGGCCTGGCAGAATTGATCTGCCGGGCTTTTTTATGTCAAAACCTCACGAAAAAAACTATTTAATAAAACACTTTTATAAAGTATTATAATAAGTGGGGTGAACAGTAATGATGAATATCGGAGGAAACGCTCTGGTTATTAAGGAAGTGAATATCAACCTGGTGCGGCGTGTTCTGAAGGAATGTAAACAAGCCACCAAACGGCAGATTGCTGAGGGAACAGGCCTGAGCATCGTTACAGTCGGTACAGTGCTTGAAATTTTAATCCAGCATAGCGAGGTGGTGGAGGCGGGGCGAATTTCATCCAGTGGGGGAAGACCTGCCCAGCAGTACATATACAATGATGAGCATGCCTTGGCATTGATCCTGTTCCCATTTGAAGAGCTTGGAGGGATTAGTATCCGCTGCACCGTGGTTACACTCTTTGGGCGTTGTCTGCATGAGGCGAGCATACCTGTGCAAAAGGTTGATCTGATCTGCTTCGAAGTCATCATTGATGAAGTGTTGAAGCGGTTTCCCGCTATAGGGGCGATTGGTTTTGGACTGCCGGGTGCAGAAGCAGATGGAAGACTGGTGGTATCAGATTATGATACACTGCGCGGTATCCCAGTAGCGGAACATTTCAGACAGCGTTACCAGAAGCAGGTAATTATCGAGAATGATGTCAACGCTGCGGCAATCGGAAACTACAGCAGAACTGAGATGGAGACAGACGCTCCAGCAATCTATTTATACTTTCCTGACCGTTTTCCGCCAGGGGCTGGGATTATTATGAACGGCAGACTTCAGAAAGGGAAAAGTGGTTTTGCCGGGGAAGTGGCCAATATCCCTTTGGGTATTGCCTGGGGCAGCAGTGAATGGCAGTCCTCACCGGAGAAGCTGACTTACGCTATTTCCAGGCTGGTGTCTGCGGTCAGCAGTGTACTAAACCCGGGGTCGGTGGTACTATACGGCAGCTTTTTACAGGAGGGACATCTCATTGGTATTACGGAACAATGTGCAGAGTTGCTGCCGCCTGGTGCGGTTCCTCATCTTGTGCTCAGTATGGATTTCGCTGGAGATTATTTGCAAGGAATGATCGTTTCAACACTATCAACCCTGGAGACAGGGCTGCAATTGACCAAATCTGGAGTATAGGCGGTTGACTTCCATGTCTACTATTTTTCTCATTATTATTTATTTGGCTTTTATCAGTCTTGGCTTGCCGGATTCGATGCTTGGAGCGGCTTGGCCGATGATGCGTCCCGATTTCACAGCACCGGTGGATGTTGCGGGACTACTCTCCATGATCGTTGTCGCGGGTACAATCATATCTAGTCTGGCTAGTGGGATGGTGCTGCAGAAGCTGGGCACGGGGAAAGTTACTTTTATCAGCGTTGCTGTGACTGCACTCGCCTTACTCGGCTTTTCGTACTCGCCTTCGATCATCTGGCTGGCTGTGTTATGCCTTCCGCTTGGACTCGGTGCTGGCTCCATTGATGCCGGGCTGAATAATTATGTAGCTACCCACTACAAAGCCCACCACATGAGCTGGCTTCACTGCTTCTGGGGTGTAGGCGCTATGCTTGGGCCCATTATAATGTCGCGTTATATTGCTGCGGGTGATTCCTGGCGGCAAGGATATTTGACGGTCAGCCTGATTCAGTTCGTGCTGGTTATACTGCTGTTCATTGCCCTACCGCTCTGGAAGCGGGCAGAACCGACAGGTGAATCAATGGCAGCAGCAACAGATGTTCAGCAGGAAGTCATCTCGCCGCAGATTCCTGTAGCAGGTATACTGCGCATCAAGGGTGTGAAGCTGGCGCTGGTTACCTTTCTTTTTTACTGCGGGGTAGAAGCGACGCTTGGACTCTGGGGCAGCAGCTTTCTGGTCAATGAGAAGGGACTGTCAGCAGCAACGGCTGCTGGCTGGGTATCTCTCTATTATGGGGGGATAACAGTGGGCAGACTGGTCACCGGTTTTGTCACTTTCAGATTTAATAACCGCCAGCTTATTCGTACCGGTATATTGATCTCGATGCTGGGTGCGCTGCTGCTGTTACTGCCATTGCCGGCTGTATATTCCCTGTTTGGATTTATTCTTGTGGGACTTGGCTCGGCGCCGATATTTCCGTGCATGCTCCATGAGACACCCACCCGCTTCGGGAAGGAACATTCCCAAAGAATTATGGGCTATCAAATGGCTATGGCGTATACAGGAGGTGCATTTCTGCCGCCGTTATTGGGATGGATTGCCGCCCGCAGCTCGTTTGTGATTCTTCCGTTCATCCTTGTGGGATATATTGTTATAATGCTTATCAGCTCAGAGAAGATCAATGTTGTAATGAATAAGCGGAAAGATGAGGTCTCTATATGAGTAGAACAGTGGATTGGCAGAGTGGAGATTGGAGCAATCATCCAGTCTCGGCTGAGGTACAGGATGGAGTATTCGTTGTAACAGCAGCAGAGGGCAGCGATTATTGGGAAAAAACAATGTACGGGTTCCAGCATGTCAATGGGCACGCGCTCCTGGCTCCCTGGGAGGACAGTGATGCTGTTGAGGTCAGCTTTTCACTGCATGGGTTTACAGAGCTGTATGATCAGGCAGGGATCATGCTGTGGCTCAGTCCTGAGGTTTGGATCAAAGCCGGAATAGAGCTGAACGACGGTGTACCTCATATCGGTGCGGTTGTGACCGACGTTTATTCCGATTGGTCGCTGTCACCTGTAGCGGAATGGGCTGGAGAGGTGGTTACGGTCCGGGCCTCACGGATGAATGATGCGGTAGTCATCAGAGCCAGAACAGAGAATCATCCTTGGCGGACGATCCGGGTGGCGCGTTTTCCATATGAGACTGGGAAAAAGGCAGGTCCGTTTGTCTGCGCCCCCACCCGTGCCGGGCTTAAGGTAACGTTCTTGCGTTGGGTGAACACGGCGCCAGATACGGATATTCACGCAGACCCTCCCGAAGAGTAAGAGAAGTCGCAACATTGTGCCAAAGCTGGTTCTTAAACATCCCGCCTGTAAAAGAGTGGTAAGCCACCCTGTATACATGCGGGTTGTTTGTCATGACGTATGGAAACGGTCTCTACGAACGTTTATAGATTTCCCGCATAACATGTCTTAGCTCCGGGACGATCAGCCGCTCCATAGCGAGCTTGATCGCACCAGTTGAACCGGGTATGGAGAAGACTGCTGTGCTGCCGATGGTACCGGCAATCGCCCGGCTGAGGATAGCTGCGGAGCCGATGTCTTCGGTGAAGCTGAGCAGCCGGAAGATCTCTCCGAAGCCAGGGAGTGTTTTGTCCAGTAAGGAAGCCACAGCCTCATAAGTGGTATCCCGTGGGGAGATTCCCGTTCCACCGGTCAAGAGCACGGCTTCGATGCCTGAGTGAACGGAGCTTTTATAGACCAGCTCGCGGATATCTTCATAATCGTCCTTGACGATCGTACTGCCAATGACCACATATCCTGATTCTTCGAGCATAGTTCTGATCAGCGCGCCTCCGGTATCGGTTTCCGGTGTGCGGGTGTCCGAGACCGTTATGACATAACAGGTCACACTTTGGGGCGCTTCGCGCCGGTGTTCATCAACGGATGACAAGCGGACCAACTCCTTCTTCATCAATTTATTCCCCATGATAGGGGATTAACGTGGCAAAGACAAGTTGGAGGAGTAGGGCCGATAATGGACCCTATACTTCAGCTGTCGCCTTGCACCGTAAAGGCACTTGTAGTACACTCGCTACCATAACGGAATTTTGTCAGGGAGAGATGAAACATGGAACAGGCTATGCCGGTTTATATATTGTCAGGATTTCTGGGAAGCGGCAAAACAACATTGCTGCAGCGCCTATTGGACCACTGGAAGGGCCTGGGGCTCAAACCCGCGGTAGTGATGAACGAGCTGGGTGAGGTGAATCTGGACGGGCTGCTGGTCGAGCAGTCGGTCCCGATGGCGGAAATGCTCGGCGGCTGTATCTGCTGCTCCATCCGCGGCGATCTCAGCACAGAGCTTGCTACGCTGATTAAAAAAGAGTCACCTGATGTGGTTGTCATTGAAGCGACCGGTGCAGCGAATCCGCTTGAGATTGTAGATGCAGTTACTGAAATCTCATTGTATCAATTGGTGGAGCTGAAAGGTCTGATTACCGTAGTGGATGCTGCACATCTGATTGAGCTGTACCGTTCCCAACAAGGTGCGACTTACCGGTTGATGCAGGAGCAGATCCGCTGCGCTTCAGTGCTGATTCTGAACAAGACCGACCGGGTGACGAAGGAGGAAGCGGAAGAGGTTACTGAGATTCTGCGCAAATGGAACGCTTATGCGGAAATCCTGCCTGCGGTCCGCTGTGCGCTTGAACCAGAAGAGCTGCTGGATGGTCTTGGCGGCATTCATACCGAAGCCCGCTTCGGGGAAGGCGATGAGCTTCAGGAGTCAGAGGATCAGGATCTTACAAGTAAGGATACTGAATGGACGGGTGCTTCACATTCTACCCATGACCATGTGATGGCGTATACCCACTATTTCAAACGCCCAGTGAACAGCGAGGAATTTGAACAGTTTGTCAAGGAACTCCCTAGGGATGTCTACCGTGCAAAAGGAATTGTTACCTTCAGTGATACCTCCAGCCGGTTTCTGTTCCAGTATGCCTACAGAGAGGCTGATTTCATGAAAATCACCCCTCAGGGTGAAGTGCCGGATGTGGCGGTGTTCATCGGTGAGCACTTTTCTTCCAGTGACCTTCGTACCCGGCTTCTCCAGTTGGAGAAGCGCATTTTGGCTAGGCCCGCGGCTGTAAAGAGAAGCTTGTAGGGGAATTCCTCCCGGCAGGAGAATGGTTCGTTCCTATTCTTGCAGGTTAATACATAGGCATACCCTATAATAATTGCAGGAGGTAAAAGGCTATGACCCGAATTCAATATCAGGAGTGCATCGACGCTTGTATTCAAACTATGAATGCCTGTAACTATAGCTACGTCGCAAGCCTAAAAGAATACGATCTTGCCTCGCTTCGTGAGAGCATTAGACTGGACAGGGAGTGTGCGGATATTTGCTCATTCGCTGTCCAGGCCATGACCCGTCAAAGTCCGTTCGTTGCAGAAATTCTCCGCCTGTGCGCAGAAATTTGCGAACGTTGTGCGGATGAGAGCAGCAAGCATGTACATACCCATTGTCAGGGATGTATTGATTCCTGTCGTGCCACTGCAATCGCCTGCCGGTTGATCAGTGACGCAGTAGAGGTATATGCTTAATCCTGTTTCCAATCCCTTTATATAAAGTTCTAGCAGAAGTATTCCAAGACCAGAGGCTCCAGCAGTCCATACTGTGGGGTTCTGGTTTTTTGCTGTAATTATGAATCATTTGTCAGGTTTAAAAGGAAATCGAAGCCGCCCCGGCGAATTTATGGTTATGAAGTTTGTGAAGGGGAGGATAGCGGTATGTCTCTTGCCGATATCGGTACTAGCCAGCAGACGGACGGTCCAACGCCAATTATTGAGCTGATCCGGGCTACAAAGCTTTATGACCGGCGTGCTGTGTTGAGTGAGGTATCTTTGCTTGTGGAAGGTGGAGCGGCAATGGCCCTTATTGGCCGGAATGGTTCGGGAAAAAGCACACTGCTCTCCATTCTTGCCGGATTGACAAAGTTATCCTCCGGGACCATGGTGCGCAGCGGGCGCAGGATTGCCACGGGGTATGCCCCTGAAGCTTTTCCGGGGCTAAAGATGTCGGCAGAGCATTATTTACTCAGCATGGCCAGGATTGCGGGTCTTGCATTAGCTGAAGCAGAAGCCAGAATGGCAGAATTGCTGGAGATGTTTCATCTGGAAGAGTTTCGCAGACAGCGGATGGACGGGTTTTCCAAAGGAATGCTGCAAAAAGTGAACTTAATCCAAAGTCTGATCGCACACCCGCAGCTGCTGCTGCTCGACGAGCCGATGTCAGGACTTGATCTTCCCGCGCAGCATACACTGATCGGCCATCTGAAGGAGCTGAAGCGCAGCGGGACGGGGATTGTATTCTCCATCCATGAGCCGCAGACCATTGAAGCTCTGGCTGACAGCGTACATGTCCTGCATGCTGGCAGAACGGTTACAACCATCCATGGCCAAGAGGAAATGCGGGTGACACCCGCTGTTTACATAGTTTGCAAAGGCATTTCAGAGCAACGAAAAGCAGAGATTATGGACATGCCCGGGGTTACTTCCATACATGCACTGGATGGTACACCGGGAGATTATTTAGCAGCGACTCTAGAGATTGCAGCTGCAGATGATTATCTTCGCCACATCCTGCAGGCAGAAGGGTCAGTAGTATCTGTAGAACCTTGCGGCGGTTTAAGTGCTGGTGGTCTGGAGCAATGGATGGACCCCAAACCAGTCAAAGGGGGAACAGCGGGATGAGATGGCTTGTTTTCTATATGCTTCGCAGCTATACTGCATCACAGCGGTACTTCGGTCCTGTTGCTTTTACAATTATTGCTGTGCTGCTCCTTTACTCCTATAAACCTAATCCCGTGATGAACAGCTATGCCGCCACATCCATTATCCTGTTTGTGGGCTCGGCCTGGTTAGGTCTAAGCTTGTTGAATCATGAGCATCCGGTGCAACGGCAGGTTTCAATCGTTCAAGCAAGGAGCAAACTCCGATATCACACCGGTACTCTCCTTACCTTAGGCGCGTTGATCTTGCTGCTTGACCTGCTGATTGTGGCGTATCCGGTGCTTACAGGACAATTTGATGAACCGGCAGGTCTATACAGGATAGTTATCGCATTCGCCGGGCATGCGCTCCTGGGATTGCTGGGTGTAACTATATCCTTGTACCTCCAGGCTTCCTGGGTATCCAAAACGAGTTATGCCGCGGGACTAATGCTTACAGTTGTAATTTTATCCATTGGCAGCCATAAGCTGAGTGAGCTCATTCCAGGTCCCTTCGTTTACATCCTGCTTCCTCCGGCATCTCCGGTTATGGATACCCTAATGAATGCGGAGGATTTGCCCCTTATACATGTGCTGGGTGTATTCATGCATGCACTGATCTATATTGTGCTGTTCACTGGATTCAATCTGTACCGCTCCAGTCGAATGGACGACAGCAAAAGCTAATGAAGATGTGAAATACTAGACAGAAAGAGGAACGGGAGGAAAGATGAAGGATACATACATACCGGAGAGTGAACAATCCAAAGAGCTATTTGCTTATTTCGGCCTGGCTGTCTACTACTGTCAGGCACTGGAGCAGCAGTTGACTAACCTGCTGCTTCTAACGAAGCTGTCTCAGGGAGAAACGCCTACAGAAGCAGATCTTGCGGAACTGTATCAGCGCAAGCTCAGCAATTCACTCGGCCAGCTCATCAAAGAAATCCAGCATCACTTCCCTTTTTCGGAAGAGGAAACCAGCCAGCTTCAGGCAGTATGGAAGCAGCGTAATCATATTGTACACGACTATTTCAAAGAGCGAATTCAGGAGACCTTCACTCCTGCGGGCAGAGCGCATATGATTCGTGAACTGAAGCGTTTCAAGAATAAAGCCCGGAGGCTTGAGATCAAACTGCAGGGCTACTGCACTGAAATGTACAGCAAACTGGGTCTTGAAGAAGAAAATCTGATTTGAATAGTTGAATTATTGTTGAAAGCAGGATTCCAGAGCCTGAAGCCCATTGCTCACCGCCACTCCGGGAGCGAACCGGATCGATGAGGCCCGCGTGCATTCCGCAAGCGACTCTAAAGCTGATGTAAGCGCGGGGATCATCTCCGCGCTTAAGCCCGTATCCGGTTCCCACCACCAGCGCAGAATGTTCAGTACACCGTTTTTCTTGTCCATCACCGGTTCAAAGCGCGCAATGAAACGGTCTCCATAAAGCAGTGGCAGCACATAATAGCCGTACTCTCGTTCAGCAACAGGTTTGTATACTTCCCAGCGGTAAGTGAATCCGAACAATTGCTTGATCAGTTCTCTGTCCCAGAGCAGATTGTCGAGCGGAGCTAGTGCAGCGGCGAAATCAACGCCGGCTTCGTTATGATTAAGGGTACCGCCGTTCGCCAATATCTCTTCCAATACATGGGCATCTGAGGTCCGCATGTATAGCGGAAGTTTCAGGCCATCGACGCGAACTTCGCGGAGGGAGTCCCTTTGCAGCAACCGATTAATTGCGGCTGTCCGTTCCTTGCTCTTCAAGCCTGCAATTCCCAGCCAGCCGTCGCCGGACTTGTTCCACTGCAGGCCAATGCTGCCTATCCTGCGCAGCACATACCAGTCGTAATGCTGCTCAGACGTCACGTTGGGATCCTTGGTGCTGAGCAGATGCTCAGGCAGTAATTTCGCCGTGAAATCATAATAGCGGCGAGTGTGTACGCGGTGATGAACGGATATTTCACCCCAGAAATACATGCTCTCCATCGCCGCACGGGATAGCCGTGCCGGTGCCCAGGCCCAATCAATCTTGTCCTTGCTCTCCAGCTCGAGTGACGAGAGGGGACCGCGCCGGATCAGCTCTTCCCGTACATGCGACACCATAGCTCCGAGTGCCTCATTACCCTGATAGCGTTCTGCAGCCATATCTCTGCGGCGCTGAAAGTACGGCCAGTCCTCCGTGCAGTAGATCGACATATTCTTGTCCCAGCCGTCGACCAGAAGTCTGTCCTTGTAGAGCAGCTCAGAGGCAAGCTCAGGGACAAACCCAGGAATCCGCGCCTGCAGTACGAGCTCATGATTATGACCGGCAATTCGGAGCGGATCATATTGAATGCAGCCCACATGGCGGATGAAGTCGTAAATGGCAGCCTTACCATGAGGTGAGCCGCCGGAGACTAGCCGTTGATGCTGAAGCAGGAACTGCCGGGCTTGCCGTTTACTGAGCGAATAAGTGATCATTGTTTCCACCCCGATCTTACGTATTGCTTTCATTATACGGAACAAACGTTCCCTGCACAAGCATTCAAAAGCCCCTGATGCCAAAGGTCTGCATCAGGGGCTGATTGTGGTATGGGCTCCATCCTAGAGAACGATGCCCGCACTGTTACACTTGTTTTATGGATGGCTGTAAGACGGCTTCCAACCGATGATCCGGAGCGGGAGCCGGAAGCTCCGAGCCTCCGCCAGCACCGAGTTGCAGCTGATACATGCGGAAGTATCTTCCGCCGAGGGCCATTAATTCATCATGGCTGCCGCGCTCTACGATCTCTCCACGGTGCAGAACGAGAATCTGGTCCGCACTGCGGATGGTAGATAGGCGGTGGGCAATGATGAAGGTAGTGCGGCCCTTCTTGAGTACCTCGAGCGCTTCCTGAATCAGGCTCTCTGTTTCCGTGTCGATATTGGAGGTGGCTTCATCCAGGATCAGAATTGCCGGATCAAAGGATAACGCTCTGGCGAACGAAATCAGCTGGCGCTGGCCTGCCGACAAGGTACTGCCTTTCTCGACCACCGGCTCGTCGAAGCCTTGAGGCAAATGGGCCAGCAGTTTGTCTGCACCCACTTCGCGCAGTGCGCGTTCCACACGTTCACGGGAAATTCGCTCATCTCCAAGGCTTACATTTGAAGCGATGGTGCCCGTGAAGAGGTAAGGGTCCTGCAATACGATACCCATGTGGCTTCGCAGCCACTGCTTCGGTATGCCTTTAACCTCCTCACCGTCAATCGTAATGGTGCCGCGCTGCGGATCGTAAAAGCGGAAGAGCAAGTTGATGATCGAGCTTTTGCCGGATCCGGTATGGCCTACAAGGGCCACAGTCTCGCCGGGACGTGCTTCGAAGGAGATGTCCTTCAGGACGAAGTCTTTTTTATAGGCAAAAGAGACATCCTTGAATACTACATTACCTTTGTAACGCGGCATACTTCCATCGGTGACCGGTTCACCGGGTTCGTCCATCAGCGTAAACACCCGCCCCGCAGAAACCATGGAGCTGTCAAGGTTGGCAAGCTGGTTGACCATCCCGGTAATCGGCTGAAACATCCGTCCGAGCACATCGACGAACGCATACAGCACACCGAGTGACACAAAGGTAGAACCGCCCAGACTGCCAAAGCCGAAGTACCACAGGACGAGCACAAAGGAGAGGCTGCGCAGCGAATTCACCAGATTGTGGGAAGTAAAGGCGTTCAGATTCAGCATTTTGTTCTGATATTTCAAATAATCGTCATTGAGTTTCTCAAATTCTTCCTTACTCTGCTTCTGGCGGCGGAAGATACGGATGATTGACATCCCCTGAATCGATTCATTGATGATGGCGTTAATCTCACTAAGGCGTGATCGGATAATGGTATTGTATTTGGTGGCAACCTTGCGGTACAGGATGATCCAAAGAATCACAATCGGCACGATGAACAAGCTCACCAGGCCAAGACGGATATCCAACAGGAATAGGGCTACGTACACGCCTAGGATATTAATAATCCCTGTGCTGAAGTTTGATAGTACGGCGATGAACAAATCTTTTACCGCTTCCGTATCATTAGTCACCCGGGACACGACTTTGCCGGCAGGCAAGTTGTCAAAAAAGTAAACCGGCAGCCGCTGGATGTGCGCATACACATCGGTCCGCAGCTTGCGGATCACCTGATTGGCCGAGGATTGCAGCCAGTAGGTTTTGCCGAATTCTGCAAAGATAGAAATCACCAGGAAAAGGGCATACAAGCCTACAAGCTCATAGATTCCAGGTAGTTCGGGTTTGTAAAAGGAAAACAGTTCGTCCGCCGACAGCTTCACAGCCGGGTAGACAGCTTCTGAATCTCCATGCTTGATATATAGTGAGCCATCACGGTAGGTCCGCTCGCCGTCAGGCTGCGCTACCGGTTCATTGATGAAGTAGAAGGATCTGCCTTCCTGTAGCAGGCGGACCTCCGGGCCTTTGGCCTCACCCGGTGCAAAACGGTCACCGCGTTTGTAGTAGATGTTGTTATATTCAGCTGCTTCCTCGGATGAAGGGGTCTGGAAGTAGGGCTTCTCGATGCCCAGCATGTGATTATCGATCATGCTCTTGGCGATAAATGGGCCAGCGAGCTCGGCCGCCACTCCGATGGTAAGCAGCAATAGGGCTGCGATAAACGTCTTTTTGGCAGTTAAAGCATACTGCAGCAGGCGTTTGCCTGTACTCTGTGTCAACGGTGACACCTCCTAAAAGTTTTGTAAGCGTATCTTCATGGATTTCACTGCGTACAAAACTCGCTTCGTAAGCATACGCTTAAGTTTTGTTACTATTGCACCTTGGATGGATAGAACCCATTATTCATTGGTCAGGTTGTTCTCTACCTGCTGCCGGTCAAATTGCTCACGGTACCAGCCGTTCATGTCCAGCAGTTCTTGATGGGTCCCGCGCTCGGTAATCTGTCCATTATCCAGCACGACAATCAAGTCAGCATGCTCAATAGCGGACAGGCGGTGCGTCGAGATTAATGTAGTTTTACCAGCCCGTTCCTCACGGATGTTCTCAATAATTTTGGCTTCAGTCCGTGCGTCAACGGCGGACAGTGCGTCATCCAGAATCAGAATGTCAGGATTGGCAATAAAAGCTCTGGAGATCGATACGCGCTGCTTCTGGCCCCCGGAGAGGGAGACACCGCGTTCACCGACCAAGGTATCCAGACCGTCGGATAAGGTACCAAGATCGTTCTGGAATGCTGCTGCTGTGATCGCATCCATAATGCGGTCATCGCTGGCTCCGTGGTGACCGAACTGGATATTCTCACGTACGGATTTGGAGAATAGAATCTGTTCCTGCGGTACATACCCCATCCAGCTGTGGAGCTGATCCAAGGCGATTTGCCCTATTGGCACATCCGAAATCAGAATTTCTCCTTGGCCTGTCGGATATTCATGCAGCAGTTGCTTGAGCAAGGTGGATTTCCCACTCCCGGTACGGCCGACTACGCCGAGGGTCTGGCCTTGGGTGAGGGAGAAGCAGACCCCGCTCAGATTATCGATCGTTGAAGAGGGATAACGGAAGGTTACGTCCTTCATTTCAATAGTGGCTGGCTCAGCAACAGAAACCGGTTGGGCAATATCCTGCACATCTGGTTTTGAATTCAACGTTTCGTCGATCCGTTCCAGTGAAGCCCCGCCGCGCTGCATAATGTTGATCAGCTCACCTATGGCGAACATCGGCCAGACGATCATCCCAAGATACATATTGAAGGAGACCAGGTCTCCCAAGGTAATTTGGTTGCGGAAAACAAGATAAATTCCATAAGTAAGAGCGATAATGTAACTGAGTCCGACGCACAGCCGGATGGTTGGCTCAAAGAAGGAATCAACCCGCGCTACGGCCATATTTTTGTGGTAGACATCTTCCGTAATGTCGCTAAAACGCTTCTCGTCATGCCGTTCCTGTACATAAGCGCGGATGACGCGAATACCGGATACTGACTCCAGCACCTGATCGTTCATATCTCCAAAAGCATCCTGCGCCAGACTGTAGCGGTCATGAATGGCTTTTCCGTAGAAGATCATGGCGATCGCAATAAGCGGCAGCGGCAGTACGGCCGCAAGGGTCAGCTTCCAGCTAACCAGGAAACCCATGGCGAGGAGCACGACAGTAAGGAAGATGGTGGAATCGACGAGTGTAAGCATCCCGAAGCCAACGGTTGCCGAGACAGCCCGGATATCGTTGGTGGCACGGGCCATCAGGTCACCCGTACGGTTGCGTTCAAAGAACGAAGGAGTCATGGTCATCAGGTGATTCATGAAGCGGGAGCGCAGTAGGCGCTCTACCAGGTTGGACCCTCCAAAAAGCTTGTGCATCCATATGTAGGTGATCCAATAGATAATCAGCAGCATGAGAACAATCATGCCAATGTACTTCATGAGTGAACTTGCGGTGATCGAACCGCTGACAATGTCATCAATGGCGTTACCCAGCAGGCGGGGGGGCAGAAGCTCCAGAACACCGGCTACAATCAGTAAAATGAGTCCAATAGCATAGCGTTTTTTTTCACGGCGGAAAAACCAGCCGAGATTGCGGAGAACGGAGAACAAGGGAAATCCCTTCCTTTCGTGTTGAAATGATTGTCGGCTTTTAAGAAACGCTCAAGACGGTGGTGATTAATGAAAGTGGCAACTCTTACCAGCATACAAAAAGGCATACCATCCGGTAACGGATGATATGCCTGTAATTTACATCAGCTATCATGTCCACGGTGCTGTAATGCAGCACAGAGACATGGAAGAGACTTGCCTAATTTGATTTCACACGCTACGCATAACGCGCATGAATCTCAGGAGGTTTCCACTGCTGGGGCTGCTTCGGTATTCAGTTGTGTATGCGTGCCGACAATAGTGAGGAAATATACAGGTACAAGGTTAAACACCGCGCTCACCCTTTCATTAATTTTGGTAATAACTTGAAGACGATTCGTTATGTTCAGAGTTTATCACCCGGCCTGAAGAATTGTCAAATGTAATTTTGAATAAATTTCGAATAAGCTGTAGAATGATATCCGCTTAAATGATTTGGAATATAGTCATAATTTCAGTATGATTAGTATATACAGGAGGTGCTTACACAGATGAAGATGGAAGTCAGCAAAGACGCCGCCGCCTGGTTCAAGCGGGAACTTTTACTGCAGGACGGGGCTCACATCCGTTTATTTCCCCGCTACAGCTCGGGAGGAGGACTACATCCAGGCTTCTCGCTGGGAATTGCGGATGAGCCTCCAGGCCGTCCTGCTGTGCAGACGGATCAGGCGGGAATTATTTTTTATATGGAAGAGCAGGATCTTTGGTATATGGAGGGTTATAGCCTGGCCATTGTGTATTCGGAAGCCGAGGATGATATTGAGTATGTGTATAAACCTGAGGCGGTAGCCGGGGTTCAGAACGAATGATGCAGCGGGATGCTGATATGGACAAAAAGCCCTTGCCAAAAGGCAGGGCTTTTTGTGTGGTGGCTAGAGCGTGAATGCGCACGCTGCATGAGCGGGAAGAGCCTAGTGCGAACTGCGGAAGGTTTCTTCCTCCATGGCAAAATCAAAATCATCAATATCAAACACCTGAACAGGGACACCACCTTCAATAATGCGCTGAATCAGCTCGAATTGATCGGTTAGAATCGGTACTTTCTCCCTCTGAGAGGTCAGCAGCAGCTCCGTTTCAATCGGATCGAACGCTTCTCCATACGTGGCGTTATCGACACTGTTGATAATAGTGATCTGTGCGTGGCTGCCCAGCAGGATGCCGGAGCTTTTGGCCCAGGGAATGTTCAGGCAGCGGTTGATTTTTTTGGAATTCAGCGGCTCCTCGAAATAAGCAATAAGTTCGCGGATTTTGAGCTTCACATGCTGGTCATCCTCTGCATGGCTCATCAGAGGTTCGTCGCTGTCCCGCAGTTCGTATAATTCCATTACGGTAGTGTAAGGCACTATATATTCTACGGGGCTCCGCGGAATGAGAAGCTGGCCGTAAATCGCCATCATGACGGCTTCGGTCACAAATTGTCTGGACATCGTTATCCTCCTGAAGTTCGGGTACTGCTATTTAGAGTTGAACGCGTACCTATGGACTTAAAAATATAAAAACACTGTGGAACGAAAATGTCAACAGTACCCAATCAACACGGTAAAGAGAAAGGACGCTACTTTTTGTGAAGCAATGGAAATCTTATTATACTTTTGTACGGCCCTACATGAAATGGATTGTCCTTACCCTGTTCATCGGCATGATCAAATTCAGTATTCCGCTTACCCTGCCGCTCATCCTCAAATATGTGGTCGATGACCTGCTGAACAATCCGGCACTCTCTGTTGCGGCGAGGGTATCGAAGCTGATGACTATACTTGGGGGCTCACTTGTGCTGTTCGTAATTATCCGGGGTCCAGTGGAGTATTACCGCCAGTATTTTGCCCAGCTGATTACCAGCAGAGTGTTGTTCGACATGCGCAACAGACTGTACGGACATCTGCAGCGGCTCTCGCTTCGTTATTATCAGAATACTAAAGTCGGCGAAGCGATCTCCAGATTTATCAATGACGTTGAGCAAAGTAAAAATCTTGTTGAGGTCGGCATGATGAATGTCTGGCTGGATATGTTCACACTGGTGTTCGCCCTGGCCTTTATGTTCTATTTGAATCCGGTGCTGGCCCTCGTATCGATTGCTATACTGCCGCTGTATGGCATTGCAGTGAACACGCTTTACAAGCGTCTCAAGCTGTTGACCAAGGACCGTTCCCAGGCGCTTGCCGCGATACAAGGGTATTTGCATGAACGGATTCAAGGGATTGCGATTATCCGCAGCTTCACTATGGAGAAGGTGGACAAGAAGCAGTTCGAAGACATCAACGGCAAGTTTCTGGAAAAGGCCATGGCCCAGACGCGCTGGAATGCTGTAACCTTCGCCATCATCAACACCCTTACGGATATCGCACCGCTGCTGGTGATCGGATACGGGGGGTATCAGGTTATTCACGGGAATTTGTCGCTCGGGACCTTTGTGGCGTTCTTCGGCTATCTGGACCGGATGTACGCGCCTCTGCGTCGTCTGATCAATTCCTCAACCGTGCTGACCCAAGCGTCCGCATCACTGGAGCGGGTAATGGAGCTTCTGGATGAGCCTTATGATATCATCGATGAACCGGGTGCCAAGCCACTGGTGGCGCCATCAGGAGCCATAGAGTTCCGGAAGGTGTGGTTCAAATACAACGATGAGAATGACTGGGTGCTGAAAAATATTGAACTTCGCATCGATCCGGGACAGACAGTGGCTTTTGTCGGGATGAGCGGAGGAGGGAAATCCTCATTGATCAGTCTAATCCCGCGATTCTATGATATTACGGAAGGCAGTCTGTGCATGGACGGTCAGGATGTCAGGAGTCTGACACAGGAGAGCCTGCGGCGGACCGTCGGGATGGTGCTCCAGGATAACTTTCTCTTCAGCGGCTCGGTGCGGGATAACATCCTTTTTGGCAATCCCGTAGCGGGAGAGCAGGAGATTGTCGCGGCTGCACGGGCTGCGAATGCTCATGATTTCATTATGCAGCTGCCGGATGGGTATGACACAGAGGTGGGAGAACGCGGAGTGAAGCTATCCGGTGGACAGAAGCAGCGCGTCTCTATCGCACGTGTTTTCCTGAAAGATCCCAAAGTGTTGATTCTTGACGAGGCCACTTCAGCACTTGATTTGGAATCCGAGCATCTGATCCAGCAGGCGCTGCAATCACTGGCTTCGGAGCGTACCACATTAATTGTGGCTCATAGACTATCTACGATCACCCATGCGGATCAGATCGTCGTTTTGGAGAATGGGGAAATTACCGAACGGGGAACTCATGAGGAACTTATGGCGCTGGACGGAAGTTATGCCCGGCTGTTCAATGTACAGAGGTTGGATGCTTAAGATGGTGTGAGTCAAGATCAAGCGGTCCCTAAAGGGGCCGTTTTTTTGTGAACTTGAACCTTCCAGCAAAACCGTTGCATATCGATTTAAGTTACAGTATACTGTAACCAACACACTCGAGTGTAACTTGTTGCGATAAGGCGATTTATAACGGGAGATGAACCTGATGAATGTGTACACAGGTAAGCAATTGGCTGATATTCTCCAGCAGGAGGATGCGGATATAAATTTAAGAACGGTCCGGTATTATACTCAGATAGGGATGCTGCCGCCCCTGGAACTAGTGGGGAATAAAAGAGTATATACCGAAAGACACTTGGAATCTTTGCGGGCGATTCTGACCTTATCCAAGAGCGGGGAGTCCCTGGCGGATATTCAAATGAAGCTGTCTGCGCTCACTGCCGAGGAAGTTGCCAGCATCGGTGCCCGGCTAAGGTTCTACCAGCCGGAGCACATTCTGCAGCACGAGACGCTGGTGATTAACGAAGATGTAATGCTCACGGTAAGTCCGCAGATCACACCGCAACTGAAATCAGAGATGATTGAGGCTGTGACCCGGCTGCTGAAAGGAGAGAACAAACAATGATTGAAAATTCACTTCCGCTGGAGATACGCTTCGCCAAGTCCTTTCTTGAGCATGAAGAAGGAATGAATCATCTGTGGATCCGGCTGGCACCGTTAACCGGTGTGAAACATGCAGAAGTCCGGCTGCAGCTTCCCAAGGGGATCTACTGGACTGGAGCTGCCGGAGAATACCCTGTGGGTGCAGACCGTCAAATTATCCTTGAGTCCCTGCAATCACCAAGCGAGTTATTGCTGGAGATTTATACATTACAGCCGATTGGCTGCGGATGGACAGAGCTAATATTAACGGTGTCCTGTCTGGAGGAAAGTGGCGAGGAACGGGAATATTCACTCCCTGTTCCTCTCATGATCTCAAATGAAGAAGAGGCAGGTCTGCCCCTTATGGATGATGAGATCGTCCAAAAAGTAAAAGAGCATTATCCGCATAACCCTAAGCATCCTGATCATTATGGGAACAAAGAGCTGCTCGATTGCACACCCGGAAGGCAAATCCGTTACGATCCTCATTACCAGTCGGAATTGGAGAAGAAGTACAGGGTTGAAGGATAGCATTAATCTAAAAAAGGCTGCGGGCGCATTGAGCGAACCTGCAGCTTTTTGGTGTTTGCGTTGTAAATGATTAGCCTCTTCCGATCAGCAGTGACAAAATCCCGGCAGCGATCAGCGGTCCTACGGGAACTCCTTTGAATAAAGCTACTCCGAGGACGGTCCCGATCAAAAGACCGGCAACAATTGTAGGCTGACTGCCCATCAGCAGAGCGCCCCGGCCTCCAAGATAGGCCACCAGGATGCCGACAGCGATTGCCGCAAGCGACTTCCAATGCAGAAAGGAGTGCCAAATGGTGTCGAGCGAGATTTTCCCGCTGGCCAGTGGAGTCATCACACCGATCGTCAAGACGATAATCCCAACCGTCAGACCGTACTTTTCCAGCCAGGGAAAAGTCTGTTGAAGTCCAAGCACCCTCAGCAGCAGCAGAACAACCATTGCGATAGTAATAGGTGAATTTTTACTGATAATGCCCAGTGCTGCAAAACCGAGAAGTAGTAAAGAGGTTATATCCATAGCAGGCGGCACACTCCTTTTTTTCTAATATGCCCAATGCTTTAACAACCATTTAGATCGAGCTATGCGTATTTTTATGAGGTGGAACTTACTTGGCCAGACGTTTGGAGACGATATGATCCGCGATCAACTGACCGTGCCCGCGCCCGGTTTCGATGAATACCTCATTGGCATTGCGTCCGGAGGCAATAACCCCTGCGATGTAAAGCCCGGGTACATTACTCTCCATGGTAGAGGGATTAAAGGCCGGTTTATCTTGGCTATCGTCCATGCTTACTCCAGCGGAGGAGAGTAACGTCCTGCTGGGTCTAAATCCTGTTAAGGCTAGCACAAAGTCATTATCCAGTTCAGTTACATCGCCGCTGTGGCTAGTGATGATTACCGATCCTGGTGTAATTTCAGTCACCCGTGACTCGACGTGCAGAATAATCTTCTCCTTCAGAACCATGCTCTCAAAGATCGGACGAACCCAGGGCTTAATATTCTCAGAAATGCTAGCTCCCCGGTATACCATATCCACCTCGGCTCCAACGCGTACGAGCTCCAGTGCAGCATCTACAGCAGAATTGCTGCCGCCGATTACGGTTACCTTCATCCCCGTATAGGGATGGGCTTCGCCGAAATAATGGGTGACCTTGGGAAGCTCCTCTCCCGGAATTCCAATCAGGTTCGGCTGGTCAAAATATCCTGTAGAGATCACTATGTTGGCAGCCGTGCGGGTATGAGCTTCTCCCCGTTTGTTGCGGGTATGTACGGCAAAGGTCCCATCTTCCAATGGCTGAACGGACAAGGCTTCCTCGTAAGCGGCAATTTCCAGACCATGCTGTTCCGCAGCACGCCGGTAGTAGACCAGTGCTTCATGGCGGAAAGGTTTGTCATTGGGAGAGGTGAAAGGAACATTTCCGATTTCCAGCAGCGCAGTTGTGCTGAAAAATTGCATGTTGGTCGGATAGAGATAGATGGAGTGGACAATGAAATTCTTTTCGATGATCAGGCTGGACAATCCTTGGTGCTGGCATTCAATAGCAGCGGATAATCCGCATGGACCTGCTCCGATTATGATGACATCTTTCATTAAGCTTCAAGCCTCCCAAATAATCACTTGCTTTTTCTATAAAGCGTACCCTAAATTTAAAATTTTCGCCATTCTTCCCGTAAATCCGGGTGATAGCACTTGCTCCAGTCCATGGAATGCGATATAATTAGATATATATCTAAACTATATTCATTCTGTTAATTTTGGATAATTGTATTGTATAGGAGAGTGCCCTCATTGCAGCTTGATAAAATTGTAAATTACCACAAAGCTTTGTCTGACCCAACACGTTTACGGATTCTTCTGTTGCTGTCCAAAGGGGAGGTTCACGGGCAGGCCTTGGCAGAAAAGCTGAATTTATCGCAACCCACCGTGACGCATCATGCCGCGAAACTGCGGGAAGCCGCGCTAATCACAGAGCGTAGAGACAAGAACACGGTATATTTTATGCTGAATCCCGAGTTTATTCAGGCCGGTTCGGAGGCATCACTAAAGTTTATTTTTTCCAAGGGGGTGGAAGATATGGAGAAAGAGTCACCAGATACAAGCCTGAAGGATTCGGTGCTGCGTAATTTCTTCGCCAAAGACGGGCGCTTGCGGCAGATCCCCGCTCAATACAAAAAGAAGCTGATCGCTCTGCAGTATATGGTCGAAAAGCTGGAGCCGGGCGTAGTCTATACGGAAAAAGAGATCAACGAGTTCATTAAACCATTCCATGAAGACTATGCAACCATTCGCCGCGAGTTCATTATGCATCAATTCATGTACCGGCAGAATGAACACTATGAACTGAATCCGCCCGAGTTATGGACACATTGGGAAAATGTCAAATAATGATCTAAAGATTGGGTATTTTCTGTGACAAAAGACAGGCAAGCTGATTAAATGTCTGAATAACGAATAAAATGGAATTGTAAGCGTTATCTGACATATACTTCGAAAGGAGACTTTCAGTATGATATTCAAGCGCGCCAAGAAAAATACGTCCACTGTCCCTATCACTGTTACCTTACCGCAGATCAAGCAGGCTGTAAGGCAATTTGAAGAAGATATGCCCGCTCCTAT
Source organism: Paenibacillus helianthi (assembly GCF_001909055.1). Taxonomy (GTDB): domain Bacteria; phylum Bacillota; class Bacilli; order Paenibacillales; family Paenibacillaceae; genus Paenibacillus_AQ; species Paenibacillus_AQ helianthi. Next base: position 81,728 of record NZ_LVWI01000031.1, read on the forward strand.
CAACCGTACGGCTCTACTATTAGAGGATAAAAGCATTGATCTAAGCCGGCTTACCCGTTATTTAGGCGGTATACCCCAGCAAAAGTTTTATATGTCCCGCGAAACCTTTGAGATTTTTGAGGAAGCTGACAAGCTCGTGCCTTATTATCTGGATTTGGTGCAATCGGCTGTAGATAACTATATCAGTGATACTGGCAAGCTCCCGCTGATTGAGGATGCCTGGTTACCCGAGGTGCATTACCGGCTGCTCGCCAGTGAACGGTATCTGAAGGAAACTCCGCCTTTTCCCTTATATATTACCGAAGAGGAAATGATGCTTACGCATCGGCCGGAGCATTTTGAATAACGGGATACGAATCCGCGGACTGTTCAGTTGAAGGGGGAAGCCCTCTTTTACCGGAATGGTCTTTTCTTTGCGCGTTCCCCCATAGTACAATGGATTTCTGACTGCTACGGAATGAAATTCGAGGAACAAGGGGAACTTGGAATGAGAAAAGTACAAGCTTTGCTGTTTGATCTGGATAACACGCTAATGGACCGCGACCATACATTTCGCAGCTTTAGCCGGAAGTTCGTGCAGGATTTTCTGGGCCATTTGGAGCCAGGAGAGGCAGAGCGGGTTGTGGAGGACATCATCCTCAGAGATGCGGACGGATACCGGGATAAGGATGGTTTTTTTGCCGAACTAAGTGACGTATTGCCCTGGCAAAAACCACTATCAGCTATAGACATACGTGCATATTATGACAAGACTTATATTACTCACGGAGCGCTTATGAAGCATGCTGCCCATATTCTGGAATATTGCCGGGAGCGCGGATATATCCTGGGTCTGGTGACGAACGGCAAGAAGGATATCCAATATGGCAAAATCGATCTGCTTCAGCTTCGCGGGTACTTCAAGGCGATCGTGATCTCCGGAGAGGTTGGGATCAGCAAGCCTGATCCGGAGATCTACCGGCACGCACTGGATAGGCTGGGTGCAGCCGCAGAAGAAACCTTGTTTATCGGGGACCATCCGGTAAATGATATCTGGGGAGCAGCCAAGGCTGGAATGGAGACCATATGGCTAAAACGCAATCATCCGTGGGATGAACAGCTGGATGCCCTTCCTTGGAAAACCATTCATGAGCTGGATGAACTGAAGACTATAATATAGCGGCATATGATTGCGGGGTTGACAATATAATGCAGCTCCGTTTATCATTACACCATATTAGTTCGGAAGGAGACGATGTTATATGACAGTTTATACGGTTACTTCGTTATCGGTAAATACTGCTCAGGATACGTGTCTTCCGGGAACAGCGGCTGCAGTGTAAGGATTGCAGCTTAGCAGGCAAGCTCTATGATGCCTTATAGAGCCGCCGGGAACCGTATCGGTTCCGGCGGCTTTTTTGCGTGTGTATATTGCAGCGTTTGATTTTTGCTGTAATGCCGCGCACGGAAATTACTGGACTGTCCCTTCACAGGGGAGAGCCCGTACTTTTCGTATATGCTTTTATAAGCAATTTCTTTGCCAAAGGCAAAAGAATTGCTATGTGAGAGCTGCCGCCGGAATGAGGATTCCGGCGGTTTTTTTGTGTTCCGGGAAGTATGTGAAAGAGACAGTATCAGTCAGGTTGCATTAAAAAATTCGAAACAAAAACATTCAGGAGGCAATAATGACAATAGAACAATACGGCTGGAACAAGAGCTGGCAGAGCAAGTGGAATGATAAACTTAATGGATATGAAGGGAAGGAATATGTACCGGGAAGAATTATCGGGGACTTCGGCAGCAAGTACCGCGTGATGGCAGAGACCGGGGAAACTTGGGGCGAACTGGCCGGCAAGCTTAGACACACACTGACGGACTCCGGAGAATATCCGGCCATCGGCGATTGGGTGGTTCTGGTGATGCAGGATGGCGGCGAACATGCCGTGATTCATGGGGTCTTGCCCCGTCATAGTGTAATCTCCCGGAAGGTAGCGGGAAATACGCTGGATGAGCAGATCGTAGCCTCCAATGTTGATACATTGTTCCTGGTCAGCGCCTTGAATGATGATTTCAATGTCCGGCGGATGGAGAGATACCTGATTATGGCTTGGAACAGCGGGGCGAATCCGGTCATTTTGTTAACCAAAGCTGATCTCTGCCTGGATGCGGAGAGTAAAATCGCGGAGATGGAGCGGACGGCGCCAGGTGTAGCCATCCATGCAGTCAGTGCTTTGCTTGGGGACGGGCGGGAAGAACTGCTGCCATATATCAGCCCAGGGCAGACCGTAGCTCTTACCGGTTCCTCAGGCTGCGGCAAATCAACGATGGTCAACTGGCTAAGCGGCCGTAATCTTCAACTTACACAGGACGTAAGAGAAGGAGACAGCCGGGGACGGCATACAACAACCCACCGGGAAATGTTCGTCCTGCCGGATGGCGGAATCATTGTGGATACTCCAGGGATGCGCGAGCTGCAGCTATGGGAGGATGAAGGCGGACTTGATCTTGCCTTCAGCGATATCAGCGTACTTGCCGCCGAGTGCCGTTTCAGTGACTGCAGGCATGAACAGGAAGAAGGCTGTGCTGTACTTGAGGCTGTGGCAAGCGGGGAACTGGATGAGAAACGGCTCTGGAACTACCGCAAAACCCAGCGGGAACTGCAGTATCAGAGCAGCAAAGAGGTGAAGCACAAGCGGAAAACTGCTGCTGCTGCAACGAAGGCGGGAAGTAGCCGTACCCGGAATTCAAGCTGGCGCCGTGAGCTGGACGATTTATGATCGAAGTATCTGCATAGAACGAAAGGGACCCTTGCAGCCGTTGAACGGCTGTAAGGGTCCCTTGACTTTTGTCTGGCGGAAACGGCTAAATAAGCAGCCCGCCAAACTATATATAAATAAAAGTCCGGATGATGTGAAAGAGGAGATATCTGTAAAAAGTGCGGATGCTTAAATTCTTACCGGACTCTTAACGCTGTCTCACCATTTAGAACGATGCAGCTGCAGATTTAGCCAATTCCAGGCCGTTATTGATAATTTCTGCAGATTGCTGCGGATTCTGGTTGTGTCCTTCGATAATCACCTGAGTTGTTTCCTTGAAGCCCCAGAAGTTCAGCATACCTGCTACATAATTCACAGCCATTTCTGCAGTAGCAGCCGGACCTTCGGAATAAACGCCGCCTCTGGCATTCAGAATCACTGCTTTTTTGTCAGTCACGAGACCCACTGGACCTTCAGCGGTGTATTTGAAAGTAATGCCAGCTTGGCTCAGGTAGTCGATGTACGTATGCAGCACAGCTGGAACAGTCAAGTTCCACAATGGGAAGGCAAACACTACTTTATCTGCAGCCAGGAATTGATCAATATATTTTTTTACTACAGCAGCGCCGGCAGCTTCTTCAGGAGTAGCTTCATAGCCTTGACCAGCCTTGTACATCCCTGTAATCAATGTGTTATCGTAGTATGGAAGTTGTTCAGCGAACAAATCAAGCTCTGTAATTGTGTCCTGCGGATGAGTTTCCTTGTAGCTTGCCAGGAAAGCGTTATACAGTTGAACACTTACTGCTTGATCTGCTGGGCGGTTATTTGCTTTAATGAAAAGTACGTTTGACATTATGATTTCTCCTTAAGTTTCGTTTATTTATTAACTAACGTTAATATAGCATTTAATTATTTGTTTGTAAATATCCATAAGATAAAATTTTTTTATTCGACACCAAAGCGCTTTTCTTTGCACAGCTACCACATCTCCGGGCATGTTGAATGGTTTTGGGTTCTGCGACTCAATATATAGTAATTTTATTTTTTACAAGGTTTTTTTTGCATTTTGAGGCCGGGTTTAAGGAAACGGGGTCCCGGTTAAATAGGAGTTACAGGAGATCAGGAAGTGATTTCCTCTCAGATATAGCTGTAAAGGAATCCAAACAAAGGAGCGATTGACATGTCCATTGACCGTTTTATTATAAAAAAACTGGACAGCTGTCACGAAGAGCATACCCGGCGCAACCTAGTGAAGCTGTTCAAGCTGCGGATTCAGAAAGCCGAAAAACAAGAGAAAACCAATCTCCATCGGATCAGTTAGTCTCACGTTTCTCTCATAAGAAATACTGCCCAATATATTCAGCAGAGCATGTTCCTTGGATAAGGAATGTGCTCTTTTTCTTTGATGTATACAAAAAAAATCCCTCTATTAATAGAGGGATAATGCCAATGAATCATTTTCACTGTAACTGTGCAATATAGCTTCAGAGCCTTTAATTTCGATACTAATCAGAGAATTCAAACATTTCTGCAGGGCGCTTTTGCCCTTTTGAATTTTGAGTTCCAGCGTACTGTTAAGCAGTCGAAGTACTTTTTGGGTGGGCTGTTTGTTTTCTGTAGTGAAGTACACAGGTACAATCTTGTTCTGAAAACTGATGAGCATTCTCATTGAAATCACCTCGCTACAAGTATTTCATGTTATTGATCATACCCTTACTTTCTTAATTTTACCTTAAAATTAGCTTATGATAACATAAAGATTACAAGTTTTATAGCTTAAGCCTTTTCCGGGAAGGAAACATTGATGTGAATAACCATGATACGTTATATTTAGCGCATTTTCTGTTCCCTGATACATCGGGTGATAAAAGAGTTAAGGAGGTGCTGCAAAAGGGAGTCTTAGCGGACAGGATATGCCGTTTGGAATTTAGCGAAGGGGATTACGTACAGGATTTATGCCTGCTGGCCTACAAGGACAAAGTGCATTTATCCTATCTAAAAGACCCCGATGCCTTCAGCTATGAGCTCAAGACACCGGAAGAAATTAAACGAGCTTGCTATTATCTGATGAACTGCTTTCAACAGACAGCTGACATGGGTCAGGAAAACCCTGCGCTGTTGATGTCAAGACGCAAGTATGAGGAGCTGCAAAGACAAGCGGCCACCTGTACATTGTATTTTTTGTCTGAGCGATTGGCTGCAGAGACAGGTGATGTTGTCCATTCTCCCTTGTTGGCTAAGGCAATGAAAAATCCCACCGCCACCAGTGAGCTTAGGTTCTGCACACGGACAAAAGGTGGCTGGTCTTTTGAACGGGCTTCCTATCTTGAGGATATTGCCGATAGCTGGCTGATTCGGATCAGTTCCAGGGTTTCGGAGGACTGGCTGATTGCTGCACCGTTCACCAGACCACAGGTATGCTCTGCATTACATAAGTGGTTAGTTAGGCCATCACAAATATCTACTCCATAATGACAGTAGTATAGGGTGGAATTGTGAGTGTCGCCTGATCCAAACGGGCTGTGCCAGGAATAACTTTGATAATCTTCAGATACGGGTGTTTGCCGGTTCCCGGACGGATCGTGATGGACAACGATTCACCCGTCAGGTTATGGGCAACCAAGATTTGCTGTCCTGAAGTAATCCGCTCGTAAGCCATAACTCCTGCATTCCCAGAAGGATAATCACGGATGTCTCCGTCCCGCAGCGCCGGAATCTCACCCCGAATTGAAATGAGCTGCCGGTATCGTTCGAGCAATGAGTCGCTGCTATTCAGCTGACTTGCTACATTAACACCGGATTTATCATCGTTGTTGCTTCCCGGTTCCCAAGTGGTTTGTCCATTGGCCGGTTGGCCTGCTGTCCAGCGCATGGGTTCCCGGATACCTTCGTCCGGTTTGACACCAAGCATTCCAATCTCTTCACCATAGTATATAAAAGGATTGCCGGGCAGGGTCAGCAGCATTGACGCAGCCATTTTTGCATGCTGAGGCTGGTTCTGCAGCTGGCTCATTACTCTGTTCTGGTCATGGTTGGTCAGAAAGGTTGCGTCTGTGAAAGCATTACCCGAGAGCTGGGAATATAGTTTGTAGGTTCGTTCAAGTGTAAAGGCTACGCCGCTGTCTTTCTCTGTTTTGGCAGAATTTATCAAGGATTCAGCCAACCCGAAATTAAACCCTGAATTGAATGCATGATCCAGATAAGCTCCCACGGAAACTGCGGAATTCTCCCACACCTCACCCACGATATAGGCCTCAGGATTCACTTTACTCATGGACTGACGGAATTCCTGCCACCAGGCAACGTTTTTTGCCGTTGTAGCTGCACTTTTATCAGATAACAGATCCTCATATATGTGTTTTGCAGCATCCAGACGGAAACCGTCCACCCCTTGCTTCAGCCAAAACGTTCCGATATCTTTCATCTCGCTCCGGACTTGCGGATTATCGAAATTCAGATCCGGCATACCGTCCCAGAAGGTACCCATGTAATGGCTGCCTAAGAGAGGATGCCACGGATTGCCGCTGTCCGCCGCACTTGTTCCGCTTACAGGACGATGCTGGTCCTCCGCCCAAACATACCAATTCCGGTATTTTCCGTCCTTATTTTTGGCGGAGTCCACGAACCATGGATGCATTCTGGAGGTATGATTGACTACCAGATCCATAATGACCTTTATTCCACGCTTGTGCGCTTCTGTGAGCAGATTCTGCATATCCTCTATAGTTCCGTAATTTGGGTTGATGCTTCGGTAGTCTGTAACATCATAACCGTGATAGCTGGGGGATGGATTTATCGGCATCAGCCAGATGCCCCCGATTCCGAGATCGTCTTTTGTCGCAGGATTACCGTCATTGAGATAGTCAAGCTTCTCGGTGATTCCCTTAAGATCGCCAATACCGTCACCATCAGAGTCATAGAAGGAACGGACAAAAATTTCATAAAAAACCGTAGAGGGCTGTTCATCAACCGCCGCAGCGGAGGTAACGGATGAATGGGATGGGGAAGCTGGTGAAGCGGATAAGGAGCGGGGGGAAGCAGATGGCACATTCGAAGCTAAATTAGAGGGTGAGGTACCGGCTTCAGAGGCTCTGCCTCCTGAACATCCGGCAAGCAAAGCGGCAGAGAGGCCCGAGATGGCAACCACAGACAGAAAGCGCCGAGCATCGGCACGTTTACATAAATGAAACATGATAGGATTCCCCTTCCAAACGGATAACAACTTTAATATGTATTCAAGTAAGCGCTTTACTAATATATTAGTTTAAAAATCGTTCAAGGTAAAACGTTTGCACTCAATAAAAACGATTGAATAACTAGTAATCACTTGAATGTGAAGCAATTAAGCTGAACTATCTATGATTATCTCTTTATTTTCCCGGTTATCACAGTTTATGTAATGATTTTGAAGGATCATCGAAAACGAACACTTGAGTATACACAGCAAAATGCTTATAAAAACCGCTTGAATGTAGTGCAAACGTTGCACACTATGTCAGTTAACCATTCTTTAGGCAGGTGCATATGCTTAAGCAAGGGCGAAGACCCTGGAGGAAAGGGGAATGACGGATGAATATCAGGAAAAAAATTCCATTGTCGCTCATGATCATCACTTTATGTTTTTCTGTGCTCGCCGGATGTGGAGGAGACTCTGCTGAAGTGAAAGTTAAGGTCGGTGAAGTTACCCGTTCGGTATTTTATGCACCTGAATATGTGGCATTGTCGCAGAATTTTTTCAAAGATGAAGGGCTGGCGGTAGAGCTGCAGACGATTCCGGGCGGAGATAAAACCATGACTGCTCTGCTGTCCGGGGCTATTGATATAGCGCTCGTAGGATCTGAAACTTCAATATATGTCTTTCAGCAGGGAGCGAATGATCCTGTCATTAATTTCGCCCAATTGACACAGAGGGACGGCACATTCCTGTTCGCGCGTAAGCCGGATGCGGATTTCAAATGGGACAAATTGAAGGGGAGTACATTCCTGGGCCAAAGAAAAGGCGGAATGCCACAAATGGCAGGTGCATTTACGCTGATGCAGAAGGGAATTGATTCCGGGAAGGACCTCACCCTGATTCAAAATATTGATTTTGCTAATATTGCCGGGGCTTTCGCCTCAGGTACGGGAGATTATGTTCAGCTCTTTGAACCAACGGCCTCCATATTTGAGCGTGAGAAGCGTGGCGGGGTGGTAGCATCCTTTGGACTGGAAAGCGGCTATCTGCCTTATACGGTTTTTATGTCCAAACAAAGCTTTATCAGCAAAAACAGCGATACGGTACAGAAATACACGAACGCGATCCAGCGTGCCCAGCTTTGGGTGAAGGCGCACAGCCCGGAGGAAATTGCCGATGCGATCCTGCCTTACTTTGAAAAAACAGACCGGGATATTGTGATTTCTTCGGTCAAGCGCTACAAGGAACAGGATACTTACGCTGTGAATCCGGTCATCGACGATAAAGAATGGAATAATCTGCTGGACGTTATGGACAACGCCGGTGAATTGAAGGAGCGGGTTCCGGCAGCCAAGATCGTCAACAACAGTTTTGCCGAAAAAGCTGAAGCCAGCGTGAAGTGATTCGAGAATGCATCCGAAGTGAGTTTTGTACGAAGGAGATCAGAGTAGCTGATGCTAACAAAACTTAAAGTTAATGCTTCCGAAGCTAGTTTTGTACGAAGCAGATCAGAGTAGCTGATGCTAACAAAACTTTTAGGAGGGGTGATATGCTTCCCATTGTGCAGTTAAAGGAAGTGACGCATGCCTATTTGGGGGACCGCGAGGCGTCGCTTGCCATCGAGAACTTCAGTCTGAATGTGGAAGCGGGTGAATTTGTCAGTCTGGTCGGACCCAGCGGCTGCGGTAAAACCACGCTCCTGTCGATCATTGCCGGACTGCTTCAGCCTTCACGCGGGGAAGTGTCCGTGAGCGGACACACGGTCAACGGCCCTTCTCCTGAGGTGGGCTACATGCTGCAGCAGGATTACCTATTTCCCTGGCGGACCATTCTGGATAATGCCCTGCTGGGGCTGGAGCTGACCGGCAATCTCGATGAGAACTCAAGACGGAAAACCTTAGAACGGCTTGGTGAGATGGGGCTGGCCGGCAAAGAGCATTCCTACCCGGCTCAGCTGTCAGGAGGGATGCGCCAGCGGGTGGCACTGGTTAGGACCCTTGCTACGGACCCTGGGCTGCTGCTGCTGGATGAGCCCTTCTCCGCGCTGGATTACCAAATTAAGCTGCAGCTTGAGGATTTGGTCTCAGAGACTCTTCGTAACCGCGGAACAACGGCTATTCTGGTTACCCATGATCTGTCAGAGGCGATTGCTGTCAGCAGCCGGGTGGTCCTGCTTCAGCCGAATCCCGGAAAGATCCGCAAGATATTTATCGTGCCTGAAGCGATCAGGCGCACACCTCCGTTATATGCACGGGACTTGCCGGGGTTCGCGGAGCTTTTCCATGAGGTGTGGAAGGAAATGGAGCTTGCAGGGAGGGAAGACTCATGAAATCCGTTGAACAAATTGAATTAGCCGCCTCCCGTGCGTCATGGCTGGAAGAGAAGCATGCTCAGTATCAGAAGAAAAAACGGCGATGGCGCGCCCGGGTGACGGGTGTCCGCGGCAGTCTGCTCGTGCTGTTCTTTGTTCTTTGGGAAGCAGGGGCACGGCTGGGCTGGCTGGATGAGCTGCTGTTCAGCTACCCCACCAAGGTTTTCAGGCAGATTTGGAGTGATATGGTTAGCGGAAGCCTATGGCCGCATCTGGGCATGACGGTTGGCGAAACGGTTGTCGGCTTTGTGCTGGGGACACTTCTAGGCACACTTCTTGCCATCGTGATCTGGTGGTCGCCTTTTTTATCGGCAGTGCTTGATCCGTATATGGTTGTATTTAATAGTATGCCGAAGGTCGCGCTGGGGCCGATTTTTATCGTAATGTTCGGTGCAGGCTTTACGGCGATAGTGGTAACAACGTTGTCAATCACGGTAATAATTACAACACTTGTGGTGTATAACAGCTTTTGCAGCGTGGACCCGAATCTGGTGAAGGTGGCAAAGTCGTTTGGGGCCTCGCGGGTACAGATATTCAGCAAGGTGATCCTGCCGGCTTCCTTCCCCACGGTCGTATCCACGCTCAAGGTGAATGTGGGCATGTCTTGGGTAGGTGTCATTGTTGGCGAGTTTTTGGTGGCTAAATCCGGTCTTGGGTATCTGATTATCTACGGTTTTCAGGTGTTCAATTTCACACTTGTGATGTCCAGTCTGCTGATTATTGCCGCTGTGGCCACTGCCATGTATCAACTGGTGGTATATGTGGAGAAGCTGATTTTGTCACGACGGTGAAAAATATGTCATATTGTGCAGCTTCGCAAAATCTTGTACCATGTCTATATCTTCACTTGAAACTTATAGTTAACATAATAAGCTGGCGTTCCCGGGTAATGCATCGAATGATTCTAAACTGGAACTGCTTGACTTACAAGATCGCAAGGAGAGGTATTTTCATGGGATTTCGAGTTATCAAAACAGCGGCTGCTACACTGCTGTCGATCCTGCTGGCAGCCGCTGTGGGCATCCCGAATGCGCAAAGTGCGGGTCTGCTCGCGATTCTGGGTGTGGAAACGACACGCAAAAGAAGTCTGCGTACGATCACAGCGCGGTTTCTGGCATCGCTGGTGGGACTTTTTTTCGGCTGTATTTTGTTTTTCTTCCTGGGATTCCATTATTGGGTGCTCGGGATGTATGTACTCATCGGGTTCCCGATGATCGTAAAATCCGGCTACAAGGAGGGGATTGTTACCAGCTCTGTTATCGTATTCCGGGTATTTGGACAAGCTGAGTTGTCGGTACATGTACTGCTGCAGCAGATTGAGCTCTTGTTCATCGGCCTTGGATCTGCCGGATTGATTAATTTGATTTATATGCCTCAGACCGGAAGTGTCATTGCTGCCATCCGTAAAGAGGTGGACGGCTACTTCTCGGTTATTTTTACACAGATGGCTCGTACACTCCGTGACCCGGGATATCTCTGGGACGGTAAGGAACTGATCGGTGCGAATGAAGCGGTACAGCGGGGGCTGACAGCAGCCTCCAGAGAAATGGAGAACCATGTGATTCATCCGGATGAAGCCTGGAATGTTTACTTTTATATGCGCAAGGAACAGCTCGAATCGATTCAGAATATGATGCAGCTCCTCTCGCAGGTCTACCGGCAGTTGCCTCACGGGGACATGGTTGCAGATTTGTTCGATCAACTCAGCAATGATGTGTTGGCTGAAGAATATACGGGCCGGACCGAAAAACTGCTGGAAGTATTGGAGCAGGAATTTCAAAGAATGGATCTGCCGGAAACCCGTGAGGAATTCGAGGTCCGTTCAGCTATTCTGCAGTTATGCCGTGAGCTCTCACTGTATCTGAGTATCGCCAAAAGGTATAAAATGCCGGTTGATATCAAACCGGTGAAACGGCCTAGTTCAGCATAAAGCTGAAGGAAGAATTTAGGTATTCACATTTTGGTACGAAATAACGATAAAAGATATAGGAGCAAAATGCGTGTGCTTATTTAAGGCTGCGTTCAATAGGATTCAGAGCCAGGACATCATAGTATTACAAGCTGAATGGGGCGGCATATATTCCAAATTACAGCAGCTACTTCACATCTTGTGAATAATTCTGCACTGGCAGGTGAGGAAGATGAATAACAGCAACGAACAATATATAGGCAAACAGCTTATAGACAATCTATTTAATCACAACGGTGTCTTTGTATTACCTGCTATGACACTGCTGAGCTCGGAGCATATCCGGCTAATCACCCAGCATCGGATTATTCTCCAGCCGCATGATGTGATTCAGTTGGACAGTGAGGCTTTCTATCAGCTGGCAGTGGATGACTGTACAGAAGCTATGGAGAATATTTTTGAGCAGTTCCGCTATACCAAGAGCAAACGGCTTCCTATGCTGGAGCTAAGAAACGAGGTCATTCCTTTCATCCAGCAAGTCAGTGAGAAGAATGATTTTTTCGGGATATTGGCTGCACTGCAGTCTAAAGATGACTATACATACAGACATAATGTTGCTGTAGGCATATTATCCACACTTCTTGGGAAGTGGCTTAAGCTAAGCCCGGAAGACCTGGGCATGCTGACGATTGCCGCAACCCTTCATGATATCGGCAAAATCATGATTCCGGCCGAAATCCTTACCAAACCGGGGCCTCTAAATGAAGAGGAATTTACCATCATGAAAAAACATACTACGCTCGGCTACGAGATGATCAGAGATACGGTAGGAACGTCGCATATGCAGGCACTCGTGGCACTTCAGCACCACGAAAGAATGGACGGCAGCGGCTATCCGTTCGGGGTGCTGGGACACCGCATTACGGAATTCAGCAAAATCGTAGCCGTCACGGATATATTTCATGCCATGACTTCTGACCGTTATTACCGTTCAGCAGCACCTCTGTATGAAGTCCTTAAGCAAATGGAGGATAACTCATTCGGCAAGCTTGACCCTTATATTTGCAGTGTATTTATCAATAAGCTGATGCAGTCCATGATAGGCAACGACGCACTTCTAACAGACGGACAGATTGGTAAAATTATTATGATTCTGGCGCATGATCCGCTTCGTCCTTTGGTAAATATCGGTGAGGATTTCATTGATCTCAGCAAGCACAGAACCCTTGGAATTGTACGTGTCCTACCGCAATAGAATAGATGAAAAGGACCCCCGCAGAGTATTTGCGGGGTTTTTTTGCGAATTGGAGATATTCAGGAGGCTGCGGGTGAAAACGTATTTTTTCTTTTTTCTTGTGGCGGGAATTCGATTATGTACTCATATCCAGACAAATTTCACAATAAAATGAAGTATAACTCTTCCCGGGCAGCGGCTTGGAGGGCTTACCCAAATTTATTTCTACTCTAACAATCAACAAATGCCCAGAACGTGCATACACTTGATAGTGAATGATTGTATGGAGGAGGTTTAAAGATGTCATTAAGCCATAAACGTCAAACAAGGGAGATCATTACGAAGGCAATTTGCGGCAAAGGTCGTAAGTTCTCTACAGCAACCCATACCGTAACTCCGCCACACCATCCGACGAGTATTCTGGGGGCTTGGATTATCAACCACCAGTACGAAGCGGTTGCCGCCGGGAACGGAATCGAAGTAATTGGTACTTACGATGTGAACATCTGGTACTCGTATGACAAGAACAAGCAGACCGAGGTAGCCAAGGAAACGGTCTCCTATGTGGAACTTATTCCACTGTCATACCTGGATCCCAGACACCGTGCTTCCACGGTCGAGGTTTCTGCGGAGGCAACGCAGGAACCCAACTGTGTGGAAGCGGGCGTTTCTCCAGGAGGAGGAAGTGTGACGCTGCGTGTAGAACGGGAGTTCGAGGCGGAACTGGTGGCTGAGACCAAAGTCCGCGTGTTTGTCACCGATCAAAGCGACGATCCGGAAGACAAGGATTATGACTTTGACGGTGAAAGCTTCGATTATGAGGATCTGGACCCTGACGCCCTGGATGATGAGCTGTAAGGAAGAGGAGCGCCGCCGCCAACTGATTATCGAATGGGTTATGATCCATTATATGTAGTGAGGGCGGCGGCGAGAGGGCGAATGCCCTCCTTTTTTTATTTTATTTATCTGCGTGCAGCAGTTGCAATTTAAAGAGGGATGATGCTGCCTTATTACGGTAGTTTTCAGAAGGAGGCGGAGATATGAATGAAGGTCTTCGGGTCTACCAGAAATTATCTGCTGCCCAGCGGGAAGACAGGCTTCAACGCAGCGGCCTGGAAGCTTTGCTAACACAGGGCGGCAGTTCAGGCACTGGGGAGAATACATATGGAATGGCACCGGGAGAAAATCTTTACAGTCAGTACTATCGGGTCCTTGTATTCAATCTGACGGTTCTTGAAATTCGGCCGCTGGGGACGGGTGCAGCGATGAATCCAGCGTCATTACCTCCTGTAAAAGGTACAGTCACGGCCGGGAGACTGGGAACTTCCGGGATGGATGAAGGAAGGGCTCTGGAAGTTTTGGTAGCTGGAGAATGGCCCCGGAGCTTCTCCGGGGAGCGCGGTGGGGCAGTAGAGACTGAACCTAGACTATCAGCCTATCCTGCATCTTCCGGCCACCGGCGCGGTGCGGCGGGGAAAATAAGGGACACCGCGGTAAAGGCGTTGTACAGCCTTGGGCTAGATAGCGGTGAGCTGCTGCTGAAAGCCATGGGGGGCCGCCGCTACAGAGTAGATAAGGTGACTCCGCTTCCGGCAGCCGCCAGCGGGGCATTGCCGGAGCCCTACCGCGCAGCATCGCTGGCGCTGACGCGCTCCCTGGCTCTGGAGCAGCCCGGCCGTCCCGGGCTGCTGCTGGGCATGGACCCGGAGTTCCTCCTGCTCCGGGAATCCACGGGCCGCGTCGTGCCGGCGTCGCGGTACCTGCCCACGGACGGCGTCGCCGGCTGCGACGCCGGACCTCCGGGAACGCGGGGCACGTTCCCGGTCGCCGAGCTGCGTCCTGCGCCGCGCGGGGAACCGCGCGAGCTGCTGGCGCAGCTGATGTCCGCCGCGCGCACGGCGGACCGGCTCATCGCCGACCGCTCGCTGCGCTGGCGGGCGGGAGGCATGCCGCTGGCGGGCTGGGCCCTCGGCGGCCATTTGCACTTCAGCGGCGTGGCGCTGTGCGCGCCGCTCCTGCGCGCGCTCGACAACTATCTCGCGCTGCCGCTGATGCTCTTGGAGGACGCACGTGCAGCAGCACGGCGTCCCAGATACGGGGGGCTCGGCGATTTCCGGCTTCAGCCGCATGGCGGCTTTGAATACCGGACCCTGCCGAGCTTCCTGGTGTCCCCGGTCATCGCGAAGGGGGCGGTCTTCCTGGCTCACCTGATCGTGAGCCGCTATGAAGACCTTAGGCTACGCCCGCTCGACCGGGATGACCTGCACGCCGCCTACTACAGCGGCGACAAGTCCCCGCTGCGCGCTGTGTTCCCCCCGCTTGCAGCGCAGATTCGCGCCTTGCCTGGCTATGGGCAGGCCGCTCGCTATATAGAGCCTCTGTTCAGCAGTATTGCCGCTGAACAGACCTGGGATGAATCACGCGACATCCGCGGGCTTTGGTGCGGCAAAAAGCACCTGTGAACGCTCTGCAAGTGTTCACAGGTGCCCGACAATTTCTTGATTTCAGTGGTATCTGTCTTCTTCTTTCAATAGTCGTCTGTTGTTCTGCCATTTTAGCGTGACCCACCACAGGCTCTAGCTTTTATTAGATGTACAGCATCGTCCAAAACCCAATATCCTGAAAACCAAGTTTGTGATAGATCAGGCCGGCCTGCGGATTGTCGTAGAACAAGCAAGGCGTTTTGCCTTCTGTCTTCATGTCGGTACATAAACGGGCCACCACCTGGCTGGCTAATCCTTGTCCTCTGAATGCGGGGTGGGTGGCAACGGCCACGATCATCGCTGACATGGAGCTTTCCGCTGAGGTGGAGGCCGTAGCAATCACCTGGCCATTCTGTTCGATATAATAGGTCCGGCCTGTGCCGGTCTCCAGTGTTTTTCGCAGACTTTTGCGCGAATCGTCCGGGTTACTTATGAATTCCTCAATTTGATCCGTAAGCGAACAGATCGCTTCCACATCGGAAACGGTTGCCTTCTGGATAACATGTGCTGATGCTGCGGCTGTATGTACTGTACTGCTGAGCTTGCGGAGTTCGGCGAACCTCATTTGCTTCTCCGTCCGGATGCTCAAATGTTCGGCAACAGCCCTAACCACCTTCGCAGAACCTGATACCATCTCGAATTTTTGACTCCTCTTCATCAGCGCTGCAAATCCCGCGGCATCGAAGGGGCCGTCCGCATAGGGCAGAAAACTGCCGAAAAACCTCAGCAACACGGCGTTAAGCCGGCCATCATTTTCTCTGAACTCACCCCAGAGCTCCATGAAATCCTGTTCAAACCCAAAGTTCTCTACATCTCCAATAATAAACAAATTGATTGCGGGATCGTTGCTTAGCAGCGACATCAACGGCTCCCGGTCGGCCTCACCCAGTTTACGGATCATGCTGATTCCCTCCTCGGATCTATCTATGAAATGTTAAAACGCTTAGAAGTTGAACTCTGGATTATTATTATGGCTTTTGTCCATTTTTGTTTTTTTAAGTTCATCTTCTATAGTGATTTTACTGCATCAGGACTTAAAAGCACACCATTCCAAGCCTTGTGGCCCAAGGATTCCTTTGTTTTCACTGTGGATTACAGCCTGCGGTGCAGATGGAATTTCAGCTCAGGAGCAGAGGCCACAGGTGTAACGAACATGCACAGGGTGACTTTGCCGGGCAAGTTTCTGCTATAATAGAGAACAGTATGATGCAGGTATGGAGGTTGAAGATGGCAAATTATACGCCGATGATACAGCAGTATTTAAAAGTAAAGGAAGGAGCCAAGGACGCTTTCCTTTTCTTCCGTCTGGGCGATTTCTACGAAATGTTCTTTGAGGATGCGATACTGGCCTCCAAGGAGCTTGAGATTACATTAACGGGCCGCGAAGGCGGAGGCGAAGAGCGCATTCCCATGTGCGGAGTGCCTTATCATGCCGCCGAAGGTTACATACAGCGCCTGATTGAAAAAGGCTACAAGGTTGCCATCTGCGAGCAATTGGACGATCCCGCAGTCACCAAGGGGATGGTTCGTCGTGACATCGTCCGCGTAGTGACACCGGGCACGGTAATGGATGGCAAGATCATCTCCGACAAAAATAACAATTACCTCGTCTGTGTAACCGAGGAGGACGGGATGATGGCGCTGGCTGCCTGTGATTTGACCACGGGTGAGCTGTATGTCACTTCCGTGCTCGCGGGTGATGAATGGCTGAGGGATGAGATCGGAATCTATGAACCTGCCGAGATTATCGGGGATGCAGCGCTGCTGGACATGCTGCGGAGTGAGGCCTCGCTGCTGGCAAAACCGGTCGTATATACGCCTTGGGAGAAACGCGAAGAGGAGCTGGCGCGCCGTCAGTTCGGCGAAGCCGCCTGGGTGCGCCTGGAGAAGGAGCGCGGCCAGTGCCTTGCGCTGTTGATCTCTTACCTGAGCGAAACCCAGCGGCGTTCTCTGGGCCAGCTGAGCCAGATTTCACCGTACGAGCCGGGTAATTATATGATTCTGGATCCGTTCACCCGGCGCAACCTGGAACTGACCGAAACGGTGCGTGAGCGTTCCAAAAAAGGCTCGCTGCTGTGGCTTCTCGACCGGACCGAAACTTCCATGGGCGCCCGTCTGCTACGCCGCAGAATAGATAAGCCGCTGCTCCAGCGTGCCCCGATTGAGCGCCGGCTGGAGGCAGTCGATTATTTGTACAACCAGTTTATCGTCCGAGAGGATTTGCGCGGAGCGCTGAAAGAGATCTATGATCTGGAACGGCTGGTTGGACGGATCGCCTTTGGCAGCGCCAACGGCCGGGATATGAATGCGCTGAAACTATCGCTCGCCCAGATTCCCGCGCTGAAGGAAATGTGCCTGGATTCCGGTTCGGCAACTCTGCAGGAGATCGGAGCCAGTATGGATGAATGCGCGGAGCTTCGTGAGGATATCGAATCAGCCATCGTTGAAGATGCGCCAGTATCGGTGCGTGATGGCGGAATGATCCGAACAGGCTACCATGAGCGTCTGGATGAGCTGAGGGAAGCGAGCAGCAGCGGCAAACGCTGGATTGCAGAGCTGGAAGCCAAAGAACGCCTGGCCACGGGCATCAAATCCCTAAAGATCGGATATAACAAAATATTCGGCTATTATATTGAAATTACGCGCTCCAATCTTTCCTCTTTACCGGAAGGCCGGTATGAACGCAAGCAGACGCTGGCAAATGCAGAGCGTTTTGTTACACCTGAACTGAAGGAGAAAGAGGCTCTGATCCTGGAGGCACAGGACAAAATGACTGATCTGGAATACAGTCTGTTCATCGAACTTCGCGACCGGATCGGGGCGCAGATTCCCCGCCTTCAGGCACTAGCCGAGAAGGTGGCTGAAATTGATGTCTACCAATGCCTGGCAGCGGTCAGTGCCGAGCACCGTTTTGTGAAGCCAAAGCTCTCCGACGGTTATGATCTGCGGCTGGAAGGCGGACGCCATCCGGTAGTAGAGGCGGTGTTGAAGGATTCGGCGTTTATTGCCAACGGCAGCACTTTAAGCAAGGCAGAAGGAAATATCCTGCTGATCACCGGCCCGAACATGGCGGGTAAAAGCACCTATATGCGCCAGGTCGCCCTCATCTGCATCCTGGCCCAGATCGGCTGCTTTGTGCCAGCCGGCAGTGCTGAGGTACCGCTTATTGACCGCATCTTTACGCGTATCGGTGCAGCGGATGACCTGATCGGCGGCCAGAGCACCTTTATGGTGGAGATGGCTGATATCCAGGTGATGACGGAAAAAGCAACATCGCGCAGCCTAATCATCATAGACGAGCTGGGCCGTGGCACTTCGACCAGTGAGGGGATGGCGATTGCCCAGGCGGTCATCGAATATGTGCATGATACCATTGCCTGCAAGGCCTTGGTCTCCACGCATTTCCATGAGCTGTCCCATCTGGAGCAGAGCCTCTCAGGGCTCCGCAACTATTCAATGGCCGTACAGGAAAGCGGCGATAAAGTGAATTTCCTGCGCAAGCTCGTACCGGGAGCGGCGGACAGCAGCTACGGGATATATTGTGCACGGCTGGCAGGACTTCCGGAAGGCATTATCGACCGCGCCTACGGCCTTCTTCAGAACATTGAACAGGCCGCCCCTCCGGGAAGTGTTTCGCTGAATTATGGCTCAGGCTATAATGAACATACCGTGCAGGGTATTCAGGAAAACAAGGTCCTACCTCTGCAGCCAAATGCTGAAGGAGGTCCATCCACGGCTGGGCAAGCCTATTCTTCAGCGCGCAGCGGCAGTGTTCATTCTGGTGGCGGTACTATCGAAGCTTCAACAACGGCGGCTCAGCTTGAAACGGCCGTCTCACTTGCTTCTTCCGCAGGTGAAGAGGACAATGAAGTTGTACAGCTCTCTATCTTTGGAGAAGAAGAACCGCGCAAGAACCGCAAAGGCGGGGCTGCAGTGGCGACCGTAAAAGAGAATCCGCTGCTTAAGGAGCTGATCTCCGCCGTTCAGGGGGCTGACCTGATGAATATGACGCCGCTACAGGCAATGGGCCTGTTGAACGAGTTGAAGATCAAAGCCAAAGAGCTGACCCTATAAGTATCATTGTAGCTCTATTTCAAGGGCCGTTTATTTGTTAATTAAGTAATGTAATATATCTATAAAAAGCCTATTCGCGAGGTGAAATGAACATGGCCAAGATTCATGTGCTTGACGAGCATATTGCCAACCAGATCGCTGCCGGGGAAGTGGTCGAACGGCCCGCTTCGGTAGTAAAGGAGCTTGTGGAGAACGCCATCGACGCCGGAAGCACCCGCATAGAAGTGTCGGTGGAGGAGGGCGGACTACAGAGCATCCGGGTGAAGGATAACGGCTCAGGGATTGATCCCGAGGATTGTGAGACTGCCTTCTACCGTCATGCGACAAGTAAGATCCTGAACGGCAGGGATTTGTTTCAAATCACCAGTCTGGGATTCCGCGGGGAAGCTCTGCCCAGTATTGCTTCTGTGTCCAAGCTGTCTTTGCTTACATCAAGCAATGAGGATGGAAAGGGCAGAGCGCTCAATATCGAAGGCGGCAAGCTGATCCGGAATGAGGATGAGCCCTCCGGCAAGGGCAGCGATCTTGCGGTAAGGGAATTATTTTACAATACTCCGGCAAGGCTGAAATATATGAAAAGCGTACAGACGGAGCTGGGCCATATTTCAGACGCGATGTACCGCACGGCACTGGCGCATCCGTCCATCTCCTTCACCCTTCATCACAACGGCAATCAACTGCTGCATACGCTTGGCAACGGGGATCAGCTGCAGGTTATTGCTGCTGTATACGGCACCTCCGCTGCCAAAGCAATGCTGCCGGTTGCTGCGGAAGATCCGGATTACCGGCTCTCCGGTTATGTCAGCCGGCCGGAGTGGACGCGCTCCAACCGCAATGCGGTCACTACCATTGTTGGCGGGCGGTATATCCGCAGCAATGGCCTGAATGCAGCCATTATGCGGGCCTATCATACACTCCTGCCGATCAACCGCTACCCTCTCTTAGTACTGCAGCTTGAGATGCACCCTTCGCTTGTGGACGTCAACGTGCATCCGGCAAAGCTGGAGGTCCGATTCAGTAAAGAAGTGGAGCTCTACGCTTTTGTTGAGCAGGAAATACGTAAGGTATTGCTTGGTCAGAGCCTGATCCCCCGGCCCGGTAGAGAAATGATCGGTTCCAAGGGTAGCAGTTCCTTTATTCAAGAGCAATTTGCTTTTTCGAAGGGAGCTGTTCCGCCACCTCAGGATGGTACAGGCAGCCGCATCGACCAGGACATGGTTAATCCACGCAGCGGTCCTGCTGCTGCAATCGGTACTATAGAATCTGCCCAAGGAGAGCGGCATGGTGGTTCGTCAAGCAGCGAAGGACCGTTAAGCGGCCTCCAGTCCCAGGTTCCCCAGGTCCGTGAGAGCAGCGGCGGCAGCGATGCTCCACTGTTCGGAGGAGCTGCTGGCGGAAGAGAATCACGCTACAGCAATACCTCAGGAACGGGTTTCCAGACACGGGAAACAGCGACAGCCTATAGTGGCGCCAGCACTCCGCCATCCGTTACGCGTTCGAATGAAGGTGCCGGGGGCTACCGCCAGTTCCCGATGTCGAATGCCACTCGGGGCCAGATGCCCTCCACAGAAGAACTCTATGCTCCGCCCTCCAGTGAAGAGGCTGGTCTTCCGCAGTTTCCGGAGCTGAACTATATCGGCCAGCATCATGGAACCTATATTATTGCCCAGAATGACAGTGGGCTGTATCTGATTGATCAGCATGCTGCGCATGAACGGGTGAATTACGAATATTATTATGAGAAATTCGGACGTCCCGAAGACGCTTCACAGGAGCTGCTGCTGCCCATTACATTGGAGTTCACACCATCCGAGAGCCGGCAGCTCAGTGAGCGGCTGCACTGGTTCCAGCAGGCCGGAGTGTATCTGGAACACTTTGGAGGCCAGACCTTTCTGGTCCGCTCCCTTCCATATTGGTTCCCGGAAGGGGATGAGAAAGCGGTCATCGAAGAAATGGCGGAGTGGGTGCTGAGCGAGCGTACCATTGACCTTGCGAAACTTCGTGAGAAATCATCGATTCTCTGCTCCTGCAAGGCCTCTATCAAAGCTAACCAGAAGCTGACAGAGCATGAAGTGGAATCGCTTCTCTCACGTCTGGCTGCTTGCCGTCAGCCCTATACCTGCCCGCATGGGCGGCCGATTGTGGTATCCTTTTCCTCGTATGATTTAGAGAAGCTGTTCAAACGAGTGATGTAATTGAATAATGGAATTTGTTGTGAGCAGGAACGGAGGCAACATGATTATAACAACGGGCTTTGACCCGATCCCGGAAATTGAAATACGGGCCAAGAACCTAGCCATACAAACGGGTACAATCTATGCGCAAAGAGGCAAATTGTCCATGGCCAAGATGGTGGAACGATACGGGGACGGAGAGATTCTGGTAGTTCTGCAGGAGGCAGTGCGGCTGATTACTCCCGGCATGCCGCCGATGGAATTCCATCCCAGCATGGGTTTTGTCCGGGCTAAACGGATTATCCGGGGTGAGCATGATCCGATGCTGGAAGCCGCCGGTATGGTGCCGGGCGACAGTGTGCTGGATTGTACGGCAGGACTGGGCAGCGATTCCCTGCTGTTTGCGGTGCACGGCGGAGAAGAATCCATGGTTACGGCACTAGAGAGCTCCCTGCCGCTTTGCGCGCTGCTTCTCGAAGGCATGAGCCATTATGTTTCGGGACAGGAAAAAGTGAATGCTGCACTCCGACGCGTGCGTGTTGTGCACAGTGATCATTTGGCTTATTTGCGGGAACAGCCGGATCACAGTATCGATATTGTCTATTTTGACCCGATGTTCCGGGTACCGCTGACGGATTCGGCGGCGATATCCCCTCTGCGCCAGTTCGCGAATGCGGCGGCACTGTCACCGGAGAGTGTCGCTGAGGCCGTCAGAGTCGCCCGCAAAACGGTTCTTTTGAAAGAAAAAGCCTTAAGCGGGGAATTCTCCCGGCTTGGTTTTACCGAGTTGCTTCGGGCTAGCGCCAAAACTTCGTACGGGGTGATATCCATTGACAACTGAGACAAAACGGAGGGTTCTGGTGCTGCTTGGCCCGACAGCAGTCGGCAAAACCAGGCTTAGCCTTGAAATGGCAGAGGCCTATAATGCGGAGATTATCTCCGGTGATTCGATGCAGGTCTACCGGGGGATGGACATCGGAACAGCCAAAATCAAACCTGAGGAAATGATGGGAATTCCCCATCATCTGATCGATATTCATGATCCTCAGGATTCTTATTCTGCTGCTGAATTTCAGGAACAGGGCGGACGGCTGATCGAAGAGATCAGCCGGAAGGGGAAACTTCCTTTTATTGTAGGCGGCACAGGCTTATATATTGAGTCCCTTTGTTACGGTTTCCGCTTCTCAGAGGCTGTAGCAGACGAAGCATTCCGCAGCGAGCAGGATGCCTTTGCAGAGGCGCATGGAGCTGAGGCGCTGCATGCCCGCCTGGCTGCTGTGGACCCGGTCAGCGCTGCCAGACTGCATCCCAATGACCGCCGCCGGATCATCCGTGCGCTTGAAATTCACCATCAGACAAAGGTCACACTTTCCGAATCCCATGCGGATCAGAAAAAGGAATCCCCGTATGAGCTGTGCCTGATCGGTTTAACAATGGACCGGAAAATACTATATAAACGTATTGAAGACCGAATTGATCAGATGCTGGCGGAAGGACTCGTCACTGAGGTGGAAGGACTGCTGCAACGCGGCTACAGCAGAAGCCTGGTGTCCATGCAGGGATTGGGCTACAAGGAAATTGCCGCATACCTCGCGGGCGAAATGACGTTGGACGAAGCAGTGACACTACTTAAACGCGATACCCGCCGATTCGCCAAAAGACAGTTGTCATGGTTTCGCCACATGAAAGAGATTCAGTGGATCGACGTCGATGAGACCCAAGACTTTTCAGAGAATTTTGCCAAAATCCGTGCTAAAATAGCAGACAAGTTTAATGAAGCATTGTAACTGTTGATAATAAAGGGTTTTTTAGATGTTCTCGAGGGTTGTAAATCACGTAAAATCACATTTCTTGCTAACATTCAGTATCAAGGATGTCTCCAAAGTGAATCTTCACTTTTTCGGAGGCATCTTTTTTTTATTTTTTTCGTGTTTACATGTGTGCCTAAAAATATGAGGTGTGATTCTCCATTGAATCAATGTATACTTCACAATGCTTTGCATTGATTGTTAAGTGTTTTCTGACTGATCGGCCGACCGTTGTCTCTGGAGAAGATGAAGTTCGAATACTCGCGTCATCAAATAATTTATGAAGTATCTTTTGATACTGTCGAGTGGTAATTTTGTTAATGTTAATTTTCGAAATGTGCTTAAATATCAACAAAAGTGTGACCTCGCGTTGTTCCATCGTGTTTTCCTTAACTTCAGTTTTCGCATAACCCTCAAGCCATTTAGCAGCCGCTTCTTCAAAAGAAGTAGTTTTGGCCTTCTTTGTATCGAGCGCGCCTACTTCTGAGTAAGGACCTGAACACTACAGCAATGGCAACGGGTACATCCTACACATCAACTGCATCAACTTTAAGCCGGCTGAAGCTTGACGGGGTGTTAGAGAATGATAGCCGGCGTTCCCCTAATAAACTCCGTGATGGCAATGAACAAGCAGCGGTTTCGGAGGAAAATGAAATCAACCTGCTCTCTGTTCAGTCAGATATCCGGATCACAGATTTTGAACGGAATTGGATGCTTCAACATTATCCAAAACTAAAGCATAAACGTGGAGCTGCTGCTGCAGTTCTTGGATGTGACAGGCGGCGAGTGTGCCAGTTGGCCATAGCGCTGAAGCTGGATCAAAAGAATGTTTCATCCGGATAAAGGGGGTGCAGTCATGACAAACAGACCAATATCAAATCGGCAGGCGGAGACACTTGAACTTATAAAAGGTTTTATTTCTCAAAAGGGGTATGCTTCTTCAGTTACTGAGGTTGCGGATCTTCTGACGCTGAAGTCTCGTTCCACAGCACATTCGCTGATTAAGTGAATAAAGGTTATCTGGAGAAGACAGATTTTGAGGTCGGAACATTACGGGTTGTGGGGCATAAGGATAGTGATTCGCTCGAGTCATATGAAGCGTTGCGTGAAAAAAAACGCGTGCCTGCTGCAGGAGAAAATGGAGCTACGGAAAAAGCTTAACGGAAGGTGAATAGAGAACCCAAAAGAACCCCTACCTTGAATTGGAGGGGGAATGCACATATTAGAATTGAATAATCTGATGTAGTCTTCAAGTAACTACAAACAGTGCCTAACTTATCGGAAAAACAGCGAAGTTTCCGTTCATACCAGGCTGTGCAATATTGACAGCAAATCCTCGACCTCCGCGGGCTGCTCCTTCAAAACGAAGTGTCAAACGAATTCCTTTATATCCATGATGTTCAATAGCCTTAGCATAGAAGTCTCTGATATAGGGGAATCCATTATTGTCTGCGAGAGTTACTATCGGCTGTTCGAGTGAATTAGTGATAATGAAAACATCTAAATTGTTTCCATCTGCACCTGCGGCATCGAATTGGATACGGCGTGTTGAAAATGTATTGTCTCGCGGTGAATAATTGCTTTCTGATGTCTGAGGATATGCTGTTTGCGCTGGGTAAGTTGGGTAAGGAAAGTTGTACCCAGATTGATAATAATTCATTTTTCGATTCCTACTTTCATCGTGTTTTTGCGTTCAAAATAGTTATATGCCCAATTTCCTTTTTTTGCCACAAATAACTAGCCACGATGGAATAAACTACATTTATGTTAAAAGAATTTATAGAGTGATATACAAAGACCTCCACTACCTTGGCCTTGGCCGGGACGGGGGTCCAATCACTTACCTTCATTCGAAGTATAAATTAGCAATCCAACTGGCTTTTGACATCCTCCGGATCGACGAAACAGAGGCCCGTCGCCGGGTGGAAGTATACTTGGAACCGGTTCGTGTGTACCGACAGATTGGATTCGTGCGGCGCCAGGCGGCACTCACGGCCAACCCGGAGCCTCGGTATCATGGATCTACCAATGCAATAAGCCGGACGACGGAGAATATAGCGGTATGGAATACGGTTAGGGAGGCGGAGCTGGAGCGACAGTCACTGCTGCTGGATCTGGTAATGGGTCGGCTTAAGAAGGCTGGAACGAGAGATCATTCAGCTGCGTTATCTGGAGCATGAGGATGAGAATTATACCGCAGTATAATGGAAGTCATAGTTAAATGAGTTAAGGTTACTCTTTTTAGGCTGACGGGCAGTTTAATGGAACCCTCCATGTTTCGAAACGTAATTATTTTATGATGTGATTAACTCTGAGTATATTCAATAAGTGAGGTGTAACTGTGTCATCAATTTTACTAATGATTTTTTCAATTAATTTTGCTCTCCTACTTTTGCACGAAATGGATGCAATAAGAGCCAAAGAATGGAGAATGTTTATAATCCTAAAAGATATGGAAGATAAACGTGCATTCAAAGTATTTACAATTTTGCATCTACCGCTATATACTTTTTTACTGTTTTCATTTATAAGTCAACATCTTTTATCTTTCGTAATAATAGATCTATTTTTAATTTTTCACTCGATCGCTCATTTTTTCTTTGAGAAGCATCCAAATAATAATTTTAAGAACTTATACTCAAGATTAATTATATATCCAATGGGCTTATTGGGTTTGTTACATCTTGTTGGGTTAATGTATTTTTAGCAGATGTCGGTTAAAATAATTGCATATTACCCCCACACTGGATTTCGCAAGTGAAATGAGTAGTTCAGCACGGTTAACTCCAGCATGACGTTTTACATATTGCTTCCAACCGCGAAGGACCTCTTAGGCAAGGGGAAGAGTCTGAGTGTTGCGATTGCACTGGTGCAAGTAAGGATTTTAAAGACCTGGCGAAGTTCAGGAGAACAATGTCTACCCAGCGATGAATCTGATTAACCGCAGCCTTGAGGCGCTTGGTAATTGTCTCTCGGTTTGGCATTAAAATACGTAGTTCATGCCCATCTTTGCAGGAATAACTTTACTTTGTATTTTGGGACTTTCGAAACTTCTTAATAAGCTTAGTAAATATGGGAGACGATCGGATCACTGACTCCTTACAGGATATGCATACGGGTAATGTGGAGCGGGTAATGATCAGCGGTGTGCATATCGATGATATGGTTCTCCTGGTTGCCAAGGTTGACGACAATAACGGGATTGATATACGCTTTCGGGTACTGCAAATGATTTTGATTTCATTGAGCAATTTCCGGATTGCATGGCCTAAATGGATTAAACTCATGAGTCTAAGTAGGAATTAGACAACCTGATGGAAGCATATTGGTTACTTAAAACCCTTATGAGGTGGATGATGAGACCGATGCTTCATAATCAAGAATTCAAAGTCTACATTATAACCAAGGGAGCTGTCCTGAGGTTCTTAGTTATTGAAATCATCATTGGTACAATGACCTATTCTATAGCCATGAAGCTTTTTCATAATATCATCTTGGCGAGTGTAGGTGGGTGGGTAGGGACAGAAGGAATAAAGAGATTGTATGCTGTGAGTAAAATCATCGGGAAATAGAATTTTGTATTATTACATGTTTGGAAGCAACGAGGGTGTAGTCCGAAAGCATCGGCAATCGTAAAAGCCCATCAACCCTTAAATGGTTTAGTGGGCTTTTTTCTGTTCATTCATTAATCCTTATAATCCCTTAATAACCCTTAAGTGTATTGTGAATTTTCGTCGAAAAACAGACTGTTTGTTCGCCTTTATTTATTGTGGGCTTGTATGCATACATATTAAAGGAGATGGAAATTTGTGAAAAAAAGAATGGGTAGTATAGGTAAGTTACTAATAGTGTTGTTGTCATTTTATCGGTTTTATTTATCCGCCCAATACTTGAAGATGAGGTTTCATATGCTGAAGGTGGGGGCACCATTAGTGAAATGCAAGGATTAGTGCCGCCTGATGGTTCTATAGCATATGGAAGTAATTCCTATGGTGGGATGACAGCAAACAATGTATTAGACTCGAATATAGAAAGTTTTTGGAACAGCGGTAGTACCAGTGGTGCATTAGAGGTGAGATTTCCCAAAGAAGTATATCTTGAATTTGTTCAGTTGGCGGCTTCTTCAAATCCTAAGACGGATGCTACCTATAAAGTTTATGGTTTACAATCTAATAAGTGGGTAGAGATTTCGGGAAAATGTAACTAAAAGTGTAGAGAATCATATAACAAAAACCTATACAATTCTTGATCCTTTTGTAGTAACCCCCGGAAAGTATAGTGGGGTTAGAATAGTATGTACTGGGAGTACTACTTGGATCGCTATTAGTGGGATCACAATAGGTTCTCTGACACCTGAACCAACTTTTGCACCAACAACAGCACCTACACCAACAGTAACACCGCAACCAACTGTTGAACCAACATCAACACCAACGGTTACACCGTCACCGACTCCAGAGCAGCCAACAGGTGACCGGGCGATCCTGGTAGTGACGATGAACACTGGCCTTGAAAAAGAATTTGTGATCTCAGGATGGCCGAGGTAAATGCCTTCATTGCTTGGTATGAGCAGGGTGGTACAGGAACAGCATCATATGCAATCAACAAACACGACAATAACAAAGGACCCTTTACCAGCCGGAAAGATTATGTAATCTTCGCTAAAATTCTTACGTTCAGTGTAGACGAATATTCTACAAAATAGCATTTACACATTGTTCCAGTTATTATTTAGTGAACATAAAGAACGTATCCTACCCCGCCAATATGGGGGGATTTCCTTACGTTCAGGGGAATTTTACCTTTTTAAATATACATAATGTACCAAATGGGATGTTGTTTTATTACACGGATCGGAAGCACCGAGCGTGCAGTCCGAAAGCAACGGCAAAAGCCCGTCAACCTTAACTGGTCGGCGGACTTTTTTTGTTTATATGATAAACTCCGTAAATACAGGACTCCGTATATTCCGGATTTGGTCCAGCTCCTGATTCTCACCTTGGCGAGCAGCCGGGGCTCCAATAACTTTTTGATCCTCATTACAATATTACAGGACTTGCAAATATATCACCATTTAAATCCATATTATTTCTCCGTTTCAATTTGCAACCGCTAATTTGGTTTTGAGCATCAAATAGATTTCGCGTTTGTTATCTGACTAGACCCAAATCTAGTTGCATAACTTAAATTACGCCCTCTCCTCCAATAGCAGTTGCTGTGAATGCTATGGGTCCAAATAGATTTATAGGCAAGTTGCTATCATTTTGGATCACCAATTCATAGTTGTGAATTCCAAGATAAGGACCATCAACCCACAGAACATTTAATTGAATATCAGTAGTTGTAGTAAAACGATAAAAGGATCTATAAATATCGACTCCAGCACGCCGGATAATAACAAAAAATTGACTATTAGCAAGTGCAGTAAGACTAAAACTACCATTTAACTCGACTCTACTGGAGAAAGAGGCAGGATTAGCCGGACTAATATTTACTTGTGCCGTGGCTAGTCCCGCTCCAGCTCCAGGAGTCCCAACAACTGTTGTAGTAATAGTAAGCGGGTCTAACGGAATTTTTGCCTGTGAACCGTAACTTATAATTGTCGCCATTTATCATCACTCCATTTCAAGGTTATACGTTATTATATTGTGAATCCGCAATTATAGATTGGACAGAATTCCTGATGATTATATACATTTAAGTTGTACATTGCTTAATCATATAAACCTAGATATCACGTGAACTAATTCTTTTGTATGTATACTCACAACTTGTCGCTCTTCTATTACTATTTTCAGTTCTTTCGGCATATATTAACTCCTTTCACTTATAAAAATCCCGGCATTTTCTATGGAATATCATACTTATTAACTGTTTCGGATATTTATCCGATAAATTAATATAAAGGCAAAAATAGTTATTAGTGGGATTTTTATGAATTTGAAAAAAGTTGCTGCAATCTCTATCTTGACGCTTATACTAGGAAGTACGGTTGCATTTTCTGCTGCGAACGAAGTCAAAGGAACGATTTCTAATCTAAAGTATAAACTTAATGGCTTCGACTGGGCTCCAAGTGCAAACTCAGCAAAACCAGTAGTTATTAACGGCCAACAATACATACCGGTAAGCGTAGTTACCGAAGCGACAAAAATAAACATAACAGTAGATAAATCGACAAATACATTACAAATAGGCGAAAAGCAAAAGTCAGTACCATTGATTAAAGAGAAAGCCCTCTTTAATAAAGATATGGGTTACTCGCAAAACCCAGCTTATGTAAATTTTAATGGGGTTAATTATAAAGAAGCTATCGTCGCTCCTAAAGTTTATGGATTAGCGGTGGCAACATTTTATCCATATAAGAAGTATCAAACTCTAGTAGTGGATATTTTTACATTGGGGAATAAAGCAGAAATACAATTTGTTAATAATGCGACTAAAGAGGAGCTGAAAACTATCATATTAGAACCTGGCACAAAACTCACCTCAAGTGAGATAGATGTTGCGGGCGTTTCTGAAATCGGAGTTGTGGTTTTCTCACTTGAGAGTAATACAAATAAGAAAGGGGCGGATGTAGTTATCTTGCCGACTTCTTATTATAAGTAACCAGAACCCCCGTTAGGCAAAATACCCAACGGGGGTTCTTTTCATACAATGAACTTCGTAAACACCGGACTCCGGAGCATGCCAGATTTGGCCCCAGTTCCTCATTCTCACCTTTACCCTTAGCTGGGGTTCAAGATGTACAAACTCGTTGTTTTCACCCTTCATAAGTTGCTGGGCCACTCCTCGAAAAGCCTGCTTATGCAGAGGCGATGCCCCAAGCTCGATAGTTCCCGCAGGGCGTAGCTTGCCAGACGGATCAGGCACAGCAGCAAGCCACCCAAATTCCTGCTTACGAAATCCCGTGATATAAACCTCTACATAGGTCTAGTTAATGACCTTCTTCCAGACTGCAGATCGGCGGTCCGTCTCATATATGCTGTTCTTTCGCTTACCCACAACACGCTCCATCCCACGATCCTCGATTTGCTTAAACAATGCCTCGCCTGCACTGTCCACATGTGGCACCACGCCATAATTACCGGAGGGGAGGGATAGTCCTTCTAGTATCTCTTTGCGGCGCAGGAGCCGAAGCCCACGTAGGTCATGGTCTTTAAATTGCAAGATATCAAAGATGACGTAATAGGCTGGTAGGGTAACTTTGAGCTGCTGGATCTTATCCGCCCGCCGCGCCTGGAATTGACTCATAACCGTTTCAAAATCTGATACTCCGGTTGTCGGATTGACGCATGCGACCTCACCGTCCAAGATAATGTCATCAGTAAATGGGAGCTGAAACTCAGGGTACAGCCGGGTGCAGTCGTTATTGTGGCGGGTGTATAGCCGGACATTCCCGGACTGCTAGGAGTAAATCATCGGTTGGCCGTCGATCTTTGGTTCATATATAAAATCACTGTGGCTAAACGGACCAGGGGCCGTTTGCAGCAGTATAGGGGATATAAACATAAAAAACCTCTATCCAATTATAGCGTTTGGCTATAAGGGATAGAGGAGGTAAGTGCTGGGAAGGATTATTCGGCTACGGTGTACTCACTTACTTCATAGGTAAGGATTTTATCAAAGACAACATAATCTTTACGCTTTTTAAAGGGGCCTTTATTGTTTGTGTGCTTGTCAATCGCATACATACCAGGGCTTCTTCCTGCATCACGGGCATCATACCAATTTACGAATGCTTCAACCTCAGACATAGGAAGATCATATTCCTTCTCCGTTCCGTTAATCAACGTTACGGTAAGAATAGCCCGATCTCCTGAAGGTTGCTCTGGAGTTGCTGAGGGCTTAGGAGTTGTTGACGGTGTTGGAACAGGTGTTGCCGTTGGTGATGGAGTTGGTGATGGAGTTACTGTCGGCACCGGAGTAGCTGTTGGTGTCGGTGTCGGAGTGGCCGTTGGCGCCCCTAAATCTGGAGCGGAATCACTTACGTTTGTCGTTACATAACTATCACCTTCCCCACCTTGTAAAGCATAACCTGTAGCACCGGTAGGATTAGACCCTTCTGATACAACAATTACCATATAACGTACTGGCCTAGTAACTCTCGGAAAGTTAATAATCACACCTAAAGGATAATTAAAATTTGTTAAGCTTTCCAAAATTTCGCCTGAAGATCCATGAAATTCAATACTGGTTATTTTTCCAGTTCCCGCGATGTTAATTGCTCTAATATTATGCACTGTACCAAAATCAATAACTTTCGTGATAGATGCTGCAAAAGCCCCCTGTACAGGCAAAGCCACAAACATTAACACTAGCACTAGCAATAGTTTTAACCTTCTCATTTGCTACACTCCTCATTATGTATTATAGAAATTGACTTTACAAAACTTAACAAGGATTGTCTAAACAAATATGACTATATCTGCAATATTGTGATTGAACACGATGAAATTCTTTTTTATCCCAATCAAAGAATATCTTACTCATTGTATAAAGAACGTATGTTTGGTTATAATACAAACAAACGTTCTTATTTTATTGGAGGCGATCACATGAAAATGAGCATCGGCCAAACCATCGAAATTATATACCTGGACAAAGCTGGGAAGATTACGCAGCGGAAAATCGAAGTGAACGGCATCCGTGACGGGCGTATCCGGGTCACTTGTCTAATCACCGGCGCGCCGCGTGTATTCTTAACTGTCAGCATACTTTCATGGATGCTGGTAGCAAAGAAGCAGCATGCTTGATGATACCCCGCGCAAGCTACTTCGGATCATATCTCAGTTCCGTTATCATTTCAGACGGATGCCCAATATTAAGGAATTGGGACGATTGAGCGGGCGGCGGCCGCCGGAGATCATCAAGGCATTTAAAGTCCTGTCCGCCGAAAATTACATACAATGGAGCGTATCCATGCCTATCCAGACGGCATCCATCCTTGAGGGCTGGGAACGTAACGTTCCATACGACACCTCCCAGGAACGAGGCGTACAGAACGGCAGAGAGGGGAATAACATTGATTACTGGCTTTATCATTAAGGAGGGGGCACAATGACTAAACTGGAAGGAAACGAGCGGTGGAAAACAAAAATGATCATGACTGAACATGTTGATCAGTACGATGAGCAGCAACGCCACCCTGTAGATAAATTGTTAACGATTGAAGAGTAGACAATGGTACGCGACCTCATTTTGCTTCCTTACATAGATACAATGGTTGGCAAGAGCCTAAAGGAGATTGAGAAATATTTTGCCGTGGAAATCAGGAACGGTTTGGCATGACACATGATGAGATGCGTACCGAAATTAGCTTAAGGCTAACTCAGTATACTGCCGATCTTGGAGGTATGCTAAAAGATCAACTCAAATGAGTAATCCCTTGTTATTTATTGTATTGAACTAGGCCTATTCATCTTTTATTTATCCGATGAAATCTCAGATACTAACCACCAAATTTATTGCGAGGCCTTCTCCAGTGTTCCCTGCTGGAAGCAATGAGATTGACGGGAAGGGTGCCTTAGATTTAACATATAGTTGAGAGAACTATATAGAAGAGATTTAGATTCCACCTATAATCAGATAGAGAAGGAGCCGTGGAAAATCACGTAAAAATCACATTTGTGCTTAAAATAGCTTAAAGAGGTTGTTATAGAAAAGGCCAAAAACATCAACGTTAGGACATAATAAGGTGGAGATTAGCCACGATTTTACTTCATTGATGTAATGGCTAAATCCGTGCTATAATAGCAGGAAAGTTTCTCTAAGGTCTTGAATATACTTCTGAACAATCTAATTGAACCATTGGGGGTACGTCATATGAACAAGTCCATTAACATCCAAGATACGTTCTTGAACCAACTGCGTAAAGAGAATATCCCTGCTACAGTATATTTGACCAACGGCTTTCAAATTCGGGGAATCATCAAAGCCTTCGACAACTTCACAATTGTCATCGACAGTGACGGCCGCCAGCAGATGGTGTACAAGCATGCGATTTCCACCTTTACACCACAGCGCAGCGTATCACTTATGCAGGACAATGGAAGCGAAGAATAAGATTTTACAGTCTTAAAGCGAAACCTTTTTGTTTATAA
Source organism: Paenibacillus helianthi (assembly GCF_001909055.1). Taxonomy (GTDB): domain Bacteria; phylum Bacillota; class Bacilli; order Paenibacillales; family Paenibacillaceae; genus Paenibacillus_AQ; species Paenibacillus_AQ helianthi. The sequence goes on from NZ_LVWI01000031.1 coordinate 114,790, forward strand.
ATCGTTTGAATAGAGAGTGCGAGAGAGCAACCTGTGAAGGTTGTTCTTTTCATTCGTGCACTTCATTACAGGAAAGTTCCGAGAGGGAGTCAGGAGGCAGCATGTCCAGAGACGAGATATCCAGGACGAATCGCAATAGAGACAGAGGAAGCCAGTCATCGAACTCAAATTCAAATTCTAAAGGTAAACCTAAGAAAAAGAAGAAGTTTTTAACCAAGAAGCGTGTGCTATGGACGTTGTTTTTTGCCACGGCGTTGGCGATTTTTTGTGCGTTGGGCGGTTACCTGTTCATTATGTTGAACGGGCAGAAGCTGCTGGATGCGAACCAGGATAAGCTGTCGGTCAACGAGACTACGAAGATATATGACCGTAATGCGAACCTAATCGGTGAGCTTGCGCTGGAAAAAAGCGAACCCGTTGAGTATGATGCGATTCCGAAGCTGCTGGTCAACGCTTTTGTTGCGACTGAGGACAGACGTTTCTTTGAACACAGCGGTGTTGATTTATGGTCGATCGGCCGTGCGGCAGTGAAGGATATTGCGGCGCGCAGCATGGTCGAAGGCGGAAGCACCATCACTCAGCAGCTGGCGAAGAACATATTCCTAACCCGAGACAAAACCTTTTTCCGTAAGGCAACCGAGGTTTCGATCGCCGTAGCGCTGGAGAACAAATTCACCAAAGAAGAGATTATTACCAAATATCTCAACCGCATCAACTTTGGCGGCACGATTTACGGGATCAAAGCAGCATCCATCCGTTATTTTGGTGTTAATAATCTGAACGACCTTAAGGTTTGGCAGATCGCTACCCTTGCCGCTATGCCGAAGGGGCCTTCCCGCTACAACCCGCTGCGCAATCCAGAACTCTCGAAAGAACGTCGTGGTGTGGTACTTCAGCTGATGTATGAGCAGGGCTATATCACGAAGGAGCAGATGGACGAGGCGAAAGTGGTGGATTACAACTATAAACCGCCGGAAAGCAAACAACGGTACCAGGCCTTTATTGATTATGCTGTTGATGAAGCGGAAGAAAAATTCGGATTGACTGAAGATGATTTGAATATCGGCGGTTACAAAATCTACACGACCATGGACAAACATGCCCAGGAGACGGTAGAAAATGCTTTTGCCGACAGCGATAATTTTGAAAAGAGCGTCGACGATCAACTGGTACAGGGCTCGATGACAATCATCAACCAGGAGAATGGCAGCATTGTGGCGCTTCTTGGCGGACGGAATTATGAGAAAAAAGGCTATAGCCGGGTGGACGGCAGCCGCCGCTCACCGGGTTCATCCTTCAAGCCGCTGGTATCCTACGCACCTGCGCTGGAATCCGGGAAGTTCACGAATGATTCCATGCTCAGCAACGAGAAGCAGTGCTTTGGCACCTATTGTCCGAATAACCTGCACGGTTATTCAAAGACGATTAGCATGACAGAAGCCCTGACGAAGTCGGAGAATATCCCGGCGGTATGGCTGTTGAACGAAATCGGTGTGAATACAGGATTCCAATTTGCCAAAAAGCTCGGGATTAACCTAAAGGATGAGGACAAAAACCTTTCCTTGGCTCTAGGCGGGATGAGCGAGGGCACGAACACCATGGAAATGGCTCAGGCCTACAGTGCCTTTGCCAATGGCGGTGATCTGCGTGAGGCATATTCGATTAAATCGATTACGAATAGCGATGGAGACACCGTCTATAAGGCCAATACCAAGCCTGAACGGGTGATGAGTGAGGATACGGCCTACCAGATGACTGAAATGATGCAGAAGGTTGTAGAAGACGGGACGGGGAAAAAAGCCAGAATCGACCGTCCTGTAGCTGGTAAAACCGGTACAACACAAAGCGGATACGAGGGTATCAGCTCGAACAGAGATGTATGGTTTGTCGGATATACTCCGGAATGGACCGCTGCAGTTTGGATGGGCTATGACAAACCAAGCAAAACCCATCTGTTGAAGAACAGCAGTCCGCTAGCTGCTGCATTCTGGGGCAAAGTGATGGAGGAAGCACTGAAGGGCGTACCTAATAAGTCGTTCCCGAAACCTGAAGGCGTGAGTGATCCTGAACCAACGGCAACACCGGAAACGGCGCAGCCTGTAGGCGGTCTGAAGGCAGCTTATGACGCTTCTACGATGACGGTCAACCTTAGCTGGGAGCCTGCACCGGTAAAAGGTGTGGAATACCGGATTTACCGCCGTGAGACGTCGGAAGCAGAGTTCAGCCCGCTGCTGAATACGGTCTCGTCCAGTGTCGGAGATATCAGTGCGATGCCTGGATTGACCTACGAATATTACGTCACGGCTTATTATCCGGAACTGGATGTGGAGAGCGAGCCTTCTGCTACCGTCACTGTTGAGGTTCAGGATGAGCCGCCGACACAGGAGCCGGAAGCGACGATAGATCCGAACCTTCCAACAGATGAGACGGGCAATGGCGGTAATAACGGCAATGGCCAAGACAATGGCAATCCTAATGGAAACAACGGGAACGGTAATGGGAATGGTGCAGGAAACGGTGAAAATCCCGGTAACGGAAATGGCAATGGCGGAGGTACACCATCCGATTCTCCCCAAGCCACGTCTACTCCGCCACCGGTTACTACAGCTCCTACAGATCCCGCTGTAACCACTGGAGCAGGCGGCAATGCCGGTACAGAGGGTGGTGCGGTTCCTACCACCGACCCGGCTGCAGGACTGGCGAATGAGGGTAGTGTTCCGCAGTAGATTTTGCTAATTCTATAATGTATGATTCAACTGCCCCGGCAGCTGAGAATCTCGCCTATGAAGCAGAGATTCCGGCTGACGGGGTTTTTGTCTTGTTTTTGATCAATAACGGCTACCGGAATTTCAAGGGATGTTTTGAGTGTATCTTGCAAATGTGTTAAGCTGAATACACCATTTCTTGAGAGGGTCATTCATATGAAACGTAAATTCGGAGACCGGGCCAACTGGCGCCGGATTACGCGCCGCCATTTTGCCTGCCGCTATGTAGAGAGCCGGGAATTCAGCGGATACATCACACTATATACGATTTATGGGTTGAAGGAACCGCTATGGAAGAGCTACGGCAAGCATACATACCGTATAGCAGACAAAGGGTACTCATGGCTGCAGTATTTTCCAAAAGACAGCCATTATATTGTGACGGCTATGTTCGACGAACGGCAAAACATCGTACAGTGGTATATTGATACCTGCAAAGTACAAGGAGTCACCGACCAGGGGGTGCCGTGGTTCGATGATCTTTATCTGGATGTAGTGGTGCTGTGGAACGGAGAGGTGTTTCTGCTCGATGAAGACGAGCTGGAGGAGGCGCTGGAACGGGAGGACATTACAGACAGCGACTATAATTTAGCCTGGGCTACAGCAAACAATATTCTTCGCAGCATAGATGCTCATGCCTTTCCCTATTTTTCCCTCTCCTTGAAGCATCGTGCCGAATTGTTCCATCACGGAGAATTCAGGAGGAAATAACAATGGATTGGTATGTCTATCAAAGAGGCTCTTCCCCGATACGCAAGGTATCCCGCAAAGGACAACGTTTTCGGCTGAAACGAAATCTGTTCATTCTTCTGGTCATTTGTGCTGTTGCTGGACTTCTATGGTGTGCGTCGGTCCTAGGCAGAATCAACAGTGGCGTCACGACGAATCCGATGCAGAAAGCAGATGCTGGCATTATTCTAGGAATGGCCATGTGGGGAGATGAACCCAGTCCAGGACTAAAGGAACGGCTTGACTATGGGCTTGGACTCTACCGGGAAGGCAAGTTCACCCGTTTTATCGTGTCCGGTGGTCTGGATAAGGCTGACTATAAATATACTGAGGCCGAAGGAATGAAGAACTACCTGGTAGGGAAGGGTGTGCCTGAGAAGGCTATCCTTTTGGAAAACAAGTCTACCAGCACTTATGAGAATCTCCAGTTCAGTCAAAGGGTTATGCAATCAGAAGGATTAAAGACAGCTATTATTATTACGCATACATTTCATGGCCAGCGCGCATTTGAAATTGCCAAAGAGCTGAATTATTCCCGTCCTGAACTGGGATTGACCGATTCCAAGGTCATGTCGATGTTCAAATACAAAACCCGTGAGATTCTGGCTTATACGAAATGGAAGATGCAGCAACTTTTTCTGTGAAAAAGCAATCCCCATGCCAGACTGCCGTTATCTGATCAGTTAATTTGTCCTTAAGTTCCTGAAACTGCTAATAAGACCTCGTGAACCGGAATAGACTTGATAAAGGATATAGAAAAAGTCAGCCCTGGATAATGAGGTGAACTAGGTGAACGGACGCGTAGCGGCGGCAAATGGACGGGAGGAAGGCAGACCGTCACGTCAAATTAATATTGTGCTGCGGAATCAGGAGACGCCAGCAGTGGCCCACGCTGCTGCAGACAGTATCGCTCAGGCTGCGGTCCCCAAAAATAATGGACACAGCGAATTGTTTCAGGAGCTCAGCCGGGAGCTGGACGCACTCGTAGGCCTGGATAATATCAAGGAACTGGTGTTCGAGATATATGCACTGCTTCAGATTGCGCGGATGCGCAGTGATGCGGGACTTGCCAGCGGGAGTCAGGCCTATCATATGGTCTTCAAAGGTAATCCTGGAACCGGAAAGACTACAGTAGCCAGGATTGTCGCCAAGCTGTTTCAGCGGATGGGCGTTCTGAGCAAAGGCCATCTGATTGAAGTAGAGAGAGCGGATCTTGTAGGCGAATATATCGGACACACAGCCCAGAAGACAAGAGACCTGGTGAAAAAGGCGCTCGGAGGCATACTTTTTATTGATGAAGCTTACAGTCTAGCCCGTGGCGGAGATAAGGATTTTGGCAAAGAAGCGATTGACACTCTGGTTAAATCCATGGAGGATCACCGCAGTCAATTTGTGCTGATTCTAGCCGGTTATTCCAGCGAGATCGATTATTTCCTAATGAGTAATCCCGGTCTGCCCTCCAGATTTCCTATTCAGGTGGAATTTCCGGACTACACTATAGACCAATTGCTGCAGATTGCTGAACTGATGTCCAAAGAGCGCGATTATATTCTGATGCCTCAGGCCATACTCAAACTAAAGCAGCATCTGCTGCTGGAGAAGACGGAGAGTCTCCATGCCTTCAGCAATGCGCGGTATGTCCGCAACTCTATTGAAAAGGCGGTACGTGCCCAAGCGGTTCGGCTCCTGAATCAATATGAGAGCAACAGTCCGGGAAAGCAGGAACTGATGACACTCCGCATCGAAGACTTCAAATTGTAGGGACAATATACACCACGGATGATACACAACTTATGTGTACAAGGACAAGGAGCATGACATTCATGGCAATCACCACCCACGATACAGAAACAGAAGTACAGGACCGGGCTATTCTGGTAAGTCTGGTTACTGACAAAATCAAGCGCACAGGTATCGACCCCGAGCTGTCTCTGCAGGAGCTGGTTCAGTTGGCAGAGACTGCCGGAGTGCTGGTGCTCGACGTGCTGCGCCAGAACAAGGAGACTCCCGATTCCAAGTGGTTTATCGGCAAGGGGAAGGTAGAAGAACTGCGGATGGCCGCTGATGGTCTCGGGGCGAATACGGCTATCTTTGACCAAGAGCTTTCCGGAGCACAAGTACGCAATCTCGAGGAAGCTCTGGATCTAAAAATCATTGATCGAACCCAGTTGATCCTGGATATTTTCGCTGGCCGGGCCAAAACACGTGAAGGCATCATTCAAGTAGAACTGGCACAGCTCTCTTATTTGCTGCCCCGTTTATCCGGCCATGGTAAGAATCTGTCCAGGCTTGGCGGGGGAATCGGAACCAGAGGTCCGGGCGAAAGCAAGCTTGAAACAGACCGCCGGCATATCCGTGACCGGATCACTGAACTGAAACGCCAGCTGGACGAAGTAGTCAAGACGCGTGAACTTCACCGGGAACGGCGCCGCAAGAGTGGCGCTGTCCAGGTTGCGCTGGTCGGTTATACCAATGCCGGGAAATCTACACTCTTAAAGCAGCTTACCGATGCGGATGTCTATATTGAAAATCAGCTGTTTGCTACCCTCGACCCTACTTCACGTGTTCTTCAGCTGCCTGCAGGCAAAGAAGTCGTCTTGACTGACACTGTAGGATTCATTCAGAACTTGCCGCATGATTTGGTAGCCTCCTTCCGTGCAACTCTAGAGGAGGTCAATGAAGCCAATCTGGTACTGCATGTGGTGGATGCTTCTTCTCCCATGAGGCAGGAGCAGATGGATGTAGTGCAATCTATTCTCCAGGACCTTGGGGCTGCCGGGAAACCGCAAATTGTACTCTTCAACAAAAGTGACATTTGCCAGCCTGAACAACTGCAGATGCTGCCTTCGGGTCCTGGCTATCTGAAGATAAGCGCCTTCAACCCGGAAGATCTGACCCGGATCACAGAAGTTATAGTCGATGAGCTTGCCGGCGATACACTAACCTTCCGTATCCCCGGAGACCGAGGAGATCTCTCATCGCTGCTCTACCGTGTAGGAGAGGTGCTTGAGCAGAGCTTTGAAGAAAATGATGTGCTGTACAACGTGCGTCTCAATAAAGAGGATTACGGAAAATGGAGTTACAAGCTTGCGGAATACGTAGAGCAGGAGTAGCCGGAATTAGGTGAATTCAAGGCATGACTTCGGAAACGGCGATATCCAGCCGTTTCTTCTTGCTGGTCAAAATTGTTTATGAACAAAGTAATAGATTGAAATAAGGAGAGAACAAAAGGTATGACAGTTTTTGCAGAGGATATCATACAGGCGGCAGAGGCCGCAGAGCTCGAAATTGAAAGTGCAGTGAAGGTACTTGACCGGATTGTGGATCATAATCAGTGGAAGGTGATCGAAGCCTTTCAGCGGCAGCAGGTGAGTGATTTCCATTTTGCCGGCTCTACCGGATATGCCTATAACGATCGCGGGAGAGAAGTGCTGGATTTGGTCTATGCTGACGTGTTCGGGGCCGAAGCGGCGCTGGTACGCCCGCATTTCGCCTCCGGTACACATACAATCTCAACCGCACTCTTTGGTGTACTGCGGCCCGGAGATGAACTGCTGTATATTACGGGACGTCCTTATGATACGTTGCACAAGGTAGTCGGCAAACCGGGAGACGGGACAGGCTCGCTGGCCGATTTCGGAATTGGATACCGTGAAACGGCGTTAACGGCTGAAGGGAAGATCGATTGGGAAGAGGTAAAACTGGCTGTCAACGAAAAGACCAAAGTTATCGGTATTCAGCGTTCACGCGGTTATGACTGGCGTTCTTCATTCACAGTTGCTGAAATCGGCGAAATGGTGGAACGGGTCAAATCAATCAAACCTGACGTCATTGTATTTGTGGATAACTGCTATGGCGAATTCACGGAAAAGCTTGAGCCGCCTCAGGTTGGGGCTGATCTCGTAGCGGGTTCGCTCATTAAAAATCCCGGTGGTGGAATCGCGGAAACCGGCGGGTACATCTGCGGCCGTCAAGATCTTGTGGAATTGGCAGCATACCGGCTAACTGCGCCGGGGATTGGCGGGGAAGTAGGTGCCATGCTGGGAACGACACGCGGGCTCTACCAGGGACTGTTTATGGCCCCGCATACCGTTGGGCAAGCTGTCAAAGGCAGTATCTTTGCAGCTGCCGTGTTTCAGCGTTGCGGCTTTACAACTAAGCCGGCATGGCATGAGCCGCGTACGGATCTAATCCAGGCGGTGGCTTTTGATGGACCAGAGCATTTGATTGCCTTTGTCCAGGGCATCCAGCGTGCTGCGGCTGTAGACAGTCATGTGGTTCCCGAACCGTGGGATATGCCCGGTTATGAGCATCCTGTGATCATGGCGGCAGGTACCTTCATTCAGGGTGGTAGCTTGGAGTTATCAGCAGATGCCCCCATACGGGCTCCGTATATCGGATATATGCAAGGCGGATTAACGTATTCTCATGTAAAGTTCGGAGTTTTGATGGCACTGCAGAGTATGAGAGAACGTAAATTACTGTAAAAATTACACAATTCACATTTACATAATCCCCCAAATCTAATATGCTTGAATCAGTGTTCGGGCAGACATGCGAATCCCTACTTCAATCCTGGTGGGGGTTTCATTTTATACATAAGAAAGAAGAGGTGAACAATGGTAACCCAACAACCTGGTTTCTTCTTTGCAGGAGGATTGAACGTAATGCTATTTTTGTTTTGGCTGGTTTGTATTGGACTGGGGATTTATGCATTTGTTTTGTTTGTGAAGCTGGCCCTTAGAGGAATTACGGCTCTGGACTTGTACAATTATGCAAAGAACCGTGAAATCCGGGAACGCTATGAGTCGGTACATAAAGACGATTCGTTATAGGCTATCCTTAATGAATCTTACTTCGTAGCGTGTTGACCTTAGCAGTTCTATAGCATTGCTCATCAGCTTCGGCTGGTGGGCTTTTTTGGGGTCACGGAGAGTTCCAGCTTTTGCTTGTGGATTGTTCTCTGTGATATACTTCGGAGGTCATGTTATGTTTTTAGCTTACATTCACTTCACTTGAAATCTTAAGGCTACATAAAATCTTGTGAGAATATCTTACACACCATTGACACGCCAAATAAGGAAATGTACAATGAGATGAGAAAAAGATCATTGGAAGGTTGGATGAGTCATGGGTGATGAAATCCGCAGAAATATGGCATTATTTCCTATAGGAATCGTAATGAAGTTGACTGATTTATCTGCAAGACAAATTCGTTATTATGAGCAGCACAGTCTGATCGTGCCCGCGCGCACATCCGGCAATCAGCGTTTGTTCTCATTCAATGATGTAGAACGCCTGTTAGAGATCAAAGCATTGATCGAGAAGGGGGTAAATATCGCCGGTATCAAGCAGGTGATGAACCCTGTATCGAAGGAATCGGAAGAAGCTACGGTCATTACCCCTGACACAGAGGTTAGACGTAGAGAACTGTCTGATTCACAGCTGCACCGTTTATTGAAGCAGGAACTGGTTTCCGGTAAAAGACCGGGACAAGTATCTCTTATTCAAGGCGAGCTATCCCGGTTTTTTAATAAATAATACAAAGAGACTTGAAAGGGAGAGGGTAAAGTGAGCTTTTCAAAAGATGATATCCTGCGTATTGCAAAGGAAGAAAATGTCCGTTTTATTCGTCTGCAATTTACCGACCTGCTCGGTACGATTAAAAATGTAGAAATTCCCGTTAGCCAGCTGGAAAAGGCGCTGGACAACAAAATGATGTTCGATGGTTCTTCCATCGAAGGTTATGTAAGAATCGAAGAATCTGACATGTACCTCTTTCCTGACCTCAGTACATGGGTGATCTTCCCTTGGTTTGCAGAAAACCGGGTTGCACGTTTGATTTGTGATGTGTACATGCCTGACGGTACGCCATTTGCAGGAGACCCGCGTGGAATTCTCAAACGCTGCCTGCAGGAAGCTGAAGAAATGGGCTTTACAGCCATGAATGTAGGACCAGAGCCGGAGTTCTTCCTGTTCAGAACAGACGAGAAGGGCAATCCGACAACCGAATTGAATGACCAGGGTGGATATTTTGATTTGGCGCCGACCGATCTTGGGGAGAACTGCCGCCGCGAAATCGTATTGACACTGGAAGAAATGGGCTTTGAAATTGAAGCTTCTCATCATGAAGTAGCTTACGGCCAGCATGAGATTGACTTCAAATATGCTGATGCCATCAAGGCTGCCGACCAAATTCAAACCTTTAAGCTCGTTGTGAAGACGGTTGCCCGTCAACATGGCCTGCATGCTACTTTTATGCCCAAGCCGCTTTTTGGTATGAATGGATCCGGGATGCATGCGCACCAATCCCTGTTCAAGGGCAGTGAAAATATGTTCTACGACGAGAGCGACACTCTTGGGCTTAGCAAAACTGCTCGTTATTACATGGCAGGTATCCTGAAGCATGCCCGTGCTTTTGCAGCCATCACGAACCCGACAGTGAATTCTTACAAACGTCTTGTGCCCGGCTATGAAGCCCCTTGCTACGTAGCTTGGTCTGCAAGCAACCGCAGTCCAATGATCCGTATCCCGGCTTCTAGAGGACTCAGCACACGTATTGAAGTTCGTAACCCGGACCCTGCAGCTAACCCTTACCTGGCACTTGCTGTAATGTTGAAGGCAGGTCTAGACGGTATTAAGCGCCAGCTCGATCTTCCTGCTCCCATCGACCGTAACATCTATGTGATGTCTGAGGAAGAGCGGATTGAAGAAGGAATTCCTAGTCTGCCGTCCGATCTGAAGGAAGCGTTAAGCGAAATGATCCGCAGCCATGTTATCACTGAAGCCCTTGGTGAACATGCACTGGCTCACTTCTATGAACTGAAAGAGATCGAATGGGATATCTACCGCACACAAGTACACGAATGGGAAAGAGATCAGTACATGACTCTTTACTAGGATGAAGCAGCCCTTGGCGCCGTTGGCGTTGAGGGTTTTTTTTGTGTGGGCGTGGGGGTAGTGAAGGACTCTTGAATTAATAGTGCCCACAAAATGCCCACAAATAATTAGCGGGCGCTATTCGAGGATAGATCTCATGTGGGCTTCATACTTCTCCATACTGCTTTCTTCAATCTTCTTGGAGACGTGAGAATACACATCTGCCGTAATTCTCATGCTGCCGTGTCCCAAACGTTCTTGTACATACTTCATATCATTACCGGCTTCCAGGAGCAGTACGGCGTGTGTATGCCGTAGGGAGTGGATCGGCATAGACGGAAGACCTGCGCGTTTCAAAATACGCGAAAAGGAATTGAAAAGAGAAGACTTTGGCATGAAATTCCCGTCGTCCCGACAAAGGACCAAGTTTAAATTATGCTTGTAGGAGCCCTTCCAGGCCAATTTATTTTGATTCTGATATTTTAGAGGCCCTGAAATTGAGCCGCATCTTGCTGGATCTGCTTAGTTTCGTTTTGTTTTTTTACCATAAGGTCATCCACCTCATCCTGATATTGGCGAACCCAGTTTCCAAGGGTCTTGGGAGAGAGGCCATGCTTCCGGGCTACCACCTCTGTGCTCGAAGTAAAGATGATCGTATATAAAGGCGACGGGCCTGCAATTGAAGAGTTATACGTTACAACACAACGACCAAGAAGCATGAGGGACACAATGGTACTACTTGGAATTCCCTCTATTAATACCGTTCAACAGATATTCATACTAAGGAAATCATTGACAATACGAGGGCTCGACTGTAAATTAATTATTAAAACGACTAGGATATGTCTGAAAACTAAATAACATGGTAAGATTTGAGAAAACGAATGGGGCGTCAAGCATGATTCAGAGACGGTACGAAATAAGCGATGAACAGTGGGAACAAATTAAGGACATGTTTCCACCCTACAAAACAGGGCGTCCGTCAAAATTAAGTGAAAGAACCATGTTTAATGCTTTTTTATGGATCGCTCGAAGTGGTGCTGCCTGGCGCGATCTACCGGAGGAACGCTATGGTTCATGGAAAACGGTCTACAGTCGCTTCTGCAAGTGGCGAGATACCGGACTGCTTGTCGCGATCTTCCAAACTCTTCAGGTCGAACCTGACTTTGAAAACTTGAGCATTGATTCTACATCGGTCAAAGCCCATCAACATAGTGCCGGTGCTAAAAAAACGCCCCAGGACACGAAGTGAATCAGCACATCGGCGTCAGTCGTGGCGGAAAGACAACCAAACTTCATACCGTCGTCGATGGATTAGGAAATCCCCTCGCTTTTCTTCTGACGGGTGGTCAAGTCTACGATTCCGTTCCAGCGATCGATTTACTTCAGAAGCTTGATATTACAGGAAGTCATATTCTTGGCGACAAAGCCTATGGCTCAGAAGGGATTCGGAATTGGATTACAGCTAGGCAGGCATCCTACACTATCCCGCCTAAAGCGAATAGTCAAAACCCATGGAAAGTCGATTGGTATCGGTACAAAGAGCGACACTTAGTGGAGTGCTTTTTCAATAAAATCAAACATTTTCGCCGTGTGGCTACTCGTTACGACAAATTGGCCAAGTCATTCTTGGCGTTTGTATACGTAGCTGCCATTTTCAAATTGACTCAATGAAAAGTTTTCAGACACGACCTAGTTATACTAGAGAAGAGAGCCCCCATGCATAAGCGTTATGAGGAATTAGATTCATTAAGAGGATTAGCTAGTTAACTGTCGTATTCGGACACATGTTATTAGTGTTCAATGAAACTTTTTGGACAAAGGCCTTGTTCAAGTTTGGACCCTTAAAGGCTTTGTTGCTGGTGGAGAGGCTGTGATACTGTTTTTCGTTTGAGTGGATTTGTACTGTCACTTCCGTTTTATTCTGGAAAGAAGCTAAATTATGCTACTTATGCGCTAAAACGTATCTGTAGAATTTATTTACCTTACATTGTAGTTATATTTTTTGCATTTATTCTTCGCGAGTTGTTGTACCGCGGTAATATTTCAGGTATAAGACACTATGGTCAGAGGATATAAGTAAGACCGACTTAGTTAATTATTCGCTGCTAATCGGTCATTATTCTGGCTACCTGAACTTTGTAGTTTGGTCACTCGTGCATAAAATGAGAATCTCCTTGATCTTTCCTTTGCTTATGATTCTTTTGATGAAAGCTAACTATAAACAAATTATTACAGGAACAATATTCCTTTCTCTTTTAACTGTGTTATATGTTTTTGTTACCAGTTCGTCCTTTAGTCAAACGGAATGGTTTTCGACCTTTAATTATGCATCTTTATTTATAATAGGGGCATTGATTGCTAAACATCGGGAGGAAATAAAAAATTACATAAAAGGCATGCGGGGGAGGAATAAGAGACTACTACTTGGCGTTGGACTTGTTCTATTTATTTACGGTCATCCTTCATTTGCAGTCAGAGTATTATTTAGTAACTTTAATACCTTTTTTTACGGTGTCGTATTAGATAGTTGGACCATAGCTATAGGTGCAGTAATCATAGTCTCGATCTCCATATCTACTATCCGAATATCGAAAATACTACGTACTTGTTTTATTAGTTACTTGGGTAAAATCTCTTATAGCCTATACCTTACTCATTTAGTCGTTTTAGCATCGCTAATACATTTATTGCATGATTATGTGTCGATCTTGACGATTAGTTTGGTGGCTGTTATTGCTTCTTTTGTCGTTGCTAGTGAACAGAGCTGCTGAATTTATCCGGCAGCTCTTTTTATTGGGGATATTTATCGCTTTAATCGCTGTCGTGGTTTTGACCAAATTTTAATCCCTAAAAGATTTTCGTCATCTCTAAAGAATTTGATGCCTATTTATTTCAAAGGCGTCCAAAGTTCTTTAAAGTAATAGTTTGGCATGAGTATATTCTCCTAGTTTTGTGTTTCTAACAGTATACACTAGGAAAATTCTACGGCTTAGAATTAGCTAAGTGTTTTTTGTAGTAGGACCATACTGCGCACAAATTGAATGTAAGATAGAGCTGCCGGAGTACTTCTGCGGCTCTTTCTTTAGTTTTTCTCTATTTGTGCTAAAAATTAATATAGGAATCATCTCCCATTCATCGTATTATAAAACAATATAAATCTGGGGGAGAAGAAGAAGATGAGCGATAGTGCGAAGAAAGTTTTGGGCGGAATTTTATCTTTAATATTTTTTGGATTGATTGTATATGGTGCATTAACTAACTTTTTCATTCCAAGTAATCACTCGATGCAAGTAAAAGTTTTCGATGTAGATTTTGTGAAAGATTACCCTAATCTCTTTACATCTGTAGATCATGAAGCTTCTATATTAGAAGGCACACAAAACGGAATTTCGATCGGCGGAAAAATGATTTGGGCGTGGTTGAACGAATCCGGGCATGACTACTATTCGAATTTCCCTGACAATTTTCTGCTGAAAATCGTATGGTTAATTATAGGTATTCCTATTGAAGTAGTACTTAATTTCTTTCTATTCTTTTTGATATCATTAATAATAATTTATAAATTAGCTGCTCTTGGTGGACTTGTATATAAAATTTCTCTTATAATATCTTTCCTGATCCCTTTTGGTCTTAGATTAATAATATCGAAATTGAAACCGTATGATGTGTAAAGCGATATATTAAAGAATCATAAAATATTTGTTTCAACCACGCCAAGTCAGGTGTGGTTTTTTCATCTTAATGGGCAGGGAAATTTTCCTTAGCAAAGGATGATGTTAATGAAAGACAAATTGGAAGTGTTAGACAAGAACTTGGTTCCAGTCGGAAAGCTAGTCAGTGCTTACGAAGAGACGCGAAAACGCAGAATGAATTCTGATTATGAAATGTCTTTCCTGGTCCCAATGATATCTGAAGATTCTGGGCTGCGACGTTCGAAGAATTTGCGCATAAAGCAGTGATCGATATTAATAATTCAAAAACAGAATTGATCTATCCAAAGGACGGCGGGATATTAGCGCAAGAAAAAACCAATCCACTGGAACAAGTCAGACTTACCTCAAAAGGATTGGGCATATCAACAGATGGCTGGAATACAATCCGTTCAGCCGTTACAGCACGCGGAGTCCTCGCAGAGACAGTAATAGGTGTTTGGTAGTTTTGTGTCTATGCTAATAGGTTCCGGCAATGCCGTTACTCAAATTAATACAAATAGTATAGCTGCAGGACATGCCAATTTCAATGAAGCGCCGTTCAGAGTGGATATGGCCGGGAATCTCGTTGCGAATAAATTGACTGCCAATTACGCCTCAAACGCTAACTCTAACTTTTCGGGAGGAGCTATCGTTGGATCGTCTATTAATGTGGGGAATGGAAAATTTGTTGTCAACACAGGAGGTAGTGTATATGCAGCAGATGGAACATTTCAAGGAACCATTAATGCAAGAGGGGGGACGTTTGAGGGAGATATATATGCTAGTGGAAAAATACACGGAGGAACTATTACAGGCGCACGGTTTCTGACAGATGAGCCAGGCTTATACCCACGTGTTGAGCTTGACCCATATTCGATAGCGTTCGGGGTATATTCATCAGCCAATAGCGGAATTCAGATTCCAGCGTATAACAATGGCGTATCGAAAATACTGTTTCTCGCAATCGGTAATGAGTCAACAATATATAATTCTCCAGGTGTTGGTCTTTCGATAATCGCTAACGGAAATGCTTCATTATCAGGAGATAATGTAAGTCTATACGCTCATTCAGGGTTTATAAGGTTTCCATCTTGGTCAGTGATTCGTAATGAAGCCAGTTCATATACGTTGCAAGGAGAACTCGATGCACTTTGGGCGGCAATCAATGGATTAGCTATTAATTTGACCTTTGATCAAACCACTCGAAACCTCAAACTTTGGAGTAGGGGGGGGCATTGTTGTCTCAAGAGAATATTCCGAAGCAAAATTATTGAAACTTTTATCAATCTGTGACGATAATAGGGATATAGAAAACTTTGCAAAGTGAGGGATAGTCTTGAAAAAATACAGCCGAAACGAAATAGCAATAAACCGTAGTACTACAGTATATAAACCTTGATACGATATAAGAAGGAGAACCTTCCCCGAATGGAAGGGATTCACCATTAAAAAAAGGTCTTTATATTTAATTCATAAGAAAGCCTCTCCAATACACTGGAGGGGCTTTTACTCTTGCCTGAAAGGAGGAAAACCATTGGTAGTTGTAAAGAAGGTGAAATTGTCAATCGATCTCATCAGACCGGCAGATGTGCTTATTGAATCCATTTTATCGGTTCTGAGCTTTTTCCCAGGTAGACAACAAGAAATCCTGCAGCAGGTTGATCATACAGTTGGCGAAATGCTAGCATCATTCCAGCCTAAGGAAGATCCGGGATCAGTAGAAAAGATTGAAGATTCAACATCACCAATTTAAGGCGTTTATACTTTTATTTTTGAAATTGAGGCTTTGTCCCTACACTAATTTGCATGGAAAAATATATATGACAGGAAGTGATAATTATAATTAAAAAATAACATTACTAGACAAAAATAGTAGGCTAAAAGATAAAATATGACAACTTATGGACTATATATAAACAAAAGGGATTGATGTATTATTTAAGTGTAATCGGCCGATTAACAATAGCCTTGAAAGGCGGAAGAATTGTGAAAATTAAAAAGTTTCTTTCTGTTCTTCTTATCTCAGCTGTAGTATTGATTCCATCGGCTTCCGCATTTGCCGAAGATGTTAATTCTACAGAAGTTGCTCTTACTGGTACAGTGACACCTTATATTATAGGTGTTGGAGATACTCGCGCAACGGCAATATCTATCGTCCTCAATGAAGGTGGGGGTGCTATTTACGATCTTTTTATACAAAGCGCAACGGATCAGGACTGGTTTAAATGGACCAATACATCATCTAGTTATAAAAGAGTGGTGTCTCGCATTGGTGGAATGAGTGGAAACGGACCTACTAGAGCGGGCTTGATTGTTAGTTATAATAATCAGAGCGAACTCGGGCCGCTTTATACTGCTCAAGCAGGTACTGCCGAGGGACAATTGTTTTCAAATGTTATGGTCCCTCCAGGGGCAACTGTATATCTAGTTGTTGATGCACCAAATTTTACGACTGCTCCTGCATATCGTATAAATTTTGCGGTTTACGATTAATCTAAAAGCAAAATCACCAGCACCTCTTTATCATAAGAGGTGCTTCTTTATTTCATAATAACAACACATCGACGCCCTTAGAGGCGTTTTTATTTTGCCCTCGGGGTTGTTCCCGGGGGCTATCTTTTTACCAATAGATAGAGTGGAGCAGGGGGAATGCTCAATCACATTAAAAATATTGTTACTACGGTCTACACGGCTGCCGTAGGTTCAGGTACCCGGGAGATTGTCACAGAATTTCTAGTTGTGCTCATGCTGGCTGATTACGTCAGTGGGGTTGCAGGAGCATTTAAGACTAAGACAGTCAGCAGCGACATTATGTTTTGGGGCGGCGTTCGGAAGATCACCGTCCTTTTTGTTGTCGGCTTGGCTGCCTTAATTGACGATTGGGTGCAGCCTGGAGCGCCGGTATTCCGATTAGCTGCAATTCTCTATTACGCAGGTCGAGAAGGTCTATCAGTCATTGAAAATTTCGGTGTTATTGGTGTGCCGTGGCCACAGGCTATGAAAGATTTTCTGCTACAGCTCAGCGAGGACAAGAGTAAGAACAACCCGGCCAAGCCGGAACATCCAGACTATGACCAATCAGCATAGGAGGGATACAGGTGTCATTAACATTAGACCATGTAAAGCTAAAATCTCAGGTCCGGCTTGTCGGGCTGCATCCGGTGCTAGTGGCGGCTACGGTTGCGCTTATTGAGCGCTGCTATGCCCGAGGAGTCAATATAGTAATAACCCAAGGGCTGCGGACAATAGCTGAGCAGGACGCGCTCTACGCCCAAGGACGAACCAAGCCCGGCCAGATCGTAACCAATGCCAGGGGTAGGACCAGTTACCACAATTTTGGTCTGGCCGTTGATTTCGCGCTGCTGCTGCCAAACGGTTCCAGCGTCTCCTGGGATACCGCCCGTGACGGCGACGGCGATAAGGTATCTGACTGGCAGGAAGTTGTGAAGGAGGCAAAGACGCTGGGCTTTGAGTGGGGCGGGGATTTTAAGAGCATTAAGGATGCGCCGCACTTCCAAATGACTTTTGGACTGAGCACATCTGCGTTACGACAAGGCTATTCACTAAAGGAATCAGCGGTTAAAGCGGCGTATGCCGTTATAGATAAATTGAAGGAGGATGAGGTTGTGAAGAGGGATGTTAAAGTTACTGTAAAGGTAGATGGCAAGAAAATTGAGGACGGCGTATTAGATGAGGGAGTTGCTTATCTACCGGTGCGTGCTGTGGCAGAGGCTCTAGGGTTGACGGTGGGATGGGATCAGGTAAGCAAAACAGTAACACTGACCAAGGGGGCTAAATAATCATGAATAGCAAATGGCGTAACTATGGCTTGTGGGTATCTTTGACGGCAGCTGTGCTGCTGGGTGTACAGACCATTGGAGCAATCTTTGGGTTTCAACTGGCCCCGGAAAAATATGACGAGGTAACAGCGGCTGTGAATGCGATCCTGGGTATCTTGGTGGTGCTGGGGATTGTAAGCAATCCGGAAGCAGGTAAAGGATACACAGATAAAAAGTGAATTCCCAAGTGTTGACAAAGCAAATACCCCAGTGGTGAAAAAAGGCTTCGGGGTATTTGCTTTAATTTCATTATTTACCTGTTGAATTTTTCCAATCGGTTATGCATAATATGAGTACTGAGAGAAAGGGGGGGAGTAATTTGCAAGCTAGGGTTAGGTTCCAATCTAAAATGCAAAAAACTCTTCATTATATCTCGGTTGCAGGAACATTTATGACTCTGTATGGCATTCTTTATGCTGTTCAAGACTTAACTATTGGTCGTTTTCCTTTGTTCAGTAAGAGCTTTATCTTCTGGGTACCATTAAAACTAATTTTATTTACCGGGATTAGTTTTTATATAATATTTAAATACATTAAAATAGGTTCTAATTATGAATACAAAGAACCCGATCACTCCTGATCGGGTTCTTTGTATTCAAGCTTTGGAATTTCAGCCTTGACGCGTTGTCCATTGATTTTATAGTTTTCTTGGAGAAGAGCCAATTCATGATCGTCTCTTTGCTTTAATAGTTTTCTTCTCTTCTCCATGTATCCATCACTTTGAAGCTCGAATTCATTGCTAATATCTTTTTCCCCGCTTTTATTGGTTCTTTTGAATTTAACTTTTCCTCCCATAAAGCCAACTACTACTACTTCTAGCACTAAAACCAAATAAGGCATATTTGACGAGAAGAATTCCATTATTCCTTGGGATTGTACATTGAGTTTAATGTCAACATCCTTTTTTGAGTATGTAAGATCAGAATCTTCTACATTTTCAATATGTGGGATAATATTCAATACAGAATCAACATAAGATATAAGATCATAGGCTGGAATTTTATTCTCTTGCATTATGTTTATAGCCAGATGAGCCGTTGTGCCCTTCAAATAAAACGAGTACATAGATCTATCAATTTTATCTGCGTAATTTGTAGCTCTACTAATAGCTTGATGCGTTTGCATCATCCTATAAAGATACGGATCCAATGAATTACGTGAAACTGTTTCTATCCAAGTCACACTGCGACGTTTGTAAAAAGGACAGGCTCCGAATTCAATATCTACTTCCTGTGGTTCAAAAGTATAAGGCTCACCAGTAACAATCCCAAAGGAAAGATGTGAAGAATTGAGAGAGGGGATAATTACAACATCTCCTATCCTTATTTGGAATAAAAATCTAATTATTGAACTATAAATTCTCCCTGGTTGCGGACTTTTACTTATTTCACCATCTTTTGAATATACAGTTTCTATTTCTTGTAATATTGTTTCACGGTCAACAGAATAAAATCTATTAATATCACTAAATTCGTTCCAGCCTATACCAATATATTCATCATGGAAAAATTCATCATAATATTCTCCAGATTGGGTTCTTACTAACCAGTATTCTCTGTTTTCGTGATTCATAGTTACTGGTATATTGTAATCTTCAATAAATTTATCTAAATTCAAAATAATACCTCCCACTATAAATTAATAAATACTCTTGTTTACTCACTCGTTCTAAGATTTTCAGCCATAGACAGATTGAGAGCTGGAGAAGTCATGTAAGGATGACATTATTTTCTAGTGAAGCCGATGGCGGGAATAGAGAGCGGGGGATTCATCCCCAACCCAAGGATACGTTCTGTGATCGCACTTTGGATATCCACACCTGTCTCCTGACGGCTTACCCTCCCATGTCACGCGGGGTCTTTGCCCTTACATTCCTTCGTTCGGCCTCTCAGGAGGTGGACGCCGTTTCTTGCTCCTTTACAGGGTCGTTGCCCTTATGGAAATGATTCCTGCGGCTGCTCCGTGCTTCCTTTGTCTTGGTTCTTTCCTTCCGGTGAGAAACGTGATTTCGGTTTTACTTAAGCTGCCATCTGGATCTGGGCCTGACGTACCGGCCCTAAAACGTCGTTTGCATCGTATGGAATGTGCTTGGTCCCGAGCGTGTGCAGGACTCGTATGAGCTTTCCGCATAAAGCCACAAGGGATTGTTTTTTCTTCAGTGGATTCTGACTTCGCTTCGTAAAGTACTGGTGCAGTGCCTTGAACTCCGTGTTCTTTGCCACCATGGGCATGACCGCCCGGAACAACAGGGCCCTTAGCCTTGCACGTCCACGCTTGGTAATACTGGACTTGCCTTTTTTCTTTCCCGAACTGTTCTCTTTGA
>NZ_LVWI01000032.1 GCF_001909055.1 Paenibacillus helianthi
GTTCCTTCATAATAGAACGGATTTTCTGTACTGAGCGCAAACCGTCTCGTGTTCTGATACACCGGATCATCGTTCTTCAAATAGCCCAGGTACGGAATGGAGATCAGCCCCGGAGTGCCGGCATCATCCATCAGGCAGTAATTGCCGAAGCCGTCGGTCTCGTAAGCGTACATCGGCCCGAATTCAGGATGGCGGTAAATCCCGTACAGCTTGATGCCGTGATCCACCTCGAACTCCAGCGCCTTCAGCTCGGCCAGCAAATCCATGTCCCGGAAGACCCACTCGGCAAACTCCTGCATCTGGCGCAAGGCGACAACGGCAAACATATTGCCGGGAATGTTGTAGTGGAAATCACAGGCGTCATCGCTGGAACGGAACCCGGACCAGATCATCCCGGTATAGTTCACCGGCATGCCAAGTCCGTTATTTCGCAACGAGTCTTCCGGAATACCGTTGTTGCGGGTGAAGCGGTATGGTGACTGCTCGAAGTGGTGCTGCTCTTTTTTGAACACCTCGAGGATGGTACGCAGGGCAGACTTGAACTCCGCATCGAAGAAGTCGGTAATCCCGGTTTCCTGCCAGTAGGTATACGCGAGACGCACCACGAAGCACAGGGAATCAATCTCGAATTTGCGCTCCCAGACCCATGGGGACATCTCGGTCACGTCCGTGGTGTTCCAGTGCCAGTCATTGGCATATTCATTAAACGCATTGGCGTACGGATCAATGTGGATGTACTGGATATGACGTTTGATCAGGCCGCCGATGATGCGCTGCAGATCCGGGTCGTTTTTGGCCAGCGGCACATAATGGATGACCTGTTCCACCGAATCGCGCAGCCAAGAAGCCGGGATATCTCCGGTAATGACAAAGGTGGTGCCATCCTCCATCCGCTTCGTCGTGGTCTCCAGGGTGTTCGGAAAACAGTTTTTGAACAGCTGCAGCAGCTTGGGCCGGTGGGCCAGCTTCACTTCCGCTTCAGCCAGCACCTCCTGTACGGCTTGCGGCAGTTCGAGCTTCGGCATCGGGATTTTCGGTAATCTGAATTGTTCCAAGGAAGGGACACTCCTTCTGTTCGAATAGTCGTTTATTTCACGTAAATCGTCTGGATCTCAAAAGGGGCAAAGTGCAGCTCGAATTCACCTGGGTGATGGGCGACAGGCTCCAGCTTCTCCTCCAGCGCATTGGACCGGTACACTTCGCTGAACGGCTGGTTCCAGCCCAGCGTCACGGTTTCCCGTCCGCCCGCGGATTCATAGAACCGCAGCACGCAGCCCTGACCGTCCTCGGATGGCTTCACGGTGTCCAGCACAACATGCTGCCCACTGAAGCGGATGAAACCGCTGGTGGATGGCAGCTGTCCCGTCTTCCCTTCGGCTGCGGTGACCTGCACCTCATGATTCAGCTCCGCGGCCTTGCGCAGCGTATGGGCACTCCGCCAATCGCCCGGGTGGGGATAGAGCGAATAGGTGAAGTCATGAACGCCGAGGTCCGCAGTGGCGTCCGGCCATTGCGGCGCACGCAGCAAGGACAGGCGGATCGTGCTTCCTTGAATGTCGTAGCCGTATTTGCAGTCATTCAGCAGGCTGACGCCGTATCCATGTTCGGATACATCCACAAAACGGTGTCCGCAGACCTCGTACTGCGCCTGTTCCCAGCTGGTATTGCGGTGCGTGGGACGCTCCAGCGCGCCAAAAGGAATCTCATAGGTCGCTTTGTCTGCGACCACATCGACCGGGAAGCCGACCTTCAGCAGCTTGTGGGCTTCCTTCCAGTCCACATGGGTCTTGAAATCGATTCTGCGGTCATGGGCATACAGGATCAGATCCTGGGTGATCTGCGACTGGCCCAGCGTCCAGCGGAATCTCAGCACATCCCGGACTTGGCCGGAGTGAAGCACGTATTTCTCCACCAGCTCGGCCTCGCCGGCGGGCTGGGCTTCATAGCGGCTGTCGATATCCCAGGCATCCCAGAGTGTCGGACGGTCATGGAAGAAGTGGAATTGGTTGGCCCGTCCGCCCTGCTGCACCACTTCCCGTTCGGCCGCTTTGTCGAACAGGCTGGTGATTTCGCCCCGTTCATTGAACGTCAGGCGGTAGTGCGGGGTCTCCCAGCGGTCATTCAGGACGGTGCGTTCCGGCCTATTCACTGCTTCCGGGCTTTCCGGCGTTGGCCGTTCCCCGCGTTTCAGCCAGATCGTCTTATACCCCATAGCCGGAATGGCGGGGACATGAATGTAAGCGGTCTGTTGACCCGTTGTCGGGCCCATAGCCTCGTCTACTGTTGACAAACCGGCCACAAGATCTATCGGAAGTGCATTTCCTGACGCGTCATATGCTGATATATTCCGTTCATTTTCCGTTGGTTTATTTTCCGTTTGTCTATTTGCTGTTGGTTCCCTATCTGATGCTTCTGTATCTGCCCATGGAATGGCAACGACTGCATCACGCGCCCAGCCGAGGCTGTTGAACAGCACGTGAGGCTGGCCTTCGCCTGCTGTTGTGACCTGAGCCGCCAGGGCTTCCAGCCCCGGCTGCAGCGCTGCCTCACCAAGGGCGAATACCTCGCGGTATTCCTTCTCCGAAGTCTCATAGGCTTCGGTGATGGCCGAGCCGGGAATAATGTCGTGGAACTGGTTCAGCAGTATCCGCTTCCAGCCGTGATGCAGCTGTTCGGCACTGCTGCTGCGCAGCTCGGGCTTCATGGCAGGAGCGGCCAGGGTCTGCCACAGCTCAGCCTCACGGTAGAGAATCTCCGCCTTGCGGTTGTTCCGCTTGTTGCGGCCATGTGTGGTATAGGTGCCGCGGTGCAGCTCCAGATACAGATCGCCGCGCCATTCGGGCAGCTTGGGCTGCCGCTCTTCCATGCCTGCGAAGAAATCTGCGGCGCTGCTGAAGGTACTGGCCGGCTGGCCGACCATCAGGTCTGCACGGCGGATGTATTCCAGCATCTCGCGGGTGACACCTCCGCCGCCGTCGCCATGGCCGTAGAGCAGCATCTGCTCGTTATGGGTTTTCTTTTCGCGGAAGGATTGCCAGTGTTCATGCACGTCCTTCGGCAGCGTATTTTCGTTCACCCCATGGTTGAGGTAGGACAGCATCGGGGTGCCGTCAATGCCCACCCAATGGAACAGATCGTACGGAAATACGTTGGTGTCATTCCAGCCGAGCTTCGTGGTCATGAAATAGCGCACGCCGCCATGCCGCATAATCTGCGGCAGTGAAGCGCAGTAGCCGAAGGTATCCGGCAACCATTCAATCTCTGAGGTCTGGCCGAATTCCTTCTGGTAGAACCGCTGGCCGTAGAGCATCTGGCGCATCAGGGACTCTCCGCTCGGGATGTTCAGGTCCGGCTCGACCCACATGCCACCGACCAGCTCCCACCGGCCTTCACGAATTCGCTCTTTGACCTTGGCGAACAGGACCGGGTCGTTTTCCTTGAGATATTCGAACAGCTGCGGCTGGCTCTGGGCGAATTGATAGTCCGGGTATTCGTCCATTAAGGCATTGACGGTGGAGAAGGTCCGGCTGGTCTTCCGCACGGTCTCCCGCGCCGGCCACAGCCAGGCAATGTCGATATGCGACTGGCCGACCATATGAATGGTGCCTTCTGCGTTGCCGCCAATCCCTGCAATATCTGTACGCAGCGCCTCTTCCAGGGCGGCTACAGCACTGCCTTCACGAACCTCAGGCTCATTTAAATTCAAATATTCGTCCATCACCCGGTACAAGGCTTCCAGCATCCGCGCGCGGCGCATATCCGCTTCGGGCAGCAGGACCGCCGCATCGCGGACGATGACGGCGGTATACATCAGGCTCTGGACCGGCTCATTGACCCGTACCAGCCAGGTGCGGATGGCCCGGATCGGCGGCTGGATGACTGCCTGCTGATTCAGCGGGTCCACCGGCTCGGGAATGGGATCAAACAATTCGATTTCCAGCTCCAGCGGCCGGCCGTCCCGCGAGGCTTCCAGGGTTACAAAGGTGTGGTTCCGGTCAAGGCCGTGGCGGGATTCCCCGTTTACCCGCAGCAAGGCCTCGCCGCCCGACTCAAATATGAGCCCCGTACGCTGCCCTTGCCATTCTGCCGGGATCGTAAGCGAAAGGCGAAAAAAGTAGGTGGTTCCCTGCACACTCGGGAACAGGTTGAAATCTCCGCCTTCGGTATACGGCCGCATTCCGTCATATTGACCCGGCACGGTATAGACCGAAGCCTGAATGTCCCAGCCTTCCAGCGCCTGCTGCTCCAGCCATTGCCGCTCGGACAGCTCGCGGATGAATCTTCTAATCCGTTCCATGTAACCCCTCCGTTCCACGCGAACCCTCCGTTACCTCGAGTGCAGCTTCCAGTACCTCATTGACATGACGGCCCACCAGCACCTTGAATCCGCCCGGCTCCACGACAGGCTGAGCCTCCGGGCCGATATATTGCAGCTGCTCCAAGCCGACTTCAAATTCCACGATTTGCGCTGCGCCTGGAGCCAGCGTGATTTTGCGGAAGCCTTTGAGTTCCTTCGCGGGTCTGGACACCTTGCTCACCACGTCGGAAATGTAGAGCTGAACGACCTCGGCGCCTTCCCGTTCTCCCGTGTTGGTCACGGTGACCCGTACGGTTGCGGTTTGGTCTGCCGTGATTGCCTGTGGCTCCACCTGGAGTTCTGAGTAGCGGAAGCTCGTATAGCTCAGTCCGAACCCGAACGGGTAGCGGGGCTGCGAATCGGCTTCCAGATATTGTTTTCCGCGTGAACGCTTGCCGTTGTAGTACACCGGAAGCTGACCCACATCCTTCGGCCAGGAGATGGTCAGCCGTCCGGAAGGATTCACGTCTCCGAACAGAATATCCGCCACCGCATGGCCGCCCTCCTGGCCGGGATACCAGGCTTCCAAAATGGCATCTGCGTGTTCCTCAATCCAGGGCTCACTCACCGGACGGCCGTTGATATAGACCACAATGACCGGCTTGCCCAGCTGATGAATTTCCTTGAACAGTTCCCGCTGCACACCTGAGAGGGCCAGTGAGATCCGGTCAATCCCTTCGCCGCAGTCCATATCGCTCCAGGCATGCTCCGTCACTTTTGACGCTCCGGTCTTCAGGTCGATACTGCCTTCGCCGAAATCGCGGGCACTTGAGCCGCCAAGCACCATAACCACCGTGTCGGCCTGCGCGGCGCAGGCCAAGGCGGCTTCGAAGCCTTCCCTGTCCTCGCCTTTGATCCGGCAGCCGGGGGCATACAGCACCCGCTCCGCTCCAAGCTTGCTGCGGACACCGTCTAAGACGGTGACGATGCTGGACCGCGGCTGCGGTGAGGTATAATCCCCCAGCTGATTGTACGGTGCATCGGCGTTCGGGCCGATGACCGCAACCTTGCCGGTGCTCCCGCTGCCGCAATTGCCTGTGGCACTCGAACTGACGCAGCCACTCAGGCTGTTGTCCGCGCCACTCGAACAAATGCTGCCACTCCTACCGTTGCCTACGCCGCTCGCACGGATGCCGCCACTGCTGCCGCTGTTGCCTGCACCATTCGCACCGACGCGGCCATCGCTGCCAGGATTGCCTACACCGCTCGCACGGACGCCGTCACTGGTGCCCCCGCTGACCTTTAGCGGCAGTGTCCCGCCTTCATTCTTCAGCAGAATGATGCTCTCCGCAGCCAGCCTCCGGGCCAGCTCCCGGTGCTTCGCGCTGCCGATGAACTTCTCCGCCGCCTCCGGATCGGCGTATGGCTGCTCGAACAGGCCGAGCCTGAACTTCAGCTCCAGCACCCGCTGCACGGCGCGGTCCAGGACCTCCACCGCCAGCTTGCCGCTGCGGACAGCACCGACGAGATGTTCTCCGAACATGACGCCGGACATCTCCATATCGATCCCCGCTGTGATGGCCTGCACCGACGCATCCAAACCATCCTCGGCGACGTCATGGCCGGCGGCCAGCATTTCGATAGCGCCGCAATCGGTAATCACGAGGCCGTCAAAGCCCCATGCCCCCCGGAGAATCTCCTCCAGGAGTGCGGTATTCGTTGTACAGGGCACGCCGTCAATCTCATGGTAGGCGGGCATAACGGACACCGCGCCTGCTTCCACCGCCTTCTTGAACGGAAGTAAATCCACTTCCAGCAGCTCGCGCCAGCCCATATGCACCGGACCGGCATTGCGGCCGCCCTCGGAGCTGCCGTACCCGACAAAGTGCTTCAGTGTAGCGCCCACACTATCCGGGCTGCTCAGCGATTCTCCCTGCAGCCCCTCCACGGCGGCAACGGCCAGCTCGCTGATCAGGTAGGCATCTTCGCCAAAGCATTCCTCCGTCCGGCCCCACCGGGGATCGCGCACCACATCCAGCACCGGCGAGTAGGTCACCGTTCCACCCTGGCTCCGGGTTTCCAGTGCCACCGCCCGGCACATCTCCCGGTACAGGTCCACATTCCACGAGCTGCCCAGTGACAGCGGAACCGGAAATACGGTCGCCCCGATGGCCATATGGCCGTGCGAGCACTCTTCCCCGATCAGGATCGGGATGCCGAGGCGCGAGTTCTCGATGGCATAACGCTGAATCGCATTCACTGCCTCCGCCCCCTGGCGCGGGGACAGCCCGCTGGCCAGGGTCACTCCGGTCCACGGATCCGCGCGGAGCATGCCGTAGAGCGAGCCGATGCCCGTTTCTGCTACCTGACGTTTAAAATCCTCAGTAAGAGTAATCTCCCCTTCAGTATGTTCGTAGACTTGCCAGCCGAAGGGCTGAACCAGCTGTGCAGCCTTTTCTTCCAAGGTCATCTGTCCCAGCAGATGCTCTGCCCGTTCCCGGGCCGGTCTGTCTGGATCTGTATAGGTCATACTCTCCACTCCCTCTCTGGTGACGGTCTTATTCTTTCACGGCTCCTATCGTAAGACCCTGGATGAAATAACGCTGGAAGAATGGATAGGCAAAAATAATCGGACCCGTCGCCAGCACCACCATCGCCATACGCGAGGTATCCTGCGGCATAGAGCGAAGCGCCTCCATGCTGAGTGAGCTGTTGGTCGAGTTCTGCATAATGAACTGCATGCTGGTCTCGATCCGCATCAGCATAGACTGCAACGGCACCAGATTCGGATCATCGATGTAGAGCAGTGCATTGAACCAGTCATTCCAGTAACCCAAAGTACTGAACAGGGCAATGGTCGCCAGACCGGGCAATGAGAGCGGCAGTACCAGTGTAAGGAAGATGCGGAATTCGCCTGCGCCGTCGATTTTACCGGATTCGAGAATGGCATCGGGAACGCTGGTACTGTAAAAAGTACGTAGGATCATAATGTAAAAGGCGTTGACCGCCAGCGGCATCACGAGCGCCCAGATCGTATCCTTCAGGCCCAGAAACTGTGTAACGATAATATAGGTCGGAACGAGCCCGCCGTTGAAGAGCATGGTGAAGAAGGCAAAGAACGCAAAGAAATTGCGGTATCTGAAGCTTTTACGCGAAATGGCATAGGCATAAAAAGAAATAAACAGCAGGCTGATCAGTGTGCCGAGCACCGTCACGAGGATGGTCACCCCATAGGATTGCAACAGCATATCTCCCGACTGGAATACATATTTGTACGCACCCAGACTCCATTTAGCCGGGAACAGACTGTAGCCGTCTCTGGCCAATGCTCCTTCATCCGTGAAGGAAATGATGACTACAAAGATAAATGGGAATACGCACAGTAATGCAAAAACACCGGCAAACAGATTAAACAGCACGTTCCAGGTTTTGGAGAGCTTATGAAAATCACGTTTTTTATTGACAATAGTGGACATCTGGTTCACTCCTTTCGCCCTGACTAGAATAAGGCGCTGTCCTTGTTGAATTTACGCACGATATAGTTCGAGGTAATGACAAGCACGAAGCCGACTACGGATTGATATAGCCCCGCCGCAGTACTCATGCCAATCTCGCCTGTAGATTTGAGGCCTTGGTAGACATAGGTATCGATAACGTTCGTAACACTGTAGAGCGTCCCGGAGTTGCGGGGCACCTGGTAGAACAGGCCGAAGTCGGCGTAAAAGATTTTTCCGATGGCCAGCAGCGTCATGATCGTAATAATCGGGCTGAGCAGCGGCAGCGTGATGTTCTTGATCTGCTGGAATTTGCCTGCACCGTCGATCATCGCCGCTTCATACAGCGATTTGTCGATACCCATAATAGCGGCCAGATAGACTACGCTGTTATAGCCGAGCGCCTTCCACAGATACACGAGCACGAGGATGACCGGCCAGTATTTTTTCTCGGAATACCAGTTGATGGGTTCTGCTCCAAAATAGCCTAGGATCTGGTTCAGCACACCGCTCTCGGAGCTGAGAAAGCTGAAGGCAAAGTAGCCGACTACAACCCAGGACAGAAAGTACGGCAGGAACATGCCGGTCTGGTAGACCTTGGCCAGTTTTTTGTTGGCAATCTCTGCAAGCACAATCGCCATAACTACCGACAGCACCAGCCCCAGCAATATGAAAACGGCATTGTATAAAAGTGTGTTGCGGGTGATGATATACGCGTCATTCGTAGTGAACAGAAACTTAAAGTTATCCCAGCCCACCCACTTGCTGTGGAAAATGCTTGCCCAGAAGCCCTCCCGGCTGTAGCGGTATTCTTTAAAAGCAATAACCGTCCCTACCATCGGCAGATAGGAGAAAAAGAGGAACCACAGCGCGCCTGGTAGGACCATGAGCAGCATAACCTTGTCTTTGATGATATTTCGGATGAATCCGCCAATCATTTTCACGTGGAGCCCTCCTAAACTGTAAAAGAAAAGACCGGGCTATAGGCTTGGCACCCGCCCGATCTTCCTTAAGGGAATGAATTATTTGTTGTTCGCAGCTTTCCAAGCGTCGATTTGGGTTTGTGCTTCTGCGATGATTTTATCGAGTCCGGCAGCTTTGAATTTCTCAATCGCTTTTGGCAGATATTCGTCAGGATCTACGGTTCCTGTCATCAGCGGAGCCCAGAATTCTTCCTTCACGTTCTGCACAGCGGCGATTTCACTCGTTACCTTGGAGGTATCAAAGTTGAAGCCGAGCAACGGAGCATTGATCCCTGCTTCATTAAACTTTTTGAACTGCTCCCACTTGTCCGCAGGATCGCCTTCGTTCAGGTAGTTGATCATGATATTGCCCAGAGAGAAGGACGGCATATCATAGTTTTTCGCTTCCGGCAGATTCTTGATGGTGTTATCATTGATTTTCTCGTAATGCACGCCTTCAATACCCGAGTCGACCAGGTTGCGCAGATAAGGATCGGTGTTCAGCAGGTTCAGGAATTCCATGGCTTTCTCCGGATGCTCGGAGTTGGCGGAAATGGCCTGCATCGAACCCATAACGGACCAGTTATAAATGTAGGATTCGCCCGCAGGGGTTGAAACTACAGGGTAGCCGTAGCTGGCCGTCCACAGATTGTCAGCCATAGGCTGTGTAGTGGCGCGGTCCATGAACCATTTGCCGGCTTTGTAGAGATCATCCACGGAGGAGGTTGTCGCTACTTCAGATGATACGTAACCTGCCTTGTAATATTTGTGTACGGTTTCAAGACTGGATTTCAGCTCTGGACTTTCCAGAATGTTGACGATTTTATAGTCCTTTGTATTCAGATACACGGCCATCGGCATTTTTTCGATAATGTAGTCGAAAGGCAGCACCGGCATGTAGTCCTTCACCATTGCATATGGTGTGACGCCTGGTTCGTTTTCCTTAATGGTTTTGAGCATAGGTTCAATGCTGTCCAGTGTGGTTGCTTTGCTAATGTCCAGCTTATACTTGTCCACAAGCTCTTTGTTGAAGCGCCACACTTCCTGTGCCGGAAGCTCTTTGTTGGCAGGAATCGCATAGTTGTGTCCGTCTACCTTCGAGCCTTCCAGGAATGCCGGGTCGATGGCAGTCTTGATGTCTTTGCCGTACTTATCAATCAGGCTGTCCAGTTCCATGAATGCGCCTTTGCGGGCATTCTGCACATAATCCAGGGCCCATGAACTGGTAAACATAATATCCATAGGTTCACCGGAGGCTACCTTAACCTGCATTTTTTGTGAATAGTCGCCGTAATCAAGCATATTGATTTTCAGGGTTGCGTTAATTTTCTCTTTGGTGTATTTGTTGATTTCAGCCACAACCATGTCCAGGTCCTTCTGCGGCGCACCGATAGTGTACCAGATCAGCTCTACCGGCTTCTCCGAGTTGCCTTTTGATCCCGAAGCCGAATCATTGGAACTTGCATTGTTCGAACCACCGCCGCATGCGCTAAGCAGCACCGAGACTGCCATCATCGATGTCAGTAATAGGGACAACCGTTTGCTTTTCTTGCTCATTCTTTATAACCTCCCCTTTATTCACCTCAAAACTGCAGGACATGTGAAGGTCTGTTCGGCCTTTGTCCCTTCAAGGATTACCTTAACTTTAGTTGATGTAAGCATTTTCAGACAGAAGCTAAACTAAATAAATCATGTAGAAAATAAAGAAAAGAACTTGCCCGGCAGACAGCCGTTACACAAGTCCTTTATATTCGGTGGGGGAAATCCCCACATATTTTTTGAATTGCTTATAGAAATAACCGGTCTCCCAGTAGCCGACATTCCTGGCAATCTCATGCACCTTGGACGAGGTTCCCCGCAGCTGCTCCTTGGCCTTCTCAATCCGGTAGCGGTTGATATATTCAGTGAACGTATCCCCTACCTCTTTGCTGAACAGCTGTCCCAGGTAGACCGGGTGGATGTTGAACTGTGCCCCGAGTGTCTTCAGCGAAACATCCTCAGCGTAGGATTCATGGATAAAATTAAGCACCTGCTGCACGACCGGACTCTTCACATCACGGATCAACAAGTCAATCGTAAGCGACGCCGCTTCTTTCAGAATCTGAATCCATTCATGAATGGATGTCGTTTCGCGGAGTCTGCGGAAGCCCTCCTGGTATAGCTCAGGTTCTTCGCAATGTCTGATTTCCTTCAATTGCATTTTGAAGCGGATCAGCCATTCCATGGAGAAATCATGGAGAACCTCGGGAGTTACGCCTTCCATATGCCGCAGCTGCTCGAACCGCTCATCAATCCGCTGCAGCAGCGCTTCCTTGTCCTTAGCCAGAATCAGCTTCTGCACCTGCTCCCAGTTCTGCGTGACCTCCCGCCCGTCCGCCTCGCTGCGGCTGGCTATCTCCTCATAGCGGATCACTGTCCGTTCCGGGAACAGAATGAAATATTCCCGCGCTTTCTTCGCTTGCTCATAGCTCTGTGCCGCCCCTCCCTCTGTCTCCACGACACTGCCCATCGAGAAGCAAAGCGGCTGATAGGAGGACAGCCTCTTCACCAGGCGCTCATGGCAGCGTTCGACCTCTTCCTTCCCGCGCTGGTATTCGCTTAAGCCATGCAGAAGCACGGCATCTCCATCCATATCCTGAAAAAGAATAGTGGAGCTGCTGTCCCCAAGGGCATTCGCAACCGCCTTCAAGAATTCAGCATTGCCGGCCCCCCTGCCCGGCCGCAGCAGGGCAGCCAGTAATAGCGGCTTGTCCAGCTGGATGCCCAGCAGTTCCGACCGCTCACGGAATTCATTCACTCCAATCTGTTCCCGGAGCCAGCGGTGCATAATATTATCTCTTAATATAGAGATGCTCTGCGCGTTCAGTTCATCTTCAACTCTGCTCATATGAAGCTTCTCCACGGTATTGCTAAGTGTAGCCTTGAACTCCTCGAGATTAATCGGCTTCAGCAGATAATTCTCAATGCCGAGCGTCATCCCTTCCTTCAGATACCCGAACTCATCATACCCGCTGAGAATAATGACCTTCAGCCCCGGCTGGAGGCTGCGGACAGCACGGATCAGATCTAGACCGTTCATCAGAGGCATGGAAATATCGGTAATCAGAATATCTGCTCGGAGCGACGTGAGCGCCTCCAGGGCCTCCTGGCCATTCTCCGCCCGGCCGACAATCTCCATTCCCATCCCTGCCCAATCGACAATATCATACAGCCCTTCAATAATAAAAGGCTCATCGTCCACGATAAATACCTTATACATAGGTTGGCTCCTCCTCTCCCAGAT
Organism: Paenibacillus helianthi; assembly: GCF_001909055.1. Lineage (GTDB taxonomy): Bacteria > Bacillota > Bacilli > Paenibacillales > Paenibacillaceae > Paenibacillus_AQ > Paenibacillus_AQ helianthi. The sequence continues at coordinate 12,037 of NZ_LVWI01000032.1, forward strand.
CAGGAAAACATAAGGTCACGGTGGTCCCCTGGCCTTCTTCGCTCGCTACGGCTAAGCCGTGCGGTTCTCCATACAGCAGTTGCATCCGTTCATGAATGCTCCGTAGCCCGAAGGACTGCGAAGAGCTGTCCGGATCCAGGAGATCCTTCTGAATCTGCGCAAGCCGTTCCTGCTTAATGCCACGTCCGTTATCGTTGACCACAGCGCGGAGAATCCCGCCTTCCTTGACCAGATCAACCCGGATATGGTTATCGCTGCGGTCTGTCCGCATCCCGTGAAGGATATAATTCTCAACGACGGGCTGCAGGGACATCTTCAGCACGACCCGCCCCTCTAGCTCCTTGGGGCAATGGAGCTCATAGGAGAATTTGTCCTTATACCGGATGCGGAACAGCTCCAGATACAGCCGGCAGGCTTCCAGTTCATCCTTCAGGGTATGCTTCGCCTTGGGGTGGACATAGCTTTTGAACAGAACAGACAGGCTGTAGATCATCTCTCCAACATCTGCAGCACCCTGTGAAATGGCGCGCATGCGGATGACTTCCAGGGTGTTATAGAGAAAATGCGGATTGACCCTTGCTTCCAGCGCAGCGATCTCGCTGTGCTTCTGCTTAATCTCCGCCTTGAACACCCGGTCGATGTACAGATTCAGCTCGTCCAGCATATCATTGAAGCTTTTGGAGATCTGGCCCAGCTCGTCCTCCTTCACATCGGTGATGCGGGCATCAAGGTCCCCATTCTTCACCTTACGGGTAAAGCGGATAATGTTATGCGCCCGGGTGGCAAAATTGCTGATAAACAGCGAAGGTGTGATCACCGCAAACAGAATACAGATCAGGCAAATGGTAATAATCATGTTGCGCAGACCGCTGTAAGTCGCTGCAAGCTCCCCCTCCGGCACCACACTGAGTACAGTGAATCCGCCCTGGGTATGCGTCAGCTTCGTAATCAGCATGCCGTTCACTTCCTCACCGTCGGCATAGATCGCTTCAATCTGCTCAGGATAAGGATATTTCTTACCGTAGAATGTCCCTGAGCTGTCAAACAATACATCATTGTCTGCCGACAGCACGATAATATCGCCTTTGAAATCATCCTTGTAGTCACCCATGCTCGCCCAGATATGGTCCGCATCATAGAACACCAGCAGCTGTCCGATATTCCGCAGCGACTGCTTGTCATTAATCGGCACACGGATGGAGAACATGGGGGAATCTGCGAGGGATATCGTTTTGCGGACCCAGATATTCGGCGTCGTTACACTGCTGGCTTCCTCCAGATATAAAGCATCCGGCACAAACGAATGGGCCGCATTGGTAGAGATAATATTGAAGTTCTCCTGTTCATTGAATACATACAGCTGCTGTTTGGCAGAGCTGTAGAGCAGCAGACTGCGGATATCCGGATCATCTTCCATCTGGTTGCGGAAAAACTGCACACTGTCTGTGGTGGTGTTGCTCTCTTTAAGATAACGTTCAAGCCTGTAGGTGACATAATCTTGATAGGGATGCTCCAGCAAGTAGGATGTATTGGCCGTAAGCTCACTGTCCCGGTATACATCGCGCATCATCGTCTGCACGGCATCGTATTTATGCTGCATATAGTTGTTCACGCTCTCCACGGTCCGCTTCTGGATCTCCAGCTGCCTCTGTACCGCAGATTGGGACATCAGCAGGAACATCAGGTAGGAGAATGTAATCGTGGTTACCACCGCTATAATGGAGAAGATCAGGATGATCTTCATGAACAGATTATTTTTAAAATGCTTTTTGTACCAGTTTCCGGGGAGCAGCATGATGTCTCTCTCCCTCCTATTCACACAGGTTGATTGCCACATTATATCACGCAAGAGGAAACGGCTGGGCTATTCTTGTAAAAGGAAGGCATCTGTTTCCTAACAAATAGTACGATTATTAAGGACTTGTGAACCTGTACATTCCTATGATTGCCAAAAGGTTGCCTTATCAAAAAAACAGCCCGTTCCGAGCTTCGGCTGTGAGACAAATCGCAGTTGATTCAGGCATCGGCCGGCCTGGGGCATTCATCTTTCTATTTCAACAATAAGGTAAGGCCCGGTGTGTAAACAGGGTAAATTCTAAAGGTTTACTATACAAATTAAAGGTTAGCGTTTTCATATACGACAGGATGCAGGCAACCGGCCACAGCCTACTTGTGAACACTCTCAAGGAGCTACCCGCACATTATTTTAGCAGTAAAGAAGCGCCAGATGAGCTGCTCTGCTCTTCCGGCGCTTCCCCTTTTACCCTATATCTCCATCGCCGCTAACTGCTTCGTCATCGAACTGTATCCTTGCACCGACTGGGCAATATAGGACAATACAGTGTCGCTCCAGCCGTAAACATAGTAGGTCTGCTCATCCTGCTCAGGCACCATTGCATGACGGTAAGGTGCGATATCGACAATAAATGCTTTAACATCGGGATTCACCTTCTTGCGGTACAGCTTGAGCTGTTGATAGAATGGGCTGCCGCTGTTCTGCTGCTCATCGGTGATGATGATCACCTGGTCCACCTTGATGTGCTGCTCCAGGAGCTTGCGGACCGGTGCGCCGGTATCGGTTCCACCCCGGGCCTGTATCCGTTCCGCCTGGCCCAGGATGCTGTCCCGGCGGGAAGGCTTCGCATCGGCCACTTCGGTATCGAAGAGCCAGAACAACGACTTTCCTTGAGTCTTCTTATACAAAGCCAAAGCAAATATGGAACCGGTCTCCAGATAGTCACCCTGCATCGAACCGGAAATATCGAGAAAAATTGCAGTCCGGCCCTCCATATCCGGCAGGTTGTCAAACGTCAGGTCCACCGCTTCTCTCAGCGCATCCCGAAGCTCAGGCTGCTGCACCTGCCGGAACGCTGTCGCGAAACGGAAAGGCAATATCCGCGCTTTGCGCAGCCCCTGTCGATCCACTAACCGGTTCACTACATAATCCAGATTCCGCTGATCGTCGAGGACGCCGCTCCGCTGGAGCGTATTCAAATGGCGGAGCAGGGCGAACGTAGGCATCTGATACAGGATCGCCTTCCAGACTTCCCGGGAAGGCTGGATCGCTCCTGTTACGGCTGAGTATGGAAGCTTGCCCCGCTCGATCCACTCGATCTGCTCCTCCGCGGTCACGGCCTGCTTCAGCTTCTCCATCGCCTCCACCTGTGGCAGTAGCATCAGATTGGCCTCCTGGCCGCGTAAATAACGGAACAAGGCCTGCTGCTTGAGATCCGTCGGCTTCGGATGAGCTGTGGCAATGGCGTCGCCAAGGCTGTAGCCACGGCCTCGGCCATTATATTTCAGCGCCCAGTACTCGCTGATTCCCGACAGGAACAGATTGACCTGGCGCTTCACCGCCCGGCCGCCCTCCCCACGTCCCAGCCCCTGCAGGATCGTCAAGAAATCGGACAGGTCAGACGGGATTTGCACAACCTTCATGAAGACTTTGGCGAACAGATCCGGACGGGTACCGGATAGTACAGCCAGCCCAAACAGCGGCTGCAGTCTCATGAACCCCTCCCCCCTGGCATAGACCAGCGCTTTTGCCATAAATTCCGGCTGTTCAAGAGCCATTTGCTGATGCAGCTCCGCCGCATGATCTAAAAGCTCCTGCTGGTCCGCATAAAACGTATTATGCATTGTATTCGTCAAAAGCATCTGCAGATACTGCTCTTCCACAGGACGCGTATAAGCGGGATACCCTTCCTTGTTCAGGGCATGTGGCTTCATGGAGCCAAACAGTTTCGAAGCAAAGCTCATGTTCATTACCTCCTAATCATCAATACCGGTGAGGAAAATGTGGGACAGGTGTATCTGCAGGAGTCGAACCTGCCGTATTGCCCAGGATATTTCATTGGTCACGTTGGAGTGTGAAGTAACCCGTCCCGGCGCCTCACCGGCTTGATGGTTTGCACAAAGCGAGGAATTGGGTTGAAAAGGCCGGTCAGTGCCCTGGGGGCACCGTCAATTCTATTCCCGTAACAGACGAAGGATCCCTTTCAGTCGCCTCGCTTTGTGTACATTTTAACCTCCGAAGAAATCAAGATTGGACAGGCACAGACTGCTCTACCACTGAGCTATTCCTTCATTAGAAGGAAGCTGGAGTCGAACCAGCGACAGATCGCTTAACAGGCGAAGTATCCCGTCCATGCCATTTGCCACCGCTGGTACAATAGAAATTAGGTGTCTACTATGTATGATCGGAGGCTGCCATGGCCAAGGAAAGCTTTGATAAGGAAATTCAGTTTCTGCGGATGCTTGTATTGACCAGCGGTGCGTACAGCCGTCAGCAGTTTGCCGAACGTCTCGGCATCTCGGTTCATACCTTCGATAAAACCCTGAAGAAGCTAAAGGAAGTCGCAACCACCCTGCAGGAACAGCCGCCGGAGGCACAAGCCCAGGGCTTCACCGATGCGCTTCGGTTCAATTACTACGAATCCGCCGACCCCCTGCTGCTGTTTCTGTTCCAGGCCAAGTCGCTCAAGGAATCAGAAAGTCTGAGAATCTCCCGGATTCTAGCTGCACTGAATGGCGGCCAGGAGCTGGCCATAAAGGATCTGCTGGACATCTGCTGCTGCGGGCTGGACCCGGAGAATACTTTTCCCGATGAAAAGACGATCCGCGGCGACCTGAAATATTTGCAGGAGGTCGGGGCTATTGTGCGGGGAGCCGGTCCGCGTCCTTACCGTTACCGGCTGAATAATGATCTGGTCAAGCAATTGACCGGAGAGGAGCTTATGGATCTGTTCGACTTCGTGGATATTATGGCGAATACCCAGCTGCCTTCCGTGCAGGGATATTTGCTCCGCAACAGCCTGAAAAAAGAACTGCTCCGGCAGGATGCGGAGAAACAGGCCATCGAACCCTTTTTATACAAATACCATTATTATTCCAGAATCCTGGATGAAGCCCACTTGTCCACACTTCTGGCAGCCATCAAAAGCCGCAGTAAGGTGCAGTTTCTCTACTTCTCGCCGAAAGCCGACACCAGCTATGCCGCTAAAAGCACCAATCCGCTCTTCGAGCGTGAATCCGGCGGCCGCCCGGAAACAGCACTGCCCCTCAAAATCGTCTACGATCATCAGTACGGCAGATGGTATTTGCTCACTCACAGCAAGCACATGGGCATCCGCAAGTACCGGATGGAGGGCATGACACAAATCGAGGAAGGCGAAGCCGTCACAGAGGAGCTTTTCCTGGCGGAGCAATCCGCGCTGGAGCAGCAGATCGCCACAAGCTGGCTGATCGATACCGGCCGTCCCGTTACTGTTAGGGCTAAATTCCTAAATCCCCAGCGCAGCGGCTCTGCCCGTAATTTTGTGAAGGAGCGTGTGCTGCTGCAAGGGCAGTGGGGTGTTATAACCGAGGAAGATCTGCACTTTTTCATCTATGAAATTACCGTAAACGGCACGACCGAAATCAAGCCCTGGCTGCGCAGCTTCGGCTCAAGCTGTGAGGTGCTTGCGCCGAGGCAGCTACGGCAGGAGCTGATTGCGGAATGGAAGGAGATGCTGGACTACTATGAACCCTTTTGAGAAAATCTTTAATTACCGCATCCTCTCCCGGATGGAGGATAGCGGCGTCTTTCTCTCCACTTCCCATGAACGCTCCTGGCTGAAGCTGATGCTGGACCATCCCTCTGCTGCCGCCGCCTTTTCCGGGGTGACGCTTGATAAACTGCAGACCCTTTTGGAGGGAGAGGCTCCTCTGAATCTCGCTGAAGATCTGATCCATAAGGCTTCGACTGCAGAAGTACAGGTCTATCATCCGCTGGTGCGTGTGCTTCGCCGGAGTATTCAACACCATCAGGGCATACAGGTGAGCATCGGCCCGAACAACGGGCACCCCGGTCCGGAACAGTCCGGCCTTCCCTACCGTCTCGAATATTCCATGGTCAAACGGGAATGGTATCTGCTATGGTACAGCTGGACGCGCCGGGACTTCATGAGCATCAGACTGAAGAAAATAACATCGGTATGCGAAGTTCCGGCTGCACCCGAGCTTGTCCGCACGACTCAGGCCGAGATCCACCGAATTCTGGAGAGCCGCAGACAGAGCGCCGTGATTGAGGTCCTTCCGAATTACAACCGGGAGTTGTCGAGGATTCTCTATGCCTTTTCCTGCTTCGAGAAGGAGGTCCGTTATGACGAGGACAAGGACACCTATTACATCTCCTTGTTCTACTTGGGCAACGAAGGTGAATATGTGCTATCCAAAATGCGCTTTCTGGGCAAACGGGTGCGAATTGTTGAAGGGAACTGGCTAAAAAAACGCATGCGGGAATCCGCTTTGAAGGCGTTGGCTCTGTATGGAGCCTCCCCGGACCAGACGCTGACCCGCCAGGAATGATCCTCCGCAAAAGCGGGCACAGTAACAGCAGGTCTGAGAAATACTGCTGCTACACTTAGCACATGCTTACAAAACTTTTAGCGTATGCTTTCGAAGCGAGTTTTGTACGAAGTCACTCGATGAAGCACATGCTTACAAAACTTTTAGCGTATGCTTTCGAAGCGAGTTTTGTACGAAGTCACTCGATGAAGCACATGCTTACAAAACTTTTAGGAGGATATCAATGGACACTCACGAGTTCGTGGAGAAGTTTCAGGAGAACATGAAGAAGGCGGAGAAAAACAAACGCCGCGGCAAAGGCTCACCGGAAGCCCGTCTGGCAACCAAGCAGCACGGCACGAATAAATAAATAGCAGATAACCCCGCAGGACTCCTGAATTCTGGAGAGGAGACCTACGGGGTTATTGTCTGCTGTTCTTCGTGGATATGGAGCTGCAGTGTCTCTTTTGCAGCTGCGATTGCGGCTTTCTTTTCAAAGTTAGGTTATGGAGCAGCCCGCCTATCCTATGGATAGAGCGGGCTGCTCGCAGTTTCACCTTTAATAATAGAAAATGTTATTTGCTCAGTTTCGCTACACTTGCAGCCACTTTCTCAAGCTGGGCTTTGCTCAGCGCTTTGTCCGGTGAGCTCAGAGTGACGTAGCGGTCATCCAGCTTAAAGGTAAGCATCGGGATATCCGAAGGAGTATACCATTTGGCTGCTGCTCCAGTCGAAAGCTTCACTGTAGTACCGTCATACTCGTAGGAGTAATCCCGCGGCGAGATATCTACGTTCATGTGGCTGAAGAGGAATCTTACGCCATCGGAGCCTTCGGCAGCCTTTTGGAAGGCGTCTCCGCTGATCATTTGCATCGGTGCATAGGCGGTCTCGAAGCCCTGGAAGGCGGAGAATGCCTTGGTGATGGCTTCTTTTTGCGCGGCACTGTACTGGATGGTGGCCAAAGTAACCGCTGAACCGTTACCCGGTGCTGCTGATCCCGCTGATGAACCCAGAATGACCTGATTGGTTGAAGGATTGAAAGTTACCGGCACTTTGAGCGCGTCCGCCATCGCCCGGACAGGCAGGTAAGTTGTATCATTATAAGTGATTGGTGCAAGCGTCTTGCCATTATTATCTACCGGAGTGTATGCGGCTCCGTTTACTGTAAATCCAATGCTGTGATTCAGATACGCGCTAATCTTCTGCATGTTGGTTCCTGCATATACCCCCGCCGAGCCTGTAACTGCCATTCCGAATACCATGGTTGCTATGATCATTTTTTTGCTTTTCATTATAATCGTCTCCTTGTAAGTTCGTTTGTGTGTTCCTTGCTATAGATACATTTAATCATGAACTTGTTTCCAACTTGTATCGTGATTGTAAAGAAGTAATTCCAAGCCAGTGTCCGTTTTTCTTGAGAAAAAACCCGCCTATTCATAATGAATAGTGCGGGCTGTGGCCTAGCTCATGGTAATCCCAATGCTACCGGCGGCGGCCAGGAACCGGGATATTATAGACTTCGGTATACAGGATATCCCGGAACATCCGGAATTCCTGCAGCGTCACCTGCCGGGGATAGGTCATGATTCTCAGAGGCAGATCGGCTTGCCCCTCGCGCAGCGGAGGCTGCACATAATCAAAAGGATTAAGATGAAAGCCCAGGCGCTCGTAAAAGACGATTCTGCGCTCTGCAAGCTTATTTTCCGGTGGCTCCACCTCCAGCACAACAGGCTTGTCCGTAAGGGCGAGATACGTCTGCATCAGCTTCTTGCCAATCCCCCCTCCGCGGATCTCGGGGTTGACCGCAAGATGCTCGACAAACCGCAGCTCTGGAAATTCCCATGCGGCCAGGAAGGCCTGAATGCGGTTCTCCGTATCCAGCTCGGTATGCAGCCGGTAATGAGGATGGCTGAGCAACGACTTTTGTCCACTGAAGGTTCTGATTTCAGTGACAGGAAAAGAAGCTTCCATAATGGTATAAATCTCTTCAAAGGCTGTAGGGTTCATGGTCATCTTCCTGCTTTCTGGATAGTTGCCGGTTAGCGGCTGAAGGTTCCTTGCTTGGCTTACCCTTAATGGTATTGGGTATAATCGTAAGCAAAAGATTAGGGAGGGAGCAAGCCATGCCGCCGCTTGGTGGCTTTTTCCACTATTATAGAAGGTTGCCCTGGACAAGTTGTTTCAATTTTGTATAATTTCCCATAAGCCTTTCCCTAATCGGGATTGCGACTATTTTGAAACCGTAGTGCCATGATGCTCTTCCTTTCTGGGGCCTATACATTTCTGCATGATAGCCAAAAATAGTCACAGAACATTCTCTACTGTTCCCCTCCAGTTTAGCACCTGGTACTAGGAGAACGTGCTATACTATACCTATTGAAAAAACATCACGTTTATATTAGGAGAGATTCATTTTGGACAATCAGCATTGGATTGCACCTGAATTCTACAATCTCACTTCGGAAATGGAGCATCATCCAGCCGATAAGATTGCGCTTAAGTGGCTACAAGAGAACGGCAATTACGAAGAAATCACTTACGGTGAGCTTATGAAGCAGGCCAACCGCCTTGCCGGCGGGCTATCCGGTCTAGGCCTGAAGCAAGGTGACCGTGTACTTGTTATGGTTCCGCGCCGGATTATCGCTTATGTCATTTATCTGGCCTGCCTAAAGCTTGGGCTCGCTGTTATTCCTTCCTCCGAAATGCTGCGGGCCAAGGATCTGGCCTACCGGCTGCGTCATTCCGAAGCCAGAGCGGTCATTGTCTGGTCTGAAGTGACCGGCGAAGTCAATAAAATCACCGATGATCTGCCGGCACTTGATTACCGTCTCTCGGTTGGCGGGAGTGAAGAAGTACTTGGCAGCGGGTGGACTGATCTGGAGGGCCTGATGGATGGGCAGCCGGAGAGTTTCACAGCTGTAGCGAGCCGCCGCGATGATATCGCAATTCTGGCTTATACCTCGGGAACAACCGGCAATCCCAAGGCTGTGGTTCATACGCATGGCTGGGGTTACGCACATCTGAGAATTGTCTCTTCGCTCTGGTTCGATATCCGTGAGTCCGATACTGTCTGGGCTACAGCCGCACCGGGCTGGCAGAAATGGATCTGGAGTCCGTTCCTCACTGTTCTAGGCAACGGCGCAACCGGCTTTGTCTACAACGGGCCTTTCCATCCGGAACGTTATTTGCAACTGCTGCAGGATCAGGGAATTCAGGTATTATGCTGTACGCCTACCGAATACCGCTTAATGGCCAAGACCGAAGGTCTGCCGCACTATGATCTGTCGAAGCTGCGCTGCGCCGTATCCGCAGGTGAGCCGCTCAACCAGGAGGTCATCAACACCTTCCAGGAGCATTTCGATATTACTATCCGCGACGGCTACGGGCAGACGGAGAGCACGCTGATTATTGCGGCACTCAAGGATGAACCGATCCGCGTCGGCTCCATGGGCAAATCCATAGCTCCTGGCCTTGTCGAGGTCATTGACGAAGAAGGGAACCTGCTGCCTGCAGGAGTCGTTGGAGATATTGCCGTACACTTAAGCATGCCAGCCTTGTTCCAGAACTATTACAAAGACCCTGAACGCAAGGTGAACTGCTCGCATGGAGAGTATTTTGTCACCGGAGACCGGGCGCACAAGGATGAGGACGGCTACTTCTGGTTCGAAGGCCGTGGCGATGACATCATCATCAGCTCGGGATATACCATCGGACCGTTTGAAGTGGAAGAAGCCCTGATGAAGCATACCCTGGTCAAGGAATGCGCCGTGGTGGCCAGTCCTGACGAGATTCGCGGCTCGATTGTCAAAGCCTTTGTAGTACTGAAGGACAATGTTACGGGTACACCAGAATTGGCCAAAGAGCTGCAGTCCCATGTAAAAGAGTGGACGGCCCCTTACAAATACCCGCGCAAAATTGAATTTATCGCGGATCTCCCAAAAACCGCCTCCGGCAAGATCCGGCGCGTGGAACTGCGGGAGCAGGAAAAAAAGGCTGCGCAGGAATAACCGCTTCACCGGCTATAGCATAAACACGGCAAGTTGCTTCTATAAATAATAAAGCGGGTGTCTTCCTATAAATGGAAGACACCCGCTTTTTGTATACGTGAGATAAATTGAACCTCTTTAATAACGAATTGAAATTTTCGTCCGCTGTGTTCTTCTGCCAGGAAATTATTCCGACCAATAGTTGGCCGACGGATTCAGTGCTGCGCCAACTTCCCCTTCGAGAACCAGATCACAGTCCAAATAGCCTTCCTCATCCAGAAAATACACATCCTGCTTGTAAAATTCGCAAAGCGTCTCCAGGAACTTCTCCGGGGAATCGTACATTACCACCAGGTCGCCGTAGTCATGCAGCAGGTCGCAGATCCGCTCGGTTCCGTCCTCACTCTGCAAATAGCAGATAAAATCACTACCGTAGTTGGTCAGGATGGGCAGAACGGTTCCTCCGCCGCTGTATCCCTTTTCTTCCAGAATACTTCTCAGCACCTGGATTTCCTGCGCATACTCCTGAATATGAATCAGCCGGTAGCCCGGAATGAATTCGATCAGACTTGGCTCTTCTTCGTTGCTGCTGGTACCCGAAACCTGGCTGTAGATGGCCTCCAAAAGCCCTGGCACAGCCGGTACGATATCGCTGATCGCCGGGACCCCGGCCGATCCCCCGCTCCCTAAGCTGGCAATGTAGTTCGGGCGCAGTCCGGCAGACAGCTGAAGAAACTCCTGAAATAGGCGTGTTAATGATTCAGTAGATGAATTGTTAAGCATATTGTCATCCTTTGCATGATTAGTTTTTGAGAACCGTCAAAAAACGGAGCGATAGGGAATCCTCCCCGTCTCTCCGCTCTATGGCCTTACCTATTTAGTGGCTGAAGCCCACAATTTCTGCAGCCAGGCGTCAAAATCTTCGCCCTTCTCGCCTTCATAAGCATCATAGACGTCAATCCGCATCTTTTTCAGCTTTTCCTTGAACTCTTCATAGGAATGGTCCCTTGGAAGGCTCTTCTTGACGCGCAGCACAATCTTGGATACACCTCTGAACAGCTCGGCTTTGTTCTTCGACGGCACGGTAACCTCTTCACCGAAGGCCTTTAGCTTCGCATATGCAGCTTCTTGGACGGTATATACAGGATCGCTGATCATCAGACGATTCAGAATATCAATAATTTGTTTATGGTTGAAGCGGCCAAGCTCCTCCACGGCCTCAAGACGCGCTCTCCAATCGGCAGAGCGTCCGGCAGCCTTCTTCAGTTCTTCGTAATTCTCCGGCAGCCCGTTATTCAATTCTTCATTATTCAAACGTTACAATCCCCTTCTTGGTTAAATCTGCTGGTCGTATAGTGCAATTCTACCGTACTGCACTCCTTGATTTCAATCTTTTACACCAATATTAATACGAAGTGAAAAAAACATCCTGCAGAATGGTCTTCGCCTTCTTCAGACTACGTTCATCCAGTTGACGGAGCATAGCTGTAATCTGCTGCAGCTCCGGGGATTCTCCTGTAAACAACGGCTCCTCCGCAGCGGCAGAATGCTGCCCTGCAAACTTAGCGGCAATGGTTTCCGGTTCCGTCCATGTCGCTTCCATCGTATCCTCAAGCCCACGGATGATGAAGGACAGTTCCTCCTCAGTGTATCTTTCCAGGAAAAGCCGGATGCCAATATTCATTTGCCGGTGCAGCGCCTGGTGAAGCTCAAAGACTTCCCGGCCTAACGCAGTCGTGCGGAACAGCACTTCCTTCTTGTTATCCGGCAAAAATTCCGTGCTGATGATTCCTTTCTCCAGCAGCCTCCGGGTGACCTTTGACACACTGCCCTTGGGAATGCCGAACTCTTTCGAAATGGAGGCTCCATTGACCGGCTCCAGCTTACCGATTGCGTCTATGACATGCAGCATCATCACCGTAGACTCCCGCAGAAACTCAATGACAAGAGGATTGTTGCAATTGCGGATCATCCAACGCCGCTCGTCATCATCCTCCGTTTGAAAATGCTTCTGAAGTTTAGACGCTGACTCCATTAGATTATGAATGAGAAGCTGCTTAGAGGTGATGCTTGCACGTTCTGGGGAATAAGGCACAGCAGGGTTCCCTCCTAAAAATACTTTCAAAGCCTACGCTTTAAATTCTGTGGCACTTGCTGAATCCAGTGTAGCAACAAACGGAACATAAATAAAGTTTCCAGGAAATATTATTGACACCATAGAAACCAGCATATATTATTGTATCCAAGAAACATAAATGTAATTCACGAAACAATAAACCCAAAGGAGTACTGCTCATGAGAATTGCTATTATTTTCGATCATCCATACGGGGCTGGAGCTTCCGCAAATATCCCTCACGCCCGAAGCTATTCCGCCGCCCTCCTGGCTTCCGTTATGCGCGGTCTGGCCTTGAACCACCATGAGGTGGATCTCATGGATCTTCATGCCGACGGTTTCAATCCGGTGATCTCTGCTGCAGAGCTTGCCGCCTGGAGACAGGGAAAGACGCTTGACCCGCTTGCCGCTGACTACCAGAAGCGTATAATCGCCGCCGATCATCTGATCTTCATTTTTCCAATCTGGTGGGAATGTATGCCCGCTACTACGAAGGGTTTTCTTGACAAAGTATTTGTTAAGGGGACAATCTATCATGAACCGAAGCCGGGACGGCCGTTCTCCCACCTGCTGCCGAAGCTTACAGGCGTCTCCCTGCTGACTGTGATGAGTACTCCGGACACGATCTACCGATGGTTCTTCGGCAACCCCGTCACCAAAGTTCTCTTCCGCGGCACCTTCCGCAAGATGGGTATCCACAAACTCCGCTGGTACAATTATACCAGTATGGAGAGACGCAGCCCGCAAGCGCGTGAACACTATCTGCAGAAAACCGAGCAGCGGTTCGCCCGGCTGTAGTTTGTGACATTGGTTGTCTAGCCGACTACTCCCGGTACCAGCCGGGAATCGTTCTACGGAATTGGTCATAGTCCTTCAGAGCGAGTCGGCAGCGTTCCATCATGTCCTGAATGTCGGCTTCGCCGTAGGGAATCGACCACTTTATGGAATACAGCGAGGTATACGCCACATACAGCGCCTGTCTTTTCCAGAAATCCTCCGGTGGCGGCCCTCCGAAATAGCCCTCCAGCTTGCCCTTAGCAAAAGGGATGCTCTGCTCCCTGTCGAAGAACTGTATTTTATAGAATTCCTCCGCATAATCTCCAATGTCCCAGCGGTTGAAATCTATAACGCCAATCCTTCCTTCAGTCGTGTAAATCTGTTCTGCCGAACGAAGGCAATTACTTGCTGATCCCCCTCCAGGTGGTACGGGCAGTCTTCGTATTCCTTGATCCTTGAGAGAATCTTGGCCTGCATCTCCGCTTCATAGTGGGGGAGCTTCTCTTGCTGCAACTCCCAAAATCAACAGCCCGGGACATCGGGAAGTCCAATTCATTAAAGCTGCGGATCGCTTCATATTCCCGCTGTTTGCACTCAAGCGAAGCACCCGGTGAGAGTCTCAGCAGCAATCTGCGCCCCGCCAGATCCTCGACATAAAACTTCCGGTCACTCGACCAGCCTTTCAGCACGGGTTCTACCGTTGACCACGACTCGGCCCCCGGTATCCCGCGTATAGCATTTATCATTTCCTCACATCCTTCCAGGAGTTTTTTGAATGTTCATCACTTATGCTCCCATCATGACCTTTCACTGATTTAGATCAGCGGTACTCAACAACTATAAAGAAAACTTTAGCACGAAGTCCTGGCAGAGATATGCTAAGCTCAAGATATTGAGCCCTTAACAGGCTTCTATCCGAACCGAGAGGAAGTATCGACCATGGAGCTTTTTATTTCTCAGACATCCCTCCCTGCCGACAAAACCTATGTATCAGACAAAATGAGAGAGTTTAACTGGAGGCATTTCCCTGATTCCTTAAAAGACAGGTACCAGGAAGTACAGCTGTTTCTAAAAAATGCGGATGGCGTGAATTACGGTGGCCTCACTGGTGAAATCTGCTGGAACTGGCTGGAGGTGCACTACCTGTTCGTGGACGAGGCCTGCCGCAAAACCGGCTATGGAAGCCTGCTGATCGCAGAGGCTGAATCCCTCGCCCGTTCCAAAGGCTGCGATTTCATCAAGCTGGACACCTTAAGCTTTCAAGCGTTGGATTTTTACCTGAAACACGGTTTCGAGGTGTACGGGACCCTTCCCAATGCCGGAGGCTTCAGCCACTATTACCTGAAAAAGGATCTCTAAGCGGCGGTTCTTCTACTTTTCAAACAGACTGCCCGTACCCGTACATTATCGCCACCAGCAACACCGCCACCAGAATGCCCGGCAGCAGATTAGCCACCTTGATCTTGGTAATCCCCAACAGATTGAGGCCGATAGCCATGATCATCACCCCGCCAGCTGCTGTCATCTCTGTAATTATGCTGCTCATCAAGGCATCGGGAACGAACCGGGTAATCTGTGTAGCACACAGGGCAATGGCTCCTTCATAGAGAAAAACGGGGATCGCAGAGAACAAGACACCCATTCCCAAAGTTGAGGTCAGTATAATGGAAATAAATCCGTCCATGATAGCTTTGGTATACAGAATCTGATGATCCCCTTTCATCCCGCTGTCGAGTGCGCCCAGAATGGCCATTGCCCCCACCACGAACAACAGACTTGCGGTGACAAAACCAAGGGACAGGCTCCCTTGTTCACCTGAACCTATCTTATGCTCCAGCCATTCGCCTACCCGGTTGAACTTCTCATCCAGATCTATCCATTCACCTGCCACAGCTCCGATGACGAGACTCAGGATGACGATCAGGAAGTTTCCGCTTTTGAAGCCCATCTGAATCCCCAGAACAATAATGGCAAGGCCAATCGCCTGCATCACTGTGTTTTTCATACTCTCCGGAATCCGCTGCAGCAGCTTGCCCAGGAGTGTTCCTGCAATAATCGCAATACCGTTAACTATAGCGCCTAGTAGTACCATCTCTTTCGCTCTTCCCCCACATTTGTGTATTCTTTGATCCGAGCACTCTCACTAGTCTACCAACTACCTTGACTGCGTCAATAGTCTATCTTCATGTTATAGTTCAGGAAATTGACAATTTTCAGGTTTCGATGGTACGCTCAAAGTGCGTTCTTTAAACCGAACAGATACAGAACGAAGCGTTACAAATTCAAGTAAGGAGATCTCCTATGAATGACGGGTATGGCCTGGATACAAAGAGCTTTTCCAAAGAGCTTCGGCTTCTATTAGAAGTCCTTAACACGGACGACATCGATGACACCGCCAAACAGAATCGACAGCTGTTCATGGATATCGACTGGGAGCTATGGGTACGGTTGTCCCTGCATCATCGGGTATTTCCTTATATTTATCCCAAACTTAGCCGGATGCGTGAAGAGCATGTGCCCCGAGAGGTAACCGAGCGATTGAAACGGGAGTACCGCAGAAATACTGTGCAAATGCTCCAGCTCAGCGGGGAAATGGGCTATATCGGGGAGGAGCTTGCGAAGCTGCAGATCCGTTCCCTGTTCCTGAAAGGACCGGTGCTTGCCCAGGAGCTGTATGGCGAAATCTCGCTGCGCACCTCACGTGATCTCGATTTTATCGTACCGATGGCACAGCTGGCTGAAACGGAATCACTGCTTCTCCGCCTTGGTTATGTGAAGGAGGAAGACTTCGAAAGTATACTGGGAGACTGGAAATGGCGGGAGCATCACACCACGTTCAATCATCTGGACAAAGGCATTAAGGTGGAGGTGCATTGGCGCCTCAGTCCCGGTCCCTCCACAGAGCCGGATTTCGACGAGCTGTGGAAACATGCACGGACGAGCAGCCACTTCGGGCAGAATGTCCATTATTTGGGCAGCGAAGACTTATTTCTTTTTCTGGCGGCCCATGGCGCGCGCCATGGCTGGTCGAGACTGAGATGGCTGCTGGATATCCGTCAGCTGCTGCTCCAAAAGCCCGATACCGGCAAACTAACCGCACTGCTGCGGCGGTACCATTACAACGATGTCGGCGGACAGGCGCTTCTGCTTGCTGCCGATCTGCTGGCTGCGCCAGTTGAGCCTGCGCTGGTCAGCCTCGCGGAGCGGCCCAAGGCGCGGCGGATTGCCGGGCTTGCGCTTTTCTATGTCGCGCGTATGATCAACCTGCACAATCCTCCCCTGGAGCCGGAGGTAGAGCGCCATTACAAATATTATCAGCCGGCGATCCTGACGCGCTGGCATCAGTTTCTGTACATCATCGGCTTTCTGTACCCTTATGCGGCAGATGCCAAGACGTTGCCGCTGCCAAAGAAGCTGCATGTGCTCTACTTCCCTTTGCGCCCTTTTTTGTGGACTTGGCGCAAGGTTAGCGGCAGAACGGAATAATAGCCATACCGCGCCGATGGCCGCACGGTATGGCTGTGAAATAGAGATACTCCCTTTCAACGCACCAATAAAAAGGATACTCCTGCACTTTGTGCGGAAGTATCCTTTTTTTATACCCATTTATTTCATTAGAACGCAGAACCTGCTACACCACTCTAACCTTACATGGCCTCTTCCTGGCTGCTGAGCAGACGGCTAAACATGCCTCCTTTTTCGGAGGCCAGGCCGCTGAATACTCCCTGCTGGATGACACGGCCCTGGTCGATGACCAGAATCTGATCCGCTCCCCGGATCGTCGACAACCGGTGCGCGATGACGATGACTGTGACTGTTGCCTTCAAACGCTCCAGCGCCTCCTGAATCCGCTTCTCGTTCTCGGTATCCAGTGCACTCGTCGCTTCGTCCAGCACCAGGATGGACGGCTTGCGGATGATTGCCCGTGCCAGCACAAGACGCTGCCGCTCTCCGCCTGAAAGACGGACGCCGCGGTCACCGAGCAGTGTGTCTAATCCCTGAGGCAGCTTACGGACAAAATCGGCTGACGAGGCGAACTCCAGCGCCTCCCATAGCTCATCCTCACTGGCATCCGGCTTGATCATCGTCAGATTGTCACGAATCGTGGCGTTATACAGAAAAGGGTCCTGCGCTACATAGCCTATAGAACGCCGGTAAGGCAGAAGCCTCTCTCCAGTGACCGGCTGCCCGTCTGCCAGAATCTCCCCCGATTCCGGCTGCATCAGTCCCATGAGCAGGTCCACCAGCGTGCTTTTCCCTGCACCCGAACGTCCTACAATGGCAGTCATACGGTTAGCCGGGATCACCACGTTCACTCCGCGCAGCGAGTACTCCTGCTCTTGCGGGTTGTAGCGGAAATCCACATTGCGCGCCTCCAGACTATGCTTAAGCATCATAGGGGCAACGACAGCTCTGGATTCCTGCGCGCCATGCTCCGCAGCCTGCAGACATTCTTCCTGCAGCAGCTGCAATTGCTTGAAGGAAGGCAGCACGGAAGCAAGCTGCTCCAGCAGTGTCTGAAGCGCGGAGAAGGTCGGCCACAGCCGGGCGAACACCAGAATCACCAGGAGCAGATAAGGTCCCTCCACATGCAGAAAACGGAACGACACGAAGATGAACATCGCGATCAGCAGCGTTGATGACATTTTGTACAGCAGCTGGGAATTCGTGCGCAGCCGCGTATAATCCAGCTGCTCCTGTTTGACCTCACCGGTGA
Source organism: Paenibacillus helianthi (assembly GCF_001909055.1). Taxonomy (GTDB): domain Bacteria; phylum Bacillota; class Bacilli; order Paenibacillales; family Paenibacillaceae; genus Paenibacillus_AQ; species Paenibacillus_AQ helianthi. The sequence goes on from NZ_LVWI01000032.1 coordinate 29,959, forward strand.
ATTCATGCATCCAGCCCAGCCGGGAATCCTCCAGATTGTTGCTTTTGATATCCTTGATGCCGTTCAATTGATCCGTAATCCCGGCCAGATACTGCTTGCCCAGCTCGGAGCTCCGGCTGCCCAGCCTCTTCGCCTTGCGGATAAACCGGCGGGAGAACAAAGACAGCAGAACCGCGCAGACCAGTACGGCAAGCGTCATTTGGGGAGACAGCCAGAACGCGAAGCCAATCTGGACCAGTGTGAACAGCAGCGAAGTCAGGAACTGCAGGAAAGCGCTGATCCCCGCAAGCACCCTCGCGAGCTCGGTCGTCATTACATTGATCAGGTCAGAGGTGCGTTTTTTCAGAAAAAAAGACCATTCGGCCCGCAGCAATGCACTGTATACTTCATACCGCAGCTGCCGGCTGTAGGTCTGCTGAATATCGACGTTCCGGATAGCTACAAAACGGGTGATCAGATTCTGGGAAAGTACAATGAATACATACCCGCCAAGCACCAGCGCAAGCGCTTCGGTCTGAGGCAGGTCTGATATGAAACCGAGCATAGGCAGGTCGAGGCCTGCCGTTTTTCCGCCAAGCTGAATGCCGGCCATGCCCAGCATGGGCACCAGCAGCAGAACGGCAGAGCTCTCCAGCAGGCCACTGATCCCCATACCGAGCAGATTTAGATACAGTTTGACTCCGGACAAGCGCTGAAGCTGCCGGATGTAGTACATTATCGCTTGCATGGACCCACCTCGATCACTCAGCATGTAATACTTTGGCGAATTTCTTCACCACCACGAAACCCTTCATCACATCATCGCCGGAGACATAATAAGACCCGCTGCGTAACCAGGCATGGGCAATCATCTGGCCCTGCTTGTCCTTGGCAACTCCCATGTACAGCGTGCTCTCGATCCCGCGTTTTTCGAGCATTTGGAGTCCGGCTACCGCCCGGACCATACAAGTGCTTTTCCAGGGCGTATAGCGGCTCATGATACGGATCGCTTTGGTAATATGCTGAATGCGGGCGATATCGCTCTCTTTGGATACTACAGGGGTTTCCAGAGACTGTATGCCCAGCTGGGAAGCCGTTTTGGCAAAAGGAAACAACAGCTGGATCCGAACGAGAAAAAGCCTCCAAAGCGCCTCGGGAAGGAGCGCCAAGGCGGCTTTGTCCACCGTCAGCAGTAAGCGAATGCGCCGCAAGGTAATCATGGCTGGCTTACAATAGCCGCAAGATCCTCATTCAGCAGGCTCTGCAAAAAAGCAAACACATCCTGGCGGGCAATCTCTTCTGGAACCTCAAAGCTCTCCTGAATGATCTCTACCACCCGGCCTGCGGTTACAGGCGACGCCAGCGCAGTCCAGATTTCCCCGCCAACCTCACCCAGGTTGTAGTATTTGCCATTCTTTACATTCAGCATGACCTTCTCGCCGTCCATATCGCTGGCAATATTCCCCTCGCGCTGTACCAGCACGGATTCGAGCGATAGGACCTCTGTAGTATTCATATTCATGGATTCATCTCCTTCATTTGATGCTGCTGCAACGCTTCTAGAATAAGTGCGGTTTGCTGCGGAGCACTGAAGCCCTGCTCCGGCCGGGTCAGCCGGTACATCGGCAGCCGTCCCACGAAGGAAGCCAGCATTCCAAAATGCCATTCACGGATACCAATCCGGTCGACAATTGCTCTCTGATAAGTATGATTGTACAAGGTGTGAAACCGCTCCATACCGTTAATCGTCTGCAGGCTGACCGGAGCCTCCGGGGCGGCAGATAATTCAAACAGGCCTGCAAGCTGCAATGGCTCACCGTAAAAGCGGTCATGCACCGGTACGGCAAACTTGGTTTCTCTCTCAAACAGCGGGCGGTAGAGGGACGAATTCATTCCCAAATAGTCCAGGCTCTGCTGCCACAGCTTTTGCTGCGGATAACCTGGAACGGCTAATGGATAACCATTATGCACCATAACGGGAATAACGTCGTCACTGATCAGCGGACTCCCCTGATCCATCAAATACGAGGCCAGCGTTGATTTGCCTGCCCCTGAACGCCCAACCAGTGCGTATGCCTTGCCATCTATAACAAGCGCACTTCCATGAAGCGGAAGAATCTGTTTCTGCATCAGCAGAATCCCCATGCAGCTGCCAAGGATGAAGAGACGGATACAATCCGGATCTGCTCCTGAAACAGGTGATACTGTAATCGTATTGCCGTCCTGAATGGCAAAGATGGCTGTATCCTTCGCCTCGAACATAACCTCATGCCCGGATACCCCAAGGCTCCGCGTGATCTTCGGTATAGCTTCCCAGCGGTCTTTCAGATCCCCCTCAATGACCGATATGCTGCCTATAAGCCCCGGCTCACTGGTAATAGGAAGCTCCGGCAAAGGGAATTCGCTGTGGATCTGCAGACCAAACGCTTTGTAAGCCAAACCTTGAACGGTACTCGCCATATGATCCACTCCATATCTTCGGGTTTGCCCGGTTTCGGGGTATTGCTGTAAAATATAGCCCTTGTCCCCCTCAGCAAGCAAAGGGAGACTAGGGCCAATCGAACCAAAACCATCCTAGGAGTAGTGTTGTACTTCATCCGGATCATCTTGGAAGGCATCAACGATGGCGACACCAGGTCCAGCCATAGTCATTTTCACATCGAGTACTTCCAAAGCAGGCTTGCTGTATTCCTTTTTCATATTTTCACCCCCTTTCAAGCATTGCACTCTCAGGACAAACGCTTCAGAAAACGATAAAACACAAGTCCACGTGTCAGAAGGCGAAAATCCGAGTTGAAAATCATACTTGGTGCGGGCTCACTACCCAGCCGATTCAAACATTCGGCGAGCCCGGTATTATTAAGGTAGGCGGAGGTGCGAGGGTCCTTGATCATCTCCCGGAGCTCCTGAAGAAAGGCTTCCCATTTCGGGAGCATACGGTAAATCCCGTCCGCCCCCTGAACGCCGCGCCGCTTCCGGTTCAGACGCACCTCATCAGGCAGTAATCCCTTCATCGCTCTGCGGATCAGTGAACGATCCACCCCATTTTGTACATATTGGCTCTCCGGAACAGACAGGCAAAAGCGGATAACACGCAGATCATTCGTGGGATCTCGATCCCACACCCGGTATTTCAGCGACAGCTTTGTCGCTACCGTACCATTCACATTCCAGACATGCGGCTGTTCAAAATGCTTGCGCCGGATATCATAGATGGTCTGGGAAGATCCGCTGTTTATCCCCAGCACCCTAAGCCGTTCCTCCACTTCTGTACGCCTCGCGAAATCGGGGTGAATCAGATCAGGAGGGGCTTCGTGCTGCTTAGCCGGCAGCAGCTGGGTCAGGGCCGGGAAGGCTTTTTTGCCGACAATTTGAAATACCTTCTTGCGGTTTGCACCCATCGACTCATTGTACTTCCGGTTTTCCCGGTAAAAGGAGATCCAGCGGAATTCACGAATCAGCTTGGCCTGATAATCCAGCGCAGGTCCCCAGGATATGCTCCAGTTGCCTCTTTGTCCGCTGAGCAGCACGCCAATGTTCTTCATTTGCGCCTGTTCAAAGATCCCTTTTAGCCAGTAAGAATTTTCGATAAATTTATAAGGCATCTCCATAATATCCAGCCACTCATCAATGTCATTGTAAGGACTCAGATGGGGGAAATTCAAAAAGTTGGGCTGAATATTCCCCACATGATCGATGGTTTCCTGAATATAGGGACGCTCGTCGGCGACACGTTTGCCGATGTTGAAATCGACAAAGTTATCCACCGGATAGGAACTGAAGGTATGTAACGGCTGGCCCTGGCGGCGAAGCTCTGCAGCTGCAAAGCTGACTACCGAGCCGGAATCAAGCCCCCCGCTCAGGTTAGCTCCAACTGCGCGGTGTGTCCGAAGCCTGTCCCGGACCGCTTGCCCAAACACCTCACGAAAGGCTTCCTCATACTCCTGGTCTGACCGCAGCCGCAGCTCGGGTGGAGCCTGCAGAGTGCAGTAGCGGGAGAACGAGATATTTCCGCCGCTTACGGAAATAGAATGGGACGGCGGCAGTTGTTCGATGGATTGATAGACTGTGGAATATAGGTCCGAGACATCTGTCCGTGTATGGATCGCCAGGAACTCGGAGGCCCACCCCTCATTCAGGGTCCGGTCCGCCCCTGGCATCGACAGGAGTGGATGAATGACGGTACAGAAAGATAAGAGCCCCCTGGACCGAAGGAAGTACAATGTCCGGTTCCCGGAGAAATCTCTGGCTCCGAACAGCGCACGCTTCCGTTCATCCCATATCATAAAGGCAAAGTCACCGACCAGATAAACCGGTGCCTGATCGCCCCATTTCTCATAGGCGAGCAGAATAAGAAGACTGTCCGGTATAGAGACTCTATCCCCCCGCGGCACCTGAAGCCGCTCGAACAACTCTTCCCGGTTATCAATAATTGCGTCAGCCGTAATAGCCAGTTTCCGCTCAGCATCATAAAAGGGAAGCGTCTCTCCGAGGGATTGTGGCGTGACCCACTGGGACAGGCAGCCTAGGAAAATGTCTTTGCTCTGCCACGTCCTGAGCTCATCAGCGGGATAGCGGTCAAGCTGTTGCATTAGGGCTGGCCCCAGTTCCGGGTCCAGAGGTTCATGCTGCAATGGATAGATTCCGGCGATCGCGCTCATGGTAAGGCCCCCACCTGATTTAAAAGCCTCCCCGTGCTTCTAAAAAGCACCGATTGGAGCTTTTTTACTGGTTCTTAATTAAGAACATTTCTTTATATATAAGATAACCCCCATCCCATTCATTGTGAATAACACCAGCGGGTACTTTTAGGTATCCTTTAGCGTATTGACAACTTTAGACATGCATGTTATAGGCATAGGCAAAAAGACTGTAATCAATCCGATTGAAAACCGGATAAACCATATGTTATGTTAATCAGTAACATTTTCTGGGAGCTGAGACCATGGGACCTGCTGGTATAAATCCAATTTTATTGAATATCCCTGAGAACTTCGAAAGTAATCGTCTACTGATTCGTGCAGCACAGTGGGGAGACGGAGCCGCTGTCAACGAGGCGGTTCACGAAAGTCTTGCAGAACTGAGTCCATGGATGCCTTGGGCACAAGTTCCGCCGACTGTTCAGGAATCCGAGGCCAGCATCCGCCGGTCGCATCTGCAATTCATGGAGCGAAAAGACCTCAGAATGCTTCTATATCATAAGGAATCCGGTCAACTCGTGGGTAGCAGCGGGCTGCACCGGATAGACTGGCAGACGCGCAAATTCGAGATCGGGTATTGGGTGCGGACATCTTGCAGCAGGCAAGGATATATCAGCGAGGCCGTAGATGCCATTACGGACTATGCGATTAGAGAGCTGGGCGCTAACCGGATCGAAATCCGGTGTGACTCGCGCAATACGCAGAGCGCACGGGTGGCCGGGCGCCTGGGCTTCACCCTGGAAGGCATCATCCGAAACGACAAATGTGATGTGGATGGAGCGTTAAGAGATACTATGATCTTCTCGAAGGTCCGTGGAATGGAGTACTAGTAAGGGGGAGTTACGCTGCAGGAGCTTGAACTCAAGCACCCGAATACATTTATCAGCTAAAGTGTCATAAACTGACCCTGCCGCGCCAGAAAAGCCTCCTTCTCTTTATAATCCGGCATTACACTTCCAAGACGGCGCCAAAAGGACCGGTCATGGTTCATATGCAGCAGATGGCACAGCTCATGGATAATCACATAATCGATCACTTCGGGCGGTGCCATGGCAAGCCGGTAATTGAAGGTCAGCTTTTTATCCGCGCTGCAGCTTCCCCATTTGGTTCGGGACTCTACGATTTCAATAGATTTGGGCTTCACCTTCAGCACCGTCTGATACCGGGTGATCCGCTCGGCAACGATTTTTTTCAGACTGGTAAAATAGAACTTCTTCAGCTCGAGCTTCAGCTTCTCCTCATCCCGCTCACCGGTCTCAATCAATTCATGCAGCAAAACTTCCTTCCCGAGGTACAGGAACCGCCCTTCCTCCTGATACTCCTTGGGAGCCGGAAGCTGCCGGGCCGCCGCATTCCTCTGCAGACTCTCCAGAATCCATTCTTGATGCCGCTGTACACTACTCCGAATCATCTCTTCGCTTGTGCCCGTAGGCGCCTTAACAATAATAAGCCCCACCATATCAATCTGCAGAGAAATTTTCTTCCGTTTGCCGTACTGAATATGAAGCTGTAAGGTCTGTTCTCCAAGTTGGATCTGCATAGCCACCATCGTTTCTGTAAGATTTCATTTCCCCTAAGCTTAGCATGAATTCACTCTACATATGAAGCATGATCAAAGAGGGGATGTTTCCGCAGCCGGATAACGGCTTCAGGAACATCCCCTCTTTTCATGCCATATTTATGATTTCATAGGCATCCGCGGGATCACGAAGTGGCCAGCGGAAAATGGCAGGCCACCATCCGGCCGGGGAGCAACTCCTCAAGCTGCGGCTCCTGCTGGCGGCATTTCTCCTGGGCCATCGGACAACGGGTGTGAAACCGGCAGCCTGAAGGCGGATTTGCCGGTGAAGGAACATCACCCTGCAGCACAATCCGGTCTTGCTTCCGTCTTGGCGTCGGCTTGGGAATAGCCGAGAGCAGCGCTGCTGTATATGGATGCAGTGGAGCGGCGAATAAAGCCTCGGTCTCTGCGACTTCGACCATTTTACCCAAATACATGACGCCTACACGATCCGAGATGTGACGGACGACATTTAGGCCATGCGCAATGAACAAGAAGGTCAAACCAAGCTCCTTCTGCAGCTTCATCAGCAGGTTAATTACCTGGGACTGCACCGAAACGTCGAGTGCCGATACCGCTTCGTCGGCAACAATGAACTGCGGATTCAGCGCAATCGCACGTGCGATCCCGATCCGCTGGCGCTGTCCGCCCGAGAATTCATGCGGGTAACGGTTTCTCCGCGATGCATCGAGGCCCACCAGCTCCATTAGCTCCACGACTCTGGCGTCGATTTCCTTGGCCGACATGCTCCGGTGAATACGCAGCGGCTCTCCAATAATATCCTTGACCAGAAACCGCGGATTCAAAGACCCGAAAGGGTCCTGAAAAATAATCTGCATCTTCTCCCGCAGCTTCCGCAAATCCTGATGGCTCAAAGAGTGGATATCCTGGCCACCAAACAGGACCTCTCCTCCAGTAGCGCTTTGCAGTCTGAGCAGTACGCGTCCAAAGGTAGACTTGCCGCAGCCGGATTCACCAACGAGTCCAAAGGTTTCCCCTTTGCGGATAGATAAGGAAACACCGTCTACCGCCTTTACCTGCCCCACAGTCCGGTTAAGAAGACCTTTAGTTATCGGGAAGTATTTTTTGATATTCTTCACCTCCACCAGAACTTCAGCGGTGGAGGTTGTCTCCATCATCGGTTGGACTGCCGTGTCATTCGTCATGCTTGTCTCACCTCATCTTTGTTGTCAGCTTGAACCGGCTTACCCTGAAACAGCCAGCAGGCCGCACGGTGATCATCCGTAATCATGAAATCCGGCGGCTCCTTCATACTGCAGACCTCCATCGCATGCGGACAGCGCGGATGAAAGCGGCAGCCTGTCGGAAGCTGGCCAATGGGCGGAATCGTTCCTTTTATCGTATACAGTTCTCCGCCGCGTCCTCCCTCAAAGCCGGGAATGGATTGCAGCAGACCAATCGTGTACGGATGGCTGGGATGATCAAAGATTTCTTCTACCGTGCCCTCTTCTACAATCGCTCCGGCATACATAACAGCAATACGGTCCGCAATTTCAGCTGCAACACCCATATCATGGGTGATCAGCAGAATGGACATGCCAAGCTCGGCCTGAAGCTTGCGCAGCAAATCCAGAATCTGAGCCTGAACGGTAACATCGAGGGCTGTAGTAGGCTCATCGGCGATCAGCAGCTCAGGATTACAAGCGAGGGCAATAGCGATAACCACCCGCTGGCTCATCCCGCCGGACAGCTCATGCGGATACTGTTTCGCCCGGATTTCCGGTGCCGGAATGCCAACCAGCTTCAGCAGGCCAACAGCCATCTCCGCAGCTTCTTTGGCATTTTTATTCTGATGAAGCTGCAGACTTTCGGCAATCTGATCCCCTATCGTGAATACCGGATTCAATGTGGACATCGGATCCTGGAAGATCATAGCGATCTTGTTGCCACGGATTACCCGCATCTCCTCCTGCGTCTTGGCAGCGAGATCCTGGCCGTGAAAGTTAATATTGCCTTCGAGAATCATCCCGCCTGCATAATCGATAAGCCGCATAATAGCGAGTGAAGTGACACTTTTACCGCTGCCGGATTCACCTACCAGACACACCGTTTGACCTTTATCCACTGCAATGGAGATTTGGTCGGTTGCTTTAACCATCCCCTTCTCTGTGATAAAGCCGGTGGTCAGTTTCCGGATTTCGAGTAATTTTTCCGCCATTTGTCCAGCCTCCTCCGGGATTTGGTCACTTGCTGTCTGGGATCCAGTCCATCCCGGATACCATCGCCGATAAAGTTAACCGCCAGCACCACAAGCAGGATACACAACCCTGGATATACGGCCTGCAACGGATCTATCAGCATAAATTCCTGTGCATTACTAAGCATAAGGCCCCAGCTTGTGGCCGGAGATTGAATGCCAAGCCCCAAATAGGACAGTGCAGACTCACTTAGAATCGCCCCGCCGACCATCAGAGTCGCATTCACAATAATCGGGAAGCTCGCATTGCGAAGCAGGTGGCGGAAAATAATCCCCCAGTTCGATACCCCAATCGCTCTGGCAGCCTCAACATACTGCATCTCCCTAAGCTGCAAAAAATTTCCCCGGACCAGACGGGCAATGCTCATCCAGCTGGTTAAGGCCAGAATGAGGATCATATACTTAACCTCTGAACCGAAAATGGCCAGCACCAGAATGTTAAGGAAGAGCGTAGGCACGGAGTTCGTCACGTCAACTATACGCATAAAAATCGTATCCACCCAGCCGCCAAAGTAACCCGAAATTGCGCCGACAATCGAACCGACGACTACTGAAGCAAAGGCTACTGTAAACCCGATACTCAGGGAAATTCTCGCACTGTACAATAGTCGGGTGAGAATGTCGCGGCCCAGTTCGTCCGTCCCCAAAAGATGTCCTTCAGCTCCGGGCTTCAGGTTGGGAAACATCATATCAATGGCGTCTGGTTTATATTTGGTTAGAACTGGAGCAAGAATCGCCACAATGATGAAAAAGAGCAGAACGAAAAGCCCGCTCATTGCATATGGGTTGTGTGAGAACTTTTTCCACAGGATGACCCAAGGACCGGGAGGTCTCTTAAGCTCTGCCGCCGGCAGCCCTTGTTCCACTTTCAATGAATCCGTCGGAAGTTGTGATTGCCCTATACTCATGCCGCCTTGCCTCCTTGCTTGCTAAGCTTGACACGAGGGTCTACTACCGCATACAGAATATCCGCCAGCAGATTGCCCAGTACAACCATAACTGCCGTTACGATGGTTATGGCCATAAGTACTGAATATTCACGCTGGGTCGCCATTTGCACGTACAAGCGGCCCATACCCGGCCAGTTGAATACACTCTCGGTTAATGCGGCTCCTCCCACCAATATAGGAAGATCCATACCCAGAACGGTAATGATCGGAATAAGTGCATTGCGCAGCGCATGGTGGAAAATGACCTTGCGTTCTTTAACACCCTTTGCACGTGCTGTTCTGATATAATCCTGATCCAGCACTTCAAGCATGCTTGCTCTCGCATATTTCATATAAGACACCAGAAAACCAAGGGCCAGAACGGTAATCGGCAGCACAAGGTGCATGAATAAATCACCAATGTCCCCTTCTTTGCCCCGTGTGTGCATGTCCGATAAGGGGAACCAATCCAGCTTCAGAGAGAACCACTGCTGCAGTAGGATTCCGAACCAGAACGTCGGCATCGCAAAGCCGATATAGGAGATGAAGGATGCGGACTGGTCAGATAATCCGTATACCTTGGTGCTGTTGTAGATGCCCCAGGGAATCGCAATGATCAGGGACACCAGCCAAGCTGCTCCCATCAGAATGAAGGTGTTGCCGATACGAGGCAACAGCAGATCGGATACCGCGAGATGATTTTTAAAGGTATACCCCAGATCGCCCTGCAGCAGGTCGCCGATCCAGCGAATATACTGAATATAGATAGGTTTATCCAGACCCAAATTATGCGCTTGCTGCTTGAATATTTCTGGTGAAAGACCAGGGGACAGCATCACCTGGGTCGGCCCTCCGGGGGCCGCATGTATAAGAAGAAAGGTAACTATAGTAATCAAAAAGATTACCAGCACTGATTGCAGTACGCGACGGATCAGATATTCTGTCATCAAATGTCCTCCTAGAGATGGTAAGACATAGAACCCGGAACTCCCTTATGACAAAAGGAGAAGAGGAAAGAGAATTCTCTTTCCTCCCCCGTAATTCTATTTCCTGTGTCTGTTTGTTTAGTTGGTTACCCACCATTTGAGAGCATGGAAGTACTGTCCATAGCCCAGTGACGGCTCTGGAGCATCTTCGTCTGCCCAATGAACTCTAGGGCCCGTACCAATGGCTTGACCATATTGATACAGGAACACGTAAGGCAGATCAGTAGAGATTTCTTTACCTACTTCTTTATAAATTTCTTTACGCTTCGCTTGGTCAACAGTAGAATATCCATCTACCCACAACTTATCCAGCTTCTCATTCTTATACCAGCCGCTGTTCTGTCCAGCAGGCGGGAAGTATTTGGAGGAGAAGACGCTCTCTGAATCCGGGTCCGGAGTGTTCAGGGACCACGCTAACAGCAACGCTTGGAATTTACCCGGTGTTACGTTCTGGTCAATCCAGGCTGCAAAGTCAATGGCTTTTGGTGTTACCTCAATGCCGACTTCTTTCAGGTTCTGCTGAATGACAGCAGCAACCTGCTCACGGCGGCTGTTGCCCGCATTATATTGCAGTTCGAAGGAGAAACGGTGTCCGTCTTTGGTGAGAATACCATCCTTGCCGGCAACCCATCCGTCTTCTGCCAGCAGCTTCTTAGCTGTTTCGGCATTGTAATCATAGTTAACAGCTGCATCACCCGGATCAGCCCAGGTACCTGGCAGGAACGGTGCGTTCATCAGCGCGCCGACACCCTTCAGAATGTTGTCGACCATCCCTTGGCGGTTCAGTGCGTGTGCAATGGCCTGTCTGGTCTTCTGTCCAGCGAACAGACCGTATTTGTCTTTGAAGTTCTTCGAATCAAAGTTGAACATTACATATTCGTACTGAGCGCCTGGCTTTTGGATGATATTGATCTTGTCGTTAGCTTTGACCGCTTCAACCTGTGTAACCGGAATAGCACTGATATGGTCTGTGTCGCCCTTCAGGAGAGCTTGAACTTCGGTATTCTGGTCGGCATAGATTTTATAAACCACCTGTGCAATGTGAGGTTTAACTTCGCCCCAGTAGTTGGGATCAGCATCAAGGGTATGGCTGTCGCCCTGTTTCCAGGAGGTCCATTTCCAAGGTCCGCTTGTGACGGTCTTGGCCGGGTCAGTACCATATGCATTGGTTTGCATGGTTTTCGGTGCTACATCCTTCAGAATATGCGCTGGTACAATAGCCTGGCAAAGTGCATAGAGGAAAGGCGCATAAATCTTGGACATCGTAATTTTCACAGTGTGGTCATCGACCTTCGCTACGGTCTTCACTTTGTCAAAAGCACTTGTAAGCGGTGATCCGGTTTCCGGATTCTTAGCCGTTTCGATGGTATACACCACGTCATCGGCTGTAATAGGCTGACCATCACTCCATTTGATCGTATCTTTCAATTTAATGGTGTATGTCAGTCCATCTGCGGAGATTTCCGGTACAGCTGCTGCCAGCGACCAAGGTTCTGCTTGTACATTGCCCTGACGGTCCAGATCATAGAGCTTCGCAAATACGAATTCTGCTACATCACCGGAAGAGGTGTCGTTAATCATGAGGGGATTAATATTTACGATATCGGAGAAAGAGCTCATAACTATCGTACCGCCATCAACCGGTCCATCTGCAGCCGGTTTAGAAGCAGCGGGGGCTTCACTTGCGGCAGGAGCAGAGCTCTCTGCTGTAGCACTCGGTGAATTAGTTGCAGTGTTATTTGTACTGCAACCTGTGAATAGAACTCCTACAAGAGATAGAACCAGTAAACCAGACCACCATTTTCTCTTTTTCGCCATTAAATTTACTCCTCCTTTTGTTAGATCCGTGTAACGTAAACCGTCAATGCCATCAGGTTCCAATGTACCCTCTCTGCTAAAGCTTTGTTCAACCTCCCTTGTGTAAATCACAACATCGGTCTTCAAGGTATGTAACAATACCTTACAAAGAATCTCTTACCCCTTCAGTCGCTATCCCCAGAATAGACCGAAGGTCAATAAACTGCAGGAACAGCACTTGAGGAGGTAAGGTTTCCCATATAAATTATGGTTTATATTACATGTTAAATTTTCTTACGTCAATATCTTTTTTATCCGTTTTTTACCTTGTATTATTTCTATTATATGTATTAGATCGCCTTACAAACCCATTACATTTCCTATTTAGATTTTTAATTCCATTAATAGTTAAAAAGATGTAGGTTTCTATCACGAACTATTAAATTATTAATGTAAACGTTATGTGATGTTTTCATTTATGAATATACATATTTTCATAGATAAAAAAAGCGAACCGCCGAAGAGAGGCTATCCGCCTATCCGCTGTTCGCTTTCTTAAATAATGTAGCCCGATTTGGCTCTATCGTATATTTATACCAAATTTTGCGTCGATGTCCGCCAGCCACTCCAGACGTAATTGCCCCCCTCTATTTACTCACACAATTCCTGCCTTTTTTCTTCGCGCGGTATAGGGCGGTGTCCGCTGATTTCATTACGCTTTCCGTGGTTTTGTACTTCTCGTTCTTCTGAGAAACCCCGATGCTTACAGTTATGTAGATTTGCTTAGTGGCTTTTGTGCTGGCAGATCTTTTTTTGGATTTGCTTTTGGATCTGCCTTTGGCGCGTAAATTGAAGGCCCGCTTGGATATCTTGTCCCGCAGCTCTTCGAGATGGGGGAGCACATCATTGATGTTTTTCCCCGGAAAAAGAATCGTGAATTCCTCCCCGCCATAGCGGAAGGCTCTCCCGCCGCCGGTAACGTCCTGTAAGGTGGATGCCACCAGCTTTAGCACTTCATCTCCGGTATCATGTCCATAGGTGTCATTGAATTTTTTGAAGAAATCAATATCCAGCATCGCAATGGTATAGTTAAAGCCTAGCTTCATCATGTCCTGCTTGAGCGCCCGCCGCGAGGGCAATCCGGTAAGCTCATCGGAAAAAGCCATCGAATACGAATCCTGAATGATCGAAAGAATAAGAACCACCCCTGAAACGGCAAAAAATATCGAATACAGCAGCGGACTGCTGCTCTGATCCAGCACGTAAAACATGGCTAACAGGACACTGATGAATGAAATTTCCTGTGATGAGGACCGGTATACGATTAACCTGACTAGCAGAATAGCTAAAGTGACGACAAATGCAATAACAGACAGCTGCGGTATGGGAGTGACGGCGTGAAGATTTACAGGTACAACATCTGTATTCAATAGATTAAGCCATTTGCTGTCCCCTGATTTCATCTGCCAGAACAGAAACAGGCACTCTGCCAGGATCAGAGCGATCCGAAGGCTGCCCCATAAACTGATGATGCCCCGCTCTTTAAAAAACGAAAACAGCGCAATGTTCAATGGAATCACCAGACAGATAATAGAATAGATATCCTCCTTCCGCACTGCCATACCCGGAATTTCCGGTAAATAGGTTGTGGAGGCCAGGCAAACCGCCAGAATAATCAGAATGTAGAATTCCCGGCTACGGTTAAACTTCCAGGATAATATGGCCCCCACGCCAAAAATAACATACGGAGAAAGACTCGCCGCCGCCAGCTGTGAATCAGACATGGCATTCGTACGGGTAGACAAAAAGTAGGCTGCCGCAATGAGAAACAAGGGTATGGCTCTGGAAAAGAAAGCTGTAATGGTCGTTCTCAAGCTTAGGTAATTCCCTTCATGGAGTTTTTCTGTGGCTCCCTATTATATCGGTTTATTGAGGTGGCAGCTTCACCAAAACGTCGTATACCCTGCCAGCTTCCACATTCTTGATTATGCCATCTTCGATGCGGCTGCCGTTTACATACACTTCTACAGCAGTCACCCCCGCCTCCCGTTTCATCGCAACATGCAGCTCGGCCCCTCTAAAGCTCCGTTTGACCGACGCCTCTTCCCAGTGTGCTGGAAGCTGAGGATGGATGCGGATTCCCTCCTCATTCCCCTGTACCCCAAACAGACCGTCAATCAGGCAGCGGTATACCCATGGCACCGTCCCTGTATTGAACAAATGGCTGGAACGTCCGGCGGTACGCGGAAACTGTCGGTAAGCCCCGCGATAATAGTTGGGGATGAACACAGGCAACTGGCCGCGTCGGATCAGATCCTCAGGGTCTGGTCCGGGGATCATTTTGCGCAGCAGGCGGTAGGCATCATTCGGTTCACCCACAGCGTAAAGCGCATAGATATAAAAGGCTGCTGCATGGTTATACACCGCCCCATTCTCGGCGGTTCCCGGATGCTTCTGCGTGACTCTGCCCACATCCTCACGCATGGCAGTGTAGGATGGCGCCAGCTTTTCCAGACCATAAGGGGTTTCCAACTGCTCCTTGACCGCACGCATCAGCTTCTCCTGCTTCGAGGCATCCGCAGCCCCGCACAGCAGAGCCCAACCCTGAGGGTTAATGAAAATACGCCCCTCCGTATCCTTACTGATGCCGAATACCACATTATCATCGGTGATTCCCCGGGCATACCAGTTGCCGTCCCACAGATATTGATTAATGACCACATTCGCCTCATCCGCTGCCGCAGCGAGCTTCCTGCTCATCTCCGGCCGTCCGCTTGTAGCGCAGATATCCGCCCAGATCATGAAGGCATAAGCAGATGCCATGGTCAGCCAGCCGGAGACGCCTTTGCCTTTGTAGCCCACCATGTTCATCGGATCACACCAGTCGCCCTGGTCGATATAGTTCAAGCCGCGCTCATCCGTTGCCTCCATCAGCCAGAACATCGCCCGGTTGATATGTTCATATACGGTAGCCATCTCTTCCCCGCCCGCAAAAGCAACCTCTTCCTCCAGAATGGTGTAATCATTCGTTTCATCCAGATAGGTGCTCAGACAAATGGGCAGCCAGACACAGTGATCCATATGCGGAACCTGATTGATGTACTTCAGCTCAGCCGCTTCATGCAGAATAATTCCGTCCGGCATGGCACCGCTTGCATTTTGCTGGCTTAACGCCGTGAGAAACGCATTTCTTGCCATCTGTGGCTTGATATAGCTCATTCCCATATTGTCCTGGAGGTAGTTCCGGGTCTGCGGGTCTGTCGTCAGGCGGTTGGTCTGGCCATGATAATACATTTGCCGGGGCAGCCAGTGATTCACAAAGTTGTCCAGTTCAGGATCAGGCGTCTTAATCTCGATGCAGCCTTTGCCCTCCTGTATATATCCCGCATATTCCCGCTCCGCCGCAGCAAATCCATCCTCACTGCCGGAAGCCGCATTCAGGAAATACTGCTGGCGGATCTGCGCGATCTCCTCTTCTGTTTTGGCCGGACCAAAAATAAAGCGGTAGAGCTTGTCTTCACCAGGCGTAAGCTCCAGACTGTATTGCAGGACACACAGCGGCATCTCATAACGGGCATCCCCTTTGGAGAGTTCCTCCTGCTGAACGGCCGATGGCATGCCAATCCCGCCTTCACCTTCAAAAGCTTCCTGGCTGGCTTCCCAGGCGCGCGGCGGCTGATCGGCAAGGAGAAAGGTTTTGTCCTTCAGCTGCTTGATCTTCGCATAGTCCTGATATTTCTGATATGGGGTAATCGCAGAACAGACCATCCCCTGCAGCTCTTCATGATACTCCGCCGACTGATTCATCCACGACATGTAGCCCACTGTAAAATAAGGATAGATGCTGAGCTTCCGCTTCCGGTCTGAGAGATTCTTCACCTTCACCCGCCATAGCTCCATGGCCTCGTCTTTGGGCAGGCTGAGCGTCATTTCCACAGCAAAGCCAAGATGCTCAAGCTTCCAGACAATATGGTGTTTCCCTACAGCAAAAGTGTATTGGTCCGGCAGAACACGAACCGGCTCATACGGTGCCGAGAAAATCTCACCCGTCTCTTCATCCTTTACATAGAGAAACCGGCCGGGATGATGGGCATAGTAGGGCTGCTCCGGCTGCATGAAGGTCTTCGCTTCCAGATTCGGCGCATAGGAATACTTGGCAGGCTCTGGCTGCATAAACTGCGCGACCGCATATCCGCGGCAATTGACGTGAATCATCATCTTCTCGTTCCATAGAAACCCTGAAGCTTTGGGGAGCTGAGTGGGACTCGTCAATTCAACATATTCATTGTCTTGTGTGGCTCTAATCATCATGTATCCTCCCTTTATTCACCCGTTATTCATCCTAAATCACATAGTAGTTTTAGTATAACTGTCATAGAAGAGATAGTACATTGTGGAGTGGTAACGCTCTCGGCAGCAGCAAAATAAGGGGATGTCCCCTAAGTGGGACACCCCCGCTGTTTTACGAGTAGGAAGTATTATAGTATGGTATAACGCTATAGAATTACTGCTCTTTATTCCGGCCAAGCAGCCCGCTGAGCGCCTCTGTAAAATTCATGCCGGTAAGCGACTGGGTCAATTCAGGAACCTGGGCCATGATTTTTGCGATATCACCGGTGATTTTATTCACCCCGGATGAAGCCCCATCCTGTGAAATCACTGTAATCTTATCGACCTTGGCCAGCGGGGAAGCGATTTTTTCAGCCAGCTCTGGCAGAACTTTTAAGAATTCCACTGTGAGTGCGGCTTGCGTAAACTGTTTGTACGCTTCGGCTTTTTTCTCCAGTGCCCCTGCTTCCGCCGCTCCAGCCAGTTGAACAATTTCTGCGTTGGCTCTCCCTTTCGCCAGCTCTGCTTCCGCTGTTGCCAGCCCCCGTTTGGTCGTGGTGGCTGCCTCTGCTTCCGCCTCAAGAATCTGCCGCTGCTTGGCGGCTTCCGCTCTCATGATCGTAGCCTGGTTCTCCGCCTCAGCAGGCTTGATCACCGTTGCCTCCAGCTCCTTCTGTCTCAGCTCAACTTCGATTTCCCGGACGGTCCGGTTCGCCTCCGCTTCCATCTGCGTGATCTTGACCTGCTCGGTAACCAGCGACTGCTTGATTTTGTTCTGCTGTAATTCGTATGCAAGATCGGCTTGTGCTTTCTTCACTTCAGTCTCCAGCTTAAAGTCCGCCTGCTTAATGTTCAATTCCTTCTCAAACTGAGATTCCTTGGCGCGGGCGGCAGTTCCTGCTTCAATGGTGGCCTGATGCGCATTAGCTTTGGCAATGGAGGATTCTTTCTCCGCCTCGGCTTGCTTGATCTGAATGTCGCGTTCCGCTTCCGCCTTGGCGATGCTGGCATCCCGCCGGATGCGCTCAATTTCCGGAACCCCCATATTGTCGATATATCCTTTGTCATCCGTAATTTTCTTAATGGTGAAGCTGACTACCTCAAGTCCCATCTTGTCGAGGTCTTCCGAGCAGGTCTCCCGCATCTTGCTGTTGATTTCGTCAGGAGTCTTGAGAATGGATTCCACTGTTAATTGTCCGATTAAGCCGCGCAAATGGCCTTCCACCGAATGCAGGATAATCGTCTCGCGGTCTTCTTCCGGCCGGTCGATAAACTGCTCACTGGCAGTCAGAATAGCGGTAGGATCGCTTTTTATCTTAATCTGAGCCACCGCCTCCAGGTTGAGCTTGATGCCTTGCTTGGAGAACATCGCCTGCGCCGGGATGACGTCGAAGCTCATCAGCATCATGGAGATGGTCTTATTGTTCTGGAAGCCGGGGATGACGAACGTCCCGCCGCCCTGGACCACTCTTTTTCCGCCAAGGCCGTAGACGATCATCGCCTGATTGGGCGGAACCTTTTTATAAGAGTTCACGATACTGAACAAGGCCAGCAGAATAACAACAACAATTGCCGCGATTACATACAGAATAAACATTTAGATTGACACTCCCCGTGAATTATAATTGATCGATATCCCTCTCGAAGAGGGTGACTGCCGCCATTCCTTTGTTCACCTTCAAAATAATAACCCTGTCGCCTTTATCAAGCTGCTGGCCGGATTCAGCCCGTACTCCAATGGAGCGCATGGTTCCGTGAAGTACATATTTCATTTCCCCGACCGCTCCATCTGCTGCTGGTATACTGATGTACCCGAGCTGCCCTGCCTGCTCGTAATCCAGTTCATTCATGCTGCTGTCATACCGGGTCATCACCCGGGCCAGCACCGCATACATCACACAGCCCAGAAGCAGAGCGAGCACGGTACAAATCAGCACCACTGCGAGCATCCTCATTTCGCTGAACCGGGCAAGCACGTAACCTGTACCGCCCCAGACTGTGACAAACACCATCAGAGGGAGTATGGGTACAAAGCCGGGTCCACCGGCATCGCCGCCGCCCGCATGCAGATGACCCGCCAGGCCATGCCCATGAAATCCGCCGCTAAGGAGGAGTATTAGTCCAACCCAGAAGCACACGATAAATACAGTAACGATAAGAATCCCCCCTTTGAAGCATTTATAATAGAGCATTCTAAATAACGCATAATGTCTCTAATTATCGTTGTTATGAGATTTCTAGTTCCTTGTACAGACTGCCTTTCCTTCCTGCACACACAGCAAAAAGACCACAGAAGCGGCAGGGCTCTCCGTGGTCGGTTAATCGATCATGGCGCTCATCCTCTCTCTTCGAGGCTTACGGGGTTAGCTGACGGATTCGGGCAGCGAGATTGCCCTACCCTGCCACAGCGGCTTTTCAGCACGCAGCAGGGATTCACCCCGGGTGAGCGGCAGCTGACTGTGCAAAAGCCGCATTCACCATTGGTTCCCCCGTTCCCAATTACGGAATTCAGCCATATGAGAACAGTTAACTTACATTCGGTTGTTGATTTGAATCTTACGCCTGTGGGCATTTATTGTAAAACGTCCGGGATGACAAAAGAAGCCAAAAACGCCTCCCCTCCGCGAATGAAGGCGCATTCTTTGGTTTCACTCTTATTCGGCCGATGATTTGCTCACTGTTGCTCCATTTCTCGCAAGCTGTCCCAATCGTCCAAAGCCAAGGCCGAAGCACTATAAACCTTAGGCGCTTACGGTGTTGGCAGTAGCCGGGAAATTCTACGGAGTGAGAAAGGTTACGCTTGGCCGTGCGTCGAATGACCGAACCGGAAAGTGTATTTGGACAACTGCAACCGGGGCTTCCGGTGATTTCTACTTCGCGGTATGGAGAAAGTGACGCTTGAGGTAGGATGGCTTTCCCTTACCCATAATCTGCTAAAGCAAGCCACCCATGACCAAAAAAAAGAGCAGCGATCCTTCAATAACAGGAGAATCGCTGCTCTGCTCACTTTTTGTGGTTTTAAGAATGAAGAGAACTGCCTTCCGCCATAGAAAATCCACTTTTGGGCCAGCCCCTTTTGTCAACAGCCCCAAATTACACTTGTCTCTTTTTTTCGGAGAACCGGCATTAGTTAAGTGAATCCAACAGCGTCTTCAATTGCGGGCTGAGCTTCAGCGCATTCAGGATGATCTGCAGAGCTTCTGCGCGTGTGGCGTTGCTCTTAGCATCAAATTTCCCATCTGCTTTGCCGTTTATGATACCAGCTTGTGCTTCAGCTTTGATCTCGTTTGCTGCATAGGAACCCTTCAGGTCATTGAAATTGCCTTTGGTGGTGTCCTTCGTTACGTTGTTAAGGTTCAAGATGCGGGACAAAAGGATAACCATTTCCTCGCGGGTGATTGTTTTATCTGGCTTGAACGTAACATCCTCGTAGCCGCTGATAACCCCTGCCTCTGCAAGCTTCTCGATGGCGCCTTTCGCCCAGTGACTGCCAACGTCCTTAAATGCAACACCAGTATTGTTGCCGCTTTTGATATCGAATACCCGACTCAGAATCACTGCAAATTCAGCGCGCGTGATCTCACCATCCGGCTTGAACGTACCATCGTTGTAACCTTCAATCACATGGAGCTTTACGAAAGTATCGATAGTTTTTTCAGCCCAGTGCCCTTTCGTATCAGCAAGTTCAACCTTAACATTAGATTTCTTAGCTTTCTCTACCTTGGACTCGAAAGCATTAACTAAGTTTATTACATTAACAATGCCGCTATTGAATACATCAACCTCTTGTTTCGTAGGTCCAGGTGTCACTGTTGGCGTTATACTGTCCGCCGGCGGACCACCCGGTGATGGTAACCTGGATACATCCTCCCGATTCACAGTTACCATATACGTATTGCCAGTACCGTCTAAGGCCATTACGCTAATCTGAATCAGGTTCGCGCCCACCTGTAAGTTGTTGGCTCTATAGGTATACATATTGCCCGTTAGGGAACTGTACACGGCTCCCGAAACGGTAAACGTCGCATGGGAATCCGCTGTGGTAAAAGAAAGATTGCTGCTTGAAACCGAATTAGCTACATCATTCACGTTATATTTCAGAGTTGCTGCTGTAAATGCTGGTGTCAATGTCCCCTGATCCACTGACAAGCTGGACAACTGCGCATTTGATGACGTCCACTTGGCATAGAGGGTGGCATTCGCCGTTCCCATGCTGAAGGTGGCATTCGCCCCGTAGTCGGTGCCACTTCCGTTAGCGGCGGTGTTCCAGCCTGCGAACGTATAGCCTGTCTTCACCAGCGTTCCAGTATTCCCTAGCACCATCACGGTGTTCCCCTGCTGATAGCTGTTGCT
Organism: Paenibacillus helianthi; assembly: GCF_001909055.1. GTDB lineage: Bacteria > Bacillota > Bacilli > Paenibacillales > Paenibacillaceae > Paenibacillus_AQ > Paenibacillus_AQ helianthi. The sequence goes on from NZ_LVWI01000032.1 coordinate 50,811, forward strand.
GTCGGTCGGAACCGCACCACCGGTGCTGCCGTTTCCGTTATACGTTACGGTGAAGGTCGGATTGGCTGTCCACTTCGCATAGAGGGTGGCATTCGCCGAGCCCATGCTGAAGGTGGCATTGGCTGCGTAGTCGGTGCCGCTTCCGTTAGCGGCGGTGTTCCAACCTGCGAACGTATAGCCCGTCTTCACCAGCGTTCCGGTGTTCCCTAGCACCGTCACGGTGTTCCCCTGCGGATAGCTGTTGCTGTCGGTCGGAACCGCACCGCCGGTGTTGCCGTTTCCGTTATACGTTACGGTGTAGGTCGGATTGGCTGTCCACTTCGCATAGAGGGTAACGTTGGCCGCACCCATTGCGAAACTGCCGCTAACCTTGTAATCCATACCACTTCCGTCCGCCTTTGTGTTCCAGCCTGCGAACGTATACCCTGTCTTCACCAGCGTTCCGGTGTTCCCTAGCACCGTCACTGTGTTCCCTTGCTGATAGCTGTTGCTGTCGGTCGGAACCGTACCACCGGTGCTGCCGTTTCCGTTATACGTTACGGTGAAGGTCGGATTGGCCGTCCACTTCGCATAGAGCGTGGCATTCGCCGAGCCCATGCTGAAGGTGGCATTCGCCGCGTAGTCGGTGCCGCTTCCGTTAGCGGCGGTGTTCCAGCCTACGAACGTATAGCCCGTCTTCACCAGCGCTCCGGTGTTCCCCAGCACCGTCACTGTGTTCCCCTGCTGATAGCTGTTGCTGTCGGTCGGAACCGTACCACCGGTGTTGCCGTTTCCGTTATACGTTACGGTGAAGGTCGGATTGGCCGTCCACTTCGCATAGAGCGTGGCATTCGCCGTTCCCATCGCGAAACTGCCGCTAACCGTGTAATCCATACCGCTTCCGTCCGCTTTCGTGTTCCAGCCTGCGAATGTATACCCTGTCTTCACCAGCGTTCCGGTGTTCCCCAGCACCGTCACCGTGTGCCCCTGCTGATAGCTGTTGCTGTCGGTCGGAACCGTACCACCGGTGCTGCCGTTTCCGTTATACGTTACGGTGAAGGTCGGATTGGCCGTCCACTTCGCATAGAGCGTGGCATTCGCCGTGCCCATGCTGAAGGTGGCATTCGCCGCGTAGTCGGTGCCGCTACCGTTAGCAGCGGTGTTCCAGCCTGCGAACGTATAGCCTGTCTTCACCAGCGTTCCGGTGTTCCCTAGCACCGTCACGATGTTCCCCTGCGGATAGCTGTTGCTGTCGGTCGGAACCGTACCGCCGGTGCTGCCGTTTCCGTTATACGTTACGGTGTAGGTCGGATTGGTTGTCCACTTCGCATAAAGGGTGGCATTCGCCGTGCCCATGCTGAAGGTAGCATTGGCTGCGTAGTCGGTGCCGCTTCCGTTAGCGGTGGTGTTCCAGCCTGCGAACGTATAGCCCGTTTTCGCCAGGGCTCCGGTGTTCCCTAGCACCGTCACCGTGTTCCCCTGCGGATAGCTGTTGCTGTCGGTCGGAATTGTACCGCTGGTGTTGCCGTTGCCGTTATACGTTACGGTGAAGGTCGGATTGGCCGTCCACTTCGCATAGAGGGTGGCATTCGCCGTGCCCATGCTGAAGGTGGCATTCGTCGCGTAGTCGGTGCCGCTTCCGTTAGCGGCAGTGTTCCATCCGAAGAACGTATAGCCCGTCTTCACCAGCGTTCCGGTGTTTCCTAGCACCGTCACCATGTTCCCCTGCGGATAGCTGTTGCTGTCGGTCGGAATCGTGCCGCCAGTGTTGCCGTTTCCGTTATACGTTACGGTGAAGCTCGGATTGGCCGTCCACTTGGCATAGAGGGTGGCATTCGCCGTTCCCATGCTGAAGGTAGCATTCGCCCCGTAGTCGGTGCCGCTTCCGTCCGCCTTTGTGTTCCAGCCTGCGAACGTATACCCTGTCTTCACCAGCGTTCCGGTGTTCCCCAGCACTGTCACGGTGTTCCCCTGCGGATAGCTGTTGCTGTCGGTGGGAACCGCACCGCCGGTGCTGCCGTTTCCGTTATACGTTACGGTATAGGTCGGATTGGCTGTCCACTTCGCATAGAGGGTGGCATTCGCCGATCCCATGCTGAAGGTGGCATTCGCCGCGTAGTCGGTGCCGCTTCCGTTAGCGGCGGTATTCCAGCCTGCGAACGTATACCCTGTCTTCACCAGCATTCCGGTGTTCCCCAGTACCGTCACGGTGTTCCCCTGCGGATAGCTGTTGCTGTCGGTCGGAACCGCACCGCCGGTGCTGCCGTTTCCGTTATACGTTACGGTGTAGGTCGGATTGGCCGTCCACTTCGCATAGAGAGTGGCATTCGCCGTGCCCATGCTAAAGGTGGCATTGGCTGCGTAGTCAGTGCCGCTTCCGTTAGCGGCGGTGTTCCAGCCTGCGAACGTATATCCTGTCTTCACCAGCGTTCCAGTGTTCCCTAGCACCGTCACTGTGTTCCCCTGCTGATAGCTGTTGCTGTCGGTCGGAACCGTACCGCCGGTGCTGCCGTTTCCGTTATACGTTACGGTGAAGGTCGGATTGGCCGTCCACTTCGCATAGAGGGTGGCATTCGCCGATCCCATGCTGAAGGTGGCATTCGCCGCATAGTCGGTGCCGCTTCCGTTAGCGGCGGTGTTCCAGCCTGCGAACGTATAGCCCGTCTTCACCAGCGTTCCGGTGTTCCCCAGCACCGTCACGGTGTTCCCTTGCGGATAGCTGTTGCTGTCGGTCGGAACCGCACCGCCGGTGTTGCCGTTTCCGTTATACGTTACGGTGTAGGTCGGATTGGCTGTCCACTTCGCATAGAGGGTGGGATTCGCCGAGCCCATGCTGAAGGTGGCATTCGCCGCGTAGTCGGTGCCGCTTCCGTTAGCAGCGGTGTTCCAGCCTGCGAACGTATACCCTGTCTTCACCAGCATTCCGGTGTTCCCCAGCACTGTCACGGTGTTCCCCTGCGGATAGCTGTTGCTGTCGGTGGGAACCGCACCGCCGGTGCTGCCGTTTCCGTTATACGTTACGGTATAGGTCGGATTGGCCGCCCACTTCGCATAGAGAGTGGCATTCGCCGTGCCCATGCTGAAGGTGGCATTCGCTGCATAGTCGGTGCCGCTTCCGTTAGCGGCGGTGTTCCAGCCTGCGAACGTATAGCCATTCTTCACCAGGGTTCCAGTGTTCCCCAGCACCGTCACAGAGTTCCCCTGCGGATAGCTGTTGCTGTCGGTCGGAACCGTACCGCCGGTGTTGCCGTTTCCGTTATACGTTACGGTGTAGGTCTGATTGGCCGTCCACTTCGCATAGAGGGTGGCATTCGCCGTGCCCATGCTGAAGGTGGCATTCGCCACGTAGTCGGTGCCGCTTCCGTTAGCGGCGGTGTTCCAGCCTGCGAACGTATAGCCCGTCTTCACCAGCGTTCCGGTGTTCCCTAGCACCGTCACGGTGTTCCCCTGCTGATAGCTGTTGCTGTCGGTCGGAACCGCACCGCCGGTGTTGCCGTTTCCGTTATACGTTACGGTGAAGGTCGGATTGGCTGTCCACTTCGCATAGAGGGTGGCATTCGCCGTGCCCATGCTGAAGGTGGCATTCGCCGCGTAGTCGGTGCCGCTTCCGTTAGCGGCAGTGTTCCATCCGAAGAACGTATACCCTGTCTTCACCAGCGCTCCGGTGTTCCCTAGCACCGTCACCATGTTCCCCTGCTGATAGCTGTTGCTGTCGGTCGGAACTGTACCACCGGTGCTGCCGTTTCCGTTATACGTTACGGTGAAGCTCGGATTGGCCGTCCACTTCGCATAGAGGGTGGCATTCACCGAGCCCATGCTGAAGGTGGCATTCGCCCCGTAGTTGGTGCCGCTTCCGTTAGCAGCGGTGTTCCAGCCTGCGAACGTATACCCTGTCTTCACCAGCATTCCGGTGTTCCCCAGCACCGTCACGATGTTCCCCTGCGGATAGCTGTTGCTATCGGTCGGAACCGTACCACCAGTGTTGCCGTTTCCGTTATACGTTACGGTGTAGGTCGGATTGGCATTCACTGTAACTGTAATTGTCCTTGTCGCAGTTGACGTACCGTCACTAACTTGAACAGTAAAACTGTCAGTCCCTGCATATCCGCTGTCAGGTGTGTAGGTAATGGTTCCTCCTGGTGCAATATCAGTACTGCCACTGGCTGCTGTTGCACTTAAGAAATTGAGTGTCCCATGATTTGGCGGCGTATTTGGTGACCATGTCTCTACCTGACTGGGATCGATATCGCTTACATGAAGCAGACCTTTGATATCTGTTGCACTTGAATCCTGATTTACGATAAAACTGGTTGTTGCACCAATAAAAACAGGTGCAGTGTTTGTGTTTCTGAAATTAACTGCATTGATATTGTCGATTCCAAAAGCCCCGGTAACTTGATAAGATCCATCGGTCTGGATACGAAATTTATCAATACCTACAAATTTAGTATTGGAAGATACATTAAAAGTAACAAGTTGTCCTCCAAGATATGCATCGGTTACAGTTAGAGACATGACTGCTCCAGAAACGGCTAAGCCATTTACATATCCTATAAGTTGAATATTTCCATTTGTCCCCAAACTTACACCAGACATTGCAATATCTACGGACTGGAGATCAAATATTTTCCCGCTGTTTGAAGACACTTCCATGTAGGATAATGGAGTTCCATCATTGGTCGCTCCGCTGATAAGATTGGTTTGACCTGTTAGGAATTCTGCACCAATGTAGCAATTTGTTGCGCTGCTTGACTTGAGCAGAAAATCATATCCATTAATATCAGTAGCCATTAGTCCTGGACCAGTAGACGATCCAGATATGATGATCGGTCCACTAACTGAATCGAAATCTGTATTTCCGTTTACGGGAGTATTAGCACTTGCAATCATTAACGTGTTCGTTCCAAATACAAGAACCAATACGAGGATAAAAACCTTCTTTACTACGTTTACTTGCGAACTGAGAATTCTTGCTTTTCGCCTTAAACTATTAGTCATAATTACCTCCACTGAAGTTAGTCACAGTATCACCCATTCTACGGGTGGCTTGATTTAGCCCCTATACAACATAAGATCGGACAAGGGTTTCCTTGCACCCTCATCATTTGTTAGGAAGTCGGGAAACACTTAACTTTTTCAAAATTGTTCGGCAAAACTCCCTACCTTTCCTGGTACGTATATATATTTAATTTCTTTGTACAGTTGGAATTCACCTTCTATATTTTGGCGTATTCCTTTCGTAGTTTTGAGTAAAACCGCCAGCGATTCCCACAAGATGATCTAGCCCTTCCCCCATATCTCTTCATGATGTTAACAAGATAGATCAGGCCCGATAAATTCACTATACCTATTATGGAGTATCTTCCTTCAAATAGAGCAAAAAGAATGGAAGGATTGGATTTCCGAGGTGTTTATAGCTACGTGGAATAGCTTCGATGTGAAGTTCCTCGGCGAATGCTGTAAACTTCTTTCGTTCCATAAAAATACTCCCCATACAGTAACAGGTTTTTATTATTTCACCTGTCTACTATATGGGGAGCATATCACTCACGGGACAGCTCTTTGTTCACTTCTATTCCAGTTGTCTATTTCTCAGAGCTATTCTCCACTGCCCTCACGAGCCCGCTCTAACGCGGCAATGTCCAGCTTGCTCATCTGGAGCATCGCCTGCATGACTCTTTGTGCTTTGACAGAATCCGGATCACTCAGCAATCTCCCCGCTTCGGCCGGGAAAATCTGCCAGGACAAACCGTATCTGTCTTTCAGCCAACCGCACGGCCCTTCCGAGCCGCCTTCGGACAGCTTCTCCCACAGCTCGTCGACCTCCTCCTGCCCTTCGCAGTTCACCATCAGCGAGATCGCTTCCGTAAATTTGAACTCCGGGCCACCATTGAGTGCAGTGTAGACCTGTCCGTCCAGTACAAACGTTACAGTCATCACCAATCCGGCAGGACGTCTGCCGCCTTCTCCATAATAAGAGGTATTCAAGATTTTGGAATTTTTAAAAATTGAGGTATAGAATTTCGCCGCTTCTTCCGCTTCCGTATCGAACCATAGATTCGTGACAATTTTCGGCATTACAGATCCCTCCTAAATGTTGTTGTGCATTGGAACGTTCTGCTGTTCTACATTCCGGCAACGGGTCTCACTTCGACACTGGTCCCTTCACCGAGCAGAATCGGACAGCCCTTCGCAAGCTGAACCGCTTCCTCCATATCCACTGCGTTAACCAGGATATACCCAGCCATGGATTCTTTATGCTCAGTGTAGGGTCCATCCGTTGTTATGCCATGGGGCCGCAGCACTCTGCCTTCGGCAGATAGATGATTCCCGCCTGCAGCAAGTCTGTCCTGTGCAGCAAGACTGCTGATCCATTCTCCCCACTGCTCCATGTAACCTTGCATTTGCACCGGCGTAGGCTGCGCTTCCGGGGTGGTGATATCCATACGGAATACGAGCAGGAATTTGTTCATTGACTTGCCTCCTTGGCTTCTAGCCTTAGCCTTCTAGCGTTCCCCATGACCCAAATCTTAAGACGTTCCCCTTCATTATAGAACAAAGGCTGACTTTCATTTCTTATGGATTGCTAAAATAACCCCGAAACCGTATAAGTTCTAACAAAACAAAAAACGAATTGGCCTACTGGAAAGGGATGCAGGAACGTTCGACTCCACCATGTAAATCCACAACCGCATGAGATTGTGGATTTTTGCATTTCTTCCGTCTCAATCTTTAGAATTACATATACAGGATCTTTACCCTTATACATATCGCTGACCTTTTCACCTCGCGGAGTATACGCTCAAAAAGGAAAGGAGAGTCAAAAAGAAACGACCTCGCCGTCTTCAGGAACCCAAACGGAGTCCTCCAGATGTTGTTCCTTCAGAAACTTAGCAAGCTGATTTCGGCTCAATTTACTTTCTACGATAATTTCGAGTTAAAGGCACAGGTGAAAGTTCGCCCACATCACTCAACATCGGATCAATCAGTATACGTTTACCGTTTATGGTTAGAATTGATGTAGCGTGCCGGATATGTTGAACTGAAATGAGCATACTAGACAACTCCTCTAATTTAAATGCCGACCGGTCTATTTTGAAAACATCATATTAATTTCATAATATATAGGAAGCCGTTTCCCTCGGATGGCTAAGAGGAAAATGATGACCATATGGAACAACATCAATCTCACCAAGATGTAATGGAGCAGAATAGCTTCTATCCTGATCTCCCCAAATAATATGAAGCTTATCCCTTGGTACTTTGGTGAAATCGCCTTGATAGTCTTTCGATAGAAAACGATTTAGCTGAAGAGTTGTATTTAATATTCTAGGCGAAGTAAAGCTGCTGCTTACTTTTGCAATATAATGTTTCGGAATGCTCTCCGTATTTTCAAACAGACCATTACCAATTAAATAACGTTCTATTGAATTAGCAGTTGCTAACTTCAATGCCCATTTGTTCATAAATTGAGGAACATTAAACGATTTAGAATTTCTTTTCGCAACAGGGGGCTGAAGTAAAGTAATAGTATTCTTCATATTTATGTACTCTCGCACTAATGCTTCCAGCAGAATAATTGCTCCGAAGGAATGGCCGATCCAATGTGCACCATCAGCAGCTTTTCCCAATAACTCTTTCACTAAATTCAAATAGAGATCTAGAAGATTTTTCTCTCGTTTAAAAGGGGAACGTCCTAAACCAGGAAGATCTGGAATCCATACGGGTTGCCCAGTTTTTTCATGAAGCTCTAATCCTAAAGGAAATAAATCCTCTCCATCACTCAACAAACCGTGTAATAAAATAAATGGCTTACCCTCTCCTGGTATTTGATAAATCACAGTGTTTCCGATTAAGGTTCGTTCAAATAGATGATTATGCTGGTCATTTTGATACATCAAGCGATAATCCAAATCCGCTACTACGGCCGGGAAAAAATTCATAACACTCGTCTTAGTAAACCAATCTTCTCCCATGATTTTTTTCGATGAATCATTTGGAAACTTTCTATTTGTAATAAAGTTCAGTCCATCAGATGGAATTTGTGTTATTTTACTTATCCCACTTTTCATAAGTGCCTTCACGAAGCGAATGGGCACAGAGATTTTAGGTGCTGCCATATTCATACTTTCTGACATAACTTCTAATAATTCAGATATATCCGGATCAAGCTGGTTGTCTTGAACAAGTGTATATGTTTGAATAGACGATTGCTCCAGCTTAAAAACCTGAACAATAAACTTCGCTAGCTCATCGTTTGAAATAAGCGGTAATTTATACCCCTTGCCTCCAGGAATAAATGGCATCAGCCCTCTTCGCATACTCGCCACAAGCAAGCCTAAGCCTGCTGTTTGCTCCGTACTCCCTGTTTTACTACTGCCGACTACAGTTGGTGGATTAATCACAGAAAGCGGATAGCCTATTGCGGATGCCTGCTGGCGAATATAAAGATCTGCTAAAAATTTTGTTTTTTCATAAGGATTCTTTATTTTTAAATAGTCGTGCCCTTCTTTAAACACATCAATCGCAACCTTGCTATTATTATCATCAAAGGGGGACATATATCCTACTACATGAATAAATTGCTGCAAGCCCTTCAATTGATGGATACTTTTAGCGAATTCACTGATATGCTTGGCGCCGTTTAAAAATACAGATGTTGCCTCTTGCTGTGTCGCTTGAATATCCATTTGTCCACCTGCGTGAATAATAACATCCGTGTTCGATACCCTATCCTTATCTTCATCACTTAAACCTAAATCTGTTTTTGTCAAATCACCTTCAATAAAGTGCAGGGCCGCTTCGTTTAAAATACCTTTTTCTTGAAAAGCACGTGTTGCTTTACTTTTTGACCTCACTAAAAGAAAAATCATAACATCCTCTTTAAGAAGCTCCTCCACTAATTGCCTCCCAATAAAACCTGTTCCACCTGTTAGAAATATTGTCCTCATATCATTCGCTCTCCTTTTTAGTACTGTGTAGTACTAATTTAGTGTAAAAAAAAATGCTTCTCTTATCGAAGCAAGTTGAAAAATTGGCTGGCTGTTTTCATGATAACAGTTGCATCCTTCAATGTTTCTGAAAGAAACAGCGCTCCTTCAAGATTCGTTATAAAAAGTGCCGCTACCTCGTCAATATGAATCGTATTTCTAAACTCGCCTTTCTCTACTCCTTGTTGTAGTAATAGAGAGACTTTCATTTGTAATCCTGTAAAAAAGAGACCTATTTTTTCTTTTATGTGTGTAGCTTGTGCAGGACTTTGAATATAAAGAGTAATAAATGGACAGCTGCCCTTATACTCTCTTGACTGAACTCCCTGTGATAAATGCTCTAAAAACATCTGGACACGATCTTCAACTGATAATTGGTTCTGAGAAAGTATTTGATCCATTGCACGCTGATACGTTTCAATCCAATAATCAACGACCCCTGCTAACAATTCTTCCTTATCAGAAAAGTGATAATACACATTAGATTTTGAGACTTTGCTTACACGTACTAATTCATCCATGCTTGTATAAGCAAATCCTTTTTCTAAAAATAATGTTGCCGCTACTTCAATCACACGTTTTTGATTCATTATTTTTCCCTTTGTCATAACTAGAACTATACAGTACTAATCTGAATGTTGCAAGTGAGAAGATAGTGCAACTGAAATTTCATGTTTCTTGAACATGTCAACTTTGGAAAAAAAGGTTAGGGATCAGGGCTAGAGATGATAAGTAAGCAAGCTTAGGCCACCTCTCCAAACAATCTAATCATCACGCGGCGGTGAATTGTGAAAGTACTCCTACCAGTTCTCTTGCCTTCTGATAGAAACATATGTCTACTATCGATAATAACAAGCCACCGACCTTTGCTTTTCACGTCCAAGACTAGTGATAGTTCTTACTGTACTCTATCCCTTTGTTCACGGTTTCTACTAATCCGCTCTATTGACCATTGGAATATTATCACATATTATTACATCTATAAAATTAATTCTAATTAATGGCATTTAGTTAGGTGGTGTTTCCATGAAACCTACAACCACGATTCGCGATCAATTAGCGGCTTATCTAACTCAGCAAGACATGTCCATTCATCAATTTTCCATACAATCCGGAATTAATTCCGGAACACTCAGTCGTGTAATTGGTGACCGGCAGCCGATTGCTATGAATCATCTGGAGCGGATCACTCAGGGAATGAAGCTGCAGGAGGATCATTTCTTCAGCTTATACGTGGATGAATGTTTTCATCATTCGGCACCGACCTGGCGGCGGTTACGCCCGTTTCTGATGCGTTCAGCGGCGCTCGGCCGCCTCGATTGCATTGAGCAGGTGGTTCAGAATCTGCTCGACAATCTGATCTATGCCCCCATGCTATTTGAAGTGGCTGAGGGGCTGTATCAGCAGGGGCAATGGCAAGCCGCAGCGCTGCTATATAAGAATGTGAGTGCCAGTGAGAAATTTCAGAATTCGGAGCGGCTGGCGTTATGTCAATACCGCCTATTTAGAATTGCCCTGGGTGACGATCAGAGCATTAATTCGCGGGAGGCAATCCTCTTCGAGTGTTACATAGATCGGCTGGATGAGGCTGATCAATTAGATGGAATAATAGACCTGCTGAATGTCTATTATTCCTTGCAGCAGTGGCCTAAAGTAGAGGAACTCGCACAGAAGATGCTCCGACTGGCTACACTCCGTTATAATCTGCAGCGCCAGTCGAATCGTAAACAAGACAATGGAAAAATGCCTCAAAGACCGCTATATCTATATATTCTAAACGCCTATCTCTTTCTCTCAAGTACTTGCATGGAATATGGGGACTATAAGTCTGCGATAGAGCGTGTACCACTCTATATGGACGGAAGCTGGATACAGGAAGATAACGAAGAAGTGCAACGGACATTAGCCCAGTTCCGGGAGTGGGGTACGGCAAACATCTATTTGTATCGCGTGCTGGACGGACAACTGGAAGTGTTGGCTGATTATGTGGAATATATCTCAACACAGCCAGACGAGATATTTACGGCTGTATACAATATTATCAAATCGGCTAACCAGTATGACTGGAATGTAGATCACATTCTGGAGCGCTTCTCAGCCTACATCCCTTATCGATCCTATAAATCGGAATTTGGTGAATACAATCAGCAGATTATGGCAGACAAGCATGCCAGATTTCTTGCTGAACTAGCCGCCTATTACTTACACAATAAGCTAAATAAAGGAATTTTCTTCGTACTACAAAGTTTGGAATCATCTGCTAAGATTAACAATGAGAGTATAGCAATCACTTGTGTCGATCTGTTTGAACAATATCGGTATGCAGCAAGAGAAGAAGAAATGGATAGATACAAACTTCTGATCAGAGAGGTGCGGAATTCAAATGCCAAGAAAATTCATCAAGCTTCTAGTTTTATGTAGTTTGGTCGCTGTAATTATTATCCCTGCAGGAAACATCGAAATCGTAGCAGATAGTACTCAAATCCAAACCATGTCCCATGGTATCGGCGGTAGTTAAATCTCATTATCACCGAAAGTCCGCTGGCTAACCAACCGACGTTCTCGATTTTTTCGAGAGCGTTTTTCTTTTCTTCCTTATAGCTACAAGCTTTCATGAACCTCCAGTTGAACTGGGGAGTGCTTATACAAAAAGTCCGGGCCACTTCGCCCGGACTTCATAGTTAAATCTATATGATAATTATTTGCTGTCCATCCATTGAAAATGGAAGCTCCCCGGCTGATCCAGCCGTTCAAAGGTATGGGCTCCGAAATAATCTCTTTGGGCCTGCAGCAGGTTAGCCGGGAGACGTTCCGAACGATAGCTGTCATAATAGGCCAGGCCGGAGGCAAAGGCCGGAACCGGAATCCCTCTTTTAACGGCAATCGCAACCACATCTCTCCAGGCTTCCTGGTAGTTGTGAACAACGCCGCTGAAATACTCATCCAGGAAAAGGTTTTTCAGCTCAGGGTCGCGGTCATAGGCGTCCTTGATATTCTGCAGGAAGCCTGCACGGATGATGCAGCCTCCACGGAAGATCATCGCAATACTGCCATAGCTCAGGTTCCAGTTATATTCGTCTGAAGCCACTCTCATCTGGGCAAAGCCCTGGGCGTAGGAGGCGATTTTGCTGGCATACAGGGCTTTGCGGACCGCTTCGATGAATTCCTTGGCATCGCCGTCATAACCCTTGACTTCAGGGCCCTTCAGACGTTTGCTCGCAGCCACGCGTTCTTCCTTCATCGCCGAGATAAACCGTGCAAAGACGGATTCAGTAATGATGGACAACGGAACGCCCAAATCGAGGGCATTTTGACTTGTCCATTTACCTGTTCCCTTTTGTCCGGCGGAATCCAGGATGACATCGACCATCGGCTTGCCTGTATCCGGGTCAGCTTTGGCGAAAATGTCGGCTGTAATCTCAATGAGATAGCTGTTTAGCTCCCCGCGGTTCCACTCTGAGAAAATCTCATGTAACTCATGGGTGTCCAGGCCCAGTACATCCTTCAGCAGTTGATACGCTTCGCCAATAAGCTGCATATCGCCGTATTCAATGCCGTTATGCACCATTTTGACATAGTGTCCGGCACCGTCTTCTCCGATGTAGGTCGAGCAAGGATCGCCGTCCACTTTGGCAGAAATAGCTGTCAGGATCGGCTCCACCAGCTCGTAGGCATCCTTTTGTCCGCCCGGCATAATCGCCGGTCCCTTCAGCGCTCCTTCTTCACCGCCTGATACCCCTGCGCCGATAAACCGGAAGCCTTGGGCCTGCAGCTCCTTATTCCGTCTTTGCGTATCCGGGAAAAAGGCATTCCCGCCGTCAATCAGGATATCCCCTGGCGACAAATGCGGCACCAGTTGCTGAATCGTATCATCTGTCGGTTTGCCGGCCTTGACCATGATCATGATTTTGCGCGGCGTCTCCAGGGATTCGACAAACTCTTCGATGCTGTAAGCACCGGCGAAGTTTTTACCTGCTGCTTCTGCCAGCAGCTCATCCGTTTTCTCCCGGGAACGGTTATACAGGGCTACCGAGAACCCTTTGCTCTCCATATTCAAGGCCAGGTTCTTGCCCATGACGGCCAAGCCGACCACACCAATCTGCTGTTTACCCATTTAATAGACCTCCTATATATGTGCTGAGTCGTTTTAGACCTGCGGAGCCTTTTTCCAGTCAGCAGCGAACTTCTCCAGTCCCTGATCGGTCAGCGGATGCTTGGAGATTTGCTCAATGACGCTGAACGGAATGGTGGCAATATGTGCACCGGCCATCGCTACGCGGGTCACGTGGTCCGGATGGCGGACCGAAGCGGCGATAATTTGCGCGCCGAGGTTATGAATACGGAACAGCTCGGCGACTTTCACGATCAATTGGACTCCATCCTCCGAAATATCATCCAGGCGGCCCAGGAATGGCGATACGTAGGTAGCTCCTGCACGGGCAGCGAGCAATGCCTGGTTGACGGTGAAGATCAGGGTCACGTTGGTTTTTACACCCTTTTGGGTCAGATACCGGCAGGCTTCCAGACCTGCGAGCGTCATCGGGAGCTTGATGGTAATGTTTTTATCATAATCGTTGATCTTGATCAGCTCGTTAGCCTGTGCAATCATCTCTTCCGCAGTAACGGCATCCGGTGTAACTTCGGCCGATACAGATTCCACCTCAGGCACGATGCGCAGGATTTCTGCAATGCGGTCTTCGAATTTCACGCCTTCTTTAGCGACCAGGGACGGGTTCGTGGTAACGCCGGACAGGACACCGATCTGGTATGCTTTTTTGATGTCTTCCACATTTGCCGTATCGATAAAAAATTTCATATTTGTAAACCTCCATTTTTAGTTGAACTAAACTTAGTATTAAAAATTTGAAGCATCAGGCAATGGCACTTCCATTTCTTCTTCAATTGCAGAGTCGAGCCACCAGTGATGTCCATCCTTGGCCAGCAGCTGATCCGATTCAGCGGGTCCGAACGTGCCCGCAGCATACGGATAAAGAGGAACACTATTCTTGGCAAAAGCATCCAGGATCGGCTGCACCCATTTCCAGGACAACTCCACCTCATCCCAATGCGCAAAGAACGACGGATCACCGTGTAAAGCGTCATAAATCAGATTCTCATATGCCTCCGGCACTTCAATAGAGCTCGTATGGAAGTCAATGTGCATTGCCTTGAACTTCCCTTTGTACCGGGGATCTCTTGCTTTGAGCTGCAGGGTAATGCCTTCGTTCGGGCTGATCTCGAATACCAGAAGATTGGGGATATCATCCTCGGCGGCGGACGAGTTCTGCTTGAGCGGCTCCTTGAACTCAATCACAATGCGCGTCGATTTCTCTTTCATTCTTTTCCCGGTCCGGATATAGAAAGGAACACCCTTCCAGAAAGGATCATCGATCGTAAGTCTGGCTGCAATAAACGTATCATTCATCGATCCGGGTGCAATTCCTGGTTCGGATGTATAGCCTGTGACCGGTTTGCCCTGGATAGTGCCTGCGCTGTACTGCCCCCGGATCACGCCAAACTGGACATCCGCTTCTTCCAGCGGCTCCAGAGCTTCCATAACCTCTTTCTTCTTGAAGCGGACCTCTTCGGCAGAACTGTCCTTCGGCAGGCGGATCGCCAGCATCATGAGCAGCTGCAGCATATGATTCTGGAACATGTCTCTGAGCGCACCCACATGGTCGTAATAGCCCGCTCTTTCTTCCACACCCACGGTTTCGCCTGCGGTAATCTGCACATTGGCAATGTAGCGGTTGTTCCACAGTGCATGAAGCACCGGATTCGTCTGCTGGAACACATCCAGCTCCTGCACCATCGGTTTGCCAAGGTAATGGTCGATCCGGAAAATTTCATCCTCGGTAAAAGCCTCGCTCAGCTTCAAATTCAGCTCCTGCGCTGACTGCAGATCATGTCCGAAAGGCTTCTCGATCACCAGGCGTTTCCAGCCTTTGGCGGCACCCAGGCCACTTTCTTTAATGTTCAAGGCAATCGGTTCAAAAAACTCGGGGCCGACGGATAAGTAGAACATCCGGTTAGGGGAACTTCCCATACCCTTTTCCTGCTGTTCCACCCGCTCCAATAACTTCAGATAATCCTCTGTGTGCCCTACATCCAGCACATTATATCGGAAGGCCTTCAGAAAGCCGCGCACGGACGCAGAATCATTTACTTCCCGCCGGGAAAAGTCCCGGATCGACCGCTCCACCATAGCCTGAAAGGCTTCATCAGCCACTTCTCTTCTGCCAAGACCAATCACAGAGAATGAATGGTGCAGCTTGTGATCGAGATACAGATTATACAGCGCAGGGTAGATCTTTCTACGGGCTAAATCTCCTGTCGCTCCAAACAAAACAAATGTGGTTGCCTCCATCTCCATTCTCCTTCTGCTCTGGTTTAACTTTCCTGGTTACACTATAATACAAATACGACCTATACAAGTAATTAATATATTTCACAGGAGCTATAGACCATGTCTATGAACAATTTTGAACTGTACAAAGTTTTTTACTGGGCAGCCAAAACCGGAAGCCTGACCCAAGCCGCCAAATCCCTGTATATTACCCAGCCAAGTGTCAGCCATGCCATTAAGCAATTGGAGGACAGCTTTGGCCTGACCCTGTTTACCCGGAATTCCAAAGGTGTCGCCCTGACACCGGAAGGAGCCACCCTGTACTCGTATATTGAGCAGTCGCACATCCTGATCACCCAGGCGGAGAAGAAGATGACCGAGCTCAAAAACCTCGACAACGGAGAGCTGCGGATCGGCGGCAGTGACTCCCTGTTCAAGCATTATCTGCTGCCCTTCATCGAAATTTTTCATCAGCGCTACCCCGGCATCCGGCTGCATCTGATCCACGGAACCACACCGGAAGTCATCTCCTACTTAAAAGAAGGGCTCGTCGACCTGGGCGTAGTACGCATGCCAATCACCGATCCCCAGCTAGAGGTGCGGCAGGGTCTGCAGCTGCAGGACTGCTTCATCGCGGGCTGCCATTATGCCGAGTTGAATCAGAAGGTGCTCTCGATCAAGGAGCTGCTTCAGTATCCCATTATCCTCTTCTCCCGCAGTAGCCGGGCACGAATGGCGATCACGGACTTGTTCCAGGGGTACGGCTATGATCTGAAGCCTGAATTTGAGGTCGGCAGCGTTGGCCTGCTGATCGAATTCGCCCGCAAAGGGCTCGGCATCTCCTTCGTCACCCGTGAATTCGTGTCCAAGGAGCTGGAAGAAGGCTCTCTTTTCGAGATTAAGCTCGACGTGCAGCTCCCCCCTGCCCAGGTGGGCATGATGACGATGCGCAACATGCCGCTAACGACGGCGGCGAGCAAGTTCATTGAGCTTACGAAGTAGGAAGACTGGGGCAGGAATGAAACGCCTCTTGGGGTTTCAACAACGGCATTTCTGCCGTTGTTCCCGTACGATTTCATCCTTGGCGATGAACCAGAACGAAAGAACATCATCCTTCCCTAAAAGACTCTCAAAACCCGGTTCCTTCTATGTGCGCTCTTGGAAAAGCTGCCGCTTACGAAGCAGACGAAACACTCCTTCCAATTTCTTTGCAGTGTGAACAATATGGGAAAAATGTATTTTTTAATTGAAATTTACAAACAAGTGTTCTATGCTGAGGATCTACATTAATGGGGAAGGTGAATCAAGGGGATGAATATTATGAATCCATTTGAACATTGTCCAATCTATGAAACCGATCATTTAGTATTCACAAAAGTTAAAGAAGAAGATGCACAAGAGCTTTTTGATTGTTATTCCGACCCGATAACGAAAGGTCATATGAATAATGATAATTGTGGCGGCGAATGGGATTGTCCCAGTATAGATCATGTTAGACAAGGGATTAGTGGATGGAATAAAGAATTCGACGCCGGATTTTTTATTCGATGGAGTGTCCGTTACAAGCAGCTGCATAAAATAATTGGAACCATTGAAATAGCACCTATCCCTAATACAACAAGGTTTCTGGATGGTGTTTGCCAATCAGGTATTCTGAGAATTGACATGATTTCATCCCTTGAAAATCGGGCAATTTTTTCCGAGATTATAAAAATAGTAACTGATCATTTTTACATGGATTTTGGGATAGAAAATATTATTACGAAAGCCACAACAGATGATATCGAAAGAATTCAAGCCTTAGAGGATAACCATTTTATTAAGCTAGAGGATAACCCCTTTATACCTTTTGATCATTATTATCTAAAAAAGAATAAGGATTAATATCAGCATAATAATAAAAATCGGCACTCAAACTTTGGTCAGTTTGGATGCCGATTTTAATATCAAGCGCCTCCCCTATTATTTCAACGGAATAGAATAAAATAACCGGCTGCCCTTGTTGTTGGTGTACCAGACAATTTTATCACCAACCAGAATAGGATTGGTCTCAGATAAGGCAAAGTGCGCAAGGGTCTGAATGCCTCCTGTGGCCTGCCCGTTTCCATCAATATATACATATTTCAGGTCGCCAGCATTCCCTTTCTTATCGAATTCCTGCCACAGCACCATCAGCCTGTCATCCGAGATTTTAACTAATTTAGGAATGGATGCGATCTTGTCTGTTCCAACATACTTAGCCAAAGTGATGTGCTGGACAGAAGCGCTGGACATACTAGACTTGGGCAGCACACTAAGTAGGATATCCCGCTGGTCTATGTCCAGACCTACCATCTCATAAGAGGTATATTCCGTAACAGCTGAATGGTCCACGCTGTTCATCGCGACGATATAACTGCCCGAGGACATTTCAAATCCGCCGATAGATACACCGGTAGCATTCGCTCCAATCGCACCTGGAATAGCAAATAAATCCACCTTACTGTAGCTATTCCCGTCCCCTTTACTCAGCACGACCGAACGGGGATAGGCGTCCCCATGATCCACAAGAACCTGAGCACTGCCGTCGAACAACACATATTGATCGAAGGAATGGCTGACATGATTTTTCTGGAATCTCCCCAGATCATTAGTCACCTTCATAGTTGAGGTATTTACCATAATCGTAAGCTGGGACTGATGATTTAATCCATCGGGTGTGGTATATCTTTTACGTGCGGTGTGTAACACCAGGGTATCCCCATATTCCGCCATCCGGCCGGAACCCGCTTCAAAAGGTTCAATCGTATAGCTCTCCCCGCCTTTAATGGAGACACTGTCGATCCGATTGAAGCTTTTATCATACCGGACTATACGAATCACTTCTTTATCGTTGTTCTCCTCCGTATTCTCTTGCCCAAAAGCGATATAGTTATATTTCACGCCGCTATAAAAACCCCCGAACAACGGAAGCTCGTACCCAAGCTTGTTGCTGGCAATCAACTCATATTTCTCATTATAGGTTTCAATCGTAATCTCTTTATTCGCCTCTATGACACTCACCGTCTGATCCTGATTATTGACCAGGTAGGAGGTGACCGGACTTTTCCATCTCGGAAAATCGGAAGTTTCTCCGTTATCCTTAACCGCAAAGGCTGTCTTCGCCCGATAAGCGTTGTCAGGAGTCTTCGAGAATACTGATATTTGATTGGATTGATTGTCGTATTCAATATCAAATGGAATCTTGCCCGACAAATCTCTTAATTGAAAATAATTGCTGCCGCCTATCGTATAGGCTGTAATCTGTTGCTGCTTTCCATCGACCAGGATCTTGGAAGTGGAGAGTGAGGCAATGTATTTTGTACTGCGGCTGTAATAGCTGCTGTTGGGTGACGCTTCAGGCGTATAGGCTTGTCCTGTTACAATCTCTACTGCGTTCTGCTGTTTATTCCAAGTCACATCGAATTGGCTCGACGTCCCCGATAATTGCTTCGCAATATCCCGCAGACTGTAATAATTGCTGCCCGCTATGTTGAAGCCGTATAGTGACTGTTCCTCTCCATTAAAGTATGTCTTGCTGTCTGTCAGCATAGCCTGGGCAGTATTGCCGGCAAGTGCTGGCCTGCTTAGTAGCGGTGCAAGCAATAACAGGACCAGCAGTAACTTCATCAACCTTTTCATTCTTCATTTCCTCCATTACTTCATTCAATGTACAGAAGCCGCTTGGGCTTCATGTAGTCTTTATCGGTTGTCCGGCAGCATCCAATCACCCTAACGTGGAGCAGACTCAGGGATTATAAAACCGCCCGCCCACTACTTGAAATGGAGATACCAGTACACGGCAACCTCTTCACACGCTTTTGGAATCCCTCTATACACATATTTATCGAATCCGCCAATGACGAACCCGATACTCTCATAGAACCTGCAAGCACTCACGTTTATACTCTGCGTTTCCAGCATAATTCCAGGCAGTTCCTGTTCCAACGCCCAATGTCTGGCCTGTTCCATTAACTGTCTGCCGACCCCATGCCGTCTGAATGCTTTGTCCACCTGTATCATTTCAATAAGAGCATAATGGTTCCAATTCTTCTTCAACACGATTCGGCCCACTATCTGATTTTCAGCAAAAGCCAAATAGGTCACCTGATCGGGATGAATAAGCTCGGTGGAACCGTCCGCTGCATCTGCCTCTTCAGAGACTTCTGCTGTGTAGCTCTTCTCATAGCTTGGAATATCTTTCACAGTATAGTTGAACTGATTCCCCGAAAATGACAGGACGAGAACTGAATCTACGATAAAGGAATCATCGATGTCCGCCAAGCAGCCCTGCTCTTCAACCGCCATTTCACGGATGGAGATATCAAGAGAAGCTGAAGCTTCTTCATCGTGTGCTCTCCATACTTCATTTTGATTCATTTTTGAACCCTCCTTTAATTTTTACAATCCTGGCGCTTACTTCGTCACCCTTGACAAAACAGGTCTACTCCAATAAACTCCTAGCTAAAGGTCTATTGCAATAAACTTAGGGCTTGAGGTGAGAGAAAATGGAGCCGTATAAACTGTTTGATGCGGAATATAAATTTGTATCGCTCATTTGGGAGCACGAACCGGTGAATTCAACTGAACTGGTGAAGCTGTGCCAAGGCGAATTAGGCTGGAAAAAATCCACGACCTATACCGTACTAAGGAAGCTGTGTGAACGTGGGGTTTTACAAAATGAAAAGACTATAGTGACAGCCCTGATCAAACGCGGGGATGCCCAAAGATATGAGAGTGAAGCCCTGCTCGACAAAGCCTTTGACGGCTCATTGCCGAAATTCCTAACCGCCTTCTTAGGTACCCGCCGGATCTCCCCCACAGAAGCAGAGCAGCTCAAACGCATCATTGAGGAGGCCACCCAATGATCGCATGGTTCACCGCCATCCTGAATATGAGCATTACCGCAAGTTATGTAGCCGTTGCTGTGATCATCGTCCGCCTGTTTTTGCGTAAAGCCCCCAGAACCTTTTCCTATATACTATGGGCGGCTGTGCTCATAAGGCTGATACTCCCTGTTAGCTATTGTTCCGGCCTCAGTCTTCTAAGCTTGCTGGTACCTAATGTTCAGACGGGGAGCGGAGCGATGGAATATGTCTCAGGTCAGATCGGCCTAATGAATACCCCTGCGATCAACATTGGGACCGATATCGTCAACCAAGTAGTTAATGCTTCGCTGCCCCCTGCCACCCCAGCCGGAAGTGTGAATTCCATGCAAATCATTATGGAGCTTGCCGCCATAGTCTGGCTAGTTGGCATCGTGCTGCTACTGGGCTACAGTGTAATTTCCTACCTTAAACTCTTGGACAGAGTGAGAACGGCTACGCTTGTGGATGGACCTGTTTTTGAATCGGATCGGGTCACTACACCTTTTGTCTATGGCTTCATCCGGCCCAGAATCGTGATTCCAATTGGCCTCAGGGACAACGAGCTGACTTATATCCTGGAGCATGAGCTGACGCATGTCCGTAGACGGGATTATCTGATTAAGCCGTTTGCGTTCCTGGTGCTTACTCTTCACTGGTTCAATCCGCTGATGTGGATCTCTTTCATGCTGATGAGCAAGGATATGGAGATGTCCTGCGACGAAAGTGTGCTGCGCAAACTGGGTAATGGGGCAAAAGCCGGTTATTCCCGCTCGCTGCTGGCATTTTCCGTAAAACGGGGGCGTCCGCTGTCCGGCAGTCCGCTTGCCTTTGGCGAGAGCAGCATTCATGCCAGAATTAATAATATCCTGAACTATAAAAAGCCAAAGGTTGGAGCGGTCGCCGCAGCCTGTGTGATATCAGTGATCTTCATGGTGGGGTTTACCGCCAACCCGGCCGGCAAGCAGGAAGGTTCAGTTGATCAGCCGGGCAAGCTTGCTTCCGTCTGGGCGAATGCCCTCGTCTCCCGTGACGGTCACCCCCGCTATAAAATGATGTCGGCCGCCATGAAGGAGCAATTCAAGCAAGAGCAAATCGCAAGAAGCGGCAGGGACTGGAATTACAACATCGGCGTATCCAGCCCTTGGGTAGTCGATTACAAAATTCACATGGAGGGCCACACCGCCCGCATCACTTACCTCACCCAAACCAGCGAGCCAGCCCATTACCAAACGGAAGAGAGCCTTACCTTCAGGGTTGAAGACGGGAAACTCGTGGTTGCAGAGTATCACACGGTTTATGAGGATAGGCCTTTTAATGCGGAAGCTAGTATCTCTGCCTTTAACTCCTGGGTTAAGGGCTGATTGTGAAATGTCAAAGCGTACGGATTGATCTCCACCTCCTTGCCTTCCTCAGCCATCTTTTCAGCCATATAGAGCAGCCCCTTTAATGGACTCGTTGATTCATTCAACAGATGGACCGTTAGTTCGTCTAATAACTGCTGTTCATGGACAGATTGGAACTGCAGCAACCCGTGAGTGCTCCGGAGCTGTGATTCATAATCACTATAGTTCTCAATGACATCCCAGCCGGGCCATATACACTGAAGCTGCCTGGATAAGCCGGAAATCACATCAGCATGCCAAAATTCCAATCGTTTCTGCGGAATATCCAGATGGAAGCCACCCAGAGGAAAGTCTTTCTTCCATTCGCTAAGCTCAAGCTTGGGATAGCCATATGCTCTATTGATCTTCTGGACCATTTCAGGGCCATGAAATAAATACTCATCAATCCCTCCCCCCAAGGGGAACATTAGCATTTCATTTGCTGAGAAGCTTACACTGGCTATGGTTTCAACCCAGTCCCGGTATTCAGGAGGCGCTAAACTTATATCTTTTAAATCATCCTCATGATCGGTTAGCACCTTTTCCTTGGGGTAACCTACATAAGAGGCAATATCGGCAATGCCGCCGGAAGCCCATTCCACTTCCCAACCCGCCCACGTTTTCCCCAAAAGCTGTAAATATAGATTTCGAAGCGGAATGTCAAACCGTATATCTTCACCGCCGTAGATCAACAATTTCTTCATGTCTACATCAAGAACCGCACCGCCTTCAGCCCATATATCATTGAGCCACCCGGATTCATCTACCTTAGTTTGCATTTCAATAAATGGGGTAGCATACTCCGGCCCCCAGAACAGGTCACGTGGCAGCGTATTCGCACACCAATGGCTATAATACAACTCATAAGTTCGATTCTTGACAATGACGAGATTTGCCCTTTGACCCACTTGTATTCTCCGTTCAAAATAAATTCTAATACCTAGCCCAAACTACTGTTAATTTGAACCCTAACCGTCTTTCCATCTCTGGAATCAAATCCGTTAATACATCTTCATTCCCTCTACCTTCAATAACAAACCTAGCGAACCCCGCAGGCAAGTGATAGTCCAGACGGTTAAGATTTGTTCCCTGATTGCAGCAGGGCATATGTATGCTTAAGTCATCAAAATCATGGGCGAAGCTCCTTGTCATCTCTTCCTGCCACCATGCCACATCCAGTATTTCAGAACAAAAAGGGCAGGCCACATACTCGAAATTCCCTCCTTGATCAATAAACTGGACCGAATCAAAGACATGAATATCGTAAGTGATCGCGTGGTCATCCAGAAGACTTCTCAGATTCTGAATCATGGGCGAAGCCGGTATCAATGTATAGTTCTCCTCAGGGATCAGCCTTATGATGTTCTCGGACATTTGATGCTCCCTTCGTTGAAGCCATATGATTTCTTACTAATAAGTCTTTTCCATAGGTTGCGTAGGAATTTAAGAAGTTGTTATCAATATGAAGATGCTTCAAAAACCGAATAGAAGAAATCGAAAATAGAAAGAACGCTACTGACATACTGTTGGCAGTAGGGGGATTGTATACTCAAGACATCCAAAGTGAAAGTGAGGTTATCTAGATGGAATGTCTTTAAAAGAAACGAATGGTACGCTGAAGGCTACTCCCCCTGCTGGAGAGCTACAGGATACCGCATCTTTTCGCGGATTCCATGAGAGATTTGTACAAATGCTTAACAAACTCACGTTAGTTGATGTTTTCAGTATTGAATGCGACTCCTTTTGTACAGGGTAGCACAAGCTAAACATTAACACACTCCGTACATTGGCCATTAATGAACACCTGTAACATAAACTACCGCATATACTAAGGAGGACACTATGTCAGTAATTGGACCCGACTTCATTTCACTTCAAGTGAGCAATCTTGAAAGCTCTGCGGAATTCTATCAAAACCATCTCGGACTTGTCCGCTCACAGGCGGGACCACCTCATGCTGTGGTCTTTGAAACAAAGCCTATTGCATTTGCTCTTCGTGACCTAATGCCAGGAGTAGAACTCGGTTCAGGTACTCAGCCTGGACTTGGTGTCGCTCTCTGGCTTCATGCCCCTGATACGCAAGAAATCCACGACAAGCTTATTGCAGCAGGCGTAAAGATTACATCCGCACCAATAGATGGACCATTCGGGCGAACCTTTACATTTGCCGACCCAGACGGTTACCTAGTTACCCTTCACAGTAAAGCCTAAATCCGTAAATGTATCAAGCAAGCTTATGATAGTGATGACTTCCTCTGTCACAGGGAGCCAGGTGATTATTACGAGGTTAAGATTATTTCTCTAAAAGTGATATACTCCCCGTACGGTAGACAGGTGAAATCATTAAACCTGTTACTGTAAGAGGAGTTTTTGCATGTCTAAAGGAAGCTTAGTGCAACGGAGGAAGTTAGCTATCCTTCAAGAGATTGAAAGGAAAGCCCCCATAATGGAATAAAGGGAACATCCGTATGAATTCTCCAAATCACTGCTCCAGCTGAATTCACATAATCCTTATAATGAATGCCAAGGGACCTGATAAGATTGCCGTATACACTTCTCCATAAGTACCCATTCCATTTCTGTCTGAGTAATATGAATGACATTGGTTAGAGATACCAATATTATCATGCTGCATGATCTGAAGCGAAGTGGAAAAAGTAAAACTAATCCCCTGGAAATGCAGCTCAAAAGGGGATTAGTGGGATTTTGTACACCTAATTACAGTCCATTTCCACCTTACAGGTGGTTTCAGCAGAATTAGTGATCCTTTTTCCAACTACGAGTCCTCCATGAGCCCAATGAGTTCCATTAGTGATCCTTTTTCCACTAAGAGCGGCTGCAATTCCTCTCAATTCCTCTCGATTCCTAATTCCTCAATTCAACTTCAAATATACATACTCCCAAACCAGCTAAATGCCAAAAGAACACAGAAAAACCCGGCTACTCTCCCATCACGGAGGTAACCGGGTTATGTATTAATCCATACCCATAGGATAAATATGACATACTGCTGTCACTGCTCTATGATATAACAAAGACAAAAATGAGGTGCGAAAGCTATGGCGAGCTATGAGTATTTGTCCAAGGAGGATCTGCTAGAGGCCATTCACACTAAATATATCCTTCTGGATGCAGAATTCGAGGACATCGACAATAGCCAGAAAGATGTGAGAATACCCGAAGCAGATAAAACCCCTGCCGAGGTCATCGCCTACCAGCTAGGCTGGCTTCACCTTGTTATGGGCTGGGACAAGGATGAACGGGAAGGCCGGGCCGTGAGTATGCCCTCTCCAGGCTACAAATGGAACCAGCTTGGCGGACTGTACCAGTCTTTTTACAGAACATACGCCGGGTATTCCCTCCCCGAGCTGCGGGGCTTATTCCGGCAGATGGAACAGCAGTGGCTAGACTGGGTGGGCACGTTAACGGAAGAAGAGCTTTTTACGCAGGGCATCCGCCATTGGACCGGCAACAAGGTGAACTGGCCCATGGCAAGATGGATTCACATCAATTCGGTGGCACCCTTCACCAGCTTCCGGGCAAAGCTCAGAAAGTGGAAGAAATACATACACATTCACTTGGTACCCGTTGATCCGCCCGTTGATCCACTCGTTGATCCGCCCGTTGATCCACTCGTTGATCCGTCGGTTGATCCGCCGTCCGTCCCTTGACCGCCGTTTCTTTGCGTCCTGCCATTCATGCCAGGAAAGCCGCCGTTCCCCCGGCCTCCACCCTTAAAGTTCTTGCCGCCGTTCATTCCCGGGAATCCGTTCATCCTTGAACCGGAGTCGGTACTCGGGATTTGTTGGGCGGTAATGGCGTCACAGGAGACAAGCACCATGGAACAGCTAAGCATTAGAAGCAGCACTGAGATACAGGTTCTCTTGCTCCGCATCCTATGACACCTTCTTTCTGAATATATAATCGTATATGTCCTTGAATCCCATGTAAGAAAATATAATCAGCAGCGGATACACCGGATAAATATAGCGGGACTTGATCTCCCACAGCAGATAGAATCCGATGAACCCCAGAATCACCAGAATTAGAGGAGTTTCAGCATACCGCCCAGCCTTTAATCCGCCGATCAACCGAACAAGAATACCAGCATACATTACCATATTCAGGACATACATCATCCAGATCAATCCTCTTCTGGCATCCGAATCTCCCTTGAACCCATCCGAAGCAAACGTATGATATACATAGCTATCCATAACAAAGCCCATTCTTCCGCGATTGCTGGACGAGCCGTCATTACCTATCCCATACCGCTCCATCTGGTACGTACCTTCAGTCCAGGTCCATATCAGCTTTTTATAATACATCTTCCCTAACTCGCCCACCGTGGCTGCAGACAACTTATTCACGATGGACTCCTTGAACAGCTCCGTGCTTTCCGCTTTGTTATAGCCCGCATCCTGCTGATAGATGCTATAGCTCTCCCGGTTATCCCAGAAGCCGAACGTCTCCAGATTGATGCCCATATTCAGCCACATATAGACAGGCGCTGAGTTGGTATTGACCGGTTCTTCTACGACATGTGTAGCCTGCAGCACAGCATTTTGCGTCCAGTTCGGAACATTGAAGAGTACGGCTGTGATGCCTGCTGCGATGATGAGTTTTTTGAGCCCAAGGGTCCGCATGTGAAATAGAAGAGTTAGCAGCACCGTAATCAGGAAAATAACGCCAATACTCCGGAAATAGTTCCCTACTGCCAGCAGAATGGCTGCGATGAGGATATCCCTCAGTGAATGAGTTCTTATGAACCGTATTGCAAAATAGAATGCACTGGTCAGAAAAGCGGTGGCAATCACGTCATTATAGATGAGATTACTCATGAACAACGAAGGAATGTAAGTCGCGGCAAACACCAGGACTCCATAGTCATTAAGCTTGGACTTCGTGTTGAGCTCTTTGTACAGCAAGTAGATCATTAGCGTAGTAACCAGTGAAAACAGAATATTGAAACCCTTGATCACCAGATAATTATCCGGAAACAGGTACAGCAGCGTCTTCAAATACAGCACGATGGAGAATTGGAACGGAAACATATGAAGATAGCCGCTTGTTTCGAAGGAAGAATAATCGTTCCGGTACAGCATATCCATAGCCAGTGAGAGCACCGTCTGGGAATCATCCGTGGGCAAGCGGGTGAACAGGAAGATGATCACGATTTGGATGGCACAAGAAAAAAGCAGCGTGAGCGGAATGACTATCCTCGGACTGTACTTATCGAGCTTCAGGCACATTCTATACAGAACGATGCTTGCAGCAAGGACGACTAAGATCAGCACAATGAACATAAGCAGCTTTTGCCGTTCCAGAACCGGCGTGTCGCCGTCTGCAAAATAGTTGTACTCCGCCCGGAGAAAGAAGGAGGAAGCGATGAACAGGCTTATAAAAAGAGCCAGTATGACATACAATGTTCGTTGAATTCCCTTTACCATGGACAACCTCCCTAGCAGCAGTGCCTGTGTTGTATTTATCACATGCCTGGATATATAGAAGCAGTATAATGGTCCAATCTGAAAATTTGATGAAAGTCACGCAGATCTGAACAGGAACGGAAGAGAATGAACATACGTAAGAGATCCTATGAAATTCAATACAGTCTAGATAAGAGGAGTGTATCCGATGAAAGAGCCCTATTCGGCCAAGCTTGAATTATTTGCTGAGAATGCACAGCGGGTCAAAAAAGGATTTGCCTGGAAAAATGCCCAGGTCAACCGCCTGGCGGCACTGCTGTACACTGCCGAGAACAAAATAGCCGACAGTGACGCGATTCGTGCCAGCTATGAATTGATTAAGGAGCATACCGGAAGCTTTTCTACATTTAGAGGTACTACCGCAATCAGCATTGCCGCCCTGCTCTCCCTATCTGCTGAACAAGAGCGGCAGCTCGCAGACACATTGGCTGTCTATGAAATGCTCAAGGATGTTAAATTCAGAGCCTCTGACTATCTTGTCATAGCCGCCTATCAGATCGCTGTGAATACAACACCGGATCAATATCAACAGACAGTGGAACGGGCAAAAGCGTTCTATGACCGCATGAAGTCCAGGCACCCTTTCCTTACGGGCCGTGACGACTATATCTTCGCTGCGATGCTCGGCCTCTCTGGTATCAACGTGGAGAGCGGAGTAGAACGGATGGAGCAGCTATATGCTGTGCTGAAACCCGAGTTTCTGTCCGGAAACAGCGTACAGGCGCTGACGCAGGTGCTGGTTCTTGGGGAAGATGCCTCGGAAACAGCAGCCCACGTACTTGCCCTGCGCGAGGCGTTTCGCGCTAGAGGAATCCGGCTAGATAAAGAATATACCCTATCCTCTCTTGGCGTATTATCTCTGCTGCCCTGCACCCAGGGAGAGATCGTGAATGATGTCTCGGAGACCTATGAGTTTCTGCGCACCCAAAAGGGCTTCGGCAGCTGGTCCATTACGAAGCAGGAGCTGCTCCTGCTGTCGGCTGCTATGGTAGCTTTCAAATATGTAGAAGAGGCTAAAAACGGTGTGGTGACCACGACGCTGACCACCAGTATTACCAACATTGTCATCGCGCAGCAGACCGCTATTGCCGCGGCGGCTGCCGCATCAGCAGCCAGCGCATCTTCAGCTTCAAGTTAGTCCATTGGTTGCGCATTCAAAAGTTCAATCGATTGTAACAAGAAAATTATTCAATTCCAGTTACTGGCTGCATGTAAGTGTTATAATCACTTTGATTTATTCACTCACTCCTGTATGGCAGGGGTGAAAGAACATGCAGAAACAGGTGATCAAATGTTTGAACTGAAATGGCTGTGGCAGAATCTGCAGGGAAACCGGACCCGGTATATTCTGGCGCTATGTCTATCGGTGGCGGGCTCAAGTCTGACGATTGTGAATCCGTACCTCAGCCAGCGTATCGTCGATACGTTCATTGCCGGAGACGATGCCGTGCAGAATCTGACGGATAAGCGCGGGCTGCTCATTATGCTATGCCTGGGGATGATTGGCTTTTCCCTGCTCCGCACAGGTCTGGCTTATTTTACGACCATGCAATATGAGCGCTCTTCGCAGAACATGCTGTACCGCATCCGCATCTATTTGTACAACAAGATTCAAGGACAGGACCGGGAGTATTACGACCATAACCGCACCGGTGATCTCATGACCAAGATGACAGGGGATCTGGACATGGTCCGGCACTCGATGGCGTGGATTTTCAAAACGATCATCGAATCGCTCACGATTTTCGCGGCCGCCGTGATCTATTTTTTCAGCATCGATATCGGCCTGACGTTGTGGATGCTCACCCTGTCACCGCTAATTTTTGTCGTAGCCTACATATTTGCCAAGCATGTACGCCCCATGTATGTGGACCTGCGCGAGCGGCTGTCCCAGCTTAACACGACCACGCAGGAGAACATTTCCGGCAACCGGGTGGTCAAGGCTTTTGCCCGCGAGGCATACGAAATTGAGAAATTCACAGAAAAGAACGTCAACTTCTCGACCGCGAATAAAAAAGCAGCGCTCGTATGGCTGGACTACTTCCCGTATCTGGAAACCTTTGCCCAGGGCTTCAACGTCATCCTGATGCTGGTGGGCGGGCTCTACCTGATGGATAACCGGATCACCTTTGGTGAATTCGCTGCCTTCTCCTCACTGGTCTGGGCCATCTCGAACCCTATGCGCAACATCGGCATCATTATCAACGACATTCAGCGCTTTTTCGCCAGCTTGACCAAGATCGTCGAGATCTATTACGCCCGGCCGACTATTGTCAACGAGCATAAGGCTACCACCAAACGCCGCTATGAAGGCCGGATCACGTTCGAGCATGTCACCTTCAAATATGACAGCGCTACAGTTCTGGATGATGTCAGCTTCACGGTGGAGCCCGGCGAAACCATTGCAATTATGGGTTCGACAGGGTCAGGCAAAACAACTCTCATCAATCTGATCCCCCGCTTCTATGATGTGTCCGGCGGGCGTGTGCTGGTAGACGGGGTTGATGTCCGTGAGCTGGAGCTTGACGAGCTGCGCGGCAATATCGGTATGGCCACTCAGGACGTTCTTCTGTTCTCCGATACCATCGACGGAAACATTGCCTATGGCGAACCCGAGCTTCCAGAGGAAGAGGTCGTAGCCTATGCCAGACTCGCAGCCGCCCACGATTTCATTGTCCGGATGCCCGAAGGGTATGATACCGTGGTTGGGGAGCGCGGCGTCGGCCTGTCCGGCGGGCAGAAGCAGCGCATTGCGCTTGCCCGCGCCCTAGCTGTCCAGCGGTCCATCCTGGTTCTGGATGATACCACCTCCGCTGTGGATCTGGAGACGGAGGAGCACATTCAGAACAGTCTGCGCGGGCTGGACTATCCCTGCACGAAGCTGATTATCGCACAGCGGGTATCCACCACTGCTGAGGCTGACCGCATCCTCATCCTGGATGGCGGACGGCTGATTGAAGAAGGCACCCATGCCGAACTGCTGGCACAGCGGGGCTATTATTATGATGTATTTATGCTGCAGAACGAGGGTATTGGAAGGCAGGTGATGGCTCATGGCCAGGAATAAATTCGACGTCGACGAGAATCTGGAGTCGCCTTTTGACATCAGGCACTTCCGCCGTGCGATGATCTATATCCGGCGGAAGAAGACGCCGATGATTGTCGCATTTATACTGAGTGCTCTCTCAGCAGCCATCGCATTGTCGGCACCGCTGATCCTGCAGCATGTCG
Organism: Paenibacillus helianthi; assembly: GCF_001909055.1. GTDB lineage: Bacteria > Bacillota > Bacilli > Paenibacillales > Paenibacillaceae > Paenibacillus_AQ > Paenibacillus_AQ helianthi. The sequence goes on from NZ_LVWI01000032.1 coordinate 81,114, forward strand.
TTGACGTAACCATCCCCGCTAAGGAGAAGCTTCACTTGGTGGGGTGGTCGCTCCTGATGCTGCTGACCATCGTGGTCAGCGTCATTCTGGCTACCGTCCGCTCACGGATCATGACGAGCGTTGGGCAGGATATTATATTTGACATCCGCACGGATTTGTTCGCACATTTGCAGGAGCTGCCCTTCAAATATTACGACGACCGCCCGCAGGGTAAAATCCTGATTCGGGTCGTGAACTACGTCAACGCGGTTTCCGATGTGTTATCGAACGGGATCATCAACTTTATTCTGGAGATTGTCAATTTAATCTTTATCGCCGCATTCATGTTCGCCGTGGATGTAAGGCTCTCCTTCGTCATTCTTGCAGGACTGCCAGTGTTCCTAGGCATCATGCTGCTGATCAAAACCCGGCAGCGGCGCGCATGGCAGGCCGTATCCAACAAAAGCTCCAATCTGAACGCCTATACACAGGAGAGCATTACCGGTATTGGCGTGACACAGATCTTTTCCCGTGAGCAGCAGAATGAAGGGATTTTCACACGCCTGTCCGGCAATTTCCGCAAGGAGTGGATGCGGGCGGTATCTTACAATATGCTGATTCCTTTTTCGGTAGACAACCTGTCCACCATCGTTACAGCCTTGATCTTTCTTGTAGGTCTGCTGACCCTGGACCCCAAGGATGTTACCTTTGGAGTCATTCTGGCCATGAGCAGCTACGCCGCCCGCTTCTGGCAGCCGATTCTGAATCTCTCGAACCTGTACAATAACTTCATTAATGCCGTAGCCTATCTGGAGCGTATCTTTGAAACGCTGGATGAGCCGGTTACCGTCAGTGATATTCCGGATGCCCGGGAGCTTCCGCCCGTTCAAGGCCGGGTCACCTTCGATGATGTGACCTTCGCCTATGACCCGGGGCTCAACATTCTGGAGAATATCTCCTTCGACGTCAAGCCCGGAGAGAGCATTGCCCTGGTTGGACCGACAGGTGCAGGCAAAACGACCGTCGTCAATTTGATCTCGCGTTTCTATGACTTGACCGGGGGACGAATTCTGATCGACGGCCAGGATATTTCGCAGATTACGCTAAAGTCTCTGCGCAGCCAAATGGGGATTATGCTTCAGGACAGCTTCATCTTCTCGGGCACCATTCTGGACAATATCCGTTACGGGAAGCTCGATGCTACCGAAGAAGAAGTCATCGCTGCCGCCAAAGCGGTCTGCGCCGACGATTTCATCCGTGAATTCGATCAGGGCTACCTGACCGAGGTCAATGAGCGCGGCTCCAAGCTGTCGCAGGGACAGCGGCAGCTCATCTCTTTTGCCAGAACGCTGCTAGCCGATCCGCGGATTCTCATCCTGGATGAAGCCACTTCGTCCATCGATGCGAAGACGGAACGCCTGCTGCAGAAAGGTCTGAACGAACTGCTCAAGGGACGAACCTCGTTCATTATTGCGCATCGCCTCTCCACCGTTAGGAACTGCGACCGCATCATGTATGTATCAGACAAAGGCATCGCGGAGAGCGGCTCGCATGATGAATTGATTGCCCGCCAGGGTCTGTATTACCGGCTGTATTCGGCGCAAAAGATGGAAGCCTGAGACACAGTAAGGCTCCAATAGCAGAAGGAAGACCCCGGTTCCAGGAACCGGGGTCTTCTTATGTCCTTTTAAGTGATAACAGGTAATCCTTTACACGTCCGGCTGTCCGCATCCGGTTTAACAAATCTCATAGCCAACCGTCAGTCTGAATCCATACAGCTCGTAGCCGATCTGCGTATAGAGGCGAATAGCCTTCTGATTGTTTCCATGCGTGCCCAGGGTAGCGATGGTTTTCCCCTGCGTTTTCAGGTAATCCAGTGCAGTACAGATGATGTTCCGGGCAATACCTTGTTTCTGCCATTCTGGAATGACAAATACATTCTCCGTTGCACTTCTCTCCTCTGATATTCTCCAGGTCGAGGTATTGGCGATCAACTCGCTGCCATGAAACGCACAGAAGTTGACCATTTCCTGCGCTCCCTGCATCCAGCTTAATTGGTTCATGCTCCACGCCACACCGTCAAAGGAAGCAAGTTCCGCTTGGTGATACTTCTCCAGAGCCTCACTGTTATCCAGTACAAAGGGCTGTACCTGCACACCATCAGGTAATGGATACCTCGGAATCTCCTGCTCCAGATCATACTTGAACACCACAATCGTATCAAAGATGGTAAATCCGCGTGCGAGGTAATAGCACAATTCTTTTAGGTTATCCGTGTCAAAATAGTTAGCCATCACAATACGCTTATCCGGATACTGCGCTTTGATGTCTCTGGACCGTCTGATCAATGCAGTTGTCAGAGCATCCTTGACACGCTCATCCTCCCTATTGTCCGCAAAGATAATATCAAAAGTCAGATAGCGGACAAAGTTGCTGTCATCCGCCTGCCGGACCGCATGAAAGGTATCATGCTCCATCAGATGGGCCACGGCTACAATTTCCCCAGCTCCATTAACTGCGCAGAACATATTTTGCTTATCCAGATCGCCATGATACAGAAACAGCATGTTAAGAACAAAATCCAGACTTTCAATTTGCGCTGCATCTTCCTCTTGCGGATTGCGGATTACAAAATCATTCATTTACGAACACCGTCTCCCATCATTTGGAATCCTTTAACCTAAATAATGGGCTTGCAGGCTCAATCCGGCAAGGTAGAGTTTTAATATAGGCATTTTCACCTGGATATCTTCTGGCTGCATTCCTTGACCTTGAAGTATACTTCAACCTTTATACTCTAGATATCGTACTCCAAACGGAAAGGTGGTCTATCTATCACATGGAAATATACAACAAAAGGCGTTCTATAAGGAGCTTCCTATTTGAAAAGTAGAGAACACCCTGAAGCACCTTGAGCACATGGGCGTAGAAAATATAAAGCCTTACCGGATAGGTAAAGTTAAATTATCCAGCGATGTTGCGGAGTACTCCTTTGAGGACATGCAGGTATTCACATTAAATGATAAGAAATCTCCTGATCAGAAGGTGATTCTCTATATCCATGGCGGTGCCCATACCCATCAACCGTTAGCTTTTCACTTCAGGTTCATGGATCACATGGCTCAAACCTTGAATGCCAAAATCATTGCGCCCATTTATCCCAAGGTGCCTAATTTCAACTATCAGCATACCTATCCAAGACTCCTGAACTTATACAGAGAAATTCTTGAATCCATTAAGAATCCTGAACAACTAACCCTCATGGGAGATTCGGCAGGCGGAAATATCTCGCTTAGCTTCGCACATTACATCCAAATGAATCATCTTCCGCAGCCCAAAGATATTATTTTGTTATCTCCATGCGTGGATATGGTATTGGATAATCCGGTGCTGTTCGACTATGTGACAAGGGACCCCATGTTGGCTGTGGAAGGATATGATGTGATACACCAAGGCATCGCTCACAACACCTTTGTGTATCCCAAAGTGAATCATGTTTTCGTTCTTTTTCCTATCCCTGAAGCCCAGGATGCAAAACGCAAAATGATTGACATTATTAACAGTTGAATGAAGGAGCCTATGCTATACTCTTTACGTCAATTGGGATGAACTCCCAATCAACTAGGACTGGAGATGAAGCAATGATTATAACACCTACGTTACATTTTCACGGAGAATGCGAAGAGGCCATCGGACTATATCAGCAAGCGTTTGACATCAGAATAGACTTCATGTTGCATTATACCGACGCTAACCAACAAGACTGGAATCATGAATTGACAGAAGAACAAAAAGGCTATGTCTATCATGCTGAGGCTTATCTCGGGGAACAGCGCATCATGCTCTCGGATGAACTAGCCCCAGCAGCAGCTGCAAGCACATCATTATTTCTTACGATCACCTTTGAAACCGCCACTCAAGTAAAAAAGGCCTATGAAGTTTTGAAGGCTGGAGGTACGATCATTCATCCGCTGCGCAGTACGACCTATAGCTCCTGTATGGTTTCCCTTGTCGATAAGTTTGGCATCCGCTGGGGACTCATGACGGAACAGACCGATAGATAGAATCTAAGTGTGAAAATGAGGTGGCACGAATCCAGCATATACCTAATACGCTCTCTGCGCTGAGGATACTGTGCTCTCTGCTGCTGCTCATTGTGCAACCGTTATCCGCCATGTTTTTTGTTATCTACATCGTATGCGGGACCAGCGATGTGCTCGATGGATATATCGCAAGAAAGACCAACAGTACCAGTCCCTTAGGAGCCAGTATAGACAGTGTCGCGGATGTTGTTTTTATATCAGCTCTGCTGGCTGTCTTCCTTCCGATTCTTCAACTCTCCTTGTGGGTCATCTGCTGGATAGGCTCTGTTGCTCTGGTTCGCTTGGGCTCATTGCTGGTCGGATATGTAAAATACCACGCATTGTCTTTCCTACATACCTATGCCAACAAAGCAACAGGACTAGCGTTATTCAGTTTTCCGTTTCTGTACAGCATATTCGGACTCACCGCAACATCCATTGTAATTTGCGGATTAGCCAGCTGCTCGGCCATGGAAGAACTGATTATCAACATAAAATCCAAAGAGCTGTTAAGGGATGACGCGGGGTGGATGTTTAGAAAGTGAGGAGTTTATGAAAGAACTAACCCGGCAAGCCTTTTTCCCGGTCACTTACTGCGAAACACGCGAAAGCCCTGATCAGGGCCTATGCCACTAGCCTCGAACTTCCCCTGAAAAGTTAACTCGCTGCTGCTGACATCGCCCACCCAACCGCCGCCTTTTAGAACCCGGTAGGAGCCGCTGTTATTACTATTCAAGTCTCCGTACCAGTCCCAGCACCATTCTCTGACATTGCCCGACATATCATAGAGTCCCAGCTCGTTGGGCTTTTTGTTACCGACGGCCTTGGTTTGATTATGATTATTTTCTATCACCGGCCAGTTCCAATCACCCGATAAGTATTGATCTCCGGTGTTTCTCCAATACCATGCCACTTCATCTGCATTATTGCTGCCGCTGTATGTATAGCTCTTGCTCATCCGGCCTCCGCTGGCAGCATATTCCCACTCGATCTCTGTCGGCAACCGGTAACCATTAGCTCCTGCATTGACCGTCACTGTCCATTTGACATTATCGATATCACTCTTATTATTCGGGTCCATTGTATTCTTGTCTATATTGTAATAGGGTTCTAAGCCCTCTTGTATACTCCTTTTATTACAGTACTCCACAGCGTCATACCAGCTTACCCTCTCTACCGGCAAATTGTTGCCTCTAAAAGCTGACGGATTATTCCCCATGACCTCAGACCACTCTTTTTGAGTGACCTCATATTTCCCGACATAAAAGTCTGTTAGAGTTACATTCTTCCCGTAGTAGCTGGACTTAGTATTCATAAAGGTCCCGCCTTGAACCCATATAAAGTTTTCCGGTTTTTCCTGCGGATTGTCAGGATTCCCCTGCGACTTGTCAGGCTGTTCTTGCGAACAAGCACTAAATACAATCATAATCATCACTAAAAGGATACTGGATAGCTTTCTCATGGATTCAGCCCTTTCACTCCATATTGTAAAATGAATACCGCCGGCCGTGAGACCGGCAGGACTCACCTATCAGTAGATTAAAAGACTGTTACCACACCGTTACGTTAGAGCTCCCGCTGCTCTGGTATCCCTCTGTCGCCAACACCTGGTAAGCCCAGCTGCTGCCCAGATTCATTCCTTTACTCTTCCAGGCATTAACGTGGTTGCTAAATGTTATAGCGGCGTTGCTGCCCGTTGCCCGCTTAGACTGTCTTACACTCCAGAACTGGGTGAATGTCTGGTAGCCGTCAATGGAAGGCGCATTGGTTCGCAGAGTCGTATAGATGTCATAAGTGCCCCCATCACTGGTCACAGTGCCTTTATACGTTCCAGTAGGTCTATATGTGCCCCAGCTATCAACAACGTAATATTCGATGAGTGAGTTTCTCGTCCACCCGTAGAGAGTCAAATATCCATTACCGTTAGGTGCCCAGACACCAGCATTATAGTTAATGGTCCGGTTGGGAGATCCGGTAGTCCAGCCTTTGCCGATCACGAAATTGCCGGTATTGGACCAATTAACACTGTAGTTTCCGCCAGATCCGTTCACAGCATTTACTGTTCCACCGCCATCGGTCCAATTTTGCCAGTAGTCTGTATCTGCACTGGCAGTTGCTGCAAACAGGCCTGTCATTGAAACGGCCATCACTAACGTCAAGATTTTCTTGTTAAACTTAAACATGATTGTACCTCCCATATTTTCTGATTTGTATTCCGTACTTAAATCCACTAGATTATCACTCTAAGTAAATCACTCCCTCTCATTGGTGAGCCATCCCCAGCTAAAAAATGTATCTAATATATGCAAGACAAGCTACGTCTTGTATATGTAAATTATAGGAAGTAAGCGCATACATTTCAAATTACCAAATTCAAGATTTACCCCCTGTTTTTTTCACTAATTTTTGGAAAGTCATCCATATTCGTTTGTCTTCTAACGCAAAAAGCCGCCCCCTTAAAGGGACGGCTAGGCATTTGGGGAACTAATCCAGCGCTGTCCAAATGTTAAGCGCATGTGAGCGAACCGCAATGTTCGTGTGATTTCTGTACAGCCTCAGACGGTCTGCACACTCCGGACTCCACAATAGGGCACTTCCGGAAACTTCGAGCACAGACAGCCCAATATATTGAGACTCGTATCTATTACCTTCAGCTCCTAGCAGATCTACTATTTCCAATAGGGTTTCCGGATTCCAATAATCCCTACTGTCATTTAAATAATATGCGACCTGCTGATAAGCATCCCTTAACAGCTGTGGCTGATTTGAAATACAGTTAACCATCCGGTTGAGATAAGCGGCGGATTCCTCCACGACATTCCAGTCTATGGCTGCTATATATAATTTCATCACCAGCTGCTGCAAGGTCTCATCCAATGCCAGAACATCAATAATATCCATATACAAAGGAATCAGGTTTACACGTGTGATCTTCGGCAATGACGTCAGCTGGTCTGCAAATCTCAGGAGACGCTGCCGATGAGGCAAATCTCTTGTAGCAGTTGCATTCCATTTCTCACTTATCACTGCACTGGCCAGATTCCGATAAACACTGATTACCACCTCATTGACCTTCCCATCACGGCAGGTTTCGATCAGGGTGTTCATGGCAAATTCCCACCTGATGCTATCCTCCAAATCCGTAATCGCCCGGGCCGTAGCAGCTGCAATGATTTCTTCATTTCCACTTATCCACTGCATCATACAACTGAATGCATACCTGCCAACAAACGCATCCGAATGACCTGAGATTTCAATGATTAATGCTAAGTAGCGCGGTCTATAGTCTAGCGGAAGATCATGAGGCTGTTGAGCTAATAAACTTCTCACGATGTCACTTTCTGCTGAAGAAGCCATTGCCTTTAATATAGTCCAGCCGCGTTCATCATCCAAAAGCTGTCTCGCTGCATGACCTATGGATATCATTACATCCTTGTGTACATTTGTTTTTGCGAACTCATCCATCAATAGCAGGATGCTGTCACTGCTTCTATAGGCACCCAGTAACCGGATGGCCTCTTTTCTGACTGTGATTTTCAGCTGATCCCGGTTCAACAGCTCTTTAAGCATTGCAGTCAGTAACACCGGATTGACCCTGCGGATACATCTGGGTATGGAGTACATGGCTACACGGGCCCGGTCCCCATCCAGATGCTCCAGCAGAACAGGAAGCGCCTTTTCCGGCTCTTCCAGGAGTGAAAGGGCATGAAGTGCAGCTTCTGCTACGGTTACCTCTTCATCCTGCACAAGCTTCAGTAAGGGACCCGGGCCAAGATCTGGCATACTTGCCATGATCCTAATGACGCTTGAACGTTCGGTCAGGCTGCGCTTGGCATCGTAGGCGACTTTTGTGAATAAGGAGCTTAATGATTGTTGCTGCCTTGGCAGCCACCTGTTAAACCCTCCAGCAGCCGGCAGAAGATAAATCGTTTTCCCCGATAAAAACCTGCCTTTGATCGCAGCCCCCGAAATAAAGGGGTCCAGCCACTCTTGACGTTTCCGGTGCAGATGGAGGAATACTTCATAGACTGTAATGAACGATTTATCCAAAGCCAGTAACTCTTTCACTCTTTCATCACGCGTGGTATGCGGGGCAAGCCAATGTCTGGCCGCTTGTATAGCTGTGGAATCTGTTTTTGCTCCCGTGGCTTCCTTTAGCAGATTCTGAAGTCTGCTGATGCCGTAACCCCGTTTGCCGAATGAATTGGCCAGGCTAATTACCAGATTGTAGTCTTCTCTCCGGTTGGCTTGCACAGCTAATGGATAAATGGCGTCGAAGATGCTCCCTTCAATCCCCCGAGGTACATTCTTCTCTAAGGATGGAAGTGAGAGCTGACCACTCTGCTTGCCCAGTTTCCGGATCGTATCGACAGCGAATTGGAACAGCTCACCCTGAGGATTGAAAGCATGATGCCGCAGAATTGCAAATGCCAGCTGTTGGACGCAGTACTTTGTACCATATGAAGTATCTCTCGCATCTATAACACTATCAACGAGCAAGGTAAGCTCTTGGACATGGGCATCCGCGAACACAGACGCAGGACTATCCGACAGCTCTTTGAACACTGCGCCCCTGACAGGGTCCTGGTCATTTTTGATCCGGCTGAGGAACAGCAGCGTCTCATCCATGCCCTGTCTCGATAGAACCGTACTCCTGATCAGCTGCATAAGCGCCGTAGCGCGTTCGTCTGCATTCGATACCTGTGTGGCTTGTTCAAGCTTCTCTCTGGAATATTGAATAGAACGGCAAGCGGTAATTCGAATCGTCCGGTCCCGGTCATCCTTGATTTCACGAAGTCCCAGCATCCGGGCAGCTTCCTTGTCACGCAACGTATGCGGCAATACATACAGTAATCCTTCCGGAAAAATACGCTCTTGGCGTCTATCCTCTGCATACACCGCATCAAAAATCACTTTGCGGCTGGAAGGGGGCATATGATGGAGCAGCTTCGCTATTTGCATAGGACGATCTGCTAGTAACTTAGCCAATTCAATCCATTGATCGATGGATAAATAATTTCTTCTTATTAGAATCTCAACAGGTACACCATGAGCAAGCAGATCGCTGCGCGATTCGTTTCTTGTAAGCAGTCTATACACCGCATCAGGATGGATTCGAACTAAAATGCCGAGTTGTTTTTTCAGCACAGGATGTATGGTCCCCAGGGGTCCATGATTCATAGCACATTCTAAAAGCAAATCCGCCTTGGAATGCCCCAAAATTTCGATAGCCGATGAGAATCTCCACCACACATATCCCTTTTCCCTGGGGGGTGTGCTCTCCAAAGTGGTTCTGAAATACTCTGCAACCACGTCTAGATGACGACTAGCCAGCTTGCGCCAATTATGAATGACATATCCAATGTCCATTAGCCATTTGCAAACCGTTTCCTTATAACATGCAGATAGCAATAGGGACGCCTCTTCCGCTCCCCACCCGGCATATACAAAAGGCAATAACCGTTCCGCCAATTCCTGACGATTGATCAATGAAACACAGCGCAGCAGCTTCCGGCGGCAATCATGCGATAGGTTAGGAAGCTCGCGTTCAATATCCAGGTCTGAACCCACTTTGGCCAAAAGCCCCGCCGCCGTATTTCGGACACTTGCCACAGGATGCCGGAGGGCTGACAACACAACCTTGGCATCTCGAGTGACATCCGCACCGGCTAATGCAAGCTGTGCCTCATAGGCACCCCCCTCCAGTAAAGAAGACAGCAATTCGGAGTACTCCGTGGAGCCATTATGATCACGGCCTAGAATGGCTACTGTATGGATTCTGTCTGAATATTTGAGTGCATCCAGTTCTTTAAGCAAGCTCTTTTTATCCATGGGATTTTTTTTGAAAATCATATGCCGCCTCCTCCATTTGTTCTCGTTTCATTCAACTGGATTAACTGGAATATTGGTTCTCATTCATGGTGTTATACTGTATATCTAAATAGTAACTGCCTTCGGGAGTTTCCAAATATAGATTCAAAGAGGCTTGTTCGTAGGGACCAGAATCTACTTTGAACTTTCCTTCACTGTCTAAGGTTACAGTCACGTCTTCTATCTGTTTAGGATGCTTCCCCCCTGTTTGTACACGCACTTTGAGGCTTTGGCTGGCGAATCGGGTGAACTTCCCTTCAACAGTCAGCGTATGATCTTCATGGAAATCTGCAAAGAGGGTTTGATTGGTGAACATATCCGGCTTAACGTACACTACCTTTGGGGGAAGCTCTGTTAAAACTGAAGTTGGTGTTGCACCCGTCGGCCGCCCCCGTAATTCAGTAAGCTTGGGCCGCAAATATTGAAGGATCTGAGCAGCCTCTGCACGGGTAATCCCCTTATCCCCCTGATACCCTGACAAGGACAGCTCCGTAACCCCCCTCACATAATCCTTCCCTAACACGAACTTCACAGCATCATAGTTTTTCAAATTCAGCCCATCAGCTGCAGCTATAATCTCAGCGATCTTTAGCCGGGTAATTCGACTGTCCCTTGCGGGCAGTTTGGATAACCCATCCAGCGGGAAATTCCGGTCCTTGGCGATCAGGTATGCGGCATCTGCCCAATGCTTTATTTTGACTGGCTGATAAGCTTCAATGTTAACATTGTATGCTTTTAGGAGCATGGTCCAGAATTCAGCTTCGCTTACTGCTGCATCGGGTTTAAAGAGTCCCTTTCCAGCTTCGGTCATGATGCCTGCTTTCAGTGCCCATTCAATGGCCGGGAACGCCTTGTTCCCGGCAATATCCGTCAATTTGCCCGGGTCGGCAGCAGGATAGATCTTTGATTTTAATTTTGGATATACTTTCACTTTAAGCTGTGAAGATAGGGCACCTAAGGAAGCTGTGATGGTGTAATCCCCTGATTTAACACCCATTATAGCTCCCATGGAAGATACACTTAGACCATTAGTCCGGTTAACGGAATATTTAACCTCATCGCCCAAGAGCACATCCTTTGTTCCATCATCATAGTTGCCTTCCATTTGAAGCTGAAATGGTCCGCCTTCATTGATCACGATTTCTTTATAGGTTGGAACCAGCTGTGTTAGGACATGACCTTTTCCGGTGGTGAAAGACCATACTTTCGTCTGGGTATCCAAAGAGCCTTCTACTTGATATTCCAGGGATACGGTGTACTTGTGATTCCCTTTTAATACCGACTTGGGATATATAAAAAGAGTATCATCGTCTTTAAATTCTTCATAATAAGGAACCTCCGTTCCTTTCTCATCAGTAAGTGCCGTTTGGTGCGAGATCATATCCTTATCTGTAGCTGCAGAAATAATATAACCCGAGTACTTGGCGTCAAATTGTTCAAGTGGATTCGGTATTTCACTTCCGTAGAACCCAACAGGTACGTTGGTCTGCTGATTGTAAGGGTATACGGAGATCCCTCCAGCTACAGGCTGTGTTTTTCCAGGACCGCCGGCATCCAACACGGCAGTACCGTTAACCAGGCCAATTCCAATCTCTGTATAGCGGGGGTCCAGTATAATGTCACGGTGATAGGCTGTATCGAGCCACCCTTGAATAGCTGCTTTACTGCTCTTTTGTTGGAAGTGCATGACCTCTCCAGATGCATAGCCCTGCGATCCCGACGCCCAACCCGCCGCCTTCATCCGCGCTATTACCGACTGGCCCGTATAGCCGGGCTTTCCCGATATTTCGGAGTGAGCACTCAGGCCTGGAAGATCCGCTTGATTGTTATTGTAAAATTCAGCATGCGAGATTGCCGCCTTAGTAATCGCTGCATTCAGTTGAACGGGAGGAATCCCCGCCCGGGTTCTCACCTCGTTGAGGAATTGCAGACCTTCCAGCTGATCTGCGGTATACCCGGTCCCCTCACTGGCTGGATCTGCTGCGGCAATATTGCCTGCTGCACTAAATAACCCTGTACTTACAATTCCGAATACCAGTACGAAGAGGACAGTATAATGGATGAAGCGCATACGAGGACTGCGAACTACCTGATTTCGTTTTTTTCCGACAAATAACATGATAATCCCCCTTTTTTCTGAAGTTACCTATTCGACGTTTTTCAATATTTTTCCTCTATATGAGCAGAGGTCTCCTACTCCAGCAAAGTAAAAACGCAAAAATAAAGACACTGGGGGATGTAATTCCCGAGCGTCAGTCAATGGACGAACTGCGTTGACGATGTTTATGAAGTAGCCATGTTCAAGTATTTTTGTAGACCATCCTTTGCACTTGGGCTACTTGTCCACGCCCCCAAATTCCAAGTCATAAAACGTAGGCCGAGATACCTCGAAGCAATCGCATACAACGGTTCAAATCGGTCAACAGGGATCTCTAATCCAAGCGAAGCCAACACATCCTGATATGCTCTCGCTTGTTTCAATTCAAATCTTAATGGGATGTCTAAGAAAAAGGACCCATACCTGGCTTCCTCCCAATCAATGAAAAAAACATCATCATTATTGTGCACCAATACATTTCCGGGATTAAGGTCATTATGGATTAACGTGTGCGAATGTTCATCGTTCAACACCACTTCAATGTCATTAACTATACTGCCAGACACAGCTTCGACTTCAGGAATATACTGACCGAAAGTCTCCATAAACTGTTCATTATGTTTAGCTTCTTCCCATACAGGTTTCCATCGCCCGTAGATCATTTGTTCGATATGGTCATGATTAGCTAAGGGAAGCCACGATAACGCCTCTCTTGATCCGTGATTCATTTTGTGAATATAAGCCAAGGCATGCATTTCTTTTTTTTGAAGCATCTCGAAATTAAGGCTTTGGTAATTAGTCTTATAATCCACATCCTGAATACATAGAAGGGCCCGGTCATCTGAATCGAGGTCATGTGTTCTACTGTAGGGTACGTTAGCTGACTGTAAAAATAATCGGTGGAGGATTCGGCGTTCCGTTGGATTCGCCATCTTCGTGATCAAAGAAATGTATTCTTTGGTGCCTTGGTCATCAATAAGAACTTTATGCCGGGATAGGCCGACCGCTTGATATCCTGTATTTAGCAGGGTGCTTTCCATTTCAAGAACAATTGCCGTATTGGAAATGAATTGCTTCGTCGATTCCTGTATTAACTCTAAAATTTCGTTATCTTCGAGCTTCATATCCACCCTCCCAATCCATATCCAACCGGTCAGCATCTGATCAACCTGCTTGATCTATAGCTTATCAATTAGAGTATTCCAGGTCAGCTCAAGAACCCCTGTCATGTTGTGTGGTTCATTTGAAATATAGGTAACAACGGCATTCTTATCTGGAAGCATGACAACATATTGACCATATAAACCGTCCATTCGATATGAATTAGGATAGGAGTTCATCCAGATGTGATATCCATATCCCTGCTGATGGTCAGCGGTTGCAAAGTCCGGGGTGAAATCTTTGGTTTGAATTTGGACAGATGTTGCCTGTTTGATATAACTTGAAGGAATAAGCTGCTTCCCTTGCCAGACCCCTTGATCAAGAATTAATTGCCCGAATCTGGATAATTGCTCTGCCGTTAAATATAATCCTGCAAATCCCTGCGGAATTCCCTTTGGACAGGTATCCCATTTAGGTTTCGGTATATCCAATTGCTGAAATATTCTTTTATCTAAGTAATCATCTAAGTTAGTCCCTGTGGTCTTGCTTATTATTTTTGAAAGCATGTACGTTGCAGAGTTGTTATATGTAAAATGAGTCCCAGGCTCAAAGATAACCGGTTCTTCAAAGAACAACTGAGAAATATCCCAACTTGTATCGCTTCCCCAATCCGCTTTAGCCACTGGGCATTCTGCGTGTCCAGTTCCCATGCACAGCAAATCATGGATAGTCATCTTTATTAAAAATTCATTTAAATATACATTTGGAATATCAGGAAAAAAATCAATAACAGGGTCATTCATTTTGAAGTAACCCTCACTGATAGCAATCCCGACTGCCATTGAAGTAAACGTTTTACTTACTGACCACAAAGGAGCAGGCTTTTCTTCTTCAAAATCATGTTTCGCTATGATCTGCCCCTCTTGCCTAACCAGGACATTTAGCACCTGAAGATTTTGACTTTTTACGGACACTATCAAATCATTCAGCAATTTATTATTCATTGTAATCATCTCCAAGTTATTTCCTACAGCTTCATATATTGGTTATATAATTGCTCAAAGGTGTCGTATCGCTCGACCGTTCTCCCTACCCTGTTGTATTCTTCCAGATATTCATCCATGGCCTGCAGGAACTGATCTTTAAATAAATTAAGATGATCTGAATCAAAATACTGCATTAACTCAAACTTTTTTGTCCCTCTCGTTTCTGTCATTTCATCAAGAAAATTTTGTGTACTCATTGCTGTAAGATAGGCATAGGATTTATCACCTAATTCCACACTTACTATAATCTTATTGCGAAGGTTACACCATAACTCCTCATAGGTACCAGCCAGATTATCATAGCTCGGGACAGGTTGCACTACGAAATCCTTATCCATTTTATGATATAAATCATTCATGCTCTTAAGAATGTTATAGGATGCACTTCTGATTTCCCGGGGAGTCTTCGCATCTATCACAGCCATATATATCAATTCAAAATCACCAGGAATATAACGGTATGTACCTATTTCCTCCAGATATCTCTTAAGCCCCCGTTTGAAATAGGTATTGTTCAAATTCGTTAGAGCATTTACCAAATTGAATAAAACTCCACATGAAGCATACCTTATTGCTCCTAAATCTTCAGATAGCAATGTATTCGTATATTCCTGTTTTGCTACGTCTAAGTACTTTTTCGCTCTACGGATACATTCTTTCCCTATGGGCTTGGCTAAAGCATCGAGTGCTTTCTGTTTATATAGGTTTAACTTATCCATGTATTCGGGTTTTGCACAATATAATATCTGTAAATCTACCAGATGTGAAATCATGGGACTCTCGAGATTCGCTTCATCCTCTATTCTTGTTTCCCACGGCGTACAATAGATGTCATATCCAACATCCTCCAGGATAAAACAAGAAGAGATCCCCCAGCCCCGGTCCGTGTTATTGATTATAATTAGATCAAGGTCGCTTTTTTCATGAAAATCTCCGGTACTAAAAGAACCTGTAAGCCCAATGATTGCAATATCCTCAGGAAAATCTCTCTTCGCACGTTCAATAACCATGTTAATCAGTTTTTCATTTTTAATTAAAATCTTCTGTCTATTCCCATCATCCATGTTCCATGTCCCCTCTCAGTCAGGTCCAACGATTGATTGTATTGTATCAACCTGCCTGAATAAGGGGTATCCCGACTTTATCTATAAATCAATCTATACCAAAGGCTACGGGATGCAACTCCCGGGCAGCTTTGGACTGATTCATCAGCTCCTGGTAAGCATAATTCAATTCCACGTCCTGCCCTTCGATAAATTTCATTTTAAAGGTCTGCTCGTTCATGGGAACTGTAATGTCGGGAATCGCTCCTCCTTGTCCGTGTTCATCGCTATCCCCTTGAATCTTTTGGTCTTGATTAAGGGACCTGCCATCCGGGAACTGTACGACATATCCTCCCGGCATCTTCATCTCTATAGGAGCGGATACGACACCGAACGAACCATTCGTAGGCGTAAAGCCGATAATCTTGACATTCGGCATTCCTTTTAAGAACAGAGGTAATCCTTCCCCCGAGCTCGCGGTGTTATGATTAATAAGGACAGCTATTTTCCCTGAAAAGTAAACCCGCGAAGGTTGAACGGTTCTGGTCTCGGCACGGTTGATCTCGAAGCGTCCTGTGTTCCGGTTGTAGTAACTGACGTATTCAAAGATCCTTTTCCCGTTCACGAAATGTCCTGCCATTTGGGCAACCAGGTCATCATCCCCGCCCGGATTATTCCGTAGATCAATGATTATTCCCTTTACATGTTTCTCCTGAAACTCTTTTATTGTATCTTCCAGCACTTTCGCGGGATCAGATTGCGTTGTACCCGGAAGGAAATATCTGATTTTTATATAACCGTAATTCTCCTTAAGGATCTGACCCTCCACTGGCGGATCTTCTTTCTTCAGCTTTACCTTTGTTTTCTTCAAGGTTTCGTACTGATCGTCATAAGCTGTAAGCGTTGCAGTTCTGGCCGCCGGATTGTCCAGATTCTGAAATTTGACTTGGATGTCTTGGCCGACCGGGGCCCTTGCTAAGAACCGTCCTTGATTCTGAATCCGTACTCCTTCCGTTGCCGGCGGGTTCTCACTCCAGAACGTCTGGTCCAATGCCTTGTGAACATCTTTTCCATCCCATGTAATAATTTCGGCTCCGAGCTTGATGCCGCATTTGTCAGCCGGGCTGCCCGGTACCAGCAAGCTAACCAACACCTTGCCGTTATCCAATTGAGTCACGCTGATTCCGACTCCGCCGCCAGCTTCTTTCTTAAAAGTGCTATTCCCGTCATACAGATGTTCATTCACAATTTGGATATGACCGTCACGGAAAGAAAAGAGGTAATCCCTTAAAGTTTTATAGTAGAGGTTGGAATCTTGGTTGATCTCTGCTTGGAGGATTAAAGGCTCGTATTTATTCCGCTTAGCTTCCCAATCGACTTTTTTCCAGTCTCCGAAAGGATATTCGGCGGATAATCTTTCGTTCATCGCAATGAAGGCTTGGGTATAGCTCTTATGGCTAAAATCGCTCACTGGATTATATCGGACCTCGCCCGCAATGGTTAATGCCAATAGCGTTGGGAGGGACCCGAGGACGAAAACGATAACCATGAAGGTCCGAAACTTCGGGGATGTGGGTTTAACGGACGGTTTAAAGATTCTTCTAACGGTGAATAAGAAAAGTATGGCCGTTGAGGAGTAAATCAACAGAGCCAGTATAGAGGCATCACCACAGATAAGACTAATAACCGCAATGATTACGCCCGCGCCGGGAATAAAATAAAACCACCGGTTATTTTTGAGAAAAACATACCCCAGCAAGACAAACAAGTACAACGCGCACAAAATCATTTCCCAGCCCGTTAACCATTTCAATGAATCGAAAATATTTAGTATAAAGCTCATCGTTCATATTCCTCCAATCGGTTCAATGGGTTTCGTAGTGAGCTTATTGGAGAAATATGAACGGAGCGTGAACTTAAAGAACAGAATTAGAAGGAGAGATAACGGGAAGTGTGACGGTGAACGTTGTGCCCACCCCGACCGTACTCTTCACCTCTATGCTTCCATGATGGAGCGCAACGATCTTGTGGGAGATGGCAAGGCCAAGACCATTGCCGCTCCGGTCTTCAGCCCGCGACTTGTCCACTTTGTAGAAGCGCTCAAAAATAGAGCTGATCTCCTCCGGCGCAATGCCGATCCCGGAATCGCTTACTGCTACAGCGATCTCATTAGGATGGGGCCGGCTGATCACGATGAAGACCTGTCCGGCGGAAGGTGTGAACTTGATGGCATTCCCGAGCAAATTCATCCACACTTGATTGAGTTGATCCTTATCGGCCGTTATTCGGACTGCAGCCCCTGAGGGAGACTCCATATCGACGCGGATGTTTTTGGCCGACCACTGGGGCTCGCAAGAGACAATCACCCGCCGCATCTGCTCATCCAGGGTATAGGATTCCGCCTTGAACGGATGATGCTCCGATTCGAGGGAAGCCAGCTTCAGCAGATTGTCGCTTAGTCTGGATAACCTGTCACTCTCCGTAACGATAATATCCAAGTAGCGAACGCGTTCATCCTCCCCGATAACAAGATTGCCATCCTTCAGCGCCTTCGCAAAACCAGAGATGGAGGTTAACGGAGACTGGATTTCATGAGACACGTTTGATACAAAATCCTGCCGCATCCGCTCCATTTGTCTGATATCCCGGGCCATATCGTTAATGCTCCGCGAGAGGGTTCCCAGTTCGTCTCCGCGGTTTATTTTCAGCTCAACCTCGAAGTCGCCTTTGGCCAGCCGCTTAGTCGCATCCGTCATCGCTTGGAGAGGCTTCACCACGTATCTGCCGGCAACGAGAATGCCCAAGCTTCCGATCGCGAGCATGAGAAGCAGGATGGTAAAGAACAAACGGATGAGCGCGCCTTCGTTCTTAGAAGAGCTCTGTAAAAATAAGGCATAATGTTTCCCTTCAGATAAAAATGGAAGGCCGACAAACGTTCCGTTATCTTTTCCCTGTGAACGGTACAGCTCTCCCTGCAGCACCTTGCGCACAGATTCCGGGTTAATCTTGCCGGCCTTCCTGCCCTTGGTCGGTACATAGGAGTTCACCCCGCCATTACCGTCGTACAGCTGAAGGGTATAGGAAACCAATTCGGCCATATTATCCATTAATATATCCAAATCCGGAGGATTCGTCTGTTCATACACGCGTATGATACGATTGCCGGCCGCGATCATATCGTTCTTCCCTGTAGCGTTCAGAGTCTTCTGGAATAGAGCAAGGGAGATTAACAAGGATGAGACCAAGCTGATGACGATGACGGCAAGAAAAGTCAGCACGACGCGGACATATAATGTTTTCACCCTGGATTCACCGCCAGACGATAGCCTACACTTCGTGCCGTTTCAATGCGGAAATGGCGGGCATCCCCGGCAAAACGTTCCCGCAGCCGCTTGATATGAACATCGACAGTCCGGTCGTCTCCTTCGTAATCCATGCCCCAGATCTGGGTGATCAGCTGCTCCCGCGTGAAGATCTGCCCCGGGTGGCCGGCAAGCATGAATAACAGTTCGAATTCCTTTAGAGGCAAAGTTAATTCCTGGTCTCCCCGCATGACCTTATACGTTTTCCGGTTCAGTACGATATCCCCCAGAGGGATGACCTGAGAAGAGGCAATCCGGGAGCGCCTCAGTAATGCCTTAACCCTCATCACAAGCTCCGCCGGATCGAACGGCTTCGTCATATAATCGTCGGTCCCGAGCTGGAAGCCTTTGATCTTTTGACCCGATTCACCCTTGGCCGTTACCATCAGGAGCGGAATATCAGGATCACTTGTCCGAATCGCCTGGCATAACTCCCATCCGTCCATATGCGGCATCATAATATCGAGGATAACCAGATCGATTCCTGAACCTTTGATGATGGCATGCGCATCGATGCCATTGTCCGCCTCAGCCAGATCGAACCCTTCATTCTTCAAGTAAAGGCAGATCAAGGCGCGAATATGCGGATCGTCGTCCACGATAAGAATTTTGACCATATAAACAATCCTCCAACCTTTTGTATTCGTAACTTCATTGAACTGATTCCATCAGCTCATAGAAATACTGGGAATCGTGAGTCTTATTAAGACTATACCAGGCATCTAATGTTTTTGAAGAAAACACATCCAGAGCTTTCAAGATATGTGCTGCAAATTCCAAAGGAGCTATTCCAGAAGACGTGATCAGTTTTCCATCGGTTACAGTGGACTCCTCTTTATAATACTGTTCGCCCGTATAAGCGGGACAGATCATTTTAAGATATCCCAGATCATTGCTTGTATGACAGCGTGAATTCAGCAGTCCAGTTTGGGCTAGTCCTATTGTAGCACCGCAAATGGCTGCAACCAGTACCCCTTCCTGTAAACACCTCTCAACCATTTTTAAGATGGGGTGGTGAATGGACTCTGTCCATGTATTTCCACCGGGTAAAATTAATGCATCTGTACTTTCAATGCTGCACTCATCCAGTTGGAGGTCAGGCAATATTCTCAATCCGCCCATTGTAGTTACAAGAGTCTTTTCAATTCCCACGGTAACTATTTTGGATGGGGAGAGTCCCTTTCTGTAATATCTTCCCGAGTTCAGTTCGGAAGTTACATAACCTATTTCCCAGTCTGCCATGGTGTCAAATACATAAAGATATACCGTGCTACTCATTTGTAAATCCTCCCAATATATTCTCAAGTGATAACCAATCATCAACAGCGATCAATTATTATCCCTATTATAAAACGGCTTGACTGACAACTACTGTCAGTCAAGCCGTTTTATTTAATCATATATTATTTAGCCAATGAATATACATAATCCATTTGATCATAGCAGATGTTACACTAGGAAATGGAATAAAATTCTACCTTTGAAAGGATTGATTTACATGGGGATGTCCAACATATTATTTTAGAAACAAGTAGACTCTTAATGAGACGTTACAAAGAAGAGGACGCAGAATCCATATTTCAAGTAGTTAGCCAACATGAAATTGCTGAGACTACGATTAAGCTTCCACACCCTTATCCAAGACAGACTGTTGATTGGTGGATAAACTTTGTAAATGAGAATTTCGATAATGGTTTGGCATACGAGTTCGGTTTATTCAAAAAGAATACAAACGATTATATTGGAAATTGTGGATTAGTCAGTGTCTCAAAAGAACATAACAACGGTGAATTAGGTTTTTTTATTCAACCTGATTATTGGAATACGGGCTTTGCCACAGAAGCTTGCCAAGCTTTGATTGAGTTCGGTTTCAATGGATTAGGTCTTGAAAGAATACATGGAAGATGCATGGCCAAAAACATTGGTTCTAAGAGAGTAATGGAAAAGTCGGGCTTGATGGTTGAAGGGTTAGCCAAACATGAAGTTTTAAAATGGGGTATATACGAAGACATTTGGCACTTAGGTTTAGTTCGCTCTGAGTGGTTAAATCGTAAAACATAAATAAAGAAACGGAGGGGCGAAAGCCCCTCTTTTACTATTTTCGCAGCGATTCTATTTACCGCCTATAGTTAGGATAACCGTGTCATACGGAGCTAATTCCATGGTGTGTTCTCCATCCTCCGTATGGATCGTAGTCCTTTGCAGCTGGCTGCTATTGTTCATCACAACGAGCTTCTTACTCTCCGGATAATAAGCACACTCTGTATATAAGTTATCCGTAAGGTACTTTGTCTCCTGCAGCTCATTGCCTGCATAGCGAAGCAGATTCAGCAGCAATCGTGTATTTTCCCAGCTGAATTCGAAAGAAGGAAGATAGATTCCCTTACCTTTACCGAAGGCATGAGTGGATAGGGTTATGCTTCCGCTTGCTTCATCCATCACTGTAGCGGTCCCGTCGGTAAGATAAATGTTAGGCTTAGGTGTTAGGCTGGCCCCTTCAGGCACCAATCCCTCCTCCGCCTTCACCTCATAGGTCCATCGGCCATGTGCTACTCTTGAGCCTGTGTCCTCATCCAGACCGAGAACATGTGCCATTCTGAAAAAGCTGTCGTACCCGTTGACCGCCGAAGGCTGGTTAATACCAATAAAGGTACCGCCCTCATACACCCACTGGGTCAGGACGTCCACGCACTTGCTGTCTCTCCAGCAGTCCCCGCCGCTCCAGGCTGAACCGGCAGAGCCCGCATTGATCACTACATCACAATTTTGCAGCTTCCCCTGGCGGATATCCTCAAAATCTATGAACTGTACATCTACCGGCAATCCGGATAAGGCCTCATTGATATGAATCAGATCATGCATGAACGTTTCATGAAAATGGCCGGACAGCGTCCACGATCTCAACTTGCCCCAAGCATGCAGAATAGCTACCTTCGTCTTGATCTGATACGGCTTGCCCTGTTGATGCAGCTCTTGAATCTCCCGGAATTCACCCGCAATCTTCTCGATATAATCACAGAAATCCGGGTATGGCTCTACCAGATGCAGGTATCCGCCTAGTCCAATCCGGTCGACCGGCTCGCGCAGGAGGGCCCGCCGGATATGAATCCAGTATTTCTTGGCATCCAGTGTAGGGTCCCCGCCCTCCATAAAGGTAGGCGCTCCACCTAAACCAACCGGGAATAGATACGGATGCAGACGGATCTCATGCGTATCCACTTTTACCCCGGCACACAGCCTTGCCTCATAGCCTGAGAACACGCATTTAATCATCCCGTCCAAGCCAAACTCCGGAAAACGGTCGTTGTACGGCTCCATGCCCACCCAGCTGTCATCATAAAAGACATACGCCAGCTTGCCGTGCTTATGCACAAGGTCAATCAATTGTTTGCCAAATCCGATGACAAAATCATTGATAAAAGCCATATAATCGAGCTTGCGCTGCTCAGCCGGGATATGACTGACGCGGTATTTCCCGCCATTCACAAAATCCTCAGCCGACAGCGAATAGCCATATCTCTCAGCAAATAGATCAAGCGCTCTTGCACTTACTGTGAAGTCATATGAACCCCAGTCCGAGAACAGATGGCGATTGCGCTCACTGCTGCCCCAGATCCAGGCGAAATTATAAAAAAGCGAAGTGAACCGGACAACCGTTGTTTCCTTATGCTGCAGACACCAGTCTTCCATCCAGTCCAGCAGATACTTTTGCGTGTCTGCATACATGGGATCAACCTGCATCAAATGCTCTTTATCCCAATGATTCGTGGTGTGATTGTACATGGAAATCTCTTCCCAGATCCGGTAGGCCATGAAGCTGACCGTGTATTTATGCCAAGGCGCAATTCCGGTAAGGACCACGTTCCCCGCTTCCCGTTCATAATTCCACTGTTCTCTGGGAACCTCCTCCCCGGTCGTCCGGTCAACAACCTGCCAATACTTAAATGCCTCTTTGGAATCATTCACTCTGAATTGTTCAGCAAAAAAGTCCTCCATCAGATAGATGGATACATACCCCTGCACCGCTACCTTCGGATTCGTAATGAGAAAGCACTGCTGCAGCTTATCCGGATTGCGCGAAGCCCACACATTATGATCCCTAATGATACAGAGGGTAGAATAGATGCCGTATCCTGCGTGGATAATCTCATCGGACAACTTCGTGCCGTCACTGTCACGGATGACATCGGCACCCCACCGTTCAGCGAGTTCCAGGGTCAGCGCCTCATAACCGGATTCTCCCGGCAGCGTAAAGGCTCCCGCTCTATGTTTGGACAACGTGTTCCCTCCTATTGAAGCATATCGGACAGAAAAGCGAGTGCTAAGCCTTGTCCCCAGCCCTGAATCCAGTCTTTGGGAATGTTGCGGTACCCTTCCCGGTCCTTCATCACTGCGGTTCCGCCCGATACGCCCAGTACCCGTCCATCTTCGCTGATATGGTCCAGAATGCCTTTCAGGGCCTTTTGCACATATTTGGTATGCAGCGGATTGCCGTTACCCACCATCGCCGCCGCAATCCCGCAGGATGCAGATACTTCTTCATAGGATTCCCCGTCATCCAGTACCGTCCGCCACAAGCCGTTCTCCGTCTGTACCAGCTTCAGCGCGGCCAGCTGATCACGCAGCGAACATTCCACGTCCATACACTGCGGATACAGATACCAGTCATTGAGCAAAGGTTTGACCTGAGACATGGTATAGGCACCCCAGGCATTCGCTCTCCCCCAATACAATCCGGACATGTGATCCTGCTTCACATTATTGTAGCCATGGAACCAGAACCCGGTGCTGGGGTCTTGCAGGTATTTGATGTGCCAGTAATATTGATTCAGGGCATCCTGGATCATCGCCTGGTCCTTCAGTTTGCTTCCCACCCGCAGCAGGAAAAAAGCCGCCATGAACAGCGTGTCCGCCCAAGCCTGCTCCGGAAAATCATTCGATACGGATACCGTATGCTGCAGCACATGATCTCCGAACCTTAGCGCACGATTCTGGAGATAATCCACCTTGCTCATCACAATATCCCAATATTTCTGGTTGCCCGTCTCTTCATACAAGGTGATCAGCATATGGCCCATGGCACAGGTGTTCACCGTCCAGTCCGGCAGGCCAAGCTCGATATATTCATCCACCCACTGGATCAGCATGTTCAGATAATCCTTATTGCCTGTGGTCTGATAAGCTCTGGACACCCCATAATACGCCACCCCACAAGGCCATTCCCACGTTAAATCCATGGCCAGGGTTTTTCGGGTCACTTTGTCGATAATGCGTAGAATTTCTTCCTTGTCATACGTTAATTTATCCATCTTAATCCCCTCTCTTGTCGAACACTTCATATCCGTCCATATGCGTGCAAGCGCTTTACAGACTCTATTGTAAGCAGTAAAATGGTCTACATCTAAGCATATTCGCAGTAAAAGTGTGCAGTTTCGACCATTTATTGTTAGGGAGAAGGAGCAACCACAGATGCCCAGAAAAAAGAAACCCGTCATCGAGTACCGCCACTACAGCCTGCCGATCCATTTTCCTATCCTGCTGCTGAGCGGAGACCGCTGGAGGATTTCCGATATCAAATCTGAGCATTTGCATTTCCATAACCATTTGGAGATTGGTATCTGTTATTCAGACAGCGGCATCATGGAGATCAAAGGAGAAGCCGTCCCCTTTAAAGCCGGTGATGTGACCTTTCTCCCCCGGTATCTTCCCCATACGACGTACAGTTCACCGGGTGAAGCCAGTCTGTGGTCTTATCTTTTTTTCTCCCCGGAGGATCTGTTCCAGCATTCCTTCAAAAGTGCCTACAGCAGCTTCGAACCGAATCTGTGGCGGGTGCAGGGGAAGAACTGTATTTTGAACAAGGCGCAGTATCCCAAGGTCTATTCCCTAGCCACATCCGTCGTCGAGGAATTGAAGCAGCAGAACCCCTACTATCAGGAAAGTGCCTACGGCTTGTTGTTATCGCTGTATATCGAACTCCTTAGAATTCATTCCACGAATGAAACGCTGGCGGAACTAGACACAGAGCATAGCCTGAAGGGTGATTTTATCATTTCCCCGGCTCTGGAATATATCACCACAAACTACATGACCCCCATGACCATCGATTTCCTGGCAGATCTGTGCCACCTGAGCACCACGCATTTCCGCAGAAAATTCCATGAGATCATGGGCACCGCCCCTCTCGAGTTCCTGAGCAGTACCCGGATTGAAGAAGCCTGCAAGCAGCTAAAGAGCACGGAAGATTCCATTCTCTCCATCTCCGAACAAGTGGGATTTCACTCTATTTCCAGCTTCAACCGCTCTTTCTCCAGGCTAATGGGGGTGTCACCCAAGGAATGGCGTAAAGCTGCACAATCCGAGGCGCATTCTGCGAAGGCGTCTATTCTGGAGTTCACGGGATGGGTGTAATCCGGCTCACGGTTTGTGAAGTACTCCAGGCTCCTGCTTCGGCAGAGTGATAAAGATGACAAATCCAATGATAAATAACGGGATCACCGATAGAATACTAAGGCTGGCATTGCCCGTTAAGGTAGTTGTCAAAGACATGAGCGCAGGACCGATGATCGCCGCGAATTTGCCAAAGATATTGTAAAAGCCAAAGAATTCATTGGATTTTTCCTTAGGGATAATCTTCGCATAATAGGACCGGCTGAGCGCCTGAATGCCGCCCTGGGCTGAACCAATTAACGCCCCAAGAATAAAAATATGCCAGACGGAAGTGATAAAGAAAGCCGCGATACAGGCAATGATATAGGTGAATATCCCCACAATAATCATCGTCCGGGCGGAGTAGGTTTTGGCCAGGTTGCCATAGAGGATAGCACAGGGAAAAGCAATAATCTGGATCACCAGCAGAATGCCAAGCAAGGAAAACGTGTCTAAGGCATCAGCGCCCAGAACGGACGTCGCATAAGGCACTACCATTTTAATAATCGTATCTACCCCGTCAATATAGAAAAAGTAAGCAAGCAAGAAAACAAAGACCATTTTGTGCTGTCTGATATTCCTGAAGGTGCTAGCCAGTCTTCTGAAGCTGCGGATCACCGGTCTGGGCTCAGGCTCAATATAGTGTCTTTGCTTCACATCCCTGATCATGGGTATGGTCAACAGCCCCCACCAAAGGGCCGTAATAATGAATCCAATCTGATAACCGGTGGCCTTATCCATCCCCAGAGCAAGAATCAAGAGCAGGCTGATCCCAAAAGGAATAACGCTGGAAATATAGCCAAAAGCAAACCCCCGGGTCGATACCTTATCCATCCGCTCATCCTTCGTAACATCCACCAGAAAAGAGTCATAGAAAATGTTAGCTCCGGCAAAACCGATGGCTGACAGGATATAGAATACAATTAATAGCTGCCACTGTCCGCTAGCAGGTGCGACGAAGGCCAGCGAAGCGGTAGCCAACACCCCGATCATAGTAAAAAACACGAAGAAACGCTTCTTCGTGTCCTTGTAATCAGCGATCGTCCCTAATACCGGGCTGA
The DNA here is from genome assembly GCF_001909055.1 of Paenibacillus helianthi. Taxonomy (GTDB): domain Bacteria; phylum Bacillota; class Bacilli; order Paenibacillales; family Paenibacillaceae; genus Paenibacillus_AQ; species Paenibacillus_AQ helianthi. The sequence continues at coordinate 107,186 of NZ_LVWI01000032.1, forward strand.
GGATCGCCACCAGAATACTTGCGATGGAATTAAAATACCCCAGATCCATGCTGCTGCTCACATTCCTAAACATACCAAATACTATGGGCAAAAGCGCCGTGGTCACCGCCATCGAATACGCCGAATTGCCGCAGTCATACAGAATCCATGATTTCTCTTCTTTGCTAAGCTTCATCCAACATCCACCTCTTATCACTAGTTAATTACTGTTATATCATGTGATCATATGAGGCATGTTAAGCGGATGTAAAATCACCTATTCTAACTACAACGTCTCCGTACTGAGCGTAAATCCTTCGATCACGACATCCTCGTCCACCTCGATCATGATGCAGCGTTTCCCTTGATAGTTCACCTGCTTCACATATCTCAGGTCCTGCGGGCTGATGGAAATGGTAGCTACCTTAGTTTCGATCTTGATCGATTTGGTAGTGAATTTCGGAATCACACTGCTCGCCTTCATTTCATAGTTCTTATCGTCGATGATGGTTTCGAATGCCCGCTCCACCTTTTCCGCCGTCACGTTCTCAACACCGCTTCCCGCCAGGACACGTTCCACGTCTTTGTAATCCAGCTTAGGTGGCTCTTCTTCCCCTGCGCCATCTTCAATGACCTGCTGAATCTGCTCATATACCTGGGCAAGGGTGGTCGTATCGAGCAGTTCACCCGCTACTTCCTTCACGATGTCCTCAAAGTAAGACCGTTCCTCGAGCGCCGTTACAGAGGTCTCCGCATTCAAGACCTGCTCAATGAACCGAGGGTCCGGAAAATTAGATTTTCCCGTACAATATAGAATGCGGTTCACATCCGAATAGTTGTCCGTCACACTCGGATAAAAGAAACCCTGCTCCGGCGTACTGAGCTTAACAATCGGATCGACGATAATATTGTACTTGAATTCCCGCTCCACATAATCGAACATGAGGTTCTTGCGCTGTTGCTCCGTGGAATTCACGCTGCACAGAATGAACGGATGCGCGAACATCTCGTTCTTCTCGCTCTCTTCGGCTTCATCATTTCTGGCCTTAGTCGGCCGGTAATACTGCCCGCGCACAAAAGTGACCACCATGTCTTTTTCATACTTGGCATCTACCAGCATTTTGTCCACCAGCAGCATCATCAGGTCCTGCCATTCTTCAGGATCACCTGTCACCAGGCCTTGGTGAAGCATGACCCGCGCCGGATCCTCTGCGTCCTCCTGAAACTTCAACTCGAACAGCTTATGGTCCAGATCACCGGTCAGCAATTTTTTGAAATTGCCCATATAGAGCTCCTGCTTCTCTCTGTCCACAAGGCCAAACGGCAGGCGCTCCCAATGATAAATCTCGTTCGTCTCCTTCATAATATACACGTTAAGAATATCATGGAGGTTCAGCAAATCATGATCCAGCTTAAACTGCTTGCGTATGTGTGCAACTTCTTTTTTATTCATAATGGGTTAGGCAGCTCCTTAGATGTGTTCTGACTTTTACTAGTATAAAGGATTAGAGCGGAATTTTCCTATGTTAACTTGGACTTTGAAAAGCTGCCGGGCCGCGTTCTTGCCGCATACTGTCTGCCGGCTCTTGATATGTATAGATATAGTGGGATTAACAGAGGTATGTTCCCCTCCGGAAACAAAAGCAAAAAAGCGGGTTCAGACTGGGTCTGAATCCGCTTTTTTGCTGTTTATTCCGAATTTAATTCGTAAGATCCGACTTCTGTAGCAGCCGTTGAATCAGGACAGCCACTTCTGCACGGGTGACATTGGATTTGGCCTCCAGTTTGTTACCGCTGCGGCCGCTGATCAAGCCTGCTTTGACGGCCAGTGCGAGACTGTCCTTAGCCCAGTCTCCTACACTTCCTGCATCCTTGAAGCTGGCAAGTACGCTCGCAGCATCTGCAGCCCCGGTCCGGTCAGCAAGTCCGGTCGGCTTCATCGCTTTGGCAATAATATTCATCGCCTGCTCACGGGTGATTTTGGCATCCGGACGGAATGTTCCGTCTTCGAAGCCGGTAATCAGACCGAACTCAGAAGCTGTTTCTACTGCTCCTGCATACCAGGCATCCGCAGGTACATCCGCAAATGCCGTTTTTCCTTTCCCAAGCTTCAGTCCCAGACCGCGTACGATAATTGCCGCGAACTCCGCCCGGGTAATATCAGAATTCGGATTAAATGTTGTTTCGTTCACTCCGTTAACTACCATACGTGAGCCCATATCATTCACTGCATCCTTAGCCCAATGGTTCTCCACATCAGCAAAGGTCATTGGATGCCAGACCACCGAATAGGAGCTGTTCGTCAGGCTGTTAATCTCTGCATAATACTTTCCGTCCTTCAGGATGATTTTGGTCGGTACATGCCGCACTGTTCCATCAGGGTCTACAACAATCCCTGTTGTAATCCGTTTCGGGTCAATGCCGGCCGGAAGTGCTACTGTCCGCTCAACATACGCGTTAAACCGGCTGATCTCCACTGTCGAATTGCCGTAAGTTCCAGTGATAGTGAAATCCAATGAAGGAGCAATGAGGGTAAAACCACCTCTGCTTGCTGCCCCTGTGATCACCTGGCTCATGGTCGTCGAAGTCTCACCAATGGTAATCTTCAGCTTGATATCTTCCAGCTTCACACCGGTACCGAATTGCTGAGCCATCGCCCCGATGTTGATTTCCTTGGCCGGCAAGATGTAGGAAGCATTATTCGTCTGAAGCACTAATGTTGACGATACATTCTCCATGTTTTTAATCATCTGACCATTCAGTTCGCCGACGAAAATGTTGGAATCCTGTGATACCGGAATTGTAACTACTGCCCCTTTGCCTTCCGTATCCAGCTTCGCTTGAAGTTTGGATGGATCAACAGCGATAGTAGTTGTTTTTACGGTACCGGTAGTTGTGGTCGTCGCTGTGCCTGCATTCTCTTGCTTGCCGTTAACAAGGACTATTACTTCGGTAATCCCCCCAGTGCCACTGGGCGTGCCGCCGGTATTGCTATTCGTGTTGCCTGGATCTGTGCTAGGAGCCGCCGTTTCAGCAACTACAACTGCTATCACGCTTCCATACTTCACTACCTTGCCACCCGCATCAACTTCAGCAATACCCATTCTTTCACCATTCGCCGCAGGAACCAATCCATCACTTCCCACAAGCGTGTAGCCTGCAAGGATGTCTCCTACATTCGGCACTACGGCACTGCCTGTGCCAAAGTTCTTATAGTATAAATTATGCCCAGCTGCAGGTGCAGGTGTGACTGTGATTTGGGTTTTACCGTTATTGCCCGTGCCGCTTGGATCGCTGGCGCTCAAGTTGAGACCGCCAGCTGGAGCAGGCACACTATCCGTAAAGGTCAGTGTGGTAGCCGGTCCTGCCGGTAAAGAGCCACTGGCAGCCACCCTTACTTTAACGATATGATTGCCGCTTAAATCCGGCAGGTTAGTACCGTCATACCGTACATAAGATTTATCATCTACTGCAAATTCCATGCTCGTATCGAGACCTACAATCGCATTGTTCTGATCGTCAGCTGTGACTTCAGGTGCGGCTGGAATGACTGCATTGGAGTTATGCACGGTAACTTGAAGAGCAATGGAAGCAAAGGATGTTGGCGTCGCCTTTACCCGGATGTAGTAGGTATCAGGGGCAAGGCCGGTTATCACAGCATCCTCCACTATTGTCCAAGAGCCTGCGCTGCCTTTCTTGTACTCCATCTGGAGTGTCACATTCTGAATGGAACCGTTGTTAGCCCCGCCGTACGTGATATCTGTGACGGTCACTCCAACCGGAGCTGCAGAACGGGACGGAACATTCAGCGTCTGTGCTGTGCTGTCTGTAGTCGTGGAGCCATTCCCCTTCTTCACGATGCTCAGCGGCGTTCCCAGCCAGCTGCTGTCCATCGCCAGCTTGCCGCTGGCGTCTGCCGTGACTACATTACCGTTCACGGTGTAGGAGCCGCTTGCCGTCAGGCCGGTTAGCTGCTCGGCGGCGTAGTCGATCACTGCCGCCGGGGTGGTTTCCGGCGTGGCCGTGTACGCACCGACCGTCACTTGTACGGGAGCTGAAGCGAATGTTGTTGGCGTCGATTTTGTCCGGATATAGTACGTGTCCGGTGAAAGTCCGGTTACGCTTGTACCCGTTACGTCTGACCAAGCCCCTGCGGAGCCTTTCTTGTACTCCATTGCATTGGTCACATTCGTGAGCGAGCCGTCGTTCGCATTCACTGCTGTTTCATTCGTCTTGCCGACACTGCTTGGTGCCGCCGGACGGGACGGAACATTCAGCGTCTGCGCCGTGCTGTCTGTAGTCGTGGAGCCATTCCCCTTCTTCACGATGCTCAGCGACGTACCCAGCCAGCTGCTGTCCATCGCCAGCTTGCCGCTGGCGTCTGCCGTGACTGCATTACCATTCACGGTGTAGGAACCGTTTGCCGTCAGGCCGGTCAGCTGCTCGGCGGTGTAGTCGATCACTGCCGCCGGGGTCGTTTCCGGCGTGGCCATGTACGCGCCGACCGTCACTTGTACGGGAGCTGAAGCGAATGTTGTTGGCGTTGATTTTGTCCGGATGTAGTACATGTCCGGTGCAAGTCCGGTTACGCTTGTACCCGTTACGTCTGACCAAGTCCCTGCGGAGCCCTTCTTGTACTCCATTGCAGTGCTCACATTCGTGAGTGAGCCGTCGTTCGCATTCACTGCTGTTTCATTCGTCTTGCCGACACTGCTTGGTGCCGCCGGACGCGAAGGAACATTCAGCGTCTGCGCTGTGCTGTCTGTAGTCGTCGAGCCGTTACCCTTCTTCACGATGCTCAGCGGCGTTCCCAGCCAGCTGCTGTCGATCGCCAGCTTGCCGTTGGCGTCTGCCGTAACCGCATTACCGTTCACGGTGTAGGAGCCGCTTGCCGTCAGGCCGGTTAACTGTTCGGCGGTGTAGTCGATCACTGCCGCCGGGGTGGTTTCCGCTATCCCCCCACTTCCGAGCACAATTTTTGTATTCCCGTTACCAACAATATAGAATTTATTATTTTGATAGAGAACCTGGCTTAATCCGCTTCCGCTTACTCCCAGGGCTTGCTCATCATACTTGTTCCATGTCTGTAGATCATTGGAAGAGTACGCAACATGATGTTGAATATTCTGATTGTCGTACATCGTTCCAACAGCAACATACATTCCGTTGCCATAATCTATGGAGTACAGTTCAGTCCAATTTGAGCTTCCGTCAATAACATGGTCTGTCCAGACCGAGGCACCGCTTAACGCTCCTGTGGTCTCCAAAACATGAGGAAATCCATCATTGCCATTCGTAACCACAACCATGTATTTTCCATTTGCATAAGTTACATCATAGATGGAATAATATTCGCTGGATTGCTGATAGTCATTAACTAACGAATCAAGAGAACTCCAACTCGTACCATTCACGGAGCTCCATACGCCTCCAGTACCAAAGGCTACATATACCCCGTTCACATACTTCACGTTATAAAATGTTGCCCCGCTATAGGTTGCGCCTACAGTCCATGAGGTTCCATCAGCGGATGTGAGGATTTTATCACCTTTAGTTACAGCAACAAAGCCGCTGGAGCCATAGGCTAACCCGGTCACAGGCCCTGCAGCTCCGGCTGGAAGATCGGAGATTGTCCAGGTTTGTGCATCTGCCGAGACCCCTACTCTCTTCCCTGCCGCAACGAAAAGATTGTTCCCATATGCAATTTTTGAAAGACCCTGTGCAGGCAGCAGAGTATCGGCTGTACTCAGCTGATCCCATCCGCCTGAAGAGGACAAGATGAACCCATCTGGAAGCTCCGCACTATCATTAGGACTTATGCTTCCGGCAACCCCCCATGTGCTTCCGTTATACGCAATCCCCTGCAAATTACCACTGAGTCTTTTCCAAGTTACTCTATCGGGAGTAACGACAAGACTTGGGGATGACGTAGTGATCAGTACCATTCCTGTACCGTTCGAGGCAGCCGAACGTATCGTATGGTTCGTTACGGAATTCACTGCTGTCCACGCCGCTCCGCCGTTTGCCGAACTATACATCTCTCCTGCCCGGCCAAAACGATACAGCTGTGACCCTACCTGCACAACACCAAGCGTTCTATTGTAGGATGAATCTGCGGTAAACGTCATTCCATCACTGCTGGCGAAACCTTCATTCCAGCTATGTGATACATAGAGCTTACTGTTGTACACAGATAATGAATCCAATCCGTATGAATTACTCAAGCCACTTAAGAATTTAGTTGTCCAGCTTGCTCCATTAGCCGAGTATGCATATCCGGCAAATACATTTCCGGTGACGACATATTTTCCATTAAAGTAGGAGATGTCTGTCAAATAAAATGGGGTGCTGGTGGTCGATCCACTAGGCCAGAAACAAGCCGTTGTACTCCATTGGCTCCAGTTCTGCCCATCTGCAGAAGAATAGACCACTCCCAAGTCCTCCGCCCGGACAAAGGCACTATTGCTGGTACTCCATCTTCCGCCAACAGCATAAAATGCCCCGTTGAGGTAGCGCACACTTTGTAAGACATCAGCAGTTACAGCTGTGGACTTGTCCGTCCATGTTGCGCCTCCGTCCGTGGAAACCATCAACTTGGCTTTTGCACTGGAGTTTGTATAATCTACACCCGTCACCACATAAGTACTTGAAGTGAAGGCAATGCTCCGCCATGAAATTTTGGCATTAGAGAACGGGACAGTGATTAGGGCCCAGTTCATCCCATCTGCCGATTGAATAATTTTCCCGCCTTCACCTACTGCCGTATACTTCCCATTAGCATAGATCACGCTGTTTAAATTTCCGTCCAGATTCCCTGCTACCGCCGATTCAACGGTCAGGTTGCCCCCCGAAGCCTGCGCCCGGACCATATTCAAATTCGGAAATACCAGTAAGAGTGCGAGAATTAAAACTAAGGATCTCTTCCATAACAACTGTTTCTTCATGCTGTTCCTCCTCTTCTCGATTTGATGTGGTGCATAGCAGCTTACTCTGTAGCTATTCCTCAGGTTTATCTTTAAAAAGATTCTTCCTGTGTGAGCGATTTAATTGACAAAGATAAAGTTCGACAAATAATAACAAATCCCTTTAAAATGCGGTACTATATTCAAAAAAATCTTCTGCTAATATTGAAATTTCCGACTAATTAACCTCTTTACTTTTTAATCTCATTAACCCTATAGTCTCATCCGTTACGTATGGTAAAAACAAAAAGAAGGGGCAATACTTCTCCCCTTCCATTCTCTCTTCTTATATAAATAAGAACCCTACTTTTCCTTGAAGCAAATGGACAACCACTAATCCCGTTCCGGCTCATTTTACATAGTCTTCTCTTAGAATACTGTACATTTCTATATCAATAATCCCTTTACCTGACCATAAGGTGGCTTGTCTTAACGTTCCTTCTTTGATGAAGCCGTTCTTCAATAGGACCTTCTTGGAATTCTCATTTCGAGGCATGACTTCAGCCTGAATTCTGTTGACGTTAACGTCCCTGAACAAGAAATCGAGCAACAGGTTTACCGCTCCGGCAGCAATCCCTTTTCCCCAATGCGATTCCGCCAAAAAGTAGCCAATCGTCACCACGTTTACCTTTTGATTAAAGTCTTGAGCTTCAATAATACCCATCAACCGGCCGGGCTCAGAATGGTAGAAGATTCCCCACTTGACCCTTGATTTTTTATGATAGTCTCTCTCGAAATGCCCTATCATGTTCTTCACAGTATCTTTATTGTGTTTCGGGATGATGCCGCAGTATTCAAACACACGGTCATTGTTATAGATTTCAAAAACTTCGTCGAGATGATCATCCTCAATCTTTTTCAATACGATATCATCTGACTGCAGGATCGGAAACTGCCCAAACACGGCTTCTAAGTTCATTGCGGCACCACTCCTATTCTCATATAAGTAAAATGATATAATAATCATTTGTTATTTTCTTGATAATCAATGCGCATATTTGTCCAAGTCTGTGCAAAATTCAGACCCTGAGCGAGCCACGGAATCCCCTAGCACCATAGTAAGAATCCGCACCGTTATGATACACGAAGACATTGCCATAACGGTAATCAGCAAAGATAGCACCACCAAGTTGTCTAATCTCAGAAGGTGTTTTCACCCAGCTTGATGTTTTCATATCGAAATTCCCAAGCTTCTGCAGCTCCCGGTATTGTTCTTCTGTTAACAGCTCAACGCCCATGGCGGCCACCATATTCATAGCGCTGTTTTTCGGCTTATGTTCTTTCCTTGACTCCAGCGCTTTATGGTCATAACATACACTTCTGCGGCCTTTAGGGCTTTCTGCTGAGCAGTCATAAAAAATGTATTCATCCGTCTCTTCATCATACCTAACCACATCCGGTTCACCACCGGTTGTTTCCATTTCATGGAGTGACCACCATTTTTCAGGATTCGCTTCCAGCTTTGCTTGCACTTTAGCCCATTCCAAACCTGGATGGCGGTTCATGTGTTTCTCAAAACGGGCTTCCAATGCTCCGAGCAGTTCTTCACGTTGTTCTGTTGACAATTCTCTTCTTTCATTGGTCATCATGAAACCCCCTCAATTTGTATAACGATTATATTGAATAGGAACCATCGTAATTATACTTCAGTTCACCCCGTCATATACTGGCTCTGGAACAGCAGATCATACGGTTCGTTTCTGTTACGCAGGTTGTCATGCGTATCGAAAGCTGCCACCCTGCCGTCCTTTAGCACCATTACCTTGTCGCAGTCCACAATAGTCGATAAACGGTGAGCAATCGAAATCATGGTTTTCCCAGAGGAGAGACTCTTCAGTTCTGTAATGATGTCACTCTCATTTTCATTATCAAGGGCGCTTGTACTTTCGTCAAAAATAATGATGTCCCTGTCCTGTAAAAAAGCCCGGGCAATCGATAAACGCTGCCTCTGGCCCCCCGATAGCTTTACACCCTTTTCTCCGATGATGGTATCGAGGTGATCCTGCAATGTTTCAATGAAGTCATAAATACGCGCTCTGCGGCAGCACCCGATCAATTCCGCGTCGGTTGCGCCGGCCTTTGCCAGCAATAAGTTCTCTCGGATTGTCATATTGAAAAGAACAGGTTCCTGCACGACTATACTCACTTTGCCCGAAACACTCTCGCCGCTCACTGTATGGATATCAACACCGCCAATCTGTATAGCACCCGCTTGCGGTTTGATCTGCCCGGTCAGCAGCTTCGCGAGGGTAGACTTGCCGCTGCCGCTTTGTCCCACGATGGCCAGATGCTCGCCCTTACTCACCGAGAACGAAATCCCGTCAAGCGCAAATGAATCGTTTCCCTCATACGTAAATCTCAGATTATCAACGGTTAATCCGGTTCCGGCGATTTTCTTATAAGGCCTCTTGTCTGTTTCTACATTTAAGATCCCGATCACTTTCTCGATATTCACCGAATCACTCTTATAATTCATCATGGCATTGCTGATGTTCTCGATGAACCCGAAGAACTGCCCGTAAAAGTTGATAAATACAAGCAGCACACCAACCTCCGAGTAGCCCTTAATAACAAATGCTCCGCCAATGAAGTAGATAAACAGCTGGGTAATGAAGTTTTTGGTGAAGAACGAGTAGGTGATCCCCAGATGCATATAGAGCTGGTTCAGAAACCAAATAGGCCTGATCTTCTTGTAGTGCCCGTTTAATTCAGCGAGTTGCGCGTCTTCCAGATTGTTGGTCTTGATATCCTTCCAGTTTTGAAAATTGGCATGTAAAAAGCTTTCATATTGGATTTGCAGCTTCCAGAGCTCCTCACCGGTTCTCTTCGCTTTCCCTCCCAAAAAATTAACCGTAACCAAAGAAACCGGAACAAAAATAAAACTGAGGAGCACAATCCGCCAGTCGTAGCACAGCAAAATCACGGCAAGCGCAATAGCGTAAACGACAGCGTAGATAAAGTCCAATACATGGGTCGTAAAAAACTTCCCGGCAACCGCAGAATCGTTCTCAATCCGGCTTTTGACGTCGCCAATGCTATAATTGCTGTACACCTCACTATCAAGACTTATATACTTCTTCAGCAATTTGTTCTTGATTCGCAGGTCGAATTTCAGGATTAACTGGTTGGAGAACCGCTTGGCGGCGGCAATCCCGATGGTCGTAAGTAGGAAAACAGCCAGGAACCCTGCGATGACAGGCCAAAGCTCATGTAACTTCTGATCCACGAGGACATGGTTAACCAAAAACGAATACAAGAACAAAGGGATAAGCCCGAATATTAAGCTCCACAGCTTGAACAGGCCAAGCGCAAGGAGCGGCTTGTGAATACCGTCTATATCCCGGGTTAAGGCCTTGAAGGTTTCTATTCGTGTCATACCGCTTCACCTCCTGCAAACTGTTTGCTGAATAAGTCTATATACGTTTTGTTGCTTGTAATCAGTACGTCGTGGGTATCGTAGCCTTCGACAATGCCGTCTGCTAACACCGCGATTTTATCACAGCTCTTAATTGTGGAAAAACGGTGGGCGATGATAATCAGCGTCCGTTCCTTCGACAGTTCACCAAGCATGCTCCGGATCAGCACTTCGTTCCGGCTGTCGAGGGACGAGGTGGCTTCGTCGAAGACCAGAATCTTAGGATTCTTGACCAATATTCTCGCGATAGCCAGCCGCTGCTTCTGCCCGCCGGATAATTCCTGCCCGCCCGTCCCAAGCAGCGTGTCCAGTCCGTCAGGAAGGGCTTGGATAACCTCATACAGGGCTGCTTTCTTAATGGCCTCCATCAAAGCGTCATCCTTATCCTTGCAGTTTGTGAAGGAAAGATTGTAGCGCAGGGTCTGATCATAGAGGATCGTCTCCTGATGGACAATCCCCACCTGGCTCCGCAGGCTATGCAGGTTATACTCCTTAACATTCGTTCCGTCGATCAGAAGCTCGCCGCTGTCCACGTTGTACAGGTTGTAGAGCAGGTTCCCCATCGTTGTTTTACCCGCGCCGCTCCTTCCGATAATGCCAATCGTGCTTCCTGCCTCAATACGGAGATTGAATCCATTCAGAACCGTTCTGTCTCCGGTGTATCCAAAGGTGACATTGTTAAATTCAATCCTGCCCTCTTGGATGGTCTTCGGAGGCTGGTTCTCCCGGTAATCCTCTTCCTCTTCATTCAGAATATCCACGACACGCTGCAAGGAGACCGACTGCCCCCAGACATCGGCAATTTTGCTGTTGATCGAGCTGAAATAGTTCACAGCCATAGTGAAATAGCTTACGGCGGCTACAAAAACGCCAAGCTGCATTTGGCCTTTTGCAATGAAATAAGCACAGATCGTAAATATCAGCAACTGTGCGATCAGCGTGATGAACGAATTCACCCGCTCTGTCGTCACTTCGATTTTTCCGTTGTCCACGTTCATTTTATGGATCGAGGTTGTTTTTCTTAAATAGGTGCTGGTTACTTTCCGGCCTGCATTAAGGATTCGGATCTCCTGCAGGTTCTTCACGATCTCAAATAAATAAGAGGATAGCTTGCCCTGTTCGGCTGCAATATCCTTGTTGACCTTTTGCGCCCGGGTCTTGAAATATTTGGAGGCGAAGAACACAGCGGGAACCAGAACGACCGTAAAAGCCCCCAGAAATATATTGTAGTAAAACATGAAACCGACAGCGAACAGGATATGCAGAAAGTTGGAATACCCCCACAGTCCGCTCCAGAAGACGAGATTCATAACATCCGTGGCGTCGTGGTTCATCCGGCTAATCATATCCCCGCTGTACATCCCGGAGAGGTCCTTCCCCTTCTTATGTAAGATCTTGTTGAACAGAGCCCGGCGGATATCAAATACAAACCCCGTCATCATCTGCGAGGAAATGAGATTATTTAACGTCGCAACCACAAACTGATTGAACAAGAGGATCCCCACATAGATCAGGCACAGATTCATAAAGGCGCTCATGTCTTTATCATAAAAAGCTACATTAATCAGCTTCCCGCCCAGGAACGGGTACATCAGATTGACCATCGTCATTAATGTGGTGATCACAAACCCAAATAAGAATACCCATTTATGCATCAGTATAAATTTGGTGACCCATTGCCTTGTAGTCATCAACTCCCGCAACCCCCTTCCATATATTCACAAAAGAAATTGTAGCACAAACGTTCGCTTGGGAGAGTGATGATTTTATGACTTCTGATTGTTACATATTTATGGCGCAAAAAAAAGACACGAATGGGTTCGTGTCTCTTGTCTGCGATAATTACAACAGCTTACCCCAATATTGCCGGGCAATCTCTTGTCCTTGTCTAATCTTCGCCCACTGCTCATCTTCCGTTAATTCATTGCCGCCATCGCAGGAGGCAAACCCGCATTGATGAGACAGTAATAACCGGTCCTTATCAATAATTTTCGATGCTTCATCCAGCATTTGAACTACACGTGCTTCATCGTCAAGCGTCCTGGTCTTGGAAGACAATAGTCCGAGTACAATCTCCGTCTCCGGCTTATCCTTGAACACTGCAAGCGCCTCAAGGGAGCCTGCACGGTCATCATCCCATTCCAGGAAAAAGCGGTCGTACTTCAGCTGCTTCAGGAACAGATTCGCAATCTTGGCATAGGAGCCGCCGCCCATATTACGGGAATCATAGTTGCCCCGGCAGTTATGCGTCCACATTAGGAGGCCTAAGCTATGACCGTAATCAATGACGGTATTGTTAATGTCAATAAATGCTGCAGCCAGCGCCTGTACTTCCGCTTGATTAATATTCTCGCCGGTATATGGAGAGTTCGGGTTATCATCGGCAAATAGCTCCCATAAGCAATCGTCGAATTGCAGAATACGTCCTCCGGCAGCAGCGAATTCCCCTACAAAATCCTTATAAGCCTTAACCAGACCGTCTTTCAGCTCATGTCTGTCCTTATACACAGCTTCTGTGCCGCCAATGTTATCCGACCAGGATAATTCACCATAAATATGGGACGGCGAAGGTACGCATAACTTGGTCTCCCGGTCGCCGGCAAGGGCCTGAAGCTTCTTATAGGCTTGAATGAAGTGATGGTTCTTTCCACCCAATTCACCTGTAATGCGCAGACCAATATCTTTTCTCGTCTCATATTTGGAAGTTCCATCTGTATCTCTGAAGAAATATCCATGATCCGCAATGTAGCGGTCAATCCCCTGGAAGCCCCAGACAAAGTCCAGATGCCACATCGATTTGGAATATTCGCCATCCGTAAGTATGGTCAGGCCATTCTCACTTTCTTGTTCAACTACAGCCTGAATCGCCTCAGCCTCACACTGTTCATACCCCTGAAAGTCCTGGTAAAAAGGATACCGGATATCATCCCGGTGTTCGATCTGCCCTTTATATTCTAATAAATCCGCCGGACGCAGCAGGCTGCCTACGATTTGAAATCTATTGCACATGAATACTCCTCCTCCATCGAATACATCTCTTGCTCTAATGCATTGATTCTAGCATGGAGGGTTATCCACTAAGTAACACTTAAAAGTGATATCTGGTTATAGGGAAAAGGTATAGGGGGGGGCAGATTTCTTTCCGGAACTCTGACGAAGATTAATTCTCTCTAACTGTACAAAAAAATAGACCGCCAGGAAGCGATCTACTTATTACTGCTGATAAGTGAGCTAAACCGCTCTAGGAGGTCTCCACCGCCTGTTACAGAGATTGAACCGATTTTGTCGCATATTTTCTCGAGGAATTCCAGCTCCTTCAGACGGAACAGGGTCTGATTCTCGTCCATCAGCTTCGCTGTATTCAGCAGGCTGCGCGTCGAAGCCGTTTCTTCCCGGCGGGTAAGCAGGTTCGCCTGCGCTTTCTTCTCTGCGAGCAGGACCGTGTTTAGGATGTCTTTCATTTCCCCCGGTAAAATTACATCCTTCACCCCCGCCCCGAGGAAACGTACCCCGAGCTCTTCTTCCTTCTCCTGGATACGGGATAGAATGAATGTTGCAACATCCTCTTTCCGTTTCAGAAGATCGTCCAATTTCAGCGTCCCGACATATTCCCGGAGCAGGAGCTGAAGCTGGATGTGTATCTGCTCGTCAAAAGCTTTCATCTCCAGAACGCGGTGCGGATTGACGATTTTGTATTGGCATACGAAGTTCAGACGCAGCGAGACCTTATCTTCAGTCATCATTTCCTGGCCAACCAGATCCATCTGCTGCTGTCTTAGATCGACCGTCTTCGTCAGCACTGAGACCGGTCCCTTCCAGAAATAATACTTACCAGGCGTAAGCTCCCGCTTGAGCGTATGATCATAGAACAGGAATCCCTGCTCGTAACTCGCGATTTCACAGCACTGCACGTACGAAGTAAGCTTCGTGATAATCGAGCGGTCGATCCCGGCAGACAGCTCCGGCTGTCTGATATCCGTATGTACGAAGGTGTGCTTTTTCAGGAGGTTCCAATAAGCATACACACCCGGCTTCAGCAACTGCATGAATTGACCATCCTCATAGTGCAAGACAATCTCATGATCCTGTACGCGTACGATATCAAGCTCCCGCAAGAGCTCTTCATCCTGTAAAAACAGCTGTAGGTCTTTGCCCTCGACGCTAAACGGTTTGGCAATATTCATTACTGCCACTGTATGCTGCGACCATGATAAGAAGCGGTAGGTTCCCGGTAGTAGCCGCTTCACATAACTCCCCTTATGAAAGAGCAGACCGCGCTGGTCCGCTTGAATCGTGATTTGCTTCAACATATTTGCACCCCTTTCATGATTGGCCAATGGATGACAGAATCCCGCTGCAGATCAGGCGGAATCACGTTTGAGACAGACGCCTGCCGGGAGGTCCGGGAGGACATTAGGGGTCCGCGGCTAACCCAACCTTCAGCCAACCTTCGTTCCCTTCTGTCCTTGCCGTAGCCTCCCCTGCTGCCCTGCTGCCGGTATCCACGGATTGCAAAGCCCTACCACAGTGCGCTATACCAGCCGCCAGAGATTCTGTCCATTGGTTTCCTTAGCTCAGAATACGCTCAAATTTGTAGCTCGATGGAATCGAGTACTCTACCAGAATCGCTCCCAAGGCGATTGGGGAATCGAACCCCAAAAGGTGACTCTTACCGAAACGAACCGTACAGGATACCGTAACATACATGCCGGCACTGCGGGATCACCTGAGATCCCCGCCTCGTTACGCCCGCCCGGATAAGAACCGAATGTATGATGAACGCGCTCGGCGTTATCTTACAGGCTCTATCATCGCTGATATCCAGCGCAACGAACATGGCGAAAGTATTACGACAGAAGAATACATTTCCAGGGGAGAGTCTTGGGATGCATAGAAAAAAGCCCAAAGGCAGGTGTGGAGGGCCTGTATTTGAGCTTTTTTGAAGGATTCCGTTCGTATATTCAAATTTTTCCATTCATGGTATAATCGCAGAAGCAATAGAAGGCTTATATGGGCGGTCGGCTAATCTCCCGGAAGGGAGGTGATGCCAATGGAGGTTTATCAAGCATTGTCACTGATGTTCATGTTCGGCATGTTCATTATCGCGCTGCTAAATTACCTCAAAAAGAAATAGACCGCCCTTCTCAAGGGTAGCGGTCTATTCTTTGACTGGTTTACCTATTTAAAGCCTCCGCCCTTAAAAGCGGCTATTGCACGGAGAGTCGTGTGTCCAGCACGGCTCTCTTTGCCATTGTACGCTGTTTCTGAGTTCATTATACCATGGTGACAATGTTTTACAACGTAAAACACAATCATATACTCACTTTCTTCTTTTTTCATATTTCATTTACCGTTCCCTGCATAACTGATTTAAGCAGTCCGCTAGCGCTACTTTGGTTATTTTTCAAGCAACGAGTATCCCCAAATACAAAGAAATGATCTTTGGCCCGCGATACAGCTACGTTCATGAGGCTCTTATTTGCATCAATAAAGTAGCACCCATCATTCACACCATACACTGTTGAAAGTATGATTATATTCCGTTCAGCACCCTGAAATGTATGTACAGTGCCCACACCTATTTTTCTCCATAATTGAGGCATTTTTTTCTTTAATGCTGCTTTTATATATCCAACTTGAGATTTAAACGGCGTTATGATTCCAATCAGATTATTCTCCGCATCTTCCGGGTATGCACTACGGATTGTATCAAAATGTTGATGCAGCCATTCAGCGATTTCAACTGCCTCCGTATGGTTATACCTACTGGCTCCTTGTTTTTTTGATCTGTCGCTTTCAATTTGATGAAACCCCATTTGAGGCCATGCTTGCAGACGATGATTCTTACGGTTACCTCCCCTTCCTCTCATAGGAATGAGGTTTCCTCTATACACCAGCTTATTGCAATATTCTATTATTTCATTATAACAACGCCGATGTTCGGATAGAAACAAACCCTTCTCATCATATTTTTCATATTTACAGCTTTTTGAGGCAACCTTCATTACACTTGATCCGAAGCTGGTCAACCCAAGCTCTTCTAAATTACTGTATTCATCAACGGATTTAATCAAACTGCTAGTCAAGGCCAATGCCTTATCCAACGATTTGTTAACACTCCACACAGGTTCAATCTGATAAACGTCCCCGACGACAACCGCTTTCTTTGCGAGTGCGAATGCGCCAGCCGCAATTTCCGGTGATACTTGCCCAGCTTCATCTACAATTAACAAATCAATAAAGTTGTAAAGGAATGTATTTTTCTGTTCTTTATATGCCATGAATTGCTTGGGAAGCATGTAGAATGTCATTACTAAGCAAGGCGTAATCAAAGAGAGTCTGTTATAAAATTTAAAAAGTACATTTTCATAATTTCTGCCTTTTTGCTTGTCACTCAGTTCATCTTCGCCGCTTGCCCACCTACATTCGAAGTAATGAACTGCCAACCAAAACTCACGGTAACGAATTTTCTTATCAATTAGTTCATTGATTGTATCCATCGAAATCTTATACATATCAGATTCGTGATCATGAAGGGTGACCCCGTGCTCTCTCAGTATTTTCAATTGTTCGTCATACCTCTTAATCCAGTCCTCAATGAATTGTGCATCTTTTTGTAAGGATACAGATGAACTCCGGAGTTCAGAAATTTTGAGACTATATATTTCCTTGATGTCTTCAACAGTCATATATTCATTAAGAAATGTAAGCTCATCCGTGGACATAAACAGCCTGAATTCCGTTTGAATTCTTTTGAGATTTTTCCTAATTATTTTCGAGAAAAGTCTAACCAAGTAAGGCACTTTACTATATGTCGCTTCCCACCCAGATACTCTATCTTGATATCTATGAATTTGCTCTTCGAAACCATCTATCTTTTCCTTAAGCTTATCTAACTGCAGATTTATGGGGAAATCAGGATTATGGAATTGTTTAGACTCCTCACATAGAGCAAGTAGATTTTTTTTATTTTCCTCCAAGAACAATAACTCGTGGTGAAGAGCAATGCGACACTCCCCCACTGTATTGAATTCTTTACTAAACAGTTTCCCGCATTGATCTATTATTTTAGCTTTGGAATTATTAATATTCGTTTCCGTCTCGATATCTGATAAAAAGTATTCGCCTTTATTATTGGTGATTTGATAGCCTTGTGCCGCCTCCTTCACTTTCATTCCAGAAGGGAAATAAGTAGCAAAGCTATGAACACCTTCTATCCAACGTTCTTCAAGACTCGAATCAAACAATTTATTAATATTGCCAAAGGAGGCAATAATGTTCGTAACAGCTTGATTATTGGTTGATGTTGCTACAATTAGAGGCGGCTTTTCTTCTGAAATTGCTCTTTTCACATATGTAGCAGCAACTATAGATTGTAAGAGCGTGGTTTTCCCGGTTCCCGGGGGCCCGTTGACAGCCAGCACTTCACCGTTATTCATATTATTGTAATGATTAATGGCTTCTCTCTGAGAAGGAGATAGTGGGTACTCTCCACCCATTTGTCCAGCATGCAAATGCATATTAGACAGTGAATTAGGAATCAATGGCTCCGAGATCGCTTCTGATGTTGAAATGAAGGTGTCATATAAGGGCTTAGCCTGTGAATCTTCAAGGATGTGATTATACAGCCTCATAATATTAAATGTAGCATTAACTGTGTTATCAATAAAAAGATACATATTCTTTTCCAGTTCAATCTGAGTACGCTCTTCTTCATTAGTAATGCTGCTATCTTTAAATTTACTACTCGTTATCTTTTCATAAAACTCAATGACAAATGAGAGATAATCGCCCCAAGTTTTAATCAACTGTACTTGATCAACATGGTCGCTTATATAAGAATCAACATCACTTGCATTACCGATAGCTAATTTAGGTTCTATCATCGGTTGCAAGTACTCTCTGGGGAACCATGGCAGCTTTTTATTATCCGAGTCAAATGAAAGGTAGCCGTTATCGTTTAATTTTGCAGGCACAAAAAACAGTCCTGTCAACTCGTCAATATCATCTTGTATTTTGGCACTTGCTTCATATATTGTCTTTACTGTTTTAATACAAGCAATGACGTTAATAGACGTTTTTTTAGACTTATAACCCTCATCATTGGAATCCTTATTAGCTTCAACAAAGACCTTCTCGCACACCCCACTATGAATTCTTCCCTCCAACAATTGAGAGGGCTCAATAATAAAAAAGGTGTCGTTTTTAAAATCCAAGCCTGTATTCGCCTGGGCTGCCACAGCACTTCTGAAATACTTTGTAACACTTTCTGCTTCTCTGCTCATATCAGACTCCTGAAATATATATTTAATCTTCTGCCATTAAGTATACCTAGAATAGGAATATTTGTAATAGATCTCACTAAATCTTCATCGTTGTACATCCAAAAAAGCGATACAGATAAACTCTGTACCGCTACGTTTTCTATATCGTTTACTATTACCAATCCTTCACTCCTCTATATATTCCTTACCTCCACAACCCTTCCCAGATCCACATACTGCTCATGATCCAGCTTCACCTGCACTCTACCCTTGCGGCGCTTCTCCCGCCATTCGCGAATATCTTCTTCCGTCTCTAAACGAAGCTCGGCAATCTCCAGAGCCCGGTCCAGGATGTACTTGCTGGTATAGAGCACGGTATAGATTCCTTGTCCTCCAAGTACGATAGGAGCAGCCAACCGTTTCCATTCCTCAACCGCAAACCGCACATACAGCTCTTCTTCTGTACCCGGGCGACAAGGGACTTCCTGGATCTCCTTACGCCGCAGCACCTTCCAATCCGCTACTTTCCCTACCCAGTGAATCCCCGTTTTTGCAGGATCATTGAACTTTTTTCTGGATTGGCACATTGCCACGTATTCGATTTGAGTGAGTATCTTAACATCCGCAAGGTTCCTCAACGGCACATGGTAAAAAGAATACCGCCGCGCCACCTCAACTTGTTCAGGGCCTTTAACCGAACCGACCAGCACATTTTTGCCCGCAAGCTGATTGGCATAGTATTCCCTCGTCCCCCGTGGACGTGTGGAGCGTTCGTAAGCTTTTTCCGGACTATCCTGAATAATCTCATCCAAGAATTGCTCTACAAGGCTTGTGGAATTCGGCAGGAACGGCAAGGCGCCAATATTCAGCAGCTCGATGCTTTTGTAAAAATGGTGTGCTTTGTACCGCTCCTCGTCTGGATACGGAAACAATACATACGCGCCAAACATACTTCGCTCATATTCTCCTGAGCCTTTTTCCTGGTACACAATCGCGTCCCGATACCGGTGCATCGTGTTGATGTCCTCCTCCTCAGGTCCAGGCTGTCTATATTTCTCATGATAGGAAGTACCCTCATAAGCCGGATTTAAGCGGTATTTGGCATCAAAAACATACTTATACTCTTTGACTCTGCCCGCATCCTTCTTCTTCAGCGTCAGTACATTATCCGGCCTTTGACTGAGTGTCGGGGTCTTATCCGAGCCGGGAATTGTATTATAGTACAAGATGAACTGCTCCCCATTAACTGGATTCTCGTAGACCATCTTAGCGCTCTGCGTGCGATCTAGCGTAACAAAGATGCCGTTCCGATTCACTTTTATAATATCCTGCTTCACCAGCTTATACTTCTGCCCGAGGAGCTGATTCAGCTTGAGGAAGCACCAATACTCATAGAGCTGAGCAACATCCTTCATCGATAAGCGGAGCAGATCGCCTTGGATAGACAGGCCTTTAAGCAGCATCAGATAGCAGCGATAGACCTCACGGTATCCAGGGGCCATCTGCAGCACAAGCGTAACAGACATCTGCTTCAGCACCCCAGCCTCACGCAAGAAATCCATCTGGAGCACTCGCTCCAGCTGGGTGAGCATGGCATCTAACCTTTTGATCAGTAATGGATCTGGGGTTCGGTTATTCAGCTTCCAGCGACCCTTGAGCTCCTTCAGCTTCCCATGAATACGTTCCAGCATCCAGCGGATGAACCGGTTCTCATTCGTATCATAGGCGAGCCGCTTACGTGTCTCTATTAAATGTGTGGCTGTGTAGCTCCGATTGCCGATGGTTATGAAGCCATGTCTTGGATCTTCTCTCAACCGTTCGGGATGCTTCGTGAGCTCACGTATGTTCTCTCTTCCTGCCTTTTTGACCCGATTGGCATCCATGAGCCTCTGATCCTGGAGTAGCGCGTAATTAGGATTCTTGTTAATCCGCTCGACGGCATCCAAGAGCTGTCTAAAGACATGCAGTAGTATGGTGAAGAACTCCGTCAGGCTCTGATGCTGCGTCTCCCGCAGGCCTGTGAGTTGGTAGGTTCGGCGCAGGAAATCAAAAGCCAAATTATAAATCTGCGCATTCACTTCATTGAGGATGTTCTGGTAATCCAGCTTGTAATCCATCTTCGAGGGGAAAATCTCCATCTCTACCCGCAGTACAGTCTGTCCCTTACTTCGGACCTCCCACTCCGTCAGCCCAACCTCATTCCCGAAGTTCAGAACACCCGCAAGAATAGAGTCCCCTAGAGGCTTAACCGCCTGCCGCAGAAGTACATTCTCATGATAAAAGGAAAGGCTCTCCGAGCTCTTGTTCTGGATCACCAGTTCATACGATTGTGTCTCATAAAAGCAAGGAAACACTGACTCCCCCGGAAGCCACTCCACCATCCCGCCCCTCTCAGGTGAAAAGACCTTAATCTGCACATTACCCAGCCGTTCGGAGCAATCAATCCCAAGCTGCGCATTCACCCACTCCTGACTAGAAGAACGATGAAGCTGCAGGGTCTGTACCGTAGGATGATAAGGCCTTCCTTGGAGAAAAAGCGTAAAAAGCTCCGTTTCTACACGGAACAACTCAGCCGTCCCATTAAGAGAGCCAGAATGAGGTGAATCCATCTTCCTCCAGCCTCCTGAGCATAAAAGCCAATTTACGAGCACTTTGCGGATGCTTGGCCGCAGGCGGAGTTTGGCCAGCAGCCCATTTCATATAGAGCGGAGTAGCATCCTCCATGAGATCATCCATATTAACCGTCACGCCAGCTCCACTACCAATAGCACCTTTAATCAAGTTCAACAGGACTCGACGAACCGAGGAATGGCTTCCTTGGATGCGTGGCAGTATCTTTTGCAACAGTTGCCAGTCAAAAGCCTCTTCTTCACTCATCAGCTTAAACCGATCGTTATAAATCATATAGAAGCAAATCGCATCCCGCACCCGAAAGCCCACATTAGCACGAATATCCTCTAGCAAGGCATTGATCTTAACCAATCTCTCAGTCGTCCGGACCACGAGCTCTTTGTTGACATCATAGGCATCCACTAGCTGCAAATAATCAGAGCGCACAAAAAGATGATTCAGCTCGGCAGCATGAGGGCCCTCATTAGCCTCTACCAGCTCACTCAAATCCGGATACTGCTGCAGATTGATGTAATTGAACTCTAAGGTGCTTGCGCGGTCGAGTACTTTTTTGCTAAAAGGATGCGTGGTCTCATCCATATTCACCGTCCCGATCAAGAACACATTCTCCGGGATGCCAAGACCGCCATACTGTTCTTGATCCTCAGGTGTGCCGAGCAAGGTTGGAGCGATAAGGTCCTGCGTTGTAATCCTTCCCTCCCGCCACTCCTGTGTTTCCAGCACACTTAACAGATCACTGAAATAATGCTCCACCCGTGCCAAATTCATCTCATCCAGGCAGATAAAATAAGGCTTATGCTGATTCTCCAGCTTCCGCGCCTCCACGAACACCTTCGTAATCGGACCCGGTTGGAACCTCCCCGAAAGGTCCTTATACCCCAGCAGATCCGCAGGATCGCTCCAATCCGGCCGGACTGGGATCAAGGTAAACTGACCGTTATCCCGTGTTGCCCCAAGCGCCTCCGCAAACAACTTCACCAGCCGAGTCTTCCCCGTACCCGATATTCCCGCCAGAATGACAAAAGGCTTGGCCTTCAGCGAGAGGTAGAAGTTCTCAATAAGATGCTCAGGGAAGAAGAAGCCTTGGCGGCGGATGTGGGATTGGATTTGGTGGAGGATAGAGGGGATTTCGGCGTCGTCAATTGGCTCAGGTACCGATTCTATATACGCTGTCACTGGCTCTACCTCCAAGGTGCTTGCCGTTTCATTAAGTATGTGATCTTCAACATAGATTCGATAATCTTCCATTACGTTCTGCAGATCCTGTACCAATTTCTCATCTGACGGCACTGTACCACGTTCATACTTTATATAAGCAACAGTAGATGCCTGATAATCATTCCCTCGGCCATGGCCCAGGAGCTGAATATTTTCGTCCTTATTCATATTTGCGAGAGGAATGAGCTTACGAATTTCTTGGGTTTTATTGCGTAGATAGGCATACTTATCCTTGCTCCTCTTCTCCTTCGGTGCAGTTGTTACTCCTTGGGCAAGTGTTAGATACACAGCACTCATATTTTCGGCAAAAAGATAGACGACATATTCACCGCTTTGAGTGGTCGTAGTAATACGTTTATCTAATATTGAAAACCAAGGCACATCTGCCCATTTCCCTTGTCCAATGGAGCCTTGAATCTTATAGTGCTCCTCATTCAGGAAAGGCAAAGCCCTTAGCTCAGAAGGAATTGTCTTTCTCAATAAAGTGCCCAATGAATGATCTTTAAAGGGTTCTCTTTTGGCCTGAACATACTGAGCCATTATATTATCCAGGTGATTTTTTAGAGAGAATTGTTGCATTGCAGTATTATATATATGAAGCTCTTCTTTTGCTAGTTTCTCCAACTGGCGTAGGCCATCCTCCCCGAGTTGATTCTTTACCTCAGGATAAAAACCAATTGAATTATCTTCTGTATCGACAAATATAACCTCTGAAAGAACCTTAACAGGTGTCGTTAAAATAGAATTCAGCTGCCCTTTCGTTATCTCACTCCATCGGGCGTGATAGCGAGAAGGTGTCTCATCTACTCTATGCCCAAGATCTTGTTGCTGGATATAGTAACTAAGAAATCGGTTCTTTACTTTATCAAAAGAAACTCTCTCTTGATCGGTAGTCTTCAGCTCTTCAATTAAAGATAAGATGAGCACCATCTTGTATGATTTTTGTTTTTTCCTAAAAATTTGAGTAATAGATTCTGGTAATGGCATGTTGATCCCCCAATAGGAATAAATGAGTACAGTAATTACTTAAAACTTGATTACTCCGTTACTTCAATCAGAAAAATGCGATCTTTAAATCCTCCGCGTTCCTCGGCTTTCTTAGCACGCACCTTCTCTACATCTTCTGGAAGGACTTTATGCATTAGAGCAAGAGCATAGACCACTTCAAGAATATCGGCCAGCTCTTCCACCCCCTCTGTATCATCAGCGGCTCGGGTATACTCTTCTACCTCTTCTTGAAGCTTCCTTTTTAGTTCGGAAATATAAGATTCTTCCCCTAACGTTATGCAATTGAGGTCCTTACCGGAGCTTCGGATAATTTCAGGGATTTTGTCACGAACAAGTTTGTTGTAGATCGGCATTAATATCAGCTCCTGTTCTTAATTTTATCTACATGAAGCTTACGAATCTCAATATCGGTGATATTAGCCTGAACCAGATAATCATATATGGTCTGGGCCTGGGCTGTAGAAATAGGAGGTTCAGGTGCTGCCGTTCTCAAACTGAGCATCTTCCTGGTGATAAATTCACTTAATTCCACATCATAGACAATCAGTTCGTCCGAGTGGATCTTCCGAAGCTCTGGATCAATACTGAACCTACATCTCATCGTGAATGAAATCATAGAGATGTATTTCACTATGGCCACATCTTTTAACAGACTCTCGATGGCCTTGATATGTCCATAGTTCTGTTTCATCGGATTGTACATCTTGTAACGGTTACTCACTGACCATTGCTGATCCGTCCGTCCACCTTTAATTTCCCCATTATAGTTTTTTGTCTCGATAACAAATACGCAATACGGGGAAATAACAACATGATCAATCTGGGCGTAACCTGTTCTAGACTTGGGATTAGGAAGCAGCAGATCGCTTGATGATCTACATTCCTTAGGTAGCTGGTCAAGCTGAATATTGATTTTATGCTCGCCTAACTCTCCAATTCGTGTGGGAGCAACTTTTGGCTTCGACTTTGGAACTTGCACCTTATGTACAGCCTGTGGCGGCTTAGGATCTGATTTTTGGAAGAGTGCCCTTAGTGCTTTAAACATAGCCCAACCTCTTATCATCTGGATTTACAATATGTATGGTAATTCGACAATATGGGAGGGATTCCCTTCCAAAAATGAGCATAAGAAAAGGACTGTCACGTGAACAGCCCAAGTATGAGTATGCTTATGTTTTTTATTGTGTTTTATTCCGAGAGAACAGAAGGAGCAGTAAAGGCATGTGCAAGCTGCATTCCATCCTTAAGTCCCTGAAGATATAAGCGTTCATAAAGAACGGCCTGCTTCAATTGAAGTTTATTCTCCCAATCCTCAAACTCCGGCATACGAGCAATATCAATGGAGTCAAATAACGCCTGAAAAGCATCGCTCTCTTCTTCAAAAGCTTGTCTAGGCTCCGATTGATATTCTATTTGTGCAGTCACCTCATTCAATCGACCTTGAATTGTTTGTATAAACCACGCTGGAAAGCTCACCACATCTCCCCCAAGACAGAAGTTTAAACGCAAAGCCTCTGAATACCCGTTCTTTTCTTGATACATCTGATTAATAAGTTCATCCACTCTACGACTCTGAGCCTGAAGCGCCTCACTGGTGCTCAACGGAATTCCTTGCTCCATTAATCGCTGCCCGAGTTCATTCAGCTTGCGCTTCTCTTCCTCATATTTATGCGTCAGATTGTGCATTGCATCCTCACCTTTCTGGCAAAGCTAAGTCTGTAGACGATGTACAGATATTTTAGTGCGTTTATCGGTTTATTTTATTTTAATTCGATATCCGCATTAAAACAACTCCTACCTCGCATACAATTCAGTTAAATTGTGAGGTGACACGGAAATGAGGCATCGCAAAGAACCCCCTGGTGACAAAAACATCATCGGGACTAGAGTTGTAGCTATTCGAAAGGCTAAGCGAATGAAGCAAAAGGATTTTCTCGCCAGGTTGCAAACCTTCGGCCTAGACATCAGTCCGACCAGTTTATCACGATTGGAAGGTCAATATAGACTCGTACAGGATTATGAGGTGGTTGCTATTGCGAAGGCGCTGGAGGTTTCTGTTGGGGAGTTGCTGGGGGAGAGTGAGTGAAATCATAAATATAGACACAAAAAACTACAATTCAATTTCTGTTTTATTATTATTACGATACGGTTCACATTAACATAGGCGAAACATTTATTATTCCCCAAAAAAAGTAGAAGCAATCACTAACTAAATGATTGCTTCTACTTGACTTAAATTGATAACCAAAGAAGATCATTCAAAAATTATTTAATATTTTTTTGAAGTTAATCTCAGAATCGCACACTAAAGAGCCTTCCAGAATCCCCAGGGGAATCATCAAGCGTAAGTACTATTTCATCCTCGGAGAGAGTGATTTTTTTATTATTTTCATCCGTTGGGATATCATCTGTTAATGTTGTAAATATATATTGAATATCATATTTATTACACACATTTCTCACTGCATCTAAATATTTTATTTTCCTACTGTTTGACATAGATTCAAATGTACCATCATGATAGACAAATTTATAAAAAGAAGTATTAGAATATGCCATTAATACTGCCAAATCAAAACAAACGCAAAGCATCTTCTTATATGAATACCCATCTGATTGTGAAGTTATCTTTGTCTCATCAAAATTAATAAAGTCTGCATGGAAATCAGGGTTTTTTTCTTTATTTATTTTAAAATAAAT
>NZ_LVWI01000033.1 GCF_001909055.1 Paenibacillus helianthi
GTTGCTCGACACTTCCATTTTACCAAAGGGCGATTTCTTTTTGTGATTTTTGAAAGAATTGTAGGAACGTTCCCCCGCTTAAACAGCGGAGAGGACGGACTGATTGCGGAAAAGCGGTAGCGGTCGCCTTGCTCTCCGGATTTTTACCGCTACGGGAAATAAATAAAATCTGGAGAGCACAGCGATTGTAGCAACGGTCCGTTCGCGGAGCGTCCGCACCAAGTGCGCAAGTCCATCCAACTCAAAAACAGCGGGGCTGTCTCAAGTAGCCATTTCATGGCTTTTGAGACAGCCCCTTCTGTTCGTAATTATGAGTACAAGTTCTTGCAAGTAAGCAGCTTATGCCTGCTGTGACTTCACTTTCTGTAGCTGCACAGGCTCCTCCTCTTCCGTTTTGAGGAAGTCAGGCTGCGGAGAGGTTTTCTTGATGAACAAGGCCAGCACCAGGGCCACAACGGTCACCCAGGTAGCTACGGTAAACGCATGGGTAATCCCGTTGATCGTGGCATCTTGTGTAAGTTTGAGCATTGCCGCCTTGTCGGTCTGGGATACAGCTCCGCTCATTACGGCATCCGTAATGTTGCTCTTCGTACGGTTGGTCATCAGGCTGACGAACAGCGCCATACCCAGTGCTCCCCCTACCGTCCGCAGCGTATTGGACATTGCGGTACCGTGTGAAGCCAAGCGCTGCGGCAGCTGGTTCAGACCGGCGGTTACAATTGGCATCATCAGCATGGACATCCCGAACATCCGGGCTGTGTACGTCAGAATCAGGTGGGTGTACGTAGTTGTATGGGTAATCTGGCTGAATTCCCAAGTGGTAACGGTAGTAATAACCAGACCGATAACGGACAGCCATCTGGCACCGATTTTATCAAAAATAATCCCTGTGATCGGAGACATTACGCCCATAAGAATTGCACCCGGCAGCAGCATCAGCCCCGACTCCATGGGTGTAAAGCCACGGATCGTCTGCAGATAGATCGGCAGCAGGATCATACCGGAATACAGTGCCATCGTAACAATAATGTTAATGACTGTAGTCAATGAGTACATATTGTACCGGAATATACGGAACTCGAGCAGCGGCTTGTCGGTGGTAAGCTCACGCCATACAAACAATGCCAAAGATACAACGCCAAGAATCAGGCAGGCATATACTGTCGGGCTGTTCCAGCCGTCTGTACCGGCATCACTGAAGCCATACAGCAATCCGCCGAAACCAAGCGTGGACAGGACCACACCCAATTTATCCAATCTGGGTGAAGTCAGCTTTCCGACATTCTGCATCGTCTTCATCCCCAGCAGCGTGGAGAAAATAGCCAGCGGAAGCACAATGTAGAACAGCACCCGCCAGGAATAGTTCTGAACCACCCAGCCGGACAGCGTAGGTCCTACAGCCGGGGCAAAAATCATGGCGACTGCCATCAGACCCATCGCTTTACCGCGCTCTTCAATCGGGAAGATCCGCAGGAAGACGATGTTCATCAACGGCATTAGAATACCTGCGCCGACAGCCTGGATCACTCTGCCGACCATAATCATCTCAAATCCGGTCCCTATGGCACAGACCAGCGTTCCTATAGAAAAAAGGATCATTGCCGTAGTAAATAATTGACGGGTGGTAAACTTCTCCACCAGAAAGGCACTGATTGGAATAAGCACCCCGTTCACCAGCATAAATCCTGTGGTCAGCCATTGCGCCGTATTGGCGGCAATGTTGAGGTCCTCCATCATTTTGGGCAGTGCCACATTCATCAGCGTCTGATTCAGCAGCGCTACGAATGCGCCTATCAGAAGGGCTGCAATAATGGGGCCTCTGCGTATCGTCTTCGACGGCGAGCCAGCGTTAGCAGATATTGTACTCATAGCTTCTTGTTCTCTCTCCCTTGTTCTAAAATTTTAATAATTTCACCATGCAATCGCAGCAGCTCTTTGGCATCTTCAGCGGGTATGTTCGACAATGGCTCCAGATGGCTTCTGAGCGACTGCTTGCTTCGCTCCCTGATCTCCAGGCCTTTCTCAGTCATTGCCAGCCTAAATATGCGTTTGTCGCTCTCTGAGCGTTGTCTGGTTATCAGTCCAGCCTTTACCATTCGGTCCACTACACCGCTCGCAGCGCTGTTCCCCAAATGCAACAGGTCCGCAAGCTCCGTGATCCCTATATCAGGGTGAGCCGCCAATTTACGCAAGACCATTAACTGGGTAGATGTAATGCCCAGCTCGTCTGCATCCTTCCACATCAGCTGTTGAAAATTATGGATGATACAACGGAACGAAGAAAAGATTTCATCCAATTGCTGCTCTTTATCCTCCAACACTCATTACCTCCATGAAATTCACATACTCAATAATACTTCGCATGCGAACTATTTTACTATTTACTTATTTATTCGTCAACCATTTACTGAAATTTTCTGAAACTATCATTTTGGTATTTGGAGTATTTCCGGTTTAATATATACTTTAGAAGAATGACAACATTAAAGCGGAAGCGGTGAGCCTCTTGAATCTTGAAGCACGGACAATCTGGAGCGCCAAGCATAAGCAATTGACTGGAATCATTACAAAACGTGAGGAGCATACTAATGCGGCAGCTCTGTTCCTGGAGCTCCATGCCAACCTGTACGCCTCGGATGGCACGAATCAGGGACAGGTAACCTATGAAGATGTGCTGTTGGAAGATCTCCGCGAGCAAACCCTGCGCAGTTATCCGGTACATACCGTTAACAGTAATAATTCGATCGTGTGGCATATTTGGCACAGTGCCCGAATTGAGGACATTACCATGAATATCCTCATTGCAGACAGTGAACAAATCCTTCATTCCGGGCATTTTGCCGACAAGCTTCAAACCCCTTTTATTCATTCCGGAAACGGGATGAGCGAAGAGGACATCGCCGAATTCAGTGAAACGGTCCACATTGAAGCTTTGCTGGCTTACCGTCAGGCCGTAGCAGCACGGACACGGTCCATCATCGCTGCTCTGCAGCCCGGGCAATTTCGGGCCAAACCCGGTCCCGCGCAGATCAGCAGACTTTCCGGGGAAGGCGCTGTGAAAGAATCGGAACAATGGCTCATTGATTACTGGGGGAGCAGGACCATTGCGGGCCTGGTGCTGATGCCTGCCACGAGGCATAACTTCGTTCATTTGAATAAAGCCATGCGGATCAAACTGAAACTGCAAAAATAACAGGACTCCTAAGCTCATTGAATCCGGTATCCAAAATGAAAGAGCGCACCCTATCTTGCAAAGGGCGCGCTCTTTGAATTTATTTAAGCTAATTATAGATCGCTTCTAATGCCCACTATTACAGGCTTAACCGTGCTGCCTTTTTTCACCTTTGGGGTAGGGAGGGGGGCACGGTTCTCCAGCCCGCTGGCGATAGACATCATGAGCTTGATCCGGTTCGCCTGGTTCACGACACTGACCCCCGCATCATAATCAATGGCGGCAATGTTGGCTCCGGGATACAGATCCTTCAGCCCCTTAATCATTCCCCGTCCGGTAATATGATTCGGCAGACAGGCGAAAGGCTGGATACAAGCTATATTATTAACCCCGTTATCCAGCAGATCCATCATTTCCGCAGTCAGGAACCAGCCCTCTCCCATTTGGTTGCCCACAGAGACCAGGCGGCTGGCCTTCTCGGCCAGTCCGTAGATATTCTCTCGCCCTTTGGCCAGTCCTGCTTCTTCCAGCGCCACCTTAACTGGTTTGCGGTAAATTTCCAGATAAGAGATCAGCATTGGATTAATGTAGCCCAGCTTTCTACTTTTACCGAACTGCTCAGCTTTGTAAATGGGATTGTAGACGCAATAGAAAATGAAATCCAGGAAATCCGGCATGACCGCTTCGCCGCCCTCGGCTTCAATCATCTCAATGATGTGATTGTTGGCATCCGGATGAAATTTGATCAGGATTTCACCCACGATTCCCACTCGCGGCTTCACGGCTCTAATCACAGGGAGTTGGCTGAATTCTGCCACGATCTCCCGGGTCAGACGTTTGTATTCCCTGAACGAGAAGGTAGACAGGCTGGACTTGCAGCGGTCCATCCCTTTGCGGAACAAGGCCTGGGCGCTTCCCGGAATCACCTCATACGGTCTGAAGCGGTGCAGCAGACGCATCATCAGGTCGCCGTAACACGCGGCTGCAATCAGGCGGTTTGCCAGCTTCAGGCTAATGCGGAAGCCGGGCTGGTTCTCCATTCCGGAGGCATTCAGCGAAATTACCGGAATCTGCCCCAGCCCGGAGTCCTTCAGTGCCTTGCGCAGCAGTGAAATATAATTAGTTGCCCGGCAGCCTCCCCCCGTCTGCGACATAATCACAGCGGTCCGGTCCGGATCATAGTCTCCGCTCTTTAGTGCCGACAGCATTTGTCCGATGGTGACAATCGCCGGATAGCAAGCATCATTATTTACATATCTGAGACCCTCCTCTGTCTCCTTCGGTCCGGTGCTCTCCAGGATTTTGAGCCGGTATCCGGCGTCACGGAAGACCCGTTCGAACAGTTCGAAATGAATCGGTGACATTTGCGGAGCCAGAATAGTGTAGGTTTCCTTCATTTCCTTTGTAAAAGGCACGTTGGCCTGTGTCTTGTACAGAAGCTGAGGCTGAACATCGCCCTTCTCCCGTTCGCGCATGGCCGCGATCAGGGACCGCAGACGGATGCGCGCGGCACCCAGATTGCTGATCTCATCAATCTTGATTAAGGTATATACCTTGTTATTGCGTTCCATAATGTCCTGAACCGCATCGCATGTGATGGCATCAATACCGCAGCCGAACGAGGTCAGCTGCACCAGCTCCAAATCGTTTCTGCTGGCGGCCAGACGGGCTGCGCGGTACATCCGGGCATGATAGGTCCACTGGTTAACTACTCCCACATCCCCTTCACTGCGGTCCAGGTGACAGACTGAATCCTCGGTCAGCACAGCCAGCCCCATGCCCGTAATCATCTCAGCAATGCCATGATTAATCTCAGGGTCTGCATGGTAGGGATGTCCGCAGAGCAGAATCCCCTTGGTATCACTATGAGTAAGGAATTCGAGCGTTTCTTCGCCTTTGTTTCGCAGATCTGCTTTGGCCCGTTCGGCTTCGGCGAGACCGGTCTGCACGGCAGCGGCAATCTCTTCCTTGGGAATATCCATAAAAGTCTTCACTAGAACCCGGGTCAGCGCCGGGATATCATCAAAGGTCAGAAATGGACTCACGAGCGGTATGCCTTTTTCTTTTAGCCCATCCATGTTGTTGCGGATGACTTCGGGATAGGAGGCCACCACAGGACAGTTGAAATGGTTCTGCGCCGCGTCATCTTCCTTCTTCTCGTACACAACAGCCGGGTAAAAAATGAAATCGACTCCCTTGCTAAGCAGGCTCTGGACATGGCCATGGGCCATCTTCGCCGGATAACAAATGGATTCGGAAGGGATGGTATCCATTCCACTCTCGTAGAGCTTCTTGCTGGACTTCGGCGACAGCACCGTCCGGTAGCGCAGTGTGGTAAAAAAGGTATGCCAGAACGGGTAGTTCTCAAACATATTCATAGTCCGCGGAATACCGACCGTCCCCCGCTGCGCCTGCTCCTCAGGCAGCCCCTCATAATCAAAAAAACGTTCATATTTATATTGCATCAGATTCGGAAGGCTATTCTTCTCTTTCTTGCCCCCGGCCCCGCGCTCACAGCGGTTGCCAGTTACATGGAAGCTCTTGTCGGGGAAGCGGCTGATCGTCAGTGCACAGTTGTTGGCGCAAAGGCCGCAGCGGCCCGGAGAGACTTCATATTTGAAGGCTTCCAGTTCCTCGGGCCCCAGAAGGGTGCTGGTTCCGTCAAGTCCAGCCTGCTCTCTGGCAATCAGCGCACACCCGTAAGCGCCCATCACACCTGCAATATCCGGTCTGACCACGGTTCTTCCGGTGAGCAGTTCAAACGCCCGAAGCACCGCCTCATTATAAAAGGTACCGCCCTGCACGATGATATTGCGTCCCAGATCCTCCGGGTTGCGGATTTTGATCACCTTTTGCAGCGCATTCTTAATAACGGAATACGCAAGCCCTGCCGATAAATCGGCAAGAGTGGCGCCTTCCTTCTGAACCTGCTTCACTTTGGAATTCATAAAGACCGTACAGCGTGAGCCCAGGTTGACCGGCTCCGTGGATTCCAATGCGGCGGCGGCAAATTCTCCAATGCCTAGCTCCAGAGCAGACGCAAAGCTCTCCAGGAAGGAGCCGCAGCCCGCGGAGCAGGCTTCGTTCAGCATGAGGCTGTCGATGGCGCCGCCGCGGATCTTGATGCACTTCATATCCTGTCCGCCGATATCGAGGATGAAATCAACCTCCGGCATGAACTTGGAGGCTGCCTTATAGTGGGCTACCGTCTCCACTTCGCCTCCATCTGTACGAAGCGCTGCCTTGACCAGGCCTTCGCCATAACCGGTTGCATAGGCACCGGCAATATGACAGCCCTCCGGCAGAATCCGGTAAATCTCCTTCAGAGCATCGCTTACAGACTGCAGGGGATTGCCTTTGTTGCTTCCATAAAAGGTATAGAGGATTTCGTCTGCTGAGCCGGTAATTACCAGCTTGGTTGTGGTAGACCCGGCATCAATGCCGAGATAACAGGGACCGCGATATGTATCCAGTTCAGAGCGCGGAGCTGCCGCCTGGCCGTGGCGGAGACGGAACTGCGCCAGATCGTCCGGCGTCGCGAACAGCGGCTGCAGCTCGGCATCCTCGGCACGGTCGGCTGAGAAGTCGACGGCGTCGAGCCGGGCCAGCCAGCCGGACAGCGGCAGAACCAGCGGATCGTTCTGCGATAGCGCTGAACCGATTGCGACAAAATACTGTGAACGCTCCGGGAACAGTACATCCCCTTCGTTCAGTCCAAGGGTCTCTGCAAAACGTTGCCGCAGCGCGGGCAGGAAGGTCAGCGGTCCGCCCAGGAAGGCTACCCGTCCGCGGATCGGGCGTCCGCAGGCCAGTCCGCTGATCGTCTGGTTGACGATGCTCTGAAAAATAGAAGCCGCCACATCCTCGCGGCGGGCGCCTTCATTAAGCAGCGGCTGCACATCGCTTTTGGCAAATACACCGCAACGCGATGCGATAGGGTAGATCCTTTCATGCTGTTCGGCCAGGGTATTCAAGCCCGCCGGGTCTGTCTGCAGCAGGGAAGCCATCTGATCAATGAATGCTCCCGTGCCGCCCGCACAGGCCGTGTTCATCCGCTGCTCAATGCCGCCGCTGAGATAGATGATTTTGGCGTCCTCTCCGCCAAGCTCAATCGCTGTATCACACTGCGGGATCAGCTCGCTGATCGCTTTCGTGCAGGCAATGACCTCCTGAACAAAGGGGACCTCGCCAAGCTTCGAGAGAGACAAGCCGGAGGAACCGCTTACAGTAAGTGCAGCCTCACGATCCGGGAACCTGTCCCGCACATCCGACAGGAGGGATAGCGCAGCTTTTTTTATATCGCTAAAATGTCTCACATAATCCTGATATATAATCGTATCACGTTCCATAACAACCAATTTGGCCGTAGTTGATCCGACGTCCAGCCCAATACGCAGCATCATCATGCCCTCATCACCATGCCTTGCTCCAAATTTGAAGTAATATGAGGCAACTATATCATGAGAGCGCCTTATAGAGGCTGTTAGAAATGTTACAGACATTTACAATTAATTACTAGCATACTTATTTATTCATGATTTCTCCCAATACTGCTTCAACATGTCCTTTGACCCGGACCTTCCTCCATTCTTTGACCAGAAGGCCTTGCTCATCAATCAGAAAGGTAGAGCGCACAATACCCATAAATTCTTTGCCGTACAGTTTCTTAAGCTGCCAGACTCCGAATAATTGGCTTACCTTATGCTCCTCATCGGAGAGCAGCGGAAACGGCAGACTGTTCCTCTCGATGAACTTCGCGTGGGAAGACAGGCTGTCCGGGCTGATTCCCAGCAGAACTGCATTGCCCCGGGCAATCGGGTCCCCGGCGTCACGGAATTCGCAAGCCTCCTGGGTACAGGCAGGCGTCATATTTTTCGGATAAAAATACAGCACTACCTTGCTGCCCCGGTAATCCCGTAAGCTGATGTTCTGTCCAGTTGAAGCGGGAAGGGTGAAATCCGGCACTTCTTGTCCGACCTTAAGTTCGTTCATTTACTGTTTCGCTCCTTAATAATATGGATGTATATTCCGAAATTGCTTGTATACCTAAAAGAAATTATAATGTAGAGAATGTGAATGGGAAAGGAAGAACGAAATGTCACCAAGAAAGAAACGGCACGCAAAAGCCGGTAAGTCAAAAAAGAAACCGCTGCTCTGGACTCTGGCAATCATACTTCTCCTCATTATCGGCGGGGCAATTTATTATTTTGCTGAGATCTATAATCAAATGGACAATCTGCACAAGACGGGTGAAGACTCACCGTTTGCGGCACTCCCCTCTCCTTCGGCCGATGTTATTCAGCCTCCTAAATGGGAAGGTACCGAGCCGGTCAACATCCTGCTTATGGGTGTCGATGCGCGAGGCGTGAAGAAGGGTGAAGTCCCACGCTCCGATACGATGCTGGTCGCCTCGCTTGACCCGGTCAAGAAGAAGTTTTATGTGTTCTCTATCCTCCGTGATACTTATGTTCCTATCCCTAAGCACGGCAAAGAACGTATCAATACGGCGATTACCCATGGACCCAACACGGCAATGCAGACGGTCAGTGATCTGCTCGGCATTCCGATTCAATATTATATCTACACCGACTTCCAGGGCTTCATCAAACTCGTGGATGCCGTTGGCGGGATCGATTACGATGTCGAGAAGGACATGGTCTATAAGACCAAAGCGGATGGACCGGAATATGACATTGATCTGAAAAAGGGCTTCCAGCACCTTGACGGCAGTATGGCGCTGCAATATGTGCGTTTCCGTCACGATGCCACCTCTGACTTCACCCGGACGGAGCGCCAGCGCGGCTTCCTTAAGGCGGTTGCAGACAAAGTAATCAGCACCACTTCCATTATTAAGCTTCCTAATATCCTGTCCCAGGTTACCCCTTACATTGATACCAACCTGGATGTGAATGATATGTGGAAGCTGGCTACCGTGGGCTATGACAGCTCCATGGGCGGCAGCGTACAGATTCCCCCAATGGAGCTGCTTACTGAAGAAAAAACCAGCGGCGGTTCTGCGGTCATCGGCATCAGCAGCGAAGACAAGCTGAAGCAGTTCATTCAAGATACGCTGACTGGCCCTGAGCCGTCCCCATCGCCTTCTGCTTCACCGGGCAGCAGCCCTTCGGCAAGCGCCGGGAGCAAATAAGGCACTCCATTTCAGAGATATTCGTAAATAAACCTATGCTTGGCATTAGGGCGGGCGAACAGCGGATGAATCCGGCGGTTCGCCCTTTCCCTTGTGCCACTACTATTGAAAGGATGATGAACCATGAACCGTACCACATCTGAACATTTGTATGAGGAAGCCCTGCAGCATATTGTCGGAGGCGTCAACAGCCCCTCCCGTTCCTTCAAAGCTGTAGGCGGCGGCGCTCCCGTCTTCATGAAACGTGCCGGCGGCTCCCGCTTCTGGGACGAAGACGGCAATGAATACATAGATTATCTGGCCGCCTACGGACCGATTATTACCGGACATGCCCATCCCCATATTACAGCAGCTATTACAAAGGCTGCAGAAAACGGGCTGCTGTACGGAACTCCCACGCAGCTCGAAATCAAGCTGGCCAAGATGCTGAAAGAAGCCATCCCTTCGATGGACAAAGTCCGCTTTGTCAACTCTGGCACTGAGGCCGTCATGACCACAATCCGTGTCGCCCGCGCGTACACGAAGCGCAGCAAGATTGTCAAATTCGCCGGCTGCTACCACGGTCATTCTGATCTTGTTCTGGTAGCCGCTGGTTCGGGTCCATCCACTCTCGGTATTCCCGACAGCGCCGGAGTACCTGCAAGCATCGCCCAGGAGGTCATTACCGTTCCCTTCAATGATCTGGACGCGCTACGCGAAGCGCTGGATAAATGGGGCAAGGATGTCGCAGCGGTCATGGTAGAGCCGATTGTCGGCAATTTCGGCATGGTTATGCCGCAGCCGTGCTTCCTCGAAGGACTCTGCAAGCAGGCTCACGACAATGGCTCCCTCGTAATTTACGATGAAGTCATCACCGCTTTCCGTTTCCATTACGGTTCTACCCAGACCTATGCAGGACTCGATCATCATGAGGATATCATTCCTGACCTGACCGCACTGGGCAAAATTATCGGAGGCGGCCTGCCGATCGGCGCTTACGGCGGCCGCAAGCATGTCATGGAGCAGGTTGCCCCGCTCGGCCCGGCCTACCAGGCCGGAACAATGGCAGGCAATCCGGCCTCAATCTCCGCAGGCATTGCCTGCCTGGAGGTGCTTGCAGCCGAAGGCGTGTATGACGAGATGGAACGGCTGGCGATCCGTTTGACGGAAGGGCTTCAGGCTTCCGCTGACCGCCATGGCATCCCGCTGACCATTAACCGGATCCGCGGCTCATTCTCCACTCATTTCTGCAGCCACCCGGTGACCAATTACGATGAAGCGCAGGATACAGACGGCGAACTGTTCGCCAGCTTCTTCCGCCACATGCTGAACCGCGGCATCAACCTGGCCCCGTCCAAGTATGAAGCCTGGTTCCTGACCACGGCTCATACCGATGCCGATATTGACCTCACTCTCGAAGCGGCAGACGCTTCGTTCCAGGCCATGGCGGCGGAGTAATAATACAGTCCTTGCAGGCAACAGCCTCAGCTGCGCTGAAGCTCCTTAAATACAAACAGACCCACTGCGGATATAAGCGCAGTGGGTTGTTTTTTTGCGTTACCGTACAGCTAGTGAAAGTCAAACGGATTCTCCCGTTTAACCTCTCCTCTCATGGGGTGCTCCTGCTACGGCCGTAAACAAATACTCCTGCAATGGATAAGGTGATTACCAGCCGAAGGAGAAAAGCCATATTGGATGCCGCCATCGATACAACGATATAGCTGACTACAATAGCCTTCTCCGCCATGAGATGCTTTTTAAATGTCCCGTTTCGTATCCTGTACAGGAAAACTCCGACAATTACGAGAGCCAGCGTCTCATTCTGAATAACCACTCTCCCGGAGGAAAGCGGTTTAAACCGGCTTATCTGTTGCTCTTCTGCTCATAAAGACTACGGATATTCACGCCTTGGGGAAGCTTAAACGGATTCTCCTGATTGATCCGGTCATAGAACATAATCCCGTCCAGATGGTCAATTTCATGTTGAACTACAATGGCCTGATAGCCCCTGAATTTCATAACGACTTCCTTGCCGCTCATATTATATCCCTTGACCTTTATGGAGTCGTATCTCGGCACAAAACCATGCACCGGGCGGTCAACGGACAGGCAGCCCTCGCTCTCCGGCAGATATACCATCGCCACCGAGTGGCTGATGATCTTGGGATTCACCCAGGCCTGCTCCACCATGTTACCCTTCTCATCCCTCAGGTACATTACGAACATCCGCTTCAGCAGTCCGATCTGGTTAGCCGACAACCCGACACCCGAGCGCAGCTTGTATTTGGCGGATACTTCCGGATCCTGGCTGTTCTTCAAGAACTGCATCATGCACTGCAGCGCCTCTTGATCCTCGGCCTGCAAGGGCAGCTGTACAGGTTCAGCTACCGTGCGCAGCACGGGCTCCCCCTCTCGCACAATATCATCCATGGTAATCATATATTCTGCATTATATTTTGCACTAGACAACAACATTCATCCACCTTTTATGCCGTACGGGCTGAATTTATATTTATCTTTATATTTATCTTTATATTTATCTTTAGTTTATGTGTATTTATGGATTTATGGATTTATGAAAGCCGTCCGCAGCTTGCTGCTGTAATTCACATCGAAGCCGAGGCCGGTGGCGAGTGCGGCAAGCGGCAGATAGGTTTTATCCTCCTGGCCTACCTTTTGCAGAAACGCTGGCGTATCAACGGTTACAGCTGCCCCGTTCACCTTGATCGTTTTGGAGCCGATGGTAATCACAACGGTTCTTCCACCGTACACAATGCTCGCACTCTGGGTTTTGTTGTCCCATTTGCCGTTGGCACCCACAGCATTCAGAATATCCTTAAGCGCCAGGAAGTTCTGGCCGTTCTTCAGAATAGGCTTATTCGGCGTATTCAGCTCCACTCCCTTCACCACAATCGACATAGGTGCCGATGCGGCTGTCCAGACGGGGACGGATGGCGTACGGTACTCTCCCCAATAGGACTCGGCAAAAACCCGGGCGATGGTCTCATATCCCAGCTGGGTTGGATGAAAATCCGCTGCTCCCGCGCCAATGATATGGGTCAGCGAAGCTTCCACACCTGCGAACTTCTCCGCCACATGAGCCACTTTTACCGGAGCACCCGGCTGGTTCATGCTGGACGCTACACCCTCTGCTGCCAAAGTGAACTGTTGCGCAGCGCTCATCAGCTTCAGGTAGGAGCTGCTCACGGCAATCTTAGGCGCCGGCTGATACTGATCAGCCAGCAGAATGGTGGCCTGCGGATTAACCGTGCGGATATTCTCCAGAGCTGTCTTCACATTGGTGCTGTAGCTTGCCAAAAGCTGATCCAGCTCAGCCTTGAACGCCTCTTCTGTCAGATCTTTGGCCGTAAGCAGCAGGCTGCTGACATCATTTCCGCCGATCGTCAGCGTGATCAGATCCGCCTCACCAAGCTCTGTTTTGATCTGTGGTGTGAGTGCGGCAAATTGTTGAATCCGCGGGTCCGGAAGTCCAGGCTGTATCCCGTCGGCAGTTGTAACAGCTCCATCTTTAATAGCCGCGGTATAATTCAGCAGCCCCGTAGTGGTAAGTCCCAGGATACCATAGTTGCTAAGAGCGCTTCTGCCATGATACCAGCCTTGCTCCAGCAGACGTTCCGCATATCCGTAAGGCTTCACATTCGGATCGGTCATTCCCGGCTCATAGCCGGCAGTGATGGAATCCCCCAAAGCTACGATGCGAAAAACATCCGGCTCCGCCCCCTGTGTTACTGTTGCTTCAGCTGCACTAGCAGACCCCGCTCCTGCACTGATCAATAACGTGAACAGCAGCAGGCTGCTTGTGCCAGCCGTGTACACTTTTTTCCATATGTTCAGCATCGTATCCCTCCCAAATTGGTATAATTCCATTCTAACACCCAGTCCGCCTATGCAAAAGAGCGTCTTCCCGATATCGGGAAGACGCTCTGGCATGTATCTATTATTGCTTCATATCATCGGTGTCTATTAAGGCATTACCTTTCTCCGTACGCTTCAGATATTTATCATATCTGTCATCCAGCTCATGGCCGAATTTGCGGTAGCGCAGCGTTTCTTCCACAATCGGATCAAGTGTGGTCTGAATACGAATCTCATACTTGGGTGAGATCTGGCGGATTTCCTTGGCGGTCCGGTCTGTCTCCTCCATCTCGCCATCCTCCAGCATTTCACTCAGCTTGCGCTCCAGATCGTCCTTCTCGCTCATGCTTCCCGCCGCCTCCTACTTCTTATATCCCGTTGCCTTAGCTTCTTCCAGCGAACCCACAAGGAAATCATGGATTCGGCCATTGCTTGCCACCACATGACGTGTACCGATGTCATAGGGATTGCCCTGCGTATCCGTCACCTTGCCGCCGGACTCCAATACCAGAAGCACACCTGCTGCACAGTCCCACGGACTTAAGCCGACTTCCCAATAACCATCCACCCGGCCCGCTGCCACATAAGCCAGATGCAGAGCGGCAGACCCGCCTGCACGAACGCCGCGGATCTGCGGCAGAATCTGCTGCAGCCCGGCCATGTTGGCGGGCTGGGCAAAGAGACGGTCTGGAGGGAAGCCCATGGCTACCAGGCTGCTTCCCGGGTCTGCTTCAGCAGAAACGGAGGTAGGTATACCGTGCATATAAGCACCTTTGCCCTTCTCCGCGACAAACATTTCATCCCGGATAGGGTCATAGATGACCCCCACTGTCAGCTCTCCCTTGACTACCAGGGCTATCGAAACACAATAAAAGGGAAAGCCATGTACGAAGTTAGTCGTTCCGTCTATCGGGTCAACAATCCATAAATACTCATGCTTCAGCCCTTCTTCCAGGGCTGCGGTCAAAGCGTCTGCCCCAGGCAGAACGCTCTCTTCCCCGAGAATGGCATGGTCGGGATAATGGGTCAGGATCAGCCGGCGTATCATCTGTTCCACGCCTTTGTCGACTTCTGTAACCAGATCCTGGGCCGACGTCTTGCTGCCCAGCTCCTTCACATGACCCTGTCTGTTCTTGATCCATTCCCCCGCTTTGGCAGCGGCGTTGATGGCTGCAGCCGTATGCCCCTTACTGGTAACTACGTAGGGCTCGCGGTCATTCCGGTTATCAGGATTTGTAGGATTCATATCTTCACTCCGCTTTCTTGAACATAATTGTTCTCATATGTAAAGACATATGTTCGCTCTTTGGGATCAGACTTACATCCGTCAATCGGCCAGGCCAGGTGTTCCCGGCGCTGACCTTCTTCTTGCTTAAGTTTCATTCAACGTACCCTATTTCAAGGGACTTATCAAGTCATACCTTGCCCCGTTTCCCGCCTCTAGCCCCGGGTTATGCGGGGTTTATGGTTCAATATTAACGCTGGCTCCATCTAATACCTTTATTCCGTTCCCGGCTTCAGCCAGCTCCTTCAGGGCTTCCATCAGATCGAACAGCGCCCCGTCCTTGGCTTTCGCTTCAATCATCGCATCCACGGCCGGAGTATCCGCAGCGATGCGCTTCAGAAAAGCCAGAAGAGGTGCGGGCTCGACACCATCAGCATGGCTTCTAGGGTCCGAAGGGCTGCGCGGGCTGGAGACATGGATCTTCGGGGGCAGCCATTCACCGGGGAGCGTATCCCTCTGTGCCAGTGGTGTCTGCCAGGTCTTCAGAATCTCCGGCCACAGCTCCCAGGGAAGCTCGCCTTCATTATTCACCCATTGATGATGGATATCGAGAACCATCGGCAGCCCCAGCCTCCGGCTGACCTCAAGGGTCTCCGGCGCATTGAATGTCTTGTCATCATTCTCCAGTGTGATCCGCTCCTGCAATACTTGCGGCAATACCGCAAATTGCTCTACGAAGCGTGCAGCCGCCGCAGGCTTGTCCCCGTAAGCGCCGCCGATATGAATGTTGTTCTTCGCGGTTGCGGGAAGGCCCATGGCATTCAGCATATCTACATGATGCTGCAGATCGCGGATGGAGCTGGCCAGCACCTCGGGCCGGGGAGTACTCAGAACCGTAAAATGGTCGGGATGAAAAGAAACCCGCAGTCCGTGTTTTTTCACGTAGCTGCCTACTTCGGCAAAATCAGGAGTGAGTGCGGCAAAAGGATTCCAATCCTGCATGTCGGGATGTGTAGCCAGCGGAATCAGTTTGGAGGTCAGGCGGTATACCTGTTTCAGCAGACGCAGGGTATTGTGGAGATTCCCGCGGGCGATAGTTTCCAGCCGCCGGATTCCGGCCTCCCGGTCACTCAGCTTGTTGAAGCTGGCCATGGTCATGGTTTTGGAGGGCGAGCAGTCCGGAATGACTGTGGACATAGCTACATAGCCAAACCGGACAATCATCCTTCTTCCCCAAAAAACATCTCATACGCCAGTGCCGTCTGTATCCTCGATTCTTCGTCATTCAGCTTGCGTACCAGATCCATCTCCACAGCGGTAACCTCATTGCCCTGAAAATTAATTTCCGCGATGGACGCGGAAATTTTGACAATGGCTACCGCCACGTTCTCAGGTGTGTAGGCGATAACCTTCTGACCGGTCGGATACACGCGGAAGCCCTGTTTAACCATTTTGGTGCGGCCGTATTCCAGCAGCTCGTACAGCTCCTGCTCATTCTTGAACTTGCACACGGAATTGAATTCGGATTGAAATCCCATCCTGTTCCTCTCCTTCCCGGCCGGAATCACCCCGCCGCTCGCAAAATGTTATTCGTTGTCGTACTTCAGGTTCTGCTTGAAATGATAACGCTCCAGCGCCAGCTCAATCATGCGGTCCAGCAGCGCCTGATAGGATACCCCCGTCTCGCGCCACAGTAGCGGATACATACTGAACGGTGTGAAGCCGGGCATCGTATTCACTTCATTTATGAGAATTTTTCCGTCTGATTTGCGGAGGAAGAAGTCGGCCCGGGTAATGCCGCTGCCCTCAATGGCCCGGAAGGCCTGAATGGCGGATTCCCGCAGGCGGTCTGCAACCTCAGAGTCCACAGGTGCCGGAATCAGCATCTGCGATTTGCCATCGGTGTATTTTGCCGCGTAATCATAATATTCACCAGAAGAGACGATTTCACCCGGAACCGAAGCCTCGGGCTCCTCATTGCCGAGCACACTGACTTCAACCTCACGCGCATCGACGAACTCTTCAATAATGACTTTGGTATCGTAACGGAACGCAAAATCGACCGCCTTGATCAGGCTTTCCTTGTCCACGGCTTTGGAAATGCCCACACTGGAGCCCAGATTGGCCGGCTTGACGAATACCGGATACCCCAGCTTATCTTCCAGGCCGATGATCAGCTCATGGCTTTTGCGTTTCCATGAACTGATATTGAAATAGCAGTATTCGCACTGATCCAGCCCGGCTTCACCGAACAGCTTCTTCATCACGACTTTATCCATACCTGCAGAAGATGCCAGCACGCCTGCACCGATATACGGGATATTAGCCATTTCGAACAAGCCCTGAATCGTTCCGTCCTCCCCGTTGGTACCATGCAGCAGCGGGAACATCACATCAATCACCTGGCTGCCGCCGGTCAGACCGCTGAATACTGCATTTAACGCCATGCCCATATCCCCGGCTTCGCCGCCCAGCTTCAACTGCTCAATAGCCCCAAAAGGTGCGTCCAGCACCGCTCCGACCTTCCAGAGCCCCTGCTTCGAAATATAAAAAGGAATAATCTCATATTTAACGTAGTCAAAAGCATTCATAACCGCAAAGGCCGTCTGCAGCGATACCTCGTGCTCCCCGGATTTGCCGCCGTACACCAGTCCTACGGTTAATTTTGTGTCACTCATGCCCTAACCTCTTTCTGATTTATAAGTAGTCATTAATATGAAAAAAACGGTAGGCTGTTCTGTCAGTCCATGCATAGGAATCGCGATAATCCCAAAAGCGGTGCCGGCTGCTGACTGTCCGCGCATTCACCAGCGGCTGTCCCGCTGCGTCAAAAGCGGTAACAATCGTGCTGTGCTGATAATGGCCGTTACCGTCCCAATCGTACTGGATAACATCCCCGAGCATCAGCTGATCTGCCCGTTCCACCGCCTCGGCTCGTAGTCCGCTGCTCCGGCTTGCACTTAAATATCGCTGCAGACTGTCCGACACTGCCCAGCTGAAGCTCCACCATTCTTGCGCGCCGTTATAGCCTTTGTACCACCAGCCCGTTTCTCTTTTACCAGTATAGTTGATAGGCGCTCCCCCTGCAAAGAGACATTGGGACACATAATTAGTGCAGTCCACATCAAATACCTCGAACTCCGGATTGCCGTCCTTCCACCACCGGTCGGCATAAGCGGCTGCCTCTTCCCGGCGGTAGCGCACTTCTTTGCCGCTGGCAATGCTGCGGAGTATACTCTTGTTAAGCAATGGCTGCGACGGCTGGGGAACGGGGAGCACCTCGCCCCATTTGGATAGCCGAAGCAGAGGCTCTGGTCCTATCACTTTGCGCATTGAATTCCGCTCAGGCACGCTGCGCTCCACAGCGGTAATCTCCCATGTGCCCCCTTCACTCACAAAAGTCAGCCGCTCCGTTTCAATGACATCCTCACGGTGCGTGATGCCGCCCTTCTCGTAATAGAGTGCACTGTGCAGCG
Source organism: Paenibacillus helianthi (assembly GCF_001909055.1). Taxonomy (GTDB): domain Bacteria; phylum Bacillota; class Bacilli; order Paenibacillales; family Paenibacillaceae; genus Paenibacillus_AQ; species Paenibacillus_AQ helianthi. The sequence continues at coordinate 17,877 of NZ_LVWI01000033.1, forward strand.
CTACATCCGCGACCACCTCGGACGGGTTCTGCCGGACCGTCCGCAATGTGCGGACGCCCGTCTCCGAACGAAGCGGTGTTATGCCCCGCCGCTGGTACCACTGCGCCAGACGCCGGGAGCGCTCTCCCTGCTCCAGCAGGAACCGCGGGTCCCTGACCGCACTGCTGCGCTGCTGGTCAACTCCCGGGGCCACACGACCTTTATTCACTTGATCTACGTACACGTAGAGGCTTTTCTTCCACTTCTGTTCCATTCCATTCCCCGCCCTTCATCCCTGTTTGGCTGCTGCTCTATGTATATGAGGAAAACCTCGCAGCTATACAGCTAGAAAAAAGAAGAAACACTTTTGGTTTATGGGATGACGGGACAACGGGCTCTCATTTACGCGATGAAGGGTGAAGGGGATCTTAAATTAGCAATCCCCTTATTTTCCAGGGGCCAAACCTCACATCCCATTGAATAATCCGGGCCTTTCTGCGGCAAAAAATACTTTACTCGCACTTATGTAACCGTTATACTTATGATACACGAAATATTGAAATGTAGTTTCATCAGATGAAACAAGGAGGCGCATATATGCCAAGCAAGGACCACTTTTCGCTGGCCCGCACCCTGGAGTCAGGCGGCAAAAGCTATCGCTACTATCATCTTAACTCCCTTGAAGAGCAAGGCGCAGGGGCTATTTCCTCCCTGCCGTTTTCCATCAAAGTATTGCTTGAGGCCGCTGTCCGCCAATATGACGGACGGGCGATTACCGAAGAACATGTGAAGCAGTTGGCGGATTGGTCTGGCGATATCGACCGCAATAAGGAAATCCCCTTCATCCCGGCCCGGATCGTGCTGCAGGATTTCACCGGTGTACCGGTGGTTGTCGATCTGGCCGCCATGCGTGACACCGTAAAGAAAGCCGGCGGCGACCCGAAAAAGATCAATCCGCTCGTACCGGTTGACCTGGTCATTGACCATTCGGTTATGGTTGATGCTTTTGGCACCGCAGACGCGCTTGAATACAATATGAACGTAGAATTCGAACGCAATGAAGAACGCTACCGGTTCCTGCGCTGGGCGCAGACCGCCTTCAACAATTTCCGCGCGGTTCCACCGGCAACCGGTATTGTGCATCAGGTTAACCTGGAGTATCTGGCCTCCGTGGCAACCACCAAGACTGTGGACGGCGAAACCGTCGTCTATCCGGACTCCCTGGTAGGCACCGATTCTCATACGACGATGATCAACGGTCTCGGTGTTGTAGGCTGGGGTGTAGGCGGCATCGAGGCGGAAGCCGGCATGCTGGGGCAGCCTCTTTATTTTGTAACACCGGATGTGGTGGGCTTCAAGCTTACCGGCAGTCTGGTAGAAGGAGCTACAGCAACCGATCTGGCGCTGACCGTCACCCAGATGCTGCGCAAAAAAGGCGTAGTCGGCAAATTTGTTGAATTCTACGGACCGGGCCTGGCCAACATCAGCTTGGCAGACCGCGCGACCGTAGCCAATATGGCTCCGGAATACGGCGCAACCATCGGTTTCTTCCCTGTGGACGAAGAGACGCTTGCCTACCTGCGCAGCACCGGCCGTCCGGATGAGCTTGTGGAGCTGGTTGGGGATTATTACAAGGCACAGGGTATGTTCCGTACCTCCGAAACGCCGGACCCGCTGTTCAGTGATTTCATTGAGCTAGACTTAGCTTCAGTGGTTCCGAGTCTTGCCGGACCGAAACGTCCGCAGGACCGGGTGGAGCTGACACACATGAAAGAAAACTTCGAAGGTATTATCCGCACTCCAGTCGACAAAGGCGGTTATGGCCTGAGCGACGAGAAAATAAACGAAGTAGTGGAAGTGCAGCATAAGAACGGCACGAGCAGCAAGCTAAGCACAGGGGCGGTTGTGATTGCAGCCATTACGAGCTGTACCAACACCTCCAACCCAAGTGTAATGCTGGGAGCCGGCCTGCTGGCCAAGAAGGCGGTAGAGCGCGGATTGACCAAACCGGGATACGTAAAGAGCAGCCTCACGCCAGGCTCGCTGGTCGTTACCGAATACCTGGAAAAGGCTAATCTGCTGAAGCCTCTGGAAGCACTGGGCTTCTATCTGGCCGGTTACGGCTGCGCCACCTGTATCGGCAACTCCGGCCCGCTGCCGGATGAAGTCAGCCAGGCGATCACAGACCATGATATGACGGTAGCTGCCGTAATATCCGGGAACCGGAACTTTGAAGGCCGCGTGCATGCACAGGTCAAAGCCAATTACCTGGCCTCCCCGCCGCTTGTCGTAGCCTATGCACTGGCAGGCACAGTTAACATTGATCTGAAAACCGAGCCGCTGGGCTATGATCCGCAAGGCGAGCCTGTCTTCCTTGCTGATATTTGGCCAACTTCTGCAGAAATCCGTGAAGCCATCGCCCTCTCCCTGAGTCCGGAGATGTTCCGCCGGAAATACGAGAATGTATTCACGGCCAATGAGCGCTGGAACTCGATTCCGGTACCGGAAGGCGAGCTGTATGAATGGGACGACAACTCAACGTACATCCAGAACCCGCCATTCTTTGAGCATCTGGCAGACGGTGTCGGTGATATCGAGAACATCCGCAATGCCCGGGTGCTTGCACTGCTTGCTGATTCCGTAACCACTGACCACATCTCGCCAGCGGGTAATATCTCCAACTCCGGTCCTGCCGGTGAATATCTGCGGAGCCATGGCGTGGACCGCGCCGACTTCAACTCCTACGGCTCGCGCCGCGGGAACCATGAAGTGATGATGCGCGGCACGTTCGCAAACATCCGTATCCGTAATGCGGTTGCTCCGGGAACGGAAGGCGGAGTCACCACCTTCCTGCCAAGCGAAGAAGTGATGTCGATCTATGATGCGTCCATGCTGTACCAATCCGCAGGACAGAATCTGATCGTCATCGCCGGCAAGGAATACGGTACCGGCAGCTCCCGCGACTGGGCAGCCAAGGGCACCCTCCTGCTGGGCGTCAAAGCCGTTATCGCCGAAAGCTTCGAGCGGATTCACCGCAGCAATCTCGTCGGCATGGGCGTGCTTCCGCTGCAATTCCAGGAAGGTCATGGCTGGAGCAGCCTGGGGCTGACCGGACGCGAGACCTTCAACATCACTGGACTTGGCAACGATGTACTGCCTGGTCAAGAGCTGACTGTCACCGCTACCCGTGAAGACGGCACCCAGTTCGAATTCCCGGTCATTGCCCGTCTCGATAGTACCGTGGACATTGACTACTACCGCAATGGCGGGATTCTGCAGACCGTGCTCCGCCAGATGCTGGCCGATGCCACCACTTCAGATTCAGCGCTTCCGGTGGAATAGATCTTTCGCGGAAGACCGGCTGCCTGCGTTTCGCATGGGATGCCGGTCTTCTCCGATCACAAAACAGCCTCCAACCTCTCCCTGCGGGAGGATTGAAGGCTGTTTTGTTTTGAGAACCATTACACTTGGATGGAGGAGGCTTCCAACCTCTATATCTCAATCCGCTCCGAGCTTAGAATCCTTTTATAGATAAGAGCAATAATCTGCGAGCGGTCGCTTACGTTCATTTTATCAAAGATACGGCTCAAATGGTTCTTGACGGTATGTTCGCTAATGAACAACGCCGCAGCAATATCCTTATTCGTCTTGCCGAGAATAATCAGCTCAAGCACCTCTTCTTCACGGGGCGAGATCCCCCATTCCTCCTTCGGTGACTTGAGGGACGTATTATTGAGGAGCTTAACAGGCGAGACTGGCTGCATATGACGCTGTTCCCCGGACCGGCTGAGCAGAAAGGACTGAAACGCCACCCGCGGCTCCGCATCAATTACTGCTTTTACATTGATGTCCAAATGAAATCTTGAAGAAACGATCCCTTTCTCCCGGTTGTCTTTCAGCGTCTCTGCCTGCTCCTGTTTGCCTGCATGATGCAGCACAAGCGCCAGCAACTGGGCCTCAAAGGACAGCATGGGTTTCTCAATTTCAAAATAAAAAGCGGACAATTGATCTACCTGGTTCAGCAGCGATACTTCTTGAATGTAGAAATCATATTCCATTAGTACCTCCAGCGGAAAAGGTGCCAGCTTACAAGCAAGTTTCAGCCGCTCGGACTCTTTCTCTGGCAGGCCTGCATAACGGGCAAAATCATAAGCCATATTTGAGGCTTCCAGTGAAATGCGCTGCAGCTCCGGATGATGATATTGCAGATTTTGGAGGAGGTTATTCAAAAAGGTCTCCGCTTGCTTTGCATATCTGCTGTCCTTCTCCAGAAGACGGATAGCCGTCGTAGCCAGAGTGGCAATACACTCCATAAAGGCCCGCCATTCCTGTGCTTCAATTCGTTTGCGGAATCCGATGGACAATATCCCTTTATATACATTTTCCGCGATTAACGGGCATTCCAGCAAGAACCGTTCGCCTGAGGTCTCATGGATGACAGAGCCAGAGAGAAAAGCTTGGGGGGAATACCGCATCTTCAGATCCTTCACGTAGAACGGCTCTTCTGCTTCCGGCCAGCCTCTGGCGTAATATGTACTCTGATCAGCTGTTGGGTTCTGAAAAAAGACAAGGACAGATGCAGGGGAAAAGGGCATGCTCATTACTGTATCAATCAGTTGGCTACCGAGTTCCTTATGGGAGGCTGCCAGCGGCAGCAGCCGCACAGCTTCTTTAAGAATGAGGGTTCCTTCTTTGCGCAGCTCTTCCCGTCGTATCAGCTTCTGCCCTCTATCGGAAATCCCCAGTAATGAGGCTACACACTGCTCCTGAGGGTCGTAGTTCTGTATATGTTCACTTTTACCGAAGCCAACTGTCAGCAGCAGCGCTCTTCTGCCGCCATAGATCATAGCAGGGTAGCAGGATAAATATTCCGGCTGCGGAAGACCGCGCTGCGTGAAGAACAGTGACCTCGGGTCCATCGCGCTCGTTCTCCAGTGCCGTGGCTCCTTGCCTAGTGCAGCCTGTCCCAGGAATCCGTCGCCTTGCTGGAATGCGGCATTCATTAGCTGGTCCGATCCTTTGCCGGCGGCATACTTCACCTGAAATTCCCCAGCCTCATTCTCTTTGGCAAAAGCATATAAATCCCCAGCCGAAGGAGTGGCCGCCAATTGCTGCAGTACCTCTTCAACCTTGAGATAACCCTTCTCCAGATTCATTAAGAGCCCGGAGATCATATCTCCAAAGCCTTGTGTGGCAGAGGAGGCACCCGCACAACCGGACAACAACTTGCTTAGGATACGGCCAAGCACGGCGATCTTGTCCCGTACTTCAGCAATTCGCTCCCGGCTGAGCTCAGGCAGGGCAAGCAGCTCCTTACATAAATGCTCATAGACCGGGTGATTCTTCATTTTCGCTTCAAAAGCAGGCATTACCAGCGCTTTGGTGCCCTCTTGCATATAGATGCCCGACCATAAATAATAGACCTGTCCATAACCGGGGAACAACGGGATGATGGCATATTTCAATCCGGGAATCCATTCCTCCAGAATTACAGGATGCGACAAAGGACCCAATCTCCGCAGGGTAGGCTTGAAAGGGTTGTCTATATTCTGGAGTGAAGTCAAAATGACCTCATAAAACATTCCTGGAGCTACCGGACGAGTAAAGACGTTGCCCTCCTGATCTGTTAGTACGATAGCCTGCCCAGTAATCCTGCTGAATGATTCCTGGAGCTGCTCCATCTCCTCCATTAATGAATCGGGTACTACAGTTGCCATCCTATCACCCCATGCCCCGGAATTAACCACAATATCCTATAGATAATGACTGTACAATTACCTTCACTTACTAATTACCCCCTAAATCGACTATATAACGGAACTTGGGTGCTTTAACCCATCATCAGACCCATTTCAGCAGCTTTTTCGGCCAAAATCATGGCATAATCCTCCAGCGTCTCGCGGGAAAGGCGGCTGACGGGTCCCGACAGGGAGAGCGCAGCGACCACATTCCCCGCCCTTCCGGTAATGGGCACCGCTACCGCTGCTGCACCCGGCTCCCGTTCCTCGAAGCTTGTTGCATAACCCCGGCGTGTAATTTCCTGCAATTGCTCCAAATACGTACTTCTGTCCACAGCCTCCGGCCAGTTCGGATCGGCCAGCAGGCGGGCTTGTACCTCATGCGGAGCGTAGGCTGCAAGCACCTTGCTCGAAGCACCAACTGAGAGCGGGAGTCTCGCACCAATCTGTGCGACCCGGCGGATCGCCTGCCTGCTCTGCACCGCCTGGATGCGCACACGTTCCAGATCGTCGCGCAGATACAGGCTGACCGTCTCTCCCAGCGAGTCGCGCAGCTTCTCCATGGCTGGAAGCAGCAGCGCCGCCGGTTCATCCAATGTCGGCAGATGCGTGGACAGCTCCCAGATGCGGATGCCCAGGCGGTACTTCTCCGTGGCTTCAATACGCAGAAGAAATCCCTTATCCTCAAGCGTAGTCAGCAGCCGGTGCACTGTGCTTTTGTGCAGGCTGATTCTGGAGGCAATTTCCGTCAGACTCAGATCACTTTCCTGTGTAAAGCACAGCAATATATCCAACGCACGTTCTACCGCGCGTACAGTCAGCTTTCGGTCTTCCACAGCACTCTCTCCTTCAACTGTTTCACCAAATGAAACCCGGTTACATTATTTAAGATATCCATTCTATCTTAGAGCAAATGCCCCGGGAAAGTCCAGCAGTTTCAGTGAGCGGAAAAGTCTGGGCGGCACTTTACAGTTAGATTACAAAAGCGGCGAATTCATTGACTTTGTAAGGTCATAATCATACGATTAAATATATGAATTATATAGCCTGCAGCAGAGAATGAACAGCACAATTTCTCACCGCACATTCTTTTTTTCGTTGCAAATTACGGACCATTATAGGAGGGGACCTCATGGACTTAGCAACTACGCATACCGGCACACCGGTCTCCCGTATGCCGGGTGAGCGCACACCAAGTGCTGCACCCAAGCTTTCTTTGCGGATGATTCGCGTTAAACATATTGTCGTTGCTTTGCTTTTATCCGTTTTTTTCTTTTTTGTCTTCTGTTTTATCGCCTTGCATGGCTATATCGCCTGGGTGCTGTCCAACCCGACTGTAGCCCCGCTCTACTCCAATCCTTCATTGGCCAAGGGACTGGATTATAAGGATATCACCTTTCCGGCGCTGGATGGCAGCCGCATGATGCAAGGCTGGTACATTCCGTCGAAGGGCTCGACCAAGACTATTGTGTTCAGTCATGGATATGGTGCCAATCGCGAGGAAACCTGGGTACCGATGTATGATCTGGCACACTATGCGCACAGCCTGAATTTCAACGTTGTCATGTTCGACTACGGTTTCGCTTCCAAGACCAACAAGGATATCGCCACCGGCGGCAAAAAAGAATCCAAGCAGCTCCTTGGAGCCATAAAGTACGCCAAGGAGCATGGCGCCAAAGAGATTGTAGTCTGGGGCTTCTCGATGGGAGCTGGTACCGCGCTTCAGGCAGGACTTGTCACCAAGGATGTCGATGCCATGATTCTGGACAGCACCTTCCTGCTTGAGCCGGATACGCTGTACCATAACATCAAGCACAATATCGACCTCCCCCGCCAGCCCTCTCTGGAGATTATGGAGCTGTTATTTCCAGTGCTGAACGGTACAGGATTGAATCAAATCCCCTATTCCAAGGTCAAAGCGGAGGATTACCCGTTCCCTACACTATTCCTGCATGGCACCAAAGATGACAAGGCGCCCTATCCGATTGCTGAAGAACTTGCGGCGAACCAAAGCAACCCTTACTCGGATTCCTGGATCGTGCAGGACAGCCATCATGAGCTGCTGTTCCGTGAGCACCCCCGTGAATATCTGCGGCGTGTGTCCGCTTTTCTGGGCAACGTGCAGCTGGCCAAAGCCCAGTAGAACAGACGTATATGTTTCACCGTGTCGTAACATTTAAGCAGGTTCTGAAACGGCTCAATCGCCTTTTCGTGAACCTGTTTTTTATATGCGCGGAAGCTGAATCTTAATTGTGTTCATCATAAGGAATTCTGAGTAAAACTTGAGTTCCTTCTCCGAAGATACTGTTAATCGTAAGTCCATACTGTTCGCCGTACATTACAACTGCCCGGTCATTTACATTTTTAAGTCCGTATCCTTTAGATTGAGATTTAAGCAATAGAACAAGCCGCTCCTGCTCTACTCCAATTCCATTGTCAGTTATCAGAAAAACTATACTTTGACCATCTTTTTGGCCTGAGAGATGAATGATTCCACCACCGTCTTCCCGGTTTTCAATTCCATGAATGATCGCATTTTCGATTAAAGGCTGGAGCATTAAATTGGGCATACGGCAGGAAAGAATGGAGTCATCAATCTGATAATCTATCTCGAAACTGTTGCTGTGCATAATCAACTGGATATTAATATAGGACTGAACATTAAGAATTTCGTCTGAAACCAATATCAGATTCTCGCCCTTATTGAGCGTAGTACGGTAAAAGGTAGATAATAGCTGTGCCATTTCACTAATATCCGTCGCATGTATTCGAAGCGCTCTCCAGTTTATTAATGACAGTGAATTGTATAGAAAATGAGGATTGATTTGCGCCTGCAGAGCTTTCATTTCGTATTCCTTGCGTGCAATTTCTCCCACATACACAGTATCAATTAGCGTCTTGGTTCTTCCTAACATACTTCCAAACCCTCGGATCAGATCTCCAATTTCATCTTTAGAATCGCTAAAAACTTTAATCTCTAAATTCCCTTCTCCTATAAGTTTCATATTTTTGTGCAGGCGGTGAATAGGCAGCATAATTTTCCGGGAAAAGAGTGTGCCAGCCATAACGACAGCAGCGATACAGGCGGCAATCATCAACAGGACAGTCAAAGCAATCCACCATGCGGAGTTGGTGATCAGGCTTGTCGGCTTATACAAATATACTTTCCAGCCTGTAATCGGGATCGAAGATTGCAAGATTGTGTAGTTCTTACCACTCCAATGAAACTCATCAGCTGTCTTATCGGAAATGGGGATAACTGAATTTTTACGGTCTGCTCCCGAGGAATAAATAGAATCTCCATTGGAGTTCATTATCATTATCTCCGCTCCATGAGATTCGAGGGGTTCAAACGTTTTAAACAGTGCATCATAGTCTACCAGTGCAAACAGAATATTATCTTTGGGATTTTCCTGTTTTGTGCTGAGGAGACGCCGGACACTATATACACTTTTCCCGCTGGAAAACCAAAGAACATCAACCGACTTCATTACAGGCGGGTACCATGAGGCTTCTTTGATTTCATCGATAGGTCTTACTGTGTTTCCATGTGGAGGCAGATTAGTTCCGGTATACAGGATAATTTGTTCTACCCCGGTGTTTAAGTAACGCGCTGTAAAGAAATTCTGATCGATTACGTTATTTAACTGGTCATACATTTCATACGCACTGGTATATGTGGTGTTGGCGGCATTCAAAATCTCCTGGTTGAAGCTCAGAAAGTTCATTACTTTATTGTAGACATCCATCTGGTTGTTTACAGACAGGACGCTTTGTTTTAACGTGGCATTCAGATCGGCTTTTGACTGCTGCACTAAGAGCGATCTGGTTTCTGAGAAGCAAAAACTTCCGAGAACAATAACAGGAATCATGCTGACCAGTAAAAATGAAAGCTTTATTTTTGTTTGAAATCTAAAGTCTCCGATTTTCTGTTTAAGGGCCTTCCACGTTTGCATGCCGTTCCTCCCGGGCTGGGGTTATTTCTGATTGTACTGCCGGAATTTCTCAGGTGTTTGTCCAAAAAAATCCCTAAAATTCTGACAGAAATAAGAAACGTTTTGAAACCCCACTGTATAACAAATATCCGAAACCTTAAGATGTGTTTGCTGCAGCATGTCCTTCGCTATATTCATACGGACATTTTTAATATACTTGTTCAATCCGCATCCCGTATTTTTTTTGAAAATGGAGCTTAAATAATGGGGTGATAAATGTATCTTTGCAGCAAGAAGATCCAAACTCAAATCCTCGCCATAATGATCCTCGATGTACTGCTTTACGGCGGCAATATCCCGGTTTAAAAATTCGGAACTGCTATCCTCCTGATCAAGAAGAGCAATCCCGGCAATTATAATCTCTTTTATTTCCTTTAATTCTTCGGACTTATATATTTTTTCGATTCCATAGCTCAATTCAATTTCAGATACAGGTGCAGAATAGGTCATAATCTCCTGATACAAAGAAGAGAACATATACTTGACATATAATTGTGAAAACTGAGCCTGATTCGCATATTTTTGATACAAAAGATCTGTATTTGCTCTAAGACTGAAAATGTCCCTTTCCTTCAAATTATTTCTGATGTGATTTAAAAGATCGCCATCTGATAACCCGGGAAGCATGTCATTAGAAAAGTAAAAATCTTTTTTCACTTCACATACAAAAAAATCCGGTGAGAAGAACCGGTATTCCATCAGTTGATCTAATCGAATCAAAGCGGCGGAAAGGTCCTCCAGCACCGTGATTTCATCATTGATAGCGAGGTAGCAATGCACTTTGTAGTTATCTAGTATACTATCATGCAAAAACGTGCCTAAATCATGGAAAGAACAGGGGGAACCTGCTGGCAGATGGGGAAATAACAGCAAGCTCTGACAGCCATTCAAATTCACATAATCAACAGGGTCCTTCAGTAAAGACAAGATAAACTCCTCAAACTCCGGGCCGGCATTTTCAAAAAAGTTCTTGTCAAATTCCAGCAAAAACATTCCATGATAATGATCCGGAAGCTCGAAGGATATCTCCTTCATCGAAGAAGGTATTCCCAGGCCGTTAACAAGATTAAAAAGCACATGCTTTTTGACATATTCAAGTTTAATTTGCGAAGCGATGTTTTCCTGTTTCTGATCTGTTAGCTGAGCAATTACTTTTTGCATGGTATGCTGGAAAGTTTCAACATTGATCGGCTTGAGAAGATATTCAGAAACACCAAGGGAGATGGCGGTTTTTGCATATTCAAATTCAGCGAACCCGCTGAAAAGAATAACTTTTAATTTGGGGTTAAGATTTAAAGCTTCTGTGGTAAGCTGCAAGCCATCCATCAAGGGCATCCGAACATCAGTAAAGAGGATATCAACAGGATTTTGCTCCAGATACTCGAGAGCCTTTCGACCGTTCTCCGCCGTCTCTATATGGAGGACAAACCCCAGTTCATCAATGAGAAATTCGATGCCTTCCCGTTCTTCCCTTTGGTCATCTGCTATTAGTATCGTTAACATCCCGGACGCCCTCTCCATACGCAGTAATCCATTTGTGTCCCTAATCATGTATAGTGTACCATGTTTTAATTGAGCTTTTCAGCAAGCAAAACGCTTTGCTTCAAGTATGTTATTTATTTGTGTAAAACGTAATTTATTTGTATTTACGCTCAAAAGTAAAGGGCTCTACAATAAAGAAGCCAAATTAATTCTGGTTTCAAAGCAAGCCGGCGCTTTGAATCCGTTATCTCTAGCCTATTGACTCAACGTATTTATTTAAGGGGGTTCTTATATGTCATCCAAGCTCACAAAGTCTTGCACTATTTTATTGACAGCGCTTTTAGCCGTGTCAGTCGCAGGCTGCCAAAGTTCCAATAATTCCAATGACTCGGCTAAAAACCCTGCGGCAAATTCAAATGATCCCGCGTGGAAGAAAGCCCAGACGACTCCTTTTACCCCGTATCCTGAAACCGTTACCTACACCATAGGACAGGTGGCCTCCAACTTCTCTGCGCTTGCGGGAACGCCGTATGAAAAGGATAATGCAACCGATAATGTGTGGACCAGATATATCAAAGAAAAACTCAACGTGCAAAACAAAGTTGCATTTGAAGCAAATGACGGCACGGACTATAACCAAAAGGTTTCAATGGCCATTGTAGGCGGTACGATTCCTGATATCATGGTTGTCCCTGACCTCTCTACTCTGCAGCAGCTTTATGAAAACGATCTTATTGCGGATATGACAGATGCTTATAATCAATGCGCCAGCGACCAAATTAAGGAGATTTACGACTCCTATAAGGGCCGTGTTCTGGATACCGCAAGGTTTGACGGAAAACTGATGGCGCTGCCGACTACGGAAATTTCACACGGCCCAGGGGTCCTCTGGCTGCGCAAAGACTGGATGGATAAACTGGGACTCGCAGATCCCAAAACGATGGATGATGTGGAGAATATCATCACCCAGTTCGTTGAAAAAGACCCTGGCGGCAATGGAGCGGGAAACACGGTTGGTCTTGTGGTCGACAATGAAAATACCGCTGGTGTTTCCGGCGGCCAGTATGAATTGAACAACATCTTTACGCTGTATGGCGCATTCCCGAAACAATGGATGGATGATGGGAGCGGCAAGGCAGTGTATGGTTCCGTGCAGCCCCAAATGAAGCCGGCCCTTACAAAGCTGGCGGATATGTACAAAAAAGGCTTGATCGACCGGCAGTTTGCCGTACGCACATCCGACGACCGGAAGGCGCTGCTTACCGGCGGAAAAAGCGGATCGTTCATGGACAATTGGTGGGGAAGCTGGACGGTAGCGGATTCGATTAAGCTGAATCCAAATGCCAAGTGGGCTTCTTATGTGGCTCCGCAGTCGGAGGATGGTTCAGTTACGATGTTCACCGGCAACCCTTCAAGCAGTTACCTTGTGGTCCGGAAAGGGTTCGAGCATCCGGAAGCCGCTATAAAAATCGCCAGCCTTCAGTTTGATTATCAGCGTTATCAGGAAAAAGATGCAGCGGTCCTGAAGAAATTTGAGGACTATGCCAGCTATAACGTAGGGGGATCTCCGATTGCTATAAATATCGATTACTATGATGCATTTTACCGTAATGTCGGGATTATGGAAGAAGCGCTGAAAACTGGGGATAGCAGCAAACTGCTCACCAGCAACGATATAAACGCCTACCGCTCATACAAGAAGTATCTGGATAACATAAAAAATGGGGAGAAACTGGATTCGAATGGATGGGCCGGATATACCTCGAGCATCACGACGGCCAACCTGGTCAAGAATTCAAAGATCAAGGAAGTAAACCCTGTATTTTTCGGAACAACACCTTCCATGGCACTGAAGTGGCCCACACTGACGAAGATGGAGCTGGAAATGTTTTTGAAGATCATTACCGGTGAGCAATCTCCTGACGCTTTTGATAGCTTTGTCAGCAGTTGGAAAAAAACAGGCGGCGATACGATTACGAACGAAGTCAATAAAGAAATCACCTCCAAATGATAGAAAGAGATGATTCTAAATGAACAATAAAAAAGATCAGGCGGCGTTCCACCTTATGCTCGCACCAAGTATAGTATTTTTGATTATCTTCTCGTTTATTCCAATGTTCGGTATCGTGATGGCTTTTCAAAATTACATCCCCGCTAAAGGGATGAGTGGATCAGCTTGGGTAGGACTTGATAATTTCAAATTTATGTTTCAAATTCCCGACAGTAAGCAAATATTAATCAATACTATAGTCATTGCCTTATGGAAAATTTTAATAGGTACTTTGGTTTCCATTGTGTTCGCCTTACTGTTAAACGAAATTCGCGTACGATTTGTCAAAAAGTTCATGCAGACCGTTGTTTATCTGCCGAATTTTTTGTCCTGGGCCGTACTGGCTACTGTCGTTATGAATATTTTTTCATACGAAGGTCCGGTTAACGCATTTTTGGGATGGTTTGGCATTGATCCGGTTTTGTTTATGGCCAGCAACCACTGGTTCAGACCTATGCTGGTATTAACAGATGTCTGGAAAGGGTTTGGATATGGCTCTATCATCTATCTGGCCTCCCTGACGGCCATTGATCCGGGACTTTATGAAGCGTCATCCATTGACGGCGCCAACCGGTTTAAACAGCTGTGGTATGTGACGCTGCCCGGCCTGATGCCAACCATCCTGCTGGTTACCACTTTAAATCTGCCCAACGTGCTCAATGCCGGGTTTGACCAGATTTTCAATCTATATAATCCGTTGGTGTATGCAACGTCCGATATTATTGACACCTATGTATACCGGGTGGGTCTGGTACAGAGACAATACAGCCTGGGAACAGCGATAGGGCTACTGCGGTCGGTTGTCGGAATTGTTCTCATCCTATCCGCCAATAAACTGGCACAGAAGCTTACCGATTACAGAATCTTCTGAACAAGGAGGTGTTATTCATTATCACTCATTCCATCAAAAGCCGAATTGCGGATACTATAATCTGGATATTTGTATTAGCATTCACTTTATCCTGCCTTATACCCTTAATTAATCTGGTTGCCATTTCCTTCAGTGACAACGCGGCGGCTTCCGCAAATATGGTAAGTATTTTCCCGGTTAATTTTACGTTAAGCTCCTATGAGAAGTTGTTGTCGGACTCCCAGTTCTGGCGCTCCTTTATGATCTCGGTGGAACGGGTTGTCCTTGGTCTGATAGTCAATATGATGCTGATGATTCTTGCTGCTTATCCGTTATCCAAAAGCTCAAAGCAATTCCGGGCACAGAAGGTGTATATGAATATTGTGATTTTCGCCATGCTGTTTTCCGGTGGTCTCATTCCAACCTTTATGGTTGTCAAACAGCTTCATCTTCTGGATTCCATCTGGGCTTTGATTCTGCCGGGAGCTGTGCCGATCGCCAATGTCATTTTGCTGATGAATGCGTTCCGCGCCGTACCGAAATCTCTGGAAGAGGCCGCAACCATTGACGGGGCTTCGCAGTGGAGAATTCTCTCAACAATATATGTGCCTGTGGTGCTGCCTACAATTGCCACTGTAACGCTGTTTACGATTGTCGGACATTGGAATGACTACTTCAGTGCTTTGGTGTATATCAACAAAACATCAAATTACCCTTTGCAGACTTATATCCAGCAGCTAAGCGTAGACGTTCAGAATATAACTGATCCACAAAAGCTCATAGAGTACTCCAAGATTTCGAACCGGACGCTGAATGCTGCCAAAATCGTGATCTCCACCTTGCCACTGCTCCTGATTTATCCTTTTATGCAAAAATACTTTGTTACAGGAATCGTGGTGGGTTCTGTTAAAGAGTAATGTATAAATTTTTACTGCGGGAGGTAAGCAACAGTGAAATTATCAACAAATCATGCCGGGCAAACATCCGATATTCTGGATGAAATGAACATATTCGTTTCTCGTGAAGAGAATCGCGGAATTTCCTTTACTAATAAAGAGGCCGCTTATTATTATACTCAATCCCATCTCAATAACCATGTTGAGCATGCTTATTTTGAGGGATTGAACATCTCAAAAAGCAGAATTTTTGGCGGCTACACTTTAATTGCAGATCAACGGAAACTGGATAATCAAGAAGCTGAAGTCTGTGTGTCCCCCTATAAAATGGTACGTAGACATGGAAGTCTGATCGAAGAACTATGGATGTTTGACTACAAAAATGTGCTGGAGATCCGTCTCTCCGGTGCTCAAAAAACCATTGGGATTGAATTGTTGGGAGAACAGCTGAACCCGCTGAGCCCACGGGAAGGCATCGCTTTTTTCAATTCAATAGAAGGCGGATGGGTTATTGCTGTAGGCGCAGCAAGCAGCCAGCCGGTGGAAGTTAAGAACCATATCGTTTATTCCGGCGCCAGCGCCGGAGGCTTTTATATAGCCGTGGGCAAAACGGCTGCCGAAGCGGCAGATATGATTCATGATACGAGACGGGATGTCATCCCTATGAAGCTCGAACGAATACAGCGTATGGAGGATTTTTTGCAGAAGAATGTGTATATCGCCAGCACCAGTGACTCGCTCGCCTTGTCTTTGAATTGGTTAAATCTAACGATGGACCAACTGGTGACCAGACAGCAAGGCGACGGGATCTATGCCGGCCTCCCCTGGTTTAATGAATATTGGGGAAGAGACCAATTTATTGCGCTTCCGGGAGCCGTATTGGTAACCGGGCAATTTGAAACTGCTAAGAATATACTGCTATCCTTTGCGAAATTTCAGAACACCGATGCAACTTCCAAATACTTCGGCAGGGTGCCCAATATTCTCGCTCTAAAAAACGTAGACTACCATACAACCGACGGGACACCGCGGTTTATTATCCAATTGCAGGATTACGTTAAATATTCGGGTGACTCGGCAATCATCACAGAGCTTTATCCGGCAGTACAAAACAGTATAGAAGGCTCCATTAAGCATTGGGTGGACGATAAAGGCTACCTTATGCACGATGATAACGAAACCTGGATGGATGCCCGGGATGCGAATCTGAAGTCCTACTCTCCTAGAGACACCCGGGCCAATGACATTCAAGCGCTTTGGTACGACCAGCTGCAAGCTGGGATATACTTTGCCGAGTACATGGACGACAGCGGCAGCGCGAAGAAATGGAGCAATATCGCGGGCAAACTCAAAAGAAATTTTGCAGAGGATTTTAGGGATCAGGCACATCCCTATCTCGCTGACCGGCTGAACTCGGAGGATGAGCCGGAGTTCTCACTGCGGCCCAACCAATTGTTTGCCTTGGACATGATTGAAGATGATTCTTTCAAATGTGAAGTGATTCGTACAGCATGGGAGGAACTTGTGTATCCATGGGGAGTTGCTTCATTGAATCAAAAACATCCGTTTTTCCATCCATTTCACTTAACCAGCCTGTACCATAAAGATGAAGCTTACCACAATGGTACGGTTTGGCTCTGGTTAAACGGTATAGCCATGCAGCGTATGATCGAGGCCGGGCAGAAAGAAACTGCTTATCAACTTTTCAAGAATATGAACTGGCAAGCGCTGAACCTGGGAGTAGTCGGGGGACTGAGCGAGAATATGGATGCTTATCCGCAGGAAGGCCAGAGCTCAGCCAAACTTACGGGAGCCTACCTGCAAGCCTGGTCCAATGCCGAGCAGCTGCGTGTGTGGTATCAGTATTTTCTGGGGTTCCGGCCGGATATGATTAATCAGAGGCTTACGCTTGCGCCCCGGATTCCCGGGGAGATCGGGGATTTACAATCCCGCGTTAAGATTGGAAGCGGGACCATTAACATGAGCTATACAGCTACAGGTGCAACAGAACAAACGTATCTTTACGGATTTACAGGAATCGGGCTCACGGTAGTTATTGATATATCTCCTTTTAAGCTCCTGCAAATTGAAGTGGCAAATGATTGCGAACTGAAAATGACCCGGACAGAGCTCGATTTGAAGGTTATCCTTACCGATAAAACCGGCACAACTATCAATGAGATTACAGCGTCCCCATTACCACTGCGTGTAGAACAGCAATTGAATGTGAATCAAGTGTTTAAGAATGTTAAGTTTGCAGAGCCAGTGGATCTGAAGAATCACCCTGTTATGAAGCGCTAAGAATTCGATGTGGAAATCATAAGCTGCTGCTCCTGTACATAGAATGAACTGTTGAAGATCTATGACGGGAGGATTACAGGTATGCCGGATCTATACGGGCAAGTGCTGCCAGTACGTATTCTCGAAGAAATTGCATTCTGGAAAAAGCAGGAGCAGGAGCATACGGTAGTCATTAAGGCGGTTATCCCACAGCTTGAAGAGCGGTATGTGAAGTTGCTAGACGAATGGGCTTTTGTCTTCGGGGCTACCGAGCAAGCAGCCCGCCAGTTGCTTGAGGCTTCTCAGGGCTGCAGTCCGGCAGAGCTGGCCGCCGGAACAGAGCAGCTTCTCCAGGTGGCCTGCTCCCAGTCCCGCGAGTTCATCCGGCAGCTATATGCCCTGATGGAGGGAAGCGCCGCTGTAAAAGCCCAGCCGTTGGCTGGAACCGTGCTGCTGCACATCATCCGGGAGTCAGAGTATGTCTTGGGCGTTTTGAGCGCCCTGACATTACACGGAAATGTTCCCCTCTGGATGCGGGAGGACACGCAATCGGAAGCAGCAGATGAGCATAAGCCCAGTGACAGTCAGACTGGGCCTAGCCCGCAGGTTCCCTTGATTCTTCAGTCCTCCGGAAATCGGGAACAGGGCACGGTTCCGATCGGAGGCCATACCCTGCCGCCTCTTCCCTATGCCTATAATGCGCTGGAGCCGTATATCGACGAAAAGACTATGAGAATCCATCATGACAAGCACCACCAAAGTTACGTAGACGGACTGAACAAGGCGGAGAAGAAGCTGGCCGAAGCCCGGAAAACCAAAGATTTTGACCTGGTGAAGCATTGGGAGCGGGAGCTTGCCTTTAACGGGGCCGGCCATTATCTGCATACCATCTTCTGGAACGTCATGTCACCGCAAGGGGGAGGCCGTCCGACAGGCGCACTGCTGGATGCCATAGAGCACAGCTTCGGCAGCTACGAGGCCTTCAAGGAACAGTTCACGGAGGCGGCCAACAAAGTGGAAGGCGGGGGCTGGGCGATTTTGGTCTGGAGTCCGCGGAGCCACAGACTGGAAATCCTGACAGCGGAGAAGCACCAGAATCTCTCCCAATGGGATGTCGTTCCTCTACTGACCCTGGATGTGTGGGAACACGCGTATTACCTCAAGCATCAGAATAACCGCGCGGATTACATCAAGGACTGGTGGAAGGTTGTAAATTGGCCATATGTCTCTGAAAGGTTTACCGCCGCCCGCAAGCTTGTCTGGCAACCTTATTAACAAAGGACGGCACCGTTACTCGTCCAGACGCAAAAAGAGCCCTTCCGTCACTTGGCAGTGATGGAAGGGCTCTTAATCTTATGAAGCAACGGGGCATGCCCCAGTATTCTATTCCTTGATCAAAGCCAAAAACTCCGCCCGGGCGGCAGCGTCCTCACGGAAGGTCCCCCGCGTTGACATGGTTACCGTCTTGCTGCCGGGCTTTTTCACCCCGCGGGCGCACATGCAAAGATGCTCCCCTTCCACAACGACCATCACACCATGCGGATTCAGAACCTCTGTCATGATATCGGCAATCTGCGCCGTAATGCGTTCTTGCACCTGAAGGCGCCGGCTTACGGCCTCCACAAGACGGGCCAGCTTGCTGAGCCCTGCAATCCGTCCGCTCGGAACATACCCGATATGCACCTTCCCGAAGAATGGGGCCATATGATGTTCGCACTGGCTATAGTAGACGATATCCTTTACGATCACCAGTTCCTCATGAGACTCATCGAAGGTCACACCGAGCGCCTCACGGGGATCAATCGAATAACCGCCGAAAATCTCCTCATACATCCGTGTAACTCTGGCCGGTGTTTCCAGCAGCCCTTCGCGGCCTGTGTCTTCACCAATCAGCTCCAGTATTTTCTCTACGTGGTACTCGATTTGCTCACGGTTCGCAGCAACCTTGCCATTCATGTAATCTTTGACGCCCCCCATGAAGCCTCCCCCTTCCGTACCCGTATCTAATTCCACTTTATCCGGGACCGGTTACTTGCCTTTACGGCCTTGTCTTTTGCCCGCCGCTGATGCACGTCCCGGCTGATTATTGTTCTTCATCATCTGTTGGGCACGCTGCATCTGCTTTCCGTTCAAGTTATACCCCATCTGTTTGGCAACCTTCTGCAGCATTTCAGGATCATTCTGCATCGTTGTCATTTGTCTGCGCAGATAATATACCCCGATAAAGAATCCGCCGATCAGACCTACGACAAGCGTAATAATAGGCAATGCAATGTTCATCCAAAGTCCACCTCTTACTCTATTGTCTGCAATGCCGCTCTAGGCACGCGAATCTATCATAGCATTTCAACAACTGGACAGCAATTGGCAAATACAATGCAACAGGTCACTGCAAATACTAAAACTACATTAAAAGAGGTAGGCTCCCATTCCGTCCGCCATGCCGTGCTCCGCCTCCAGCTGCAGCAACCGGCTTTTGATCCCCAGGCCTCCCGCATAACCGACAAGAGCACCACTCGAACCGATGATCCTGTGGCACGGCACTATTACCGGCACAGGGTTGCGGTTATTGGCTCCGCCCACAGCCCGGACCGCCTGCGGATTGCCGATCAGGGACGCAATATCCTTATATGAGGCCGATCCCGCGTATGGCACAGTACACAGTGCTTCCCATACCTGACGCTGGAACACAGTACCACGCATATCCAGCGGGAGTGAGAAACCTCTCAGCTCACCGGCAAAATAGGCTTCGAGCTGCTGAACAGCCTCCGATAATCTGGATGAATCCTGATGCAGCTTGACCTGGCCCATTTGCCCTTTGATCCATTGGCCGATACCTGAAGCGGTATCCCCAAACGTACCGAACTTTATAAGACACAGCCCCGCCTCTGTTGCGCAGAGGGTAAGCGGGCCAACTGGAGAATCCATTTCATCATAAAATACAAACTTCTCCATGCAGGCCGTGTCTGTCATTGTCTCAGTCATGTTCCTGAACCTCCTCCTGCAGCAGGAGCTTGTCCCGCGAGCGCTCAAGCATTTCCCGGACCGTAGTGTCCTCTTCCTCCCGCAGCGCCAGCTTCACTGCCGTAAGCGCTTCTTGGCCTCCGATACGTCCGAGCGCCCAGGCAGCACTCCCGCGCATCTCCGGGCGGGTTTCCTTCAGCAGAATTTCAGTCAGCTTCGGCACAGCCGCAGTCTCCTTGAAGTTCCCGAGCGCGATTACCGCATTGCGCTGAATCGGCTTCTTGCCACGCCAGGCTGCTGAGCTGCTTCCGAACTGTTCCTTGAACTCACGGTTGCTGAGTTCGAGAATTGGCAGCAGCAGCGGCTTGACGATCTCGGGATCAGGCAGAAGCTCGGGACGGTGATCCCAATTCTTCGCCCGGTTCTTCGGACATACGATCTGGCAGGTATCGCAGCCGTACAGCCGGTTGCCGATCTTGGTCATGTATTCATCACTTAGAAAGCCCTTCGTCTGCGTCAAATACGAAATACAGGCCTGGGCATTCAATTGCCCGGGACCCACCAGGGCCCCTGTAGGACAAGCGTCGATACATTTTGTGCAATCTCCGCACCCCTCCTCTACCTGCTTATCCGGCGGAAAAGGGATATTCGTCACCATCTCTCCGAGATATATCCATGAGCCCCATTGGGGGGAGATGATACTGCAGTTTTTACCGCTGAATCCGATGCCCGCCCGCTCAGCGACGGCCCGATCAACCAGCACTCCGGTATCCACCATGCTCTCTAGCTCGGCTCCCGGCACACGCTCCCGGATGAAGCCCTCCAGCTTGGTGAGTGCCTCCCGGAGGACATGATGATAATCCCGCCCCCAGGAGGCACGGGCCAGAATACCGCGCCGTGCACCCGGCTCTGACTTGGGCGGATTTTCCATTTTGGAGGGATAAGCTACAGCTATGGCGATAATGGACATCGGCTGCCCCCCGGACTGCAGGGCCGGGATGGTCCGCTTATCAAGATCCGGCTCCTCGAACCCCGAATCATACCCGTTGTCCCGATGCTCCTGGAGCATATTTTTCAAATATAAAAACGGCTCCGCAGTCGCAAACCCGATATCATCAATACCGAGTTCCGAAGCAGCAGCCATAATTTCAGCTTTGAGACCTTCCCATTTCGAAGGCGGTGGGGCATAGGATGTCTGAATGTTATTGTTCATTACCGCCTTCTCCTTCACTTATAATGCACTTGCCTTGCCAAAGGGCCACCAGATAAACGCAGCCTTGCCGACCAGAAGGTCCTGTGAAACGGCACCAAAATACCGGCTGTCCTTGCTCGCCCCCGCATGCCGGTTATCCCCCATCACAAAATAGGTTCCCTTATCAAGGGTAAGCTGGGCAAAATCCGGGTCTTGTATTTCCGTATCCACATAGGGCTCAGCCTTAAGCTTGCCGTTCACATACAGCTTATGGTTCCGCACTTCTACCTTGTCACCCGGTATCCCGATGACCCGTTTCACCAGGTATTCCTTACGGTCTGGTCCGGTGCTTGGGTCATGAAGAACAATCACATCTCCACGCCCTGGACTGGCAAAGACTAGTGAGATCTTGTTAATAATCAATTTCTCGCCCTCCAGCAGCGTTGGCTGCATGGATTGGCCGATAACCGTTGAGACGTTGAACACAAATATATTGAGCAGTGACATCAATGTGAAAATAACTGCGGCAGTTATGAGCCAATTCCGCAAATCGCGGACCCAGCCCCGTCCCGGTGCAGAGCCAGGCTTCCCGTGGGTAACGGACCGGTATCTCTGCCGGCGGCTCCGCATGAAATCTTCTTTAAGCTCCTGGTTCATAGGCCACCTTCTTGCTTCTCATTGGTCATTCAAGTCCATAACAATAGAAAAGCATATCTCCCGGCCATTTGCAATGGACTGTGGGAAGATATGCTTCAGTATAATAAATCAGACTATGCAAGCACGTACTCAATCCTAAAATAAGCATGTTATCCTATTCATGATCATTGAAGACGTAACCACTGCTATAGTTCTCTACTCTAGAAAATGTTTCCGCTTACGCAGCACCGGAATTAAAGTTCCTTATCCGACAATGCTGAGCTTCCGTACTGACTTGAAGATTTGATCCTCGCCATAACCCATGGCTTCATACAGCGGCAGGGCAAATGAATTATGCTCATCAACCGCTACAAAAATACCACTGACCTTGCGGGCCTGAAACTTGTGTTCCATTGCCGATACAAGACCTCTGCCAATTCCTTTGCGGCGGTAGTCGGGATGAACGGCAATGCGGAAATAGCAGCCGTGATTCTTCTCGATCGTACCAATCAGCGCACCAACAATCTCTCCTTCATCCTCAGCAACAACAATGAGATCGGAATCCCATGAAAGCTGCCTGGAGAAAGGCTCGATAGTGCTCTCGAAACATTCTTCCGATAATGCGGTCTGCAGCAGTTCAGTCACAGGGGTAACGTCGCTTAATTGAAAGGAACGAACGTGCATTCTTTAAATCTCCCTTTTCTATGGCTTAGAATTTAACAAAAAGAAGGAGTTCCCGTAACAGCGTGGAGAGGAAAAAAAGAAAAGCAAAAAATTGCCTTTCGAAGAAGTCGCGTAATCTGTCTTAAGTAGTAGCATTTCATGCGACTAAAGAAGTATTAACCTAATGTTAAACAGTTTATAGCTTCTTTAAACTTCAAAAAACGAGAAATACCTGCTTTTAAGTCTATTAAAGCATACTTTTCTGGCGATATCATCATTTTTCTTTTGAAAGCGCTTGATATAAAGCGTTTACATAGGATATTGTTACAGAAATTCGTTAAATAGGACGTTAAAGCTATGTAAACGTATGCCGGGGGCGGCCCCTTTCGATTTTAACACAGCGTTAACACATGTGGTTAGATTTTCATAGTTTAAACTTTACAAACATTAATGTTTGTTTAATGTTGCATTATTGTTCCAGATACGGTTTAATAATAGTATCTTATCAGGCACATAACCTATAAGGTTCATCGGAAATAAGGGGTTTTGACGTCAAGACCGCCAAAATTCTTTATCTATACAAATTCAATAACACTCAGGAGGGATTTTTCCATGGCATTTCAATTACCGGCACTTCCTTATCCGAACAACGCTCTCGAACCGCACATCGACGCTTTGACGATGGAGATTCACCATGACAGGCACCATAACACATACGTGACGAATCTGAACGCTGCTCTGGAAAAGGCACCCGAACTGCAAGACAAGAGCATTGAGGAACTCCTTACTGACCTGAACGCAGTACCTGAAGCGATCCGCACGGCAGTCCGCAATAACGGCGGCGGACACGCCAACCACACTCTGTTCTGGGAAGTTATCGGACCGAATGGCGGCGGCGCACCAACCGGCGCACTGGCCGCAGCCATCGACAGCGAACTGGGCGGATTCGATAAATTCAAGGAAGATTTCGCTACTGCAGCAACTACCCGTTTCGGCAGCGGCTGGGCTTGGCTCGTTGTTAAGGACGGCAAACTGGCTGTAACAAGCACACCTAACCAGGACAACCCGATCAGTGAAGGCGCAACCCCTATCCTCGGCCTTGACGTTTGGGAACATGCCTACTACCTGAACTACCAAAATAAACGTCCTGATTACATCAAAGCCTTCTGGAATGTAGTCAACTGGGAAGAAGTCGGCAAACGCTACGACAGCGCAAAATAAGTAAAAGCGGCCCCGGTGCCGCTTAGTGCAGTGCAATGGTGCTGCACCTGAATATATGAAAACGGGTACCCTCCTAGATGACGGGTACCCGTTTTTTTGGCTGTATCTCATGTAATATGCGACATTCAACCGTTCACCTGATTGGAATCTTGCTCATCGAAATAGTGATTCAGCAGCTTCAAGAAAACATTGGGAAAGGCGTAATTGGCCATATCCTCACGGTTAATCCATCGTACCGCCCCGCCATCTTCAGGACTTCCGGTGCCGTCTGCGAATGGCTCTACTGATACGCTGTCCGCTGCGTCAGGCAGACCGGCGTCCCCGGCACCCGGGGACAGCACGGCAGCATACGCCGTCCGGCCTTCCGCCGCCAGCGGCAGCGCGCGGACATCCTCTTCCCTGCAGCGGTATACCTGCAGGGTCCACACAATATGGCTGAATGTATGCTCTGCAGCCATCCAGTGCTCAGCAGGCCGGGCGGGAATCCCGGCCTGCCTCAGGGACCGGCGCAGCCGGTCCAGCGCCGCGGCCTCCGGCAGCAGCGCGCCTGCTGCGCCGCCCTCTGCAGGCGGCGCAGGCCAATGCGGCAGCTCCCACATGCGGGCTAAAAGCCCGCTGGATGGCCGCTGCCGGATGAGCACCCGGCCCGCGTGCTCGCCGCAGCCCTCCACCAGGGCCGCCAGCCGCTCCTCGGGGCGCGGCGGCTTGGCCTTGGTCTTGACGGGCAGCGATGTCTCGCAGCCCGCCAGTCGCGCAGCGCAGTGCTCCATCACCGGGCACGGAAGGCAGCGCGGTGATTTCGGCGTGCATACAAGCGCGCCAAGCTCCATCAGCGCCTGGTTGAAATGCGAGGCCTCGCCTTCAGGAATCAGCTCTGCCGCCAGGCGCTCCATGGCAACGCGGGTAGGTCCCTTGGCGATATCATCTTCAATGAGGAAATACCTGGACAATACCCGCATCACATTGCCGTCCACCGCCGGCTCCGGCCGGTTAAAGGCAATACTGAGGATAGCTCCTGCTGTGTAAGGGCCTACGCCTTTGAGGCCGAATACGGCGTCGCGGTCATCCGGAACCTGCCCGCCATACTGCTCTTTCACCTGCCTTGCGGCATGCTGCAGATTCCGGGCACGCGAATAGTAGCCGAGTCCCTCCCAGCACTTCAGCACTTCTTCTTCAGGGGCATCGGCCAGCGACTCCACCGTAGGAAAACGCTCAATAAAGCGGTTGAAATATGGAATCACCGTATCCACTCGGGTCTGCTGCAGCATAATCTCCGAAATCCAGATATAATAAGGATTGCGGTGGCGCCGCCACGGCAAATCCCGTTTTTGACCCTGATACCATTCCAGCAGGAACCGGCTGAAGAATAACTTGGCTTCCTGCTGTGCTTTACCTTGTTGTTCATGTGTTGTCATGGTTATTCTCCTTGCCGTTCATTTATTAGACCCTTTTTATTGGGCCGGCAACCGCTCCACCACAACGAATGTTGAGGCCAAATCGCGGCTGTGCGTAATGGTGAGATGGATGGCATACTCCTGTTCCGGCAGCAGCAGCCGGGCCCATGCCTCAGCCGAGAGCGAGACCACCGGCTTGCCCTGGTCATCCGGCAGAATTTCAATATCCTGAAAGCCCACGGTATGCCCGATTCCGCATCCGAGCGCCTTAACTACCGCTTCCTTGGCCGAGAATCGTCCGGCTATGAACTCCGCTGCCTTCCCGCCCCTTCTTTTGGCCAGTACCAGCTCCTGCCCGGTAAGAATCCGGCGGATAAACCGGTGGCCTAAATTACCATCTGCTATACTTACAATCCGCCCGATTTCCAGCACATCATGTCCGATTCCGTATATCAAAACTTCACGCCCCTCGTGCTCCCGCAGTCATGGACTGCCTCATATTGCCTTCTATCCTTAACCGCGTGCTAATGGTATGATCTTCCTACAGAAAGACTATAATCTCATACTGGACAGAAGTCTTTCAACCTTTGTATGGAGTAGTATAAATTATAGTCTTGGTTCTAGCTTTCTGCTATCTTAAAAGAAAAAGCCGCTGAAGTCTATTTTCGCAAGGAAAGGGAGATGCCCTATGCCCCGTAATTTCGAATTGCCCGCAGGTGAGGATGCTGTCCTGCGTTGTTCCCATTTCCCGTCCCGAGGCAAAGCTAGAAGTCTGGTTGTCATTGCCCATGGCTACAAGGGCTTCAAGGATTGGGGAATGTTCCCTTATACTGCAGAGGCGCTTAGTGATGAGCATGAGGTCGTCACCTTCAACTTCTCGCATGCCGGAATTGGCGAGGATCTGCAGAACTTCACCGAGCTGGAGAAGTTCGCCCGCAACACGGGTCAACGTGAGATCAGAGATTTGGAAATTCTGCTCTCCTACCTCAGCCAGCATCACAAATTTGGAGGTCTGCCCGTATTTCTGCTCGGTCACAGCCTGGGAGGCGGGATATGTCTGCTCTACGCGCTCGATCATCCCGAGGCAATTACCGGCGTGATCTCCTGGAACGGTGTCACTAGTATCGATTTGCTCACAGAAGACCAGAAGCGGGAGATGAGAGCAAAGGGCCGGACCTATGTGCTCAATGGACGTACAGGTCAGCAAATGCCTCTGGATGCTATAATTCTAGAAGACTTAGAACAGCAAGCCGAACGCTACAACATCCTGGATCGGATGAAGCAGGCCAGCTTCCCGGTCGTCCTGATCCAGGGAAGCGAGGATGGGGAGCGGCTGCGCCGCGGTTCAGAACAATTGACCCTTTTACGGCCGGATATTGAATGGTCACAGATTCCCGGAGGCAATCATACCTTTGGCACCGTTCACCCTTTTGCCGGGACTACTCCCGGGCTGGAGCAGGCGATCGATGCTTCCAAGACGTTCATTGGGCGTATTCTGGCGAAGTAGCTAATCACATGAAGAACCGCCGGAGCGGCTGCGATTGGAGGCAGCGGCCCGGCGGTTTTCGATACAACCCCTTTTTCAGATCCCCGGAATCACATTACGCTTATGCGCGGTTCTCCGGTAATAGCTTTCAAGCTTCCTGGCGGCTTCGGAACTGACCGTTTTGCCTTCCAAGTAATCGCTGTTCTCCTCATAGGTGATGCCCAGCTCCGCCTCATCCGTCTGTCCCGGCCATAGGCCTGCTGTCGGTGCTTTGGTAACGATGTCGGCAGGTACACCCAGGAATGCAGCCAGCTGGCGCACCTGACGCTTGTTCAGCGAAGACAGCGGCGTAATGTCCACGGCACCATCGCCCCATTTGGTATAGAAGCCGGTTATGGCTTCGGAGGCATGGTCTGTTCCTACTACCAGCAGATTGTTCTCAAAGGCCAGCGCATATTGCATCACCATGCGTGTTCTGGCCTTCACATTGCCTTTGCCCTGATGGGTGATGTGACGGTGCTGCCCAAGCGATTTCAGGCTGTGTTCTACCTCAAGTGCAATCTCATTGACCGTTTCCTCGATATTGGTCTCCACCTTATGCGTCAATGCAAAGGCCTCTGCTACCGCATAACTGTGCGCGATATCCTCCTGTTCGCCGTAAGGCTGGAACACGCCAAGTGTGATATATTCCTTGCCTTCTCCGGCTGAGAGCTCATCTGTTGCCCTTTTGCACAGACCTGCAGCTACCGCACTGTCTACCCCGCCGCTAATCGCGATTAACAGCCCTTTTGCCCCTGCTTCCAGTATATACGCTTTCAAAAAATCCACCCGTTTCCGGACTTCCGCCTCCACATCAATAGATGGCTTAACACCGAGGGCGGCAATAATCTCTTCTTGCATACTCAAGTACGTACACCCCGATTCACAGCATAGCTGCGGTTATTCTTGCGTATTATTTCCAAAAAAGTCCCGCAGACAACCGGACTTCCGGCAGCCTGCGAGACCGAGTAATGCTGGCATTATTTTATTGACACAAGCGGTTGAATACATCCCTCAGCTCAGCAGCAATTTCAGCAGCCGAACGGTCTTCAACACCATGACGTTCGATGAAGTGAACAAGCTCCCCATCCTTCATCAGCGCAATGGAAGGCGAAGAAGGCGGATACGGTGCAAAATATTCACGCGCTTTGGCTGTTGCTTCTTTCTCTTGGCCGGCGAATACGGTGAACAGGTGATCCGGCAGGATCTCGTTCTGCAGCGCCTGAGCCACACCCGGACGACATTGACCGGCGGCACAGCCGCAGACCGAATTAACAACAACTAGTGAGGTACCTTTGGAGGCAGGAAGAGCTGCTTCCACCTCTTCCGGAGTCAAAAGCTCCTGAAACCCGATGCTTGTCAGATCATCGCGCATGGGCTGGATGGAATCCTTCATATATTGATTAAATGACATGGACATTCAATGCACTCTCCTTTATCCTTAAACTATTTGTCAAAACCGCGTTGTAGCAGGATTCACTAACTTTATTATACATACATACTCTGTGAAAGCAAGCAGAACCGGCCTCACAGTTCTTGGCCGGGAGGGATATCGCTGGAGGGAAAATAAGAGGTTTCCTTTGCGGCGGCAGCTTCCTGGCTGACCTCCTGCCCGTAAGGAAAAGAAATGATAAAAGCCGTACCTTTGCCTTCTTGGGAATCCACTGTAATACTGCCATGATGCCGCTCGGCAATGCTTAGGCAAAGCGGAAGACCGAGGCCGGTCCCCTGACCTTTTGTTGTGTAAAAAGGCACAAATAACTTCTCCAGCTGACTCTGCGGAATTCCGCTTCCCGTATCCTGTATGACCAGCTCCACCTTATCCTCATGGATACGCGTCTCCAGATACAAAACCCCCTTAGGCTCCATCGCTTCCATTCCATTGCGGGCCAGATTAAGGATAAGCTGCTTGATTTCCCTGGAGTTGAGTTGAAGCAGCGGGAGGGACGGACATAATCTCAGCTCCACGCTTTGACCACGGAGATTGGCATCAGCCCAGAGAAGCGGGGATAGTTCTTCTATAATATGATGCAGCTGAACAGTCTCCTTGTTCGATATCCGGCTCTGGGCAAGGGAGAGAAAGTCATTGATAATGCTGTTGGCCCGGTCCAGCTCTTCCATAATAATCTGATAATACGAGTCCATCTCTCCATGGCTTTTTTCCCGCATGAGCTGCAGAAATCCGCGCACCACCGCCATCGGATTGCGGATTTCATGGGTAATTCCCGCCGCCATCTGCCCAACCAGGGTTAGCCGCTCCACATGATCCAGTTCGCTGCGGAATTTCTCTTCCTCGGTCAGGTCCTGGACAATCACAACCCTTCCTCCGGATATGCCCCCCATTCCTAGCTGCAGAGGTGCAGAGAATACATCATAAGTCCTGGAATCATAGTGAAGTTTCTCGTTGTACCGTTGTTTGTGCAATACGTTATCCGCCATACGCTTTAGGATCGGGCTATCCGGCTCTTTGCAGAGAAGCCGCTCTACCCTCCGGCCTAGAATGGCCTCTTTTGTAATCAGGGGATTATGCTGGCGGAAAAGGTTCAGCATACATTCATTCAGTTCGGTTACACAGCCCATATCATCCAGAGACATAATACTGACCGGCACGACATCGGTAATCTGCTGCAGCTTCTCCGATTCCCTTTCCAGCTTCTCAGAGATTCCCTTCATCTGTTTCTGGATCTCCATCCGGTCCCAGGCGGTTTCGATAAAGTAAATAAAGCTGCCGCCCAGGACCACCGAGACAACAAGGTAGAGCACGGCCACACTCACTTCTTGGGATGGGGAATCATACAGGCTGTGCCCATGCATTTTGGGTGCAAGGACAATAAACAGCATGCTCGGAAACAGTACACCCCAGAGGACGGCAATTTTGCTTAGTGTCCCGCCGTTCTTGAACGGTTTCGCCATACCGAACAGCAGCGGATACAGCAGCACCCCTGTGTTCAGCACCAGATTGCTGATACCGGAAGGCTCCGAGAATAATATAGTGCATAGTACAAAAAATATGACCAAGCTCACCCCCGAACGGAATCCAGCGTATAAAACGCCGATGTAAGCCGGTATAATAGCTAAATTCAGATAGATCACACCAAACAGCGTTGTGGACAGAATCATGCAGAATACAATGCTTAGTGCACAACTGATAATCAAAAAGGATTGGTCATCCGGGAATTTCCCGTTCCTTCGAACCATCTGGCTCTGATCAAGCCACCACTGGAACAAGAACAGAAAGGAGCAGGCAGATGTTATTTGCAATAAAATATCCTTTACCTCGTAAATAATTGCAATCACTCCCCAAATTGGACAAATCACCCTATTCCATTTGATTAAATCATAACCTTGCAGTCCTGACAATGGAATTCGCCGTCTCGCACGCGGGGCCTCTGGCCCCGTCGTGGCCGTAATGGTATGATGCCGTTAAGGGTGCACAGTTTGCATCTTGTCTTCATATGTAAAGGAGCAGATTTATGAGCAGTAACTATGATGTAATTATCATCGGAGGCGGACCTTCGGGGCTTATGGCCAGCGTGGCTGCTGCCGGGCATGGAGCGGCAGTTCTGCTGATTGATAAAGGGGCCAAGCTTGGAAGGAAGCTGGGGATTTCCGGAGGAGGGCGCTGCAATGTGACCAACATCAAAGAGACCTCCGAGCTGATCTCCCATATTCCCGGCAACGGCCGTTTCCTGTACAGCGCATTTGACCATTTCAACAATCAGGATATTATCGAATTTTTCGAGAATCTGGGGATTGCCCTAAAAGAAGAAGACAACGGGCGGATGTTTCCCGTATCCGATAAAGCCTCCAGCGTCGTCTCAGCGCTCATCGGCAAAGTGCGAAGCCTTGGTGTGGAGATTATAACCGACAGTCCGGTGACAGAGGTTCTCTATACAAATGGCGCAGTGGAGGGCGTCCGGCTGTCCTCGGGCAAAAAGCTGGGTGCCCGTTCCGTGGTCATCGCCACAGGCGGCAAATCTGTACCGCAGACTGGTTCCACCGGAGACGGATACCCGTGGGCCGAGGCCGCCGGACACACCATTACGGAGTTGTTCCCTACAGAGGTGCCTATCCTGTCGCAGGAGGAATGGATCAAATCCGGAGAACTGCAGGGCTTATCCCTGCGGGATGTAATACTGACGGTCTGGAATCCGAAGGGCAAGCGGGTCATTGCCCACCGGGGCGACATGATCTTCACCCATTTCGGCCTCTCCGGGCCGATTGCGCTGCGTTGCAGCCAGTTCCTGCGGCAGGTTCAGCGCAAATCGGGAACCCACACTGTAGAACTGTCCATCGACCTTTTCCCGGACCTGAACCCGCAGGAGATGGAGGAACAGCTGCAGAACAAGCTGGAGCTGGAGCCGAAAAAGGCCATCCGCAACTCGCTGAAGGGCCTGCTGCCGGAGCGGATGATTCCCTTGCTGCTGGCTAAGACTGGACTCGACGGCGATACTACAGGACATCATCTGCCCAAAACCGGGCTGCAGTCGCTCGCAGCGCTTCTGAAGCGGATGCCGGTTCAGGTGCATGGCACCCGTTCTCTTGCGGAAGCCTTTGTTACTGGCGGCGGAGTTAACCTGAAAGAAATTGATCCCCGGACCATGGGATCGAAACTGATGCAGGGACTGTTCTTCTGCGGTGAAATACTGGATATCCACGGATATACCGGCGGGTATAATATTACCGCCGCGTTCTCCACAGGATATACGGCGGGCATGCATGCGGCCGGGCTGCACGGGGAGTAACCCTCCGCACCTCACTTCCAGCAGATTTGTCTTGAATGTAAAAAGCCAGCCTCCGTTTGCTTAGGAGGCTGGCTTTTGGGGTTTGATCACTTACTAGTAGAGCATCTTACTCTAAACGGCGGATTGAATATAGCCTGATGGAGAGACGATAAGCGCATCACGGTCCGTTAGCCGGTTAAAAGTATCTCTTTCTTGAAAATAAAGGCTTTACGGTCCGTATGGACCGGACTCGCTTCATGTACATGCTCCTCACCGAGCCACAGCGGGTCTGATCTTACTCCCAGAGTTAGAACTGATGCTCTTCTAGTGATCTGAGGGCTTAGCTGCGGGCAGCGGCTACCCTGCAATCTTGGCGATGAGTATTGGCCGCCCTCTGGGCTGCTCACCCTGCCCATCTGGTTCAAGTGTAATCGCCACGGTATCATAGCCCTGGGGATCAAAGGTATAGTACATCGCACCTGTCCCTGCGGAAGACAGGAAGGTTCCGGCGCTTTTCTTAACATCGCCCTTGATCAGCCAGACCTGGAATGCCTCGCTTCCACTAAGTTCAGGCAGCTTCTCCGCCTGTACCAGCAGATGGGTGCCTTTGGCATCAATAACGATTGTCGCGAGGCCCTTGGCCACAATGTCCTGTGCCGCAGGACCAAGCTGGACCACCTCATTTACTTTTAGCTCAGTGGAAGGGGCTCCGGTCAGTGCAAGCTGCTTCTTCAGCCCGCTCACATCCCGCTGCAGGGAAACGGAATAGATGGCAAGCGCTGCTGCAGCTACAGCCAATATAGCGCATGCACCGCGCAAAAGGCTGTTGCGGCTCAACGGAGTTGCCTTCGCTTTTACAGCTGACGGAGAGAAAGGTGTTTCCGGTGCGGGAGCCGGTGGCACTATGGTTTCATGAACACCGCGTACGGTGCTCCGTTCCAGAGCATCTGCAAGAGATGTCTTCTTGCTCTCTTCCACAGCCAGCACCCGGCCCAGCACACGCTCCTTCATTCCCTCCGGCGGTGACACTTCCTCTGAAGCGAGAGGCAGCACATCCACGATCTCTCTCAGCTCTTCCACTACCTTCCGGCAATCCGCACAGCCCGTCAAGTGCGTCTCAAACTCCAGCCGTTGCTCTTCGTCCAGCCCGCCCAGCGCATACAGCTCTGCCCATTCACAGATTTGATTGTCCGCTTCATCCATGGTAGCCTTCCCTCCTTTCCTGAGCCTTAAAATGCCTCTTCAGCTGCTTCAGGGCCAGCCGCACGCGGCTTTTGACCGTCCCCAGCGGAATGTTGTACCTCGCCGCAACCTCTTGCTGCGTCATGCCTCCATAATAAATGGAATGAATGACCTGCAATTGATCACGGCTAAGCTCTGCCAGCACTTCCCGCATGCGCTGGCCTTCCGTTCTCATCTCAACAACCACAGCAGGTTCCAAGGACTCGTCAGCCACGGCATGCAGCGCAGCGTCTTCCACAGGTACTCCCCGGTCCCTGACCGACTTGCGGCGTAGCATATCTACCGCTATATTGCGCGTGAGCGCGAACATCCAGGTTGTCAGCTTGCCCTGGGATTCATCATACCGCTCACTATGCGTCCATACACGCAGAAACAGCTCCTGCACAACCTCCTCGGCTGCCATGGCGTCCTGTACCATCCTGTAGGCAAAGGAGTATATCACCTTTTCATAACGGTCATAGAGGTTTTCCAGCGCCGAGGGTTCCTTGTCTCCAATGCGTTTCATCAACTCTCTGTCATCCAGAGCTTCTGTCATAAGGGAACCCCTCTCATTAATCTCCCTCTATATTAACCTTCGCGGGAAACTTTGAAGAGGATTACTTTTATTCGGAAAAAATCCGGTTTACAGCTGTTATCATTTGGCAAAGCGGAATGCGCTGAACATATTGGCAATCAGATATCCGGCCCCGCCGCCAACAGGAATAAACAGCAGCAGCCCTAGCCAGCCGTACAGCGGCAGACAGATAGCCGCCGAGCACAACAGGGCAAACGGCATCAGCATGAGCGGTAGCGCCTTTGCTCCCGCCTCTGCTTTTTGTTCTTTGGTAAATGGTAAAATCCCAATGTAGTCATCCCCTGAAAACAGCAGCCAGTAGGAAGACAGCCAGTAGGACATTAATGCGATCAGCAGCGCGAAGATCAGCCACTTCAACATAGAAGGAACAATGAATACCGCTATCAATCCCACTCCGGTAAATGACAGATACAGCTTCAAGTGAGACGGATTCCGCACCAATGCCTTGATAGCAGCCGCCGTGAACCGGCTCTCAGGCAGCGTAGACTTCAGCAGCGGCTGCGATTTCCGGAAGATCCACGGCTTGTACCGCGTAGGCCGCGGTTTATCGAGCACCCCGCGCAGCATCAGTGCAGCGATTCTCATCCGCTGCTTGTAGTCTTCGCGCACATCATTCATGAAGGTGCCGCGTAAACGCAAGCGATAGCGGATAGCCCAGGCCGTCACCACCGCAAACAAGGCAGTGACCAGCAGCAGAAGCAGAGGGCTGTCCTTGAAGTACAGTCCGGCCCGGATATAGACGGCACAGGGTACGGTAACCGCAGGAATCAGCCATAACCAGCGGCGGAAGCCCTGCCGCTGGACCTTGACGATATGCCCGAGCAGCTTGACACACCAGCTGCAGGCAATCGTCATGGCAAGCAGTGCCCAGGCCGCGGCCGGACTAACGCTGTAGCCATGGACGATGAAGGGCAGCAGAATGACATACAGCACAGCCATCTTCAGAGCTGTGACTACGAGACTGTACAGCGTTCCCCGCAGCACAATCGTCCGGATCCAGTCCTCCCGTTGCCTGAGGAATAACAGATCCCCTTCCTGCAGCAGCAGAACCAGGCCTCCGGTGGCCACCAGGATTGCCAGCAGGGCGAGAATGATTCCAAAGGGTAAATCTGCTGCCCATGCAGGCAGCTCTTGATTCCAGAAGCCATAATAAAACCGTCCGCCCAGCAAACCGCCTGGAATGATAATATACAGCAGCACCGTCCAGTCCGCAGCTGTACGGATGATAGCAGATTGCTCGCGAAAATGGGAAAACAGCCGCCGCCGGAACAGCTTCCGTGCTGTGGGAAAAGCAAATGCACTTCTGCTCATGTCAGTTCGTCGAAGCAATCAAACAACGACGCCTCCGGCAATCCCGCCTGGGCGCGGATATCTTCCAGTGTCCCCGTTGCTGTCATTCTCCCTCCGGAGACCAGCACGAAGCTGTCACAGATTTTTTCGGCCGTGTCCAGCACATGCGTTGACATCAGCACGCCGGCTCCGCGCTTGCGCTCAGCTTCCAGGAGACGAAGGAAATCTTTGGTCGCACGCGGATCAAGCCCGATGAACGGCTCATCCACAATATAGACATCAGGCTGGACCAGAAAGCCCAGCATCAGCATCATTTTTTGTTTCATACCCTTGGAGAAGCCTGCGGGAAGATCGTTGCGCACCTGATCCATGCCGAACTGGGACAGAAGCTTATCGGCCG
Source organism: Paenibacillus helianthi (assembly GCF_001909055.1). Classification (GTDB taxonomy): domain Bacteria; phylum Bacillota; class Bacilli; order Paenibacillales; family Paenibacillaceae; genus Paenibacillus_AQ; species Paenibacillus_AQ helianthi. Next base: position 52,972 of record NZ_LVWI01000033.1, read on the forward strand.
TGGCCTCAAAGGTTTCGTAGGACAAGCCATAAGCGGCTGCAGCCAGGTCCAGATGCTCCCACAACGTCAGATCCTCATAAAATACGGGCTGCTCCGGCACGTAAGCATAAGATTTGTTCTCTCCGCCAAGCTTCACCTGGGCTTTGGCATGCTTCAGCAGACCCAGGAGGGTCTTGATTGTGGTGCTCTTTCCCGCTCCGTTAGGACCAATTAAGCCCAGCAACTGTCCTTGCTGTACCTGAAAAGAGATATTGGATATTCTCTTATCGCCTGCTTCATAGCCCGCTTCTTCAATATAGACATCCAGTACAATGTCCCGTTCCATACTTTCCTGCTCATGATCTCCGATTGATCCAAGTTCCTGAACCTGCGGTGCTTCTGTCTCTTCCATACAGCTCTCCATCTCCTAAACCATAATAGCTGGCGCCTATTCACCGCCTGCCGGATACACTCCGGTAATCCGATCATATCACCCTCAGCCACCCTGTACCAGCTTAGTTCGGCGGACAGTCCGTTTAGGCTACTGATTGTTCCAGGGCGTGCGACGCCTTGTCTCTTTTTTCGATTCCCGGCCGCAGGAAGAGCAGCGACGCTCCAAGCAGGGCTGCCAGCATACCCGAGACAATGAAAGCCGTGACTGGACCGGAAACTGTCACTAATGCCCCACCGGCTACCGGCCCCAGAATAACCGCTGCACTGGTCAGACTGCTCACAATTCCAAATACCCGGCCCGTATAGGCTTCCGGTGTCCTGCACTGTAGCATCGAGTTGAATGGAATAAGCACAAAGCCTGCGCCGGCACCGGCGAGAACAAACGAACCGAACAACATTATATTCATCCAAAGGCCCGCCTGTCCGTAAGCAGCCACAAGAGCAGCGCTCGCAAATACAGAGCCCATGAGAATCGTACCGGTGGCCATGAACACAAGCGGGCGCTTGCTGCTGCCCATGCGTCCCACTACGAGGGCCGAGAGCAGAGTACCGAAACCGCTGGCAGCTACGCACCAGCCCAGCAAATCGGCATTCACTCCGGGAATTTCCCGGAACAGAGTAACGGTCTGGGAATCAGCAACCTGAAGCACCAGCAGGGCTGCTACAATCATCACGACGCCGCTGAGCACCACTGGCATGCCGGCAATCAGCCGTAATCCTGCACCAGCTTCCTTGCGGAAGGAATGGCGAAGCTTTGGCGTTTCAGCAGCCTCACTCACTCTGTCTGTCTTGAACATCCCCGCTCGCGGCAGCCCCAGCAGGATGACCGCCGATACGATGTAGCTCACCGAATCAATGATGTAGCAGGCGGAAATTCCGACGGCTGCAACAAGCAGACCTCCAACCGCAGGACCGATAATTTTGGTAATCTGCTCTATGGAAGAGCTGAGCGCTACCGCTTGATCCATTTGTTCAGGCGGCACAAGCTCTTTGAGCTTACCGCTTTTGGCCGGAGAGAACATCACATCCAGAACCCCCTTCGCCAGCAGCAGGACATAGACTTGCCAAAGAGAGCCCGCAAATACCAGACAAGCCACAATCCCGGCACGCACCAGATCAGACCCGATCATGATTGCTCTGCGGTCCATCCTATCACTTAAATATCCTGCGAATGGACCCCCTAGAAGCATCGGTACTGCCATACATAAGGAGACGGCGGTTATCTCCCAGGGTGAAGCCTGCCACTTCAGTCCGACCATAGTGAGCAGGGCCAGAATATGCAGCCAGTCCCCTATATTAGATACCAGCTGTGCTGTGATTAGCACTACAAATGGCTTGTTGGCCGTGAGTTTCACTGCCTGCGCCGCATTCCCCTGATTTTCTTTCATCCTTTATCCACTCCCCGTACAATTGGTTATCTACTGTAACCATAATAAGGAATTGCACAGGAAGGTTCATCGAACCCTGGCTGTAATTACCTGCTGCGCCTAAGGCTGATTTCCCGCTCCTTCCAGAGACGGATTGCGGTAATCTCCAAAAAGTTCACAACTTTTGTGCACCCGTAAAAAATTGTTTGATTTTTAATAATTAAAAGTGTGCTCATTGTGACAAATCACATGTTCAACATTCCTTCTTTGACGTATTGTAAAGCTAGATCAACGAAAGCAGGATTCCAAACCGTGTGGGCAAGCCCTCACGATTAACAATAGAGGTGGAGAAGCATGATACAATCCTATGAACGCGATACTCAACTGACACTGCATTTGTACCGGGTTTTTGCCAAGTCTTTCAAGAGCATTAATGAGCATGCCGTAACCGGCAGCAAGATTGAAGGCTTCAATCCTACGGCTTTCGCTGTCATGGAAGTCCTCTACTACAAGGGACCACAGCCTTATCCAACAGATCGGCGCCAAGCTGCTGCTGCAGAGCGGCAACGTTACCTACGTAATCGACAAGCTGGAAGAACGCGGCTACCTGCAGCGCAAACCCTGCCCAAGTGACCGCCGGGTGATCTTTGCCGAGTTGACTGCAGAAGGCGAACGTCTCATGAACGAAATGTATCCGAAATATTCGGAGCGGCTGCATCTTGCATTTAGCGGACTGAGTGATGAAGAGAAGGAACAGATGATTACACTGCTTAAGAAGATGGGCCTGCAGGCTGAGAAACTCTCTCCGCTTCCCCGCAAGTAGGATTTAGGCCTCAGAGGTTGTGAATCAATTCACGTTCAGACTAACCTAAATAGAAAACGGCCGCGCCCCCTGTACAGGAGAGCGCGGCCATTTTTTGTACATTGGAGCTTCGGGATGACCAGGTTCAGCCTTCCTTCCTCACGCTGTGCTCCTTCATTGCTGAAGTTAGTCCTTTTGCGAGCCCTCAAGCAGTGCATACAGGACTACATCCTGGAATCCCGCTTCCGTATGCCGGTATTCATGCAGCAGACCCTCCCGCCCAAACCCGAGTGACTGAAACAGCCGCTGCGCCCGGATATTATCCGGGTGGCATAACGCTTCGATCCGGTTGAGGCCCATTACGGCGAAGCCATAGTCCAGCATTAGCTCCAATGCCTCCCGCATGTAGCCCTTCCCCCAATAATCAGGCAGCAGCTCACAGCCGATTTCTCCTCTGTACGCTCCTTGCAGCTGCCAGCTGTTATAACCGCAGCTGCCGATAATATGCCCGTCATGTCCGAGGATGCTCCAGCGCAGACTTTCTTCCTCACGGGACATTTGCAGGAGAATCGCTATGAGCTCTTCCGCCTCCTGCGGAGTAGACAGCGGCGGTGCGGCCAGCCAGCAGGCAACCTGCGGATGCGACCAGACAGCGAACAGGTCTGCCGCATGCTCCGCCTCCATCGCGCGCAGCTTTACTTTTTTTCCGTGCAGGACAGGGACTTCTCCGCCACATACATACAAGACGATCGTCTCCTTTCAACTTTATTTAGTATACATCAGATGCAACAACGGCTGCGCCGTCCTTTTGAAGGCTTAGGCTTCCGAAGCAGCGATACTATGTATTGCTATCAGGTACCCGATTGAAACGAGAAATAGCAGGATAATTTATAGCGTGAAGCGTAGCGTAGAATTTAAAATAGCGCCTGTCATGGGTGCTTACCACCCGCAACAGACGCTGTCGTTATCTAATTGTAACGGCCGGGAGCTATCCGGACGCACCTGCTGCTCGGACTGGCTTAAGAACTTCGGTGCACAGCACCTGAAGCTTCTGCTGGATCGCCTTGAACTCCTCAATTCCCGTTCCGGTAAGACTGTAAGCCTCCCCATGGGCAGTCAGGAAATTCTCCTGGGAGAGCCGCTCCAGCTCCTGCTTCACTTCACGTTCTGCCACCCGGTACCCCAGATTCTCCAGCTCCGGCAGCATCTCTGCCAGTGTCAGATCCTTCTCATGTGCACAATACAACATATGGATTCCTATGAACAAGTTCTGTACATCGGCGCGCATATCCCACTCCTTCCGGCCAGAAGCCTTCGGTATTTATAACTGCATTACCCTGGGGAGAGAGATCGGAAACATCAACCAGATATGGTAACCGGGCGTTCCTTCCCACTGAGCCGCTGATGTAAAATTCAAACAATCCGTCAATATCCCAGGAATGCTTGACGTATCCCGCCGGGCTGTACTATGTTGTTAGTTACAGTTATGGATTTATGCTGATTTATCGTACAGGAAGGTGATGCTTCATGTTTCAAGCCATGCCCTATGATGGCACACGCAGCGAGAGGTTTGAATCGGTTCTCAGCCAGCTCGGTGCACTGATGGAAGGCGAGCCGAATGCCATTGCCAATCTGGCCAACGCCTCCGCACTGCTTAAGTACTCTCTGCCGGATACCAATTGGGCCGGCTTCTATTTATTCGACGGCAAGGAGCTGGTCCTCGGACCGTTCCAGGGATTGCCGGCCTGCCTCCGCATTCCGCTGGGCAAGGGGGTGTGCGGTACGGCCGCCAGCGAGCGCCGTACGCTGGTCGTTGGTGATGTACATGCCTTCCCTGGGCATATCGCCTGTGATGAGGCTTCAAACAGCGAGATCGTCGTCCCGCTGGTTCAAGGCGAACGCTTGCTGGGGGTGCTTGATATTGACAGCCCTATCAAGCACCGTTTTGATGATGAGGAACGCCGTTTCCTGGAACGGTTCGCCACACTGGTTGCCGACGTCATCTGATACGCTCCGTAATCAGACAAAGAGACCTTCACCGCCGCAGAATAATCTGCGCTGGTGAAGGTCTTTTTGCTGCCGGGGTGCTGGAGAGAATCCTCTCTTCCCGCACTCCAGTTTATTCAGTCGGGCTCTGCCTACAGGCGCACCGGACTGATATTCCAGATCTCGGATGCATAGCGGGCAATGGTATTGTCGCTGGAGAATTTGCCGGAATGTCCAATATTGATAATGGATTTCTTCAGCCATTCCTTCTGGTTGCGGTACGCCAAGTCAATATTGACATGGGTCTCCACATAGGAAGCGAAATCCTTAAGCACAAAAAACTCATCGTTATTGTCCAGAAGCGACTGATACAGCGTATCGAATTCCTGGGTATTGCAGCAAATAGGCCCAGGGGTCACGAGCTGATCCAGCACTTCCTTCACCCGGCTGTCGCCGTTGTAAATATCACGTGCATGGTAACCGCCGTATTGGTAGTAATCCATAACCTGCTCCGCACGAAGACCAAACAGGAACATGTTGTTATCCCCGACCATTTCATGCATCTCCACGTTCGCCCCATCCATCGTTCCGACGGTTAGCGCACCGTTCATCATGAACTTCATGTTCCCGGTACCGGAGGCTTCCTTGCTGGCGGTAGAGATCTGTTCACTAACATCAGCAGCCGGAATAATCTTCTCCGCCAGGGACACCGAATAATTTTCGAGGAAGAAAATATGGATCTTGCCCTTGATCTGCGGGTCTTTATTGACGACATCGGCTACCGTGTTGATCAGCTTAATGATGCGCTTCGCCAGGTGATAGCTTGGCGCTGCTTTGGCACCGAAGATGAAGGTGCGCGGCACTATGTCCATGGAAGGGTTATCCTTGAGCTGATTGTACAAGTGCATGATATGAAGCACATTCAGCAATTGGCGCTTGTATGCATGCAGACGCTTTACCTGCACATCGAAGATCGAGTCCGGATCTACCTGAACGCCATGCTTGCTGAAAATATATTCAGAGAGGCGCTGCTTGTTGCGGCGCTTGATTCCGGCCACCTGCTCCTGGAAGGAAGCATCCTCACTGTATTTGATCAGGCCAATCATTTCCTGCGGATGATGAACCCAACGCGAACCGATCGATTCAGTAATCAGTCCGGCCAGCTCCGGGTTCGCATGAAGTAACCACCGCCGGTGGGTGATGCCGTTTGTCTTGTTATTGAAGCGGTGCGGATACATCTCATTGAACAGACGCATTTCGCGCTTCTGCAGTATCTCTGTATGCAGAGCCGCCACACCATTAACGCTATGGCTGGCTACGATCGCCAGATGGGCCATGCGCACCTGATCATCATGAATGATTGCCATTTGATTAATCCGGTTCTGATCCCCCGGATATTTACTCATCAGCTCACCGCAGAAGCGGGCGTTAATCTCCTCGATAATGAGGAAGATACGCGGCAGGAGCTCCCGTACCATGCTGATCGGCCATTTTTCCAGCGCTTCGCTTAGAATGGTATGGTTCGTATAGGAGACCATGCGGGTAGTGATACTCCAGGACTGCTCCCAGCCGAGTCCGTGCACATCCATCAGAATCCGCATCAGCTCCGGGATAACCAGTGTAGGATGCGTATCATTGATATGCAGGGCCACTTTGTCCGGCAGTGATTCAATGCCAAGCCCGTTCTTGCTGTAAGTCCGCAGAATACTCTGTAACCCCGCGCTGCACAGGAAGTACTGCTGCTTCAGCCGGAGCAGCTTGCCTTCATACTGCGAGTCATCCGGATACAGAAACTCGGAGATCGACTCTACCGAACGCTTGTATTCCAGATACTTGTGGTAATCACTTCCGGCCAGAGAACCGAACATCCGTGAAGGCTGGGCGATGGACTCTGCGCTCCAGTTGCGTAGTGTGTTCACATGCCTGCAGTCAGCACCGATGACTGGCACATCGTAAGGAACCGCGCGCACCGCTTCATAGTCCTTATGCTCGAAGGCCAGCTCACCGTTCTCCTCACGGGTCTCGATATGGCCCCAGAACCGTACCTCTACCTGCTTGTCTTCCCGCCGCACTTCCCATACATTATCATTCTGCAGCCAGTAATCGGGCAGTTCCACCTGATACCCGTCAACGATTTTTTGCTCGAACAGGCCGTATTTGTAACGTATGCCACAGCCATGCCCTGCATACTGCAGGGAGGCCAGTGAATCCAGGAAGCATGCCGCCAGACGGCCCAGACCGCCATTGCCGAGGCCCGCGTCCGCTTCCTCCTCTTCCACATCCCGAAGGCAGAACCCCAAATCCGTAAGTCCGTCACGTACAACCTCAAGCACGCCCATATTAAGGAGGTTATTGCCGAGAAGTCTGCCGATTAGAAACTCCATGGAAAAATAGTATACCTGCTTATCCTTATCGGCTTTGAACTTCTGGTTGGTGTCCGCCCAGTTCTTACCCGCATTTTCACGGATCATGTTGCCGAGAATGTTGTAGATGTCGGCGTTCGATGCTTCCTCCAGCGGCTTGCCCAATTTCCCGATGAGTGTCTCGCGGAACACTTGTTTAAAAGTCTCTTTATCGTTGAACAACAGCAGGTTCCTCCTGACAAATGCTTTTTTTAAAAGAATGGCCTCACGGTTAAATCTTACTGCTCTTAACAATCACAAATGGACGTCTGCTGTCCCCGACAAGTATCCGGTCCTTGCTTAGTTGCACGTCTTTATCCATAATGACATTCTCAATCACGGCATTCTCTTCGATGACACATTTCTGCATAATCACCGAATTAATAATGCGCGCACCCTTGCGGACCTGCACCCCCCGGAAAATCACGCTGTTCTCCACGGTCCCCGCAATAATGCAACCATTGGCCACCAGCGAATTGCTGACCTCCGCGCTGTCCAGATAGCGGGTAGGAGCTTCATATTTTATTTTCGTCTGAACCGGGTTCTCTTTGAAGAGTCCGAAATAATTATCCTGCTGCAGCAGCTCCAGACTGTTCTTGTAATAACTCTCCAGGGAGTTGATTACGGCATGATAGCCTGTATATTCATAAGCGGCAATCTTGAACTTGTGGCGGTTCTTCTGAATGGCGTCACGGAAAAAGTAACTCTCCCCATGCGCAATGCAATATTCCACCTGCTCCAGAAACAGCTTTTTTTCCATAATAAAAATATCCAGATAGACGTTATGATGATCCTTCTCCTGATGGATCTCCGTCACATTACTGTCCTCGTCTACATCAACCCGCAGACAGGGATCGTGCTCCGGCTTAAGGATGTCAATTTTCTTGTAAACCAGCGTGACATCGGCACCCTTCTCCATATGATATTGAAACACATCCTGGAAATCGACGGTGTTGATGTGCTGGCTGCCGGAGAACACAATATATTTGGCCGCAGCCCGTTTGAAGAAATCAAGATTGTTGTGATAATGCTGCAAATCCCCCAGGGAAGTATCTGTCGGATCATTCCAGTCAGGCGGCAGAATGAACAGGCCCCCGTGCTTGCGGTTCATATCCCACGATTTGCCGTCGCCGAGATGGTCCATCAGCGAACGGTATTTACGGCGGACAAACAGCCCCACGCTCTCCAGCTCCGCACGCATCATGTTGGAGAGAACAAAGTCGATCAGCCGGTAGCGGCTGGCAAAAGGCACCGCCGCGCCGCAGCGGAAATAGGTCAGCTCGTTTAATTGGTCCAGTTCATGGTCAAGATTAATGACACCCATGAGTTCTTTCATCGAAATCCCCCCGTCCTCTGCTGATTATATGGTTTTGGCTGCAACGGATTTGCGCTTTTTGCTTCGATTGTCGATCAGCAGAATTTCTTCCTCATCCTCCCGCTCAATCCCGATCTCCATGTAATCTTCAATGACCGTATTCTCACTGATAATGGCCTTGTGAATTCTTACATTCTTCCCGATCTTGACCTTTGGCATGATGACAGAGTCCGTAATCACACTGCCTTCACCCACTTCCACGCCGTAAAAGAGTACTGAATGCTTCACTTCTCCGTGGACAATGCAGCCTTCATTAATGATGCAGCCCGACACCTTCGCTCCCGGAGCTACATATTGTGCCGGCTGGTTCGGGTTGCGGGTGAAGATACGCCAGTTCGGATCGTTCAGATTCAGAGGCGGAGTATCGCTCAGCAGATCCATGTTCGCTTCCCACAGGCTGGTTATAGTACCTACATCTCTCCAGTACCCTTCAAAAGGATACGCAAAGAGGGATTGGCCATCAGCCAGCATGAGCGGAATAATATCCTTGCCAAAGTCATGGGACGAGCCGGCGTTCTCTCCGTCCTCCAGGAGATGCTTGCGGAGCACCTCCCATTTGAAAATATAGACACCCATAGAAGCCAGTGTACTTTTCGGCTTCGCCGGCTTCTCGTCAAATTCATAAATTTTAAGATCCTCATCCGTATTCAGTATGCCAAACCGGCTGGCTTCCTCCAGCGGAACATCGATAACCGATATGGTGCAGTCGGCATTTCTAGCCTTGTGGTACTGAAGCATCGCATAATAGTCCATCTTGTAGATATGGTCTCCCGACAGAATCAGCACATGCTCCGGATCGAATTGATCCACAAACTTCAGATTGCGGTAAATGGCATCTGCTGTGCCACGGTACCAGCTGCTCCCGTTCTCCCGTTCATGCGGCGGTAAGACAAATACCCCGCCGTCCTTGCGGTTCAAGTCCCAATCGCTGCCTACTCCGATGTATGAATGAAGCACAAGCGGTTCATACTGCGTCAGCACACCGACAGTATCAATTCCCGAATTGGAGCAGTTGCTCAAAGGGAAATCAATAATCCGGTAGGTCCCCCCAAAATAAACAGCGGGCTTTGCGAGCGACTTGGTCAATCCCTTTAACCTTTTCCCTTGGCCTCCCGCCAATAACATGGCTACCATTTCTTTTTTCTTCATGGAAGAGCCTCCCTTAACTTATGGGTAGTGAAGCATGTAATCAAAAAGGTTGGATGATGAATAGTACAGCGTAGATTTAACCCAGTGCAGAAATAGAAACTCCAGAAAGAAGTGTAGCGAAAGAGACGTGCTTCAAAGGAATAAGATAAGGTCAGAAACGGGGAAAACACATAGAATTGGGACTTATTTCCGGCCACGGAAAGACTCTTTAGGCCGGGTGGTATCCTTATTGTAAAGTGTTCTATAGCCGCCGTCAAAACCCTTTATCGTCCCGTTCAAAAACTATTTATATTCTGACTAAACTTCTTATTAATAGCATTAATATCTCCGTATAATTAGATTAACCATTATGATTAACCCTGAAAGACTATTTTCGAATCCTTTCCTAATTTAATGTTTCCATCTTCAGCAAACTTTCATTCTGATATGTCATAATGTAGCTAACTATTACCGATGTGGAGGAACAATGCATGAAGGCTGCCCAAGGTGTACGATTGCTGCTCGTGGATGATGAGCCTCATATTCTCCAGTTCCTGGAGCTGGGCCTGAACAATGAGGGCTTTGAAGTAAGAACCGCTCCGGACGGGGTTAGTGCCATTGCGGTTGCTGCGGAATTCAAGCCCCATGTGGCCATTCTGGATGTGATGATGCCGGGGATGGACGGGTTCGAGCTCTGCCGCTATCTCCGTTCGGAGGAATCAGAGCTTGCGGTAATCATGCTTACAGCCAAAGATGAAGTGGATGACCGTGTTAAGGGTCTGTCCATTGGGGCTGACGATTATATGGTCAAGCCGTTCAGCTTCGAAGAGCTGCTGGCCCGGATTCAGGCACGTCTGCGGAACCAGTTCCCGGGACTGCTCGGCGAAGTGCGCTGCGGACCATTCCGGATCGATGGCCGGCGCAAGGAAATCCGCCACAAGGACGAGGTACTGGAGCTGTCCCCTACCGAATACGAGCTGCTGCAATACCTGGTCATCAATCATGGTCTGGTGCTGAGCAAACCGATGATTCTCGATAAGGTATGGGGCTATGATTTCGGCGGTGAGGAGAATATCGTAGAGGTCTACATCCGTTCCCTCCGCGAGAAACTGGGCGACAAAGAACACCGGATCATACGCACGCTTCGCGGTGCGGGTTATCGGGTGGATCTGGTATGATTGCCCGTGCCAAGGGTCTATTCGGCAGGCTCCCCGCGCCGCGCTCCTTGCGCAAGCAGCTGCTGATCATTTCACTGCTGATTCTCTCCGGCCTGCTGCTCTTAATCGGTGTGCTTCAGTATGTACTTATGCGTGATTTCATCTACACCAACCGGGCAGAATCCATGGAAACCCAGATCCGTTCCGTGCCGCGTGAGATTTTTTTCAACTCGCTGGCTTTCAATAACAACGGTGAGAAGGGATCCGGGACAAGCAGCGGAGAACCAGGCAGCGGTATCAGTGGCAGCACTGGTACGCCAACTCCAGGACTGCCGCCTGTAAACGGCAGCTCGGGCGGTATTGGAGTCCCTGAAGGCAGCGGCACTTTCATCCCCGGCAATATGCGTAACGCTGCCAACCGGCGTCCGCTTCTGCTGGACGCCCATACGACCCTCGCGATTTACAGCACGGGCGGAGGGTTCAAGGATTTCCAGGAGGAGACCCTATCTGATTCCTCCGCTCCCAGATTATCCGATGCAGAGTACAATAATTTGCTGAAGCACACCACCGACAAGGCTACCGGCAGCTACCGGCTCATTACCGCACCGGACGGCAGTGAGCATCTGGCCGTATTCATGAATCTTGGCAAACCCCAGGAGTCCCGGATGCTGCTGCAGATGAGTGTGGGTACAGGCCCGCTGAAGGATGTGATCATGCAGCAGCTGCTGATTTTTGCAGCCTTATCGGTTGCAGCCCTGCTGGCTGGGCTTCTCCTGTACCTGCCAGCCCTGCGCAAAACGCTGGTCCCCTTATCCAACATGGGGGAAGCCGCACAGATTATCGATGCAGGCAATTTGAGCGAGCGGTTCCCCGTAAACCAGGGACAGACAGAGATCGACAAGCTGTCCCGCTCATTCAACGGAATGTTGGAGCGGCTGGAGATTTCTTTTCAAGGTGAGCGTGAAGCCAAAGAGCAAATGCGGCGTTTTGCCGCTGATGCCTCCCATGAGCTTAGGACCCCGCTAACGTCCATCCATGGATTTCTGGAGGTGCTGCTGCGTGGAGCTGCAGATAACAAGGAACAGCTCATGAATGCGCTAAGAAGCATGCACGGAGAATCGAAACGGATCAATAAGCTGGTAGAGGATCTGCTCCTCCTGGCCCGCATGGACGGAGCGCCGCAGCTTAACATCAAAAAAATGATGCTGGGAGATGTGATCACCGAGATGCAGCCGCAGCTCCTCATGCTTGCCGGAGACCGCAGGGTTACCTTCGGGATCCCTCGCGGCATCTGCGGCATGTATGATCCCGACAAGCTGAAGCAGGTGATTCTTAATCTATTCCACAATGCTGTACAACATACCGATGCTGAAGAGGGAATTATACATGTTGGCCTGGTTGCCCGGGGAACAGAAGCCGAGTTGACCGTGAGAGATAATGGCTCCGGGATCGCGGCAGAGCATATTCCCCATGTATTTGAAAGATTCTACCGAAGTGATTCTTCACGCACCCGTAAATACGGCGGCTCCGGACTCGGACTCTCCATAACCAAATCCATTGTGGATGCACATCACGGCGACATCCGTGTCGACAGCCGCCCCGGTGAAGGAACCTCCTTCAAGGTTACCCTTCCCTGCTTCACAGATTAGCTAATGAAGAATCATTAACGTTATAATAGTAAGTGAGACGCTCACAAAACTTAAGGCCTATGCTTCCGAAGTGAGTTTTGTACGGAGCGGTTCGGATGATGTGTAGGCTCACAAAACTTAAAGCCTATGCTTCCGAAGCGAGTTTTGTACGGAGCGGTTCGGATGATGTGTAGGCTCACAAAACTTTTAGGAGGTTATGTTATGTACGAAATCGCCATCATCGGGGCCGGCCCTGCCGGTGCAAGTGCAGCCCTGTTCGCCGCCAAGGCGGGCAAAAAAACGCTGTTAATCGACAACGATAAAGGCATGACGCGCAGAGGCTGGTATGAGAATTATTATGGGATTGCTGAAATTGGCGGGCCCGAGCTCGTGGAAACCGGTCATAAGCAGGCTGTGCAATTCGGTGCGGAATTAGTAGCAGACCAAGCGGTGAACCTCACTGCAGCCGGCGAGGGCTTTGTCATTGAGAGTGAGAGCGGCGCTACTTATGAAGCGAAGCACGTAATCCTGGCAACGGGTGTGCTGACGGATCTGGCCGCCAAAGCCGGTGTAGACACGAAGGACGGCACAGAACCAAGAATCAAGACCGTTGTAGCCGTGAATGCTGAAGGCAAAACCAATGTCGAAGGTATTTGGGCTGCCGGTACGGTAGCCGGAGTAAGCGTTCACGCCATTATTACTGCCGGAGACGGTGCGAAGGTTGCTATTAATATTATCAGTGAACTGAACGGTGCAAGATATGTAGACCATGATCTGCTGAAGGCTTAAACTTACTGTTCGGCACGAAAGAGCTTCAGGCCAGTTAAGGCCAGCCAGAGATACATCCGGCTGGCCTTTTTGGACGTCGGTGCTCTATCCACTGGATTCAGCCTTGCCGTCAGCGAACCCGGCCATTTGCCCCTGCACCGGGAACCTGCCGGACGGACAAGACCTTTGCACCATCGTCAATTATTTATGAAGCTGTGCCACCCTTTGCTCGACTGCACCTTGCTGCTGCTTGCCGCTGTAAAAGTCCTGGACAATATAGAGCGGGCGTCTCTTCGTTTCGTCATAGATCCGGCCCACATACTCACCCAGAATACCCAGCATAATCAGTACAAATCCGTTGAATGTCAAGGTAATGCCGATCATCGATGCCCAGCCCTTAACGGCTGCGTCCGTAAACAGTACCAGGTACAGCACATACATAAGGTACAGAAATCCGGCAGCCGACAGCAGCCCTCCCAGATAGCCCGCCAGCTTCAGCGGCTTGTAGGAAAAGGAGGTGATCCCATCCAGTGACAGCTTGATCATGCGCTTCAGCGGGTATTTCGTTTCACCTGCCAGCCGTTCATCACGCTCATATTCGATAGCCTTCTGCCGGAAGCCGACCCAGCTGACCAGTCCGCGAACGAAGCGGTTTTTCTCTGGCAGCCGTTTCAGTTCCTCGCATACCTTGCGGTCGATCAGCCGGAAATCGCCGGTGTCCACCGGGATAGAGATGTCCGTGGAATACCGCAGCACCCGGTAAAAGAGGCTCGCTGTCCACTTTTTAAACAGAGACTCCCCGTTGCGCTTCACCCGTTTGGCATATACAACCTCATAGCCGTTGTTCCATTCCCGGATCATATCCAGAATCAGCTCCGGCGGGTCCTGCAGATCAGCGTCGATGATGACTACCGCATCCCCCAGCGCATAATCCATACCCGCGGTAATGGCAATCTGATGACCAAAGTTGCGGGAGAAATCAATCAGCTTCACGCTCTCATCCCAATAACTGTATTCCTCAATCATCTGCGCACAATTATCCGTGCTTCCGTCATTGACGAACAGCAGCTCGTAAGCCTCTCCTGTCGTTTCCATTACCTTTTTTATCCGCCGGTAGGTTTCCTGAATAACCGCCTCTTCGTTGTACATCGGTATGATTATGGAATAGCGCACGTGCGTACTCATGAGCAGCTCCTCCTTAATTTCATTTCTAGTCATGAAGCGCGCTTTTGCCAAAAAATCAAGTAAAGCGCGCTTACTATACAGCCTGGTAAACCCCGTCCTACTGAACACTCACTTCGTACAAGGTTCCGCCGTTATTACCTGTCTCTGTTCCCTGCCATTCTGCTGTTGGAACTACCGTTCCATGCTCCGTAATCCAATTGGTAATTTCAGAGCTGCCCCCGCGACCGCCGCCCATGCCTCTGGTAGTGACAAGGAAATATTTCACTTTACCGCTCGCCACAAGCGCCTTCAGTGTATCAGTGGTATACGGCACATCCGAGTTGTTGAACCCGTTTAGAATAACGACCGATTCATTTTTATCGATAATATAAGGGCCTGCAGTTCCATAATCCATTGCCGCGAACAGATACTTCTCACCGGTATTATGCTCTTTCAAATAGGTCAGCAGACTGTCGTTGACTCCCGCTGTGCCATTTCTGCCACCCAATCCGCCTATTCCTCCTTTACCACCCATGCCGCCAAAACCGCTGCTGCTGTCCGGTCCAGCCGCCGGAGTCATGCTGTTTGCTCCGTAAGTGATAGGTGTCAGTGCCCAGTAGATAGGTCCGACCAGCAGCACCAGTAAACCCATCACCGCTGCAGCATGTACGAAAGGCTTCTTCTGCCCTTTCCATACCCGCAATGCGAGCAGCAGAACAGTGACAGCGATCCCCCCAGCCAGAACACCTATGGACCAGCCGCTTTCGATCTTATCGTCATAAGGATGCATAATGTACCACTGAAAGACAGCTGTAGCGAGCGTCGCCACTGGAAGCAGCCAGGACAGCCAGGTTGAACGTTCTTTGTAATAAGTCCACAGCTGCAGCCAGCCTGCTCCGGCCAGTGCCGCAATCGGCGGAGCCATCATAATCAGATAATATTGGTGAAAAAATCCGGCGATGCTGAAGAATCCCATAGCCGGCACCAGCCAGGCCAGCCAGAACAATGCTTCTGTATGCCGCCATGTGAAATTCCGTCTGCGCAGGCTGGCAAAGATTCCGATGCAGCCGAATAGCAGGAAAGGCAACAGCCAGCTGGCCTGGCCGGACAACGCCGATTGGAACAAGCGGAGCGGACCGGCAGTACCTGTGTTGAACATTCCTCCTGCCCCGCCATTCATCCCGCCACGGCCGCTTTGCCCGAAATCAAACTGGCCTCGGCCGTCCATTCTGCCTCCCGGCATCCCGCCGTCATCTGCAGCCTGGCCGCGGCCATTCAAGCCTCCGTCAGTCTGTTCGCCTCCTGTACCTCCAGGTGGCTGTCCCTGTGCCTGACCGTCTGTACCACTCATCATTCCTTGACTGCCTTGGGCGGCGGCTCCGTTCATGGGCGGCATCTCCCCGCCATTCCATGACGGCATTTCGCCGCCAGGAAAGCCGCCACCGCCGCCTCCGGTACTGCGGTCACCGGTCAAGCGCGACACCCCGTTATAGCCAAAAGCCAGATTCAGCACAGAGTTCGTCCCGCTGCTGCCCATGTAAGGCCGTTTGCTTGCCGGGATCGAATCCACGATAACCGCCCAGGATAGCGAAATCACCAGCAGCACTGCGGTACAGGCTGCGAGCACTCCGGTTTTCCTCTTCCAATTCACCTTCGCAGCCAGAACATAGAAGAGGTAGAATGCGGGAAGCACCATGTATGCCTGCAGCATCTTCTCGTTGAAGCCTACGCCGATCAAGGCAAACGCCGTGAGGAGACTGCCCCATTTATTGTGCTTAGTACCCTTGAAGAGAAACCATGCTGCAAGCAAAAGCGTGAATACCAGCATGGCATCAATATTATTCGTTCTGCTGACAGCAGCAGCTACGGGTGTAGTTGCCATTGCCAGTGCTGCGAGCCGCGCTGCCGTGCGGCCAAAGGTTGGTTTCACCAGCAAATATACCAGCAATACGGAGCCTATTCCGCTAAGCACCTGCGGAAGGATCACGCTCCAGCCGTGCAGGCCGAAGATCAGCGCGCTGAGTGTCTGAATCCAGAACGTCACAGGCGGCTTATCAACCGTTACCGAGCCTGCCGAGTCCAGCGAGGCAAAGAAAAAGTTGTGAAAGCTCTGAAGCATACTTCCTACTGCTGTGGTATAGTACGTGTTTGAGTATTGATCATTCCAGATTCCATAGCCATACAGAAAGGCTGCAAGCAGCAGAATACCCAGCAGCACGACATCGGAACCCAGCTTTTTTATCCATTTCATTTCTCTCCACTCCCATCGATCGATACACTATTCCGGCAGTGCTCTATCCCCCGGTACAGCTTTGCTTAGGTGTATTATGGCACCCCTACCTTAACTGATAATGAAATCAGGCTGAATGTTTGCTGAATACCGGAACGAGAAATACGGAATGAGAAATAGCCCCACAACGTGGGGCCAAGATTGTCGGGAAACCCAGGATTTTTACGACCTTGGGTTTCTTTTTACGTTCAGACTGTCAGGGGACAAGCATTGGTCTAGCGGGAAAAGGTGAAGGTTAATATTTCAAGTTATCATGGTAGAGTTAGCAGTACGCCGCAGGCGCTAACAGCTTCAGTATTGGGCCCAGGGAGGATATAATTACCACAATGGGCATCAAGCCTAGTATTGAATTTGGATAATGATGAAGCATGAAATTAGGTAAGGGAGTGCGGCAATGATTTATGTAAGAAGCTTTAAGCTTTCTGATTATACAGATCGGAATCCCAACATATACCCTGATTATGTATTTAAGCACGTGGCTGGAGAGGTGCTTTTGTTTGATCGGATTACGGTGCTATATGGCAATAACGGGAGCGGAAAATCCACTTTACTCAATGTAATCTCCAACAAGTTGGGCATTCCTGGGGCGGAAAGAATGACAAGCTATGGACATATTAACTATGCGCAACGTTTCCTTGATTTGAGCAGCTATCAGTTTGGGTATGATGAGCAAGAACGTGAAATCAGGCAACTTCCAAAAGGAAGCCGATATATGAAATCAGAGGATGTTCTATATGAGATCAAGAAGATCCAGCAATCTTCCGTGCTTCGTGAGGGAATCATAAATGAACAGAGGCACAAAGGGATGAGCGAGGCTCAGGCGGCAGAATATGAAGCTACGTATGCGTTTAGGAAGAAGCTGGAGGACATTCAATTTTCCCAGGAAAAATACTCCAACGGGGAGACGTCCATGCAGTTCTTCGAGGAATATCTGCTGCCTGGGCAATTGTATTTATTGGACGAGCCGGAAACATCACTTTCTCCTGCTAATCAAATACGGATGGCAGAACAAATAAATGAGCTGGCACGATATTTTGACAGTCAATTTATTATTGCCACTCATTCCCCTTTTGTTCTAGGCACGTTGCATGCAAAAATATATAATCTGGATGCGAGGCCTCTTCAAACAGCAGAATGGTTTGAGCTGGACAATGTGCGGTTTTTTTATCAATTTTTCAATAAGCATAAGCCATTGTTTGAATGAGAGAAGGTCCAGCACCGTCTTTCAATGCCAGCCTGCTATTCCCCCCGCCCGATTGCGGCCAGCTTATTCACCGTATTCCAATTCCGTGCGGTAATGGATGTGCCCAGCCATTTGTCGAGCGGAACCTTGAACAACGGAGACTGGCTTACACTTACCTCATACAGGGTGTACATCTCTTTGCCGGCAACGCGCAGCTTATCTGCGCCATCGGCGTAGGGGGTCAGCTTGTCCAGTGCCTCCTCCGAGGGAGCTTTACTAAGAAAAGAAACATACAACCTTTTATAATCCTCTTGTGACAGGTTCTGAAAAGGGTTGGCAGCAATAGCCGCCTCCAGTTCCGCAAGCGTACGGATCATCACAGAGACCTCGAAACCAAAGGTGTCCCGGATCGCCGCACCGATCGTTTCCTCAAGCTTAGCGCCTGCCGATTCCCCGCTTTCAAAAACCACATTTCCACTCTGGATATATGTGCGCACCTGTTCATATCCAAGCGACTCGAACATTGCCTTCAAAGCCTGCATTTTAATGATTTTGTTGCCGCCCACGTTAATGCCGCGCAGCAGGGCAATATATGTATTCATAGCGCACATTCCTCCCTAAATGTCCTTACCGGCGGGAGCTAATCTTAGCCGTCTGCGGATTTCACGGACCAGCTGCTCTTTCTCCGCCAGCGGAATGCCTTCCGTAAGCCGGGCTGCTGCTACCGGCAGCACCCAGGCGTTCACCTCGGCGTAAGTAAGACCCGATAACCTGAGGTATTCTCTGATATACCCTTTCGTGAGCCTCTTTCTTATAAAACCAGTAATAAACCTGGTGGCGAGTGATGCTCCCGGAGGCAAGGCCCCCATACTGAGCATAATGACAGACCTCGCAGCATCCCCGGCCGGATCGCCGGAAATCCCGGTCATCCAGTCGATAATCCATGCCTGCCCATCCAGCAGCACATTGTCCGGATGGAAATCCCCGTGCAAGAGCCGGTCTCCCTCCGGCAGCTGCTCTAATTGGGCCAATACGGCCGTCTTCTCCTCCATGGCGAGCATGGGTGCAGCGATAATACTGCTCTTCAGGTTCTCCTTCTGCTTCCCAAAAGCCTCTGCCCCCTGGAGCTTATGAAGATTATGGTGGAGCACAGCCATTTGTCTTGCATATTCGGCAAGCTTCCACGGCTTCTCCCCGATCAGCCTAAGCATGGAGCGTCCATGAATTTGTTGAAACACAATGCCCATACGCCCCTCAAGCGCAGCAAGCTCCATAGGCTGCGGGGTGAGAACGTTATGCTCATAGACATATTTACTGATCTCATATTCGTGCTCCACGTAGTGCGCAGGAATATCCTCACGATAGAGCTTCAGAATCTTCCCTGTTCCATATTCCCGGACCTCTGCGGTTCTTCCTTCCCCAATCCGCTTCCCCTGCATACCGTCTCCCCCAATTTATTCCAGATTAACAGACTTGAAATGCTCCACTACCGGGAAGGGGCTATAATAATGATGGAGCAGCGCTTTCCATTCCTGATATTGGCTTGATTCCCTGAATGAGATGGTGTGATCCTCAAGATTGCGCCACTTCACGAGCAGCAGATATTTATGATCATCCTCCAGACAGTGCTGCAGCTCATGGCCCAAATAACCTTCTATGGAAGAAATCAGTGCGGACGCCGCCTTGAAGCTCTGTTCGAACTGGCTGGTAAGCCCCGGCTTCACATGAAGCATAGCAGCTTCCAGAACCATCACAATCATCCCCTATTGCATATTTATTCTCAGCCTGTGAGCGCATCCCGGAAAAACTCGTGATAAAAGTTAATGATGACGAGCAGCACGGCCAGCGATTCATTGACACTGCCTACTTCGAGCGCATGATTGGCATCGTCAATCCGGTACACCCGGAGATTCTTCTGTCCGCTAAGCCCGGCGGCATGCTCCTCTGTGAATGTCGGGTCGCTGCCACCGTAGATGATGCTGCCCCGGCTTTGTCTCAGCAGCGGCATTGAATCGGCAACTGGTGTTATATATAAATGCGAGGTTTTCTGCTGAAGGTTCATCTCTGCCGCCACTCTTCCGGCAATGACGCTCCCCATGCTTTTGCTGATGAAGAGCAGCTGTTCGTAGTCTGGAAGTGAAGCTACGGCCGCTTTGCATTCCTCGGTTACAATATCGATTTCCTCACGTTTGAGCTCTGCACGTGCGCTCTGATAGCCATATTCGAGCAACAGGATATCGCAGCCATACTCTCTGGCCAGCTTGGAGGCATAATCCAGCAGTGAACGTTCAGCGGAGTAGTTCCTGCCCGGAAATACTACCGCGAGCACCTTCGATTCCTGTGTAATATATTTATGTCTGACTTCTCTGCCCCAATGCGAGGACATGACGATACTTGATACACTCACCTGTGCTTCCTCCTACGCCAGAAATTAGCTCTCTGCCTCCCATTATAGCTATCTTCCGTGAAGGATGGAAATATAAATGAACATGCTGTAAGCATGGAAGCACCAGGAACAACACTGCCCTTAATTCTGAGCAGTTTTCTGCTTACGGATTTTTTTCCGGGCCAGGATTTCAGCGGCAATCCACAGGATCACAGGAATCACCACCTGAAACGGCAATGCATAAATCTTGTAGATATGGTGGGCAAAATAATCCATCTGCATAATATCTTTATAGATAAAATCCGCGAAATAGACCATGATGAGGCCCATTTGAAGCACTACCGAACGGTAACTGCTCAGCTTAAACACCTTGGCTACACCATTACAGGCGGCATAGAGACAGAGACTCACTTTCACAAACAGCGTAGTGACAAAAACAATAGCTGACGAGCCTTCAATCCGGGTCAGGAAATCACCGATGTTGATTCTGCTGACCGCTACATACGAGGGGAAATATAGGCTGGATAAGAGATCCGGCCCCAATACGAGTAGGTTGCGAATCGTGACTAACAGAATAATAACTCCGGCAATCAACGTGCCGCTGATCAGAATCCTGACCGCCGAACCCTTTTGAGGCAACGCATGAAAAGCACCCAGGAACACCACAATTTCGGCAAACGGAAAGGTGAAGGAACCCATCATATCTGTAAACACAGGCTTCCACCCACTATCCAAAACCGGTAATAAATGATGAAATTGAAACTTGGGGATGGAGAGCAGCTGCACCACAACGATTACCCCGAAGGTAAACAGCAGCAGGAACTTGGAACTCCTCCCCAGTACTTCTATCCCCCCCTTCACTACCCACACGCATAGCAGGCCAATGATCAGCATGGGGGCCAGCATAGGTGTTGAAGTCAGAGGAACCGACTTGCCGAACTCCCCAAAATTCCGCAGTACCAGCGAGCCCAGATGAAGCGCATACCAGATATACAAGCAGGAGAGCACTCTTCCTGCTACTGCTCCAAATACAAGGATTAGCATGTCGAACAGATCCTTGCCCGGAAGTAGCACATGTAGCCGGGCATAAATTAACATAAGCGGAAGGGCCAGCAGCATGGCAAGAATGATAGCAATCCAGCTGCTGTTGCCGGACTGTCCTGAAGCCCCCATAAACAGAGAACTGCCGATAATAAAGAGGACCGCTATGCTTATAGACTGGCCTGCCGGGATATTTTCCTTACCCATCTTTCCTCCCCCCTTATAGAGTCTGGTCCTAGAACAACTTCTTAACCATATAAATGATCGTGGGAGACGGGCTGGGGATGTCCCAATGCATGGACAGGGCAAAGGCCAGAGAGAAGGACACAAGGCACAGTGCCGAGCACACATAGAAATCCCGCTTCTTCCCTTGTTTCAGCAGACCGTAAGGGTCAATCACCACGATGATAGCATAGATCAGCAGCAGGTAAATGACCATATCTGTTAATCTCCCAGCCTAATAGAGCGCGAGGTTTTGGCAGTGTTCTCTATAATCACCTTGGAGTCTACTGAAATATCCAGTTTTACGAATTCGTTATCCCAGTTGTCACGGAGCTTGGCCCAGACCTTTGGCTGATGTTCATGAATGATTTCCCCGTAACCAAAGATATCGGCATGGTATTCCTGCTGCAACTTCCGTATGACAGACTCGATGTCCTGCCGGAGGGCTTTGCTGGCGCGCTCCTCGATGCTACTGATGCCCTCATTGCCCGAGAAGTCTTTCGTAGTCATGACTTCATCGAGGCCGGTACGTGTGACTGTTCGGACCTGCAAGCTCAGCTTGCCGTTGACCAGCTTTGGCTTCACCTTGGTTCTGCTTGATAATATCTCCAAAGAATAGGTGGGAACCCCGTGTATGTCATTCACCGCCAATACGCCTCCCTTGATGCCGTCTTTGGCAAACAGCATGTTTTTGGTCTCTTTCCCATTCAGCTTGCCTATCATTTTATCCTTTGAGAAAATAGCACAGCCGTTCACACGTTCATTCTTCTTCCCGTTCTGCTCATGAACGTAGATCAGAGGTGCCACTGCATGATTACCCGAAGTCTCCAGCTTGTCGATGAAATCCCATATTTCCACGTTCGGCGCAGTGCTGGTAAACTTCTCGTCACTCATCATTTGTGCCAGTTCAAACGACAGAATTGCTTTTTTGGATGTGTTCAGGTTCAGAATTTCCCGCGCGGTTGGCTCACTGGACACAAAAATGAACACATCTGATCTGGTTTCAGTATCTCTGCTGTACCAATCCATTGTCTTGATCAGTCCTTCGCGGGCAACCGCCTCGCTGAAGATGATCGCCTTGGCATGGCTCCAGAACAGCTTTTTCCCGGTTAGGGATATCATATTACGGACAATTTCAAACATGGTTTTCCCCTTAAGACTGAGCATTTTGAAGCCGGCCTGATTCTGGTTAAGCCCTCCCTTGATGTCAACGATCTCTGCCGTCAACTGGATCTTGCCGTCAGCAGCATCCTTATCGATGGCCACCCCGGCTACAATGGACATATCATCAACCTCGGTATAGTTCCAGCAGCCGCAGAGACACAGTACCAGGGCCATGCAGAGCAGCAGCGTCAACAGTCTCAGAGCTCGTCTCACCGGCTACCCGCCTTCTTCCGGGACGCCTTCCGCTTCATATTGCGCGTACCGATCCTTGCCGGCCGAAGATACATATCCCACCAGGGCGCGCGGATCGCTGCATCCTTAATATCCTGCGGGCGGATAGAGCCCACTCCCAGCATATAGGAAACACCGAAGGAGCGGAGACTCATCAGATGAATCACCAGACCGAGCAGTCCAAAGAAGTATCCATAGATCCCAAGGAAAAACGCTGCAAACAAAAGAATCAAACGCACGATAATCATGGGTCCGGTAAGCCTTGGATTAAGCAAGGTCGTGATTCCGGTAAGACCTACCACTATGACCATTGGCGCACTCACGATGCGTGCATCTACAGCCGCCTGCCCCAGCACCAGCGCTCCCACAATGCTTACCGCCTGACCAATGGTGGTTGGAATTCGGGCACCCGCCTCACGCAAAATTTCGAATATCGTCAGCATAATTAATGCCTCGATAATGGTTGGGAATGGAACGGATAGCCTGGCAGCGGCAATGCTGAGCAACAGCTTGGTAGGGACCATCTCCTGAGAGTAGGTAACCAGAGCGACATATACTGCCGGAATACTAATGGACATGAAGGCTCCAATGACTCTTAAGAACCGGTTGAAGGAGGCAAAATAATAGTTGACGTAGTAATCTTCACTGGCCTGGAAATTCTCCACAAAAACATAAGGCAGCGTCAAGGCAAAGGGGCTGCCTTCAATCATCAAGGCAATGCGGCCCTCCATAATCTTGCTTACAGCCGTATCCGGTCGTTCCGTGCTGCCCATCATCTCGAATGGGGAGTAGGGCTCGTCACGGATCAGTTCTGCCAGATAACCGGTATCCAGGATATGGTCAATTTCTACCTGTGCAAGCCTTCCCTGCAGTTCTGCCAGAATATCGGGTGAAGCCAGGCTCTCCAAATAGCAGATGCAGGTCTGCGTCTTGGACCTTGTCCCAATGTCACTAAAGACAAACTTTAGATCGGAATTCTGGACTCTGCGGCGGATCAGGGTTAAATTAACGATCAGTGATTCCGTAAAACCTTCTCTTGGACCCCGGACTGCCTTTTCCGTCGTAGGCTCTTCTATTGCGCGAGTCTGCCAGCCTTGGGCATTAATATTCAGCGCCCCGGCATAACCGTCCAAGAGAAATACCGTCTTACCTCCTACAACAGCTCCTACTAGTTCATCCAGCTCCGTCGAAACCATAATGTCACTGATGTTTATGATCTCCATGCGGATCTTCTCCATCAGCTTCGCCGGATTCCCATGGTCTTCTTCCTTGAATGGATAAGTCATTACAGGCTTCGTAATACCATTCTGTATGAGATCCTGGTCAGTCATTCCATCCACATAGATCAGGCCGCAGCGCAACAGCGTTCCATAGTTATTCTCAATCACCCGCACCCGAAGCGTCCCGTCATTGCTGAATATCCGCCGGAACAGAGCCACATTGTCGTCCAGCGAGGGACTAAGCGGCTGGGAAGACGGTATTTTGGAGGCGTCCTGTCTGTTTCCCAGGGCAGCATCTGTGTTCTTCACAGCAGTCACTCCTGACACAATTGTTTTGATCTGATTATCCCCCGACTCTGGTTCTCCTATTCCACATAATTATACTGTGCAGGAAATAGTGTGCTCCAAAAGCAAAGCCCGCAGTACTCCTTGGGAGCATCACGGGCCTGGTTCTTCTGATATAATTCAAGTAAATCCACACTACTGTTTGTACAAAAGGAGTTCCAGCCATGACACCATTCACGCAAAAGGTTATCGCCGTCATCCGCTCGATTCCCGAAGGTTATGTCATGACCTATGGGGGCATTGCCAGGGCTGCCGGAAGCCCGAGAGGGGCCAGACAGGTCGTCCGCATCCTCCACTCCATGAGCCGCACATACAAGCTGCCCTGGCACAGAGTGGTCAATGTCAAAGGGGAAATTGCCCTTACGGACGATGAGTCCAGCTCTCTGCAGCGGCTATATCTGCTGGGAGAAGGCATCGTTTTTGACGCAAAGGGAGCGATCGATCTTCAGCGCTACCAGTATCATCCGAAGTTTGAGGATGAGCTTCAACTGGAATAAGGCCGGTTACTTCCTTTGCCCAGCACATTCAGCAGGCAGTACATCGTTGCATAAATAGCCAGCAGCACACACGCAATGAATACGCTGAAAAAGACCGACTGCCTGTTCAGGCTGTCGACAACGAGCTGGTACAGCTGATGCCGGTCGGTGAGCACATCCCAGCTGTTCAGCCGGTACACCCGTCCAAGCAGAACGCCATACCCCCCGAGCGCGCAGGCAAACACCACGAAAATCCAGGAGAGCAGCAGGTTGCTTTTCCGGTATATCACGGCCTGGAACTGGTACAGGGAGAAGAAACCGGTCAGCCAGCCGCTCCAGGTGAACAGCAGCAGTGTAATCAGATCATACCAGTAGCGGCTCTGGATCGTTCCACCGACAAAATACAAATTCTTGCGGATCGTTAAGTGCACCAAATCTGTCATAATATATGGCGCGTTCGGAAAAAACAGCAGCCAGGCGATGCCGAGCGGAAGCACCAGCAATCCGCCGATTTTTCTTTTGTCCAGTTCATGGGCGGCCATGGAGAACACGAATGGGAGCCAGGCCAGAAACAGATTCCAGATTAGAAACTCGTAGAACGTATCTGTCCGTTGAGACACTACACCGTAGACCGCCAGTGTGACAAGGGACAATCCTGCCAACAGCAGAAATACCTTGATATAATTCAATTCCTTCATGTCCGGGTACTCTCCTTATCCCAATGAATTTCATAAACCCTCTATTGGTAATTGTACAAATTTTTCTATGTCTTGTACAAATCGGAGTGGCCATAAGCCTGTTCCGGGTAGCGGATTCAAAGGCAGAAATACCTTTGTTTCGGCTCTTTCCACGCGGGTGGCGGATTCAAATGGTCACTACCTTTACTAGCCTATGACCAGTTAGAGCAAGCGGAAAATGAGCACTAACGCAAAGCAGCGCTTCTCCAGGTGAAGGGAGAAGCGCTGCTTTTGAAGGCTATAGAATGAAGCTAAGGCTTCTCTGCCACAGCCTGCCGCTGATGCCAAAAATTATCCGAGCATACTGCTCAGCGGCTACAATTCACCGCTCAGCTTACGTGCTACAGCTGGCACACGCCCTTTGAAGGCACTGCGGCCAGACGTTTCATCCAGTCCGGCAAAGGCTGCGCATTCCCTGAAGGCAGCATGACGGCAGCCCAGACACTTATTATAGTTAATGACCTTAAGCGCATCATTGATTGCCTCTCCGGTATGCTCATAGAACTGCGTTGCTCCGATCTTGTCATACAGCCCGGTCTTCTTAAGCAGCTCGAGCGGCTGAGATTGAATGCCTGAGATCATCAGGCGGCCGCCATCCTCATGCAGCTTCTTCACCAGCCCTGCCAGATTGGCTTCACCGGTGGTGTCGATAAACGGCACCTTGCCCATCCGCAGCAGAATAACCTTTGGCTTATCTGGGCCGAAGCCAGGCATCGTATTCTCGAACCGGTAGGCAGCTCCGAAGAACAGCGGCCCTTCCACATTATAAATACCGATCTGCGGACAGTCATGGCTGTCCGTGACCATATGTGCTTCAACCTTCACTGAGTCCGGATCAGGCAGCACCTTGGACACCAGATGCACCTCGCCCATCCGTTTAACGAACAAGACTACAGCGAGCACCAGTCCAACCTCCACCGCCACGGTTAAATCGGCAAAGACGGTCAACAGAAACGTAATGAACAGCACCAGCGAATCTCCGGTCTTCAGTTTAAGCAAATGAATGAATTCCTTGCGTTCGCTCATATTCCAGGCTACGACCATCAGGATCGGTGCCATCGCGGCTAGCGGAATACTCGATGCATAAGGTGCAAACAGCAGCAGAATAAGAAATACCACTACACCGTGGATCACACCAGACAAGGGGGAAGCGGCTCCGCTCTTGATATTGGTAGCGGTCCGGGCAATTGCACCGGTAGCCGGAATCCCGCCAAACAGAGGGGCAGCAATATTGGCAACCCCCTGTCCGATCAGCTCGCGGTTACTGTTATGACGGCTGCCTGACATGCCGTCTGCCACCACGGCGGACAACAGAGACTCTATCGCTCCGAGCATAGCGATGACAAAGGCAGGTCGCAGCAGCAGCCTAATCCGTTCCCAGGTAATGACCGGGAAGTGGAAGCTCGGCAGTGTATTCGGAATGTCCCCGTAGGCAGAACCAATCGTAGTCACCTTGCCGCTGAAAAACAGTGCAGCTATGAGGGTTGCACAGAGCAGTCCGACCAGTGCCCCTGGCACTTTGGGTGCAAAACGCATCCCCAGTATAAGCACAGCCAGACAAATGGCCGCCGTCAGAATACTGTACAGGTTAATCGTAGAGATATGCAGGCCAATCTCCTTCATGTTGTCCACGAAGCTCTCATGCCGCTTCATATCCTTCAGGCCCAGAAAGTTCGCGATCTGCCCCGTGAAGATAATAACGGCAATCCCTGCGGTGAATCCGATCGTTACAGGCTTGGGGATAAACTTAATCAGCACCCCCAGCCGGAGCAGACCCATGAGGACAAGAATGATCCCGGCCATCATTCCGGCAAGCAGCAGGTTTTCATAGCCATACTGCATGGCAATGGCGAATAAAATAGGAATAAACGCACCCGTAGGTCCGCCGATCTGAAACTTTGAACCGCCAAACAAAGAAATTATAATCCCTGCGACTATGGTTGTATAAATTCCGTACTCAGGCTTCACACCCGAAGCAATAGCAAATGCCATCCCCAGAGGAATGGCAATGACGCCTACGATAACCCCTGAAATGAGATCCTTACGCAGCGAAGCAATATTATAGCCTTTGAAACGGCCCCACCCTGTCATCCTTTAACCTTCTTTTCTCTAAATATCTGATTATTTGAATATAAGAGCAACATTACTCCTGCAAGCCTCGCTTGTCAACGGGTAATCCGCCCCGGGAGGCCCCGGGTTATTCGCTGCGGATCCCTTCCAAAAGGGAGATTGCGTTCACCAGATGATTATCGAATATCTGCTTAGCTACGGCCAGAAGGTCTTTGATCAGGGGATCCCGCAGGGAGTAAATCACCGTCGTGCCTTCTTTTACACTGGCTACTACATTCTTGGCGCGGAGCACGGCAAGCTGCTGGGACACGGCAGACCCTTCGGACCCGAGAATGGCCTGCAGCTCGTTCACATTCTTCTCGCCTTCGCTCAGCAGCTCCAGGATACGAATCCGCATCGGATGAGCCAGCGCCTTAAAAAATTCTGTCTTGAATTGCTGAATATCGCTGTTCATTGAACCTCTGCTCCTCATAGCTTACTTCTTGAATACTATTTATCTTAGCCTATTTAGCCAAGAGTGGCTATGCCAATGGGTTAATTTGATAGACGAATGCCTTATTCACAGAAAGATCGGATACAACCGGATCTCCCGGGTCCTGACTTCCACCAGGCTGCCCAGCGCCATCGGCTCACCAAGGCTTTCGAACATGATTAGCTCTCCGTCCAGCTGCAGACAGCCGGTTCCATCCTCCTCGATATTGTCCAGCACCCCGGTAAGCACCACAATATCGCCTTCCAAACGGATGCCGTGCTCTCCTCCGCCTGCCGGAATGATGTCCACCCAGCGCATAAGCAGTACCGGGATTTCGAATTCTACCTCAGCAAGGTCCCCCGGCTTCACCTGAGCTCCGCACCAGATTCCTCTACCCTCTCCGGCATCCGCTTTAAAAAACACCTCGTCCTTCTTCAGGCCTATCTTTTGTATTATGATATTCATCGCAATGGCTCCATTTGCTAGGATTTACTGCATATTATACATGACATCCGGCCCGCTGCGCGATCAGGTATAATTCCGGGTTGCTGTATTCACATAAGTGCTGGGGTGCATCCACGGGTGCTTGAAGAATTCCCTCTTATCAGTGATTTTGCGTGATACGCTGAGGTCAAAGTCTATCATAGCTTTTACTTTTGCTGCAAAGGCCTCTCCCTTCACCAGCAGCCCCAGCTCGAAATCGTGGCAGGCGCTTCTTTCGTTGATATTATATGAGCCGTGGAACACCGCGTGCGACCTGTGGTCATAGGTGATTTTCCAATGGGAAAAGCGTTCTGTGGCACTGTAGTCATAAAAAGACACCCCATTGCAAAAAGGGACATACATATTGCTGCGCACGGCTGCACGGTTGGTGGGATGGTCATTGACCTCCAGCGGATTGCAGATCGTAAGATGGCAGGAGCGCTCCGGTCCGAGCCCGCCCAGCCGGTCCCAGAAAGCATGGTCAATCAGATACGGGTTCACAATGACCGTCTCATCGGCAGCATACGTGATCAGATCCAGATAATACTGCTGAATCAGATTGACCGGGTTTCCGGGAAAACTCACAAACAGCGTACATTCCTCTGAGCCGAAATCTGTATTGCCTTCAGAACGATACAATGCATCCTCCGGATCATAGAAATCCCCTCCGAGCAGAAGCCATCTGGACTGGAACACGGCATTCAGCGGCAGCGCTGCTGCTCCCCGGATACGAAAACAGCCGTCATGCCACTCCTCCTCACGGACTGGAACGCCCATCGGGCGCCCATCCACCTGTACCGAGGCAGAGGCTTCAATCGGTGTGGCAAACGTATATTGATCTCCAATATTCAGACTGCCCACGATAGAGGTGATCCCGTCGATAATCATGAATTTGCGGTGGTCAATCACATTCAGCCCCGTCAGCTCAACGTCCTCCTGCACTTTATCCTGCAGGAACAGGATGCTCTCAGGTATACCCTGAGCCTTCAATTCAGCCCGTCTCCTACTCCACTCCATAGCAGAATAGTAGGAGTGGAAGGTATCCTGTAGCTTCGCTCCCGCCTGCTCCAGCCGGTCCGAGATTTCCGAGAATCTTCCGACCTCCAGGTTATGTCCATACCCCAGGGCAGTGACAGTGTAATTCACCATCAGCCGGACCTGAACCCCGCGATCCAATGCATGCAGCAGCGCTGCCGCAATCCGGTTGCCTGAATCATCATTAAAAAACAGCATGACGGACAGATGAATATAACGCCGGGCCTTGGCGATTTCCTCAAGAAGCATTTCCAGACACTGCGGGCCGTTCACATAGGCGTCGACCTGGTTATTACGGGTAGTCCGCGGAGCCAGTGCCCGGAGCTTACCCGAATCCAGCCGGCTGACCTCAGCGGCAAGCTGTTCAAGCAGCTCCGTACTGAAACCCGGTAATTCAGTGAGCTGCCTTAACTCTGTGATTACGCCGCCAATTTCCTGCCGGTATGCGCGGGCAGCGCCTCCTTCCAGAGCTGCGGCAATCAATGACGAAACCCGTTCTGACGGGTCAGCAACCGCCCTCAGGGATCCGCCCGAAATATAATAATTCACAAAATCGATAACATCCTGCTGAAGCTCTTGATCCCATTCTCCGAAGGAGATTCTGGCATTAATATGTATATTCTTCATTGGCAAGTCCTCCATCCGTCTTAAGGGGGATCCTATCAGTTCAGGGCCAGCGAACAAATGACAGGTCGAATCAGGCTAAGGTTAGATACCCCGGATCGCCCGTCAATAAACGTACCGTACGTGTTATTTCCTCACCACCCGATTCTATCGGTATAGAGCAAAACCTATAAATGCTTATATTTCGAAACAAACAGGGGAAGTTTCAACAGCCCGTCCGGCTCTTGAAACTTCCCCTTGCTTCAAAGAATGTATTACATTCATTTCAACCCTGTGATCCACTTCACTGAACAGCTCCAACAGGTTAACGGTAACCCGGTGGATGGCTCAAAATGATTCACTGCAGGATTTCATCTTCCGGTTACAGATTATTTGCCGGCCGGTTCTCCGTTATATATTCCTTAAGGTCCAGCGGAGCGGTCAGGAACTCAGGCGCTTTCGCTGCAAATCCGGTCAAATGAGCACTTGTATTATGGCTGGCTACAGCCTCCATATCGCGCCAGGTTTCGATCATGATATAGGTGTTTTCCTGTTCGAAATGATTGTACAGCTCATAAGAAAGGTTGCCTTCTTCTTTATGGGTTGCGGCTAACAGCTGTTTCGCCTCAGCCAGGAATTTTTCCTTATGCGCAGGATTTACTTGCATTACGGCATGAATAATAATCATTGATTAGTCCTCCTAAAAGTTTTGTAAGCATAAACTCAAGTTCTAGCATAGGCTAAGTTTATGTTAGAAACGTGGACTTACATATATGAGCTTACGCCTCTTATTTCCACTGTGCAATGGTGTTGATAGGAAGACGGACGGAGGCGTAACCTTCTTCAGCAGCTTTACCGATGGAGATCAGCATGACTGGAACATAGCGCTCTTTGTCCATACCGAAGACTTCGGCGATCTGGTCTTTCTCGAAGCCGCCAATGGCGTTGGTGTCATAGCCGTGGGCACGTGCAGCCAGCATCAGCTGCATGGAGACGAGGCCACCGTCAATCATGATCGTTTCTCTGTTGATATCTGCAGGCAGTTTCGCGAAATGTGCACCCAGCGCAGCAAGCTGTCTTTCTTTTACGTCCGCAGGCATCAGTCCGCGCTCTACAGCGGTGCCGTAGATTTCTTCGGCATAATCGAAATTGTTCAAATCTCCGAACACGGCAAGCATGGCCGCAGAGGTCTCTACCTGAAGCTGGTTGAACTTGGCGATAGGCGCGAGCTTGGCTTTGCCTTCCGCACTTTCGATCACAAGAAACCGCCAAGGCTGCATGTTCACCGAGGAAGGGGCCAGCGTGGCTTCGGTAAGGATTTCAGTCATTTCTTCTTTCGAAATTTTGACAGATGTGTCGTATTTACGGATGGAGCGGCGGCCTGTGATAATACTTGTGAAATCATTGGTTCTGGTTGCATTCATGAATAATAAACTCCTTTTATAGTTGGATTATAGTTAATGGCTACAGCAAGTTGATATTATGCTGCAGCCGGACAAGCATATCTGCGAGCAGAGCGCGCTCTGGTTCATCAAAACCGGCGAGCAGACTGCCGATGAAGCGGCTCTTCTCTTCCTTGTACGTACGGATTTTGTCTCTTCCCTGCGCAGTCAGCGAGACCAGGGTCACTCTGTTGTCATCGGGATTATTGCGTCGGGAGACCATGCCATTCTCCTCCAGCCCCTTTAAGTGACGGGTGATGGCCGCAGCATCGATGTCTACTTGCTTTTGCAGTGAAATCTGGCTGATCTCAGTAACCTGAAACAGCTCATGAAGCAGACGGAGACGGGTGGGGCTTATGCCCGCACAGCGCTCGAAGGTCGGTGTAATGGCTTTGTTCAGCGCCTGCAGCCGTTCAAAGATGCGGTCTTCCTCAGGCAGATGTTCAGTCAAGATTAACCCCCTAACACAAATAGATTGCACAAAACCTTTTTGACATTCATCACTTTACACCTTTATCCTTGACCCGTCAACTAATAATTTCAATTGGCCTTTCAACTTGCCCCGGCAGCCGCTTACCCGTAGAATCAAAGTGTAGTGCTCGACCCAAAAAGGAGGGCTGTTACATGAAAATCTCCCTGCTTCAGCTCGATATAGCATTTGGCAATCCCCAGGTAAATTATGCTGCCGCAGAACGTAAAATCCGTGAAGCTGCTGCTCAGGGGACGGATTGTGTGGTTCTTCCCGAGCTGTGGACAACCGGATATGATTTAACCCGGCTTGCGGACATTGCCGACCCTGAGGGGAAGGCCACGAAGGCTTTGATGTCAGGACTGGCCCGCGAGCTCGGCATCCATATTGTGGCCGGCTCCGTCGCCAGTAAGAAGGACAACGGCATAACCAACAGCATGTATGTGTTCAGCCGCACCGGAGCGATCGCCGGCGAATACAGCAAGCTGCATCTGTTCCGCCTGATGGATGAGCACTTGTATCTGCATCCTGGAGAAGCCAAGGGTCTGTTCACTCTGAACGGGACAAGCTGCGCCGGACTGATCTGCTACGATATCCGCTTCCCCGAATGGGTCCGCGCCCATACGGCGCTCGGTGCCGAAGTCCTGTTCATCAGTGCCGAATGGCCGCTGCCGCGTCTTGCCCACTGGCGGGCACTGCTGATCAGCCGGGCGATTGAGAATCAATGTTATGTCGTTGCGTGCAACCGTACTGGAAAAGATCCCGCGAACACCTTTGCCGGCCATTCGATGATCATTGATCCCTGGGGCGAGGTGGTCTGCGAAGCTTCGGAGAACGAGGAAATTCTGAGCGGAGAGATTGATGTACATAAGGTGCGGGAGGTTCGTGCGCAGATTCCGGTTTTCTCCGACCGGAGGCCGGAGCTGTATCTTTGATCCGCCAGCCGATTGTACGGGGCACATCCAATTGAACTTTAGACGCAAAAAAGTGCCGCACCTGCTGAATCTATCAGCAGATGCGGCACTTTCTGCTATGCCGGTGATGCTACATTACACCGGCTATAGAGCAAGGCCGGTTCGCTTCGACCGGCCATGACACAGCTTAGCGGGCGTAGCGTTCACGCAGCACCCGCGCCGCCTCCAGTACACGGATATCGGTGTACTGGAGCTTGTACCCTGCGGCCGCCAGCCCGGCCGCAGGCTGAAGCTTGACGCCGCGCCGGGCCAGGGCCTGGCGGAATCCTTCGGCGAATACATCCGCCGAAGCCGGTCCGCCAAGCTCGCCAAGCGCGGCTAGGGTCTGCGGCATGACGCGCGGATAGTCCAGCGCGTCATCGCCATCCGCGGCGGTATCATAGAAGCCGCGGATCAAATGCCCGCGCTCCAGCCCGGAGCCGGAGACGATCACGAACGCGTGCACGAAGTACGCGCTGCTCTGCCTCCGCTGGGCGATGCCGCAGAATTTGCGGCCGCCGATGGCCAGATCGAAGTCGCCCGGGCAATAGGACCCGGCGATCTCGCCTGCCCGAATCTGTGCCGCTGCCTGTGGATGGCTGACCGCAACGGCTTCTGTGATCAGCGAAGCCAGCAGCCGGAAATCATCATGAAAGTCCAGCTTGCCCGGACTTTTGCGGAGCAGCAGCGATACGTTGACGATGCCGGCATCCAGCGGCACAGCCGCGCCGCCGGAGTGCCGCACCGCTGTACGGTAGCTCTGCTCTTCCAGCGCGGCCATGGCTTCAGCTGCCCGCGGCAGCTTGCTGTCCCGCAGGCCCAATGCCACTCCGCCGGGATGGCTCCATAGATGTACAGACGGCGGAACAAGGCCCGCACCCACATCCCTGCAGAGCGTCTCCTCGAACGCGAACGGGAGCAGCATATCTCCGGCAACCGCTTCAACGGGCTCTTGCATCGCCGCGGCTTCTGCTGCATCCGCTATCCTTCCGGAGTCTGCGCTTTCCGGTGATGATTCCCCTGCCGCCAGGTGCTCAAAGAGCGCCATAACCGGCGGGAGCAACCCCGCAGACGGATGCACCTGCTCAGGCTCAGACTCCTGGAACAGGACCTGCCCCTGCTCCTGCACTCGCTCGTACAAATGTCTTTGCTCTACTGCTTGCTCCTGCGCTTGAACCCGCTCTTGCCCTTGCCCCTGCTTTTTGTATTCTCCGCTCATCCATAAACCCTCCCGGTGACCATCGCTTTCCTCTTTCGCGTAATCAAGACATCCACACTTACTGGCTTCCTGCAGACTGCCGTCGAATACTCCGTCTTCCTGTACTATTTTACAATACCGGCAATATTCCCATTGTAACCGATCCGGGGTGCAGCAGCGAAGCTCAGGGCAGCACCTTCATTTGAAAAAGCAGGATGATAGCGTTATCCTTAAGATATATGAAGAGCATTCGTCCCGCCCCAAAGCTCATGCTATACACAACCATTAAGGAGTGATGCCGTATGACTGACCTGCTAACCGTGAAGGAACGGCAAATCAGCAAAGCCAGACAATGGGAGCTGGCGCTGAACAAGCTCTATCTCAATTTCCGTGATTACAGCAAGGATGCGCTGAAGGAGTTCGGCGATGAAGATACCCATCAGGCCAGAGTGAACTGCCGTAAGCTGCTGACGCTATTGTCCATTCTAGATCCGGAGCATCTGGTGACAGCAGATCTGTATAGTACCTTCAAAGAGGCGCAAAAAAGACTCGGCAAGGTTAGAGACGCGGACGTGCTGATTGAATCCTTCAAGGATAGACGGGAGCAAGCGGAGGAAGCCGGAGAAGCCAAATCGGCCAAGCTGCTCAAGGCTGTTATCCAGTACGAGAGGAACGAGCGGAAGAAGTACCGCAAGAAACTGAGCACCAAACTGCCCAAGCTGTGCGGCAAAGCGCTGGATGCCAAATGGGAGGCATTCCTTAGCAGCGATCTCGAGGCACTGGCGGCCAAAAGAGATGCGAATGTTGTCATGCGTGAGCTTGAGGTCGCTTTCGAGCAGAAGAAAAAAGCCTGCAAGACCCTGTTTAAGGGTCCTGAGGCCGAATCCAAAGAAGCCTTCGATGCGCTGCATGAGCTGCGGATTGCCGCCAAGGAATTGCGTTATACCGCCGGTGCCGCTTCCTTTGCGCTCAACCAGAAATTTCACGCCCATGAGGAAATCTACAAAGACATCCAGGAGCAGCTCGGTACTATTAACGATAAACGGGGATGGCTGGAAGTGATCCAATCCATTGGCCGTGATGAGCTGGGGGTCAGCCTTAAGGTATGGACTGAATTCACGGACAAACTCCATGCTGAAGTGCTCGAAGCGCTGCACCATAATGAAGTGGTACCGTTCCCATTGAATGCGAAATAACCGCACTTCGTTCCATTTATAATTTTTCCCACAAGTGGAAACGGCTTCGCCGTCCTTTTAAGGATGGTATCCGTTTCAGCGAGAAATAGAAGGATAATTTATAGCGTGAAACATATAAATTCTTATATTTTAACAAAAAGGCAGGAAGCCAAGCATTATGCGGCTTCCTGCCTTTCCTGCGTTTACCGGCTATTCGCGGCAGCAAATTTGTCCAGCACGCCCTGATAAGCCGATTTCGGGCGCAGTCCTACCAGCTTTTCCATAGGCTGCCCCCCATTGTATACGATCACGGTAGGGAGGCCCATGACTCCCGCTTCTGCAGCCAGCTCCGGCAGCTCATCGCAATTCACTTTGAGGATCGTGATATTGCTGCCATACTCTTCATCCAGTTCCTCCAGAACCGGCAGAAGACCCCGGCAAGGCGCGCACCATGGCGCTCCGTAATCTACCAGCACAGTTCCGCCTTCCTGC
Organism: Paenibacillus helianthi; assembly: GCF_001909055.1. Classification (GTDB taxonomy): domain Bacteria; phylum Bacillota; class Bacilli; order Paenibacillales; family Paenibacillaceae; genus Paenibacillus_AQ; species Paenibacillus_AQ helianthi. The sequence goes on from NZ_LVWI01000033.1 coordinate 88,868, forward strand.
AGCTGTCTCCGAACGGTATCGGCGTGCCCGGCATTTATAACAGTCATTGTTAACTCCTCCTTATCAGTCTAAGAATATATTCAGGTTATTCTGATTCCTGCTGCTCCTGCTGTATGGAAGCAATCCGTTCCTCCAAATTCTGCTTGATCTGGTTCAGCTGCAGGAGCTGACGCTCAATATCCTCCAGCTTGCTGCGGTACAGCGGCATCACTTCTGCACAGAAAGCCTCTTTTTTCTTCAGTACACAATTCAAGAAACCGGCGATTTCCTCGGTCGATAAGCCCAGATTCAAATACAGTTTGATCGTCTCCACCGTCTCCACGGACAAGAGCGAATACTCTCGGTATCCATTGGCCTGGCGGAGCGGAGTGATCAAGCCCTGACGTTCATAATATCGCAGAGAACGGATGCTGACACCCGTCCGTGCGGCAAGCTCACCTATTTTCATGGTCTGTTCTCCCCGGGGTTCATGAGAAATGGTCTGTTCTTAGTATAAACCCTAACACCAGTGTCAGGGTCAAGGCTTTTTATCGCCGGGAGCAGCCAAACAACCAAAAAACCAACAGCAGTCTAACGCTTCCGTTGGTTTTTACACTATCCATCCATATGATGTTGTTAAAATGATCAAGGACTACAGTAATCCGGCCGCCCACAGACCGCCCCTTGTAATCATCTGCCGGAACGGCTCTACGGAAAAGGAAGGAAGATGATGGCCCGGCATCAGATACACAACTCGCCCCATCCCGAACTCATGACACCAGGCTGCCGCATGATGGGCCCCCTCGTGGAAATACTCCGCCAGCACCGTCGTTTCAAAATAGGGCTGCATGTCAAAATAATACGGCTCGTCCTCGATGACAAAGTCGGTAATCCCCTGCATGATCGGATGGCCTGTTGCCGGAACTGTCATGTGAAGCTCAGTATAGGCCGGATGATGCGTGAAATGCGCTCCCAGCATCACACCCAGCTCCTGGTTACGCTGCAGTGAGATCCCATTGTGCACTACGAGCAGTCCGCCGCCGTTAGCTACATAGGAGAGCAGTGCCCCGCTCTGTTCAGGAGCTATTTTGTTGTCCGAAAATTCTGTATACGCTATCACAAGCTTGTAAGCCGATAGGCTGTCCGGACTGAGCAATGAGTAATCTTCCGTGGATTTCACGTCCAGCTTCCCGGTAAATAACTCCTCAAACACGTGGTCCACCCCGGAGAACGGATGATATTTAACCTCTGTATAGCTTCCCAGCGCCAGTGCCTTCCATTCTGTCATCTTTTATCTACGCCTTTCTCTTAGCGAGAGTTGTTCTTACCAGGGCCAAGGATTGCCGTCCAGATCAAGATAAGCCGGTTCCATGCCCATATGCGTCTTATGCTCCTGCACGATTCCCATAATTTTGCGGGCGGATTCTTCAGGGGGAATAGGGGCTGCCTCATTCTTGTCACCGTTCATGTAGGACTGGAGCCAACCCGGATGAAAAACCATCACCTGGCCGCCCATGACCCGCAGATGATTGTGCAGTAAAGAGGACTGCATATTAAGTGCCGCCTTGGACATACAATAACCGTACATGTTAATCCGCTGATTGCGGCTGATGCTGCCGGCTTCAGAGGAGATGTTCACAATTAGCTTTTGCTTGCCTTGCAGCAGGAGGCCCATCAGCGAATTGCTCACCCGCAGAGAGCCAAGCGTATTCACATTATAAATGCGTGCCATCGCGGTGTCATCCATATCTACCAGCATGGTGGCATCATCCGCACGGTCAATAATTCCAGCATTGTTGATGATCATATCCAGATGCCCTGTGCGTCCTGCAATAGTTCGTGCCGCGCACTTTACGCTGTCGCTGCTGCCGATGTCCATCGGAACCAGAACTAGCTGTTCTTTATATTTTGTATTGAGTATTTCCAACGCTTCCGATTCTTCCAGGTACTGCCCGGCAAAAACCTTATATTTATTCTCCAGAAGCCAACGCACAAGGAAAAACCCGAGTCCCCGGTCGGCACCGGTAACACAAGCAGCCTTTTTCATGGAATGGGTCACTCCCTCTTATCAGACATCAATATACATAAATCGCCATATCCCCTACACCTTAGCATGGGAATTGTCATTATTCAACGTCCTCTGCTGGACTATTCTGCTAATGCATTCCCTGCTGATTCTTCCTTTTGATTTAATTTTGAACTATGTTACAATCAGGAATATCATTGTTAACAACCGAATTGTTAGCAAAATAAACTACCAGGAGGGTGAACCCCTAATGTCCATACAACAAATCCGCAGTCTTGATGAATTGCATCAATACATTGCACAACCCGGTAAAAAACTGCTCTTCAAGCACAGTACCACCTGCCCGATCAGCGCCAAGGCGAATGAAGAATTCCAGGCTTATGTCCAGAGCTCCGGAACTCCCGCTGCTGTGGTTCATGTGATTGAAGACCGTCCGGTCTCCAACCAGATTGCCGAAGATTTCGGCATCAAGCATGAGTCCCCGCAAATCTTCCTGCTGGAAGATGGTGAAGTCCGGTGGAACACCTCCCACTGGAAAATCACCCGCGATGCCCTCAAGGAAGCTGTGAGCCAATGAGCCAACCTGTAATCATTTATTCTACAGCCAACTGCAGTGACTGCAATCAGGTGAAACAGCTGATGAAGGAGCAGGACATTCCTTTTGAGGTACGGGATGTAATGACCAGCACGGTTTATCAGGAAGAAGTTGAGAAGCTGGGCTTCATGGGCGTTCCTGTTACAGTAGCCGGGGCACATGTCGTCAAAGGGTTCAATCTGCCCGAGCTGAAGGAGCTTATCGCAGCTACGAAATAAATATGCCGGAACGCTGGCAGGAGAATGCCGCGTACGGATTCATTGGTTTAACTTGAACAAAAGGGTATCCGGGAGCTGTTTGCCCCTGAATACCCTTTTTGTCTTGCCTAAGGAATGACCCGTATTTTGAGGCAGAAATAAAAACAGGCGTGCGAATGAGATAATGGGCCGATATGCAGTAAGATATATGGTTTTATCTGTTTATTTCCTTCGAATTATCCGATTTCAACGTGAAATTGGCGCAGCAACTCCCTTTTCCTTTTTTACAAAGACCTCCCCGAAGCAGTATGATTCGTTTTGAAAGTAATTCATGAAAAATTACATGAACGCTGAATTCCCGGCACACGGGAAACGGGGGAACCACCGGGCCACAAGGCCTTATTGGGGTGAATCCTAAGGAGACTGCAGAAGTGCGGTCTCACAAGGTAGGGCGACTCTCACCGTCCGAATCCGACAGCTAACCTCGTAAGCGTATAGAGAGAGATCTTAACCCGCCAAGCTTAAGCGCCAGGTTTATTTAAGCCTGTACCGAAGCCGCAGCAGAGGTTCTCCTCTGCTGCGGCTTTTTTGCGGAAATTAGTGAGGTAACGGGGTTTCGCCGGGAGAGCGGCCGGGGCTAGGTGAAAAGTAGTATATCTAATCCGGGGAGGAATACAGGAATGGAATCGCGCATGTCGGTTTCCGCATCCGAATTTGCGGAATATGTTGAGAAGTATAGCGGAAATATCTTTACGCTCTGCAGGTTGCTGCTGGGACAGGGTTCTGAAGCGGAGGAGGCTGCCGTGAAGAGCTTCACAGAGCTGTATATACCTTATCTCCGAAAGGGCTGCGACCCGCAGAGCTTCTCTCTTCTGGCCTACCGCGAATGCATCCGGCATTGCTTCCGGATTGCACAAGGCCGTAAGGCCAGCAGTACAGCTTGTCTCTCCTGGGAGGACCAGCTTGTGCATGCGCTCCGGTATGGCTTGCGGCTCCCCTTGGCGGAGATCAGTCCGATCCTCATGAAAAGCATGCCAGAGCTTAAGGCACAGCTCCGGCAAATGCGTGAACTACTGGCAGGACATGAAGCTGCACTGCCGAAATCCAGTTTATCTGCCGGCTAAAGTGAACAGCACTGTAGGCCAAAACGGATTTGCAGTCCTGTACAGAGAGCCTATGCTGCTGAAGCAGCGATACAGAGTATCGCTTAAGGTACCGTCCAGAATGAGAGGTATTTCTACCTCTCATTCTGCCCGCTAGCCCGGTTATGGCGCGACCAGAGGTATTTCTACCTCTCATTCCGCCCGCTAGCCTGTTTATGGCGCAACCAGAGGTATTTCTACCTCTCATTCCGCCCACTAGCCTGTTTATGGCGCGACCAGAGGTATTTCTACCTCTCATTCTGCCCGCTAGCCTGATTATGGCGCGACCAGAGGTATTTCTACCTCTCATTCCGCCCGCTAGCCCGTTTATGGCGCGACCAGAGGTATTTCTACCTCTCATTCCGCCCGCTAGCCCGTTTATGGCGCGACCAGAGGTATTTCTACCTCTCATTCCGCCGATTTCCCTGCCTACACTCAATTCAAAGGTACTTAAGTGGGTTAAACTTCAAATCACGGCCAACCCTATGAATCACGGTAATGACACCCACTTCTTATTGCTCCCTCTGGCTTTACCATCTATTGAATCACTTCGTTTCTTCCGTTTATCCCTCTCACTTTTCAATCGGAGTTTCCATAGTTTTAGACATAAATAATTTCTTAAGCCGCAAAAAAGCCGTGGCAACCAGCCACGGCTTCTATTCCGTTTTTATTATTTTTTGCCTTTTTTGCTATTCTTGTCTTTTGTGCCTTTGCCGCCCTTGGCGAATCTCAAGAATGCCATGCAGCACCCTAATAATCCGATACCCAGTAATAACGTCTGTAGCGCACCCAGCCAGGTTGAACCTTCTGAATCAATCAGGCTGCTGAGGATAATCAACAGGATCGAAGCCGCTACCATCAAGGGCGTTTGTCTTTTTTTCATCAACATTACCACTCCTTACTTACTAAGGTACACCATACGGCATGATTCCGCCAGATGAACAGATAACGAATGCCGGAGACTGGTGTTTTCTATACGGTATGTTTTTCAAAACTTTGTAAGTTTGTCAGCCACCGATTCATTGGGCATTGGGTCCGATCAATCAAGACCTTGAAGATTGCTCCCAAGGGTCTTGGTAAATTATAGAGGAATAAATACAAGCACTGAAAGGAATTGTGCGAACAGGGGTCTTGAGAAAATCTCATACGGGGATAGTGAGCATTTCTTCTTAGCCGCCCGATTCATTCGGCACTGGGTGGGATAAAAAGAAAGACCTTAAGGATTATGCCCCCAAGGTCTGATTCTATTATTGGAACTGTTTTAGAAAATCATGTACCCAGTCAATGTTGGAATTGTAATAGCCTTGGGTAGTCTCCCAATACTGGCGTTGCTGAAACGACAGCCACAGGTATCGTAGCTGAGGTATGTTCATTCACTCGATTTGGAAATGCGAAGACCTTTATGGGTTATACGGGTTTAGTTTGTCATAGGTATACTCCATATCCTGCAAATCATTTTAAGAAAGTGTGCTTTTAACCCGGTTTATTATCATAGCTGTATGATTCAACCACACTGTCTGTTGAAGTCTCTATACAATTTATTTCATCATAGGTAATCTCATTCCAGGCTGGTCGCTACGGAAAAAAAATCTTGCTGACCCTTGAAAGACTACCTTACGTATAACGGACGAGAAGTAGTTGAATCATAAGCACAATGTAACTTTAAAAGTTTATTATAGTTAAAACTGGGTCGAAGCGTTCTTTTTGGTTATTAATCCATAATTCTTCAACATCTGAGCCCCCAACATTTATACCCAAAAAAGAAGGATCAAAAAATATCTCTTGCTTATTCAGTAATACTAATTTTAGAGCATCACATACTATGCCCTCTGTGTTTTCCCTCATGTTAAATAACACGATCTCGAAGACTTTACAGATGATCGCATGGAGCAAGCAAAGTGAAGCGTCAACTGCATTGGCTACTGCTGACACCACAACTCTTTCACCGAAACTTACAGAAGCGCTGAATGAAGTTATTTCCGGCACAAAGGGGGAAGAAGTGTTGAGCAGATTCATTCGTCAATATTCCAGCAAGGACTTGGGGCATAACCGGCAATTAATTGCACTGCTGATTGGCAGCGAACAACCTGAACTGGCTTTCGAACTGGCGACACTGGTTTGGCAGAGCAATCCATTTTTTATTACATTTCGAATACCTTAACGCAAAAAAACCTCAAAAGGCCTAGGCCCTTCAAGGTTTTTAACAAATACTGCTACTTGTTCTCAATGACTGCGCTTATTCCGCTTAAATCTTGTAAGCCTTCATCGCTTTTCTGATCTCTTTGATGCTTGGGCGTTTGCCGTACATCAGCACACCGGTACGGTAGATCTTGGCGGCGAGCCAGCCCAGTCCAAATGTGGTTGCGAGCAAGATGATGAGTGATACAGCAATCTCCCAAAAGGCAACGTCCCCTATACCGATGCGCAGCAGCATGCTGAGCGGTGAAGTGATGGGCACAAAGCTTGCCACCTTGATAAGCATGGTATTAGGAGCTGAGATGCTGAACAACGGAATGTAGAAGGCCACAAAGGTACACATCATTACCGGCATCACAGCCTGGCCCAGATCCTCCGTGCGGCTCACAATGGAGCCTACAGCAGCATACATCAGAGCATACAGGAAGAAGCCCAGCACATAAAGGATTAGTCCGTATATGAGAATACCGTAATTTAATTGTCCAAGATCCAGGTCAAAATCAGACAATATGCTGGCGTTATGCGGAAGCATCAGATTGATGGCGATACTTGCCGAGATAACGGCAATCTGCATCAAGCCGACCAGGAAGATCCCGATCACCTTGCCGAACATTTGCGTTAGCGGTGAAGCACTGGTAATCAGAATCTCCATGATACGGGAGCTTTTCTCCGAGGTGACTTCTGCCGAAATCATATTCCCGGTCATGGTAATCGACATGAAGAAGAGGATCAGAAGCACATAGACGATAACATAATTGATAGCTGGCTTTGATTTATCTGCTGCTCCGCTGTCCGTTCCATCCGTACTGAGCTGCTGGGTTCCGATAGACACCGGCGCGAACATCGCCGCTACCTGTGCTTGAGTCAGCTTATCACCTACGATCAGCTTTGTATTGATCTGTTGCAGGGCAGTCTGAAGGTAAGTCTGCAAATCTCCATCCAGTTCTCCGTCCTTACTATGGTAGGTTACTGGAGGGACGCCTTCCGTGCCTTTGGCATCAAAGGTAAGGTAGCCTTCGATTTTCTCGTCGTCCAATCCCTGCTTCAGGGCAGCATCATCCGCCGAGGCAAAAGCCTTAAAAGACACAGTGTCCTTATCTTTATCTGCATCAGCTTTCGGAGTTGCAGGCGGCGCATACGCCAGCAGGAGCTCAGCGGCACGGTTCCCCTGTTCAGCCACTACACCGATCTGTGTATTCTTCGCTCCATTATCACCTTGAAACACTTTGATGAGGTATGGCACGTTCATCCCGATGCTCAGCAGCAGCACCAGAATTAATGTTGTAATCATGAAGGATTTGGTTCTCACTTTGTTTTTAAAGGTAAAGCTAATAATTGTCCCCATCTTATTCATGAGATTCACCCACCGCTCTGATAAAGATTTGGTTCAAGGTTGGTTCCTTGATTTCAAAATGCTCAATTTCATTGGCCGACATCGCATGCTGGAGAATACGCTGTGCTGCACCAATCTCGCTGATGGAGAGCACATAACCCCGCTCCTGCTTCTGCACCGCGCTAACTCCAGGAATCAGATCCAGGCCGCTTACTTCGCCCACCGTCCGCAGCACAACTTCTTCGCGCGGGTAACCCTTTTTGATCTCACGAATATCCCCTTGCACTACTGTATTGGAACGGTCGAGAATTGTGATATTGCGGCACAGCTCTTCCACATGCTCCATCCGGTGGGTGGAGAACAGAATGCTTGTACCTTGGTCACGCAACTCCCTTACAGTATCCTTAAGCAGTTCCACGTTGACCGGATCCAGGCCGCTGAAAGCCTCGTCGAGGACCAGAATTTGCGGTTTGTGGACAACTGCGGCGATGAAGCCCATTTTTTGCTGATTGCCCTTCGACAGCTCTTCAATCTTCTTATTGTAATAATCCGGAACGTCGAAGCGGTCCAGCCAGAAGCGGAGGCTCTTGTCCGCATCACTGGCCGACATACCGCGCAGCCGGGCCAGATAGATAATCTGATCACTAACCTTAACCTTCGGGTACAGCCCGCGTTCCTCCGGGAGGTATCCCATCAGATGCTGCAGTTCATCACTGAACGTTTTGCCATTATAGAGGATCTTTCCCTCATCGGGATAGATCAGTCCAAGCACCATGCGCATCGTCGTTGTTTTGCCGGCGCCGTTGGCTCCGAGCAGTCCATAAATCTCACCTTGCTCCACCTTCAGGCTGATTCCGTTTACTGCGGTCTTCTCTCCATACTGCTTCACTACCTGTTCCAGCTTCAAAGCTTCCATTCTTCTAATCCCCTCTCTCCTGGTCAATCAGAATCGGGCGATGCCCCTGTGTCCATAAGCTTAAGATCTCATCCAGCTCGAGCATCCGGCTCTTAATAACCTTTACGCCTAAATTCTGCATGCGTTTCTCATTTTGCTGAGCTTGCGGGGTAATGAGTGAAGCCACACCCGGTGTCTGCATATCAAAATGCAATGCTCCCGGCAACTCCCCTGCAAGCTCCCTCAGCTCCTCTTCATTCTCCACCTGGACCCAAAGCTCGCTCCAGGAGCCGAACAGACTATCCTTTTCGGCCATTCCGAGCAGGCTCCCTTGATGCATCAGCACGATATAATCTGCGAGCCGCCGCACTTCTTCAATAATGTGGGTGGAGATCACCACGGTAGCACCGGTAGCATCCATATATTTGCGCAGCGTCTCAACCATAGCCTTCCAGGCGAAAGGGTCCAGCCCCGAGGAGGGTTCATCCAGCAGGAGCAGCTGTGGGCGGGGTGCCAGAGCGGCAGCAATCTCGAACTTACGGCGCTCTCCCTTGGACATCTTCCCCAGCTTCGCACCTTGCGGCACTTCAAATTTCGCCAGCAGTTCCTCGAAATATTCCTGGTCCCAATCCGGATACCAGTGTCGGCGGAATTCAGCAGCCTCTCCGGCACTCCAGAACTTCTCTTCCACTTCTGAGGTTTCTGGCACGTAGGCTATACGCTGGCGAAGCGACAGCGGCAACCCGTCCGGATAAAGCTGCCCTAGCCAGCGGATCTCTCCCTCGTCGGGAAATGTCAGCTGCAGAAGCATGTGCAGCAGTGTGCTTTTTCCGGACCCATTCTGTCCCACCAGTGCGGTAATATAGCCTTGCGGGAGCTTCAGATCAAGCGGTCCTATCGTCTTGCCCCGCCGTCGCTTCTTGCTCACATTACGCAGCTCTATGGCCTGCTGTACCATTGAAAGTCCCCACCTTTCATTCCTGTGATCCATATTTGTGCTTTACAATTTCCCGAAACAGTTCCATCAGCTCCGCTTCAGAGCATTGTACGGACAAGCCGACATCCACTGCACTCTCCAGTGCTTTGCGGATGGCTTCCTTCTTGTATCCCTCCATCGCTCCTTCACCCACATGGGAGACAAAGGTACCTGTACCCTGTCTGGTACGCAGCAGACCCTCGGCCTCCAGATCCTGATAGACACGGCGCACAGTGATTACGCTGCATTTCAGGTCACCGGCAAATTCCCGGATCGACGGCAGAAGTGTACCCTCGGTGATGGTTCCGCTGATAATCAGCGATTTGAGCTGGGTTTCGATCTGGTGGTACAGCGGCTCAGCGCTATTCTCGTTAATTTGTATCGGTATCCACATGATTCACACCCGCTTTCCACGCTCCGGCCACCCGGAGATCCTCCCTATCCTTCAGTCCCCTCATACGAGATCACGGCTCTTCAGCCGATAGATGGTCCATTTGGAAAACAGCTGCACGGATACGGTTCCCAGCAACAGCGTTGACCACATCAACGGGGAGGCTAAGCCCCATTCCTTCGCATTTTGTAAGCTGTAGAGGAACAGATTCCCTCCGAACTCCCAGACCAGCAGGGCCGCACCCATGCACAGCAACACGATGAGCAGGAGAAGACAGAAATATATTTTACCGCTAACCAGCAATTCAATGAAAGTGTACAGCCCCGACATCACAAGTGCGAACCCTGTCCAAATTAATGCAAAGGAGAGATAAGCAGGGATAGTCAACTCGCTTCGAATCTGTCCGCTCATGGCATAAATAAGGCCGAAGAGGAGCACCCCGTTCAGAGAAAGGGAGAAGAGGGTATGCAGCTTTCTCTTACACAGAATCACAGCCACCGGAACCGGGAGACTGCGCATATAAGCGAGCATCCGGGTATACGAGTCCTCACTTAAATACTTCATCGTACGCCTGGAGAAAGTGACGCCAAGCATTGGCGTCATTGACAGCAGCAGGATATCTGCCAGCACCTTCCCGTCCCCCGACTCCAGTACATCATCCAGAATCATTCCGCTAAATATGGAAATATAGCCCATAAAAACAATGGCAAAGGCCAGTGCCCACAACAGCTTCAGTTTATCGGCCCGAAAGTCCCCCCGGACAATAATCAAGGCATCTCTTATCGTTGTCATCAACTTTAACCTCACTTTATGTTCAGTAACATGGTGTGCATCAATTATCATCTGAGTGTGCTTCCTGTGTGCTTCCTGTGTGCTTACTGTGTATATCTATATACACAGTATATGTCCTTCATTTTCCAGTGTCAACCCAAAGTTATAAACTGTCTGCTTCCGAATTTGAACAAGATTTGCTACCTTCCGTTCATAAAGGCGGTAAACCACATCAAAAAGGCCTGTACCCTGCATTCCTACGAAGGATGCAGCGGTACAGGCCGATTCTTACTTCAATTAAAACCCCAAATGGCATCCCATACAGGCTTCGTATGTCCGCCAGGATAAAATATGTACAGCAGCACATATACCGCTACTCCTGTAATGGCTGTAATGAACCAGATCACTGCGGTCACTCTGCCCCATTTCCGGTGCTTGGCATACTGAGCCTTGAAGCCGAGAGTAAGCGTGGTAATTCCAAATACGGCTGCCACCGTTGCCAGCACAATATGAAAAATCAGAAAAATGTGGTACAACAGCGACAGACTATTCGGACCACCCCACGAAGTATTGCCTACAAACACCGTTCTTGACATATATACGATGAAAAACAGTACAGCAGCGACAGCGGCGGCAATCATCGTCTTCTTGTGCGCTTCGCGTTTACCTTTAATAATTTGTCTCCAGCCAATAGCTACCAGCACCGCACTGATCACGATGAAAGATGTGCTGATCGTCGGAAACACTGTAAAAATATCCATGATTATCCTCCTCGGTGCTCTACCTGCTATACCCGGGTCAAAACATGCTCTTCCAGCTCGGAAGAGGGCGCGGAGACTTCCGCATCGTCTTGCCCGTTCTCTTTTTTATACCAATGATAGAACACATAAGCAAGCATCGAGGCAAAAATAAATTCCTGAATGAACTTCATGGCGATCCCGCCCACCTGCTGATCCACCTTAGGCGACAGCCAGCCGAAGAAGGCCGGACCGCCAAAAGCCTGCAGCAGTGCTGCTGGACTCCCGGACACACAGTACCCCATCGCCCGCGCCCAGGTCTGCGGATCACTATAAGTGGCATATAACGGCGCTCCCGCAAATATGATCAGTCCGCAAGCCGGGGTCAGCAGTACCATGTTCAGAAAGATAAACCCGATCTGGCCCAGTCCGCTTAAGCTCCGCAGCTCCGGCAGCGGATTGATCAGATTCCACCACATGAGTGCGGAGGTCAGGAAGAGTACCGCATAGTAAATCCGGTGCACCGTAAAATGCAGCATGACATAATCATGAATCACGGGGATATGATAGAGCGAAAATAGTCCGTTGAACAGCAGCGCGGCCAACACGGGCTGAGCCAGAAAGGATAACCGCCGCAGCGGAAGAGGAACTGCCTTCAGCAGAGCTCTCCAGGCCCAATCCGGAATGCCCAGCATGATCAACGGTACCGCCACCAGATAAGAGAAAGCCATGCTCACCATGTGAAAAGAGAACAAAATATGCCCCAGCAGGCTGAGCGGTCCACCCTGGGCCAGATACAGCGCCAGCATACCAAAGATGAACGAGAGCCGCCGCCATAGCGGAACTGTAGATGAACCCGGAAAGCGCCCGGCAAGCGGACCTATCCCTACAAAGTAGCCGGCTGACAAAAGCAGCATGACCGCAAGAAACAGCGGACTCCACAGCTCGGTAAAGCTGAAAAAGGATAATCCCGGCATGTTTCAGGCCTCCTCGTACAGGATATTTGATGGGACAAAGGTTGGAAAGCGTAGTTGAAGCGCTGACCGGATGGAAGGCCTGAGACTCACTGAGCCTGATTCGGTCACTACCTTAGAGGGCGGAACCTGAGGCGGTACGTTACCCGGTGTGGTGAGGACCGAGGCGGTACGCTACCCGGTATGGTGAGGACCGAGGCGGTACGCTACCCGGTATGGTGAGGACCGAGGCGGTACGCTACCCGGTATGGTGAGGACCGAGGCGGTACGCTACCCGGGAGGGCGGAACCTATGGAGGTACGCTACCCGGTGTGGTGAGGACCGAGGCGGTACGCCTACCTTCCCCACGTCTGCGTTTGCAAAGTGGAATGTGTACAACTAATCCGAATGCAAACCCGTTGTTGACACTGCTAAGTGGAATTTGTACAACTAATTCGGTTAAAACCATACTCCTTCGCAGTTTTCAGCCAAATTAAGTTTACTTTTTCCCACTAATAGTCGGTTTCACCCCTAAACGGGAGAATTAACTCTACTTTTTCCAACTAAACCCAATTCCAGCCCTAGTAACGAGAATTATGTTTATTTCATCTCGCTCCCGCTAACTCCTTTTACCACCAGCAAATTAGTTAGTGAAGTAACCCGCGCCGCTCTAACCTCCTCACTGAGCCTCCATACTCACCCTTATTTCTCATTCAGCAGCGTCCGCTCTTCTTATAGCAAAAAAGGCGGCATCGCCGCCCTGTCTCATTAATCCCACCATACCCAGTACAGCGCCATCACGATGCAGGTTCCGGCAATAAAAAAGCCGCCCAGCATGAATATAATCGGCAGCAAGTGCCCTTTATCCTTGAGATGCATCCAAAAGCCCATCTGCAGGATGACCTGAAACACGGCCATCACCAGCAACAGGATCACGGCAAATGTAGCGTTGACGCCTCCGGCGGCAACAGCCGCAAAGGCAATCAGCGTCAGGACAACAGAGAGGACAAACACCACGATATGCCGCTGCGGCCCTTCCTGCCGGTGACGGTGCTTCACTGCACCATCCGAAGGGGAATGCTGTTCTGTCGCCATGGTTACCCCACCTTTCCGAGCAGGTATACGACGGTAAAGATAAAGACCCACACCACATCTATGAAATGCCAGTACATGGCGGACACATAAACTTTGGGTGCGGTTATGACTGTAAGCCCTTTGCGCGCCAGTTGTCCGATCAATACGGAAATCCAGAGAATGCCAAAAGCCACGTGGGCACCATGGAAACCAACCAGAGTATAAAATGCGGAGCTGAAGGCGCTTGTCGTCATGCCGAACTTTTCATGCCTTATATATTCGCTGAATTCGTAGATTTCCAGGCCTAGGAAGCCAAGTCCCAGAAAGACTGTAATCAGCAGCCAATTGCGCAGCAGCGCCGGCTTATTGCGGTGCATGGCCTGGATGGCAAACACACTGGTCAGACTGCTCACCAGCAGAAGGAAGGTTGCAGCCGCCACCAGCGGCAGGTGGAACAGTTCATTCGCCGACGGACCCTCATTAGTCTGATTGCGCAGAGCCAGGAATGTGGCAAACAATGTGCCGAACAGCACCGACTCTCCGCCTAGGAACAGCCAGAAGGCCAGCACCTTATTCCTTCCTTCCAGGGTTGCCTTTTCCGGTTCGTGCGGAAGAGTGCCTGCCGCCTCAGCATGTGCTGTTGTCATGTCCGCTCACCTTCCTTCCAGCTCTTCAGGCTCGATATGCCAGCCGTGATCATCATAGAGCGACCGTACCAGCATCGATCCAAAGGTGATCAGCAGCCCTATGGCCGTAACCAGATAGTTATTGAACATAAAGCTCATGAACGCATTCCCGAAGTCATCCCGGCTGAACATAAAGCCAAATCCGGCAATAAAGATGCCGACCGACATCAGGAACGGCAGGATCGTCGCCGATGGCATATGAATTGGACCGACCGGCTCAGCAGGCGTCATAGCGGTATGACCGGAGGTTTTTTCCTTCCAGAAGGCATCCAGGCCCCGCACCAGCGGCGTCTGTTTGAAATTGTATTCGGGCGGCGGCGAGGAAATCGTCCACTCCAGCGTGCGGCCGTCTCCCCAGGGATCGTCTGCCGCGTCTGCCGGTTTTCTGGAAGTGAGGAAGATATTCGTGAGGAAAATAAGCATTCCCACACCCATCAGCCCCGCGCCTATCGTACTGACCAGATTAAGCAGGTCAAACTGCTGATTCGGCAAATACGTGAATACCCGGCGCTGCATCCCCATAAGTCCCAGGAAATGCTGCACGAAGAAGGTGAGATGGAAGCCGATAATGAAGGTCCAGAAAGTCCATTTGCCTAAGCGTTCGCTTAGCATCCGGCCGAACATCTTCGGCCACCAATAGTGCAGTCCTGCGAACAGTCCGGATACCAGACCGCCGACAATGACGTAATGGAAATGTGCAACAACAAAGTACGTATCATGGAACTGGAAATCCGCAGGCGCAGAGGCCAGCATGACCCCGGTTACGCCGCCCATCGTGAAGGTGGGAATGAAACCGACTGCGAACAGATTAGGACTCGTAAAACGAACCTGCCCGCCCCACATCGTAAACAGCCAGTTGAAGATCTTGATCCCGGTCGGCACGGCAATCAGCATCGTCGATACCGAGAACAGCGCGTTCGCTACCGGACCAAGGCCTGTCGTGAACATGTGATGCGCCCAGACCATGAAGCCCAGAAAGGCGATCAGAATCGTGGCAAAAACCATGGAGCTGTAGCCGAACAGCCGCTTCCGGGCAAAAGTCGGGATAACCTCCGAAATGATGCCGAATGCAGGAAGAATCAGAATATACACTTCGGGATGACCGAAGATCCAGAAGATATGCTGCCAGAGCACCGGGTTGCCGCCTGACGAGGTTTCGAAGAAATTGGCTCCGAGAATCCGGTCGAACGTAAGCAGCACTAGCCCTACTGTAATAGCCGGGAAAGCAAACAGGATAATCGCGGACGTGATGAAGCTGGCCCAGACGAACATCGGCATCCGCATGAAGGACATCCCCGGCGCGCGCATCGTAATGATGGTAGCCAGAAAGTTAATGCCGCCGATCAGGGTCCCGAGACCGGCAATCTGCAGCCCGATGGTATAGAAATCAACCCCATGCGTTCCACTGTACTGGATAGTGGATAATGGGGTGTACGCGGTCCATCCCGCATCAGGCGCACCGCCCATGATCCAGCTGAGATTGAGCAGGATGCCGCCAAACAGGAAGGTCCAGAAGCCCAACGAATTCAGAAAAGGAAAGGCCACATCGCGGGCTCCGATCTGCAGCGGAATCACCGCGTTCATCAGCGCAAAAATCACTGGCATGACGCCCAGGAAAATCATGGTTGTACCATGCATCGTGATCAGTTCATTGAACGTCTGGGCATCCAGAAATGTATTCATCGGCTTGATGAGCTGGATACGGATCAGAATGGCCTCAAGCCCGCCGATGCCAAAAAACAAGCCTCCAGCCCACAGGTAAAGAATCGCTATCTTTTTATGATCGACGGTAGTAATCCAGTCCATCAGTCCGGTATGACGCTTTACGCTGTGGCCATGCCTCAAAGGTGGTGATGGATTCAGGGACTGCGCTGCTTGAGCCAAGGTTCGTACCCCCTTTTCAGATATGCTGCTTCCATTGCAGGTTGTAAGCTCTAGTCCAGCGTATAGCCGGCCAAATACTCCGCAATTCCGTCGATCTCTTCATCACTCAGTCCCATATCCTTCTTAGGGTCAGGCATCTTGTTGCCAGGCTTAACGCCCTTGGTATCATGCAGCCAGGTCTTAAGATTCTCCAGCACCGGAGCGCCATCCGCCCCTGTATCATCATTCAGCAAGATTCCGGCCACCGACTCCCGGGAGCCAATCCCGGTCAGGTTCGGGGCACTCGACATGTCAGGCATCTCCCCTACCGCATGGCAGGTCAGACACTGGGACTTGAACGTTTTGGCAAGCGCCGGGTCCTCCGGCAGCACCGCTGGAGCTTTCATGGAATTCACCCATTTTTCAAACGCCGCTTCGCTGACTGATTTCACCTTAAACTCCATGAAGCCATGGGAAGGACCGCACAGCTCTGCACATTTGCCCCGGTAAACGCCTTCATTTGGTGCACTGAAGCTGAAACGGTTTGTTGATCCTTCGGGGTTGGTGTCCATTTTGCCAGAGAGGGAGGGTACCCAGAAGGAATGTAATACATCCTTCGTGCTAAGCTCAAAAGCGATATCTTTCCCGGCGGGAATCACCAGATCCTGTGCTGTGGTTATTCCGTAATCGGTATACTCGAATTCCCACCAGTACTGGTGCCCTGTCACTTTAACCTTTATCGCATCTTTGTCGTTTGCATGATCATTCCCGGCGGCAAACACCGCTTTCACCGTAGGGACGGCCAGCACAACTACGAGAATCAATGGAATGACCGTCCAGAGCACTTCGAGCTTGAAGTTGCCCTCGACCTGCTCAGGCATTTCGCTCTGATCCGGTTTGCGGCGGAAACGGATCAGCACATAGGCTGCTATAGAGAAGACGATCAGCAGTACTGCGATCATGATGGTGATCGACAGCTTCATCAGATCGAACGAGCTTTCCGCCGCCGGTCCCTGCGGTCGAAGCACCGACAGGTCCTCCCGCCCACATCCGGCAAGAATGAGTCCAAGCGCTGCGGTCATGGGAAGAAGCCGCTTTCCAGCCTGCCACGTTTTCATCATTGATCTACCCCGCTTTTCCCGATTTCGTAGATTAGAGTATTATCCTGTCAATTATAACAATCACTATTAATATAAGTTTGAAGGGGTGTTTTGTCAATCGTTCACAACAAATTCACATGTTGCATTGTCCAGCAGGAAGTCTTGTCCCAATTGACTTTAATAGCGCTTTCAAAAGTACCTTCATATCTGCTATAATGAATAAAGCGCATACATAACTAATTATGTCTATTAATTCATTTGACTATTTTAAAAGATTTGTTATGCGCAATTTAAATGGGCATACAAAAAAAACCGTTTCCTGCGGCAGCAAGCGGCCCGGGCACGGTTTATGAGAATCCTCATGGATGTAATGACTCAGATTGATGTCTTTCAAGAAGCAGCATGCTTAGTACAACTGTCTGTTGTTCAAGAGACGGATGAGTTCATTCTCACCAGCTCATGCTCCACGACCATGGTCAGCTCTTCTTCATAGCCTCCCGTAATCCGATACTTACGGACGTACTCCTTCACAAATTTCTTGGGATCTTTGGGCCGGAAAATTCGTGTCATTTCCCGCAGACTTTCCTTGACTTCGTTATGACCTTTACTTGCCATGATCAGTTCCCTCCCAAAACATTGAAAATGAATGCTCCGATAGTAGAGAATGCATGATGAAAAGTTCGCCGTAACCTTGAATGCAAGTTCAGAAACCATACACATACGTGGCTTGCATTATCCGCCAATACCATCCTTCCAATAAAGGAATTCCGTCTCGCCGGTGAAGCAGGTTCGTCGTGATTTGGGCTGAGAATAAGGACATCCCGATAAATCGGACCCCTTAGACACTTTAGTTACCCGAAGAGCCACTTGCTGAATCACTCCTTTCGGGCCTTATCGTTATATTGTATCATATTCCAGTCCAAGTTCCACCTTTCCATGTAAAATGTGCGAAAGGATTTTTTTATGAATTTTACCTTCCGATGCAGGTTAGGGTTGTGAACACTCCGTGAACAGAAAGGACTCTCAGTGAGGGCTGCACAGGTGCTGATGTTGATATAATGCCCAGTCCTGGCAAAAATATCAGCCGTATGTATGCGCTTTGTTCACTGCCCATTACCAGAGTGCTTACTAATTACATCGGTTTTTAGGGGCAATCGGATTAACTTTGCGGCGTTGGCAGCCACATACTTTATACGAACCTCTCATAGGCTTGTAAGGAAGCAGGAATAGGCAATCTGCCTTCTTCCACCACACCCAAGGAGAGTGAGCCCTTGTCCCCTACCAAATCCTCCACCGGATTACCGGACCATATCGCTGCTGCCCTCTGTTACTTTTTCCCGTTCATTGGCGGGATTGTATTTCTCGCTCTTGAAAAACGCAGCCGCTTCGTGCTGTTCCATGCACTTCAGTCGCTGATCGCCTTCGGCGTGCTGATGATTATCCATGTGCTGTGCGGATTCATTCCGCTGCTGGGTCCATTCTTCGCCGCCCTCATCTCACTGTGCTCGTTCGCCGTGTGGCTGCTGATGATCTACCACGCACTGGGTGGAAGGTGGTATAGGCTGCCCTGGGTAGGGGATATCGCAGAAAATCAGCTCCGCAAGCTATAACGGCACCCCGGTTCCTTACCGGGGTGCCAGCGGGTCTTTGCTGATCCTTGCTAAAAAGATTCCCTTTTGCTCCGCTCCTCCGTACAATGGAATCAGGACATACAGGAATCTGCAGGCTGGAGGAACATTCATGTATTTATTGATCATAAATCCCCGCTCCGGGGGAGGGGCAGGTGAGCGGACCTGGCATGCCGTGGAAGCCATGCTTCAGGCTCGCGGAACCGCTTACGAAGCACTGTTCACGCAAAGCGCGGACAGCGCCGAGTCCCAGGTTCTGCATGCGCTCGCGCACCGCGAGGACTGGCGCGCCGCCATCGTGATCGGCGGCGACGGCACGATCCACAGCGTGCTGGGCGCGCTGCGGCGCAGAGGCGTGGCGCTGGCGGTAATCCCCGCCGGCTCCGGCAACGATACGGCCCGCGGCTTCGGCATCCCGCTGGCCACGGAGGCCGCGCTGGACGCCGCGCTGCAGGACCGCTGCCTGACAGCGGACGTGCTGTCAGGCGAGGACGGCCTGACGCTGACCGCCGTGGCCAGCGGCTTTGACGCCCAGGTGGCCGTCAATGTGAACAACAGCCGCTACAAGCGGCTATGCAACGCCATCAGGGCTGGACAACTGGCCTACCTCATCGGCATTCTGCATACGCTGATGACCTTCAAGCCCTGCCGTGTGAGCGTGACCTGCGACGGGAAAGAGGAGGCCTTCGAGACAGCTTGGCTTGTCTCGATCTGCAACCTGCCCAGCTACGGCGGCGGGCTCCTGATCTGCCCGCAGGCGAAGGCCGATGACGGCCTGCTCGACGTCTGCGTCGTGCACGGGGTCAGCCGCGGGCAACTGCTGCGGCTGTTCCCGACGGTCGTGAAGGGCAAGCATACCACGCTGCCCTTCGTGACCATGCTGCGCGGACGCAGCGTAGCCGTCCGCTTCGCTGAGCCGCGCCAGGCCATCGGCGACGGCGAGAGCCTGGGCACAGCGCCGCTGGCGGTGCGCTGTGAGCCGGGCGCGCTGCGCGTGCTCTCGCCGCTAGCCGCTGCGCTGAGCGCTGACGGAGTAGCCCGCTCCTGCACCGCGAGCGGCTAGGCGGGTACGTTGTACGGCGAGATCCCGGCCGAGCCTGCCAAGCGGCCTGCCAAGCGGCCTGCCAAGCGGCATGCACAGCGGATGCTTCGCAACAATCGCCGCTTCCCTCTCTTAACAAAGAAACGAACCCTTCTCCACTGCAAAGTGGCGATAGGGTTCGTTTTGATTTTATGGCTATGCATACAGTATTCCACGGGTCCGAAGCCCCCGCACAGGGACATCCTGATCTGCCGATGGACGGTTTATCCGCCGGAACCTCAGTCAGAGAGCTCCGCGTCCTCCTCCACAAAGGTGATGATGCCATCATCCAGCGAAGCAATGCGCACGAGCGATTCCACGCGGTAGCCGGCTTCCTTAAGCAGCCTGTTCCCGGGCTGAAACGCTTTTTCGATCACAATGCCGATTCCCGCCACCGTCCCGCCTGCCTGCTCAACGATCCGTGCCAGCCCGAAGGCTGCCTCGCCGTTGGCCAGGAAATCATCTACGATCAGTACCCGCTCGCCGGGAGCAATGAACTTTTTGGAAACCGTAATTTCATTGCTTTCTTTTTTCGTGAACGAATATACTTTTTCTACGAATATATCTTCCGTCAGGGTCAGGGACTTCTGCTTGCGGGCAAAAATCAGCGGAACCTCAAGCTCCAGCGCGGTCATGATGCCTGGCGCAATCCCGGAGGATTCGATGGTCAGCACCTTCGTCACTTCTTCCCCCGCGAAACGGCGGGTAAACTCACGCCCAACCTCACGCATCAGAAACGGGTCCATCTGGTGATTCAGAAAAGAATCCACCTTGAGCACGCCCTGTCCGAGAACAATTCCTTCACTTATAACCTTTTGTCTCAACAACTTCATCTGTGCCCCTCCTTCTCCCATCCCATGGACCCATGTTCCTTACTCGCACCTTACTTACAGCCCGTTGGGCTTCTGCGGCAGCAGGTTGCCGACGATCGACTTCAGATTATGATCCTCTTTGCCGTCTGTCTTTCCATTATCAAAGCTAGTGATGCGAATCTCCGAGTAGGTTTCCCCGGGATTTACAGGCTTAAAGATCAGCTTCTCACGGTCATCCAGCCGTACATCAAACTTCATATCCTTGAACATATCAACCAGCTCTTTCTCTCCAGGAATCTGTCCCTCGTCCAGAAACAGCAGACCGCGCAGCGGCTTCACGCCTTCGGTATGATTCACCTCAAAATGGACGATACACTCCATGCTTTTCACCTCCCTAAGCTAATATCGGCTCCGCAGCGCTCACTAATCGGGAGAATCTTCGGACCGCATCTCCCCTGCAACCTGCTCTCCGGTTCTCTCCGCTTCTTCCCCAGACGGGTCATGCAGCACATATTTACCGAAAATCCGGCTGTAGCGCTCACCGTAACGCCTGGTCAGTTCAGTTCCCATGTCTTCTTCCAGTTCAAAAAGCACCATTTCCTGTGTAAAGTGATTCAGCAAGAGCTCCACCAGCACTGGATGCTCCGTGACCACCGCCTGTGCGGTTCCATCCTCATAACGCATGCCCAGCATACACCAGTTCCTATCGATGACAAAAGAAAACTTGCGCCCCCCGCTTCTAGCCAGCTTACCGCCAAGTGGCGGCCAGGCCGGATAGGGTGCGGGAACGGAATTGCCGCCGTCAAAAGCCCACAGCAGCTTCACTCCGCGCAGTTCCGCCTGCTCCAGCTCGCTGCGCAGCAGCGAAGCCTCCTCGCGCCATACATCAACCACGATCTCCTGCCGGGCGAGATTCAGCTGGCGGATCAGCGCCCCCATTACGTTGCGGTCACCCTCGACATTATAAAAGGACGGGCTTACCGGCCCGCCGCGGGGCATTTCACTCTCCATATAAGCCAGCGATGCCTGTACCCGGCCGGAAATCATTGTCGCCAGCTCCTCCGGGTCCAGCACGCTGTAACGCGCCGGTTCCCCTTCACCGCATCTTACATATCCTTGCTGAGTCAGGCGCTGCAGCGCCGCATATACGTTGGATCTGGATACTCCGAGCTGTTTGGCGACCTCGTAGCCCGAAGCCTGGCCTTTGGTGGCCAGCTCGATCATGATTTTGGACTCCATCTCCGTGAAGCCCAAATTGCGCAGATGCAGCAGCAACTGTTCCATCTATGTGTCCCCCTAAGCTGTCTCTGACTCTGTCTATAGTTGCTCTGAACCGCAGCGCGGGCACCACATGGAGCCCTTGGGCAGATCAGCCCGGCAGATCTGGCATTTCACGATGTCGCGCACACCGCTGCCCTCACTGACAGCCGCTTCCTCCGGTTCACTGGCCTTCCAGTCCCGGATCCGCCGGTCCAGCTCAAGCTGCCGCTCGCGTTCACGCTCCAGTTCATCGGCCTCGCGGCGGCTGCGCTCCTCATGCTGGGCATTTCCGGCATAATTCTCCAAAGGCAGTTCTTCCTCTTCAGGAAGCACCTCGGTGTACACGGCACGATTCTCATGTCTCATCGCGAGTTCTTTTTCGGCTTCGGTTAATTCGTCCTCGCCGTAGTATTCATCCTCTTCCTCTTCGTGTTCATGAACGGTATGTACGCTCACTGCCGCCGCTTCTTTTCTAGGGGAGATGCCCTCCAACTTGCGTCCGCAGTGCGGGCAGAAATTAGCATCCAGAGCGACCACATGCCCGCAGGCGCAGAGACGTTCATTCTTCAGCTCGGCAATACGTGCACGCAGCTCGTCAATCTGCTCCTGAAACTTGAAGCAGCCCCGTGAGAGTTCCACCATTTTGCCTTCCGCCACCGACATATCCCTTAAACGGAAGCCATCGTAGAAAAGCTTTCCCATTTTCATAAATTCCATTTCCATCTCACGCTCAATATCCGATATTTGACCATTCAGTTTGCCAATTTCCACCGAGCTTTGCGCTTTTTCGCTCACCCGGCTGGCACCGTCCTTGATCCGTTGCAAAAAATTCATTGTAAGTTCCTCCTTCTCCAGAGTGAGAACCGGGCTGATCGCAGCCTCGTATAGTGTAGTTAACCCTTTACGCTCCTTGCAGAAGCGGAATTGTGCTTCTATCATACCAAATGTCCCGGCCAGATTCATTATTTGTCATTCTGTGTATAATACTACGTGAAAACGGCTTCTCCGTCCTACTAAGGACAGTACCCGTTTTAGCGAGAAACATCGAATGATGGAGGGATTACACTTGCATGGCGATGACAAGAAACGCTATTTCGTGTCCGTAAGTCATGGCCTCATTCAGGATGTGCGTAATGACTCGGGTGAGTATGAGGTCCTGCTAACCGCTGAAGAGCTGACAGGGCTTCAGGATATCCTCAAGGATTTGGCCAGGGAGGACGAGTATGCCTTCCGGCGTGCGTTTGTGCCCTACAAGTCCGCAGACCACGATGAGGCCATTAACCAGTTCGACGATCAGACCCTCCGGGTATTTCAGTATGTCCACCGCCATGGCACCCCGGAGACCCGTCAGACAATCGAACAGCTGAATGTTCTGCCGAAGCTTGCCAACACCGGCTACGAGGACACAGGCTATGATGGGGGATCGCCTACCAACAAATAACTACGCGCCTGCCCGAAACTTTATGTGTGCTAATACGCGGCGGACGTCAAAATGTTTCTGCAAAACTGGCCGCGAGCTGCTTTTCTTCCATTTCAGGACCCGGACTCCCCGGCATTCATCCAGAGGAACCGGGTCTTATTTTTTTGCTTCCAGGGCTCTACATGGGTTAAAATATAATTATGAACCAGTCACAAATCATGAATACCGGGAGAGTCTCAGTGGAAGAAAACGATAGTACACAGGTTACGCTGAATCAGTTGCAGGTACATGTCAAGGATTTGCAGAAGTGGCAAATGAGCGAAGACTTCGCCAAGCAGATGGAAAGCTTCAAAGCGCTGCCGGCGCTCTACCGCCATGCACTGAATGAGCTTGAGAATAAGATTGATATCATCAAGACGGAATGGCAGGTGCGCGACGGTTTCAGTCCGATTGAGCATGTCAAGTGCCGGATCAAGGAGCCCAAGAGCATTCTGCAGAAGATGGAACGCAAAGGGCACGAATTCACACTGGACAATATGGAGCAGCACATTCATGATATCGCAGGCATGCGGATCGTCTGCGCCTTTGTAAAGGATATCTACCGTCTGGTCGACCATTTGTGTGCACGCGAAGACATGCGGGTGCTGGAGATCAAGGATTATATTGCCCACCCCAAACCCAATGGCTATCAAAGTCTGCATCTCATTGTAGCCATGCCGCTGGTGCTGCTGGAGGGAACCCGCTGGGTGAAGGCCGAAATTCAGCTGCGCACGCTTGCGATGGATTTCTGGGCCAGCATGGAGCATATTCTATATTATAAATTCGACAAGCAGCTCCCTCCCCATGTCGCCGAGGAATTGAAGGAAGCGGCACGCGCCGCCGATGAACTGGACCAGAAAATGCTCCGCCTCCGCCGGGAGATTCTGGAGCTGGCGGAAGGTCCCTCCACGAAATAAGACCCCTGAACAAAATTAGGACTTATATCATCTAAAAAGGCAGCATATGAACAGCGGGTAACCTGTTCATATGCTGCCTTTCGTATAATTCCGCTTCATGGTCACATCTTACTTAGCCCGGCAGCCCGGCGGGCAGCCGCCTCGGCTACTTCCCGCATGATCAGCGCCAGCCCTTCGGTCGCTCCGGGGGTCTGTGGAAGAAGGGACTTCCAATCCTCTGTTGGCACGGCTACCACTGGAGACACCGGAAACGGCCGGGCTGCGATCTCGTGAAACAGCGGCCCCGGCTGGTGAAGCGAGCCTTCGGCGGCAGCCTCTGCCATCCATTCTCCTGAGGCGACCGCAGGACCCTTGCGCTCCAGCCGGGCAAGCTCCGCAGCTAGTGCACCTGAAGCGTCCGGCACAGCTTCTCCTTCTTCTTCGGTGCCGGCTTCGGCCCACAGGCCAAATACGCCTGCCAGCAGCTCTTCCTTTCCCAGGCCGCGCAACGACAGAGCCAGCAGCGGCTCCTCCGTCAGCCGCTGCGTCAGCAGGGTCTGCAGCCGGGCCTTGTCTGCGGCGCCGAGCTCTTGCCCGAAGACCGCAGAGGCAAGCTCCTCCTCTGCAGGCAGCAGGCCAAGCCCGGCAAGCCTTACGCTCAACTCTCCCTGCAGAAGTCCATACAGCTCTCCCGGATGCGCAGCGAGCTCGCGCAGAACCGTTCTTTTCCGTTCAGCCGTCCATGGCGGAACTTCCAAAGAAAGAACCGCTGCGGCTTCCGGCTCCTGTACGGCTGATGCTGCTTTTCGCACACCCTGCAGTTCCGGCGTTGACCCGGACCCCTGAAGACTTCTTGCTTTTACCCTACCGGGCTGGATGTCCAGCCGAAGCTCAAGCCCTCCGCTCATTGCTGATTCCTCCTTTATTTCGTCCGTATCCGCTACATCCAGTCCTGCCCTTGCAGCTCAATGAGCTCTTTAAGTTCATGATTCGACATCTCGGTCAGCCAGTTTTCGCCGGAGCCGACGACCTGCTCTGAGAGATTCTTTTTACGTTCAATCAGCTCATCAATTCTCTCTTCAAGGGTTCCCTGGCAGATCAGCTTATGCACCTGCACATTTTTGTGCTGCCCGATCCGAAAAGCCCGGTCGGTCGCCTGATTCTCGACTGCCGGATTCCACCAGCGGTCATAATGCAGCACGTGGTTGGCCCGGGTCAGATTCAGCCCGACACCACCGGCTTTGAGCGAGAGAACGAAGAAGGCAGGGCCTTCCCCCTCTTGAAAAGCATGCACCATCTCATCGCGTTCCCGCTTAGGGACCCCGCCATGCAGAAAGAGCGGTGCTTTGCCATACCGTCTGGCCAGTCTGCTGACCAGCAGCTCGCCCATCGCCACATATTGGGTAAAGATGAGTGCCGATTCTCCAAGCTCGGCGATACTGTCCAGCACTTCGAACATGACGTCCATTTTGCCCGAAGCCTCACTGCGTTGCCCCCGCCCCTCATCCTTGCGGAACAGCTGCGGATGATCACAAATCTGCTTCAGCTTGGTCAGAGAGGACAGCACCAGACCCCGGCGGGCCATACCCGAGCGCTCTCCGATTACGCCCAGCATTTCATTGACTACTCCCTGATACAACGCTGCCTGAGTTTCTGTGAGCGCGCAGTACTGCTTCAGCTCCAGCTTCTCCGGCAGATCCTTGGAGATATCCGGATCACTCTTCAGACGCCGCAGCAGGAAAGGCGACACGAGGCGGTGCAGCTCGCGCAGCCGCTCTCCTCCTTCTCCGGAAACATAACGCTGGCGGAACGAATGGTACGTTCCCAGGTATCCCGGATTCAGGAAGTGAAAGATAGACCATAGCTCGCCCAGTCTGTTCTCTACGGGAGTACCCGTCATAGCAATACGGTGCGGCGCCGACAGCTTCATCACGCTCTGTGCCTGCTTGGTACGATGATTCTTAATGTATTGCGCCTCGTCCAGGACCACCGTTGACCACCTTACACCTGCCAGATCCTCACTGTCCCGTCCGGCGAGATGATACGTGGTCAAGACGATTTCGTGACTGGCCGCAAGCTGGGCGAAGCCTTCGCCGCGAATCCGGCGCCCCCCATGATGAATGTGCACCCGTAGCGAAGGCGCGAAACGCTGCAGTTCCCGCTGCCAATTCCCCAGCAGGGAAGTCGGACACAGAATAAGCACAGGCTCGTGTTTTTGTTCCGGCTCCGCAGTGAGTGCGCGATCCAGCAAACAGGTAATCACCTGGACCGTCTTTCCCAGTCCCATGTCATCCGCCAGACAAACCCCGAAGCCTAACCCGCTCAGCGAGGCCAGCCACTGAAACCCGCGTTCCTGGTATGGTCTGAGCGTTCCGTGTAAATCGGGAGGGACCGGACGCAGCGGGAGATGCCGCAGCATGTCGCCCTGCATAAGCGAAGCCAGCAGACCGGTGGTTTCCATTCCGGTCACCGACATCCCCTTCCACAGCCGTTCCTCGCCTGCTTCGGCTTCCAGACGCATCCAGTCTGCTGCCGACATTTCTCCGCTTTCATTACGCTTCATGTATCTGAGCACCTGGCGGAGCTCCTTCGGATCAATCTCGATCCATTCCCCGCGGAACCGTACAAAAGGTACGCCAGCCTCCACCAATGCGTTCAGTTCGTCCTCAGTGACATCCGAATCCCCCAGTGAAGCTTCTATGCGGAAGGAAATCAGCTGTTCCATGCCCAGTGCAGCCTGGGCGGGGCCGTCGATTCCGCCAGCCGGCGGCTGCATCTTCATCTTCATTCCGATCCGCCGCCGGCCCTCACGGCTCCAGCGGGACGGCATTTGCACAGTAATGCCCCGCTCACGCAGCGGCTGTACACTTTCCTTCAGGAACAAATAGAGCTGTTCCGGCGTTAGCTTCACACTGTCCGGAGCAGGTACGGTCAGCGCCCGCTGAATGTCCGGTGACAGCTTGCCTGCCCGGCCCAGTGCGGACAGCAGCTGCTGCTGAATATTGCGGTACCGCTTGCCCCAGAGCATGAATTCGCGTTCACGGCTGCTCCAGATTGCCGCGGCTGGTAGCCAGAATTCCCCCTCTTCCCGGCTCTCCACCCAGAAGGACAACCGCCAATCCTCGTTCTCGTCCGCGGGCGGCTCCAGACGCAGCCCCAGGCTGAGCTGTCCGCTGCGTGCTTCTTCTGTCTCCGCATGCGGCACTTCGTTGCCGGCGGTTCCGTTCACTGCAGCCAGAAGCTCCGTCACTTCGGCTTGTGTTCCCTGTACCGGGATATCGCGGCTACCCGTGAGCAGGCTGTTCCACCACAGCTCTGTCAGAGGGGAGTAGCCGCGCCGGTAGTTCGCCTTGTACGGTGCAAGCTTCACTTCGTTCTGTGCAACAACCCGCTTGATCTCCGCAGTCATTACCGACTGCAGGAAGGAATAGAGCACATATGCACCGGCATCTTCACGGGAAGACAGGTCGCCTTCCTCTGCCACATGCGTTCCGAGCGCCAGCACCGGCATAGATGCCGCCATTTGCAGGAACAGCTCCCTGTCTGCCTCCTGCCGGAAGGCAGGAGACCAGGCAGCCGACGCCGCCTGTTCTCCTCCGCGGCGGCGGGAGCCTAACGGCCGGGGCGGCAGCGCCCCCGGCACAATACCGCCTGTGCCCATCAGCTCCAGCGCAAAGCGGGCGGCGGCAGCCCAATAGCGCAGCTCCCCGCCCGGCTCCAGGCCTTGGCTGCGGCATAGCTGCTCGTCCCAGCCGAGCAGCAGCTCGAAGGCATCCTTCGGCGCGAGGGCCAACCCCTCAAGCGTCCGCCCCGGCAAGCCGCGCCGCGTGGTTCTCCCTTCCGCAGAGGCGGCAACCGGATATTTCACCTCCGTGAGCCTCAGTGCAGCACCCGCAAAAGGACGCCAGCCGCTCCGAAGCTCCAGCCGTTTGACCACACGCGTCCATGCGTCTACCTTGGGCTCCGAGGTTTCGCCAGAGAAGCAGAAAAATACGTCCCCTAACCATATTGCATACAGATGCTTAATCATTGATGATCTCCATTCTTTTTGAGCAAACAGAAAGAGCCAGTCTGCCCCCCATCAGGAAGACTGAATCCTTCTCCGCAAGAAATATAGTTACAGGTAACCGGAGAGTCTGAATGAACGGCCCCCGGATTGCCAAATGTTTTTTTCTTCATCCCTTCATCTTATACGAAAAAGGAGATATTTAAAAACCTTTCTGCACTTTTTTCTGCAGATTTATCTGCTTTTTGCGGATTTACCCACTCATTATGGTAGCCAATCCCTCTTCATCCGCCCAATCCATGCCAAAAAACCGCTAAATAGCGGTTGATTTAGCGGTTCCCCTCGTTTGTCCGAACATGGTTGCAACCTGCCCGTTCCTGCTCGCAGAGCCCTATGCTTCCTCTAGTCATTCCGGATCACGTTGAACCAAGCGGCAAGACCAAGTGGAATAAGTAAACCTAATTATTCCCCCTACCGCTCCCCACAAATGCTAGTGGGAAAAAGTAAACCTAATCTGACCGATTCGCACCCTCTCAGATGAATTCACTTAGATTAAGTTTACTAATTCCCACTAATACCTTTTACAAAGTGCCTTTGAGCCCATTTAAGTTCACTAATTCCACTTCACTACCCGCTGCCCCCTGACTCTCTCCCCCCTTATCTCCAACGAAGGGAATCCAGGCTTTCCCAAGAAGTAAGAAGCCCACCCTTCAAGGTGGCCCAATGGCCTGGACCTGCATATTTTACATCCTAAAGGTCCGACTATCAGCAAGTCTTTTCCTGCCCTCGCAGTCTTTCCTATCAGCAGTCCTCCCGATTCCTTCTTATCAGCCTTCTCTACTCCTTCGCTGCCTGAATACGCAGCTCCCCGCCATCAGGATCATCGTTCACCTGGACTAGTAGCGCGCCATTTCCGCCGTTGCGTGCCCAGCCCGTCCGGCCCTCCTCCAGCTGTTCCAAGCTGATTTCGGCAAGCCCGTCTACAGAAGATGCAGTGAATTCCGGATAGCATAGCGCAAAGCGCAGCATTTCCCTTCGCGGCGCATACTCGCGGACCGTATAGGTCCAGCCCAGGCGCAGTTCCCCCTCTTCTCCCTCCGCATGGACGCTGATCTCCGAGTAGTGCCCTTCCTTATAGCTGAAGCTATGTCCGTCGTCCTCATAGAGGGAAAAGGAGGCCAAGAACCCCTCCCGCGCCCGGGCACCATACAGATGAAAGATCATCGTCTCGGCCGTATCCTCCAGCGCATACTGCTTAAGCGGTCCTTCGGCCACAAAAGTCCCTGCCTTGATGTACATCGGCATAATCCGCAGCGGGGCAGCAGCCAAAATATGCCGCTCGCCCTCGGTAACCTCTCCGTCCCAATAGTCGATCCACAGCCCCTCCGGCAGATAGACGGAGCGGTGGTCCGTGTCCGGCCGGTACACTGGAGCAATCAGCACATTCTCCCCGAGCAGGAACTGGTCACACAGATTCGTCACATGCGGATCACGCGGGTATTCCAGAATCAGCGGGCGGATCACGGGCAGGCCCGTCATTTCAGCTTCATGGAAAAGATTATAGATATGCGGCATCCAGCGGTAGCGCAGTCCGATGAACTCCCGCAGAATCGCCTCCACCTCTTCCCCGAATGACCAGGGCTCCTGGCGCAGCGTGCCGATGGAAGAGTGATTGCGGCAATACGGGAAAAAGACCCCCATCTGCGTCCAGCGCACCAGTAGCTGGGCAGAGGTATGGTGGGCAAACCCTCCGATGTCCGGCCCCGAGAAAGCGAGACCGGACAGCCCCATATTGAGTACCATCGGCATGGCCATCGCCATATGCTCCCAGAAGCTGCGGTTATCCCCGGTCCACACAGCGGCATAGCGCTGAATTCCCGCATACCCGGCCCGTGTCAGTACAAAAGGACGTTCGCCGCCCATATGCTCCGCCAGTCCTTCATACGTAGCCTTAGACATCATCATTCCGTACAGATTGTGGTATTCCTCGTGCGTGACCGGACGGCCATTGTTGAAATGCATCACATCAAGGTCCATGGTCTTCGACTCATTGAACACCGCAGGCTCGTTCATATCATTCCAGATGCCCTGAATGCCCAGGTCGGTATAGTATTTGTGCAGATCGCCCCACCACTCGGCAGTGCGGACATCACTGAAATCGGGAAACGCGCTGATCCCTGGCCAGACCTCGCCGAAGAAGATGTCACCCTCCAGGAAACGGCAAAAATGTTTTTCCAGCACCCCTTGCTTATATATTTCATAATTGGGGTCTTTTTTGACACCGGGATCTACTATCGGCACAATCCGCACCCCCAGCTCGCCCAGCTCGGCAATCATCTTCTCAGGTTCGGGGAAATTGACCGGATCGAAGGTGAACACCCGGTATTCATCCATATAGTGGATATCGAGATAAATGACATCGCACGGAATGTTCTTTTCGCGGAAGGTCCGGGCGAGCTGAAGCACCTCCTGCTGATTCATATAGCTGTAGCGTGACTGGTGATAGCCAATAGCCCATTTGGGCGGCAATGCAATCCGTCCGGTCAGTGAGGTGTATCTTTTGACCACATCCTTTATTTCGGGGCCATTAATGAAATAGACATCATAGGCGCCCGTAGAGCACCCGATGGTAAACGCCACCCCGTGCGAGCGCATGTCAAAGTCGCTCCGGCCCGTATTGTCCAGGAAAAGGCCATAAGACAGCTCGCCATGCACATGAATGAGCAGCGGAATGGACTCATATAGAGCTTCAATTTCCGGCAAATGGGGGGCAAACACATCGGTGTTCCAGTTGGTGTAGCGTTCCCCGCGTTTGTCGAGAAAGCTTGCCTTCTCCCCCAGCCCGTAAAAGTGAGAGTCCGGCTGCATATCATATTCTGCGTGGCTCGCGCCGCGCGGATTCCAGCTCGTCAGATTCTGCTGCATAACAATCTCTCCGTCCATGTTCTCCACACGCAGCAGCAGGGACGTTTTCTCAACGATCAGCTTGATTGCACTGGTCGTAAAGGTCAGCTGATCGTTATTCTCCTCCACAGGGAACAAGTGCGGGATACAGCTCTCGGCCAGCACCGCCGGAGTCGTCGTCAGATCAGGCACCTTGTCCCGAAACACCTTCATCCGGAATATTTCGTCATTCAAAAAGACAAAAACAATGCCTCCGCGTTCTCCCTGGACAATGTATATATTCTCAGAGCGTTCCCAGGATACCAAGCTTCCAGGTGTATTCCAGGTCTCCTTCATAACCAGCGGACCCATTTTCTCGGGACGAATCGCTTCACTGCTCTCCATGCTTGCTTTCCCCCTTCGGCTGTTGCGGCTTTTACTTTAATACATATTACCCAGCGTTACCGGACTGCTATCCGAAAACTTTATGACCCTCTGGTCATTTTTTTGCCAAAAATGGTCTTATCAGCTGTGAATGCGGGTATATTCTATGTAGACGCCGGCTTCAGCACTAAATAATCAGGGTTAGGGAGTGAATGAAAATGAGTCGAAACAATTCTTATAAATGGTGGAATCTGTTGTTCTTCCTTGGTGTACTCGTCGTAAATACCCTATCGGTGACCCTTCCGCTTGGCGGGAACAGCACCAGTGAAATTTCGGACAGGTATCATACCTTGCTCACACCTGCCGGCTATGCCTTTTCCATCTGGTCATTGATCTATCTGCTGCTCGCCGGCTTCATCGTCTATCCATTCCGGCAGGGTACCAGCTCCCGGGATTCCGTACGGCCGATCAGCATCTGGTTTGTGCTTAGCTACATCTTTAATATGGGCTGGCTGTTCCTCTGGCAATATCTCTATATTGAACTGTCCCTCGCGGTTATGTTGCTGATGCTGATTACACTGATTGTCATCTACCGCAAAACCCGCAGCATCACGAGCCCCACTCCAGGGGAACAATGGCTGGTCAAGCTGCCGTTCAGCCTCTATCTGGGGCTGGATCTCCGTTGCCACTATTGTCAATGTCAGTGTCGTCCTGGAAAAGAACCAGTGGGACGGCTTCGGGTTAAGTGATTCCACCTGGGCCGTAATTATGCTCTGTGTCGGCACTTTGCTCGCTGTTATTGTCAGTTTCCCTTACCGGGACAGTATCTATCCGCTGGTCTTCGTGTGGGCCTTCATCGCCATTGCCCTGGAGCATAAAGATACCGGCAGTGTGTTTATTACGGGGCTAGTCGCTGCCGGCTTATTGCTGCTCTACAGCATTTGGCTGTTGCTGACACCACGCCGGAGTAAATTCTGAGGTTCATTCTTATCTGTTCAAACTTATCTGTTCAAAAAAAATCCCTGAGTGCTCCAAGGTACGGAAACACTCAGGGACTCTCATAACCCTTAGGCTTATTTCTTCCGGGCTACCGCTTCAATCTCTACAAGTCCATCCTTTGGCAGACGTGCAACTTCAACAGCGCTGCGTGCCGGATATGGCTCCGTGAAGAATGTGCTGTACACTTCGTTTACAGCCGCAAAATCATTCATGTCCTTTAGGTACACGGTCGTCTTCACTACATGCTCAAGGGATGCGCCAGCCTCTTCGAGGATCGCCTTCACATTGCTTAGCGATTGACGGGCCTGCTCCTCTACACCTTCTGCCAGAGCCCCTGTTTCCGGGTTCAGACCCAGTTGACCCGAAGTGTATACCCAGTTCCCGGCCATGATCGCCTGACTGTAAGGGCCGATTGCGCCTGGGGCTTTTGCGGTTGCTACCTGTTTTTTGCTCATGTTCTCCTCCTGTTTGCTGTACAAGACAGTGATCTCTCTATGTACGTATGATTTATGTCCCATTGTACGTCCTGAGCCAAGCTTATTGCAAACCTCAGGCCTCCACTTTTCCAATTACATGAATGACTTCGTTGGTATAGACATGAACACCGCGCGTATCGGCAAGGGCGATGTTCCTCATTGCTCTAGCCACCTTCGCTGCGGGTATTGCCCGGTACTTGGCTGCATTTCCGACCATGGCGAAGTCCAGTGCCTTCATCACAACGGCGGCTGCCCGTTCACCGGGCCTGGATTCCTCACGTTCTCCCAGCAGCAGGGAAGGGCGGAACAGATGAAGTCCCTGAAAACCGGCAGCAATCAGCCCCTCCTCCACTTTCCCTTTGGTGCGGGAATAGAAATTGCGCGATTTGACGCTTGCCCCCATCGATGAAACCGCCAGAAACTGCTTCACGCCGCTTGCTTTGGCCAGTGACGCAGCAGCAAGCGGATATTCCAGATCCACTCGTTCGAACTGCTCCTGCGAGCCAGCTGTCTTGATGGTTGTTCCGAGACAGCAGAAGACAGCAGAAGCACCGGCAAACTGTTCCTTGTACTGTGCGAGCTGCTCCCAGTCGATGATAACCTGCTTCAGTCCGGGATGCTGAAGCTTCATCGGATGGCGCACCAGCACACGCACTTCCTCCCAACCCCCATTCAGCAGATCTTCCGTAAGCGCACGGCCTACAAGACCCGTAGCCCCCAGCACTACTGCAATTTTCGTCATTGAATGGTCTCCTTTCATCCGAAATAAGAGGAAGACCTGGCCATCCTCTGCAGTTAGTCTTTCAGAATACGCCGGCCCAGCAGCAGTGCGAGAAGAAGCATCAGCGTCCCTACGATAATCTGCATCCCGTATACCTGCATCCATTGCGGCCATTCTTGTATCCACTCATAAATCCGCCCTCCGATAAGCGGTCCAAAAAACGCAGCGAGTCCAGTCAGAGCCGCATACATCGCCATATACATTGGCCGCTCTTTCTTTGGTGTATCGCCAATGATGAAGTTAAAGGCCAGTTGGTTGAAGCCTCCTACTCCCACACCGAACACAATATGGGCGGCGAACAGCACCAGCAGCATCGGCATTACAGACAGCAGCCCCCAGAGCAACGAGGATATGGCAATGATCGGCAATGTCCAGAGCAGCAGCCGCTTATTGCTGTACTTGGCGTTCAGATTCCCCCACACATAGAAGCTTGCCATCATAAAGATCGTCTGTGAGACGTTCAGCAGGGACAAGGTCTCATAATTGATATTCAGCAGCTGCAGCATGACATAGGAATAGAGCGGCACTGTCAGGTTCTGCAGCAGCAGCCACGCGGACAGGAACAGCGTAGATTTCATGAACAACGTGTCATGCAGCGGTTTCTTGAGCATCGGCAGAAAGTCCTTCTCTTCCGATTTCTCAAACGGTACGTCCGGATAGAAAAAGAACACAATGATATTAGAGATGGAAAAAATCCAGACCACAATATACAGAATCAGAAACCCGTGCCCTCCCGGATAACGGTCTAGTACAATGCCTCCGCCATACATCACAAGACTTCCCAGGGCATTCAGAAACGTATTGCGGATTCCAAAGTAACGGCCCCTCACCCGTGCGGGAACAAGGTCACTGATCACAGAACTCCACAAAACACCACCGGCTGTATTGGCAATGAATGCAATCGTATATAATACGATAAATGCGGTGACCCAGTGCTCTTGAGGAAAAATAAACGGAACGAGCCCCGTGGAGCCCCAGAGCAGCCTATGTAAGCCGATAAAGGTTACCATGGCCCATTTGCGGCTCGGCAGCTTTTGAATCAGAAAAGCCACACCTATCTGCGCTACATTAACCAGTGTAGTAAGTGCAATCACAAAACCTATCTGGCTGGAGCTGGCTCCTAGATATAACAGAAAGCCTGTCAGAAACTGCCCTTGGAGCAGCACCTGAAATATCGTTGATGGTATCCCCTCAAACGTTGCGATCTGCAGATTCTTACGATGTACTGAGGCTTTGCGGAGAACTTTTGGACGCGAACCGCCAAGCCTGTTTCTCATGATGTTCATGGGGGTGATAACACTCCTTTGATGCGGCTTTTGCTTCATTCTACTCCGCATCAAGCTCCTGTCAATACGCCAAAATCACAAATAAAGTTGGACTTCCAAGCACCTTCTTGCCCGGACGATCACAGTGGCAAATATAGGGAAAAGAGGCTACCTTGTTCCTCCTTGCTGGATAGTGTAATGTAGCCGCCCAGGAGCTTAGCCAGATCATTGCTGATGGACAGACCGAGGCCCGTCCCTCCATACTTGCGGCTGATGCTGCTGTCCGCCTGCTGAAAGGCCTCAAAGATTACCGTATGCTTGTCGGCGGCGATTCCAATTCCGCTGTCTTGTACATCAAAGACCACCCAGCGCTTCAGGGCTTGCCCTTCTGACCGCTCTATCATTCGAACATTCAGCGATACAAAGCCGTTCAAAGTGAACTTAAACGCATTGGATAACAGATTACGGAGAATCTGCTGCACCCGCTGGGGATCGGAATGAATTACCGCGGGGACGTCCTCGCTAAGGTTAATATTGAATTCCAATCCTTTTTTTCTGGCCACCACAGTAAACTGAAGCGCGAGCAATTCCGGAATCTCGCTGACATTCAACTCCTCGTTAACCACATCCAGCTTGCCCGCCTCTACCTTGGAGAGATCCAGAATATCATTAATCAGCGCCAGCAGATCTCCGCCGGACCGGTGAATGATCGAGCCATATTCGGTGATCTCCTCCGGGGTGAGCTGTTGATCATTTTCTTCAATAATCTGCGATAAATTAATGATGCTGTTGAGAGGTGTCCGCAGTTCATGGGACATATTAGCCAAAAACTCCGATTTAAATTGGGAGGCCAGCATCAGCTGCTTCGCCCTTTCCTCCAGCACGATCTTATTCTTGTGCAGCTCTTCCGCCTGTGCGGAGAGCAGTTTGTTCGCCCTTACTACCTGGCCCGTGCGCTGCAGATCAAGCTGGAAATCACGGATGATCAGCGAAAACAGCATACTGAGAACAATCCCGGCAGGCAGTGTGATAGGCATAATTTCCGTTATGTACACCCGATCCGGTATCACTCCAAAAACAATGATATTCACCGCATTCATCAGATTCACAACCAGAATGATAAGGAGACCCTTACCCACAATCGTAACCGTGGTGCGGCGCACCCAGTAGCTGAGCCCGGCACAGACGAAGCCCAGAATCGATAAATTCAGCACGCCTGCTACCGCCGCCTCGTTCATCCCGAAGATGAGACGGGTCAAGCCTATGCCAACACCGATGATAATTAGAATAAAGGGCTGGGGAAATGCAAGAGTAGAAATAATCAGCGGCACAAACCTCAAATCAAAGATGGCGTTCTCATGCAGTCTGTAGCCAAACAATATCGTGATCCAACCGGCAAAGATGGAAAGCACGACCCAGCTTGCCTTTTTGACAGTCTCTGGAGCATGCGAAATAGTATGCTTATATATTAAATTCGCCAGATAAGCGACAGTAATCAGCAGAGCTGTGTTCATAAAAAAAATCTTCAAGTATTCCATAGCACCACTCCTTCAACGCTTACAAATATGTAATTCTTATCAATCATAGTACCATAATAGTAGGATCAATACATGAAATCACAGTCCCATTAATACCTGCGAACCAAGGCCCAAATCCTTCTCCGATATATGCCTTTCTGCATAAGAAGAGCGCAAATCAGATACGATTTGCGCTCTTCTTATGCTGCGGAAACCAGGGCCTTATAGAACTCCAGCGGCTTTTCAAGCTCTGGCCTCCGCTCTGCTCATGCAATAGGATTATAGGCTCCTCTTTCAGGTCACATTCCTCAGGTGTCCATGTCTCAACATCCGGAAGCATATAGTACCGGGGATGAAAACTGCAGAACATCTCTCCCTGCTGTGTAAGTACCCGATCAGCGTTGATCTCGATAATTCTGCCGGTTACGACATGGGATTTATACATAGACATCGCCTCTCCTGTTTATGTGATTATCCTGTTTTGAGGGTGTGTTATATTAGTGGCGGATGGATTGCTCCCAGCTGCGGTATTCCGCTTCCGCATCATCTTTGGTATGGCCATAACGTTCCTGAAGTTTGCCTACCAGCTTATCCTTCTCACCGTCGATAACATCAAGATCATCATCTGTGAGTTGTCCCCATTGTTTCTTGGCCTCACCTTTAAGCTGCATCCACTTTCCCTTGATTACATTACTATCCATTACATGCTCATCTCCTTAGGTGTCTTTTTAGTATGACCAGAGGCTCATGTCTTACAAAATCATTACCCCCGATCCTTAAAAATGAATCTAATCCCGGCCGCGGAAAAGAACAGCCGCCCCCGTCGGTTTCTGTCACATAATAGTCTCTTTAAACTAGTATCTTAGTATTTTAAAATTTGATATAATTCAACTGTCAATAAAAAAGTTTATCTTTAAGTGATTATTTTCACATGTATTACGTCCTGCTTATGCTAAAATGCCATCGAAGATGAAACGAGATAATTAAATTTTTTTCTATTATACGCCGATATATGTCATAAGGCTGCTACAAAAAGGGTCTTTGGACGGATTCAAAAGTGATAAATGTCATTTATAAAGTGATTTTTATCACTTCCAATTACTATTAAAATGTTTTACATTTTAATATATATATTTTAAACTATTTCTTTGGAGGTCATACTAAAATGAAAAAAGCTTCTGTAATTTTGTCGAGCGCTCTTGTACTTGGTACTTTGCTCGCAGGCTGTGGTAACAACAACAATAGTAACAACGCGGCAGCTACTAATGCCCCTGTCGAGTCCGCTGCACCTGCTGCATCCGACGCCGGCACTGCAACTGCTGAAACAGGTAAGTATCAAGATGGAACATATTACGGAACAGCACCAGCTGACAAAGAAACAGGCTGGCAATCATTCGTTCTGCTGACTGTTGAAGGCGGAAAAATCACCAAAGCAGATTGGGATGCTTTCAATACTAAAAAAGCTGGCGATCTGAAGAAAAAAGTTTCTGAAGATGGTAAATACGGACTGGTATCCAAAGGCGGCGGCCAAGCTGAATGGCATGAGCAAGCGGCTAAAGCTGAAGCCTTTTTGATTGAAAAACAAGATCCTGCAGCAGTAGTTGTAAATGCTGAAGGCAAAACCGATGCCATTTCCGGCGTTTCCGTTGGAGTAAGTGACTTTGTTACCGCATCTCAAGCTGCCCTGGCTGCAGGTCCTGCACAACTTGGACCATACAAAGACGGTGGCTACACTGCTGAAGGCGAAATGGATGCTAAATCCGGCTGGAAATCCACTGTTGCAATTACGGTTGCAGGCGGAAATATCGTAGCTGCTAATTTCAGCGGCGTGAACGCTGCAGGCGATGACAAGAAACAGTTTTCCATTGATGGCAAATACGGCATGAAAGCCGGCGGCGCTTCTGCTGAATGGCACGAAGAAATTGCTCTTGCCGAAAAATACTTCCTTGAAAACAAAGGTGCTGCTCCTAAACTGGATGCAGAAGGCAAAACTGATGCAATTTCCGGTGTTTCCATCCACGTTGGCGAATACTTTACACTTGCAGAAAAAGCACTTGAAGGCGCGAAATAACATTCGCTTCCCTTTTGCAGCTAATCAGATGAATGAGGTGAGTTTCTCTTGAAAAAAATAGTCATTTTGGGCGGCGGCTACGGCGGCGTACTCACGGCTAAGAAACTGGCAAAGAAGTATAAGAACAACAAAGATGTAGAAATTAAGCTGATCGACCGCAATCCTTATCACACTCTCTTGACTGAGCTGCATGAGGTGTCCGCGAACCGTGCGCCTGAGGATTCAATCAAAATTGATTTGAAGAAAATTTTTGCCGGTCTGAAAGTGGATGTTGTTCTGGATGAGATCAGCAATATTGACTTCAAGAGCAAGAAGCTGAAATCCGACAAGGCGACCTATGCTTATGATTACCTGGTAATCGGAACAGGCAGCAAACCTACATTCTTCGGAATTCCCGGAGCTGAAGAGAACACCTTCTCCTTCTGGTCTTACGATGATGCGGTTGCGCTCAAACGCCAGATTCGCGATATGTACACCAAAGCCGCCAAGGAGAAAAATCCTGCTGTCCGCCGTGCAATGTTGACCTTCGTCATCATCGGTGCTGGCTTCACGGGTGTCGAACTGGTTGGGGAAATGGCTGAGCAACGCGAAGAGCTGTGCAAGGAGTTCTTCATTGATCCATCCGAAGTACGTCTGATCGTTGCCGATATGGCTCCGAAGATCCTGCCTATCCTCCCGGATAAGCTGATTCAGAAGGCTGAAGCCCGTCTGCGCAAGCTGAACGTCGAAATCGTTACCGGTGCCAAGATCACTGAAGTGGGCAACGGCAGTGTAGCCCTCGGCGAGAAAAACATCGTGGATTCCCAGACAATTGTCTGGACTGCCGGTGTAGAAGGTTCCGAAATCGTTGGCGGCCTTGAAGTACAACAGCAAGGGCGTAAACGCATCGTTACCAACGAGCACTTGGAAAGTGTTGACCATAAGAATGTCTACGTAGTAGGGGATAACATCTTCTTCATTCCTGAAGGCGAAACCCGTCCGGTTCCGCAGATGGTTGAAAATGCTGAACAAGCCGCTCCGGTCATTGCGAACAACATTGCAGCAGACATCAGCGGTACCGCCAAAAAAGCCTACAAACCAGGCTTCCATGGCACCATGGTCTCCATCGGCAGCCGCTACGGTGTTGCCAACGTAGGTCTTCCAGGCAAGTTCTTCATGCTTACCGGATTCATGGCAATGCTGTCCAAGCATTTCATCAATATGTTCTATTTGTCTCAAGTCGTAGGCTTTAACAAAGTATGGACCTACATGATGCATGAATTCTTCCATGTAGAGAACCGCAAGAGCTTCGTGGGCGGCTACTTCTCCAAACGTTCCCCGAATTTCTGGCTGGTTCCGCTCCGTATGCTGCTTGGGGGCATGTGGTTATATGAAGGGATAGACAAGCTCAGAAAGATCTGGGAAGATCCGAATAAGATTTTCCTGATTCCTGCTCCTGCACATCTTACGGATGCTGCCTCCTCGGCCAGCGTTGCCGTCGATGCCGTCAAGGATACAGTGGATGCCCAATCCGCAGCTTCCGCAGTAACAACTGCCAAGGAAGCGGTTGAAGCTTTATGGGTTCCAGGATGGATTTATGATATCACCCATTGGTTTATGAACTTGATGTTCTATAACAGTGGCGGAACAGATTATACAGCCCTGGCTAAATGGTTCCAAATCGGCATGGTTTGTGCCGAAATCGTCTTCGGTGTTATGCTTATCGTTGGTTTGTTTACAGCTATCTCTTCCATAGCGACCATAGGTATGGCCGTTATGATTTGGTCTACCAAGATGGCTTCAACAGAAATGCTCTGGTACGTTGGAGCAGCTATCGCGTGCATTGGCGGATCGGGTAGCGTCTTCGGTCTGGACTACTATGTCCTGCCTTGGCTCAAGAAGCAGTGGAAACGAATCCCGCTTGTACGGCGATGGTATCTGTTTACAGACTGATGTGAATACCCGTTGTTTAATGCTTCTGTCACCGTTTAATAAATAATAACAGTAACTTATGTGTATTTTGTGTTGCTGCAGCTGAATATGATGATCTTAAGAGTAATGTGTCCGTAGGACACATTACTCTCCTTATTTATCAAGGTACTAGCATAATCCATCACAGATTTGTTTGGTTTTAACAAAGGGTTTTGTAGGGATAATCAAGGCTATGGTTTCTTCCGGCAAAACCGACAAGAAGGAGAGAATCTTGTGAACAGAAAACTCATTGAAGACAGCTTCCGGTTGCTTCAGACTGAAATGTCACCGATCGCCGGAATTCAACTGCATCTCTCTCCGTCAGAATGTGAGCAACTGCTCTCGGCACTGGAACGCCATGATCTGGAATATGACCGCAAAGTCCATTTGCTAGGTATTTATATCATTCTAATTGTGGCGGCTAAACGCCATATGGAATGTGCCCCACATCATCCTGACCTGACCCGCAACATTTTGGATGGAGATTATTTGTATAGCTTTTATCTGCAATTCGCAGTGAAATGCCGTGAACTGGACCTGGTTGCTTATCTGGCTCCTTCGATTAAAAAATTGCAAATCGCGCGGTCAAATGGAGACTTCGCAGAACAAAATCCGGCGGCGGGCATTGAAGAGTTCCTGATCCAGGAGCGAAGGCAGCACAGCCGCACCAGCAAAGCCATTTGACAGGTGGGAACCGTAAAGATGAAGCTGCATGAAGCCTTAAATATAGACCTGAACGAAATTAACCATGAAATTCAGAATATTGTAGCCCGTGATAAAGACGTACCCAAAAAGTCACAGCTGGCACAAAGCATTCTGGAGCTGACCGGCTCCGGCGGCAAACGGCTCCGGCCGCTGATGGTCATCGTCGGCGGCCGTTTTGGACGCAAGCCTTCGGGCCGCAGAACGCTTCAATTGTCTGCTGCTGCTGAATTTATTCACGCCGCCTCATTAATTCATGATGATATTATTGACGATGCTGAGCTGCGCAGGGGCGCTCCTGCTCTGCACACCAAGACCGGAGTACTATCTGCGGTGCATATCGGGAATTATATGTCCGCCCGGGTGATCGAGCTGCTCAGCAAATACACCGGTGACAAAAACCGGTATGTTCATGATTTGTCAGCCGTGGCTACCGCTCAGTTATGTCTGGGAGAATACCAGCAGATGGAGCATGCCTACGATTACAATCTTACTTTTGAAGAGTACCTGGAGAAATCCCGTAACAAAACCGCCCTGCTGATGGCAACTTGCTTGCGGGTCGGCGCGCTGTCTACGGAGAGCACAGAGGAAGTCGCGAACCTGCTTTACAACTTTGGCGAAGCGCTGGGTATGTCTTTTCAGATCCAGGATGACCTGCTTGACTTCACCCAGTCTGCCGATGTGCTTGGCAAGCCGGCCGGTAGCGACCTGCGCCATGGCCAGGTTACACTTCCAGTACTGTTTGCCCTGCAAGACCCCGAGCTGGCTCCGGTGATTCGCACTATCGGCCCCTCCTCATCGGATGAGGAGGTAGCTCGTGTACTGGCCCTGATAGTCCACAATGACGCCCTGGCCCGCACGGAAGAGGTCAGCCAGAACTATCTGACGCAAGCCGCCGGAATCATCCAGCAGCTCTCCAGCTACCCGGCGCATGCCGATCTGGAGACGCTGCTGCAGTATTTTACCGGCCGGGATCGTTAAGGCTGCTCCGAGCCAGTGTGCAGGTGCATGTAACATAGAAAACTGACCTGCTAAGCGGCTCATGCCAACCCGAACACCGAAGTAACTGTAGGCATACTCCTCTCGGGGCTGTCAGAGGCGGACGGACTGGAAGACAGATGATGGATGAACTGGAAAATAAATGAACAGATATACTAACTGACTGATACTACTTGGTGAGCAGCCTGTTCATCCAGTAGGTGTTTAGTCTGACGCGTCCAGCCAAAGTGGAAAAAGTATACCTAATCCTTGGTTTTGCCCTTCTCTAGCGGCTTTAGTGGGAAAAAGTATATCTAAATCAGCCGAAATTCTACCAAACAGATGAATTATTGGAATTAGGTATACAAATTCCAACTAAACTTCGTTGTGGCGACGCTTCAGGCGAATTAGGTATACAAATTCCACTTAGCAATAACTCCTGCAGAGAATTACTCTCTCAGTTCAATTAGGTATTCACTGAATAAGCTGTAATCAAATACGATAACACAAAAGAAGGTCCCGATTGTTGAGGCCTTCTTTTGTATTGATCTATTTCTCTCGCTTGTTGGACCTTCTTCATATCTATCTCTCCCCCCCACTTGTGCATCTGTGGGTGAATGCGAGACGATAGATACTTATCTTGCCCTTGTCTTTGTCTTGTCTTTGTCTTGTCTTTGTCTTGCCTTTGCCCCTGTTTTTGCTAAACAAGCGAACGCAGCGAAGCGTACGTGAGTAAGTTTAGCTTTATGTCCTGGGGGGGTTGGGGTTCGGGTTCGGGTTCGGGTTCGGG
>NZ_LVWI01000034.1 GCF_001909055.1 Paenibacillus helianthi
AACCCGAACCCCATAACCCCCGACACTAAAAAGATCAAGAATTCTTACAACAACAGCGGCCGGAAGTTCAAACATTCCCCGCAGCTGCGACCAGGCCCCATATGTAAATATCAAATCCAATTGATATAGTAACGCTTTAATGTTGACGCGGAAAAATAAGGCGTCCACATAGAAAACGAACCCATGTCTGCATAAAATGCAGTCAACGGGCTCGTCACAGAGCGCACTGGCTATTTGATTGCGGCTGCAGCTGGAGCATGATCGCTTGCCAGCCTTCAAAAGTCTTATTAATGCATATACATGAGGCCTACTGTTCCAGGGCCACAGTGGCTGCCGATCACGCAACCTGCATGGATGGTGGCAATTTCGTCCACCCCTGTCTGTTCCCGGAGTGCTTGCTCCAAGTATCTGGCATCCTCTTCTGCCAGGGTGTGGGCGACTATCAGGAGCTCCTTGTCGATCTCATCTGCATGGGCCAGAGCGTGCTGCAGCATCTGCTCGACGACCTTTTCTTTCTTGCCGCGAATCTTGCTGACCGGGACGATGGCACCGTCAATCAAACGCAGCACAGGCCGGATTTTAAGCAAACTTCCAATAAAATTTTGCATACCGGAGCAACGCCCGCCCATATACAGATAGTCCAGCGTATCCACAACAAATTCTGTCTCCACCCGGCTGCGGCACTCCTTCAGCATAGCGGCAATCTCCAGGGCGTTTTGGCCTTTTGCTGCCGCACGGGCGGCTTTTATGACCAGAAGGGCTATGCCTCCGCACAGCGTTTCGGAATCAACTACCTGCACCCGGCCTTCCGGGAACTCCCCGGCAGCCAGCAGGGCATTCTGATATGTAGAGGATAAGGCAGAGGAAAGACTGATATAGACGATATTGTCTCCATCCCGGATCACCGGCTCGAAGGCAGTCATGAAATCGGCAGGCGAGGGTGCGGCTGTCTTGGGAAGGGCACCACGTGCAGCTACCTGTTCATACACTTCCTCAGGCGTGATATCCACCCCATCCTTGTAAGTGGCATCGTCGAACACAACATACAGCGGCACGATACCGATATCATATTTTTCCTTCCAGCTTTGAGGCAAATCAGATGTGCTGTCTGAAAAGATTTTTACGATAGACATGAATTTCTCCTTCACCGATTCTAGGATGACATTCTTTCATAGTATAAAAGCCGTATAATCTGTAATTATACCAAGCCCGCACCAATTCTCAAAATGAAAATAATAGTTTCGCTCCTACATCTGCAAAAAGACCAGCCGCACTGCGGCTGGTCTTGAAAATAAACGTAGAACAGTTACTTCTTCATCACCGGAATCCACACTTCACAAACGTAATCCTCGGCACTCGGATCTCCTGGTGGATATAGCTCAAACTCGGGTCCGCCTGTATGCTCATAGCCTGTTCCCGGGAACCACTCCTGGAAAATCCGCTGCCACACCTGT
The DNA here is from genome assembly GCF_001909055.1 of Paenibacillus helianthi. GTDB lineage: Bacteria > Bacillota > Bacilli > Paenibacillales > Paenibacillaceae > Paenibacillus_AQ > Paenibacillus_AQ helianthi. The sequence continues at coordinate 1,455 of NZ_LVWI01000034.1, forward strand.
TGAATCGCATGGGGCATAGGGCCGACTGAAGTGAATACAGCCCAGCTTGCAGCCGGAACCACAGCAGTCTCATAGCCTTCGGGGTTAGTCTCCGGGGTACCCTCCACTGCAATCCAGTAGGACAGCAGTTCTTTTTCCATGTCCATACCCATACAGATTCCAAGCCAATTGGGGTCAGTGCCGAGCTGAATCAGCTTATCCGAAGTGCCGTCTGCATTGCATTCATTCCAGAATTCCGGGATTCTGCGGAAATTTTCTCCATCCCGTGTAGTAACCTCCATAGATTTACCGATAACGGTAAAAGCTGCTTTTTCCACGATTTTGTATTCCATTTCCTGATCTCCCTTCAAAGATAGATGGAAGGAGAGGCGGGGGAATGCTTTGAGCTGCACTCCGGGCTCACGCGCGGCCGATGGGGTTAGCCCATGTGCCTTGCGGAATGCCTTTGCGAATGCCTCGGGGGAGTCGTAGCCGTATTTCAATGCCACGTCCAGCACCCTGATTTTTGAAATAGCCAGCTCTTGAGCCGCCAGGGTTAATCTCCGTTTGCGGATATAGTCTGCCACCGTTACCCCGGTCAGCATGCTGAACATACGCTGGAAGTGAAAAGGAGAGACATGGGCTACCCTGGCAACGTCTTCGATGCGCATGGGTTCAGTCATCTTACTTTCCATATAATCCAGTGCATTTTTCATGCGGATCAGCCATTCCAAATCTGCCATCTCCCTTTGTATCCATACTATCATGCTAATCCTGCGCCAGTCCTGTTATTCTCTGCTCATTGAAGACAGGTCTGATAATAGTATAGCCTTAGAGAGATGAAGAAGTCAGCTCCCCAGCCGGCAGACTCTGGCCTCATAAGGACGCAGGGTTCCCCGGTCCATGGCTGCTTGCTCCTCTGGATAATTGCTGATGATGGTTTCAGTTACAGCGTTCAGCTCATCCAGGAGCTCTACGGTTTGCGGAGTTTCACAGAAATTCAGCAGTATCAGCCACCGCTCGCCCTCAAGCGTCCGGGTATAAGCATAAATGTTTTCATGCTCCGGCAGCAGCAACTCGTAATCGCCGTATACCATAATAGGATGCTCTTTGCGCAGCCGGATCAGCTTCTGATAATAGTAAAATATCGAATCCGGATCGGCCAGCGCCTGTTCCACATTGATCTCCTCATAACGCGGATTGAGCTTCAGCCAAGGAGTTCCTTCCGTGAATCCGGCGTTGGCTGAAGAGTCCCATTGCATAGGCGTACGTGCATTGTCCCGGCCTTTGGAATGGATGGCATTGAGGATCGTATCATGATCACCGCCGCCCTCGGTCACCTTTTCCCGGTACATGTTATGAATTTCAATATCCTTGTAATCTTCAAGCCGGGAGAACTTCACGTTCGTCATACCGATTTCCTCACCCTGATAGATGTAAGGTGTCCCCTTCAGCGTGTGCAGCAGGGTAGCAAGCATTTTGGCCGAAATGACGCGGTACTCCCCGTCATCGCCGAACCTGGAAACCATCCGGGGCTGGTCATGGTTGTTCAGGTACAGGCTGTTCCAGCCTTGTTCCGCCAGACCCACCTGCCATTTATGCAGAATGTCGCGCAGCTTGGTCAGGGTCCAGGGAGCCACATTCCACTTGCCGCCAGGGCCGGAATCCACGTCCATATGCTCGAATTGAAAAACCATCTGCAGCTCTTGCCGGTCTTCAGCAGTGTAGAGGATGGCGTCCTCTACCGTAGCTCCAGGGGTTTCACCCACTGTCATCACATCATATTTAGCGAGAACCTTGCGGTTCATTTCCTGGAGATATTCGTGAACACGCGGTCCGTTCATATAATATTCCCCGCCACCGGCCAGCTCGCCGGGAGCAAGACCCTCCTGATGGGCAGAAGGCAGGCCTTCGACCTTGGAGATCATGTTGATGACGTCCATCCGCAGTCCGTCCACTCCTTTGTCCAGCCAAAAAGCCATCATCTTGTACAGCGCATCCCGCAACTTCGGATTCTCCCAGTTGAGATCCGGCTGCTTGCGGGAGAACAGATGCAGGAAGTATTCGCCTGTCTTCTCATCCAGCTCCCAGGCCGGACCGCTGAAGATGGAACTCCAATTGTTGGGCATTTCGCCATCAGGACCGGCGGGACGCCAGATATAATAGTCCCGGTACGGACTATCCTTGGAGGAGCGGGACTCCAGGAACCATGCGTGTTCATCCGAGGAGTGGTTGATGACAAGGTCCATCATCAGCTTGATACCGCGTGTATGCAGCCCGTTCAGCAGCTCCTCCCAGTCGCCAAGTGTGCCGAATTCATCCATGATATCTTCGTAATCACTGATATCATAGCCGTTGTCATCATTTGGGGACTTATAGACCGGCGACAGCCAGACGACATCGACCCCCAGCTCCTGCAGATAATCGAGGCGCGAGATAATCCCCCGCAGATCCCCGATCCCGTCTCCGTTGCTGTCCTGGAAACTGCGAGGGTAGATTTGATAGACTACGGCTTCTTTCCAAAAGGTTCTGTTCATATGAAACTAGCTCCTTTGAATGGGATTTTAATATAAGATGGGTTATAAAATAGAATTAGCAAGTATGTTGGTTCCAGGGAAAGTTAGGAGTTTCGGCCGCTGTTGTTCTCGGATTTCTATATTTAATGTTCAATATTTCGGATGAAATCCGAGAACAAAGGCGGACGCTAACGCTCCTGCACTTCCAAATTCCCCGCCACCTTTCTTGCCGATTCAATTTTCCAGTGGAACTTATAAAAATATCCCCGAAGCGGAGCTTCGGGGTAACGGCAGCAATTACACCGTAACAGAAGAGCCTTCAGACGTAACGCTGCTCAGACCGTTCACAGTATAATCCTTGCCATGAATCGTGATGGACGCCGGAATATCGGTTTCGTTGACCACGGTAACCAACGCATCCGTAACGTTCACCTTCAGACGGGAGCCGCGGAACATGATCTTGAACGAATAAGCCGTCCAGTGGCCAGGGTTGGATGGATTCAGAATCAGCCGGCCCGACTGCACACGCAGTCCGCCGAAGCCGTGCACGATCGACATCCAGGTTCCTGCCATGCTGGTGGTATGGCAGCCGTCTTCCGTATCGTTGTTGTAATTATCAAGATCCAGTCTCGATGTGCGCAGGTACATTTCATAAGCCTTTTCCTTGTACCCCAGCTCGCAGGCAAGAATCGAATGGATGCAAGGGGAGAGGGAGGATTCATGAACGGTGATCGGTTCATAGAAATCGAAATTGCGCTTTTTGGTCTCCAGGTCATAGCGGTCGCCCAGGAAGTAGAGTCCCTGCAGCACATCGGCCTGTTTGATGAAGCAGGAACGCAGGATGCGGTCCCAGGACCATTTTTGATTCAGCGGCAGATTCTCCGGCAGTACATCCTTGACCTGAATGATCTCCTTGTCGAGGAAACCGTCCTGCTGCAGGAAGATCCCGCGTTCCTCATCGGCTGCATAGTACATTTTAGCGACAATCTCATTCCACTTCGCCGTTTCATCTTCTGCAAGCTCCAGCTTGTCGACCAGCTCCGCATAGCGGGAAGGCTCATTCTCCTGCAGATACGCCAGCGCTTCCAATGTATATTCCATCGTCCAGGAAGCCATCCGGTTCGTATACCAGTTGTTGTTGACATTGTTCTCATATTCGTTCGGACCGGTGACGCCAAGCATTACATATTTGTCCTTGTGCGGCACATAGTGCACGCGTTCCTCCCAGAAGCGGGAAATTTCCACCAGCACCTCAAGGCCGTATTGGCCAAGATAGGATTGGTCTCCGGTGTAGTTCACATAGTTATAAATCGCATAGGCAATCGCGCCGTTGCGGTGAATCTCTTCGAACGTAATCTCCCACTCGTTGTGGCACTCCTCGCCGTTCATCGTCACCATTGGATAGAGGGCACCTTTTTTGAAGCCGAGCTTGCGGGCATTTTCCTTGGCTTTCTCCAGATGTTTGTACCGGTAGATCAGCAGGTTGCGGGCAATCGAGGAATCCGCAGTACTTAAGTAGAATGGTACACAATAAGCTTCTGTATCCCAATAGGTGCTGCCGCCGTATTTTTCCCCGGTGAAGCCCTTGGGTCCAATGTTCAGCCGGTCATCTTCACCGGTATAGGTCTGATTCAGCTGGAAAATATTGAACCGGATCGCCTGCTGCGCTGACACATCGCCTTCAATGATAATGTCGCTTTCCTTCCATTTATCTTTCCAAGCCTCCGCCTGTTCGGTCAAAAGCGCCGAAAAACCGGCTTCCCGGGCACTGTGCAGCGCGGTTTCTGCGGCCTCAACCAACTGGCCCAGCCCATGATTACGGGAGGTGACATTTGCGGCATACTTATAAATTACCACCTGATCGCCGGATTTTACCGGAAAGGATACTTTGCTGGCTACATATTTCTCCTGCTCGATGGCTTCAGCTGTACGGGTAAGCTTGTCACCATTCACGAGAATGTCGAACAGATAAGCCGAGGTCACGTGAAAATCGAGTTTCTTTGTTTTAAGCGTCAAATGCCCGCCGTCCGGTGCGCCTTTTTTCTCGACTTCATTCCAGAATTTCTCGTCATAGTTGGCATCTTTGTTCTTAATGTCACCGTCGAGGTAGGGGGTGATGGTCAGCTCTCCGGCAAAATTAAGCGGGGTGATGGCATAGCGGATGGCACCAATCTCGCGGCGGGCCATGCTGACAATACGGATGGTCTCGACCCGTACTTCCTTGCCGCCCTCTGTGGTGGCTGTGAAGCTGCGGGACAAGGTGCCTTCCTTCATATTAAGCTCCCGGTGGAAATCGTTAACGGTGCAAGTCGCCAAATCCAGCGGTGTGCCGTCAATGTCAATGCTGATCCCGATCCAGTTCGTGCTGTTCAGCACTTTGGCAAAATATTCGGGGTAGCCGTTTTTCCACCAGCCCACCCGTGTTTTGTCTGGATAGTAGACGCCAGCCATGTAGCTGCCTTGCAGGCTATGCCCGCTGTACTGCTCTTCAAAATTAGCGCGTCCGCCCATGTACCCGTTCCCGAGGCTAAAGACGCTTTCGGAAATTTCCTGGGTCTGCGGATCAAAGGATTCTTCGATAATGGACCATTCGTCGATTTTTAAATATTGTTTCATGCGTACCGGCTCCTTTTAAATGGGGAATGATATAAATGGAACTATCTGTTCAATGTTGCAAGTTACATGGCCGCTCCACAAGCGAAAGGTTGTTACGATCGCTGTTGTCCCCGGATGCTCCGATTGAAGCTTAAGGTAAGCATCCGGGGACAAAGGCGAGCGCTGACGCTTCTTCACAATCTTTTCGCCCGTTCCGCTCTCACGTAACTCCAGTTCTCACATATAGTTCTTTTATAAAAAAGTAGGGCAAAAGAGACTCACATTACTTATAACTGTTAATGTTCGTCAAACGCTTGTAAATGATTCCCTGAGTGCTGCAACGCTGATATGCGCCAGCGAAGGGACGACGATATCCGCTGCCGAAAGTGTCTCCGGCGAACCGATACCCACACTGCGCATGCCGGCGCGGATAGCTGCGGTGATTCCTGCTTCGGCATCCTCGAAGACAACACATTCTTCGGGTTCAACATATACGGCTTTGGCTCCGAGGAGGAAGACTTCCGGATCAGGCTTGGCCGCGCTGGTATGTGTGCCGTCGATAATGGCATCGAAATAGGGCGTAAGCCCGGTGTTCTGCAGGATCATCATTGCGTTTTTACTGGCGGAGCCGAGAGCGGTCTTGATCTTCTGCGCCCGGCATTCCTTCAGGAAGTCCAGGGCGCCCGGCAGAATCTCCGAACTGTCCATCTTGGCGATGTATTCGACATAGCGATTGTTCTTCTGCTCGGCGAGCTCGGCTTTGCGTTCTTCGTCCAGAGTCAGTCCGCCGATCTCCAGCAGAATGTTGAGCGATGCCGTCCGGCTGACGCCCTTGAGACGTTCGTTGTCCTTCTCGGTGAAGACGAAGCCGAGCTGCTCGGCGAGCTCTCTCCAGGCAATGTAATGATATTTGGCGGTGTCGACGAGCACGCCGTCCAAATCGAATAAACAGGCTTTGATTTCTGACATATTGAACCTCCTAAAAGTTTTGTGAGCATAACGTCATCGATTCACTTCGTACAAAACTCGCTTCGAAAGCATACGCTTAAGTTTTGTAAGCATAACCTCATCGATTCACTTCGTACAAAACTCGCTTCGAAAGCATACGCTTAAGTTTTGTAAGCATAACGTCATTGATTCACTTCGTACAAAACTCGCTTCGAAAGCATACGCTTAAGTTTTGTAAGCATAACGTCATTGATTCACTTCGTACAAAACTCGCTTCGAAAGCATAGGCTTAAGTTTTGTAAGCTTGCTCTTTATGTAGCGCAAACGTTTGTACAAGTGTCGAAAAAATAAATGAAGCATCGATAGCTTCATTTATTTTGTTGCGAAGTTACTTCTTCACTGGTGAATACATGGAAGATTCCCTGACGATTAAGCGGTGCGGAATCACGAACCGGTTCGTATATCCGTCATGGTTATCCGGTTTCTGGATGCTCTGGATCAGCACCTGGGAAGCGGTGTAGCCTAGATGATAGATACCGATATCGATACTGCTGATCGGCGGGCTCGACAATTCCGAAAGCGGAATATTGTTAAAGCTGACGATGGCCAGATCCTCAGGAACCTTGTATTTCAGCTCATTCAGCCCGCGAAGGACGCCGAAAGAGACCATATCATCGACTGCTACAAGTGCTGTGGGACGGTTCGGGAGATTCATGAAGAAAGACATCGCCCTGTAGCCGCTGTCCTGCAAAAATTCACCTTCGACAATCCATTCAGCCCGCATTTCCAGTCCGTTCTTCTCCATCGCTTTGCGGTAACCTTCAAGCCGGTCGCGTGAAACGATGAGGTTGGGCGGCCCGCTGACGAAGCCAATGCGTTCATGTCCCATCGATATCAAGTGGTTGGTAGCATCGTAAGCAGCCATGATATTATCGTTATCCACCGATAAGATGTTCTCATAGCGGTCACTTCGCCCTACCAGTACAAAAGGGTAGCCACCCGATTCCAGAAAATCAATCACGGCATCGTCTTTGCGTGAATACAGCAGAATAACGCCGTCAACACGGCGGCCTTTGAGCAGGCGTGAGACGGACTCAAGCTCTTCCTTCTCATTCGCGCCGGAACTGATCAGCACATCATAGCCGGACCGGCTGGACTGTGTAACGATCCCGCGGATCAATTCCATAAAAAACAAATTGGAAAACAGCTCTTCAGCCGGTTTTGGCAGGATAATGCAAATGCTGTTCGTCGTCTTCGAAACCAGGCTTTTGGCCATCATATTCGGAGTGTAGCCCATTTCCTCCATAATCACTTTGACTTTACGGGAAGTTTCTAGGCTAATTCTGGGATGGCCTGACAACACCCGGGATACCGTGGAGGGAGATACTCCCGCTTTCTTAGCCACGTCCTTGATGGTAACTGTCATAGAAACCTCCTTATGGAACCGTTTGCTTTACTCTGTAATATTAATCGAAGAGCTGTTAATTGTAAATAGTGAAACTCTTGTTCAGGGATATGATTAGTGGTTCTGCAGGACAGCCGGAGATGGTGCCTCCCTGTACTTTACCAATGAGATCAGGTGATGAAGGGGAGGATTAGGAGCTTTCTGCAAAGGCTGCTGAAAGGGGGGCGGTGTATTTTTCTGTCATCAGCGATGTAATGAACGGACTTACTACTGGTTGCTCTGATCTGGATTTTTCAAACCCGATGATCCGCAGTGTTGTGCAATATTGTGCAAATTACGGGTGTGTTTGTGTGCAAATGATACCTGTTGCAGAATTGGAATTCTAGATGAGGTCTACAGATTCATTTGGAAATGATTGTTGACAACGCTCCAGGTAGAGGATTAGTATGTTGAACAGAAATAAAAAGCGCTTACAATCGTTGGTTTTGCTTGATTAGCCTTTCTCTATCCCTAATTTTATATGGCTTATCCGCCACATTCCTATTTTTGCAAACGTTTGCGCATAAACGGAGCAAATCAGCGGATAGCAGACAATATTATTTGGCCGGGAGGGAGTTAGGTGACAGGGAATAAAGGGGGGATGGAAGAGGAACGGAGAGGATTATGGGATTGAAGCCGCAATGAACAACATGAACTAGTCCAAGAATATGCGGTGAGATTGAGGAACACCTGCTTTTCAGGCTAATTCAATTACGGGGGGTATTCGCACAATGAAACGAGCGTTATGGGGCAAGAAGGCATTTGCCATCTGTATGATTGTGGTTTTTGTATGTTCTTATTTCTCATATCCGGGCAATGTGAAAGCGCAAACATCTAAAGTCGTGCTCGTTGGCAATCTTCAATCGGAATTATCAACGGAGGCAGCGCCTACAAGTGACTGGAATCCGGATGCCAGCGTGACACAATTAACCTATGTGGACAATGGGATGTATAAGTTCACGGGCACCTTGCCGGCAGGCGTATATGAATACAAGATCGCCTTGAACGGCACCTGGGACGAGAGCTACGGATACAGCAGCTATACCAATCCCGCCGGAGTCAATACAGACGGCAATATTCAGATAACGCTTACTGCCGAGACCAGCGTAACTTTTTATTATAATGACCTCACCAAGAAAATCGCCGATTCCACGTACTATACACCTCTTTCGGTTGATAAGCTGCCGAGGCTGACAGGAACACTTCAAACGGAGCTGGGCGATGCCCGGGATTCTTCTCCGGCTGATGCGGGAGCCACGTTGTCCGATCCTGATTTTGACGGGATCTATGAACGGGTAGCCGATCTGCCTGCAGGAGAATATGCCTATAGAGTGTATGTTCCCGGAGATACCCCGGAAGCAGATAAGCTCTATCCAGACCAGGATCAGACCCTGAAGCTTCCTGCCGATCTGAAAGTCACGTTCAGGTACAATGCACAGGACCACGGGGTCAGTGCCTCTTTTACAGCACCGGCTGTACCCGGAAAGGTGATTCCTGTACCGGAGGGGCAGCTGCGGATTCATTACAACCGGCCGGCCGGGGATTACTCCGATCAGGGACTGTGGCTATGGGATGATGTAGCTTCACCTTCTGCAGGCTGGCCGACAGGGGCAACCCCTTTTCCTGAAGGACAGACTGATGCTTATGGAGCTTATGCCGATGTGCCGCTGAAGGCGGGGGCCAAGAAAGTCTCCTTCCTCGTCGTTAACCGCAGCACACAGGCCAAAGACAAAGGCGACAAGCTGTTCACGATCAATACACCGCAGACCAATGAGCTGTGGATCAAGCAAGACTCGGATATTGTGACTCCTTACGAACCGGTGGTGCTTCCGGCCAATACCGTGCGGGTCCATTATACGAGAGAGGACAGCAATCAGAACCAATACGGCTTATGGCTGTGGGATGATGTGGCTTCCCCGCCGGTCACCTGGCCGGGAGATGCAGCACCGTTTCTTGCGGAGCATACCGATGCCTATGGGACTTATGCGGATATTCCACTAAAGGGAAATGCCAAAAAAATGGGCTTTGTGGTGGTGAACCGTTCTAGCGGCGATAAGGACGGAGGCGACAAAACGTTCGGTCTGCTTGACCGCTACAATCAGCTGTGGATCAAAAAGGGTGATGATCATGTATATGTGTCCCCTTTTGGAGAACTGCCTTTGAGTCTTGCATCGGCGGAGGTGCTGTCCACCAGCAAGATTCTTCTGACCTTTACCTTAACGGACGGACTGGACGCTGCCGGGTTGAAATCTGCTATAACGGTCACGGATAAAGCGGGCACTCCGGTTCCTGTCACTGCCGTGACGATCAAGAGCACGACTTCGGTAGAGGTGGACACAGGAGCTTTTGAACTGGATCAATCTCCGCTTAGTGTGACTTATTCCGGGAAAAGTGTATCCGCTTCCGCAGGCTGGAGAATGCTTGATGAAATGTACAATTACACCGGAGATGATCTGGGAGCGACCTATCATCCGGCGGACAAGTCGGCAAGCCTGAAGCTCTGGGCACCTATGGCGAGCAGTGTAGTGGCGAATGTGTACAGCAAGACCGACGCTGCTGCAAAAGTCGGACAGGTCAGCCTGACTCCAGGCGATAAAGGCGTCTGGTCGGTGGAGCTGAAGCCGTCTGATCTGAGTGGTGCGGGGGATGTGCGTGGCTACTACTACCAATACGAAGTAACGAATAACGGCGTAAGCAAGCAGGTACTTGATCCTTATGCCAAGTCAATGGCTGCATTCACTGTGGATACCACGGATGCGGCAGGGCCTGACGGTGACAGGGTGGGCAAAGCGGCAATTGTTGACCTCAGCGGGACGAACCCGCCGGATTTCAAGGCAGGGGCTATTGCTGGCTACCAAAAGCGCGAGGATGCTGTTATTTACGAGGTCCATGTACGGGATTTCACTTCTGATGTATCGATTGAAAGCCAGCTGGGCGGCGAACGTTGGGGCTCTTACGCAGCTTTTGAGAAGAAGCTCGATTATATCAAATCCCTGGGCGTGACCCATATCCAGCTGATGCCGGTGATGGCCTGGTATTATGGCGACGAGACGAAGATGGGCAACAGGGAATCCGCCTATTCTACCCAGAACAATGAATACAACTGGGGGTATGATCCGCACAGCTATTTCTCACCGGATGGGGCATATTCACAGCATCCAACCGATCCCGAAGAGCGGATCAAGGAGCTGAAAGGCCTGATTGATGCGGTCCATAAGGCGGGCATGGGGGTCATTCTCGATGTGGTGTATACCCATATGGCCAAAAAAGATTTTCTGGACGACATCGTGCCGGATTACTACGCCTTTAAGGATGCGAACGGCAACTTCGTCGGGGGTTTCGGCAACAATCTGGCGACCAGCCACAAGATGGCCGAGAAGCTGATGGTGGATTCGGTCAAATACTGGTTCAGCGAATATAAAATAGACGGCATGCGCTGGGATATGATGGGTGACGCGACAGCGGATGCTGTTCAGGCAGCCTATGATGCCGCTGAAGCGATCAATCCGAAGGCGCTGTTCATCGGAGAAGGCTGGAAAACCTTCGCCGGGGCGGCCTCCGATCCGCTACTAACCGGCAAAGGCGCAGACCAGTCCTGGATGGACAAAACGGATAGTGTCGGTGTATTCTCCGATGAATTCCGCAATGAGCTGAAGTCCGGCTATGGCTCGGAAGGGGAGCCGCGGTTCATCACAGGCGGAGCACGTTCTATCGCTACGATCTTCAACAATATCAAAGCACAGCCCTCCAATATTCCTGCGGATGATCCGGGCGATGTCGTGCCGTATATCGAAGCCCATGACAATCTGACGCTGCATGATGTCATTGCACAGTCGATCAAGAAGGACCCGTCAATAGCCGAGAATGAGCTGGAAATCCAGAAGCGGATCCGGCTGGGCAATCTGCTGGAGCTGACTTCCCAAGGGACAGCCTTCCTGCAAGCGGGCCAGGAGTATGGACGCACCAAGCAGTGGAAGGCAGCGGGGGTGCCCGAGCAGAAATATACGGAATTAAAGGATGGGAACGGGCAATCCTTTGGCTATTTCATCCACGACTCCTATGATTCTTCGGATGCGGTTAACCATTTTGATTGGGCCAAAGCAACGGATGAAGTGAGCTATCCTGTTCAGAATACAACCCGGGCTTACACGTCGGGGCTCATTCAGCTCAGACAATCTACCGATGCCTTCCGGCTTGGTGACAAAAGTCTGGTGGACTCCAATGTCAGCCTGATCGCAGCGCCTGAGATCAAAGCAACCGATCTGGTGATCGGCTACAAGAATAAAGCGACCGATGGAACCGGGCTCTATTATGTCTTCATGAACGGGGACAACACAGCAAGAACCCTGACGCTGTCCGAGGATCTGACCGGAGGGCAGGTGCTTGTAGACAACGATCAAGCGGGAACTGGGGCAATCCCTGCCGGAAGCCAGTCGGGCTTCACGCTCACAGCAAATTCGATTACGCTGGCCCCGCTTACTGCCGTGATCATCCGTAAGGACGCTGCCGCCGCCGTTCTGGCTTCTCTTGGAACGGACAGCCCAAGCTATTCGCTCCAAACCGGCAGCACGCATCAAACGGCTGTAATGGCTAAATACGATGATGGCAGCTCCAGAAAGGTTACCGATAATGCGGCCTATATCTCCAGCAATCCGCAGATTGCCACGGTGACAAGCAAAGGACTGGTCAAAGCCGTTAAGGCAGGTGCAGCCACGATCACCATCTCCTATGGCGGTCTCTCTACCAAGGTTACTGTTGAAGTGACCAAAGATGCGGTGGATACCAAAAGGTATGTCCAGATCACCTATGTCCGTAAAGATAAGGATTATACAGACTGGAATCTCTGGGTGTGGAATACGGGGGTCAAAAACGATCAGATTGATTTCACCACCTTCAAGGATGGTAAGGCCAGTGTGCTGATTGAGGTGGCACCGAATGCCACAAGTGTGGGCTTTATGCTGCGCAAGGGAACAGACTGGAACACTGGCAAGCAGGATTATCCGGATGACCGGGTTATACCGTTGACGGCGGGTGAAGCTTTTACCAAGGTGATTGTGACCAGTATGGTAAAAGAGCTGGATATCAAGCCGGTGATAAGCGGTCCGGTGATGAAGGATGGGACGATTACCTTCCGGTACCGGGACGATGCCCTGTTCCGCAGTGATAATCTGGCTGCAATCAATGCAGTTAAGGTCAAAGTGAACGGCACGGAGTATCCAATGGTGTACGAAGCGGCCAATGAATGGTTCAGCTATCAGCTGAAGGATGTGCAGGAAGGCACGTACAAGTATACCTTCCTCGTGACCAGGGACGGAGTGACCGAAGAGCTGACCGACCCGAAAAACACCGTGAACGGTGAATCGGCTGCAGTCTATCATATCCCGGCTGTCACGATTACTGCATTAGTCCAGCCGGAGGCTATTAACTCCAATGAAAATGCAGTGGTTACCGTTAACGCTGCTTCTCCGGAAGATGTATCCTATGTGGACGGTTATATGGATCTGACTGCCCTCGGCGGACCGGGCGCAGTGAAGCTGGATACAGCGCTCATGAAACAGACGGTTGCGGTTAAGGACACTGTGCCAGCGGGGATCAAGACCATCCCGATCACTCTAATGGATCAATACGGGAATTCGCATAAAGGTGCAGCCAAAGTCGAAGTAAAGGCAAGAACGTATACAGATGACCGGCTTGATTTTGACTGGGATGAAGCCCGGATCTACTTCGCGCTGACTGACCGGTTCAAGGACGGGGACAGCACGAATAATACCGGTGTCGACAAAACCCATCTGGAAGCCTATCACGGCGGAGATTTCCGCGGAATGATCGACAATCTGGACTATCTTCAAAAGCTTGGCATTAATACTCTATGGATTACGCCGATTGTAGACAATATCGATTTCAACAAGGGTGTTGATTTCGGCGGAACGCAGTATGCTTACCATGGCTACTGGGCCAAGGATTTCACCCAGCTGGATGAGCATCTTGGCAATATGGCAACGTTCAAGGAACTGATCGAGAAAGCCCATGACAAGGGCATCAAAATTATGGTGGACGTTGTGCTCAACCATGCCGGTTACGGCCTAAAGGCGAAAGACAGCTATCCGGGCGTTACGGCTGAGGATAAGGCTCGTTTTGAAGGGATGCTCCGCACAGACGGTGTATCCGCTGACACCGACCCGGTTAAAGGTGAATTGGCAGGGCTGCCTGACTTCAAAACCGAAGATCCGGCAGTGCGCAAGACTATCATCGATTGGCAGACGGGCTGGCTGGACAATGCCCGGACAGAGCGCGGAGATACCATCGACTATTTCCGTGTGGACACAGTGAAACATGTGGACGGCACAACCTGGAAAGCGTTCAAAAATGCGCTGACCGCGATTGATCCAGAATTCAAGCTGGTCGGAGAATATTACGGCGGCACTTTGGACAACGATGGCGGTAACCTGAAGTCTGGCCAGATGGACGGACTGCTTGATTTTGGCTTCAAGAACGCCGCAAAAGACTTTACAGACGGGAAAATTTCGGCTGTGGATGCGTATCTGCAAACCCGGGAAGCGCAGATGGATAACACCGGAATGATGGCTCAATTCCTGAGCAGCCATGACGAGAACGGCTTTTTGTCCAATGTTGTAGGCGGAGACAAGGGCAAGCTGAAGGTGGCTGCCGCGCTGCAAATTACGGCCAAAGGACAGCCGGTTATCTACTATGGGGAAGAGCTGGGTCGTTCCGGTGCGAATGCCGGAGACATGTCCAAAGGAGAATTCAGTGAGAACCGCGGGGATATGCCTTGGGATCAGCTGAGTGCGGAACAGGGGCTTCACGATCACTACCAGAAGCTGCTGAACATCCGTGCCAAGTATTCGCAGATCTATTCCAAAGGTGTGCGTACCAAGCTGGCCGGCTCGGATGAGCTGGGTTATCTGGCTTTTGACAAGCAGTATGGAACTGAACATATTGTAACAGCGATCAACACGAAGACAGGGGCGGTATCCGTCAGCCTTCCGGTTCCTTTTGCCGCACAGGCTGCGGTTATGGATGAATACAGCGGCAAGACCTATACGGTATCACAGGATCAGAAGGTGACGGTTGAGCTGCCGGGCAGGGATGACGGCGGGACGGTTATTTTGGCCGCAGTTCCGAAGGTAACGCCGACGCCGACACCGTCGGTGAAACCTACACCTACACCTAGTGTGACACCTGCACCAACAGCGACACCTGTGTCTACGCCAGTCTCGTCTTCGGCTGTTGTGCCGACAGCTGTACCTGCTTCAGATACGCAGCTTGTGAGCGGAGACACTCTGAAGAACGGCAAGGACGGTAAAGTCAATGTGGAACTCGCTTCAGGCAAGCAAGCAGTGCTATTGCCCCTTCAGGCTGCAGCCTTGCTGGGGTCAAATGATCTGGTGCTCCACATGAATAGTCTCACAATCACGCTGCCCGCCCAGGTTCTGGGTAAAATTCAAGGGACATTGGCTGGTGCGGATGCGGAGGGTGCGCAGATTCTATTTAGAGCAGCGCCGCTGCAAGGCAATGCATCAAGCACTCTGCTGGCTGGTCTAAGTAAGGACCATACGGCTGTAAAAGCGGCATCGGATGTCTATGAGTTCAAGCTCAATATTGTGCGCAAAGACGGTACGCTTCTTCCGGTAACCTCATTTGCAGAACCAGTTACGCTGGCCTTCCAGATTAAAGGAAATCCCGACAAGGTGCTGCTCGGTATCTACTATCTGGGTGACGGCAACCATTTGGAGTATGTCGGAGGTACGCAGCAGGGGGATGTCATCACTGCTGAGGTTACACATTTCAGCAAATATGCAGCGCTTGAGATCAACAAATTCTTCTCGGATGTTCCGGCTGGCCACTGGGCAGAGACGGCGATTAAATTGCTCAGCGCGAAGCAGGTGATTTCGGGGGTTACGGCTGCCGAATTCAAGCCGGAAACTTCTGTCACCCGTGCGGAATTCACTGCACTGCTCGTACGGGCGCTGGGACTCCGAGCTGACGGGCAGGCTGCATTTACGGATGTGAAGGCGGATGCCTGGTATGCTTCCTATGTGTCCGCAGCAGTCCGTCAAGGGATTGTGACGGGACGCAGCAAGGACTTGTTCGCTCCGGGTGCAGCAATCAGCCGTGAAGAGATGGCTGTTATGATCATTCGGGCACTGGAAGTGAAGCAAGTCAAGAAGATGGAAGCTGTAAATGGCAGCCCGGCATTTGCCGATGCTTCCAGCATCAGCTCATGGGCAGCAGCTTATGTTCATGCTGCTGCAGAGCAGGGGCTTCTGCAGGGCAGAGCGGACAACCGGTTCGCGCCGAAGGCATCGATGACCCGTGCTGAAGCTGCACAGGTGGTCTATAGATTGCTGGATAAATAAGCTGCTTAGTGAGTCTACAACCACAGTGAGAATTGTCTGCTTCACGGAGCGTGTGAAATGTATGGGAATTAGCATGATGTCCTATCAATTTAGTAATTAGTAACCCAAAGGGCCCTCTTCGTCGCGAAGAGGGCTCTTTGTGTTGGTTAGTTGTTTAGTTATGCTGTATGGATGCTAATAAATGCTGATCAATGCTGATCAATGCCTGATAGATGCTAATTGTGCTGATGGACGCATGGATGGTGCTAAGTGGAAAAAGTAAAACTAATTCGTTGCAATCCTGGCTACAAGCGGTTTTAGTTGGATTTTGTATACTTAATATTTCTATTTCACCACATCCGGCCGGATATGTCGGAATTAGTTATCCTTTTTCCAACGAAGACCGCTCCCTGAAGAGGAATGGACTGGATTAGTTATCCTTTTTCCACTATGGGTATTACACACGCTGGATATCTTAGCTTAAGGATACTTTTATTCCGGCTGCAGTTTACCCCTTGAGTTTTGCGTTCAGCTGTGACGAGTCAGAAGCCTATATACCCAGGAGTTACTTCACCGTACAACCGCTCCAACTTCTTTTACAGCAGCGCCTTAAGCACCGCATACCCGTAGGCAGGCAGCTTGATCGACAGCTTGCTGCGGTCGGCGCGCAGCGCTTCGCCTGTGAATAAATTCTCCCAGTTGCGGTCCTCCACATCAAGGCGGAAAGTTTGTGCTGTTTCCTCTGTGTTGACCAGTACCAGGATGATGTCGTCACCCAGACGACGCTCATAAGCCAGCTTGCTGCCGTGTCGTCCGGCTTCCAGGAAGGTGAAGCTGCCGGTACGAAGCGCAGGATGGCTGCTGCGGATTTCAATCAGCTTGCGGTAGTAGCTGAACAGGTCCAGGTCCTGATTCTCAGGATTCCATTCCATGCATTTGCGGCAACCGGGATCACCCTCACCATCCATCCCGATTTCATCGCCGTAGTAAATGCAAGGTGTGCCCATGAAGGTGAATTGGAACAACGAAGCGAGCTTTTGCTTGTTCTTGTCTCCTTCAGCCAGAGTCAAAAGACGCGGAGTGTCATGGCTGTCCAGCAGGTTGAAGGCTACTTCACTAGCCTGCAGCGGGTAGCGGGAGAGCTGTTTGCCAATGGCGTTAGCGAAGCTTTCGGCATCAAGTGTGCCATAGATGAAGAAGTCGAGCACCGCATCGGTGAACGGGTAATTCATGACTGCGTCGAATTTGTCGCCCTCCAGCCACGGTGCAGATTCATGCCAGATTTCGCCCAGGATATAGGCATCGGGGTTTGCTCTTTTGACGACCTTGCGGAAATCGCGCCAGAATTCATGGTCTACCTCATTCGCCACATCGAGCCGCCAGCCGTCAATGTGGGCCTCGGTAATCCAGTATTCCGCGACCTTCAGCAAATAGGCCTTCACTTCGGGGTTCTCGGTGTTCAGCTTCGGCATCAACGGCTCAAACGCAAAAGCATCATAGGTAGGAACACTATCCACTACCTGTAACGGGAATTCACGGATATGGAACCAGTCTTTATAGCGGGAAGCTTCGCCCTTTTCAAGTACATCCACAAACGGGGCAAAGGTTCGGCCCGAGTGGTTAAACACTGCATCGAGCAGGACCCGGATGCCGCGTTTGTGGCAGGCGTCGACCAGTTTTTTCAGCGTTTCGACATCACCGAAATGCGGATCCACAGACATGTAGTCTTCTGTATCATATTTGTGGTTGGTAGTGGCGGTAAAGATCGGCGTGAAGTAGATACCGGTAATGCCAAGCTCGCTCAAATGGTCTAGATGGTCGATGACTCCTTGCAGATCACCGCCGAAGAAGTTCTCCGGTGTAGGCGTTTCGCCCCAGGGCTGCACATGTGCCGGATTGCGGCTGGGATCTCCGTTCGCGAACCTTTCAGGGAAAATTTGATAAAAAATAGCGTCCTTCACCCAAGCCGGTGGAATAAAGACGTCGCCGCGGTTGATGTACGGAAATTCAAACAACCGATTGGGGTTGGTAGGGCGTTCAGTCTGGAAATCACTTTCGGTCATCCAAATGCGTTCATGTCCTTTTTGCAGCAGAAATCCATATTTAAGCCGCCGGTGCTTGGGGACCGAAGAGCATTCCCAATAGTCGAACATCGCATCCGAGGTGAAAAGGGTCATCGGGATTAGCTCCTTGGTGGCATCCCAGGCATATTTATCTCCGGCCCAGGCGAAGACCTCGGTTAAATCCCCTTTTTTGGCGCGCAAGCGCAGATGAATCGTCTCGTGATCATAGGCATAAGACCAGTTTAAACGCGGACGGTGGTAGACAGCTTCAAGCAACATTCATAATTCCCCCTAAAAGTTTTGTGAGCATAAGCAACCTGGAACAGCTTCGTACAAAACTGGCTTCGGAAGCACACGCTGGGTTTTGTGAGCATAAGCAACCTGGACGGAATCTCTGCTAAACAGGCAGCAGTCATCCCTTAGGCGTTACAGATGAATAAGGCCGTATTTCACCACAAAAAGGTAATAACATGAAATATGAATCCGTTATGCCTTGTTGCACCCTTTTTTATGCCTTAATGCACCAACCGGTCCGTTCTATGTACACAACAAAAAGGCACAACCGCCGCCGGGTGGCTTGTCCGAGGTTGTACCTTTTTGAAGTAACATTGCCTTTTAGTTGTTCAAAATGAAAGGACGGCAGTGGTGCCTTGTTGAAAGGACAGGCTGCTTATAATGTTTTGGATTATAGCACGGAATAATTATAGGTTCAATACTTTAGTACAAACCATTGCACAAAATAAAAATACAAAGAAAACCGGTTTTCTTTTGTAAAAAATATTATTAATAACATAAAAATAACCATTTATCAAGAATAAATCTCCGCTGAACACAATTTTATAGTGATTAACTACTGTAAAACGGAAAAAATAGGAGTTTCCTTCTGAAATAGAGAGGAAACCGGTTTTTTTATAAAAAAAACGAACAAATTCGCCTAAATTTACTATGTGCAAACGTTTTTGCAATTATGATTCCTGTTGTATTATGAAATAGGAAATGAAGCGCTTTCCAGAACTTGATGAAGCGTATATAGAAGGGGCAACAACGAATACATACTTTTTTTTTGAATCCCCTGAAATCGTTTGCGCAAGATCTGGGGCATCATCGTAAGTGTGAGGTATGATACACAAATTAGGAGGGGTTTAAGCAATGGAAATGAAAAAGCTCATGGTTCTCACCGCAGCGTTCTCTATGGCAGTATCCATCACGGCGTGCGGTTCTAACAACAATGGCAATAACGGGGGAAATGCTGCGGCAAGCAATGCACCAACAGACAACGCTACAGCTACTAATGCTGCTACGAACAGCGGTAATGCTGCTGCAACTGGTGAAATTGCACCGGAAGACGGCGCATCGCTGCTTGTATGGGAGAGTAAAGAAGAGAGACCTTTTGCCGAAGAAATCGCCAAACAATTTACAGCTAAATATAACGTTCCCGTGAAAATTGAAGAGATAGCTCCGCCGGATCAAGTAGGCAAGCTTACACAGGATGGTCCATCCGGTCTGGCTGCAGACGTAGTACTGATCCCGCATGACAATCTGGGCAAAGCCGTAAGCGCAAGCCTGCTGCTTCCAAACGATATCTTTACTGAGCAGACCAAAGCAGACAACACAGAGGCTTCCATCATAGGCTCCTCCTTCGACGGCGAATTGTACGGCTATCCTAGAGCGGCAGAAACTTATGCTCTCTACTACAACAAATCGTTGGTCAAAGAAGCTCCTAAATCCTTCGATGACGTGATTGCCTTCAGCAAAACGTTCACAGACAAGGCGAAGAGTAAATATGGAATTATGTGGGAAGTGGGCAACATGTACTTTGGCTATCCGTTCATTGCCACTACCGGCGGTTACCTGTTCGGTAAAGACGGCACAGACAAAGACGATATCGGCCTGAACAACGAAGGTGCCATTGAAGGTCTGAAGACTTTCGTCAAATTGAAGGAAGCACTGCCTGTCAAGAGCGGTGATATTACTGCAGACATCAAACGCAGCTTGTTCAGCTCCGGAGATGTAGCCATGGATATGACAGGTCCTTGGGAGCTTGCCGCCTACAAGGAAGCGCTTGGTGACAAGCTGGGTGTTGCCCCAATCCCAACTATTGACGGCAAAACAGCAATTTCATTCTCCGGCATCAAAATTTTCGGTGTCAATGCTTACTCGAAATATCCGAACGCAGCCAAATTATACGCTCACTTTGCGTCAAGCAAGGATGCACAGCTCCTGCTCAATAAATTGATCGGTTCCATTCCAACCAACAATGAAGCGCTGAAGGATGCACAGATTACGGGTGATCCGTACATCTCCGCTTTTGCTGAGCAGGCGAAGAACTCCCAGCCAATGCCGTCCATTCCTGAAATGGGCAACGTATGGAGCCCTGTGAATGCGGCCCTTCCGGAAATTTGGGATAACAACGCTGATCCGAAGGCGGCAATGGATAAGGCCGTTCAGCAGATCAAAGACCTCAATAACGGTTCAACTTCTAAGTAACAGAGGTTTTTAAACAGCACATCATTAGCACATAGTGGATATTCATTCGCCCGCCGCTCCGGGTAGCGGCGGGCGGTTTCCTGAATTCCGCGCGGAGAGGAGAACGGAAGAGAAATGCAGCGACACCGCAGCAGAGCCGCAATACTGTCGACCATTTTTATGGGATTGGGACAAATATATAACCGCCAATTCATTAAAGGGCTTATTTTTTTAGCTGTAGAGGCTGGAGCTCTGGTCTATTTCATCGCTAATTTGGGAAGGGCTTTTTGGGGGATTACTTCACTAGGGGACTCTCCAAGCCATTTGGTAAAGGTAAAGGGAATCACGAAAATGGTGGCTGGAGACCATTCCATCGTCATTCTGATTCAAAGCTTGATCACCCTGATGTTCTTTGTGTTATTCCTGATTGCCTGGTATATGAATATTAGGGATGCCCATAAAACCGGAGAAGAACGCGATAACGGTCGTCCTTCGAATACATTCAAACAGTCTGTACGCTACATTCTGGATTACAAGTTTGCCCAGAGCTTTTTATTGATTCCGGGTCTCGGTATTTTGTTTTTTACCATTATGCCGATTATCTTTATGATCATGCTGGCCTTTACAAACTTTGCCGCACCGGATCATATTCCGCCGGCGAAGCTGGTGGACTGGGTAGGGTTTCAAACCTTCCGTAATCTGCTGGTCCTCAAATCATGGAGCCATACCTTTTACGGTGTACTTACCTGGACGATTGTCTGGGCGGTTCTATCAACTGTAACTACTTATTTCGGCGGGATGCTTGTCGCTCTGCTGATTAATCAAAAAGGTATCCGTTTCAAGGGTCTGTGGAGAATGATTCTTATTTTGCCTTATGCGATTCCGCAGATGATTTCCCTGCTGCTGATGCGCAATCTGTTCAACGGGCAGTTCGGCCCGATCAACCAGTATCTCGGCTATTTCGGACTTGGAAAGCTACCTTGGCTGACAGATCCGTTCTGGGCTAAGTTCACTGTTATTATTGTCAACATGTGGGTAGGGATTCCAGTATCGATGCTGCTGATTATGGGTGTGCTGACTACGATCCCGCGAGACATGTACGAAGCAGCCGAAGTCGACGGGGCGACCAATTATCAAAAGTTCCGGATTGTTACGCTGCCAATGATCTTGTTCTCTACTGCACCTACGCTGATTATGCAATTTGCCGGCAATATCAACAACTTTAATGCAATCTACCTTCTGACTCAGGGGAATCCGGTCAACGGGAATTATCAGTATGCCGGATCAACGGACTTGCTGGTAACGTGGCTCTACAAGCTGACGGCGGATCAGAACAAAAATAATATGGCTTCCGCAATAGGCATTATACTCTTCATTATTGTAGCCGGGTTCTCCCTGTACAATTACCGCCGGACCAAATCATTCCAAGAGGAGGATATGATTCAATGATTATCGGACGCAAGCTTACGAGCATTATTCGCTTGAGCCTCAGTTACATCGTTCTGATTGCGCTGGCGATTGCTGCAATCTATCCGGCACTCTGGATTCTGCTAGCATCCTTCCGGCCGGGCAAGTCTTTGTACAGCAAAACGCTGATTCCTGAACACTTTACGTTAGCGCATTACAAGGAACTGTTCACTTCACCGGTCTATATGTTTGGGACCTGGTATGCGAATACACTTAAGATTGCCGTATTCTCTATGCTGATCGGTGTGGTGCTGACCCTTCTGACCAGTTACGCTCTATCCAGATTCCGCTTCAAAACCCGTAAGACTACCATGTCGGTACTGCTCATTCTCGGGATGTTCCCGGGCTTCATGAGTATGATTGCGATCTATCTGCTACTCAATCAGTTCGACCTGCTGGATACGCACATGGCACTCATTATCGTCTATGCGGCAGGAGCGCCCCTTGGCGGTACGCTGATCGCCAAGGGCTTCCTGGATACCATTCCACGATCATTGGATGAAGCGGCGCGGATTGACGGAGCCAGCAATTTCGGTATTTTTGTCCGGATTATTCTTCCGCTCTCCCGGCCTATGATTACCTATATGGCGCTTACTCAGTTTGTCGGCCCGTGGGTGGATTTCATCTTTGCCAAGCTGATTCTGCGGACCAAGGAGAACTGGACGGTCGCTGTCGGGATGTGGGATATGGTCAATACGATGCAGAATTCCAATTTCACACTGTTCGCAGCGGGGGCGGTGTTGATTTCCGTACCGATTATGATTCTGTTCGGATTCCTGCAGCGTCTGCTCGTTGACGGTTTGACCGCTGGCGCCAGCAAAGGATAGTTGTCTTGCCTGCTTCATGAATCACCGAAACACAAGGTACAGCCTTTATGTTGTCTATTAAGGGCTGTACCTTTATTTTGTCCTGAGGAGAGAGTGTAATGAAACGCCCGCGTAACTTACGATTTAGATCGGTAGGCATCAAGTTGTTCGTCATTTTGTTCTGTACGATTGTGCTGCTGTCCTCGGTCCTGGGTCTGACTTCATATTATGCAGCAAAAGGCATCATTACAGATCAGGTTGCTGCTGCTTCCTCCCAGTCCATCGTGCAGGCTGCAGACAAGCTGGATTTTCTATTTGCCGAGTATGAAGCACTTTCGCGGCAGTTTGCCGTGGATTCCATTTTAAAAGCAGATATGGAGACGGTGAACCATCCGGGAGCCGGAACTGTCGCCAAAGCGGCGGCTGAGGACCGGATCCGCCGCAAGCTGGACTCGGTCAAAGGCTCGGATGAACGGATGCTGGGCATCCGGCTTATCTCAAGAAACCTGGTGGAGTCCGAATCTTACAAGTCGACAGGCATCAGCGCCGTCCGCAGCGACGAAGGCATTCTGGCAAGAGTAAAACAGATTGATGAAGCCAAAGGCGATCCCGTCTGGTTCTCGGTAAGGGCCAAAGGCTTCTTCGATGTGTATGCCGAGTCTTCGATGACGATGGGCAGGCTATTACGGAATATCAAGCATCCCGAAGCGGAGTACTACATGCTGATTGAGATCAAGGGTCAGGCGCTTACAGATATTCTCTCCAATCTGCATATCGGGCGTGCCGGTGAGATTCGCATTCTGGACCCGTCAGAAAGTATTGTGTATGGAGCGGACAACAAGCTACTCGGCGAAGCCTCATACATACACCCTGAAACAGAGCCACCGAAGGGGCAGCTTCATTCGTTCACAAGTGAAAACGAGCAGGGTGCTCCTCAGCTTGTGGTCTATCAGCCGCTGGATACGGCCAAGTGGACGCTGATGGGATATGCTCCGGTTAGTGATTTTACCAAATCTGCGGACAAGCTGCTCTACATCACACTGTTGGTTGTTCTCGCTGCGGTTGTGATTGCTCTGTTGATCGGCTACCTTCTGGTCCGCCAGATTGGCCGTCCTCTAGGCAAGCTAGCCCGGCTGATGGAGGAAGGCGAGCAAGGCAATCTTCAGGTGCGCACGAGCTTCAAAGGCCAGGATGAGATTGGCCGGCTGGGCCACAGCTTCAACAAGATGATGGAGCAGATCGCATTATTAGCAGGCCAGAGCGGCAGCTCGGCAGCTCAGGTTCTGTCTACCTCGGAGCAGTTGGTGAATGCGTCCGGTACGACCTCCACCCATGCAAGAGAAGTGGCGGCTGCCACTGAAGAAATTGCTCACGGGGCAGCCAGTCTGGCGCTTGAAGCAGAGAGCAGTAACCGCAACGTGGAATTGATGAATCTACAGATCAAGGAAGTGAAGGAGATCAATCAGGCCATGGATACTTCGGCGGAGAAGGTCATCACAGTCAGTGACCAGGGAGCCGAGCTGATGAAGACACTGGTTGCCCAGAGCGAATCCACTGTGCGGATGATGGATTTGATTCAGGAAAATTCCATCAGACTGAGAGAAAGCACACATCTGATCCGCAGCATCCTGACCCCAATGGTCGCTGTGAACAAGCAGACGAATATTCTGGCGCTCAATGCTTCCATTGAAGCTGTTAGAGCCGGAGCAGCCGGAAGAGGCTTCATTGTAATTGCCGACGAAATCCGCGGTCTGGCCAATCAGTCCAACCAATCGATTGCCTCCGTGTCAAGGATTACCGAGGAGATCAGCAGTCATATTGACAATACGGTTCAGGTTGTGGGCGAGACTGCTCCGCTATTTCGTGAACAGATTTCTTCCGTACGGGAATCTTCTATTATCTTTGAAGATGTCCGGGCAGAGATGGAGCAGTTCATCGGCTATTTGAATGAGTCGTCGGCGTCGGTCACGGCACTGACAGAATGCCAGCACCTGCTGGGTGAATCCATGGCTAGCGTCCGGGCGGTGGTTCAGCAGACCAGTGCCTCCACGGAGGAAGTGGCCTCCATGTCCTCACAGCAATTCATCGTGAGCGAGGAGCTGGTCGCTCTGTCCGGCAAGCTGGAGACGCTGGCTGAGGAGCTGAAGCAGTCGCTGGTTTCTTTTCACGGATAAGCTTGATAGATAAAATGGGCCCCTGCGTCGAATCAATCATCGGCGCGGGGGCTTTTTGCATAGTCTGTTTTCTGTTATACCTATCCGATTCTTGTACGGGCAGGGTTCAAGGGATACACTTGTCCTATATGGAAGGCTCCGAAAGGTCTTATAGGAAGAAATATGAACGCTGCATACAGAAAGGGGGAGACTGGCTTGCCAGAATTAAATGGAAGCCTGTTTCAGCAGGCTTTGCTGGAAGGAGAATATGGTCCACATTTTTTTGCCTACTATTATAAGCAGTGGAATTCATATACGATGGCGTACCATCAGCATCATTCGACGGAGATCATGTACCTGATTTCGGGAAGCTGTATAGTCGATGTGTGGCAGGATGCGAATGCAGAGGAACGCTTCCGCCTGAAGCGGGGAGAGCTGATTATGCTGGATGCTAATGTGCCGCACCGTCTAATTGTCGAGGAGGGCACGTCCTGCCGGATGCTGAATGTTGAATTTGGCTTCACAGCTTCTACGGGAGCGGCCCCTTCCATCGCCAGACTGGCCGGGGAGGAAGAGGACCTGGCCGCACTGCTGCGTATGCCATTCCGCAGTCTGGTGCTGCCGGACCCTGAAGAGGTATTTCATGTGCTTAAATCGCTTGTACTGGAGCTGGACCGGCACGGCGGCGATGGTGAAGCACGGGGAGCCGGGCAAGGGGGCATAATGATCGGGCTGCTGTTTGCCGAGCTGCTGCTGCGCTTATCCAGACTTCGTCGGGAACAGCTTCAGACCAGCCAGCAGCCCTCGCAGCTCTATGTGCGGCGCGCGATTGAATTTCTGCATCAGAATTATGACCGCAGTATTCAGGTCAAAGAGGTTGCTGCCGAGGTCAGCGTTCATCCCGGTTATTTGCACCGCATCTTCCGGGCGCATACGGGCCGGACACTGACGGACTACCTGAATATGCTGCGTATGGAGAAGGCAAAGATGCTGCTGGGACAGAGCGAAATCCCTGTTGCGGAAATCGCTGACTATGTAGGGATCAGCAGCAGGCAGTATTTTCACCTCCTGTTCAAGAAGTACACCCGCTGTACTCCAGTGGAATACCGTAATTCGATAGAACGCTTCTCATGGAGTGATCATCAGCCAACGGCTACAGACAGGTGAGGATTATTGACAGGTTACCGGTAAAATAGTCATGATATTGGTAACGCTTCCCGCGGCCACCTTGCTACAATGGACAGGAACCATTCATTCATTGGGAGGATGATGATAGCAATGTCTTTTAAAGTAGCTTTTATAGGGGCGGGCAGTATCGGGTTCACACGCGGCTTGTTGCGTGACCTGTTGACGGTACCGGAATTCAAGGAGATCGAAGTCTCCTTTATGGATATTAATCCTCAGAATCTGCAGATGGTCACCGAGCTGTGCCAGCGGGATATCCGGGAGAATGGCCTGAAGATCACCATCTCGCCTACGACAGATCGCAGAGAAGCTCTCGAAAATGCCAAGTACGTATTTTGTACTATTCGTATGGGAGGGCTTGAGGCGTTTGCAACCGATGTGGATATTCCGCTGAAGTATGGCGTAGACCAGTGCGTAGGTGATACCTTATGTGCAGGCGGAATCATGTACGGGCAGCGGGGGATTGCCGAAATGCTGGAGATTTGCCGTGATATCCGGGAGGTGGCTGCGCCGGATGTGCTCCTGCTCAATTACTCGAACCCGATGGCCATGCTGACCTGGGCCTGCAATAAATACGGGGGTGTACGGACGATTGGACTGTGTCACGGAGTGCAGCATGGGCATCAGCAGATAGCCGAGGTCTACGGGCTGGAGAAATCCGAGGTGGATATAATTTGTGCCGGGATCAATCACCAGACCTGGTATATCTCCGCGAGGCATAATGGCAGGGATCTGACCGATGGGCTGCTTGAAGCTTTTGAACAGCACCCGGAATTCAGCCGGACGGAAAAGGTACGGATTGATATGCTGCGCCGCTTCGGCTATTACAGCACCGAGTCTAACGGACATTTGAGTGAATATGTTCCGTGGTACCGCAAGCGCAGCGGTGAAATTATGGACTGGATCGACCTGGGCAGCTGGATCAACGGAGAAACCGGGGGATATTTACGGGTCTGCACAGAAGGCCGCAACTGGTTTGAGACCGATTTTCCCAATTGGATGAAGGACCCGGCGCTGGAATACACTTCTGAGCAACGGGGCGAAGAGCATGGCTCCTATATTATTGAAGGTTTGGAGACGGGCCGAGTGTACAGAGGCCATTTTAATACCGTCAATAACGGCATTATTGCCAATCTGCCGGATGATGCCATTATTGAAGCGCCGGGATATGTCGATCATAACGGCATCTCTATGCCGCTGGTCGGTGAGCTGCCGCTTGGTCTCGCCGCTGTGTGTAATGTCAGCATTTCCGTACAGCGTCTGGCCGTTGAAGCTGCCGTTCATGGCGATGACAAGCTGCTGCGCCAAGCCTTCATGATGGACCCGCTGGTTGGAGCCGTCTGCAATCCGAAGGAAATCTGGCAGATGGTCGACGAGATGCTGGTTGCCGGAGAACCTTGGCTGCCGCAATACAGCGCTGCGATTGCCGAAGCGAAGGCACGCCTCTCCTCGGGTGAACAGATCCCGACCCTCACTGATAATGCCGGCGCTGCCCGGTTGAAGGTGAAAAGCGTGGACGAAATGATGCAGGACCGTGATGCCGCGAACAAAAACGCCGGTGAATCCGATAAAGGCAAGGATCGGGAGAAGGTAAATTAGGACTTCAAAGGAATGACATGGAAGTTGACGATAAAGTAGAAAGGGTGATTTTAATTATAATGGGGGTATAAGGTATTTGATGAAGAATTTAAATATGAGTAAAATTGCAGTGTTCTTTCTGGCCTTCGTTCTGACAGTTATGTCTTTGGGTCCGGCAGCAGCCTCCGCAGCGGCACCAAACGTGAAGACGATCCGTGTCTTCGTCCAGAGCAAGGAAATCCATCCGAAGGCTGCTCCTATCCTGCAGGGGGGCAGAGTGTACATCGAGTTCCGCAGTGTTGTACTGGCTTTAGGATTCAAGTTCAACTACGATGCGGCCAAAAAGGTGATCACAGCAGATTCGGAGGATACTTCCTTCAAAATTGATCTTAAATCGGGGAAGACCTTTCTTAACGGCCGTGAATTTACCTACAGTAAAGATGCTCCAATGATACTGGGCTCCGGAGCCAATGTACTGGTTATGAATCATTTGTTCAATGCTACCTCCAATATTAGAGTGAACTATGATGCCGTTCATAAAAATATTGTTGTCTACCAGACCGAAGCAGAGTCTGTCGATTATCTCTCCCTTGCCAATAAGGAAGCGGTTGTTCCGGATGCCGACAAGGTAGCCATCTATACGTTGCTTGATAAATATATACAAGCAATGAACGATGAGGATGCACTGGCGCTGATGGCGGTGGATCGCTCTCCTGAAGCATATTATACCAATCGGAATCTGAGCAAAGATCAGGTCAAGCTGCTGCTGGAAAACAACTTTCTCAAACACGAGCTGAAGTATACCAAGAAGCAGGCGACCGTTGTCTCATATGGACCGAATAAGGCCACAGTCTATTTTGTTTATACTGTCAGTGACAAGGATGATAAAAGTTCAGTGATACAACTATTTTATTATCTTAAATCGGTTGTCAAGGCCTCCGATGGCAAATGGTATTTGGATAACAAGGGGGATACTGTGCTGCATGTTGAGCTTTTATTAAGTGACGAATAACTGTCAATTGTTCAAAAGGATATCGACAGTAAAAGACCTCCACCTTTCCGGGTAGAGGTCTTTTCTTACTGCACAGTGTGCTTTTTGCCGAAAAAGGTCTTCAGTGCCTGATAGACTTCCTTCTTGTCCTTGATCACATAGTGCATGAACTGCTCCTGCTTCAGATGACGGTATGCAGACATCAGGGTACTGCTTCGGTTGTATTGGTTAACCTCTCCATAGCCGAACATGTTGCTGCGCTTCAGCAGCTCTCCGATCAGCTTGACGCAACGTTCATTATCAGAGGTGAGATTGTCGCCGTCAGAGAAGTGGAAGGGATAGATGTTATATTTGGAGGGCGGATAACGGCTGTCGATAATGTCCAGCGCCTTCTGATAGGCTGAGGAGCAGATGGTTCCCCCGCTCTCGCCACGGGTGAAGAAGTCATGCTCGCTGACCTCCCTGGCCTCTGTGTGGTGTGCCAGGAACACAATTTCCACCTTTTCATACTGGCGCCGGAGGAAGCGGGTCATCCAGAAGAAGAAGCTGCGGGCACAGTATTTTTCAAAGGTGCCCATGGACCCGGAAGTATCCATCATCGCAATAATCACCGCGTTGGAATGAGGCACCGTGATATCATCCCAGGTTTTGTAGCGCAGGTCGTCGGGGCTGATGCTGTGAATGCCGGGTTTGCCCCGGCTGGCATTGCGGCGCAGGTTCTCAAGCAGGGTACGCTTCTTGTCAATGTTGGACATCATGCCTTTTTTGCGGATATCGTTGAAGACGATGGATTTGACTTCGATCTCTTCTTGTGCCTTGGGGGCAAGATGGGGCAGTTCCATATCCTCGAACAAGATGTCCTCCAGATCCTCCAGATCGACCTCCGCTTCTACCGTATCCTGACCGGGCTGATCGCCTGCCTTATCGCCTTTACCCGGCTGGGCGGACTGGGAATCGCGGCCGAGTACATCCCCGACCTGACTTTCACCGTCGCCCTGGCCGACGTGCTTCTGCTTGCGGAAATTGTAGATAATCCGGTACTCATCCAGACTGCGGATAGGCACTTTAACGATTTGCTTGCCGTCGGACATAATAATATTTTCTTCGGTCACGAGGTCAGGCAGGTTATCCTTAATGGCTTCCCGGACCTTCTGCTGATGACGTTCCTGATCCTGATGGCCTTTACGGTGAAGGGACCAGTCTTCTTTGGATACGACGAACGCGTAATGACCGGATGATTGCGGCAGAACGACCACCTCCCATGGAATATTAATCGGTACGGGCACAAAGGGTGACTGAAGGGCAGGTTGTAACTAAAGTATATTCATGGGGCTGGGGGATATGTGAACCTTCTTATTCACTGATTTCTTCGATGATCATTTTATAGCTGTTCGAGCGGGTCTCCCCGGAGTATCTATGCCCATCGATAGTGTACATATAGAGTGCGGTTAAAGAGCCCTGGAGAGCACGGCCCAGATAACCGGGATTGATGCGGATTACATAGCTGAGTTGGATGGTTTGCCCCGGTTGTACCGTACCGAGGGGGATAATCCCGCTGTACGGGGTTTCAGGTGTAACATAACCCGTTGCGAGGGTGCTTCCCTGGGGAATGATCTCTATGAGCGATACCTCAGCCGGATAGTTGCCGCTGTTGGTAACGGAAATATAGAATTCGGCAATACCGCCGGGTTCAGCTATTGGAGGCTCACCTGTAACTTGAACAGAGATGACCGGTGAAAACAGCAAGGAGACTACGGTGTTGGAACGTTCAGTCTCCCTTACAATGCGTCCATCAGGCAGTCTATAAGTATACTGTACGCTGCCCTGATTCTGGATTACAGGGTTCTGGTGTATGTTGGTCTCGGCCGGGATGGAGACAAGAAAATCAACAATAGCCGCGGAGCCTGCCCTTAGGGTGCCAAGGGGAATACCCTCTCTGGGATGGGTCCCCTTCTGAGCAGTTCCGTTGAGATTCACACTATCCCAGATAAATAGTGTGTCGTCAGGCATAATATCTGCAAGGACTGCATCCACCGCCAGATTCCCGCTATTGCTGACGGTGAACACATAACGCAGATGATCCCCGGGAGCTGCGTTGGATTTATTAACCTTTAGGCTGACGGACAGCCCGGAGTGAACAACGGTGACATTGACCGTGTTGCTCTTGGTATCAGCCGTATCCCCGCCTGTGTAGTAAGAAACAACGGCCTGCGTGGTTAATACTGATGTTGCAGGGGTTGAAGTGACTCTAACCTGATACGTGATTTCTGTGGTTGTACCTGTGCCCAGCGGCGCCACTAGTATGCCTTTGGCCGGGTCGTTATCAGGCGAATAAATACCGCCGGAGATGACACTTCCGGGGAGGAACACGGTCCCATCCGTCACAGGAATGGTTGCTGTAATATCGGTCAGCAGCCGGGTTCCCTCGTTCTTTAGCCACAGTGTGTAGGTTACAGTATCCCCGATAAATGTGGTAGATGTGCTTGCGACTAGCAGAATGGAGAGCTGGTAGGAGAGCAGAGCAACTGTAACCTGGTTTGATAAAACTTCTCCCTGCACGATCCTCCCCTCCGGAGTGCTAAAGGAATAGACGGCCTTGGCTCTATTGCTCAGCTTCAGTGAAGGCGGAAGTGCAACAACAATGACCTGAAAGGCAATCTGTACGTCGGTCTGTGGAAAGATCGTTCCCAGCGGTATGCCGGAGGAAGGAGAGACCCCGGGAAGGGGAACTCCATCTCGCAGGACGCTGTTGGCCATAAAGGATACGCCAGAAGGAATAGCGTCTATCAGGGTAGCCAATGCCGACACATTGCCTTCATTTCGGGCAACGAATGTGTATACTAGGGTCTCTCCAAGGGAGGCACTGGTTTGATCCGCGCTTTTTAATATAGAAAGAACCGGACCTACAATCGGGGTGTTGATCTTATTAGAGTAAGTAATGGAGTCTATGCCCGCTGCCGATCGGAAGAACACCTTGGATTGATTGGTTACAACAGGTTGAAAGGGGGAAGCAGAGCTCATGTCTGAATCACCCTTACCTGGAAGGTGGTGGTAGAGGAGGCTCCGGGCGCAACCGTTCCAATTACAATGCCTGTAGCAGGACTAGCGCCGGGACGGGCGGCTCCATCCACCGTGACACTGCCGGTGACGAACTGGCTGCCTTCTGGAATCGGGTCAACCACCACTACATTATTCACGGGAACAATTCCGTTATTCGTGACCACAATAGTATACGTGATTATGTCTCCGACGACCGCATCAATAACAGGAGTGCTCTTGACGGCCGTTACATCAGGAGAGGAGACCGGAATAACCAGTTTGTTCGACAAAGATGAGCCAGAGAGCAGACGGCCATCCGGCGGACTGAATGTGAAGGTGGACGCGGCCTGATTCACAAGCTGCTGCGGTGATGGCAGCGATGCCACGGTGACCTGCAAGGTAATCGTCACGGTGATAGTTGCACCCGGAGCAACACTGCCGACATTCAGCCCGCTCGCCGGATCAGCTCCAGGCTGTGATACGCCATTTACGATTACACTGTTCGGAATAAACACCGCGCCTGGAGGAATAGTGTCTGTAATCGTGACATTCGCCGCAAGGTTGCCGGTATTCGTGATGTTGAGGAAATAGGTTACAGTATCTCCGACCGTTGCGTTTGTGGTATCCGCTGTTTTGACAATGTTAATGAACGGCTGGTACACCGGGGTAGCTAGAGTGTTGGAATATGAAGCCCCTGAGAACGCCCCGGAGGTAAAGCTCACGGAAGCCTGGTTGTTCAGAATGGCTGGCGTAGGCAGTGTATTAACAAGGATGCTGAAAGTGACTTGTATTGTTGCTCCCGGTGCAACGGTGCCCAGTGATATGCCATTGGCCGGATTGGCTCCCGGCAGAGGAGTTCCGTCAACGACTACGCTGCCGCTGACAAAGGAAGCGCCCGCCGGAATGGGATCACTGAGTACTGTATTATTGACCGGTGTAATGCCGCTGTTGGTAACAGAGATGCTGTAACTGATGGTATCCCCGATAACGGCATCGGTTGCAACTGTAGTCTTGGCGACAAGCACATTTGGCGATGAGACTGAAATCTGATTGATGTTGGAGAGCGATGTCTGATTGAAGGTCCGGGCATCCGGTAAGGTATAGGCATAGGAAACAGTAGCCTGGTTGGTCAACTGCTGGCTGACCGGCAAAGTATCGATAACAACAGAGAAAACAACACTAAGGCTTGCCCCGGCGGCAATCGATCCCAGTAGAATTCCTGTTGCAGGGTCAGACCCCGGAGACGGAGAACCGTTAATCAGCACGCTGTTGGCGAGAAGAGTGGACCCGGCGGGAATGGTATCCGTTAAAGTGGCATTTGCCGGGTAATTCCCTTGATTACTTACATTGACCGTATAAGTAATCGTGTCTCCAACCGTCGCATTTACAGAGCTTGAGCTTTTGGCTGCACTGATAACCGGCTGATAGACTGGTGTAGTCTGGATATTGGAGAAGCCTACACTAGAGAGTGCTCCGGAGGTGAAACTGACAGAGGATTGATTGTTCAGCAATCCGGTTGCCGGCAGCGAGGTTACCGTAACGTTAAAGCCTACGGTAACTGAAGCGCCAGGGGCAATAGTGCCTATGGTTACACCTGTAGCCGGAGAGGTTGCGGGTCGCGCCACACCATTCACCAGCACACTGCCTGTTACAAATGTAGTACCTGCAGGGAGCGCATCTGTGAATACAGCATTATTGACAGCAGCAATCCCATTGTTGGTCAATGTCACTGAATAAGTAATGGTATCGCCAATGGTGGTAGCGGTTGTTATTGTCGTTTTGACTACGGCGAGATTCGGATTCGAGACAGGAAATGTAATGGTATTGGACAGGACCGAGCCGCCAAGCGTCCGCCCATCAGGCAAGGTGAAACTGTAAGCTACGGTTCCTTGATTCACCAGCACTTGAGGATTGGGGAGTGAAGTGATCACTACCGAGAAGGCGACTGTTACTGTTCCTCCAGGAGTGACAATGCCGGCGGCAATTCCAGTAGACGGATCAGCCTGAGGGAGCGGGGAGCCATTAATCAGCACGCTGTTGGGCACAAAGATGGTACCGGCTGGAATATTATCCGTAATGGTTAGGTTTGCTCCATAATTGCCTGTATTGCTGACCGCTAAGAAGTAGGTTACGGTATCGCCTACTGTGGCATTCATTGTACTGGCGCTTTTGACGGCGGCAATAATCGGCTGATATACGGGGACGCTAACCAGATTGGAGAATACCGAGCCGGAAAAAGAAACGCCCGAGGTATACGTAACTGTGGCCTGATTGTTGATTGATACGCTAGCCGGGAGGGATACAACCGTTACACTGTATGAAACTATAGCAGATGCGCCAATAGCCAATGTGCCTATGCTTATCCCGGTAGCCGGATTGGCATTTGGAAAAAGAACGCCGTTGACCGACACACTGCCTGGCACAAAAGCAGTTCCCGGTGGGGGAGGATCACTTAGTATTATATTGTTGACCGGATCAATCCCGTTGTTGGTAATATTGACGGAATAAGGGATAGTATCTCCAATGGCAACCGATGTAGAGGTTGTGCTTTTCACCACAGCGACGTTAGGCGCGGAGACGCCGATCGTCACCACATTGGATAATGCTGTGCCGGTCAGCAGACGTCCGTCAGGCGGTGTAAAAGTGAAGGTTGCCGAAGCCTGATTGACTATTTGCTGTGGGGAGGGCAGCGAAACAATAATGACGGTGAAACTGACGGTCACACTTGCGCCCGGAGCCACAATTCCGACAGCGATCCCCGTATCCGGGGCTGATCCCGGCTGGGGGAATCCTCCTACAATAACACTGTTGGGATCAAATTCAGTGCCGTCCGGGATGTTGTCTGTAAGGGTTACATTTGCGGTAAGATTGCCGGTATTATTGACTATAATCGAGTAGATGACAGTATCGCCAATGGTTTTATTGAACGCGTCGGGACTCTTGACCAAGGAAATTTGCGGCTGAATGACCGGTGTAGTTGTAATGTTGGATGATGAGGAGCCTGAGAATACACCGGAGGTAAAGCTGACGGTTGACTGGTTGTTGATTTGTGAAGGAATCGGCATTGTTATCTTCACCTCAAATGTTACGGCGACTGAGGCCCCGGGGCCCAGACTGCCGATTGGAATGCCGGCGGACGGGATTGATAGCGGCTGGGAGACACCGCCCACAATTACGGTTCCGGAAATGAAGGCTGCATTCTCAGGCAAGGGATCACTGAGAATGATCTTGCTGACAGCAGCAATACTGTTGTTCGTCAGAACGGAGGTGAATGTTAGAATATCACCCGTAACGGCGTCAATGGCATTCACGCTTTTTACAATACTTACGTTAGGCGCGGAGACAGGAATGGAGAGTGTATTCGATACGGAATTCCCCCCAAGCTGCCGGCCATCGGGCAGGGTGAAGCTGAAGGCAGCCGCCGCTGTATTAAGCAGCAGCTGGCCGGGTGGCAGCGCGGTAACTGTGACCAGGAATGAGACGGTAACACTGTCGCCTGGTGCGAGTGGTCCTACAGGAATGCCTGTGGCGGGATTGAATCCCGGCAGAGGCGTGCCACCAATGGTCACGCTGTTTGCTTCGAATACTGCCTGCGGCGGCAGAGTGTCGGTCAAGTTCATCGTTGCGGCAATGTTCCCGGTATTACTGACAAGAATGGAATAGGACAGGGAGCTGCCGACAGAGGCCTGTGCTGCATTCGCGCTTTTTTCAAGAACGATAACGGGGATGAACACTGCAGTGCTGATCGTATTTGACAGAGCGGCACCACTGAAAGAACCGGAAGTGAAAGAAGCGCTTGCCCTGTTCACAAGGACTGCCGGATTCGGCACGAAACTCACATTCACCTTAAAGGTTACAGTTGCCGTGGTACCTGCAGCGATGGTTCCAAGGCTAAAGCCGGCGCCAGGGTTAGCGGAGGGTAGCGGCGTCCCGTTGATGGTGACACTTCCGGCTACAAATGCACCGCCAGTTGGAACCGGATCGGACAGGACCACGTTGTTCACAGGTACGCCACTGGGATTTTTGACAGCCACAGTGTAGGTGATATACTCCCCGACAGCAGCATTGGTAAGATTCACACTTTTGATCAGGGTGATGCCCGGTGCGGATACCGGAATACTCACCGTGCTGGACAAGCTTGTTCCAGAGAGGGAGCGCCCGCTCGGCAGTTGATAGGTGTAGTTGCTGCTGGCTTGATTCACTAGCACGGCTGGTGACGGAAGTGACTGCACCACTGTAAGGAAGGTAACAGTAACCGTTGCTCCAGGGCCCACAGCTCCCAGCGGTATCCCCACAGTGGGTGAATCCGATGGACGGACCACACCGTTGACGGTGACACTGCCGGGCACAAAGGCTGATCCTGCCGGAATGTTGTCACTTAGAATAACTGTGGCAGCCAGATTCCCCGAATTCTGCATCTGCAGGGTGTAGAGAACATTCCCGCCTACAGTCGCACTGGCTGTATTCGCACTCTTATTGATCCCTATGACTGGCTGATAGACAGGCGTTGCCGTCGTATTGGATTGGGTGATCCCTGTAAACACACCGGAGCTGTAGGATGCGGATGAGCGGTTTGAGAGCTGTGCAGGTGAAGGTACAGAGGTCACAGATACCTGAAAGGTAACGGTGACACTGGCGCCTGCTGCAATAGTACCTACAGTTATTCCCGTTCCAGGATCAGCAGACGGGCGCGAAGATCCGTTGACATTGACGCTTCCCGCAACAAAAGTGCTACCCGCCGGAAGCGGGTCAGACAATATAAGATTGGTGACCTGGGCAATTCCATTATTGCTGATTATGGAGGTATATAGGAGGACGTCACCTACGGCAACATCAGGGAAGCTTGCGCTTTTTACGATCACAACATTCGGCAGAGTAACAGGAATTGTAAGCGTGTTGGAAGCGGCTGATCCGGCCACCGTCCGGCCATCCGGTACCACAAAAGTATACGCGGCAGTTGCCTGGTCTACGAGCTGAGACGATGGAGAAAGACTATTTACCACTACCCGAAACTGGACGGTTGAGCTGCCTCCGGCAGCAATGACGCCGATGGCGATACCTGAGGCTGGATTGCCTGCTACCGGGGTTCCGTTCACTGTGAAGCTTCCGGGCACATAGGAGCTGCCGGCGGGAATATTATCGGTTAGCGTAGTAGTTGCGCCAATATTACCCGTGTTAGCAATCTGCAGGGTATAAATAATTTGATCGCCGACAGTGGCATTTGTGGTGTTGGCGCTTTTGACAATGCCAAGGACCGGAGAGTATACCGGCAGAGAGTCAGTATTTGAAGGAATAACTCCAGTCAATATCGATCCGCCCGCTACGCTCTGGAACGTAAATGCGAGATTGGCCGTATTGGCAACAATCTGCGAAGGTGGCAATGAAGTGACTTTGGCTTGGTATGTAATGGTCACAGAGGTGCCGAGAGTCAAAGTCCCAAGGGGAATGCCTGCTGTTATATCATACATAGGCCTAGGTATACCGGCTACAACCACACTTCCGGTCACAAAAGTTAAGCCTGCCGGCAAGGCATCTGACAAAACGGCGCTGGTCGCACTGGCAGTGCCCGTATTGCTGACAGTTACGGTATAGGTCAACGTATCTCCGACGATGGTTCCCGCCGCATTTGAGCCTTTGGTTAAGGTGATTTTGGGAGCATTGATGTCAATCTGCAGCGCATTTCCATTGACAACATAGGCATCGCCAGATGTGGTTAGGGTCAATAAGGCAGAAGACTGATTGTTGACGAGTCTCGCGGAGACATCGACATTGGTGATATCCCAGCCTTGACGTCCAGCAATGATGTTGGTTCCAGGACTGCCGTTGGTCTGATTGCGGGTCCCAAAGGTCCCGGTTGTATTGAGCACACCGGCATCATTATTTATCTGTGAAGCAAAAAAGTTGGTGGCGAAGTTATTGGGGCCAGACAACGCTACCTGGGTAGAGGTAGTTGGACCAAACAGCGCCTGATCTCCGGAACGGTTGGCATCTCCTTCCTGTGCGCTGAACAGAATTCTTCCGCCCAGTGCTCCTGACACAGGAGTCGCGAATCCAGTAATGGTTGTGACCACAGGAGCAGAACTGGCCTGTACAAGCACAGCGCCTGCCCGGAGAGACATATTGCGGAAAGGAAGAGACGGATTCGAGTAAATAACGCCTAAGGTCCAGCCCGCATGATTCGCTGTAGTATCGCCAGTAATTACTATCGTACCGACTACACTGCCTGCGGTATAGCTTCCGGCCCCCCCTGTCTGAATAATGCTGGTTACATTCGCGGAACGTACATAAGCGAAGCCTCCGCCGCCCAAATCGACAGAATTGCTGGTCGCTGCGTCCGGGGAGACACTGAAGAGAGTGCCCGCCGGCGTGGTGAAGGAGATCGGATTGTTAATGACAGAACTCAGGTTGACGGAACCGTTAATATAGGAGCCTGCCCAAATCAGCTCTGCATACAGCACTGTACTTCCTGAAGGTATTGACAGAATGGCGGCCGAGCTGTTGCTTGTATATAGATTTGTAGTTCCAGCGGGATAGGTTCCAAATGTGGAGGAAGTATTTACTGTGGTAAACGCCCCGATACTATCTTGAGTGCCCGGTACACCAGTTGTTTCAGACCTGCTCAGGCCTAGCGTGTTGCCCGTGAAAGTGATGGCACCGGTCGCGTTAATTGTAGCCCGAACGACTAGAGGAATGATTTTCACCTCCTTATAAAGAAGATACAGTATGTTATGACAACAATAAAAAAGGCAGACCGCTCGTTTTTTGAGAACGGTATGCATTTTATTCGGTTTGTTATTAGCCTATGACAGAATGTGGTAATAATTGTTTGTTATGGGCACATAATTAAGTTTATCTTGTCTATTCTGTGATCGGTCTTCTCCGGGCGAGCAGGGCGCGGGGTTCAGGGTAGGCTTTGCGGCTCATGTCTTCGAGCTCTTCAGCAGTTATTGGTTTTTTAATCACCGCAAAATGGTACATAATTTCATGAACGACATTGGACTGCAGCGTCTTCAGAATCTCCAGTTCCTCGGCTTCATAAAGAATGTCGTCAAAAGGATACTGATAGAACAGCTCCATCCGAAGCAGCCGATAGTCAAAGGGTGGCGCAGGCACCGGATAATCGGGGATTTCCGGAGAGACGGCTCCGGAGGAAGGCTGGAAAAAGCTGCCCGTTAAATGGCGGGGAGTATACTCGTCGAATTTCTGCTTGAACAGAGGATTAGAAATGTGGGGGAAACTGTGGGCATAAGGGGCCAGAATACAAACAACAGCTTTGTGGGTGCTGATCCGGTAGATTTCCGCCATTACGGCAAATAAATTGTCCACATACGGCAGCACACGGCTGGCCATAACAAATTCTGCAGTATTGTCCGGCAGTGGAATTCCCGTATTAATATTGCACACGATATCCACTCCGGGGCAACCTTCACGGCCGATTCCCAGATAACCAGATTCTTTGCCGGAACCGCAGCCGATATCTATTTTCAAGGAAATCACTCCTTCAGGGTCATTCTAAAAAAGGCTCTTCACCATTGTATTAATTTTGCAGCATGCTGCGTCCGGCGAATGCCTATCCAAGTTGTAAACGGTCCAATCTATATAGCAGAAAGTTTATGCAACCCGGGCGAAGGGTTATTCGTTAATAAGAGTAAGCCTAGCCAGGCGATTCGATTACCGTTTCACCAATGAGGAGGCAGTCAACATGAAATCACAACGTAAACTACCTGTTCTGGCGGCAACTGCTGTATTAATGCTGGCTATAACCGCATGCAGCGGTAATACCCCGGCCGAGGCTCCGATAGAGCCTTCGTCCACCGCCTCTCCCTCTCCGGCACAGAGCACGGCATCACCGTCACCAAGCCCTTCGACTGAACCCAGTTCTTCTTCTGCAACTGAACCCAGTTCATCTCCTGCACAGGAAGCAAAGATGATTCACGGTACAGGAATCTATGTCGGACAGATTGATAATCACTCGGTAGAGATCAAGACAGAAGAAGGAGCAACATCATTTGAGCTTGGTGCGGGGCTGGAGCAGTCTCTAGAGACCTTAAATATGGATGATCCTGTAGTCTTCGAATATGCCAAGCGAAGTGTAGAAGGAGACTCCTCCATTTCACAGCGGGTGCTGTCGAAGCTGGAAAAGTCTGCGGAGAGCGGAAGCGCAGCACCTTCAACAGGTAGACTCGCCAAGACGAAGACATTCAAGCTGACGCTGGAGGGCATGGAGGAAGAAAAGACGGCGACCCTGGCGACTGGAGCGGGATATTCACTCTATGTATTCGATATCTTCACGTTTGATGCGAAGACTGGCAAGCTGGCAATGAAAGTTGATCCCGGGTATTACGCCGAGATTACCAAGCTGCCCTCCGACTTCAATCTCGATGCCCTTCAACTGGAGGGTGAGGAGGAGCTGGCTTCTACTGGCAAAGTGACTGCACTTGGTCAAAAGGAGCGTGACCAGCGGATGACCGGCATCCGGCTCTATCTTACTGCTATGGGATCCGATTTGACCCGGGAGTATGTGGTGAAGGAAATGGACGGGCAGGGATATGTCATCAAGCTGAACATTCCGCAGCGGGAGGCTTCAGAGGGATTTGGACCGCATGTCTATGCTTCGCTGGACAGTATGGTCAGCCGGTAATTCCGTACTGGGCTGCAGTTTACACTAGGAAAAAAAGGGCCGCTTCCGAATAAAATCGGGGCGGCCTCTTCTTTGGAATGGGTAAGTGTTTGGCCTCAGGCTGAACCGGCATTAACGAGTACGGTGGCAATCATCAGCATGAACAGCAGCAGAATGACTCCATTAATTATAGTGCCGATGACAGCAAGTACCCTGCGGCGCTTGCGGAGGGTAAGTCCGATTATGCCGATTACAGCCCCGATCACATTAACCGCTGCCAGGACGAGTACAGACATTCCCAGGTAAAAGATAGACTCTGCAGAATTGGTAATGAAAGAGTCGCTTCCACCTGTGACGGAGGAGACGTTAGCACCTACAACGACAAAGGCAATAATATAGCCGGCAAGGGTAATCAGGGCGATAACAAACGAGGCAATACCGGGGCCGGAATGTTTGAAATCCCGAGGGTTTTCTTCATACAGAACTTGCTCTTCTTGTGGCGGAGAATAATCGTCCATGTGAGGCACTCCTTGTATCCTATTTGATATAAATGATGGTAGTACCCACTTTTCCATAAGATGGCGGCAAATGCAAGCCCGGTTTGCAAAATGTTCCAAACTTACGGCTGCTGGAAATACAATGTCCAGTTACGGTAAGATAGGAGAAGTTCAATAGAAGGAGCTGTGTATCCATGCAACGAAGATTTATAGCCTATGGAGCCTTGCTGGTCATGCTGTCTGTCGGCATAGGCGCGTTCGGAGCGCATCTGCTTAAAACTGTGATCAGTGAAGACTACCTGAAGGTCTACGAGACCGGTGTGCATTATCACATGATTCATGCGCTTGGACTGATTCTCATTGGGCTGGCGGCAGGTCAATGGGGGGAGAGCTCACGTCTGCGCTTAGCGGGACGGCTGCTGATGCTGGGGATTATTTTCTTCTCCGGCAGCTTGTACATGCTGAGTATTACCGGCATTAAGGTGCTCGGAGCGATTACTCCTCTTGGCGGGGTATGTTTTATTGCCGGGTGGCTTTGTCTGGCTTGGGAAGCTTTTTCACGAAAAGATTGATGGATACTCAGAACGAAGACCATAAAAATACAAACAAGCACCTGCCCCGAAGATTCCTTCCGGGACAGGTGCTTGTTTGTCTGGTGGTGAAGGTGTACATGGTCTACGAAAATTCGTCGATTTCATTGAGCTTGAACGTATACACTTGCTTCTCATCCACATGATATACACTGAGTGAATTGGCGGCTTCATCAAAATTCAGGATACGGCAGGGCATAGACACCTGTTTGCCGTGCCGGTTAGCGCGGAGCCGGACCAGTTGGTTGTTCTGAATGTATAGTCTGATTTTACCGTACGCATCTGCAGGAGTTGCCGCAGTTGTAGCCGCAGGTGTGACTGCGGGGACATTCTTGGGTTCAGGATTTTCAGCCTGCTTACCCGGTTGCTTCACTGGCAATTTAAAAGGTACATGAGCAGCCGTGGCGGGTTCCTGCTTCAGTGCAAGCTTCGCGGACCGGAGGAGGTTATCAATTGTTTTTCCGAGCTCAAGACCTGAGTTAATGTTGAAATCCGTGATTTTCTCATTGCTGTTCAACATTTCAAGCAAGTATTGCAGTGCAAGCGGGTTAGTACGGGCGTTGATCAGGATGTCGACATTGAATAAATAATTGCCGTCCGTGTGTTGTAGTTTCTTGTCCATAAATCCCCCAGCTTTGTCAGTAGACACTATTGAAAATACTATTTTAAAAGTATATAAACTATACCATTAATTAATGAATAAGCATATACCTCCTTATTGGGAAATCAGGACTATTGACCCTCATTTAGCGGAGAACTAGTCCTTCATCCGCACACTGATCCCCAATAAAGCATACACATACAACGTGATGGAGGATCAAGAACAAGGAGGTCATGTTGGTTGGTTACCATGGAGCCTGTTGTCGTAGGTGGTCATGTAATGATTGGTGTCGAAGTAAAGCTTCCCAAGACTACGCTGCTGTCGATCAGCACGGATAAAGGGTATATCATGTGCGGAGCGCTTGACGTGGGGTTGCTCAATGGAACGCTTAGCGACCGCAGGATTATAGCAGCCCGGGCCGTTGGTGTGCGGACATTGCCGCAGCTTCTGTCTGCACCTATGGAGTCCGTAACCATAGAAGCTGAGAAGCTGGGAATTGTACCGGGAATGACCGGGGCGGAGGCCTTGCTTCTTATGCTGTAAGCTGCTCTCACCCTGCCCGGTACTTTATTAAGGGAGGCCTCCGGGCCTCTTTTTGCTGCTTCCACCGCTTCAGTCCAAAGTTGATACTTCTGGAAAAGCATAAGCCGGACAGGCTTGGCTCATCCTACAGAATAAGCCATCAACAAGGAAGGCGTTCAGACTTGGTGTCTTGCACCAGAAAGGATATTTCATGTTTCGTCTCCAGTATGAAAGGGTAAATTCAGTATAGACAACTGCATGCCGGACCATGGACAGGCAGCCGGCTAAATTATGGATAAGGAAGGGATATTACAATGGCTAAAGCATCTGGCAAAGTCAACACAACTTCACTCGAACAAGTACTCAACCGTGAGGTTGCAAACCTGAACGTACTATACGTCAAAATTCATAATTATCACTGGTATGTGAAAGGAGAGCAATTCTTCTCCCTGCACGTGAAATTTGAAGAACTGTATGATGATGTTACCCTCAAAATGGATGAGGTGGCTGAACGTCTGCTGAGCATCAAGGGCAGTCCGGCGGCTACCATGAAAGAATATCTTGAACTGGCTACCATTCAGGAAGCTACAGGCAAAGAAGATACCCGCGGCATGGTTCAGACCCTGATTGAAGACTTCGCCACCGTGGCCGAAGAGCTTACTGAAGGCATTGAGCTGGCCGAGCAGGTGAGTGATCAGCCAACGGCCGATTTGTTCATCAAAATCCGCAGCGATTTGGAGAAAAACCAATGGATGCTGCGTTCTTTCCTGGGCTGATCATCCATTGCGAATAATCGCATCTACAATAGAAGTAAAGCCTCCAGTGCGGGGGCTTTCTTTTTTGATTTTTTTCAAATACAAGACTTTAAATGATTACATGGATTGAAAATAGATATTTGTAAAAAAACATGGTTTGTAATAAAATTAGTGAGAATCATTGATAATCACTCCGTTACACTTTATAATAATTATAATATGATATAAAATCTAATTTTGCTGGCATCAGGGATAACCTGTTACAA
The DNA here is from genome assembly GCF_001909055.1 of Paenibacillus helianthi. Taxonomy (GTDB): domain Bacteria; phylum Bacillota; class Bacilli; order Paenibacillales; family Paenibacillaceae; genus Paenibacillus_AQ; species Paenibacillus_AQ helianthi. The sequence continues at coordinate 44,893 of NZ_LVWI01000034.1, forward strand.
TACAGCTTTCTGATTTCGCAAATCGAACAATGGGGGGAAACATTATTATGGCAGCAGATTTTGTCATTGAGGGACTGAAAGCATCAATTGAAGGAAAAGAAATTCTGAAGGGAATTAACCTTCAAATGAAGGGCGGCGAAATTCACGCCATCATGGGACCGAACGGTACCGGTAAAAGCACCCTGGCTTCGGCTCTGATGGGTCATCCCAAGTACGTGGTTACTGAGGGTACGGCTGTTCTGGAAGGCGAAGACCTGCTCGAAATGGCTGTGGATGAACGCGCGCGTGCCGGTCTATTCCTGGCGATGCAGTATCCAAGTGAAATTAGCGGTGTAACGAACTCCGACTTCCTGCGCAGCGCGATCAATTCCCGCCGTGAAGAGGGAAGCGAGATTTCCTTGATCCGCTTTATCCGTCAAATGGAAGCCAAAATGAAAGAACTGGATATGAACCCTGAGTTTCTGCACCGCTATTTGAACGAAGGCTTCTCCGGCGGCGAAAAGAAACGCAACGAAATTCTGCAAATGATGATGCTGGATCCTAAGATCGTCATTCTTGACGAAATTGACTCCGGCCTTGATATTGATGCGCTCAAAATTGTCGCTGAAGGCGTCAACTCCATGCGCAGCCCGGAACGCGGTTTTCTTGTGATTACCCACTATCAGCGCCTTTTGAATTACATCAAGCCAGATTATGTGCATGTCATGATGCAGGGACGGATCGTGAAATCCGGCGGCTCCGAACTGGCCGAGCGTCTGGAAGCAGAAGGTTATGAATGGGTAAAGGAAGAGCTTGGCATTGAAGATGAAACTGTAGGACAGGAAGCTTAAGAGACGCCAGGAAGGAGGAAACCACTTATGACGACGCAAACCATTCTTCCGGTGGATGCACAGCTGCTCAGCGAATTGTCGCAGAGCAGCGGCGAACCGGGCTGGCTGAAGGACAGCCGTTTGAACGCACTTACGCTGGCCGCTGGGCTGGCATTGCCGAAATTGGAGAAGACCCGGATTGACCGCTGGAATGTGAATACTTATGGAAGCTACAAAGCAAGCCAGACCATTACTTCACTTAGTGAAGCCCCTGCTTCTGTTGCGGCTCTGATCAAGGATCAGGAGGAAGGCAGTCTGATCATTCAGCGCAACTCCAGCGCCGTGTATGTCCGGCTTGCTCCGGAGCTAGCGGCTCAGGGCGTTATTTTCACCGATCTGCAAACAGCAGTCAAAGAGCATGGGGATCTGGTGCAGCGTTATCTGCACAAAGCTGTCCTGCCTGACGAGCATTCCATTGCTGCGCTGCATGCGGCCCTTTGGAACGGCGGGGTATTCCTCTATGTACCTAAGAACGTCATTATTGAGACCCCGCTGCAGGCGGTTCTGCTCACAGATGATGCTGAAGCTGCTTTTGTTCCGCATATTCTGATTGTAGCCGAAGCTAATAGTTCTTTGACCTATGTCGACAACTATGTATCGGACAAAGCGGAAGCCGGACTACACAACGGTGCGGTGGAAGTATTTGTAGGCGCTGGTGCCAAGGTACGTTATGCTACAGTTCATCAGCTGGGTGAGGATACGACCGACGTGACTTACCGGCGCGCTATTGTTGAGAATGATGGAACGATTGAATGGATTGTAGGCGAGATGAACTACGGTGATACCGCTAGCGACACCAAGTCCGTGCTGAAAGGCAACGGATCCAGCTCGGATGCCAAAGTCATCGCAGTGGGATCGGGCGCGCAGAAGCTCAGCTATACAACACAGGCCCAGCATTTTGGCAAAAACACACCGAGCGATATGATTACCCGTGCAGTAATGCGCGATTCCGCAACCTCTATTATTAACGGTATTACGAAAATTGAGAAAGGCGCAACCCGGGCCGATGGCCAGCAGACGGAGAAAGTTCTGATGCTGAGTCCCAAAGCACGTGGCGACGCCAACCCGATTCTGCTTATTGATGAAGACGATGTTACAGCAGGCCATGCCGCTTCCGTAGGACAGGTCAATTACGAGCAGGTGTACTACCTGATGTCCCGGGGGATTTCACGGCATGATGCAGAAACACTGATTATATACGGCTTCCTTGCACCTGTAGTGTCGCAAATTCCACTGGAGGGACTGCGCAATCAGCTCCAATCTCTTGTGGAAAGGAAGTTAGGCCAATGATTAACAGCGCCATCCGGGAGCAATTTCCCATACTGAACCAGAAAATCAACGGACATCCTCTGGTGTACCTGGACAGCGCGGCAACCTCACAGAAGCCGCGTCAGGTCATTGAGGCCGTGAAGTCTTATTATGAATGGGATAACGCTAACGTGCACCGCGGTGTCCATACACTGGGCAGCCGCGCTACGGATGCATATGAAGGAGCCCGCGAGAAGCTGGCCAAATTCCTTCATGCCCGCAGCACGAAGGAGATTATTTTTACCCGCGGTACAACAACCGCCCTGAATATTGTGGCTTCGTCTTACGGCCCGGCCCATGTGGGTGAAGGCGACGAAATTGTCATCACCCAGATGGAGCATCACAGCAACTTCATTCCATGGCAGCAGCTTGCGAAGAAGACAGGGGCAACCTTGAAATTCCTTCCGCTGCAGAAGGATGGAACGATTACACTTGCAGATGCCGAGGAGACGATAACGGATAGAACCAAGATCGTCGCCATCGCCTATGTCTCCAATGTAATGGGTGTTACCCATCCGGTAAAAGAGCTGGCAGCCATCGCTCACCGTCACGGCGCTGTAATTGTTGTGGACGGAGCTCAGAGCACACCGCATATGAAGGTGGATGTTCAGGATCTGGACTGCGATTTCTACGCATTATCCGGTCATAAGATGCTTGCACCTACAGGTATAGGCGCCTTGTATGGCAAAAAAGCCTTGCTAGAGGCAATGGAGCCTGTTGAGTTCGGCGGTGAAATGATCGATGATGTGGGTCTGTATGAATCCACCTGGAAAGAGCTTCCATGGAAGTTCGAAGGCGGTACACCGATTATCGCCGGTGCTGTTGGCCTCGGGGCAGCGATTGATTTCCTTCAGGAAATCGGGATGGATGAAATACACCGCCACGAGATGGAGCTTGCCGCATGTGCGGAAGAGCGCCTCTCGGAGGTGGACGGACTGACTATTTATGGTCCTCGCAGCCGTCAGGTCGGTGTGGTCACCTTCAATCTTGGGGATGTTCATCCTCATGATGTGGCTACTGTGCTGGATGCTGAAGGCGTTGCTGTCCGTGCCGGGCATCACTGCTGCCAGCCGCTGATGCGCTGGCTGCAGGTCAGCTCGACCGCCCGTGCCAGCTTCTACCTGTACAATTCGGAACAGGATGTAGATGCGCTGGTGCAGGCTTTAATCAAGGCAAAGGAGTATTTCGCCTATGAACTTGGATGACTTGTATAGACGCGTAATTATGGATCATTATAAAAATCCCCGGAACCGTGGTTCTTTTGCAGATGACGCTCTGAAGATTGAACTGAACAACCCAACCTGCGGTGACCGCATTACGCTTCAGATAAAGGTGGAGGACGGCATCGTCAAGGATGCCCGTTACAGCGGCGAAGGCTGTTCAATCAGCATGTCGTCGGCTTCCATGATGACGGAAGCGGTCAAAGGCCAGACCGTCCAGCATGCACTCGAGCTGGCTGACCGCTTCTCCTCCCTGATGAAGGGGGATGCAGTGGATTTTGGAGACTATGAAGATATCGAAGCCCTTTCCGGTGTTAATAAATTTCCGGCGCGGATCAAATGTGCGACCCTCGCATGGAATGCACTTCGCAAAGGTATAGACGTGGAAGAAGAGCATCATCAAGAACACTAAAAACAAGGAGGCTGACACCATGGCTAAGAAAGCGCCTGATATGGAAGAGTACCAATACGGGTTCCGTGACGAGCATAAGTCGATATTCCAGTCTGGTAAGGGACTTACGGCCGAAATTGTTAAAGAAATCTCCGCCATCAAGAATGAACCGGAGTGGATGCTGGAATTCCGTCTGAAATCTCTGGAGCAATTCTACAAAATGCCGATGCCTAATTGGGGCGGTAATCTTGACGAGTTGGATTTTGACGAAATCCAGTATTATGTAAGACCATCCGAGAAGCAAGGTAAGACTTGGGAGGAAGTTCCTTCCGAGATTAAAGAGACCTTCGACAAGCTGGGTATCCCCGAAGCGGAACAGAAGTTCCTGGCTGGGGTCTCCGCGCAGTACGAATCCGAGGTTGTCTACCACAGTATGCAGAAGAGCCTTGAAGACCAGGGTGTGATCTTCACCGATACCGACACAGCACTGCGTGAGCACCCGGAACTGTTCAGAAAGTTCTTCGGTACGATTATCCCGCCTACGGATAATAAATTTGCTGCACTGAATAGTGCGGTATGGTCTGGCGGAAGCTTCATCTATGTTCCAAAGGGTGTGAAATGCGAAGTACCTCTCCAGGCCTACTTCCGTATTAACTCCGAGAATATGGGCCAGTTCGAGCGTACACTGATTCTTGCCGATGAAGACAGCTTCGTGCATTATGTAGAGGGCTGTACGGCTCCAATCTACAGCACAAACTCGCTTCACAGTGCGGTGGTTGAGATTCTGTGTATGAAGAACGCACGCGTTCGTTACACAACCATTCAGAACTGGGCACCGAATATCTACAATCTGGTTACCAAACGTGCCGTTGCGGAAGAGAACGCTACGATGGAATGGGTCGATGGCAACATCGGTTCCAAGCTGACCATGAAATATCCCGCAGTGGTACTCAAAGGCCGCGGAGCCAAAGGTTCTGTATTGTCCATTGCGGTTGCCGGCAAGGACCAGCATCAGGATGCAGGTGCCAAAATGATCCACTTGGCTCCAGACACGACTTCGACGATCGTCTCCAAGTCGATCAGCAAACACGGCGGTAAAGTAACATACCGTGGTCTTGCCTCCTTCGGCCGTAAGGCGGAAGGTGCGAAATCCAACATCAAATGTGATACGCTCATTCTGGATAACCTGTCCACTTCGGACACGATTCCTTACAATGAGATCATGAACGATAACATCGTGCTTGAGCATGAAGCGACTGTCTCCAAGGTCTCCGAGGAGCAGTTGTTCTACCTGATGAGCCGGGGCCTTACCGAAGCCGAAGCGACTCAGATGATCATCATGGGCTTCATCGAGCCATTCACCAAAGAGCTGCCGATGGAGTATGCGGTAGAAATGAACCGTCTGATCAAGTTCGAGATGGAAGGCTCCATCGGTTAACAAAAACAAAAAGTAAAGGGCAGAAGGCGAACTGTAAAGTTCGTCTTCTTCTTGATTTAGGCTGTCTTCTTTAACAGATGAATCTGTTTGAGAAGGCAGCTTTTTTGTTGTGTCAATTTATTCGGAAGAATAAATATACATAAAATACATTAAAAGTCTGTACTCGCCCGCAGGAAAACAGGCTGAATCTTGGATAATCTTAATCCAATAGGATTTTGGAGGAAATGGAAGCATTTAAAGCTGAAGCTGTCCTTTTCCTGGAGAGGAAGACCGATTCTTTCGGGAAAAACCGAGAAAACGGTGATTTCTCCCCTTTGCCGCATTAAATCAGGGGTGATAAACTGCATAAAGTCACTAAAAATGGAAGCGCTAAAAATCTAAAGCTTTAAGGAGGAGAGATATGGATGTTCTCAGGCAACTGCGGGGCTTTTATCGGGAGAAGCTGCACTATCTGATTCTGTCGATTGTTTGTTTGGCGGCCGCAACTGCAGTGGGGCTTATTACCCCCAACTTGTTAAGACGTTTAATTGATGATGTTATTGTGCCCATGAAGTTTACTGAGGTGCCCGTTCTTGCTCTAAGCGTATTGGCTGTCGTTTTTGTTAAGGCTTGTCTGCAGTTTGCGCATGGATTTTTCGGAGGACGGCTGGGTAACTTTCTGGCCTACCGCCTGCGCAATGCCTGCTATGAGAAGCTGCAATTCCTGTCTTTCCGCTATTATGACACGGCGAAGACAGGTGACCTGATGTCCCGGCTGACCGGGGATCTTGAGGCCATCCGGCTGTTCATCGGCTTCGGATTTGCCCAACTGCTGAATGTGTTTTTTATGGTGCTGTTTGGCTCTATTATGATGTTCACGATCAATTGGCAGCTAACCCTTGTCACACTGATCACTATGCCGTTTCTGGCTGCTGTTGCATTCCGATTCGAATCCAAGATTCACCCGGCCTTTCAGGAGATGCGGCTTGCGCTTAGCGCTCTTACAACGGCTGTTCAGGAAAATGTGACCGGTGTGCGGACGGTCAAGTCGTTCGCCAGAGAATCCTTCGAGGTAGAGAAGTTCTCACACCGTAATGAACGCTACAAGGATAATCAGATTTTTGCCGCGGAGCTGTGGAGCAAGTTTTTTCCGGTGATGGAGCTGTTAGCTTCGGTCAGTGTAGCGATATTGCTCGGGGTTGGCGGAACACTGGTCATTAAGGGACGGATGTCGCTTGGTGAGCTTGTAGCCTTTTTCAGCTTAATCTGGTATATTATCGGCCCTGTCTGGGGCCTTGGCTTCCATATCAACAACTATACGCAATCCAAAGCTTCGGGAGAACGTGTGCTTGAAGTGCTTAACCAGCCTATCGATGTAAAAGATAAAGATAATGCCCGTGAGCTTGTGGCAGCTGAAGTAAAGGGCGAAGTCGTCTTTGATCACGTGACATTTGCCTACGGCAACAAAATGCCTGCAGTCAAGGACATTCATTTCAGCGCCAAGCCAGGGGCGGTCATCGGGTTCCTGGGCGGTACCGGCTCCGGGAAGTCAACCATTATCCAGCTGATGATGCGGGCATATGATGTGAATAATGGCAGCATAACCCTGGATGGTGTGGATATCCGTGAATACAATGTGCGCAGCCTGCGGTCACAGATTGCCACGGTGTTCCAGGAGACGTTCCTGTTCTCCTCCTCCATCCGCAACAATATTTCGTACGGCCTGAAGAATGTGAGTATGGAAGAGATCGTCCGTGCCGCACAACTGGCGAAGGCTCATGATTTTATTATGGAAATGCCGGACGGGTATGATACGGTGGTTGGCGAACGGGGGATGGGACTCTCAGGCGGTCAGAAGCAGCGTATTGCGATTGCCAGAGCACTTCTGAAGAATCCGCGGATCCTAATCCTCGATGATGCCACCAGTGCCGTTGATATGGAGACCGAGCATGAGATCCAGGCCGGATTCCAGGAGGTTATGCGCGGACGGACCACCCTGATTATTGCCCACCGGATCTCCTCGCTGCGGCATGCCGATCAGATTATTGTCATGAATGAAGGTCATATGGTTCAGCAGGGTACCCACCATGAGCTGATAGAGGTTCCTGGTCCTTACCAGGATGTCTACCGGATTCAGTATGCTGATTATCTGGCCAGGGACAATGGAAGAGGGGCAGGTGATACGGCATGAAGCTGGAAGCTAACCAAGAGAAATCCGTAAAAATGAAGCAAGGTTCGGCCCAGGAGCAAACGCTAGACGAACGGTTCGTGTACAAGGATGATGACGTCATTGACAAGGCGTTCGACTGGAAGCAGTTCACCAGGCTGTTCAGTTATATGAAGCCTTATGCCAGGCAAATGCTGCCGCTCGTGTCGGTGATGATGATCCTCGGCACGATTACGAAGCTGACGGTCCCTTACCTGACGAGTATGGCTATCGATAAGGCGATTGCTCCGAAGTCGGGGAATCCCAGTCTGACCCTGCTGTACACCTTGACGGCTGCTGTAATTGTACTCTATCTGATTCAATGGATTGCTGGGGTCTACCGGATCAAATACACGAATGTAATCGGACAGCGGGTCATATACGATTTGCGCTCAGACCTGTTCCGGCATATTCAAAAGCTTTCCTTCAACTTTTTTGATAAACGTCCGGCCGGCTCGGTGCTGGTTCGGGTCACCAATGATATCAACTCCCTGCAGGATCTGTTCACCAACGGGGTCGTCAATCTGATGATCGACAGTGTGCAATTAATCGGAATCATGGTAATTCTGCTGCTGATCAACTGGAAGCTGGGGCTTGCGGTGATGATCACTGTACCAGTTATGTTTTTTGTCTCCACCAAGCTGCGCCAGAAGATCCGGATTGCCTGGCAGGATGTGCGGATGAAGAACTCGCGGATCAATTCCCATTTGAATGAGTCGATTCAAGGGATCAGAGTGACCCAGGCCTACACCCAGGAACAGGAGAACATGAACTATTTCGACGCCATGAATATGGATAGCCGGAAATCCTGGAACAAGGCGTCGGCGATGAACCAGGCGTTTGGACCGATTATTGAAATTACAGGCGGCTTCGGAACGATGATTCTCTTCTGGTTCGGGGCATACCTGATCCAGACCGGTGATCTTACCGTGGGCTTTCTAGTGGCATTCAGTACCTATGTCAGCAACTTCTGGGACCCGATCAACCGCCTGGGCCAGATGTATAACCAGTTGTTGGTGGCGATGGCTTCCTCGGAACGGATCTTTGAGTATCTGGATGAGCAGCCTGCCGTACAAGACCAACCAGGGGCAACACCGCTGCCGAAGATTCAGGGCGATATTCAATTTAATAAGGTAGTGTTTGAATATGAAAAAGGCCGGGCAGCCCTGAAAGGCATCGATCTCGATGTGAAGGCCGGCCAGTCGATTGCGCTTGTCGGTCATACGGGCTCAGGAAAAAGCACCATCATCAACCTGATCGGCCGGTTCTATGATATCAAGAGCGGACGCATCACCATCGACGGCAGGGATACACGTGACGTGACGCTGCAGAGTCTGCGCGAGCAGATCGGGATCGTGCTGCAGGATACGTTTATTTTCTCAGGGACAATCCGGGATAATATCCGCTTCGGGCGGCTGGATGCTACGGACCAGGAGGTCGAGGATGCGGCCAAGGCAGTGGATGCCCATGATTTCATCAGCAAGCTGCCCGGAGGCTACGAGACCGAGGTCGAGGAACGCGGCAGTGCGCTCTCCATGGGACAACGCCAGCTGTTGTCGTTCGCACGTGCGCTGCTGGCCAATCCGCGGATATTGATCCTGGATGAGGCGACAGCAAGCATTGACACCGAGACGGAGATCAAGATTCAGGAGGCGCTGAAAATTCTGCTTCAGGGCAGGACTTCCTTCATCGTCGCCCACCGGCTGTCTACCATCCGGCATGCGGATAAGATTGTCGTACTGGATCACGGCGAGATCAAAGAAGAAGGCACCCATGCCGAGCTTACAGCGCGTGACGGCATCTATAACGGTTTGATCGAAGCGCAGTTCCGCTTCCTGTAGAATATAACAGCAGCAGCCCTTTCCGGCATATTCATGTGAGGAAGGGGCTGTTTTATTTGCGCCTTTTGCCTGCTCTGCCGGTCACCCTGACTTCATACATTTGCGCGCTGATCTCCTGCTGCCACTCGGCATCATCTGTATCTGCGGCAAGCCTGGCTTCATTGTTCAGCCGTGCCATTTCCCAGCAGTACTTGGCATTTGCCTGCAGGCAATGCCGTTGCTCGGCTACTTCATCGTCTGTCAACGGGCGCTTGCGGCTTAAGGTATACAACTCTGCAAGCCGTTGATGAATGTCCAGCATTTTTACCTCCTAGTAAGTGTTGATTGTATTCATATCTTTGAACACCCTCGGACAAACGGGGTTCATAAGCATCCGCCTAGTTCGTGAGCATGAGCCTTACGTAGTATCTGCTATCAGCCTCGCCATGGGACCAATGGTCCAAACCTGGGGGAGAGACTCTGGAAATAATTTTTCCGTAAAATTAATAACGAAAGCCTTGTAATCGCTTTTATTTATGCTACAATAGCAGTAATACAGGATTGTGACCGGTAACGCGGGCAATGCCTAAGCTGATTCGAGTATCATTTAATTAATGATATTGGGATCAACTTAGGCTTTTTTTGTACAAACTATGTGACAGGAGGTGACTACAGATGATTATTGAGAAGGTGCTGAACAACAACGTGCTCCTGACGAAAAACCAGAAGGGCAAGGAAGTTATTGTGATGGGAAGAGGCATTTCCTTCAATAAAGTGGCAGGCGATTATGTGGATCCCGCCAAAGTCGATAAAATCTTCCTGCTTAATGAAAACGAATTTACGGCCCGGTTAACCGAACTGCTGAATGATATTCCAGTGGCTCATCTGGAGCTGGCGAGTGAAATCGTAACCTATGCCAACGGGATTCTGGGCACCGAGCTCAGCGATAATCTATATCTAACCTTAACGGATCATATCCACTTTGCTGTGCAGCGTATGGAGAAGGGGATTTTCCTGAAAAATGCGATGTTGTTTGAAATCAAGCGGTTCTATAAAAAGGAATTCTCCATCGGAATGGACGCGCTGAAATTTATCGAGAAGGCTACCGGGTTTGCGTTAGGTGAGGATGAAGCGGGCTTCATTGCACTGCATCTGGTGAATGCGAAAATGGACGGAAATGAAATGAAGTCCACGATCAAAATGACGGAGATTGTCCAGAATATTCTCAACATCGTCACCTATCATTATAAGGTGGTCCTGGATGATAGCTCACTCAATTATTCGCGGTTCCTGACGCATTTACAGTATTTCTCCATGCGGGTACTGAAGAAGGAAACCAGCAACAGTGGAGAGGACTTCTTGTACAATCAGGTCAAGCAGACGTATGTCAAAGCTTTTGAATGCGCAAACAAAATCAATGATTATCTGGAAAAAGCGTATGCACAGAGCCTGAGCAAGGACGAATACGTCTACCTGACGATTCACATCCAGCGTGTCACGGAGCGTAACAGCCTGGAATAGGAGCGATATCGCCAGGAGGATAAGGAACAGACAACTAAATACGATCATCTGACAGGGTGTTACTGGTAAGGCAGGCAAAACCTGAACTGATGGCAAAATAAGCGTGAATTGACGTTTCCTTTTGCTGTGAGTTCAGGTTTTTCTTGTTTGCAGAGGAATTAAAGATAACTGCTGGCACATCCTAACCCTACTGCAACGATCACAAGATATATCCATCTTAATTTAAAGGAGCAAACAATATGAGCAACAAGGACTTGTCCAAACAGATCATCGCGCTTGTTGGCGGTGAATCGAATGTGAATTCGGTTTTCCACTGCGCCACACGGTTGAGATTCAAGCTGAAGGACAATGGGAAGGCGAATAAAGCGGCACTCGAAAAAACACCAGGTGTAATCACAGTAGTCGAGAACAGCGGTCAATTCCAGGTTGTCATCGGAAACAATGTCAGCCAGGTTTTTGATCAGATCATGAAGGAGACCTCCTTACAGGATGCGGAGAGAAGCGGCAAAGATGATGATTCCTCCGAAAGTACAGGTGTTCTCGGTAAAGCAGTAGATATTATTTCAAGTATCTTTTCTCCTATACTCGGGGCACTTGCGGGTGCAGGGGTCCTCAAAGGGTTGCTGGCGTTAATTCTGTCACTGAAGTGGATCAGCGCCACAAGCGGTACCTACCTGATTCTGAATGCGGCGTCGGACAGTGTGTTCTACTTCCTGCCGATATTCCTCGCGGTAACGGCGGCACGCAAGTTTAAAGCCAATCAATTCGTATCCATCGCCATAGCCGGAGCACTAATCTACCCGTCGGTCATTGCTGCTGTCGGCTCCACGGGAACGCTGAGCTTTGTGGGAATACCGATTGTACTGGTCAATTACTCCTCCAGCGTTATTCCGATCATTCTGGCGGTATGGGTACAATCCTATGTAGAGAAAGGGTTCCGTTCGATTATCCATGAATCGGTTCGAAATATCCTGGTTCCGATGTTCGCATTGCTGATTGTCATTCCTTTGACATTCCTGGCGTTTGGGCCTGTGGGCTCTCTGATCAGTGAAGGACTGGCTTCCGGGTACACCTGGCTGTATAATCTCAGTCCGCTTGTCGCCGGGGCCATCGCCGGAGCGTTCTGGCAGGTGTTCGTTATCTTTGGTGTTCACTGGGGCTTTGTCCCGATTATGCTCAGCAACATTGCTACTCTTGGTTACGATACCATGCTGCCGATTCTGGCGGCGGCTGTACTCTCACAAGCTGGTGCTGTATTCGGCGTGTTCCTGAAGTCCAAGAATACGCAGTTAAAAGCGTTATCCGGATCATCTACATTGGCTGCTGTGTTCGGGATCACCGAGCCAACCATCTACGGGGTCACCCTGAAGCTTAAAAAGCCATTCATCTACGCCTGTATCTCAGGGGCAATAGGGGGAGCAATTATCGCTGCAGGTGGTGCCAGAGCTATTGCCTTCTCCTTGCCGGGGCTGCTTGCGCTGCCAACGTATTTCGGTACAGGATTTGCCTGGGCGGCTATAGGGATTGTGGTGGCCTTTGTACTGGCCGTTATTCTGGTATTCGTGCTTGGGTTTGACGACCCTGAAGCAGCGGCTACAGAGAATGCTTCCCGGCCGTTTGTGAACCAGGAAATGACACAAATCGATAAAGAGTTGATCTTCAGTCCACTTACGGGTGCGCTGTTGCCGCTGGAAAGTCTGCCTGATGAAGCTTTCGCCACAGGGGCAATGGGAAAAGGGATTGTGATAGAGCCGTCCTCCGGCGTATTGACTTCTCCAGTGAACGGGACCGTAACGACCGTATTCCCGACGGGTCATGCCATTGGTATCACCTCTGAAGGCGGTGCGGAGCTGTTAATCCATATTGGGGTCAACACAGTCAAGCTGAAGGGCAAGCATTTTCATAAAAAGGTGCAGGAAGGTGACAAAGTCGAAAAGGGCCAGCTGCTGCTGGAGTTCGATGTGGATGCAATCCGCGCAGCCGGATTCGTGACGGCAACACCTGTGATTGTAACCAACTCTGCCGGTTATCTGGATGTCCTGAAGAATACGGGTACGGAAGCAAGAAACGGCGAGCTTTTGCTAACACTAATACACTAGAAGCCAGAGGGGGCAGAAGCCACACTGGAGGAGAAGGAGCGTAACAGATGACTGCAATCCAAAAAGGATTTCCGGAAAACTTCTTATGGGGCGGTGCAACCGCCGCCAACCAGCTCGAGGGTGCATATGATGCAGACGGCAAAGGCTTGTCCAGTGCGGATATGGTCGCTTATGTGCCTAAGGCCGAGCGCAGCAATGATCATGCTATTGAAATTACATCCGAGCGGATCGATCAGATCCTGTCCGGGGAGTTCACCGCACGGTTTCCGAAGCGTGAAGGGGTGGATTTCTATCACCGGTATAAAGAGGATATTGCTCTTTTTGCCGAAATGGGATTCAAGGTCTTCCGCCTGTCGATCAACTGGGCGCGGATCTTCCCGAATGGTGATGATGCGGCGCCGAATGAAGCCGGTTTGCAGTTCTATGACAATGTATTTGATGAACTGCATAAATACGGCATCGAGCCCCTGGTAACACTGGCCCATTACGAGACGCCGCTGGGCCTGACACAGAAATATAACGGCTGGGCTTCACGCGAAGTCATCACCTGCTATACCCGTTATGCAGAGACTGTCTTCCGTCGTTACAAGGAAAAGGTGAAATACTGGATTACCTTCAATGAGATTAATATGATGACTCTGAGCCCTTTTACTGGAGGCGGAGTTGTGATTGACCGGGCGGAGAACAAGCTTCAGACGATCTATCAGGCGCTTCATCACCAATTTGTAGCAAGCGCGCTGGCAACCAAGCTGGTGCATGAGATCATTCCCGGCTCGCAAATGGGCTGTATGCTGGCACGGATGGAGAGTTACGCCAATACCTGCAACCCTGAGGATGTGCGTCTCAATCAGCATGAGAATCAGATGAATCTGTACTTTACGGATGTGCATGCGCGTGGCGAGTACCCCAAATATATGGAGCGTTACTTCTCAGAGAATCATGTGGTTCTCCTGAAAGAACCGGGTGACGATGAGATTCTCAAGCTTCACACAGTGGATTATGTGGCATTCAGCTACTATATGACGCTGACCGTATCGGCCAGTCCGGAAGGCGAGCGGGCACAAGGCAACCTGTTCGGCGGTGTGAAGAACCCGTATCTGAAGGCTTCCGAATGGGGCTGGCAGATTGACCCCATCGGGCTGCGGATCATGCTGAACACGATGTACGACCGTTACCAGAAACCTTTGTTTATTGTAGAAAACGGCCTGGGCGCTTATGACAAGGTGGAAGCAGACGGATCTATTCATGATACCTACCGGATTGACTACCTTCGCCAGCACATCGCGCAGATGAAGGAAGCTATCCAAGACGGAGTAGAGCTGATCGGCTATACCAGCTGGGGACCCATTGACCTGGTGAGCATGTCCACTTCGGAGATGTCGAAGCGCTACGGGTTTATCTATGTGGATCTGGATGACGAAGGCAACGGAACCTTGGACCGTTCGAAGAAGGATTCTTTTCATTGGTACAAAAAAGTCATCGCCAGCAATGGTGAGGAACTGTAGGAGGGGGCTGCAAGCAGCTACGGCCTGTGGTTAAGCTGAAACACACGAAACATGCAGAAACCAAGCTTATGATACAAACAGGAGATTCCCAAACCGTCCGGTGAGGGAGCCTCCTGTTTTGCTTATGATTTAGGAGATAGAATTACCTTTTGTTATAGATAATTATGTAAAATTGGGAATAGTTTCTTAGAGCGAGGGGGTTTGGAGCTAAAGTGTTCTGCTGTGCAGGAGGGACGGCGGGCGCAGAAGGCAAAAGAGTAGCGTGTAAGAACTAAAGTTACGTGAAGTGGAATTAGTCCACTTAAATAGATGGAAAATCGTTATAACGAGGGTAAAGTGGGAAAAAGTAGACTTAATTGAAGGAAATTCAACCAAAACGATGGAAAACGGCCGAATTAGGTTCCTTTTCTCCAACTATAACTTGCCGGGAAGCAGGAAGAAGTAATTTAAGTTCACTTTTTCCAATTGAGCTCACTGCCGGGCCGGATAACTGAACACATACTCTGTAAATCCAGGACACAATTAGAATATTTCTGGTCCTAATGGGGACTTCTAATGGGGACTCCCTGTAGGTCAAGCCAGTTACGCCAGTATAGCTCTGAGGCTTCAGTCCATTGCACAGTTAAGCATGGAGCTTCAAAGCGGACTGGTGCGCCGAACATTCCTTTCGTCTGCTACAGCCCCAGACTTCGATCGGCTCCGGGTGCCCAGGGGGTGAACCCTTGAAGGCCCTCCCTTGGCTAAGGGAGGGCTTGGGAAGGATCGGGAGGGATCGGAAATCCGTATGGGAGGGATCGCCTCCTATTCCATATAAATCTCCACCACCGTAATCTTGCGTTCGCGGGACAGGTCCAGAAATTTGCCACCGCTCTGCACGAGCGGACGGAAGACGTCGAGTGGATTGTTCATGATGATCACACCCATGTCCCCTGTGTTCAGCAGCACGTGTTTGCCAATGAAATTGGGCATCAGATGCTGGATAAAGGCTTGAACCGGTTTCCCGTTCAGCTTGCCGAAGCTGAGGGTATTGATCTCACGAAGAACGGAAATCAGTTCCTGCTTAGATTGATATATCCGGTGAGAGGTCATGGCGCTATAGATGTCGGCCACAGCAGCGATCTGGGAATAAGGGTGAATATCATCTTTGGTCAACTGATGGGGATACCCGGTACCGTCTTCACGTTCATGATGCTGAAGTGCCACAAGGGCGGTGCTGGGGTCATCCATGGAATTGCGGATTATTTCATAGCCATAAATCGTATGTAGTTTGACTTCGTCAAATTCTGCTGCAGTCAGCTTGCCTGGTTTGTTCAGAATGTCTGGGGAAATCCGGCATTTGCCGATATCAATGAGATAGCCGGCCCGGCCGATCTCATAACATTCCTTCTTGGAATATCCAAGCCATGTTGCTATATAATAAGAAAGCATGCCCACCTGCAACGAGTGGTTATAAGTATAATTGTCTTCCCGGTCAAGCAATAACAGTAAGGAAACCACATCCTTGTGTTTGTCCAGGGATTTCAGCGAAGGCTGAAGGATATCATCCACCACCGTCTGATTGAAGCTGCCCTTGGTTAACGCTTCCATATACACCGATTCAAAACCGTCAATCATGGAATCGAAATTACTGGAAGCTGCCTCGATGACAGACGATCTAATGGAAGGCGCCGGATTCTCCTGAATGGATTCGATATCAACGTAATCTACTCCAAGCTGCATCAGTTTACTGATCTCTTCTATTTGGAGTTGTGTTCCTTTGGGCAAAACATGCAGCCCTTTTGAGCTAAAGGTATCCATCCGGAGGGAATCCCCCGGTTTCAGATCCGTCACGTGTACTCTCAATGACTATGCCACCTTACTATAGCGATTTTTTCCAGCATAGCAACAAAGTTAAGATTATTCAATAGGTGGAAAAGTTATTCATAGGCGGTTACAGAGTGCGGTAATTCATAGCATTGGAATCCGACCCAAGCCACTGTTCTCCGGTGTCGCCAATGTCTTTTTTCCATACGGGTACTATTGCTTTCAGCTTCTCAATAGCATATCGGCTCGCCTCATAACAGGTATCACGATGAGGGGCAGATACGGCGATCATCACGCTTGCTTCCTTAAGGCCTACAAGTCCGGTCCGGTGTGCAATGGCACAGCGGGCATTCCACTTCTCCTCGACCTCCCTGCCGATTTCCTGCAGCTTGGAGAGGGCCATAGGGACATATGCTTCATAGTACAATGCTGTTGTACGCTGGGTGCCGGTCATCTCACGGGTTGTGCCGACGAAGAGCAGGGAGGCACCATGACCTTCATCCAGCACTTTGTCCAGCAGAGCTTCTCCGTTAAGGGGCTGGCCCGTAATGCTGAACCGTCCATCCGGTGTTCCCAGGTCTTCTTCAGCCGGTTCTCCTCCAGACACGGGAGGGATAAGCGCTACCTCGGAAGATTCGGAAATGACGGAGTCCTCCGGCGCATACTCATGATCAATGGCCACCAGGGACACTTTGATCTGGGGGGCGGCATCCGGATAGGAGGCAGAGAGCAGTTCCTTGAGTCTTCCGGCAGTAAGCGGAGTCTCATGGGAATGGAAGGCCAGCGAGGAGGAACCGATGATTTCGGCCAGACCGGCGAACAGACGAATAGTCATATGCATGCTTAATTCACCTCGGAATGTATGGATTATGGAACTTTCAATAATGTTTCCAATATACCATATTGAGCCTGAAAATGTTATGCTAGGCTCTATAAGATTACAAGCCTGCCGCTAATCATAAAACGGCTTTACAGGTGGGAGAAAAGAGAAGCATATGGAGCGGGCATTGCAAAGGTTGACCCTAATTCACACCAATGATATACATAGCCACTTTGAAATGATGAGCCCCGTTGCTGCTGAAATAGCCAAGCTGAAGGCAATAGCAGGGGACGAGCCTGTGCTGGTAATGGATATTGGCGATCATATGGACCGGTTCTCCATAGAGACTGAGGGGACCATGGGACAGGCGAATATCGATATGATTAACCTGACTGGTTACGATGCCGTAACTATAGGCAACAATGAAGGGCTGACCTTTTCCCGGGAGATACTCTCTGCCCTGTATGCAGGTATCCAGTGTCCGGTGGTATGCTGCAACATTCTGGAGAGCACTACCGGAGAGCCTCCCGGCTGGATGAAGCGCCATGCGATCCTGGAGAAGGGCGGTATCAGGATAGGGGTTACTGGAGCTACCGCGGCTTTTGCTTCTTTTTATTCACTGCTGGGTTGGGATGCACTGGACCCGGAGAAAGCGCTTCGTGAACAATGTGAACTGCTGGCTCCGCAGGTAGATCTTCTGATTATTCTTTCCCATCTGGGACTTCCGGCAGATCAACGGCTGGCTGAGAATCTGAAGGGGGTTCATGCTATTCTTGGCGGCCATACCCATCATATGCTGGAGACGCCGCAGATCATTAACGGAACTGCGGTCTGCGGTGCCGGTAAGTTCGGCCGTTATGTGGGACGTCTTATTTTTGAGCGGGCGTCTGCCGGTAATCCCTTTGTGCTGGCAAGTGGCCAATGTTTTCCCGTAGACCCGTCACTTACCGAGGATGTGATATTCCCTGCGGCGGCACTGCATTTACAGCATGGGCGGGAGGTTCTTAACGAGACAGTAGCCATGACCGACCGCGAGCTTGTGCTGGATACGCAGGGAGAATCTCCTTTCGGCAACCTTCTGGCGCAGGCTGTAAGGCGCTATACAGGAGCACCTGTATCAATCGTCAATAGCGGTCAACTGCTTGAATCTCTGCCAGCAGGCAACATTACTGCAGGCATACTGCATGCGCTGTGTCCCTCTCCGATTAATGCCTGTGTTGTTCAGCTTAAGGGTGAGGACATTCGCAAGGCTCTTGAGCAGAGCCTTACGGAAGAGTATCGGACCAAGGCGATTTTCGGCTACGGATTCCGGGGAAAGGTACTGGGCAGCCTGGCTGTGGATGGATTAAAAATCCTGTACGATCCAAGAGTCATGCCTTATGATAACGGTATTGCCGTTTTTGTTGCCGGGGAACCGCTGGAGGACGATGCCATATATTCAGTAGGAACACTGGATATGTTCACGTTCCGCACAGGGTATGAGAGCATTGCAAACGGAACCGAACCGTTGTATCTGTTGCCTCATTTCCTGAGGGATTTGCTGCGGATGGAACTGCAGCGTCCGGGAAGCCTTGAAGAAAGCGAGTCTCTCCGCTGGGAGAATAGGTCTGTATAGGTACTGACTTTATTGTGTATGAGTACTAGGATCACAAGCCGCATTAGGTTTCATTTTCTATGAATCAGGAGGATTATATGGATACTATTACAGCAATTATTCTGGCAATTGTAGAAGGAATAACCGAATTTATCCCGGTATCATCCACGGGACACATGATTTTAACAACCAAGCTGCTCGGATTTGATGAGCAGTCACCGATTATGAAGACGTATGAGATTGTCATTCAGCTTGGAGCCATTTTGGCTATTGCGCTGGTGTACCGCCAACGGATTTTGAACTTGCTGGGCATCGGGCGCCGCCGCACAAGCAGAGGCGGAGTCATGCCGGCTTCAAGGCTGAACCTGATCCATGTTCTTCTAGGAATTGTACCGGCGCTTGCGGTAGCCTTCATAGCCCGTGATTTTATCAAAAGTCTCTTTGGAGCCCCCACTGTACTCTGGGCGCTTGTCGCCGGCGGGATTCTGATGATTGTTGCGGAATGGGTGAACCGGCGGAAGATCCGGATCACGGCTCACGAGCTGGATGATATATCTTACGGCCAGGCGCTGGCCATTGGTCTTTATCAGATTATCTCTGTGCTGTGGCCGGGATTTTCACGCTCCGGATCGACCATCTCGGGCGGTATGCTAAGCGGGGTCAGCTATAAGGCTTCCGCAGACTTTTCGTTCCTGATTGCAATCCCGATTATGTGCGCGGCATCAGGTTATGAACTGCTCGATTCCTATCAATATTTTACGAAAGATACGATTATGGATTTCGCAATCGGGTTTGTGATTTCAT
This sequence comes from Paenibacillus helianthi, assembly GCF_001909055.1. Taxonomy (GTDB): domain Bacteria; phylum Bacillota; class Bacilli; order Paenibacillales; family Paenibacillaceae; genus Paenibacillus_AQ; species Paenibacillus_AQ helianthi. The sequence goes on from NZ_LVWI01000034.1 coordinate 64,270, forward strand.
TTGTGGTTGCATATGTGGTTGTGGTAGCGTTCATGAAGATGATTCAGAAGATCAGACCCACCCATTTCGCAATCTACCGCTTTATTCTGGCAGCTGTGTTCTGGCTGTTTATTATGCGTTAATTCACAAGCTCATGACTAATCACTCAAGGTAACGGTATACACACAGAGGTCACCTGGGGATTTGAAACAGTATAGCAATTTACCGTTAAAGGCAGGAGTGAGCCAAGGTGCGTCTAGTATCCGTGAATCGGCTTCAGGCGGGAATGAAGCTGGGTAAAAAAATATATAATGATGAAGGGCTGGTTCTCCTATCGGATGGAGTAGAGCTTACTGATGCATTGATCAAGCGTCTGGCCAAGATTGACATCGGCTATATCTATATAGAGGATTCCCTCACGGAAGATGTTGAGATTACCGGCATGCTGCAGGACGAGACACGCAATCAGGCGCTCAAAGTCGTCAGGAACCAGTTCCAGCAGATGTCAGGAGCATCCGGAATTACTAAGGGCTTTTATCATCTGGATAAGAAATTCTCTAAGGTGATGGATTCTATTCTGGATGATTTGGCTACGCAGGAAGATCCCATGATCATGCTCCTTGATATGCACACAGCCGACAACTACCTGTATGCTCACTCTCTGAATGTATGCCTGTATACGCTGGTGCTTGGTATTGCTTACGGCTACAGCAGGGAAGAGCTGCGGGTAATCGGACTGGGCGCGCTGCTGCATGATATCGGTAAAACGCAAATTCCCGTCAAAATCGTGCAGAAGCCCGGCATGCTCAGCGACGAGGAGTTTCGCCATATGCAGGCTCATACAGAAATCGGTTACCGGATCCTTAAGGAAGAGCCGAATATCCCGCTGCTTGCAGCGCACTGCGCACTGCAGCACCATGAGCGCATCGATGGCTCGGGGTATCCGCGCGGCCTGACCGGTCCGCAAATTCATGAATATGCCAAGTGGCTGGGCGTTGCAGACTCCTACGATGCGATGACCTCGAACCGGATCTACAAGAAGGCTATGTTGCCGCATCAGGCGGTAGAAGCGCTGTATGTCGGTTCAGGAACACTGTATGAACAGAAGCAGCTGGAGCTGTTCAGAGACCGTGTGGCCATCTATCCGCTTGGATTAACCGTCAAGCTTAGTACGGGGGAGAGCGGTGTCGTAGTCAAAATAGACCCGTCAACGCCGCACAGACCGGTTGTGCGTGTGCTGAACGGACCTGAAGGCGAACCAGTCGTTCCGTTTGAGCTTGATTTGGGCAGCAAGCTTTCTGTAGTAATTGTGGATGTGACCGATGAAGACGGGGTTGTGGTGAGAACCACCTGAGCCCCGGTTCGAAGCGAGGACGGGAAACGGGCATGCCGCAGGAGTGCGGAGCATCGTTGCCGTCCCGCTTTTTTATTTTACAGATGGGCGGCATAAGCGGCTTGTGTTAAGCCCTTTCTGCAGTTTTTTGCAAAGTCGTGGTATGATATAGGGTAAGTTACCGTTCTTTTTCACTTCTTTTGGGTTAATAATAAGGAATACGTATCGAAGGAGTACCATGAAAATGAGTATATTAGAGCCATCTTCATCACCAATACGGGAGCTGTCGCCAAGCTACGATCCCTGGGACCCGATCACTTCACTCCGCCAGCATGGGCGTCATGTGCTGACCAGTGTGGAGATGACGGTTACCAATCTGTGCAACATGCGCTGTGAGCACTGCGCGGTTGGCGACAGCTTGACCACCAGAGAAGGAGAAATGCTGCCTTTAAAAAATATGCTGGATCGTCTGGAAGAGGTTGAACATCTGCAGACGATCAGTATTACAGGCGGCGAGCCGATGTTCCGTGCCAGTACTGTGGAGAATACCATCGTGCCGCTGCTCAAATATGCCCGTGAACGGGGCGTCCGTTCACAGATCAATTCCAATCTCACTATGCCTTACTCCCGGTATGAGCAGCTGCTGCCGTACTTGGATGTCATGCATATCTCTTTCAACTATGTGAATGGAGATGACTTCCATGAGGTGGGCTTCGCGAACAGCGGCCATCCGGTTTCTAAGGAAGCGGCTTACCGGCTCTATGATACGATGCTGGAAAATTCCCGCCGGCTCAGTAATGACGGTATGCTGATATCAGCGGAATCAATGATCAATTACCGGACGCATAACAAGCTGCCGGCCATTCATAAGCTGATTGGTGATATGGGGGCAAAACGGCATGAGGTGCATCCGATGTATGCGTCCAGTTTTGCATCGAAGCTCCCTGTGCTGTCCCTGAAGGAAATGGGAGCAGCGATCCATGATCTGCTGGACCACCGCAATCCGGAAATGTGGATGCTGTTCGGCACACTTCCTTTCTTTGCCTGCAGCTTTCTGGAAGAAGACCAGAAGCTTCTCCGCCGGTTGCGTGAGGAGAAAAACGTTACCCTCCGCAATGATCCGGACGGCAGAAACCGGGTGAATGTCAATTTGTTCACAGGGGATGTGTTTGTGACGGATTTTGCCGATATATCCGCCTTCGGTAACATTGGCAGCGGCAAACTGGATGATATCTTTGCCGAGTGGCAGATGAAGCATCCGATGAATCAGAAGGTGAACTGCCACTGTGATGAAGCCGGCTGCTGTGGTCCCAATCTTCTCGTAGCTGATATGTATTATCCGAAGGTTGATTTCAAAACAAGAAAAGCGATCACTCTGTAGAAATGAGGCGTTGTTATAGTGCATGCGGAATTTGAAGTAGGGAGATTGCTGCTTAATCTTTTGCTGGTTCTGGTGCTCGTATTGTTGAACGGCATCTTTGTGGCAGCAGAGTTCTCGCTTGTGAAGGTGAGGCAGTCGCGCCTTACGCAGCTGGTCAGTGAAGGCAACAAGATGGCCGGGTATGCGCTGAAGGTTAACAAAAAACTGGACTCCTATCTGTCGGCTACCCAGTTCGGGATTACACTCGCCTCGCTGGGGCTCGGTTGGGTCGGGGAACCGGCCATTTCTGAATTGCTCGTCGAGCCGCTGATGGTTCAGATTGGGGTTACTGACCATACTCTGATCTCCACAGTGTCCGTGATTGTCGGATTCTCGATCATTACGTTTTTACATATTGTGCTGGGGGAGCTTGCACCGAAGTCCCTGGCCATTCAAAAAACAGAAGGCTCTGCGCTGCTGCTGTCCGCGCCGCTGATGTTCTTCTATAATGTGTTTCTGCCGTTTATCTGGGTGCTGAACGCATCGGCCAATGCGCTCCTGAGGCTGGTAGGCGTAGAGCCGGCTAGTGAGGCAGAGGCGGCCCACTCGGAAGAAGAAATCCGTATCCTGATGAATCAAAGTGCCAAAAGCGGGGTCATCGATAAGGATGAGATGAAGCTGATGGACAACATCTTTGAATTCTCCGACCTGCTGGCCCGTGAGGTCATGCTCCCGCGTACGGATATGGATGTGTTATACAGCAATCTTTCTTTGGAAGAAAATATGCGGATTATTACAGAAACGAAGCATTCCCGCTATCCCGTGGCTTTTGAGGACAAGGACCGGATCATCGGCTTCATTCATATCACCGACCTGCTATTTGCAGAGGCTGCGCAGCAGAATGATCTGGCATCGCTGGTCCGCCCTATCCTTAATGTGCCGGAATCCATGGAGATCAGCCATGTGCTGCGGCTTATGCAGAAGAACAAGGCCCAGCTTACGCTGGTGGTGGACGAATATGGCGGGACAGCCGGACTGCTCACAGCCGAAGAAATCCTTGAAGAGATCGTAGGTGACCTGCATGACGAGTTCGAGGATGAACGTCCAAGTGTGGAACGCAACGGAGATTACATTTCTGTTGAGGGCCGGATGCTGATCGAGGATGTAAACGACCTCACCGGTGTAGTGATTGAAGACGACGAAGTGGATTCGATCGGGGGCTGGCTGTTTAAGGAGCTGGAAGGGAATCCATCCAAAGGCAAGCGGGTAATCGTTGGAGATGTCATCTTTGAGGTGGAAGAATCTACGCGTCTGCGGATTACCAGAATCAACATCCACCGGGAAACACCGTTGGCAGTGGATGACGATGAGGCTGGGGAAGATGAGGAAGGCCTGTAATAGGCGAAATACCCAGTCCAGGTAAAGGCCTGTTGTAAGCCATGAGTGTTCTGACTGGAAGTACGGGGCTGTCCCATAAGTAGATTTCTATGACTGAGACAGCTTTCTTCATTCTTATAACCACAAAAAGAGGATTATGACTTCATCGATGCCTCGCATAATGGCTATATGCGGCTGGAGCAGCCGCTGCTGCACCGCCGGTGGCTGCTGATGGGGAAAAGCGTAACTCTGCTGCTGATTATCGACTGGCTGGAAGGCGAGGGAAGACATGAGGTGGAACAGCGTTTTCAGCTTCACCCGGATGCGGCAGTCTCAGGGACTGTGAACGAAAAGCTTTATCCGGCGGTGAAAATTGATTATCCCGCCAATGCGCTTAGCATGCAGATCTGTTGGGCAGCCTGTGGGCAGGACTCACAGCCGGAGCATCCGCAGATAGAGCTGGTACCCAGCTGGGTATCGGAGATTTACGGCTCTAAGCAGGAGAGTGTGAGCCTTGTTGCCAAGCTGGTGACCGGGGAAAACTCGGGAATAGCGGCGGTCGTGCTACCTCAAGATTTGAGGCTCCCGGCAGATGGAGAAGAGTGGCGGCTTGAACAGTTGGATCTGAATCGTACGGAGCAGACGGTAACCCTTACATTGATCTGTGGCAGCCACAGACTGGATGTCAAGGCCAATGGAGAACAGGTCTATTGGAATATGAGGGATCTGTAGAGCTTATAAAAAATGAAGTGGATAGCAGTGTGGGCAAAGTGTCCCAAGGACCGTATAGCGGTTCTTGGGACACTTTTTTGCGTAAGTCTATATCTGATGGCCGTTTCGGTTGAGCGGATAAGAACTTTCCTTGGTCTACTGGCTGGCTATGGGTCATAGATTTATTACAAAGTACTGTGTTTACTCCGGTAAGAAGCTGAAAGTAAACAGAGGAGGAGAAAAGTATGAATTCCCAGGAGCGTGTATGGACACCGTACCGGGGCCCGTTTGATCCTTGCCCGCCGGTGCCATTCAAGACGTACGTAGTTCCCCCGAATCAATTTATCAATTTCCAGCCGCCTAACTTGCCGCAGTTTACCTTACCCGAAGCTCTAAAAGCGGGTACGCTGTGGCCTGCCCTATTCAGTCCATATGAATCCAAGAGCAAAGGAGGCAAGTAGACATGGAAGCAAGTCCTTGCGATCCCCGTTACTATGAGATGCTGGAGCAACTTCAGGTTCTCGATTTTGCATTGGTGGAGCTGAATTTGTATCTGAATACTCATCCTGAGGATTTAAAAGCAATCGAGCAGTTCAACCAGCTGACCCAGGAGCGCACCCGGCTGGCGAACCAGTTCCAGGAGCTGTATGGTCCGCTGCAGAACTTCGGCCGTGCCTATTCGAAATGTCCATGGGAATGGAACCAGACCCCCTGGCCCTGGCAGGTCTAGCTGGCTTGACGCTATGCTCACACAACTAAGCGTATGCTTCCGGAGTGAGTTTTGTACGAAGCGGATTGAAGGAGGCATATGCTCACAAAACTTTGAGGAGGGATAGTTCCCAAATGTGGATATATGAGAAAAAGCTGCAATATCCGGTACGTGTCGGCAAATGCGACGTACGGATGGCGCGTTATCTAATGGAGCAGTACGGGGGAGCGGACGGGGAACTGGCGGCTGCGCTGCGATATATGAATCAGCGGTATGCCATTCCGGACAAAGTGATAGGCGTGTTGACGGATATTTCAACCGAAGAGTTTGCCCACCTTGAGATGATCGCAACAATGATCTACAAGCTGACCAAGGATGCCACCATAGATCAACTGGAAGCCGCCGGACTGGGTCCGAACTATGCGACACGGGATCATGCGCTGTTCTACCAGAATGCAGCAGGGGTCCCGTGGACAGCAACGTATATCCAGGCCAAAGGAGATCCGCTTGCCGATCTCTACGAAGACATTGCCGCCGAAGAGAAGGCCCGGGCTACATACCAGTGGCTGATCGACATGACCGATGATGTGGACTTACAGGACAGCCTGAAGTTCCTGCGGGAGCGGGAGATTGTGCATGCGCTCCGGTTCAAGGAGTCAGTGCAGATCTTAATTGAGGAGAGGGATAAGAAGCGAGTATTCTGAGCGCTTGGAACAGGAAGACTGAACTAAAGATATTGCAGGTAAGAGCCGAGCTTGAAGCACGGCTCTTATTTCATGAGGAGCGATCACATGAGAATGAGCGTTGGCCAAACCATTGAAAGCGTATACATGGACAAAACAGGCAAGATTATGCAGCGGAGGATCGAGGATGCCTCCAGCCCAGATGAACTGCCGGAGCGCTTATCGATGTGAACTTTTTTGTCTCTTTTCATACATTTTTTCAGAAACAATCAGAAATAACCATTAATAACCAGAAATTCAAAGGAAATGGTAGAACAATTACATTATGTGAGTATACAAGGCCTCATACATATTGATATGGGAATTTATGTATTTATTTGAACATTGAGTAAAATGAATATTAGATTTACGATAAATGTGTTAAAAAATTCCAAATAAAAGGACGGAGGAAGGATGAAGGAGGAAGGTGATCAAACCGTAACGCTCACTCTCTCATACACCGTGATATATACCCGCATGTAAGTATGGTTTCTTAAACCAATGGAAAGGAATGTGAGGTTTTGTGAAAAAAGTTGCATTAGTAAGCCCATTAAGAACAGCTGTGGGTTCTTTTAACAACGGACTTTCAACATTAAGCGCTACAGAATTGGGAGCAAACGTGATGACTGCCTGCCTTCAGCAAAGCCAATTAGAGCCTGGATTGATTGATCAAATTTATTTGGGAAATGTCCTACAAGCGGGTATTGGCCAAAATCCTGCCAGACAGGCGGCACTAAAAGCTGGCATCCCCATTGATGTGCCTGCATCAACAATAAACACAGTTTGCGGTTCAGGGCTTCATGCCGTCGCTTTAGCTTACAACTCTATTTTGGCAGAACAAGGCAGCGTCCTCTTGGCTGGAGGTATGGAGAGCATGTCGAACGCCCCTTATGTGCTAAGGAATGCACGAAATGGCTACAAGCTTGGCAATAGTGAATTGATAGACACTGTAGTAACCGACGGCCTTACGTGTCCCATCAATAAATATCATATGGGGATTACTGCGGAAAACATTGCCGGGAAATATAACATTTCAAGACTTGAGCAGGATGAATTTGCCTATGGAAGCCAGATCAAGGCTATAGAAGCAAAAAACAAGCAGGTTTTTGCAGAGCAAATTGTTCCCGTTATGACCAAAACCAAAAAAGCGAGTGTTTGGTTCTCAGAGGACGAACATGTAAGAGGAGATGTGAGCAAAGAAAAACTTTCCAATTTAAAACCTGCATTTAAGGAAAACGGATCGGTTACTGCCGGAAATGCCTCGGGGATCAATGATGGAGCGGCGGCTGTACTTGTTATGTCGGAAGACAAATGCAAGGAACATGCGGTACAACCGTTAGCCTATATCAAGGGTTATTCCCTTGTTGGCGTTGACCCTGCATACATGGGAATGGGTCCGGTGAGAGCCATTTCGTCACTTCTTAAGGACCAGGGAATCCCTCTTGATGCCATCGATTTGTTTGAGATTAATGAAGCCTTCGCTGCACAAGCATTAGCGGTATTGAAAGAGCTTGGGATCAACCCGGAGAAGGTGAATGTCAACGGCGGCGCAATTGCGATCGGACATCCTGTCGGTGCAAGCGGAGCTAGGATATTGGTTACGTTGGTGCATGAAATGGTACGAAGTTCTTCGCGTTACGGCATAGCCAGTTTATGCATCGGAACAGGGATGGGAATCGCGATGCTGGTTGAGAATGCACTCATCTAACACATATCTAACAGAAAGGGAGATCAAGATCGTTATGAATCCAAAAGAGGTTCTTTCACTGCAATCCATGCCTGCAGCCAGCTCCAGTTACGGGCGTCCCCCCTACCGCTTTATCGACCGGGAATTTTTTATAATTACTTATGAATCCGATCCCGCTGCGATCAGACAGGCGGTCCCGGAACCTCTACAGCCGGATGGAAGCAATACCGTTTCTTATGAATGGATCAAGATGCCTGATTCATCCGGTTTAGGAAATTATGAGGAGAGCGGTATTGTTATCCCGTGTACCTTTCATGGGGAATCCTGCAATTTTGTTGCCCAAATGTATTTGGATAACGCGCCTGCTATTCTTGGAGGACGTGAAATTTGGGGGTTTCCCAAAAAGTGGGCGAATCCCCGCCTCAGTGTTGAAGGCACGGAGACGCTGACCGGTACTTTGCATTATAACCATGTTCAGGTGGCCATGGGTACCATGCCTTTCAAACATAACATTCTCGATGAAGAGGATACGGCTAGAGCCATCGCAAAAACCCAAGTGAATTTAAAATTAATTCCCGATGTTGACGGTACCCCTAAAATTGCACAGCTAGTTGCGTATAATCTCGAAAATATTAACGTAAAGGGCGCTTGGTCAGGGCCGGCCCGATTAAGCCTGATCCCCCATGTCAATGCTCCTGTGGCAGATTTGCCAGTTAAAGCGTATATCGGCGGCAAACACTTTATTGCCGATTTAACGCTGCCATATGCAAGAGTCATTCATGACTATCTCCAGTAAAAAATTCTTATATTCTCAAAAAAAATATACAAGGAGTCAGAAACCATGAATAACAAATTAATCTCCGCAGAAGACGCCGTTAAAAAGGTCAAAGACGGAGACACGGTGATGGTCGGCGGTTTTCTGGCCGGAGGCCACCCGGAACAGTTGGTACGAGCGCTTGTCGAGACCCACTCCGCCGATAATCTCTCCATTATTTCCAATGATACGGGCACCACGGAATTATCTATATATAAGCTTGTGAAAAGCGGCAGAGTCAAGCGGATTTATGCATCCTATATCGGTTCCAATCCGGAAACAGGAAGACTCCTTATGACCAAAGAAGCGGAGGTGAGCCTCTTCCCGCAAGGCACGTTAGCAGAAAAAATACGTGCAGGAGGAGCGGGCCTGGGCGGTGTTTTAACACCTGTAGGTGTAGGTACCATTGTAGAGGAAGGCAAAAGGAAAATAGATATTGACGGAAGGGAATATCTGCTCGAACTGCCACTCAAAGCAGACGTGGCGCTAATCAGAGCCCATAAGGCAGATGAAGCGGGGAATCTTGTGATCAACGGCTCTTCACGCAACTTCAATTTCGTTATGGCTATGGCGGCAGATTATGTAATAGCCGAGACAGATGCATATGTAAAGCTCGGGGAGATCGATCCCAATCATGTTAACGTACCTGGAATATTTATTGATGCCATTGTAAAGGTAGGGGATACCCATGAATAACCGAGAATTCATTGTGAGAAGAATCGCCCAGGAATTCAAAGACGGCGATGTAGTCAACCTGGGTGTTGGCATGCCTACCATGGCGGTAGACTATATTCCCGATAATGTTCATATTATGCTGCAGGCTGAGAACGGAATCCTCGGTGTGGGACCCAAAGCCACAAAGGGACAAGAAAGTATAGATTGTATCGATTCTGGCGGAAGTTACGTTACAACCATGACAGGAGCTTGCTATTTTGACAGTGCGGTTTCATTCTCCATCATCCGTGGAGGGCATGTGGACATCACCGTTTTGGGTGCCCTGGAGGTTGATGAGAACGGCAACCTTGCAAGCTGGATGATTCCAGGGAAAAAAGTGCCGGGCATGGGGGGAGCTATGGACTTGGTGGTCGGGGCCAAGCGTGTCATTATAGCCATGGAGCATGTGAATAAAGATGGGGAACCGAAAATACTAAAAAATTGCAAGCTGCCCCTGACTGCTGTAAATGTTGTAAAAACCATTGTAACCGAAATGGCTGTCATCGATGTGATTCCAGGCAAAGGGCTGATGCTGAGTGAAATTGCGCCGGGTCTATCGGTGGAAGACGTTCAAAAGGCAACCGGCGCCGAGCTACTGGTCTCGCCTACCTTAAAGGCTATTGCCGTCTAAGCCAAACGATAACCTCCGGTACATGGCTGATTCCAAACACTGCCCCAGGAAATCGTACCGGGATGAAGGCCAATTTGCTAGTCTCCTAGGAGGCTGGCTTTTTTTATGTTATTTCCACAATAGTGGATTCATGGAAAGTATGTTCGGCAACTACGCAAACTGCGCTCGGGATAACAACAAAAGATCGATAGTAGTCAGACGCTTGGTTGGTTAACTTACGCTGTGTTAATATAATTGAATAATAAACCAGAGGAGGAAAATCATTGGGTTTTAAAAGATTTTATATCTTATTGACATCAACTCTTCTACTTTTTGTACTGGCAGGTTGCAGCGGTAGTTCAGGGGCCAGTAATTCCAAGGCCGCCAAGATGGAGCCGGATACGTTCTCGGAGCAGGATATGGCCATCTACAAAGTAGATAACAGCAAAGAAAGGGTCAGCTACGGCATGCACCGCAAGGATGCGGAGAAGGTGCTAGGGACCGGAAGTGTAGGGATTACCAATTCGTATACATATGAGTCTGGAGTAAGCGTGCTCTACAGGGATGATAAGGCCGTAGCCATAACGCTGAAAAGAGAATCCCAGGGGACATATAGAACTGCCCGGGGGGCTGAAACCGGCATGACGAAAGCGAAGATTAAAGAGTTATATGGAGAGAAATATGCGTTTGAGAGTAGTGAGAAATATATGGAGTATTACTACGATACAGAAGCGAAGCAACTTGTGGAAGGATCTGCAATAAAGTTGAATTCGCTCTCGGGGGAAGCGCTTAGAGCCAAACAACTGGTATCAACAGCCTATGATGCGGAAGGGAATGCTATCTTGATTATCCTGCTGGATGGGCAAGCCGCCAACACTTTCAAATAATATCTAATTGTTCATTTAGGAACTACTTCACACACACCGTCATTTTCTGCCGGTGTGTTTATTTTTGCAAATTCTCTTCGATAAGAGAGCGGTTTTTTTGGATTCACAGCCCCTGTTTGATCAAATTCCATATCCGTTCGAATCTGTCTTGGTAGTCTGGGTAATTCCAGGATTCTTTGAAGGATGGGAGGCTAAATACCGCAAATGCAGATAGAATCGCCTCCGCCCTTTCTAGGTGGGGATCATGATAGTCCATGAAGCCGTCAATAATCTGGTAGGAATCCCATAGAACGTCGCGTAATACCAGTGGATTGCTATCAACGTATTGCGTATTCAGGGCGAACATCTTGGGATTCTCGTTATAGGCGCGTTTTTTGGCATTCGCAAAGGCCCAGAGCCAATCATGGAGCCATTCCTTAGGATTAGCCGAATGAGTCATATCGATTTGGATTTGTTCTGAAATCATCCGGTTGAACCAGTTCTTAGAGACGGCTGCCCAGAGCTCTTGCTTATTTTTATAATGTTTATAGAGCGCTGCGTGGGTGATACTTAATTCATCCGCAATTTGGGAGAGCGTCACTTCGGATTTTTCCGTGCGCTCCATTAATGCCTCGGCTGTTTCAATAATGAGCTCTTGTGTGATTTTAGCCATCCTGCTGCCAACCCTTTCTTCATCAATAAAATCCTCAATCATCGTTTATATACCTGTCTGTATTTTAGCATATACAACAGTCAGTAACAATTGTTGACTTTTGTAACCTGCGGATTTATGCTTGTTGTGCAAGTTACAAAATACGATAAATGTTACTTTTTATTCAGGGCAAAGGAGGCCATCCATTATGAAAGCAGCACAGATCACCAAATATTCAAAAAAGTTCATAGTAGAAGTCAACGATATTCCAGTTCCAGAAATAAGTGATCACGAAGTTTTGGTCAAGGTGAAGGCAGCAGCAGTTAATCATTTGGAATTGCTTATCGCTACCGGAAGCGTGAAGCTGATCCAGGATTATGAATTTCCACTGGTACTTGGTAACGAGCTGACGGGTGTTATTGAGAAGGTCGGTAAGAACGTCCATGAATATAAAGTGGGTGATGCCATTTATTCACGCCTGCCACTTCACAAAATTGGTGCTTTTGCTGAGTACGCGGCGATTCGTGCAGATGCTATCGGGCACTTACCCGCTAATCTGGATTTTGTGACCGGTGCTGCTGCGCCATTAACAGGCTTGACTGCCTATCAAGGATTACATGAAGAATTAGCTGCAAAAGCTGGCGAAAGCGTGTTTATCCCCGGGGGTTCGGGTTCATTTGGCCAAATGGCCATTCCTATCGCCAAAAGCATGGGGCTTAAGGTCATCGTTAGTGGAAATCCGCAAGCACGTGAACGGACAATGGCGGCTTGAGCAGACCAATATATTGATTACACGACGGAGAAATACTGGGAACTACTTCGTGATGTGGATTATGTGATGGATACCTTGGGACCAAGCGAATTTGATCATGAACTTGCAATTATTAAAGCAGGCGGTCGCCTTCTTTCTCTGCGTACGGGTCCTAACAAACGTTTTGCCGAAGATATAGGCTTGTCAGGCTGGAAGCAAAAGCTCTTCGCCATTGCCGGGGCTAAGTATGATTACAAAGCGAAGAAAAAGAACATTCAATATCATTTTATTTTTGTACGGAGTGATGGCGAACAGTTAAAAATAATTACGAAGATTATTGAAGATAACGGGATTGTCCCAGCGGTGGACCCCACAGAATTCCACATTGAAGATATTAACGAAGCACTAAATTTTGTGGCTACAGGTCATCCTAAAGGAAAAGTCATTATCCGATTCTAAGGGGAGTAGACGATAACAATGAATTTAAAAAATAGAACGATACTGGTGACAGGCGGGACATCCGGGATTGGCTTTGCTTTTGCTAAACGTTTTCTTGAAATGGGAAATACCGTGATCATTACGGGGCGTTCACAACAACGCATCGACCAGGCAGTAAAAAACAATCCCGGACTCATTGGGCTGGCGGCAGACGTTAGTGATCCCATAAGCGTTGATCAGCTGGCCAAAGAACTCGCTATTCACTATCCGAAACTGGATATTGTTTTTAATAATGCTGGTATCATGCACGAATTTGACTTGTTTGATGAAAATATCACCTATGAGCATCTTGCCGCAGAAATCACCACGAACTTGAACGGTACCATTTATGTCACTAAGGCTTTATTGCCACTGTTAGCCAAACAACAGGAGGCCATGATTGTTAACGTCAGCTCATTGCTTGCAAATATTACAGTTGCTAACGCACCGGCTTATTCTGCAACGAAGGCAGGCGTCCACATGTTCAGTGATGCATTACGTGAGCAAATCCGTGCCAAAGGAAAAAAGATTCATGTGATGGAACTTTGTCCACCTGTTATTTCTGAAACCAATCTCACAGACACGTATGACGAAGGGTTCCTGAATAAGATGATCTCTTTGCCATTGGCGAAGCTTGTTAATGCTGGTATTACTGGGATGGAAAAAAACAAACTACGCGTGAACGCAGGTTTTACTAAAGTAATGCGTTTTTCCATGAAGTTCGCCCCGGATTTCATCACACATACTTGGGGTCAAATGATTCTGAAAGCAAAATAATGCGAGAATATCTGGAAAGATAATTCTTTACTGAACGTTCTAGAAATGATATGCTAGACCAAGTTAGAGTGACCGTTTTATTTTAACTAAAGTAGAACGATCATTCTTCAATTATCTAAAAATACTTATTAAAAGGGAGAGAATCAGGATGAAGTACACAGTGATCACAGGGGCAAGCTCAGGAATTGGATATAAAACAGCTTTGGCGTTTGCTGCACGCGGTAAAAACTTAATTTTGGTAGCCAGACGATTAGATAAATTAGAAGAGCTTAAATCAGCAATCCAGGTTATGGATCCGAATGTAGATGTTATTGTTCATACAAGTGACCTGTCGGATACAGAGCAGGCCTACACACTGTATAACACTTTGAAGGAATACCAAATTGAAACCTGGATTAATAATGCCGGGCTTGGTGAAGGTTCTTTTGTAGCAGAACAGAATTTAGACAAAGTTGAAACCATGCTTCGTGTTAACATTGAATCCTTGACGATCCTGTCCACACTATTTGTGCGGGATTATGCTGATGTAGAAGGAACTCAGTTGATTAACGTATCATCGGCACTCGGATATGCGATTGCTGTGGGGAGTGTGGCTTATTCTGCATCTAAATATTATGTCAGTGCCTTCACCGAAGGGCTTGCCAAAGAACTGGAGCTTAAAGGTGCGAAATTAAAAGCAAAAGTGTTAGCACCCGCAATAACTGAAACAGAATTTGTGAAGAAATCAATCGATGCTGAAGAATTTGATTACAAAGCAAACATGCCTAAGTACCACACTGCCGAACAAATGGCGGGTTTCATGGTAGAGCTATATGATAGCAACGATGTGGTAGGTATTGTGGACCAGAACTATGACTTCAATCTGAGAAGTCAAATCTATCCGATCATCTCTGAGTTTTAATTCGCATCCATCTATTTGCTTAAATTCATTGGAAGAGGAGAAAGTATCCTGGCAGAAATGGCTTCAATCAGCCGCTGAATATCGTCATCTATGAGATAATAACATTACTAGTGTTCTATATGCCTATAGAGAATGTGGGGTGGAAGAGTAATGGTATTTGAACGGTGGCGAGGATTTGTTCAGGCCTGGCGGGATTACCCGCTTCCGGAAGGGAGCCGGATCGGTGAATGGTATACGATAGAATCCCTATTAGGGGAAGGGAGCTACGGGCTTACTTACCGGTGCTTCGACTCCAGGGATGGAGCTCTTCTAGCTGTCAAGCAGTCCAGACCGAGCAAGAAAGCGGTGGGACGGAGTATGCTGGCCAAGGAGCGGGATATCTTACAGGCCATGAATCATCCCCATATTCCTAAGTGCCGCGGTTACTTTGAGCAGAGGGGTACAAACTGGCTGGTGACCGATTATATAGAGGGTAAAACGCTGGAGGATCTGATCTTCGATGAGCACATGGTCTACGGGGAGCGGGAGTGCCTGGCCACAACCCTGAGACTGATGGAATTGGTAGCCCATGTCCATTCGCGAGGATATGTTCACCTTGATCTGCGGATTCCTAATGTGATTCTCCAGAATAATGAAGAAGTATACTTGATTGATTTCGGGTTGGCAAGGCGGATCGGAGAGGCGGATACGGTGCTGGAGAGGCGGAGCCCGAAGGTGGAGGAGATACCGAAACGGAAGCCGCCGGTTATTGCCTCGGATTTGTATGATATCGGGCAATTCATGCTGTTCATGCTGTATTCCGGTTACAGACCCGAACCGGGAGGGAGAGAGCGGAGCTGGCGGGAAGAACTGGACTTGTCGCCAGGAATGCTGCGTATCGTATCCCGGCTTCTCGGAGAACAGGAAGCCTACCCGGATACAGCTGTTTTTGTCCGTGAAGCCGAAGCTTTGCATGAGAGTCTGCAGTCATATTGATTTCCGCACAAAAAGGCGCCTTCATCCAAAAGATGAAAGGCGCCTTGTGATTTTGGAACAGTGCCCAAACGGGCAAAGATTAGCTTGAGCTGCCGTAGCGATTCTTATAATATTTATGTCCATTTCCTCCATGGTGCGCGTCCGAAGATGAGTGGCGTTTGTATCCGTGATTACTGCTAGAATGTCTGCCGTACACAGGCCTCTCTTTATGACCGCTTGAAGATCTGCTTCGCCTTCCATGTTGGGAGTGTTCCATGGAGTGCAGGACTTTGCCGAGAATTTTTTTTAGCATCATGTTTCCTCCTCTAGGGTTATATAGGCCGCTTAGTGCGGTCTTATTACTTAATTACCCCTGTAGTACGGTATTCATACCTGCAGGTTTCGTGATTAGTCAGTGGTTATGTTAACGTTTCAGCCTGCTTCATGGAATCTTTCTTATTGCTTAGTAAGCTTGTGCTGTTAATAAGCACGAGTCCAAGGCCAGCCAGGGTGGCACAGGCGATGAATATCGCGCGGTTCCCCATCCACTCCCCAATACTCCCAGCCATGAATCCGCCAAGCATAAGTCCGATGGTTGTAGCATTGGAATACATTGTTGTCGCGGTTCCAGGGGATTCTGGAATTAGCTCCTGACAATAATTGAGGCCAACGCCCAGTACAATAGACACGTAGGCAGCATTCAGAATCTGGCAAGCTGCCAGTTGCCAGGTTGTATCCGCTCCAGACGATACAACAAAATAAAGAACGCCAAACACACCAGCGGCTTTCATAATGAACGTATTGCCGTACCTTTTAGCCAATAGACCGAATCCAAGCATAAACGGGATTTGTAGCAGAGCGCCCAGCCCAACCAGCCAACCGACGGTTTGGTCTGTAGCGCGAAGATTAACCGTAGTAAGCAAAGGTAAGGCAATTCCTGACATAGCATTACTGGTCTCGAAAATCATGAAGGCAGAGATGGAGACCCACAGCAGCCAGCGTCCCGTTTGTTTGGTAGTCTTTGTCCGCGCCAAAGTTAGGTCCGTGTCAGTCACGGAAGGACGGTCATATCTAACCAGATATACAAATACAATCAATGCTATTACAGCATATAGACCCGCAACAAATAGGAATAACGCGCTATAATCCCGATTTCTGATCAACAAGGGGGCAAGCAGGGGGCCTACTACCCACGAAAGGGAAAATAAGGTTCTTTGCAGAGATATCGCAATGGCTGCGTCCTTGTTCACCGCAGTGGCTGCATCCCTCACATAGGCAAATATTTGCGGGAATACAGAAGTCGCCAGAGCAATGAATGTAATGGATACGATCAGTAAAGTGTAATAATTCTCAAAAACAGCAAAAAGAGAATAGCCGATGATTGCAGCTGCTGATGCGGCGAGTAGTATGGTTTTTCGATTAAGCCGTCTATCAGATAACCTGCCGATCCAGCTGGACACCCCCACCTCGAACATAGAGGAGACGGTCAAAAATATCCCCAGCATCCAAGAGCTCATTCCAATTTGCTGCATTCCGAACAATGGCATGAATGTCATGGTCAAGGAGAAACCGACACCCATAAGAAAGGTGCAAGCCAAGGCAGGCAGATATGCCGGGATACCTCTAGATTCCGCTAAATCGGCTAGTAGTTGATTCAATATGCGTTGCATCTGGATTCGCTTCCTATCTGCTCAGAAAGATGGATTAACTCTCTCCAGATATTTTGCAGCTTAATGCTTCTAGTATAATCATCATCGAGTTCGTCAATCAGAAGGCTTGCACCACGTTCCAGTTCCTCTGCAACTTGGCGATATTCGTCCAGCCCGGAGGGCAGTAGAATTCTGTGTGCCAGGTCATGAACCAAGCCTAATCTTGTCTTCCTGTCCAAGTTCATCTGGCATTCGGATAGCAGATTCACCAAAGTGGAGGGTCCTGTATCCCGGAGAATATGAAAACCGTTCTCTTCAGGAAGGGCTAGCCGATGCAAATAATTGCAGCGGAATTCCGTTATGAAAAAATTGTAATCCGCCAGCTTCGCGATGCCTTTCCAATAGTTCAAGGTCCCGTCCTGCTGCTTACGGGTGTATTCATGGGCATGAATAATCCGCTGGGTATGATAGACTGCGGGGACTTTTAACAGGGAGCCCAATATATAAGTGTGATAATCGAATCCGATACAGCGGGAGCCGATAAAATTGGGAATCCACTTAAAAATCTCCATCATCGCGATATTTCCGCATTCAGGATAATTGGGGACAATCTCAGGGATATCGGGAAGCTGCTCACAGGTGATCAATAACGGCCGAGTGCGGAAGTTCAGCTCGCCATCACTGTATTTGGCGTCAATGTAAGCAGGTATCCGGGCTTCGGGTATGCTTAATAGGGTCAGAAATTCATTTAGTGTCTGTGTATTATGCTGCTGAAGCAGCTCCAGAGTCACATTCCAATCTCCGATGTAATCGCTGCCTGCGATCCAGATTTCTTCTTGCAGTAATTCATCAGTAAGGCTCTCGCAGGTATCCATCATAGGAAGTACCTCGGCAACTTTTTTACCGATAAACTGCATTTCCCCCGAAACGGGATACAAGGTCTCATCACCCAGAGGGGTAAAACAATCCGAATCTCTGCGATGAATCACCTTCCGCCCGTACCTGACAGCAACGAGATAGAGCATATTAAAAACCTTACCATAATCGACTTCCTCCGGATGAGGATAGAGCAATCGGGTTAATTCAGCGAGATCCCATTGTCCATGCCCAGCGAGGTCTCGAATCCACTCTAATTGGTCATTGAGATCATGGTGAATGATCGGAATGGAAGTGGTCTTCTGAAGTGCTATAATGTCTTTCTTGTTTTTTATCACTACATGGGAAGGTCCATTATCTAGGATGATTAACTCTTCCGGATCGATTCCCCGTTGCTGCATGGATGTCATTTCAATAAGGATAGATTGGACAGCAGGCAGTACAAGGCGATTGGTCGGGATGGCAAACATTAAATGGATCATCTCCTATTATATAGATAGAATAGAGGCAGGGAAATTATAGCATATCTGATAAAATTACGGAATCGATAGTTTGCCCCCGTTCATAATCCTAGTAAGCTGGTAATAAAAAATTCCCTTCCCCAGCAGAATGACCACCGGGAAAAGGAATTTATTTAAGGGTTTACCGTTGGTTGACTCCCCATTGAGGAAGGTCTAAGCGTTATATCCAAAACCCAGAATAGTAAAGCATTTATCCTGATCTTCAGGCGCCATTTGGATTTCGATTACATGCTCCTGGCTATGCTCATTCTGATAGAGAATCACCGGATTGCAGTGTGTCCAGTTGTTCTCATGCGGATCAGCGGTGACTGCCAGCTTGCCATCTACGAAAATCTCCGCTTTACCGAACTCGGAGCTGCCCGAATCCTTATATACCAGGATAAGGTTTCTACTGGTTATACTCAGCTTGAAGCTGTCCGGCCCGGACGCTGCCGTATGCATCCAGTTATAGGGGAATTCGGGAGTCCCAACCGGGCTCAGATCCATTTCGACCATCTGCAGTTCTGTATCCGTACCCGTAAATCCACCCGCTTCGATGACAGCGCCTGTATGGCTCTTGCGGTCCAGCAAACGGGTCCCGGCAAAATCATTCCCGAGAACCGGCTGTTGATCCAACGTGATATCCTCATCGTCTATATGCGATTTATAGGTTTCAGAGAACAAGTAGGCGAGACAATCCGCCATGACCCGGTGACCATCATTAGTAGGATGGTAGATGTCATAGAAAAATTGCCGTTTCGATATGATGTTGCCCTCAGCCTTGCTCAGGCGGAACTGCCCGGTCACCGCGTCCTTTACGCTCACCATGGGAAGATTATAGTGCAGGCCTACAGGTGAAAGCCGTTCCTGCAGGTTCCAGTCATTCACAAACACGCTGAACAGCAGAATTACGGCAGGCTGGTTACGCGCAGAAAGAATTTTCAGGCAGAGGCTTTCGTAGCAATTGCCCTTCGTTTCATCCCCCTCGTCATTGACTGCAAATTCAACCACCACGATGTCCGGCATTACGGCGCCGTCTCTAAGAATGTCCCTGTCATAGCGGATCACTCCAAGTTCCGAGGGTGTACCCCCTACACCGGCTTTTACATAGTGAATGTTCTCTCCCCCGTCCCGGCCGAACAGTTCCTTGAATCTTACATAAGATTGATAGGCATAACATTCGGTATGTATCGGCTTCGCCCCCGCACCCTGAGTAATGGACCCTCCGATGAAAGCGATCGTAACATCCTCACCCCGTAATGCTTTATCTATGGCGGATTTCAATCTTTTATTATTTCCTGAATGCATGAAGGACTTCGCGATCATGTCCCGGTATTCCTTGGAACCGTATGCAACCGGCGGCTCGGCTATAAGCTCAGGCGCATTATATCCGTCGTTCAGATAGAACATAATGCTTGCCGTTGCCAGCTCGCCTTCGTGGCTGAACTCAAAGGCGAATTTGCCGGGGATGTCATCCTCCTCTGCCCACTCGATATCCTCCAGCCTGAGCACCATTTCTGTTCCGTCATTCGGGCATGGAACAAGCAGGCGGGTGCCTGTCTCATACTTGCTCGTTCTGCCCCAGTTCTGCAGAAGAAAAGATACTGCTGCCTCCCCGCTGTTCGCCTTGACGGAGACACCGATACTGTGGACTAATTTGCGAAATCCTGCCCAACTGCCCAGTAGAGCCAGCATCTCTTCATCCGTAACGCCGCCAATATATTTGGCCTTGTCAATCAAATAGCTGCCGTCCAGATAGATTTCCTGCGAAGGCCGGCCTTCGGCCCTGGCAGTCGCCTCAATAGCTGTTTCAAATAGTATGAAAAAGCCGCTTCTTTTCTCCACCGGGTCTTTAGGTGCCGTAGGGCCTTCGTTATTGCCGGCAGCAATGATCCTGTTATTGTCTTTCACTTCGACCAGCCTCGCTTTTTATAAGTATGAATGCGTTCACATTAACTTATATTATAGACATGGACGCAGGATCAGCTCAACGAGCATTAGGAATTTGTATTTAGTTATTACAAAAAATCTCTAGTTTACCCAAGGTACTCCCATCGGTCATCGTATCCTGTATTTCAACATGAAGGCTGCTACTGCCTGGCGTTGTGGCCGAAGCGCTTCCTGATATGATACACAATGAGCAGGAGTGACGGGAAGACCAAAGCGTAGGTGATGTCCCAATCCAACCAGCTAGGGGTGACTTCCTTAATGTAGAAAATAATATCTTTGGCCAGCAGATTCGACATGCCGTAAATCAGAAATCCTACAGGAAAGATCAGGGGCTTGTAGGTTTTCAGTTTCAGCAGTTGCGCTGTCCCCAGGACAAAGGCGTAGAAGTAAAGCGCTGTTTTGAAGTATGTGCTTATAATCCATGTGGTGGCCATCAGCGCTTCAATCCGCTGCAGAAAATTGCCAATGTTGACTCTTTGGGCAAGAACATAAGCTGCATAGAATACATGCTCGGAAAAATAAACCCCAAGTATCGTCAGAGAGAGAAACAAAATCAGGTTAAGACTAATAGATGCGATGAATAAGGTTATAAAAATGTCCCGGCTGGTTTTACTATGTTTTTGGGCAAACGGATAGATCATGAAGAACACACACAGTTCCCCGAACGGGTAAAAGATGCCGAACAAAATGGTATGCAACATGTCAGGAAGAGGTGTATGCAAAACAGGATGAATCCGCTCCATTTCGACATCGGGAAACAGCAGGACGATTAGGCAGATTAAAAAAACCGCAAAAAATGGAAGGAAAATCTGCGCGGACCGGCCCAGATTTTCCAAACCCAGCCTGATGCCGTACACCAGCAGAACAATTGCCATGAAGCGGATCACTCCGCCGGGTGTACCCTCGTAAATTTGTGTACACATGAAGTCTTCAATTTCCCTGACATAAGTGGATGCTGCCATCAGGAAAAAGAATAAATAACTCACCGCTACTGCTCCGCCCGCCCATCTCCCCAAAATTTGCGTGGATAGCTCGATAATGGTTTTATTTGGATTGATATTTGCGGCGGATATCATTATTTTAACGGTTGCCAGTCCCAGCGGAATACTGATCAGTCCGGCAATCCATGCATCCTCGTGGGCTCCTGTGGTCATGATTGAAGGATAGACAAGCGCCATATCCCCAATAAGCGTAAAAAGCCCTAGAATGATCAATTGAGCCGTACTGATCCGGTCCTTTTCAAGACTCATGAGATTCCTCCGTATCGGCTGCAAACGGTCCTTCAGCCACTTTTTTTCCTTTCCTTAGCATGCAAATATCTTCCACAATTATGCATCCCAGACATAAATAATGATAGACAGGGATAATTATCAATTTCCGAATCATACTATGTACACTTATTCGTGGGAAGTGGAGGATGCGAATTGAAAGATATGAACTTTGGCACATTGTCACCCTGTCTTAAGGATAATCAGATGCAGTTGGTTCAGCTTCTCGGGAAAAGCACCGATCTGTTGATTAAAGAACTGCAGCCGGATCGTTATACGCAAATCGCCGTGATATATATAGACGGTCTTGTGGATACCCAGGTGCTGCATAATTCCATACTCTTTTCGCTTCAGGAAGGCTGTACCCCGGATCGGCTGAAAGATCTGGATGCGGGGCAGAAACTTGATCTTCTGCACAAACGCATACTGATGGCAGGAGATATGTCCGTCACCCATGACTTGAAACCATTCGTTCATCAGTTGTTGTCAGGCAATGTGATGGTGATGGTGGATGGAATTTCAAGTGCTCTGCGGATCGGGCTGCCCGGGTGGGAGGACCGCAATGTAAGCGAACCAAGCTCACAGACGGTTGTACGGGGTCCGATGGAAGGATTCACGGAGAATTTACGGACGAACACGGCGCTGATCCGGAGGAAAATCAAAGACAGTCAGCTATGGCTGGAGACTGTTGAGATTGGCAGGGTGACCCAGACCAGTGTGTCCATTATGTATCTCACTCACATTGCAAGCCCTGATCTGGTACAGGAGGTAAAACGCCGGTTGGGCAAAATTGATATAGACGGCATTCTGGAGAGCGGATATATCGAGGAATTGATTCAGGATACAGTGGCCACACCTTTCCCGACCATTTATAACAGTGACCGCCCGGATACGATCGCGGCAGGAATCCTTGAGGGCAAAGTGGCGATTCTTGTTGACGGTACGCCGTTTGTTCTGCTGGTGCCCACTTTTTTTGTTGCCTTTTTTCAATCTGCAGAAGATTACTATCAGCGGGCGGATATTGGTTCCTTGCTGCGTTTCATCCGATTCTTATCCTTTTTCATTACCATGCTTGCGCCGTCGCTTTATGTGGCAGTTACTACTTATCATCAGGAGATGATCCCTACTACTCTTGTCATCAGCCTTGCCGCACAAAGGGAGAGCGTTCCCTTTCCGGCGTTCGTGGAGGCATTGCTGATGGAATTGATTTATGAGATTTTACGGGAAGCGGGGGTGAGAATTCCGAAGAACATAGGGCAGGCGATCTCGATTGTCGGTACGCTGGTAATCGGCCAGGCGGCAGTTTCGGCGGGCTTTATCTCCTCGGCGATGGTCATTATTGTATCCATTACAGCTATTTCCAGCTTTGTCATCCCTGAAACGGGAATGGCCATTGCGGCGAGAATCATGCGTTTTGCATTTATCGTTCTGGCTGGCTTTATCGGATTGTATGGCATTTTGTGCGGTGTCTTTATCGTCGTGATGCATTTGGCAAGCCTGCGTTCCTTCGGGATGCCGTATATGAGTCCAATTGCTCCATACCAATCCAATAATCTCAAGGATTCGCTCTTCCGCTTCCCCTGGCCGCTCTTGAAGAGCAGACCGGCAAACAGTAAAATTCAAAACCTTAACCGTCAAGACACAACCAAGTGAGGACTGTTTATGGACCCTAAAAAAGGTAGAACTTTTTCTTTGCTGCTGTTTGCTCTTCTCGGACCCCTGCTGCTCAGCGGCTGCTGGGAAAGAAAGGAGTTGAATGAAATGGCTTTTATACTGGCGATGGGGCTGGACAAGGCTGAATCCGGCTACAAGGTCACCATGCAGGAGGTTATTCCTTCTGCGATTTCCTCACAGACGGTTGGAGGATCAGGAGGCGGCGGGGTGCCAGTGGTTGTATCCAGCTTCACAGTACCGACCATTTATGAAGCAGACCGAAAGCACAGTCTTATCAGTTCGAGATCAGGCTACAAAGGGCATATCCGCGTACTGGTGATCGGAGAGGAACTCGCCCGGGCAGGTATTGCCGAAACACTTGATGTGCTGAACAGAAGCCGGGAACCGCGAAATGATTACTATGTTATGGTCGCGAAAGGTACTACCGCAGAAGAGGTCCTGAAGGTTCTTACCCCGCTGGACAAAATACCGGCGAATAAATTGTTTAGTGCCATGGACAAAGCCTATAAGGAATCCGCGAAGACCGTCGCTGTCCCGCTGTACCAATTTATTGAAGACATGATCTATGAGGGAGTAAATCCGGTATTGGCCGGCGTCGAGGTGTCTGGCAGTGCTAATGAGGGTAGCAAGAAAAGCAATCTCGATGAGAGTACCCCAAAAACCATATTGCGTTACCACAGTGTAGCTGTATTCAAGAGGGACAAGATGATCGGGTGGTTAAGCGATAATGAGGCGATTGGCTATAATTACATCACTAACAAAGTTGTCAAATCCTCGGGGCCAATACCAGGAGACGATGGCCGGCCGATTGTTATTGAGGCGCTGCACACATCCACGAAACGTAAAGTAAAAGTAATCGGCGGCGAGCCGCATATCTACATTCATGTAAAAGCGGAGTGCAACATTGAAGAGGTGGAGAGCCGAGATAATCTGGAGTCGGAGAAGGTAATCACAAAGCTGGTGAAGAAAACGGAAGAGCGGATTATCTCGCGGATGAAATCTGCTGTTGAGCAGATCAATGAGGATTACAATGCGGATATCATGGGCTTTGGCCAGCTGATCTACCGTGCTAAACCGAAGGTCTGGGCCAGACTGCGGCAGCAAAAGGGAGACGATTACCTGAAGTCGCTGCCTATTCATTACAGTGCCAGCGTTTCGATTACCCGGATCGGCGTTACGGACAAGTCTTTTATTGGTGATATCAAGGAGTGAGCGTAATGATGTTGCTGTTCTTTCTGGTGATTGCGGCAGGTTGTGTTGTCATCGATCTCCCTTTGCTGAAGCAGAAAGGCAGACCCCGTGACCGTCTGGTCTGGGTGCTGTTCTGGATCCTTGGCATTGCTGCGGTCTACTGTTCGTTATACAAAATCAAAGTCCCCAGCCCGCTGTATCTGGTAATGTTCATTTATAAACCGGTTAACAGCTTTTTTGAGATGTGGTTTCATTGACAAAAAAGAAGGAGCATGTGATAATTGCCTGACGGTCGTCAGGGAGGTGAGCCATTATGACTGCTAATGCTATTTTGCAAGCCGCTATAGCACAATTTGCCGAAAAAGGTTTTGAGGGTGCATCACTGGCTGGGATAGCCCAGGCTGTTGGCATTAAAAAACAGTCCATTGCAACCTATTTTCCTAAAAAAGAAGATTTGTTTCTAGCAGCTTTTCAGGAAATGGCCCGGCACTATATTGAGTTTCTGGACCAGTTGTTCAAGGGCATTCCGGGTACACCTGTGGAGGCGAGGCTGCGCGGGATTGTGTACCGGACCTACTATTATAGGGTGGAGCATCCCTTACTGACCTCTTTTTACAAAAGAAGTGTTCAATTTCCGGCGCCTTTCTTTCAGGAGATGCTGGAGCAGCAGATATCAATGATGGAGAAGCAGTCCTCCGCCTTTTACCGGGCTATTTTTGAGGAAGGCATGAATACCGGACAGATTCGGTGGCAGCACACGGAAAGTCTGCTATCGGCTTATTATTGTTTGCAGGATGGGATTTCCATGCAGATGTTTTTTTACAATCACGAAGAATTCGAGCGGCGCTTGAAGGATATCTGGGAGATTTTCTGGGCGGGCATTAAGCAAACGTGAAGAAGGAGTGGATTGAGAATATGCGGGTAGACCGGGTTGTCACCGAAGAAGGGCTGCAGGAAGCTTTTAGGATTAGGCGGGAAGTGTTTGTGGAGGAGCAGGGTGTGCCGCTGGCCGATGAATTTGATCAACATGAGCAGGCTGCTGAGCATATATTGATCTATCAGGAAGAGACAGCTGTGGGAACAGCCAGACTCCGGAATGTAGACGGTTGGGCCAAGCTGGAACGGATCTGTCTCCTTGCCCCATACCGCAAAAGCGGTCTGGGTTCTGTTCTTATCGCAACACTGGAGAAAATGGCGGCGGAACAGGGACTTCGGCAAGCCAAGCTGCATGGCCAGAAGCAGGCTGAAGGCTTTTATCAGAAGCTGGGGTATGAGACGGGTTCACCCGTTTTCATGGAAGATGGAATCCCTCATGTGCTTATGGTTAAGAACTTATAATAGAAAGAATTGTACATGATTGCGGTGTTGCTGCTGTTTGATACCTTACAGGAACTCAGAATCTGACCGGTGCCAGCCAAACTATGGATGAGAAGAACCTGATTATCCAGGGAACGAATACCGGGAAGCAGGAAGAATGGTCGCTAATCGGCGGGCCATTGACCTCGCAGAAGGGTGTTATTGAACTTACGCTGAACTGGTCGGAGCTGTAGAATAGGACAAGTAGACTGACGAAAGGGCGCGCCGGTACTCCATTGGCGCGCCGTTTTTGAGTTGGCTGTTTATACTCGTATAACCTATACAGAAGCTATGCCTGCTGCATCATTAGATGAAAAATGGAAGCAGGAACAATGCGGTGATGGCACCAAAAGGTACGCGTCTCGGATAAAAGCGGCGGCGTGGATAGAAGCCCGGGTAGTATCCAAATTGTCTATAAGTAGACGCATTGGCAGGCATTCCGTTCATTTGTCCCATCATTTCGTTCGAAGGAATGGCCAGTGTAACATAGTCCTGATCAATATGAGCAATAAACCCGTCAAAATTCTGTCCGTCAGTAGTAGTGATACCGACGTATTTATTCATGCAGTTCCAAGCGAGTTGCTGATAGTTTGTATCCATGGATAGCCTCCTCAAATCATATCTCGACAACAGTCTATGGACTGTAACCTATTGTGATCACGGCATATGCCCATAACTCAAAAATATTGGGATCTATATATTCCATACAAACTATTTTAAAATGGATATGAAGCGCTATTTAGCCGGACAAGAGCCGGATATCGAGAGGAGCATGTACAAGATGAAATACCGCAGATTGGGTGGAACCGGACTTAAGGTGAGTGAGATCAGCTTGGGAAGCTGGCTGACCTATGGGGGTTATGTAGAGCGGGACAATGCTGTTAAAGCTATTGAGACCGCTTACGGTTTGGGCGTTAATTTTTTTGATACGGCAAATGTGTATGAGAAAGGCGCGGCCGAAAAGGTGCTGGGTGAAACGCTGCGCGGTTTTCCCCGTGAATCCTACGTGCTGGCTACCAAAGTGTTCGGTGTCATGGGAGACGGGCCCAATGACCGCGGCTTGTCCCGCAAGCACATTACAGAGCAGTGCCATGCCAGTCTGAAACGGCTGGGAGAAGATTACGTGGATCTGCTGTACTGCCACCGTTATGATCCGGAGACACCTATTGAGGAAACGCTGCGCGCGCTGGATGATCTGGTCCGTCAGGGCAAGGTACTCTATGTGGGTGTAAGTGAATGGACGGCCGCACAAATGGCGGAAGCACTGGCCGTTGCCGACCGTTATCTGCTGGACCACATCGTGGTCAATCAGCCGGTCTACAATATGTTCGAACGTTATATCGAAAAAGAGATTATTCCGCTGGGGCTGCGTAAGGGCATCGGACAGGTCGTGTTCTCCCCGCTGGCCCAAGGCCTGTTGACCGGAAAATACAGCTCGGTCTCCGACATTCCGGAGGACAGCCGCGCGGCGAAGCTGGACTGGATGCGTAAGGGGATTACCGAGGAGAAGATTGCCAAGGTCCGCGAACTGGGTGCAATCGCCGCTGAGCTGAATATTTCTGTCGGCAATCTGGCCCTGGCCTGGATTCTGCGGCAGCCGAATGTCGCGAGCGCCCTGGTAGGCGCCAGCCGACCAGAGCAGGTGGAAGAGAATGTGCAGGCTTCCGGCATCGAACTATCCGATGATGTTCTGACAGCGATTGAAGCCATAATCAGCTAAGGAAAAGGAGGGTGACCGGTGAAGGTACTATTTATCGGCGGTACAGGACTAATCAGCGAGGCGGTCTCCAAGCTGGCAGTAGAGCGGGGCATAGAGCTGTATCTGTTCAACCGCGGCCAGCGGGACGAATTCGTACCGGAGGGGGCTAAAGTGATTCAAGGCGATATCCGCCATCCGCAGGAAGCCGCTGAGGTACTGGACAGCTATGAGTTCGACGTGGTGGTGGACTGGATCGCTTTTACTCCTGAGCATGTACAGAATGATATACAACTGTTCACAGGCAAGACGAAGCAGTATATCTTTATCAGCTCCGCTTCAGCTTATCAGAAGCCGCAGCAGAATTATCTGATCACCGAGGAGACCCCGCTTGCGAATCCTTATTGGCAGTATTCACGCGACAAAATCGCTTGTGAGCAGCTACTGCTGAAAGCCTATACAAATAGCGGTTTTCCAGCTACTATCGTCCGTCCCTCCCATACTTACGGGGTAACGGCGATACCGGCAGCCCTAACTAGCTGGGCGCATCCCTGGTCGCTGGTCGACCGAATCCGCAAAGGTCTGCCGGTCGTGATTCATGGAGATGGAACATCGCTGTGGACCCTGACCCATAACACAGATTTCGCCAAGGGCTTTGTCGGCCTGCTGGGGCAACCGGGAACGATCGGAGAAGCGGTTCATATTACTTCCGATGAGTCGCTGAACTGGAACCAGATCTATGCGGCTATCGGGAAGGCGGCTGGACATGAACCACAGGTTGTGCATATTTCCACCGATTTTATCACGGCCTTTACCCCGCCGGGAACAGCAGATGGACTGATCGGTGACCAGGCGGTCAGCAGTGTATTCGACAACAGCAAGATTAAGCGATTGGTGCCGGAATTTGCCGCAACCGTTCCTTTTGCCGAAGGCATCAAGCGGTCTGTGGAATGGTTCGAACAGCATCCGGAGCTGTGCACCATCGACACTGAATGGGGTACTATGGTGGATAACCTGATTGCGAAGCATGGTGTTGAAGCGAAGCCGCTCTCCTTTTACGTATGATGGCATGAAACGGGGATTCCTGAATATACTCTCACTACCGAATTTCCTCTAAAGGAGTCCTGGCCTATGCCTACACATCCGTATGTTTCCCGTTTTTTTGTCAATGCCGATGCCCGCCGCGATAAGCTTGTTTACGATTTGCCGGAATCCTGGTGGAGCCGGCCCTATGAATATGAATGGTGCACGAATTTCGTTTCCCCGCATGATGTGGTGCTGGATGCCGCCTGCGGGATCTCCCATCCGCTCAAGTTCTATCTTGCCAGTTACAGTGCGGAGGTTCATGCCTGTGACATGGATGCAAGAATTCTGTCCAGAGATGCCATCATGGAAGAAATTTCAGGCGATATCGGGGAGGAAGCGGCACTGCTGGCGGGAGCAGCGCGGACGAACCGCCTCCACCTGGCCCAGGCCAATCTGACTTCACTGCCTTATGAGAACGAGTTCTTTGATACGATCTTCTGCATCTCGGTTCTGGAGCACCTCTCTTTGGAGGATTCTGTACGAGCCGTTAGGGAATTTCACCGCACGTTGAATGAAGAGGGTCTGCTGGTATTAACTTTTGACTATCCGACCGTAAATCTTTTGCGGATAAATGAAGTGCTGCTGCAGGCCGGATTTGAGTACTGGGGGGAGACGGATTTCAAGCTTCCGGCGGATGCCGTGCGTACGGAGCAGTGGGGCGGGCTGAGCTGTTTTCGGGCCGTGCTTAAAAAGGCGAGACTCTAGGATCTACCCTTTATTTGGATATCCCTCTTTTCATATAGTAGAATAGTGGGAGGTTAACCAATAGAGAGGGGTCAAAAGATTTTGCGCAGATTTACAGTCATCATATTAACATTAATAGTACTTTTGCTGATTCCTGCACCGGCTGTTTTCAGTCAAGCTGCTTCCGCAGATGATAAGGTTAATCTTGTTTTTGCAGGAGACATCCTGCTGGATGGTTTTGTCGGTGACCAGATCGCCAAGTACGGAGTGAACTTTCCTTTTGCCAAGGTAGCGCCTGTTCTGAAGAAAGCAGATATTGCCTTTGCCAACCTGGAGACACCGGTATCGGTGAGAGGGAAGGTAGCCGAGAAGACCTTTGCATTCCGTTCCAAGCCAACAGCTCTTGCGGGACTGAATTATGCGGGGATTGACGGTGTGACCGTTGCGAACAATCATATTCTGGATTTCGGACAGGACGCTATGCTGGATACACTCGTTCATCTCGACAAATACAAGATCGGGCATACCGGCGCAGGCAAGAACATTAATGAGGCTTTTAGACCCTTCACCCAGACGGTAAAAGGAAAAAAGATCGCCATGCTCGGTGTAAGCCGCGTGCTCTCCAGCCCTTCGTGGTATGCAGGCAAGAACCGTCCGGGCGCAGCTTCGGCCTATACGCCTGAACCGCTGATGAGCGCCATCCAGAAATCGGCCAAAGAGAATGACTACACTATTGTATACATCCACTGGAACAATGAGTTCAAGGATTACCCTGAGAATTACGCCCGCAAGCTCGCGAAGCAGATGATCGACAGTGGTGCGGATATCATTATTGGTGCTCATAGCCACTGCCTGATGGGGATTGAATACTACAAGCACAAGCCGATCTATTATTCGCTGGGTAATTTTGTGTTCAACCGTTCAACACGCGGCGGTGACAAGACACTTCACTCTATGCTGGTTAACTTTGAGATCAGTGACAGCGGTGTAAACGGCAGAATCACTCCGGTCAAGATCATCGGCGGACAGCCCAATTTTATGGGGGAAGCCTATAACAAAGATACGATCAATCGGATGAACCAGCTCTCGTTCAATGCCCGTGTAGCGGCGAATGGAGCGGTTAGCGAAAAGCTCTGAGCCGAAGAGCTGAACCGAACACTACTGAACAGAATATCCGCCCCAAAGCCCGAGCGATTAGCTGGATCATCGCTTGGGCTTTTTTTGCTGCTTAAGAGATCAGAGGTACAAGTACCTCTGAATTCCGCGCAGGCAGGCAATATGGGGAAGTGTGAGGTAGAAATACCTTTGAATTCGGCGCAGACAGGCAATATGGGGAAATGTGAGGTATAAGTACCTTTGAATTCGGCACAGACAGGCAATATGGGGAAATGTGAGGTAGAAATACCTCTGAATTCGGCGAAGCAGGCATTATGGGGAAAGGAATGGTTGGGCAATCATTCAAGTTGCATCAGGCACCAATCTAAAAGTCTTGGTTTGTGTTAAAGTCAGCCTTACTCGATAGATTCCCCCGGTACATTCCCGGTGCTGTCCCGTAAGCCTTCTTGAAGGCACGGATAAAATAATTGGGCTCCAGCCCCAGGCGGCCGGCGATTTCTTTGATGGGCATGTCCGGATGCTCCTCCATCCACCTCACGGCTTGATTCAGACGCAGGCCCTGTAAATATGCATGTGGAGTAATGCCGTAGGCCTCACGGAAAATCCGCATGAAGTGCTGTACCGAGTATCCCACAACATGGGCTATGTTGGACATTTGCAGCGTTTCGGTGAAGTGTTCCTGCATATACCCGGCGGCGCGGCGCAATGCTTCCTGTGCAGGGCTGCTAGCCGGAAGAGAATCAGGACCAGAGGAGAGCTCAGCCATCTCCGACAGCAACAGGACAAATTCATAGAGCCTACCGGAGATATATGCGGCCCGCGCGGTTTCGGATTGATCCGCAAGCTCCCATAGCTGTTTCAGAGGGTTCATCAGGGCCTCCGCGTCTGTCAGACGGATCACTGTGCTGAAAGGCAAGCCGCAGCCGGTTACCAGTTCTTCCGCAATCCTGCCCTTGAACCCGATATACCCAATCAGCCAGGGTTCACCAGGGAGCGCATAGTATTCATGAGGCTGCCCCGTCGGCAGGATCAGCGCCTGACCGGCGCCGATAGTCAGGCTTTTCCCATCCTTGAAGCGTACCTGGCCTTTGCCTCTGAATGCGATGAAACACTGCGGCACAAGATAACCGGACGGGCGGTAGATAGGATGCTGCACATGGCAACCAATATTGTACAGGGCCAGCGGCAGCCGTGGGTTCAGATCATCCGCGCACAGGCGGAAAGGCAGAAGCATGCGTATCCCTCACCTTCAATTTGTGCTGTTTCATATTAGCATTGTGCTAACTATATTCTAATAATCTACTCTACAATGTGAATATAGTCTAGTAAGGAGGCGGTCGTTAGTGAGTGTGGCAGCAGGGAGATGCAGAAGCCGGTTTGATGAGGAGTGGAGTTTTTACAAAGGGGATATCCGCATTCCGTATGCAGTCAAGGCCGGAATGACAGGCGGGATTACCGACTGTGGTTCCTTGCAGGAGGGAGAATGGCTGGATATTGCTTTTAACGATAAAGGGATGGGCCATCAGCAGCTGGAGTGGGAGCGAGTATCGCTGCCGCATGACTGGTGTGTAGAGCAGCAGTATGTCCAGGATGCATCGCTTGGCTCGAGGGATGGCAGCCATGGCTATTTGCCGGGTGGAATCGGGTTTTACCGCAAAAGCTTCGAGCTGCCGGCAGAAGGGGCAGCGCGTAAATGGACGGTATCCTTCGACGGAGTTTCGGGCGTGAGCACCGTATGGGTCAATGGACATTTCATTGGCGAACATCGGGGAGGATACACCGGATATTCCTATGATCTGTCCGATGTGCTTCGTTATGGCGGGAAAGGCAAGAATGTCATATTAGTCAAGGTAGACGCGCTGGAGAATGAGGGATGGTGGTATGAGGGCTGCGGCATCTACCGCCATGTGTGGCTCGAAGAGACGGACCGCCTCCATGTAGCGGAGTATGGAACCTACATCACGACACCGGATGTGGGGGAGCAGCAGGCCCGGGTGCATGTCAGCACCCGTATCTGCAATGAATATACAGAAGGCCGGGCGGTCTCGCTGCACACAGAAATATACGATGCTGCCGGCAGACAGGTAGCTGCTTCTGCGGCGCAAGCCGTTGTGGACGGGTACGGGGAGACGGAGCTTGAGCAGATTTGCACAGTGGAGCAGCCTTCGCTGTGGTCGCCGGAGTATCCGTACCTCTATAAAGCCATATCCATCCTAGAACATGAGGGAACCGTGGTGGACCGGTATGAGACATCTTTTGGTATCCGCAGCATCCGGTTTGATCCGGAGCAGGGTTTTTTCCTGAATGGAGAACCGCTGCTGATCAAAGGCACCTGCAATCATCAGGATTTTGCGGGAGTGGGAGTGGCGCTGCCTGACAGTATCATTGAATATAAGCTGAAGCTGCTTAAAGAGATGGGCTCTAACAGCTACCGCAGTGCGCATCATCCGCCTACCCCTGAACTGCTGGATCTCTGTGACCGGATGGGACTACTGGTGATGGATGAGAACCGCAAGCTCGACAGCAGCCCGAATGGCATAGCCCAGCTGAAGCGGATGCTGTACCGGGACCGTAATCATCCATCTGTCATGATCTGGAATCTGGAGAATGAGGAGGTTCTGGAAGGCACCGTAACCGGCAGACGTATTCTGAAGACGCTCGCGGATACCGTCCGCCGGATCGATCCAACGCGCCCGACCTCAGCGGCTATGAATCATGGCTGGTATGAGAATGGATACAATGAGGTTGTTGATATTACAGGCTACAATTACGGACACCGGGATCATCTGGATATCCGGGACCATGAGCTGCATCCGGAGCACCCTATGATCGGCAGTGAATGCGCGAGCTATACGGTTACCAGGGGCATCTATGCGGATGATCCGGTGCGCGGCTATTGCTCCGAATACGGCACGAATATTCCTTCGTGGGGCTGCACCCCGCAGCAGGCGTGGAGCGATGCTCTGAACAACCGTTTTCTTACCGGGGTATTTATGTGGACCGGGTTCGACTACCGCGGAGAGCCCACCCCTTACCTGTGGCCATGTGTGAATTCCCATTTCGGGCTGATGGACACCTGCGGTTTCCCTAAGGACAGCTATTACTACATGCAGGCCGTCTGGAAGGACGAGCCTATGGTTCATCTGCTGCCGCATTGGAATTGGCCGGGTTCTGAGGGACAGCCGGTAGAAGTGAGGGTGTTCTCCAATACCGCTACAGTTGAACTGATTCTGAATGGCAGAAGTCTGGGTGAACAGCAGGTTGACCGGGCAGGGTATTTGTCATGGGAAGTCATCTATGAACCCGGAGAGTTAAAAGCGCTTGGAACACGCGATGGCCGGATCGTCGCTGAGAAAGCGGTGGTTACGGCAGGCCAGCCGCATCAGATCTGCCTGTACCCTGACCGGACTGAGGTTGAAGCAGACGGCTCGGATACGATTCCGGTCCGCGTGGCTGTAGTGGATGAACAGGGGCATATTGTTCCAACCGCAGACCCTGAAATCCGCTTCGAAGTGGAAGGTGCCGGAATTCTTCTTGGGGTAGGCAACGGCAATCCCAGCAGCCATGAGCCGGATAAGGCACCCGTCCGCCGGGCATTCAATGGCTGGTGCCTGGCCTTGATTCAGTCTACCGCCGAAGCAGGTCCGATTACCGTGCGGGCAGTATCAACAGGACTTGCACCGGCAGAAGTAGTATTACATGCATTAACGGCTCTAAAATAGAAAGAAACCAGCGACGGAAGGAATTCCGGCGCCTTTGCTGTGTTTCTCGACTGAAACGGATGCCGCCTCTTTCAGAGGACGGCGGAGCCATTTCTTCTGATGCCTATTTATTTCTGGGGATGGGGACGTTAATATAGACATATTGAAATCCATACAAAAGGATGTTCTGCAACTGATGCCCAAGCTGAAGAAATATATGCCCTTCACCTATAAAATGATGGTTCCCTATCTGCTGCTGGTTCTTTTGACCGATGTAACGATCGGCTATATCTCTTATTCCATGCTTACTGATTCACGGACGGAGATGGCCGAGTCGAACATCCGGACGGGAATGGAGCAGTCAAGGAACAATATCCGCTACCAAATGGATGAAATTCAGCGAATGTCGGACAACCTGTTTGGCAGCCAGCCGTTTCAGCGCGCCCTTGAGCTCAAAGGTACACCGTTTGATATCTACCTCGCCATGATCGACCAGATCGTTCCGCAGATCACCGCTCCGCTGCAGCTGTTCGGGAACAAGATCCGTTTCATGCTCTATACGCCGAACAGTGATCTGAACATTGTATCCGGTGACAATCTGAACGAGCCGATCTTAGACAGTGATTATTATATTCTGCCGCTTAAGGATATCGCTGATAGCGAGTGGTACAAGTCCCTCAAAGATTCGAAACGGGACAATCTCTGGCTGCAGATTGATACGGACCAGAAGCTGGGCAACATTTCGCATGTCCGCAGACTGGTCAACTTCAGCGATTATAAAACAGTGATCGGCTATGTTCGGATCACCGTATCCCTTGAGGATCTGTTCGGGGGCTTTGACACCTTCCCGCTGGAGGAGGGGATTACCCTCCGGCTTGTGGAAGAGACCACCGGCGATATTCTGTTCCAGCGCGGAACGGCGAATTATGTTGAACCGGGCAGCAATTTCCTGAGTCTGCATGAAAAGATTCCCGGCAGCAGCTTCGTTATCGAATCTCTGGTGCCCTATACGTATTTGACAAAGGACGCCGGCAGGCTGCGTCGTGTGATTTTTGCAGTATGTGCGCTCAGCTTCCTGGTGATGACGGTGATTGGCTATGTGGTGGCACGGCTGTCCGGACGCAAGATGAGCCGGATCGTGGGACTGATGCGGTCCTTCCAGGAAGGGAACTTCCAAAAGCGTATCCGCTTCTCGGGCAATGATGAATTTGTACAGATCGCGGATTCCTTCAATGTGATGGCAACCAATATCCAGGAGCTGATCAACAGCGTGTATGTGCAGGGCATCCAAAAGAAGCAAGCGGAACTGGAAGCGCTTCAGGCGCAGATCAATCCGCATTTTTTGTATAATACACTTTCAACGATAAGCAGCCTGGCAAATCTCGGGGAGATAGACAAAGTCACAGGGATGGTACAGGGACTCTCGCGCTTTTACCGGTTAACGTTGAATCAGGGCAATGTCTATATTGAATTGGAGAAGGAACTGGAGCAGGTCGCTACGTACCTTGAAATCCAGCGGGTCAAATATGCGGATGCGTTCACGGTATATGTGGATGTAGACGAGGAAATTCTGCACATGCAGGTTATCAAGCTGGTGCTGCAGCCTTTTGTTGAGAATATTTTCAAGCATGCTTGGTTTGGGGAGACGATAGCGATTCGTCTGACCGGGCGGCGGATAGGCAGTAATCTTGAACTGAAAATCATCGACAATGGAATTGGCATGCGCCCTGCGGACATCAAACGAATGATGCAAGGACCGAGCCAGGCCGGGGGCTATGGAGTGAAGAACGTGAATGAGCGGATCAAGCTTAGATACGGGGACAACTACGGAGTGACCATTGCGAGCTATTATGGCGCAGGCACAACCGTTCAACTGCTGCTTCCCGCCGGGATGAAGGACAACGAGGAACAGGATGTAGAATTTACCCCATAATTTGCAGCTTGTACTGACACAGGAGGAACATTAAGATATGAGCATTAACGTATTGCTGGTGGACGACGAAGCCATTGATCTGGAGTGGATGCGCCGAAGGGTGCTGGCCAGCGGATTGAATATTAACGTAGTGGGCACCGCGAGCAGCGGCTTTAATGCCCTGAAAATTATGGAGGAAGCACAGGTTGATATTATTTTATCTGACATCCGGATGCCGATTATGACCGGAACCGAATTTGCGCGCAAGGCCAAAGCGCTGAGTCCTAAGACCAAAATTGTGTTCATCAGTGGACATGAGGATTTCAGTTATGCCAAGGAAGCGATTGAGATCAATGCTTCGGGATATCTGCTGAAGCCCGTTCAAGATAAGGACCTGTATGAAATGCTGCGGACACTTTGCACCAACATGGAGCAGGAAAGAGAGCAGGACCGCTCCTTCACCGAAGCCTTGTCCCTGGTGAACAAGGAGCTGCTTCTGCGCTGGTTCGATGAGGCCTCGCCTGAGCCAGCAGAGCCGCATCTGCGGAGTCTCCTGAATCCCTTGCTGCAGAAAGGCGCAGCGGCGGCGGTTGTGGAGATCGATGATCTGGAGTGGAAAATGCGCGATTGGTCCGAGGAAGACACCCGGAGCATTACGCGGCAAATTGCCGGGGTAATTAAAGCCTTTGCCGAGGATGCTAAGCTGGGCATCTGGATTGCTGTCCACCATACCCGGTTTGTCATTCTGTCTTCACTCCCGCAGGACAGCTTTCTGAGTCTGCTGGAGGAATTGATCCGCAAAGTAGCAGATTCATCCCCCTGCACGGTAACTGTAGGTGTAGGACAGTATGCCGCAGAAGAGGCAGGATTGCACGGGTCCTATCAGCAAGCGCAGGCGGCGCTGAGTGCGAAGTGGCTGCTGGGCAAGAACCGCCTGATTCGCGACACCATACAATCTTCACCAAGGGGAACACCCGGCGGGCAAATTGAACAAACGGTAGATCAGCTGCTGGAGGCCATCATCCAGTATGATCTCGTAGCGATAGATGATCATCTGATGGTTTTGTTCACGAAGGACCTTCCCGGCGCCGGAAGGAAGGAGGTCTATGAGCTGATCATCCGCATTACCTCTAAGCTTCATGCCGACCTTCAGCAGCAGAACGAGAATCTGTACGAGCTGCTGCAATGGGAATCCCATCAGCCGGATATCCTGTTTCAGTTCGAGACCATCCATGATATTCTCTCCTGGATGCGGCGCAGGTTCTTCGAGCTATCGGAGCTGCTGTACGTGAAGCGGCAGCGGCAGAAGCGCAAGCTGATTGATGAGATTATGCGCTATGTTGAGGAGAATCTGGAGAAGAAGATTACATTAAAAGAGGTGGCGGCCCATTTCGACTTCACTCCTAATTATTTGGGCTATCTGTTTAAGGAGGAATATGGGCTTCCCTTCAGTGAATACGTGAATGAACGCAAGACGAACCGGGTATCCGAGCTGCTTAGCGATCCGACTCTCAAAATATATGAGATCGCCGAACGCATGGGCTACAAGAACATTATCTATTTCAACCGGCAGTTTAAGCAGATCACGGGCATGACGCCGGGTGAGTACCGCAAAAAGCATAAAATATAACCGCAAAAACGTTGCCCCGGCCGTTTTCAGACCCCGGGCAACGTTTTTGCATTTATAGAAAAGCAACGGTTTCAACCGATCGTTGAAAAAGTATTGCTTTTAGTTGATGGGCTGAATCCACACCAGGTAAGCGGTTCTCTATAATAAAGCTATAGAGAAAAGTGACATGGAAAGGGGATTCGAGATGAAACAGAAACAACACGGATTCTGGGATGATGTCAAGAAGTACAAAGCTTTGCTACTCATGCTGACTCCTGCGGTATTGTTCTTCCTGTTATTCGCTTACGTGCCCATGGCGGGTATTGTACTGGCGTTTAAGCAATTTAACTACACGGGCGGTGTCTTCGGCAGCCCGTGGAACGGACTGGATAACTTTAAATTCTTCTTTGGCTCTGGTGACGCCTGGCGCGTAACCCGAAACACGGCGCTGTACAATATTGCATTTATCGTTGTGAACAACGTGCTTCAAATTTTTGCGGGCATCCTGCTGTTTGAGGTCGCCGGCAAATGGTTCCGGAAGATTACCCAAACGATGCTATTCCTGCCTTACTTCATTTCTTGGGTTGTGGTTGGAGCCATCGCATACAACCTGTTCAACTTCGATGTGGGTACCGTGAACGTATTGCTGAAGGGTCTCGGTATGCAGCCGGTGGACATTTACAATACTGCCTCTTATTGGCCGGTTATTCTCGTGGTTGTGTCTGCCTGGAAGACACTGGGGTATGGAACGATCATGTATCTGGCGGCGATCACAGGCATTGATACAGAAATGTACGAAGCAGCCGAAATTGATGGTGCGAATATTTTCCAGCGGATTATGAAGATTACGGTTCCGAACCTGATGCCTACAGTGATCATTCTGGTTCTGCTGGCTATCGGCAACATCTTCCGGGGTGACTTCGGGATGTTCTACAAC
This sequence comes from Paenibacillus helianthi, assembly GCF_001909055.1. Lineage (GTDB taxonomy): Bacteria > Bacillota > Bacilli > Paenibacillales > Paenibacillaceae > Paenibacillus_AQ > Paenibacillus_AQ helianthi. Next base: position 102,869 of record NZ_LVWI01000034.1, read on the forward strand.
ATGGTCGGTAACAACGGGCTGCTGTTCTCGTCCACGGACGTTATTGATACCTTCGTCTTCCGGTCGCTCACAACCTCGAATGAGATTGGAATGTCCGCTGCGGCAGGCTTCTATCAATCCCTGCTCGGTTTTGTAACGATCATGCTGGCCAACTATGCTGTACGCAAATACGATAAAGACCGTGCCCTATTCTAAGAAAAGGAGGTAATGCCATGAGTACTACTGCAAAGATTCAAACCACAAAGGTGCGCAAGCGTGTTAATACGGACCGTCTGCTATTGTCGATTATCGGATATGTGTCACTTACCTTGCTTGCAATATTCTGTATCTTTCCCTTCATTCTGGTGGTGTCCTCCTCTCTTAGCGAGGAGAGTACGATTATCGAGAAAGGCTTCCAGCTAATCCCGACTGATTTTTCCACAGATGCCTACAGCCTGCTGTTTAAGTATCCGGCTGATATGCTCAGAGCTTACGGTGTAACGATCTCTGTAACCTTAATCGGCACCTTGTTCGGACTGTTCCTGACTTCAATGACAGCTTACGTGCTGTCGCGGAGAGATTTTAAATGGCGTGGACGCTTCTCATTTTTCTTCTTCTTCACCACATTGTTCAGCGGGGGTCTGGTGCCCTGGTATCTGATGATCGTCAACTACCTGCATCTCAAAGACACGCTGCTCGTACTGATTCTGCCCATGATGATGAATGTATTCTACATTATCGTAATGAAGTCGTTCATGAGCAGCATCCCGGATGCCATTACGGAATCTGCCAAAATTGACGGAGCGGGTGACTTCCGGATTTTCATGCAGCTGATAGTGCCTTTGTCCAAGCCTGCGCTGGCGACCATCGGCCTGTTCATCGCACTGGCCTACTGGAATGACTGGTATAATGCATTGCTCTTTATTTCCAAGTCCGAGCTTATGCCGCTGCAATATTATCTCTACAAAATGCTGGGTAACATGGATGGCATGCGTAAGGCCATGATGGCTTCGGGTGCGGTAGTAAATTCCGATCTGCCTACAGAAAGCTTGAAGATGGCCATGACGATTGTAGCTACAGGACCTATCCTGCTTGTTTATCCATTCATTCAAAAGTATTTTGTGCAAGGGCTCACTGTTGGTGCTGTCAAAGGATAATTCCGGGGCAACCCGGTTATCAATACAATATAAACCCAATACTAATTCATTAGGGGGCACTATCTGCCATGACAAACAAGAAAAAGAAACTTACAGTTACGCTGGCAACGATGATGACACTGGGTACAATCCTCAGTGCATGCGGAGGCGGCAACAACAACAATACAGCTGCGGAAGCCACAAACGCCGGAGCAAAAGCTACAGAAGGGGCAGCCACGAACTCCGGCGCTCCTGACACTTCCAAAGAGGTCAAGCTCAAAATGCTTCTGATCGGCGGCCAGCCTGGCGATTACGACAAGGTATTCGGAGAGCTCAACACCAAATTGAAAGAAAAAATCAATGCCACGGTTGAAACAGAATTCCTGGACTGGTCGGACTGGACCCAGAAGTACCCGCTGAAATTCGCAGCGAATGAGGATTTTGACCTCGTGTATACAGCGAACTGGGCCTTCTATAACGATCAGGCACTCAAAGGCGGGTTTCTGGAGCTGACGGATGATATGCTGTCCAAATATATGCCAAAAACCTGGGAAGCGATGCCTAAAGTGAACTGGGAACAAGCGAAAGTGGACGGCAAGCTATACATGGTTCCGAACAATAATGTGGAAGTTACCGACAAAGTTGTCCTGTATCGTGAAGACCTGCGCAAGAAATACAATCTTCCGGCAATCAACAGTCCTGAAACCTATGCCAATTACTTGAAAACGATTGCTAAGAATGAAAAAGGCATGAATGCGTTCGGAGCAAAACCTGCCGATGGCTGGAAGTTCCATGAGTTGGATCAAATTCTGCTGGAGCAGAACAACAACTTCAACCTGGTGGATGCGAACCTGCTGCCACTGGCTTACAAGCTGGATGATGCAACCGGCAAAGTATTCGACATTTATGACACTCCAGAATTCACATCATTGCTGAAATACTATAAAGATCTGGCCGACAATGGCGCATGGTCCAAAAACGTAGTGAGTAACAAAAATGATGTATGGCAGGATGTCAAAGCAGAGAAGGTTTCCTCTTATGCCCACAACCTGGGTACTGTAGCAGCTAACCTTGCTGAAATGCGCCGTGACAAACCGGATGTGGAGCTGGCCATTGCCGACCTTACTCCAGATAAGAAGAAAATTGCTGCCATCGCAACCCAGAACGGGATGTCCATTCATGCGACCTCGAAGAACGCTGAACGTTCCCTGATGCTGATTGATCTGCTGCAGAATGACAAGGAAATCCACGATCTGACGATGTACGGTATTGCCGGAACCAACTATGTTCCTCAGGGCGATGACAAGTTCACTGCCGGCCCTGCGGCTGCGAATTACACAGGCTTCTCGAACTGGGGCTGGAATTCCCCGCTGAACCGTCAAGATGCGGCTTATCCGAAAGAAGCTGACGATATGTTCAACACTTGGCAGTCAAGCGTTTACCACTTCCCGCTGGAAACCTTTGTCTTCGACTCCGCAAAAGTGAAGAACGAAGTGGCGAATATCGGAAACGTAATGCTGCGCTACGCTATTCCATTGGAATATGGTTTGATTGATGATATCGATAAAGGCCGGGCTGACCTGATCAAGCAGTTGAAAGCCGCTGGTATTGACAAGGTTCAGACGGAAATGCAAGCCCAAATCGATGCTTTCCTGGCTGCAAAAAAATAATAGCTGAATAAGAGTGAAGCTTATGTAACGGCTTCCGGGCTGCTCCAAAGCATTTGCTTTGGGGCAGCCCTTATTTATATGAGCGTTTTGCATTAATCTAAACCCTTGTTACAAAAAGGAATTTTAAGCATAAAAAAGGACTTCACCCCAACTTGGAGAAGTTTTTTGGTGACCAAACCAAAACACTCAAGAGGAGGAAGTCCCCTTTGTATATTCTCCAAGAATGTCTGTTTTCCTTTGAGGAGCTTCAAAAAATCGAATCAAAAGAACGACTACCCATCTTTTTCAGTGCACTGGACCTGAGACCGTATGCGAGACAATTGAAAAGTCCTTCACCCCGAGGAGCGGACGGGCACTGTCGTCAAGGCATTCCACGTTAAGCCGGTTTTTTGCCGAGTTGACTCGTAAAAACCTTGCCCGGCAGTTGTTTGAGGACCTTGTGGCTCAGTGCCAAGAAACTGGAATCATTGACGGCACTCATGTCGCCATCGACAGCGCAGCCATCCATGCCTATGAGAAAAAGGAACCCAAGCGAAAAAGCGAACTCACGGGCAATGCCAACTGGGGTGCGAAATTTGACACCTTCGGGAACAAAGTCAAGTGGTTTGGCTATAAGCTACATCTGGCCGTCGATGCCAAGAGTGAACTTCCTATGGCGCTCCAGGTGACTCCGGCCCATGTGAACGACGGAGACGAAGGACCTGTACTCATGACAACTGTCGCTGCAAAGTCCAAAGTGAAATTTTTCATGCTGGATGCCGGCTACGACCAAATGAAAAACTACGAGACGGCCCGCAGCGTCAAGGCGCAAGCCATTATTCCGCTGAATCCGCGCAATGAAAAGGAACCACCAGCAGGGATCACCTACAAAGGTACGCCCTGCTGTTCGATGGGATTTCCCATGACGTATTGGGGACAGGAAAAGGTGCAATTAAAATTCCGTTGTCCGCATGCGACAGGTCAAGTGGATTGCCCTTTAGGCATGGCCGCTTGTTCATCCTCCAATTATGGAATGGTGGTTAAAATCAAGAGTCAAACGGATCTTCGGCGCTATGCGTTACCGCATCGGGAAAGTCGGGGCTGGAAGGAACTTTACAATAAACGAACCAGTGTGGAACGCTGCAATTCTCGAATGAAGACCTATTTAACTGCAGACCAGCTTCACGTCTGGGGGATTCAAAAAGTGACCACCCACCAATATTTGAATGCGATTGTGTTACTTGCCTCTGCACTGGCCATCGCTAAGCAACGCGTCCAAAACGCCGCTTAAAATTTCAAATTCACCGAAAATTCTGCCCGTCTGTTCATTTATCGCTCCGCTCTTATAAGACAAGGATTTTACCGTGGCCTAACTATGACTTTGAATCAAAATATGAATTATGCAAAATGCTCATATAGAAAAGGAGCTGCAAAATATGAGTTATACCATTCATGCGGGCATTGCCCCGAAAGACATTTATCCGGCGACCTTACGGCTGGGCGGAACCCATCCGCAAGGAGATCACATCAGCTTCACCAACTACTATATGGAACTGAACGGCCAGCCGTATTTTGCCATCTGCGGCGAATTCCATTATTCCCGTTACCCGGAAGACTGCTGGGAGACGGAGATCCGTAAGATGAAAGGTTCCGGAATCAATATTGTGGCTACCTACATCTTCTGGAATCATCATGAGGAAATCGAAGGGATCTTCGAGTGGCAGGGCAACCGTAATGTGCGGAAATTCGTAGAGCTGTGCGCACAGAATGGAATATATGTCATCCTGCGCGTGGGTCCCTTCTGCCATGGGGAAGTCCGCAACGGCGGACTGCCGGACTGGCTGTTCGGGCGTTCCTTCGATGTGCGTTCCAACGATGAAGGTTATTTGCATTATGTCCACAGGCTGTTCCATGAGATAGGAATACAGGCGGCGGGGCAGATGTTCAAGGATGGAGGGCCGGTGGTTGGCATTCAGCTGGAGAACGAATTCAATGCCGCTGCCGCCTTGTGGGAATTGACTGCGAAGCAAGGGGATGAATACCTGAGCGGCGGACTTGGCGGCGAAGCCGGCTCCGAGCATATGCGTCTGCTTAAGCAGTATGCAGAGGAGGCAGGAATGGTTGCGCCTTTCTATACCAGTACAGGCTGGGGCGCTGCGCCATTTTTGGAGGATGAGGTGCTACCGCTGTACGGCGGCTATGCCTATACGCCGTGGAGCATCAGCGAGCAGAATCCTGACCAGAAGCCGACACCGGAGTATGTATTTGTGAATTATCATAATGAAGCTGCTGAGACGGGTGAATTCAAGCCTCCCTATCCCAAGACTAAATATCCGTTTGCCTGCTGTGAAATGGGCGGAGGGATGCAGACCTGGTATCTGTCGCGGTTCCAGGTGGAGCCGGAAAGTGTGATGGCAATGAGCCTGATGAAGATTGGGGGCGGGTGCAATTTTGTCGGCTATTATATGTTCCATGGCGGCACGAATCCAATAGGGAAAACGGGCTACCTGAATGAGAGCACCACGCCAAGAATCACGTATGATTTCCAGGCACCGATTGGAGAGTTCGGGCAGATCCGGGATTCGGGCCATCTGCTGCGGCCATTGCATTATTTCCTGCACCGGTTCGGGGAACGGCTTGCGCCAATGGCCACCGTCCTGCCGGATGGTGCGGAGACCATCACTCCTGAAGACGCACATTCGCTGCGGTATGCCGTCCGCACAGACGGCAAAGCCGGGTTCCTGTTCGTGAACAACTATCAGGATCATGTCGTGATGGACACCCATGAGGATGTCCGGTTCGCCATTCTGCTGGCTGACGAATCCATTGAATTCCCAAGAAAAAGCTCGCTAACGGTCCGCAAAAACGCGTCGTTCATCTTTCCCTTCAACTTTGCACTGGACGGGCTGAACCTGCGCTTTGCTACAGCCCAGCCGGTGACGAGGGTGGAGTCTGCGGAAGCGGCTACTTACTTTTTCTCGATGCCGGAGGGTGTGGACGGGGAGTTTCTGATTGATGCACATGCGGCCATTACCGGCATATCAGCAGACACTGGTACGGTCGAAAAGGGTGCGGGGAATGAGTACACGGTTCTTATTCCGCATGACCGCCCGGGAATGATCCGGATTACACAGGACGGAGCCCGGGAGATCCGGATATACGCCATGAATGCCAGAGAAGCCGCCATGCTGTGGGAGATGGAGGATGAAGGGCAGCAGCGGATTATTTTCTCGGAGGTTCCGCCTGTACAGACGCAGGACGGCATTGAATTCTTCAGCAGCGGCCAGAGCAGCTTCTCCTTCCGGGAATATGCCGGCGGTCCGGCGGCGCCTGCCCGGTGGACAACGGCGCACGCCGCCTGCTCGATTGCGCAGCATAGAGAGGAGTGGTTCCACAGCTTCGATCTGGAACTCCCGGCCAAGGAGATCCGGCTGGGTATCCACCGGATTCATGACCACAAAATCGCGCTTCAACTTGCTCCGGACCTCCTGGAGGGTGTGGAAGAGGTGCTGTTAAGCATCGATTACACCGGTAATGTCGGCTATGCCTTTGCGGCCGGCCAACTCTTCCACGATCATTTCTATAACGGCGCGCCATGGGAGATCGGCTTGTCCCGCTTCAGGGATACGCTGAGAAGCGGAGAGATCATCCTCGAGACTACACCGCTGCGTAAGGGAGTCACGACTGTGGCGGCAGATGCCGCGATGGCGGTCGAGAAGCAGTTTACCGGGGAAGCGACTGCTGTGTTCCACAGCATTACAGCTATTCCGGTGTACCGGGTGGCACTACGGAAATAGGCGGACGATATTCGGGGTCAATTTTCTGCTATGTAGTAGTAGGTCTACCCGATTCGCCCCCATTTTGAGCCCGGCAGCATGAAATAAAGTCACCTGAGTCCGCTTCAACCACTCATCAAGCAAAAAAGAACCACAAAAGCCCCGCCCAAGCAGATTTCTCTGTTGGGCGGGGCTTTTGTCTGTCAGCAGCAGCTTCCAGGTTGAATCCGAATCAGCCTTTCACGGCTCCGGCTACAACGCCTTTGACGATATACTTCTGCAGGAAGATGAACACGATGATGGAAGGCAGTACGGCCATTACCATCGCTGTCATCGCATACTGCCAGTCCGAGGTATATTGTCCAACGAAGGTGTAGGCAGCGAGCGTCAGGGTCTTTGTATCCGGTGAACCATTGACCATCAGGAGCGGGAGCAGGAAGTCATTCCAGATCCACATCACGTCAATGATGACGATGGTTGTCGTTACGGATTTCAGCAGCGGGAAGATGACACTGAAGAACAGCCGGAAGCTGGAGGCTCCGTCGATTGTGGCGCTCTCATCGATTTCCAGCGGAATTCCTTTTACAAAACCATGATAGATGAACACAGCCAGCGGTGCGCCGAATCCCCAGTACAGCAGTCCCAGTCCCCAGGTGCTCTCGGAGAGGTTCAGGTTCTTGGCGGTTTGCAGCACGGTCAGCATGATGGACTGGAAAGGGATCAGCATCGGCATGATACATAGGAAGTAGATGATTCCGCTCAGTCTGGATTTGGTCCGTGCCAGCTTATAAGCGGCAATGGATGAGATGAATACGATGCCCAGCAGACCAAGGCCGGTAATCACGAAGTTATTCAGGAACAGTCTCGGATAGTTGATAAACTTCCAGACATACGAGTAGTTGCTGAGCGTCAGATGCTTCGGAAGTGCGATTACGTCGGTCATGACCTCACTGAAGTTTTTTAACGAGTTGATAATGGTCAGGAACAGCGGATACAGGAACAGAAGAGAGAGGATAACCAGAACCACTTCGAGAATGATCCGGCCTGCTCTATTGTTGTTTGTTTTCATTATGCCTCAACCTCTCTTCGTTTGAAGACTGTCAGCTGGATGATCGTCACGACCAGTACAGCCACGAACAGGATAAGCGCTTTCGCTGTTCCGTATCCGTACAGATTATTCTGGAAGGTATCCCGGTAAATATCGTAAGCGATACTGTAGGTAGTTCCTCCGGGACCGCCGCCGGTCAGCGACAGAATCACATCGAACACCTTGATCGAGTTGGTCAGCGCCATAAATACCGAAATCGTTATGGATGGAGCTAGCAGCGGCAGTGTGATGCTGAAGAATCTTCTCATGGCGCCTGCACCGTCAACTGTGGCTGCTTCCTTAAGATCCTCAGGGACAGACTGCAGACCAGCGATATATATTACCAGGTAGAACCCGATGGACTGCCAGATTGAAACGCCCAGAATCGAGATAAATGCCAGCCCCGGCGTTCCCAGCCAGCTCAGTCCGAAGATCGACCAGCCTGTACTGTCACCCAGCGAGTTGAAGCCCTGCATGAAGATGAATTTCCAGATGAAGCCGACGATAACAAGGCTGAGAATGTAAGGGATGAAGAAGGCCGCTCTCAGCCATGAGGTGGACTTCAGCTTCATATCGAGCAGTACGGCCAGCAGTATCGCCAAGACATTGACGATTACGATATAGAGCACTGCATATTTGATCGTGAACCAGGCCGCATTGGAAAAGTTAGTATCGCCGGAGAAGATCATTTTGAAATTGTCCAGGCCGACGAATTTGGGATGTTTGGATATTCCGTTCCATTTCGTCATGGAATACCGGATGGTCATGACAAATGGAATGTAGAACGCAACAGCGATACAGATTAGAACAGGGAGTGTGAACAGCCCAAAGTCTAATTTCTCGCGCCATCTTCTGCCGAGTGTTTTTAACATGGAAGCACCTCTTCTTGATTTATAGGGTGGGAGTCTTGTACTGGCTTGCCACACATAACCATTCCGGTTAGTCTATATTGTGTATTATAGAGCAGACCCCTATACTCAAAAATGGATTTAAGAGTACAGTTAGGGGTAAAAAGGTGAACTGAACATTTCCCCGCAAAGTCCGTGCAAGAAGGAGGAAGGCACCATCAAGAGAACCCTATATAAGCTGTTTGAGCCTTTGCTGGAGCGGATTTCCCGGCGTTTGGCGAACAAGCTGATCCTGCTGTTCACAATCATCATTATTCTGGTTGTGACCTCACTGACGTTCATTTCCTACGGTATGCTGCGCAAAGAATCGGTGAACAGCAGCATTTCCAGCACCCGTAACAACCTGCTTTTGGTGGGGCGTAATCTGGAGAGTTATCTGGACGGGATCAGCCAGCTGTCACTGCCGCAGATCTCCTATGATGAGTTCAACTACGCGATCCTGCATGAATCCGATGACTATGCGTCCAAGATGTATGTAGAGGATTATTTGAAGAATCTATATTTTTCGCGCAATGATCTGGAAGCGATTTACCTGTACGTCATCAAGGAGCACAAATATTATTATGTGACCAAGGAGAACTATAATATTACCGTCCGGGTGGCACCGCATCCGCCGATCGAGAATCTGTCGTGGTACAAGCGTGCGCTGGCCAGCCCCTTCAACCGCTCGTACCAGTCCTTCGTGATGGAGCGGTCGCCTGAGGAGAGTAGTGGCGATTACCCTATCAATACTGAGAAAAGCTTCATGGGCTATCATCGGCTGCTGCGTTCCATTGTGACCCGGGAGCCGCAGGCTGTACTGTCCCTGTATTTCAATTCCAGTGTGACGGATGAGATTATGAAGGATATTCCCTTTAATGAGGGGGAGCATCTGATGTATGTCAGTCCCGACAATCAGCCGTTTGTGGTGGATGACCGTGAATTTGTTCTCAAAAGTGAAAAAGCGGGGCTGCTGGAGAAGCTGACTCCGGCCCAAGGCGGACGTTTGACCTGGTCTGACAGCGGGCAGAAGTATCTGGTCATGTATGACATCAGCCAAAAGGAAGGCTGGAAGCTCATTAAGCCGATTCCCTACAAGCAGATCTATGAAGCGGCGACGACGACGCGTAAACTGAGCTATTCGATTGGTCTGCTCTTTTTGATGGTGTCCGTCATTCTCGTCAGCTTCACTTCCAATAAGATCACCAGTCCCCTGAAGAACCTGTCGCTGCAGATGAAACGCTTCAGTACCGGGAGCTTTGATGCCGAAGCAACCGTGGAGGGCAGTGATGAGATCGCTTACCTGTCACGCCATTTCAACAAGATGGTGGAAAAAACTAATGAGCTGATCAATGAGCGTTATAAAATGAAAATTGTCGAGAAAAACGCTGTGCTCAAGGCACTGGAGGCGGAGATTAATCCGCATTTCCTCTATAATGCGCTGCAGGCCATTTCCACCAAGGCACTCAAAAACAATAATGATGATATTGTCGAGATGGTTGATAATCTGGCACTCACCCTGAGGTACTGCATCAGCGGCAGAGATGTGGTGCAGGCGCGGGAGGAGCTGAAGCATATTGAACGTTATCTGGCCCTGCAAAAAGCCCGCTTCGGCAGCCGCATGCAGGTGGAATACGCCTGGGATGACAGTCTCCTGGAGCTGAGAATTCCCAAGCTGTCGATTCAGACCCTGGTGGAGAACTGTATCAAGCATGCATTGGAGAAGGTATCCAGTACGGTTACTATCCGGATTGAAGCTCATATTACACCCGAATATAGCGTGATCTCTGTACTGGATGACGGACCGGGTATAACGGAAGAGCGGCTGCAGCAGGTAATTAGCACCTTACAGATTCAGTGGGATGACCGCGGCGGAGGCTCAGCAGAAGAAGGGGATGTGGAGAGCATCGGCCTTAAGAATCTGAATACCCGCCTGAAGCTTTTATACGGTGACGAAGCGGGGCTTACTATTGCCAGCAATGAGCACGGAACACAAATGGATATGCGGTTACCGCGGGGAGGGCTGGGACAACATGTATAAAGTTCTGATCATAGACGACGAAGAGCCGCTGCGCGAAGCGATCAATATTCTTGGCGATTGGAAGGGCCTGGGCGTTGACCAGGTGCTTGAGGCAACAGACGGAAAAATGGGGCTGGAAATGCTTCGCGGGCATAAGATTGATCTGGCCCTGGTGGATATGAAGATGCCGGAGCTGAACGGAAGCGAGCTGCTTAGAATCGCTGAAAGTGAATTCCCCGATCTGCTGCTGATTGTAATTAGCGGCTACAACGATTTTGAATACACCCGGCAGGCTATCCGCTCCAAGGTTGTGGATTATCTGCTGAAGCCGGTTAACCGTACGGATCTGAACAGTGCGCTGCGGAAGGCTGTCGATGTGCTCGAGGCCAAACGTAAGAAGGAGAGCGAGTTCATTAACCGTAATATCACACTGAATATGTCCCTTCCGAAGCTGAAGGAGAAGATGTATCTGTCGATCATTGAACGCAGCTTCAAGAACCAGTCCAATGAGGCATTTCTGCCGCTGATCGGCGCGGACAAGCCCGGCAATCATTTCGCTGTAGGCGTTCTTCGGATGCTCAATCTGGAGCAGGTGCGTCATCACCGGTTCCATGAGGACCGGGATTTGCTGCATTTTGCCGTCACTAATGTCATGAGCGAGAACAGTGACGGCCATTTTGAAGCCTTCAGCTTTGCCAGTCCCCGAAGCGAGCGGGAATTCATCGTCATTTTCACCTTGAAAGGCAGCTATGGGGAAGATGCGGCGTTTCTCTCGCTTCATCATATGAAGAAGGCGGTATCCACGCTGAAGGAACTGTTCGGGATGATTTGTGCGAGCGGGCTTGGACAGCCTTACAGTGATTGTCTGGACATTGCGCAGTCCTATGAGCTGGCTACGGCTGCGCTGGATGGGATCGATCTGCTGAGCCTGAAGAGCAGCGTAGTCTCGAATGTGGGATATACGAAACCAGCCGCCAAGGACAGCCCTTCCCTGACAGGGCGGATGCCGCTGATCCGAAGCAGCCTGGAGAGCGGAAATACGGGCCATGCGAAGAGCATCCTCAGCGATTTTACACGCAAATGGAAAACCTCGGAGAAGTTCAGCCTGGGCGAAGCGGACCGGACCATTCAGGAATTTATTATTTTGCTGGGGGATATCGCCCAGGAGCTGAATGCGGTCCCGGAGCGTTTGCTTAGTACAAAGCGCCAAGGGCTGCGGGGGCTTGGGATTGGCAGTGATTTTGCCACCTTTGGAGAGTTCGAGGCCGTGCTTAGCCGAATTCTGGATGTGTATGCCGGAGAAATCAGCCGATCGCTTGCCGGAGACCGGGGCAGTGTGCTGGAAAATATTAAAGCATACATTGATAACCATTATTTCGAGAATATTAAAATATCGATGTTCACGGATAAGTACTTCCTGAGCAGAGAATACTTAATGAAGCTGTTCAAGGGCCAATATGGATATGGCATTCATGAGTATGTGCAAAAGGTGAGAATGGACAAAGCCAAAGATCTGCTGTCGGACCCTGCTCTCAAAATCCAGGATATTTCAGAGAGGCTGGGGTATAAGGACAAGAACTATTTCAGCAAGGCGTTCCGGAATTACTATGAATGTTCACCTTCTGAATTTCGGCTGCTGCTCGCAGAGGGAGAAAAGTGAACCGGTTACATCAGCACACTTTTTTACCCTCATAAGATCACTTATGTACATTCTTATCCTTTTTCTTTTTATTTAAAATAACACCAAGACCACAAGAAACATGAGGAAAAGGGGGCAACACATCATGAAGGTAAAAAGATTTATGGCGCTATCCGCGAGTCTGCTGCTCGCAGGAGGACTGCTGGCCGGCTGTGGCGGGAATAATACCAATAATGCCGCTAACAACACAGGTGCAACCAATGCGCCAGCTAATACGGCTACAGATTCATCTAAGCCTGTCACGATTAATATGTTCACTGCATCTCCTGAATACACTGATGCTTTCAATGCTTACATTGCCGAATACAAAAAGGTAAAGCCGAACGTTACCATTAACCTGGAAATTATGCAGGCCGACTATAATACGGTCCTCAAATCGAAAATTGCCGCAGGCAGCACACCGGACGTCTTCCAGACTACAGCCGGCGGAGATATTGACACTTTTGCTGAATACAGTGCCGATCTGACCAATGAACCGTTGGCAGGCGCGATGACGGATGCGGTCCGCTCCAACATGACCTCCTCAGATGGCAAGGTACTTGGACTTCCGGTCAAAGGCAACCTGTTCGTCCTGATGTACAACAAAAAGCTGCTTGCCGATGCAGGCATTACCGAAGTTCCAAAAACTACAGCCCAGCTGGATGATGCCATCACCAAGCTCGAAGCCAAAAAAATCACCCCTTTTGCCAACGCTTATAAAGAGTGGTGGGTCTGGAAACACATCTTCCAACACTTCGTGGATGCGGCCGCTACGGATGCCGGCATGGATGCCAAGACGCTGGTAGGCAAATTCATCGCCGGAGATACTACCTTCAAGGATCATCCTGTACTGTACAACAACTTCTTCAACTTCATTGACACCACGGTCAAACACGGAACGGACAAGCCGCTGGAACGCGATAGTAATGCAGAAGTCAGTGACTTCGCTCTTGGCAAAGCAGCGTTTATGACGGGTAAAGGCGCATGGGATGAAGAAGCCATCAAAAAGATTACCCCTGACTTTGATCTCGGCATCGCCGGATATCCGGTTAGCGACAAGCCAGAGCAGGCACAGATTATTACCGGTGCTGACCAGGCGCTGCGCATTAACAAGGATTCCGCTGTAGCTAAGGAAACCATTGAATTCTTCAACTGGCTGTATACCTCCGAGTACGGTAAAAACTGGTTCTCCACGGTGGCAAAAGTAATTCCGCCAATCAAGGATGCCCCAATGCCTGACCTGCAAATGCCTAAGGAAATGGTGGAAATCCTTAAAACCGAGAAATCCGGCGACTTGTCGGTTAACTACTCTCTGGATACCTTCCACCAGAAATTCGGCGAGCTGATGCAGGCATACATCGGCGGCAGCAAATCCAAGGATCAGGCCATCGATGAAATTCAAAAAGCCTGGATTCAATTCGGATCGGCTGAACAATAAGATTTGAATCGCTTCCATCCCGGGACGGCTCTTGAAGGTAAGATTTCATTTACCGGATAAGCCGTCTTTTTTATGTAACACAGATTCAAAGACAGGTACTAAGTGAATTGCCGTAACTGCGGGGAATGTTTGGATTTCCGGCCGCTGTTGTCTACAGATTTCCTGATTATACCGCTGTTCGCGGTTGAAATCCGCAGACAAAGGCGGACGCTATCGCTCCTCCAATTCCAAACTTCCCCTCCGTTACTTCTTCACTTTTGCAACAGATCTAAAAATCTTCAGTTACGAATACAAAAGACACCTTATAATTATAGGAGACACAAAACAGGGTAGAGACAACCACATTTGTCAGGAGGCCAAATGATATATGGACAGCAAGCTCATTGAAATTGACGAAAACGGACTTTATCTTACGATTGAAATTACGGAGCAGCAGGATGTCCGGCTGCTGCATTTTGGCGCAGCGCCCTTGCAGGATGGAGTGATTGCGGAGAAGAACAAACCGGGGTTCCGGCTGCTGGAATTACAGCTCTCAGGGGAGGACCGGGATGAGTATCACGGGCGCACGCACCGCGCTTCCTACCCGGGGCTGCGGATGGAATATGCAGGCCATAAGGACAGCGTAAATGCCATTGGCCGTAAGCTGGAGATCGGTCTGGTTGACCCGGTTACCAGAATTAGAGCTGAACAGCATATTCAGTTTTATACCGGCGTACAGACGGTCCGCTGCTGGACGGTGCTGAAGAACGAAGGCACGGAAATGGCCGCTGTTGAATATCTTTCGACTTTTGCGCTTACTGGAGTAGATAAGGAAGGGAGCGGAGACCGTAACGACAAAATAGAGGTCACCCTTGCCCACAGCGGATGGCAGAGTGAGCTGCAATGGCGGACCTACCGCCTGCCGGAGCTGGGCATGTCCCATCTGGCGGACCGTGGCTCCAGGCGTATCGCCGCCAGCAACACCGGCTCCTGGTCGGCAGCAGAACTGCTCCCCATGGCTGTCCTGCACAACAAGGAGAGCGGGACAAGCCTGTTCTGGCAGATTGAGCATAACGGCTCCTGGCACTGGGAGCTGACCGATCAAGTGGACCAGCTCACACTGCTGGTCAGCGGACCGACCGAGCATGACAACCACTGGTGGCTGAAGCTTGAGCCGGGCGAGGAATTCACCTCGGTTCCGGTAGCCGTCGGTGCAGTGCAGGGTGGCTTTCAGGGAGCAGTGGAGCAGCTTACCGCCTACCGGCGCATAATCCGCCGTCCGAATGAGGATAACGAGCTGCTGCGGGTTATTTTCAATGACTATATGAACTGTTTGTGGGGCAGTCCGACGACGGAGAAGCTGTTGCCCCTGATTGATGCCGCCGCCGATGTCGGTTGTGAATATTTCTGCATCGACGCAGGCTGGTATGCCCCGGGAGAATGGTGGGATGGCGTCGGGCAGTGGGAGCCCTCCGCCGAGCGCTTCCCGGAGGGAATTAAATATGTGCTGGATTATATCCGCAGCAAAGGGATGATTCCCGGCCTCTGGCTGGAGCTCGAGGTGATGGGGATCAACAGTCCGAAGCTGGCTGAGACCGATGACAGCTGGTTCTTCATGCGCCATGGCAAACGGGTGAAGGACCGCAGCCGCTATCAGCTGGATTACCGGAGTCCTAAGGTTATTGCGCATGCTGACGGAGTCATCGCCAGATTGGTGGAGCAGTATGGTGTCGGCTATATCAAGATGGACTATAACATCAATGCAGGCATAGGGACGGAGACGGATGCTGACAGCTTCGGCGATGGACTGCTACAGCATAACCGGGCTTATCTGGCCTGGCTGGACAGCATTTTCACCCGTTACCCGGATCTGGTGATCGAGAACTGCTCCAGCGGCGGCATGCGAATGGACTATGCCATGCTCAGCCGGCACAGCATCCAGTCCACCAGCGATCAGGAGGACTATGTGCAGTACGCGGCCATTGCTGCAGGTTCACCGGCAGCAATCACGCCGGAGCAATCGGCCGTCTGGTCCTACCCGCTGCGTGAAGGTGATGATGAAGAGGTCATCTTCAACATGGTCAATGCACTGCTGCTCCGTGTGCACCAGAGCGGACATCTGGCGGAGCTTGAGCCCTGGCGCAGAGAACTGGTGAAGGAAGCCTTGGATTATTACAAATCCTTCCGTGCCTACATCCCGCAGGCGACGCCGTTCTGGCCGCTGGGCCTGCCTGACAGTGAAGGCGAATGGGTCAGCTTGGGGCTGCGCCATGGCGATACACGCTATCTCGCGGTCTGGCGGATTGCCGGAGAAGAAGCAGAGGTTAAGCTTCCGATTCCCGGGCTGCAGGGCCAGGCTGCAGAAGTACGCTGTGCTTATCCGAAGCAGCATCATTCGGAATGGAGCTGGGACAAGCTAGTTGGCGTGCTGACTGTCTCGATCCCGCAGGGCAAGACCGCCCGCCTATTCGAAATTCACGTCTGATACTCTGACATGAACTAATATTATGAAATCCAAATCAGCCCTCCATTAGCAGAGACCGTCTTTCTGCTGATGGAGGTTTTTTGTTTTGTAAACGCGTCTATTTAGTTTTATAAGCGGATATATTAATTTTGTAAAATAAAAAACTGTTTATTGCTATGAATTTTGGAAAAAATAGTGCTTAACCTAATATTTTGTCGAATTCGCTCTAAACTTTGTCGAATATTTTGTCGATATATATCAAAAGATGTAGAAATAAAATTGACAGGAAAGAAGTAGCACTTTACAATGCAGATATAGGTTAATCATTTCTACTATTTAGAAGCTTTGATAGCTTTTAACACCAATGATTATTAAGTGTTATTTCAAGGGAGGATGCATAGTGATGAAAGCAACAGGAATTGTAAGAAAAGTGGATGAACTGGGAAGAATCGTGATTCCAATTGAACTACGCAGAACGATGGGAATTGACATAAAGGACCCGCTCGAGATTTTCGTTGATGGGGAAAAGATCATTCTCAGAAAATATGAGCCTACCTGCATCTTCTCCGGCAGTGCGGAAAACCTCATTAACTTCAAAGGCAAAATGGTCAGCAAAGATGTGCTTGACGAATTGATTGCAAGCTTCGACCACATATAAACCAGTAACCAGCAGCATTACATTTTAGACAAAAGGGACCGCAGGGCGTACACCATAATGGTGGCTTGCCCTACGGTCCCTTTTGATTGGCACAGCAAAAAGACGGCATCCCGCAAGCCCTGTGGCTTTCTCGCAAATCAGCTAGGGGCGGGGCCCTCTCCACTGGATTCCAGCACATGTTCCAGCTTCATTATGAAGGCCTTGTATTGCACCAAACCCAGCTCAATGCACAGCTTCTGGTGGGGACTGAGTTTGCCGTCCAGCTGGTTCATCTTCTGTTCCAGATCGGTGTACATGTCCCGCTTGTTTTGGAGGCCTTCGCGGAGCAACGTATTCATGGTTTCTTCATCCGCCATATCCCCGAAGTAGAGATGCATCAGAAAGTCCGAGCGAAGCACTTCTTTTTCCGCAGGTTGAACCAAATAGCTCCGGAAATGCTCTTTACCTGCCTCTGTGATGGTGTACACATTTTTATCCGGCTTGCCTTCCTGCCGTACGGCTTCCTTAGTAATCAGGTTCAGCCCTTCAAGCTTGCTGAGTGTAGGATAGATGGTGCCAAAGCTGGCATCGAAGAAAAAGGAAAAATACTCCTCGAAATGCCGCTTGATCTCATAGCCTGAATGTGGCTGTTTGCATAGAATTCCGAGTATTACATCTTGTATATTCATGAATATCTGCCGCCCCCCTGTTGGAATCCATTGACGAGGATCTGAATTATATATCAAAACGAAATATAACATATTGATATACTTATCACAAGCTGTACTGGCATGTACATAGACAATACCTTCTGCTATCCTATATTATAGGGTGTAAGATGGAAGCATACTGCCTGCAGAAGGCAGCAACTACTGAACCATAGAGAAGGGTTGGGTCATCTCATGAGTACGAAATTGAAGAAACCGGAAGCGATCATTTTTGATATGGATGGAACGTTGTTTCAGACCGAAAGTTTGCTGTTACCCGCTTATCATAAAATGTTTGATGTTTTGCGGGCAGAGGGGCTATATTCCGGGCCTACTCCACCAGAAGAGCTAATGCTAAGCAGCCTGGGCATGGTGCTGTCACAGATCTGGAAGAATGTGATGCCGGATGCCGATGAGGCTGTTCACCGACGCGCAGATGAGCTGCTGCTGCAACAGGAAATTGAGGGACTTAAGGCAGGCAGCACCCTTCTGTACCCCAAGGTAACCGAGACGCTTACGGCACTGCATGAGCGTGGAGTCAAGCTGTTCGTAGCGAGCAACGGGCTGGAGGATTATATTCACAACGTTGTTGTGGTGCATAAGCTGAAAGAGCTGTTTGAGGGTCTCTACAGTGCAGGCGGACAAGGTACCGCTACCAAAACCGATCTGCTGCGCATCCTGCTGGAGGAACATGGTATTAAAGAAGCCTGGATGGTCGGGGACCGCTCCTCGGATGTGGAGGCCGGCAAAGGCAACGGGCAGACGGTCATCGGCTGCGCCTACGCAGGGTTCGGAGGCCAGGGTGAGCTGAATGGCTCAGATGTCATTATCTCCGCATTCGATGAGCTGATCGGACTTTACGATAACAGCACGGAGTAAGCTAAGTAATCCATCCAGCTGGCAAGACAGTCCAAATAGTCAAAGGCAAATCCACACGGGTGTCATTATCGCCGTATAACCGGCGTTAAGGGCACCCGTGTTGACGTCTAAGGGATATCCCTTCGAATACAGATTTTCGGATAAATCCCGAAATTTCAGCGGTGCAGCGGATTTTGCGTTGTACTCTCAGGAAGGGAGAGGGACACTGCATCTGTACAGTAATCTGATGTACTGGGACAAGGTGCATCCGCGCTGTAAATTTATTTTTTATTGAATGAACAATTCTGCCTATTTCATAGTCTTTTCTCTATATAGACCTGAGAGGAGACTTATAATGAAACGTATCATAGAATCTGTTATGCAGCGCGCGACGATTATTCTGGTTTGCGTCCTGCTCATCTTGGCTTGGGGAGCGGTATCCGCCTATCAAATGCAAAGAGATTATCTCCCCGGCATCAATAACACCACGTTAATGGTATCCCTGCGGGCATCCTCCTACCAGGCAGATCAAGTCAGACGCGATATCACAACCCCTCTGGAGGAAGCCATCCGCAAGACGAATGGACTTACCAATCTGGAGACCACCTCGTACGATGGCGGGCTCTTGATGAATCTGTATTACCCGATGGATTACAATATGGAACAAGCGGAGAATGCGCTAAAACAAGCGTTGAATGATGCAGCCTTGCCGGACGGCGTTAACAAGCCGGTGGTTACCCGCTTGACCTCCAGTACCTTCCCGATTCTGAGCTACAGCCTGACAGCTGCGAGTGGCCAAGTCGATGATCTGACCCTGCAATCCTCCCTGCAAACGGATATTGTTAACCAGTTGAAATCCGTTCCCGGAGTGGCGGATGTGCAGACAGTCGGCGGGGCGAATAAAGGATACGTCGTTGCGCTTCGGATGAAGGATCTGGTGGCTAACGGCATGTCTGTGGACGATTTTAACAAATCTATTCTACTGGATCTCCCCACCCTGCAAGGCAACATTGCCAATGTCAAAGCTTCCTTTCCCATTCGAGTAGAAGGCTGGGATCTCACGGAACAGCAGTTGAACGGCCTGGCGATTAAAAATAAAGATGGGGACAGCGTCCCCTTATCGGCTGTTGCATCAGTATCCCAGTCGCTGACCGATGTCAAAACCGTCTCACGGACCAATGGGAAAGCCAGTGTGCTTATTAATGTCATCAAGACACCTACGGCAACCATCACGGATGTGGCCAAGCATGTGAGAGATCGTGTCTCCGGAATTTCCGCTGTGAAAAACGGTGATGTATCGATGAATTTGCTGACGGACCGTGCGCATGACTTGAACAACTCCCTAAAGGGGCTAATTCGCGAGGGTCTACTGGGCTGCCTGTTCTCCATGCTCTGTGTGCTGTTCTTTTTCCGTAATGTGCGGTCTACTCTTCTGATTGCCGTATCGCTTCCTATTTCGCTGCTGGCTACGGTGGCTGTGCTCAAATGGATGGGCGTTACGCTCAACATCTTGACGGTTTCCGGCCTGATTGTGGCTATGGGACGGATTGTGGACGATGCGATTGTGATTCTGGATAACATCTACCGCCGCGTACAGGAAAATAAAGACAAGCCTGTACTTCATATCTTGGCTTCTGCAGTAGTAGAAATGCTGCCGGCCATATTCGCTTCTACGGCGACTACCGTTGCCGTCTATGTTCCGATTGCCTTGGTTGGCGGCATCATCGGCGCTTCCTATTCAGGCTTTGCCTGGTCCGTAGTCATCGCGCTAGGGGTATCGTTCCTGGTTGCTATGCTGGTCATTCCGTCCTTCGCCTTTATCGGCTGGAGAGAGCCGAAGACCCAGGCGGTCACGCTCGAACCCTTGATGAAGCCATTTCTTATGTCCGCATTGAAGCACAAAAAAACAGTCATCAGCCTCTCACTTCTCCTCTTTGTCGTCGCCGGGCTGTTCGCTGCACGGCTTCCGTTCAGCCTGCTGCCAAGCACGGCCAGCGGTCAGGTAGCGGTCAAAGTGGAGCTGCCGAAAGGAACGCCGCTTTCGGAGGTGGATAAGGAAGTCAAAAAGGTGGAAGATGTTCTCCATAACAACGCCGGGATCGCCTCTTATTCAGCTACCTTCGGTTCTTCGTTCACGCCGCAGGCGGACGATGTATTTGACCAAGGCGGCGGATTTATTCAGCAGCCCAACATAGCCAATCTTTCCATCCAATTAAAAAACGTAAAGGCGGTCGATACGTTCATACCTGCTTTACAATCGGATTTATCCAGCCTGTCTGAACTGGCTGCTATTACGGTAACCAACCAGAACATCGCAGGCGATGATTCGACGATCAAAATCATGCTGATGGGCGCAGATGAGCAAACCCTGGAGAAGGCCGCTGATCAGGTCCGAACCAAACTGGTCGATATCCAGGGACTAAGCGTTTCCGGTAAAACGGATATGACCAATGGCATTCCCAAGTTCGCCATCGTTATGGATCGGGAAAAAGTGCAGCAGGCAGGCATTAAAGAGGCTGATATGAACAACCTGCTGAAACGGTACACGACCAAGGGGAAGGATTTTGATATTATGACATCAACAGGAACAGGTATCATTCCGGTTGACGTATACATCGATCCTGTTCAAACGAAATCTGTCAATGATAAGACATTGCCCGTCTATACACCGGAAGAGGTGCTGGCTTCTCTGTCTGCGGAGACCTTTACCGGCAGGGGCGGTCAAACGTACCGGCTTGATCAATTGGCCTCCATTCAGAAAAGCGATGCGGTGTCGTCCATTCAGGAACGAGACGGTCAGCCTTTCGCTGTGGTGAGTGCGCAGATCATTTCCAGTGACATGAGTAAAGTGTCAGGTACCGTAAATCAGACTTTGAAGGAGCTGCAGCTTCCGGACGGGGTGACCTACTCCCTGGGGGGCATTACCCAGCAAGTCAAGCAGATGATTCTCGAAATGGCTATAGCAGTAGTTGTATCCATACTTCTCGTTCTGCTGATTACCAGCTTTGTCTTCAAGGGCTGGAAAGCACCCTTTGCCGTATTGATCAGCATTCCTCTGGCTTTATCCGGTGTGGTGATCGCCTTGTACGGGGTCCATGGTCAATGGAATCTTGCCGCATTGATTGGGATATTGATGCTTACCGGTATCGTAGTGACCAATGGAATAGTTCTCATTGATAAAATTGAACGCAACCGTAAAGAGGGAATGAGTCTCCGGGACTCGGTTGTTCAGGGAAGCCTGTCACGGGTACGGCCGATTATGATGACAGCAGGCACTACAGTGCTTACCTTGATTCCCCTTGCCTTATCCCATAGCGCCGATACCGTCATTTCACAGGTGCTGGGTATTGTGGTGATCGGCGGGATGGTTACCTCCACACTCAACAGCTATGTGGTCATCCCGATTATCTATGAATGGATGCAGGGCAAAGCGGCCAAGAATGCCGGTCACTCCCTGAATGGAGAAATAGTGTAATTCTATAGCTGTACGTAAACACTATAAAGAAGAGGAGGGGTTTCAATGGGCATAACTACATGGCTTGAGCAGTATGGATATGGCCTGATTTTTATGGCCTTGTTTCTTGAAATGCTTGCCTTGCCTCTTCCGGGTGAAATGATGATGAGCTATACGGGGTTGTTCGTGTATGAAGGAAAACTGAATTTAGTGCTTAGTATGATCTCAGCGAGTGCCGGTGTAACTGCCGGCGTTACACTTTCTTACTGGATCGGCTATAAGCTGGGTCAGCCTTTCCTGCGCAAGTATGGACATCGTGTTCATTTGGGGGAAGAACAGCTGGCAAGAATGAATGTGTGGTTTGAGAAATATGGCGACAAGCTGCTGTTTTTTGCCTATTTCATACCCGGAGTCAGACATATTACAGGATACTTCTGTGGTGCAACCCGTATGCCCTTCCGAAAATATGCGATATATGCCTACTCAGGAGCCATTTTTTGGGTCTGCCTATTCATTTCACTCGGTAGAGTCCTGGGACCCAAATGGGAAATTTATCACCAAAGTGTAAATCGCTATATGATCATTTTTGCGATAGCTTCAGCTTTGCTGACCGTGATGATTTATGTTCTGAAGAAATACAGACAACGAATGCTGGCAGGTTCTATCGTTCTGCTTACTAAGGGCATACATCATTTTCACTCGCTGGGCAAAGTCAGATTCCTGGTGCTGTCTGCGTTTGCAGCCCTTGTCCTGTTTGTTTCCTTGATGCTGGGCTTGATTCAGGACTTCCTGGCCCATGAATTTAATCAATTTGATGAGGTTGCCACTTACATCGTACGATCTCTTTTTGGGCCGGATTGGCACAATCTCATGAATCATCTCACCCAGCTCGGCTCGATCTATCTGTACGGTCCTTTGATTGCCGCCGCCGCTGTCTGGATCGTTGTGGGTGCCAGCGACAAGCTGCTGGAACTTTCTTTTCTGTTCTGGGTCGTCATTGGCGGGGAATGGCTTGACGATGGCTTGCGTCTGCTTTTTCACCGTCCGGGTCCTGTTGCCGCCGGATTCCAACTCTTTAATACCTTCCCCAGTGAAGAGACCTTGACCTCCATCACGGTATGCGGGTTTTCTGCGTTCTTAATCCTCCGGCATTATAAGAATGGACTCGTTCGGGTACTGGTAGTTGCAGCAATAATATTTATCTGTCTCCTGATTGGAGTCAGCCGGATCTATCTTCAAGTACAATTTCCCAGTGACGTGGTCGCTGGCTATGTATTCGGCGGCGTCTGGATCAGTCTGAACGTACTGCTGCTTGAGATCCTCAGGATGCTTCCCGCGAATAAAAGGTTTGCCGCCTGAGGGGAAGGGAATGATTTACGAATCGAATTCAGTTATGGCATGATAGTGACAAAGCTGCCGTTCCGGTAGGAGTTGAACATAAGTGGTAGATGCTGAGCTTTATCATATTATCCACGGAGCCAAGGACGGGAATCAGGAAGCTTTCGCTGAGCTTGTCCGCCGTTACAAGGGTCATGTTTATCGTTATGCGGTAGGGATGTTAAACAGTCGGATGGATGCTGAGGATGTCTCCCAGGAGGCATTTGTCAAAGCTTTTTATTCCTTGTCCGGCTTGGATAATGAATATGCGTTCTCATCGTGGATGATGACCATTGTATCTAACCTGTGCAAGGATCGGCTGAAAAAGAGAAATAAAGAGCAGGACTTCAGAGATGAGCCCGATGAGTGTATAGCAGATTCAAGCGTATCCGACCCGCTTGCCAAGTTGTCTGTAGAGGAGAGCTTGGCCAGGCTGTCCGTTGATCACCGGGAGGTCATCCTGTTACATGATGTACAAGGTTACCAGTATGAAGAAATCGCCAAGCTGCTGAATGTTCCCATCGGGACGGTTAAGTCCAGATTATTCACGGCACGGATGTCATTGCGTAAAGAATTAGCAAAGGAGGACCAGGAATGACCTACCATTTGGAGGATCAGCTGTCAGCTTACATGGATGGTGAATTAACTGTAGAGGAGAGACAACAGGTCGAATCCCATCTGGAAAGCTGCGAGTCCTGTCAGGTCCTGTTGGAAGAATTATTATCGGTACAGAGTACCGTCATCCATGCATTCGGGAGGATTCAAGAACCGGAGGATCTGGAAATACGGGTATTACAGGCGCTCTCAGACAAAAAGGAACGGGCAACAGCAGAAAAGGGCTGGCTTTTAGTTCCGCTTGCAGCTTTCGTTTCCCTTGTTATTCTCTGGTTCGCCGCCGGTGCTATATTCGCAAAAGTGCTGCATGGATTCTTGAAATTAATGATCGCCTTGGTATATATGGGGTCGCATCTCCTGTCGGGCGTGCCTGTCTTATCCGGATTGACGGTTCTACTGTCCTTACTTATCATTACGGCTTCTGTATACTCACTGCGGCGCCTGCTTCAAACGTCAACCAGTTGAAAGGGATGAAAAACTTGAGAAGGACTCTTTATACGTTATGTTGTTTTGCGCTCCTCATGCTCCTTATTCCCGGTATGGCGTCTGCAAGGGGGATCTTTGAGCATCAGAATATATCCGTACCTGTAGGGCAAACCGTAGATGATGTGTACGTCGTCGGGGGCAATGCCGAGATTTTTGGCCAAGTGACGGGTGTGACGGTTGTCGTGAACGGAGATCTCCATCTGGGCAGTACTGCTGACATTAAAGGGCTGGTTGTAGTGATAGGCGGTCTGGTCAAGCAGGATCAGGGAGCGGTGCTGGGAGATGATATCTATAACATTTCACTGGATACCTCCACTCAAAACAGCCTGTTGATCGGAGGGGGGATTGCACTGGGTTTGTGGGTGCTGCAGCTCGCCGCCAGTCTGCTGATGGTCTTGATCCCTATCTTGCTCAGGTTGGCCGGTAAACAAAAAATAGCCGCATTTACAGATCGATACCCTCTATCCTCCGTCAGACGATTGCTGGTAATCGGATTCTTGGGCACTTTGATCCTCGCAGCGTTAAGTGCACTGCTGCTGGTCACCGTAATTGGCATCCCGGTTATTATTCTGCTCCTGCTGGTGATGGTGATTGCCCTGGCATTTGGATCGACAGTAGTTAGTTTCCGGATCGGTGAGCTGTTTCATGGGGCTGGGCAAATGTCAGATTGGATGAAAGTACTGGTTGGTGCAGCTATCTTAACTGCGTTCGTTAATATCCCTTTTGTAGGCTTTATTCTTTTCGTACTACTCCTGATGATCTCAATTGGCATTTGTGTACAGTGGATTTTCAGAAAGAGAGTTAAGCCGTTATCATGAAAATGAACAGTTAGAACAATTTACTATTTGGAGAGCCGGTGTTACGATGGGGTGGAGTTGAGGCACATAGGGGTCAATCCCTGCAATGGCTGCCAGATAAATAATTGAATTCCATGTGCGCGCTACGGCAAGGAAGGCGAGACGTATGACATGGTTGACGGACTGCCGAAATACAAGCAGGAGATCATGGATTTGTCGCTGAAGGACAACAACGCCTTTAACGCTCAGTACGGATTCAATGATTCGACACTTTTGATGCGGGCTGGTAAAGTATGGGACGATGCATCTGCCCGTGACTTCCAGGAACAGCAGCCGGAACAATTTGCCGCAGCCAAATTGCTCGAGAAGTATAACTTCGACAGCTACTCCCTGGGCATGGACAACCTGGAGCCTGACGGATCCACACCTGAAGGAGTCATTAACGGAAAAGTGAAAGATCTCTGGAATAAAACGATTCCCAAGCTGATCCTTTCGGAGATAGATGCTGAATTCGACAACACCTACAACGATTTCATCGGACAGATGGATAAGGTGGGTGCGGAGAAGGCCGAAAAAGTCATGTACCAGCGCCATTTGGAGGATATGAAGAAAAAAGGGGTTCAATAATAGACTTTGCATGTTGGGGGAACCGTGTTTTTACACGGTTCCTTTTTGCTTCGGAGAGTCTTTTCCATATTTTAATAGTATCGTGTCTGGTATAATAATGAGATTGGAGAGACAGCGCTAACGCATAGCAAATATCAGCATTACTTGTACAAATTCAATTTACTATACATATTACGGAGGGATATTTATTGTTGGTGAGCACAAAACTTCATATCCCCCATGTGCGTAAATCTCTGGTATCCCGGCCGAGGCTGATTCATAAGCTGAATGAAGGAAGAACGGCCAAATTGACACTGGTTTCCGCGCAGGCTGGATATGGGAAAACCACAGCGTTAAGTGAATGGGTCAAACAATGCCGCAGCGTTGTGGCCTGGGTGTCGCTGGACCCGCAGGATAATGATTGGATTCAGTTCTGGAGTTATTTCAACGCCTCCATTCAGGAGAGAGAGCCGGGGTTTGGCTTGGGGGTTCAATCCCTGCTTGAGATAGGGCCATCAACGTCTTCTGAGCCTGCAATCATAGAACTGCTGAATGAATTGAACGGCTATCCCCACGATCTGGTTATTATTCTCGATGATTATCATGTGATTGAACTTCCAGCTATCCATCGGTCCATGATCTATCTGCTAGAGCATTTACCACCTCATATTCATCTCTATATTGCCAGCCGTACAGATCTGTCCATACCGACCGCGAGGCTTCTGGCCAAAGGTGAATTACATCAGATTCAAATGCAGGATTTGCGTTTTCAATTGGACGAGGGACTTATCTTTTTTCGCGAAACAACGGATTTAGGCTTATCCCCGGAGCAAGTGAAGATGCTGTTCCAGCAGACGGAAGGCTGGATCAGCGGCTTACAGCTGGCAGCTCTTTCTTTGAAACAAAGTGAGAATATTGCGGATACCCTTCAGCAATTCAGCGGTCATCAGCATCATATTTCTGATTATTTGCTGCAAGAGGTATTTGAACATCTGCCGCAGCAGACACGTGACTTTTTATTGGATACTTCGATTTTAAACCGTATGAACGCTTCATTATGCGGGGCGGTAAGCGGTCAACTGGATGCTCAGGCACAATTGGAAAGACTGGAGCAAATGAATCTATTCATTGTCCCTTTGGATGATCATAGGAAATGGTACCGGTATCATCATTTGCTCTCTGATTTTCTGCAGCAGCAATTGTTCCGAATGGACCCGGACCGATGGGTGCAGGTGCATATCCGCGCAGCAAACGGGCTGGAGCATCTGGGATTTGACGAAGAAGCGGTAGAGCATTATTTAGAGGGACAACAGTTTCAGGATGCCGTCCGGTTAATTGAGAAAAATTTACATATGCTAGTACAGACAAAAAGTGTGGTATTGATCCGCTGGGTCTCCGTGTTACCAGAAAACTCCTTTGCAGAGAAGCCGATGATCGAATTGTTTGTGATATCCGTCTTATTGGGCGTTGGAGAATGGACAGCAGCATTCCTCAGAGTGAAACAAGCTACCATCCGGTTCCAAGCTTTGGAGGGAAAACTGGCTGAGGTGGAATGGAAGCAGGCCATGGGCAATATCTACTTTTTCCATGCGATCACCGCTTATCTTCAAAAAGACTTGGAACAAACGTCAGCCTATTTCGGGTTGGTTGAACAGTATATGCCGGAGGGAAGTTTCTTTCAAACGGTGGGCCGCAACAGATACCAGGGCTATGATTCATTCGACAATCTGCTCTCACATATCAGCGATCTTCAGGCAGCGGATGCTTTTCTGTTGAGATGGATTACACTGTGGCAGAGCAAGCAGGAATACCCTTTTCTCGGCTTCTTATGTGCCTCCTACAGCAAGTTATTGTATGAGTGGAACCGGCTGGAAGAGGCGGAGCGGGTTGCTGCTATGGTGCTTGGGCGCCAGGATATGTTGCCTTTTGCGCGGATTTTGATCCAAATATCCATTAGTGCTTCAAGAATCCAGCAAGCCACTGGGAATCCGAAACGGGCCACAGCGCTGTTAACCGAGTTGAAATCGCAGATTAACTCTCCGGATAACGAATTATTTATGTACAGAATCGAAGCGGAACAGGCTTGTCTGTCCCTACGGCAAGGCTCGGTGCAAGATGCTGAGGCTTGGCTGCATAGATGCGGTATGGCCCATACGGATGAGGTTTCGCTGAACCGGGTCTCAGAGTATCTTGCTTTTGCCAGAATACTGGCTGCTTGTGAACGGATGGAGGATGCACTGTACCTGCTGGAACAGTTAATTCGCATGTTGGATAAGGAAGACCGTCTGCGGGATCGGATTCAGGTCCTCATTCTGCGCAGTATGGTACTTCAACGCTCTGGTCAATTGGAGGAAGCGTTGCTTCAGTTAGAGACAGCCCTGCATTTGGCAGAGCCGGAGGGGTATATCCGCAGTTTTATAGATGAAGGCCCTGCGATGGCTGAACTGCTGGCGGTTTATGCGAAGAGGCTGCAAGTCAGTCACTTGCGAGACGCCACCCTTGTTTCTCTTGGTTATGTACAGCAACTGCTCCAGGTTATACAGGTCACGAGCCAGGTCGTCTTACCCGCTGAACAGCCTCGTAAAGAATTACTGACCGATCAGGAAACGAAGGTCCTATTATTGATTGCGGGCGGATTGACGAATAAGCAGATCGCGTCAGATCTTAACATCACAGGTGAAACCGTAAAGTTCCATATTCGGAATGTGTACAGAAAGCTTGAGGCGAACAATCGGATACAAGCGCTGCAGCGTGCCAAAGAATTGAGTATAATGGATTAATTATCCTATATTTTTTGCCCGTACCTCCCCAAATGGGGAGGTACTTTTTTGCATAGAAAGGCTTATAGTGGGAAGAACGCAATGAATAATGACACAGTGGAGCTTGGAGAACGGAAGTATTTGTGAGAAATATATGAAGTTGAGAAGCGTTGGAGGAGAGAATGCGATGGATAGGGTGTATCAAAAAGGATTGTCGATTTTCCTGGTGTTGTTAATGGTATGGGGTGGAATCTCAGGAGTTATTGTACCTAGCGGGGGGACGGCTCATGCTGCGGGGAGTTTCGCTGGAGGAGATGGTTCAGCAAGCGATCCTTATCAGATCGCAACGGCGGATCAGCTGAATGAGGTTAGAAATCATTTAGACCCAGGTCTATATTTTAAATTGATAGCTGATATTGATTTGAGTAGTTATGCAAATTGGATGCCGATAGGAGTGGAAATTTATACTGCTAATAGCTCCGGCGGGTTTACGTTTCGTGGGAACATGGACGGTAATGGATATAAGATCACAAATCTGAAAATTGATCAACCTGTTATTGTTACTGATGTCGGATTGTTTGGAAGGTCTTCAGGGAATATTACCAATATGATTCTGGAAGATATTGAGGTGAAAGGAACTAACCCATTGGCATCGGGTGGCTTGTTATCTGTAAACTACGGAACCATCAGCAACACTTACGTCACCGGAAGAATCGTGAATGGAATTAATTCAGGCGGTTTAGTTAATGAAAACTACGGAACCATCAGCAACAGCTACGCGTTGGTAAGTGTTGCTGGAGCTGGAACAATAGGTGGACTGGTTGGTAATAATAATAGCAGCGGAAGCATCAGCAACAGTTATGCCACAGGAAGTGTTACTGGAGCTGGAATAACAGGTGGACTGGTTGGTAGAAACGATGGAACCATTATCAATAGTTACGCCACAGGAAATGTGAGTGGAACTAGAAATTATCTAATGGGTGGCTTGGTTGGTTACAGTTCAAACCTAAGCGGAAGTAACTTCTACGATATCAACACCACAGGACAGACAGATACCGGGAAAGGTACGGGTAAAACAACCGCAGAAATGCAAGATCCAGCCACATTTAGTGATTGGGATTTCAGCAGAGATTGGTATATGCTTTCAGGTCAATATCCTCAATTATGGGCGTTTATTGCTTTGACACCAGGAGCGAATGCTGGAACAACGAAGTTAACCGGCGTAGCAAGTGGGATGGAGTATAAAGTCAACACAGGCTCGTACACGCCGATAGTGGATACAAGTGTGGACAACATTGTAGTCGGAGTAGGCGATAAGATTTATGTTCGAGTCAAGGGAAGTGCTCAACCGGCCTCCGCTGAACAAACGCGGAGCGTAAGTGCTCAGGATATCAAGATTGTAACTATCCAATCAGCAGCAATTGATAGAGTGACAGTGCCGGTAACAGGGGCAACGCCAGTTGCGGCAATAGCGGACACACCAGAGTACACAGCGGCAATAGCTTGGAACCCGTCAGATGTGACCTTTGCCGGAGCAGTCAGTTATACGGCGACGGTTACAATTACTCCAAAAGCAGGGTATACCTTAAAGGGAGTACCAGCGAATTTCTTCACTGTAGCCGGAGCAACAACGACAAATGCAGCGGATTCGGGCGTTGTGACTGCCGTATTCCCGGCGACGGCAGCAGCGCCTATCACGACGGCGGCGATTGATGGAGTGATAGCGCCAGTAGCAGGGGAAGCTCCAGTTGCGGCTCTAGCACCCGCTCTAGAGTATACGGCGGCGATAGCCTGGTCTCCGGCAGCTGCGAAATTTGCTGGAGCAGCCAGCTATACGGCAACGATTAGCCTGACGCCCAAACAGGGGTACACCTTAACGGGAGTAGCAAAGGACTTCTTCAAGGTAGCGGGAGCGACAACGACAAATGCAGCGGATTCAGGTGTTGTGACCGCCGTATTCCCGGCGACGGCAGCCGTGCCTATCTCAACCGCAGCGATAGCGGGAGTGACCGTGCCGGTAGCCGGAGAAGCTCCGGTTGCGGTACTAGCGGACACAACAGAGTATACAGCGGCGATAGATTGGACCCCGGCTGATGCGAAGTTTGCAGGGGCAGAAATCTATACCGCGAAAATCAGCCTCACACCCAAGCTGGGGTACACCTTAGCGGGAGTGACTAAAGATTTCTTCAAGGTAGCCGGAGCAACAACGACAAATGCAGCGGATTCAGGCATTGTGACCGCCGTATTCCCGGCGACGGCAGCGGTGCCTATCTCAACCGCAACGATAGCGGGAGTTACAGTGCCAGTAGCAGGGGGAGCACCGGTTACAGCTCTAGCACCCGCTCCAGAGTATACGGCGGCGATAGCCTGGTCTCCGGCAGATGTGAAGTTTGCAGGAGCAACGATGTACATTGCGAAGATTACGCTCACGCCCAAGCCGGGTTATACTTTAGCCGGAGTGGCTAAAGACTTCTTCAAGGTAGCCGGAGCAACAACGACAAATGCAGCGGATTCGGGCGTTGTGACTGCGGTATTCCCGGCGACGGCAGCCGTGCCTATCACGACGTCGGCGATTGATGGAGTGATAGCGCCGGTAGCCGGTGCAGCGCCGAAAACATCGATAGCGGACACAACAGAATATACAGCGGCGATAGCCTGGACCCCGGCAGATGTGAAGTTTGCCGGGGAAGTAAGCTATACAGCGAAAGTTACCCTCACGCCCAAGCCGGGCTATACTTTAGCCGGAGTGGCAAAAGACTTCTTCAAGGTAGCGGGAGCGACAACGACAAATGCAGCGGATTCGGGCGTTGTGACCGCCGTATTCCCTGCGACATCAGCGGTGCCTATCACGACGGCGGCGATTGATGGAGTGATTCCGCCAGTAGCCGGTGCAGCGCCGAAAACATCGATAGCGGACACGGCAGAGTATACTGCGGCGATAGCCTGGACCCCGGCAGACGTGAAGTTTGCGGCAGCAGCCAGCTATACGGCAACGATTAGCCTCATGCCCAAGCCGGGCTATACCTTAGCCGGAGTGGCTAAAAACTTCTTCAAGGTAGCGGGAGCGACAACAACGAATGATGCGGATTCAGGCGTTGTGACCGCCGTATTCCCTGCGACGGCAGCGGTGCCTATCACGACAGCGGCGATAGCGGGAGTGGTGTTGCCGGTAGCAGGGGGAACACCAGTCGCAACTGTGCCAGAGACGGCAGAGTATACAGCCTCAATAGATTGGACCCCGGCAGCGGCAACCTTTGCTGGAGGAACAGCCTATACCGCAACGATTACAATCACGCCCAAACCGGGTTACACCTTAACCGGAGTGCCTGAATACTTCTTCAGCGTACCTGGAGCAATCACGACGAATACAGCAGATTCCGGTGTAGTAATCGCCCAATTCCCGGCGACGGCAATAATACCAGCGACAGCCGTTCCCATCACGGCAGCAGGGATTGAGGGTGTAACGTTACCGGTAACCGGGGCTACGCCGGTAACAACAGCGACCTACTCACCAGAATATACCGCGACGGTTAGCTGGTCGCCAGCGGCAACCGTATTTGCCCCAGGCACGGCGTATACGGCAACGATCACAGTCACGCCAAGGGCAGGTTATACGTTAACGGGAGTGCCTGCCAACTTCTTCACCGTCGCAGGCGCAAACACCACGAATACAGCAGATTCCGGTGTAGTAACCGCCGAATTCCCGGCAACAGCAACCGTGCCCGACACGGAACCCCCTGTGACAGCTATTCCTATCACAGCAGCAAGGGTAGCGGGTGTAACTGTGCCAGTTACCGGAGCCGTTCCAGTAACAACGGCGACCTACTCGCCAGAATATACGGCCACGGTTAGCTGGTCGCCAGCGACAACCGTATTTGCCCCAGGCACGGCGTATACGGCAACGATCACAATTACGCCCAAGCCGGGTTTTACCTTAACGGGAGTGCCTGCCTACTTCTTCAGCGTACCTGGAGCAAGCACCACGAATACAGCGGATTCCGGTGTGGTAACCGCCGAATTCTCGGCCACAGCGCCTGTGATCACCGACACGGGCACGGGTAATACTGTTACACCATCGACCAACAGCATCATTACCAGCACAAATGGTAAAATAACGCTTCCGGTAAACCAGGCGGGCGAGGTTAGCTTAGAGGATGGGGTCAAGATTTCGATTCCTGCCGGAGCAGCAGCCAAGGAACTGATCGTATCCATCGAAAAGGTGCTGGAGCCACAAAAGCTTTTCCCGAATAAAGAAATCCTGCTCAGTCCCGTGTACGAGATTACGAAAAACTTTGCGGAGGACTTCAGTAAACCGGTCACATTGAACATTGCGTTTGATCCAGCCCTTGTGACAAGCAACCAACAAGCAGCGGTATTCTACTATGATGAAGTGAAGAAAGCCTGGATTGAAGTCGTAGGTGGCAAGATCGAAGGAAACCACATTATTGTAGAGGTTAATCGGGTAGGAAAATATACTGTACTCAGTGTGGATAAAGTGACGGGATTGCCAGTGAGAGCTCCGGTCACGGAGAGTCCTACGGAAATTACCCTGAGGGATGTCGCTGGACATTGGGCAGCAGCAAGTATCCAGCAAGCGCTAAGCATGGGAATGGTTAAGGGTTACCTGGACGGAACATTCCGGCCGAACCATTCGGTGACGCGTGCGGAATTCGCGGTGATGCTGATGAATGTGCTGAAGCCACAAGGCGCAGGAGCGCGATTGACCTTCACGGATACAGCAACAATCGGACCATGGGCGCAGAGTGCAATTGCTCAGGCGGTGCAAGCAGGCATCATTACAGGGTATGAGGATGGCGGTTTCCGTCCGAATGCAGAAATTACCCGTGCTGAGATGGCGGTTATCCTCGCCAAAGCATTGGGTGTGACTACCGAACTCAAGACTGTAACGGGCTTCGCCGACGATAAGGATATTCCAGCGTGGGCGAAATCCAGCGTGGATTTCGTGAAGGAAGCGGAAATCGTGCAAGGGAAAGGGGAGAATGCGTTTGCTCCTCAAGACTCTGCTACAAGAGCTGAGGCGGTGACGGTTCTGTTGAAATTATTGGCTCAACAGAAGAAATGAATAAGGGCAACATCGCAATATTTAGTTAAAGGTTGATAGTATTATCCCCAGAACAACAGCCCCTTCCACTTACCTGTGGAGGGGCTGTTGTTCTGTGAGGAACACGCGCTACACCTCAACCGTCGCTAAATACGTCAGTGGTCATAGATCTTTGGAACGGGCGCCATTTGGGCGACCATGCTCCGCTTATAACATCATAGATATGGGCGTGAATCTGATCTTTGCTGACGAGCACATTGACGGGGTGAACATAATAACACGTGCATTATACACATAGATGAAGAAGCAATGTAAGTAGTACATAACTGAGGTGAAAGATAATTATCTAACGTGAACTTGTTCAGCTTTACTTGAGTTTATCTGCATAAGCGGAATTCAAAAGGCTGAATAAAGTTCTAATCCTGAATTGGAAGCTAGATCTACTATAATCTGTTCCTTTTTCATTGGCTTGTATGTTTTCCAGCAACAAATCAGTGATAAGGGACAGAACGAAATGATCGCAGTGGGTAAGGAGATCATTCACCGCTATGATGAAGCCAAACCGATGAAGATCAGCTGAAGCAAGTATGGATGAATCTGCTCAGCAACAGCATTAAGTTCACGCCTGAAGGCGGGAAGATCCGCATCAGTATAGTCAACAGTGCAGCAGAAGTACTTGTCACCATCAGCGATAATGGCATCGGGATTTCCCCGGAAGAGTTCACCGCCGTATTCCAAAGATTTTACAAAATAGACAAGTCGCGAAACACAAGTAACAATGGGAACGGTCTCGGACTTGCGATCGTTAAAAAAATGGTCTCCCTGCATCAGGGGAGTATTGAGGTGGACGGTGCGATTGGAGAGGGAACGACGATGATCATCAGGTTACCCGTACGCCAGACATGATGAAATCCTTGATTCCCGGTCCGTTGCCGATCTTCCTCCGTAACCCAATTGCATCGCTGTAAGGAATTTTTGTTAAAAAATGAAATACAAGTGGGTGGACTTCTGCAGAATGTCCAGCCACTTTTTTTTTCCTCTGGAGCGGGTGAAGACCACGCGGCCTAGCCGTTTTTACATGGATTCGATACAAAAGTGAAAATTTTATAAGTATGGGATGAATTTACTTCACTAAAAACAATCATTATGGAGATATTATCATTCGAGGAAAACATTTTAA
Organism: Paenibacillus helianthi; assembly: GCF_001909055.1. Taxonomy (GTDB): domain Bacteria; phylum Bacillota; class Bacilli; order Paenibacillales; family Paenibacillaceae; genus Paenibacillus_AQ; species Paenibacillus_AQ helianthi. The sequence goes on from NZ_LVWI01000034.1 coordinate 137,500, forward strand.
GGAGGATGTCAATTGAAAAAAATTTCAGTAACGATTATGTCGGTATGTCTCATGCTATCTGTTGCCTCGGCGGTACAAGCAGCACCTAGTGAAACCCAGGTTAAACATGAAAAGAAGCTCCATGCTGAGAACCTTCATAAGGAAAAAATGCATAAAGAGCATGAAAAGAAATTGCACATGAAGCAACATGAGTCCAAAGGAATCAAAGCGAAAAGCTCTGAGGGGAAAATCATTAAGGAAAAAAGCCTGAAAGCAAAGGGAACTAAAACAAAAGCAACCGAACTGCCAAAATCCGGTTTTGGCGGTGCAAGCGAACAAACGGAATAGAAGGATGAAAGAGGGCGAATCACTTCTCCCTCTTTCTTTTCTACATATGAGAAAAAGGGCCGCCAGCTCCGTCAGAAAAGCCAAAGATTCTGGAGATCAAGGAATCGGTTCCCCAAGTGAAATATTCGGTCATTTTACATATTCAATACAGGTACATGGTCTGTTGTATGAAACATGCTCCTCGAAGTTTAATGTCTGTTTGTGCCCACTCCTTATTTGTTTTTATGGCATAACTTATTGTATCTCTGGTCTTACCCTGTGAATAAGTTAAATGACAAGCTATATTATGAAAAAAACGATGTTCTGTTCGATAACCAGATATGATAAAAAGTAAGAGTTGGAGGGACCGTGGTTATATGAAAAAGTTGAGTATCCCTGCAAAAAGAAAAAAATTAACAATTGTACAAGTGATTTCGAACTACCCAAAGGCTCAGCCCGTACCGTCCATTAAAGGGGGGACTGAGAAAATTGTGTATGAGCTGACGGAAGAACTGGTTAGACGAGGACATAGAGTCTTTTTATTTGCAGCTTTGGGAAGCAGGAGCAAGGCAAAGCTCATCACCTATCCCAAGGGGCTTCGGCACGAGAACCTGGCAAGATATGTACTGAATAAATTACCCGACAGTACTGACATTATCCATGATCATACATTCCGTTCCGCACTTGGCGTAACTAATCCAAAGATTCCAACCGTATGTACCGTGCATATTCCGGTCAAGCGGCGAGTCAAATACCCTGTATATGTAAGTAAACGTGCCCGCCAAAAGATGGGGAATAACAGAGGCACCTGCGTTTATAATGGGATAAATACGAATGAATATGAATTTAGCGCAGTGAAACATTCATACTTGTTGTTTATAGGCAGAATCATTCGCAACAAGGGGATTCTGCAAGCCATTGAAGTTGCTAAAAAGACCGGGAAAACGCTGATTATCGCCGGACCCGTTAAAGCTCCTCAGTTTTTTCAGAGAGAGGTAAAGCCGCTCATTCAGAAAAATCCTCATATTCATTATATTGGACCCGTAGGAGGGAAAGTGAAGCAACGGCTGATCAAACATGCGGAATGCGTACTATTCCCGATCCTATGGGACGAACCATTCGGACTTGTCATGGTAGAAAGTATGGCCTGCGGCACACCGGTGCTGGCGTTCAGAAGGGGTGCTGTGCCGGAAGTGCTATCGGGTTTTCCAAATCTGATCTGTGACAACGTCAGGGAGATGGCACTAAAAGTTAGAGAGAAGAAATATCCATCCCCGAACGTGTTGAGGAAGTATGTACTTCAGCGTTTCACAAATAAGAAGATGACTGACAATTATTTAAAAATATATCACGACGTTATTCAAAGAGAATCCATTGCCGGATTAATGAGGTGACAAAACGAAGAAGGGAAAAGGATAGTTAACATCAATCCAATTCATAATTGAAAAACGGCATGGGTCCAATCCAGGAGTCATGCCGTTTGTTTTTCGCCGTTTATTTACGGGATACTATAGGTAGAGAAGAAATGATTTTGTTGTAAATTCGGATTAACAGGTTTGGAACAGGATTCAAGCGGGCGCGCATTGTATACACCAAAAAGCTGATTAATGCAGCGAGTGCTGCTGAGCCTGCAATATCTCCGGGGTAGTGTACTCCCACATACACACGAGCAAATCCAGTTAAGCATGCCAGTACCAAGGCTACAGTTCCCCATTTCCGGTTTGTGAACAAGAGACTGAACGCAAGCGAAAAAGCGAGCGTGGAATGATCGCTTGGAAATGAAGCATCCGCATTGTGTGGGATCAACTGGTGTACAACATGGAGTACAAATGGACGAGGTTGATTGACATCAGGAGATATCCATACAGTTGCTATTCCTAGAGCAACTACTGCGGACAAAAGAGCATAGAATGCCGACTGCTGCTGTTGTTCCTTATGAGTGAACCATAAAACACCGATCATAGCGATCATTAGCCATATAATATCCTGTGCAAAAAACTCCATTAAATCATCAATAAGATCCCATTTCCCAGCAAAGTGATTTATGATTTGAAATAACTGATAGTTCATTAAGGTTCTCATCCTCGCTTTTCTATTTTTATTTTAAAATTATAATCTGAAATTATTAATGATCTCTTAAATAAATCTTAAAAATGGATACTAACTGATTTCTAATGTGTCTCTAATAAGACTTTAACTTAATGATCAGGAGGCATCCGATGGAGACGGTGAGGTAGCTGACGCTAAGGAAGAAGCTGGCTTGGAGAAGCAGGCTGAAATTTCAAAAGAGAAAAGTAATGCTCTTGCGCTCGAACAGGTGAAGGGAACGGTAAACCAGACAGAGCTTGAAGACGAAAATGGTGCTATTGTCTACAGTGTGGAAATTACGAACAACAAGAAGGAAGTCACTGAGGTGAAGGTAGATGCGGTAACCGGGAAAATCGTAAAAGTAGAGAAAGCCGACGCTTCGGATTCGGACAGCAATCAAGCGGAAGATACAGAAACCGCTGATGAATAATAAATAATATTGGACAGGATACTACTCCCAAGTGGATAGTTCCTGTCCATTTTTTAGGTTTAGCGCAGCGGAAAAGGAGAAATGAATGTGGAGCAGTCTATACTGGTTATAGATGATGAAGCAAAAATCTCCCGGCTCTTGGAACTGGAGCTGACTCATGAGGGTTACCATGTTGAGGTTGCCAAAACCGGCAGGGAGGGGTTGGATAAAGCGCTCGGACAAGCCTGGAATCTCATCATCCTGGATATCATGCTTCCGGAACTTAATGGTGTGGAAGTTTTGAGAAGACTACGGAAAGTGGATGCATACACTCCGGTCATTATGGTAACCGCCCGAAATACCACTTCTGAGAAAGTAACAGGGTTAGATCAGGGAGCAAATGATTATATTACCAAGCCGTTTGAAATAGAGGAGCTGCTGGCCAGAATTAGAGCAAACATCAGGCTTCACGGCAACCTGCCGAATCCAGCAGAAGAGTCTAATCTTCTCCAAATCGATAATCTGATGATCAACAAACAGACAAGAGATGTGGTCCGTGAAGGACAAAAGATTGAGCTCACCCCTAAAGAGTTCGACCTATTGGTTTTTTTGACAGAGAACAAGAACCATGTACTGAACCGGGAACAAATCATTAATCATGTTTGGGGTTTTGACTTTGTCGGAGATACCAATGTAGTGGATGTGTATATTCTTTATGTTAGAAAGAAAATCGATTCAGGCTTTAAGAACAAGCTAATCAAAACCATACGCGGCATCGGTTATTGCATCAAGGAGGAAGAGGGGTGAAGCTTAGAACGAAAATCACCTTATTGACCTCACTTTTGCTTATCGGCATTTTATTATGCGTGGATATTGCTGTGTATTCGCTTTTTATCAAGAGTGCCACCCAAAATGCGGGTGAAATGCTCCTGAGCAAATGGGAGCCCGTTATCGAACAGGGGGAATCGATGAGCACGGAGGCTCAAGATGTTCTGCTATACAAGTCACTAACGGAAGATACGCTCATTCGAATATCCATCCCTGGTTCTGTCCGTACGATTACGAACGGCGCAGATTTTGATTTGAACGAGGTACCAGTTACCGATAACAGAACTAAAGGCACCAAGCTTTTACAAAAGGATGACGAACGGATACTCATGGTCTATATTCCAGTGGAGACCGTGAGCGGAGACATGGGAGGCTTTGAGATTGCAGAGAAAATGGATGATTTGGAGACTAATCTTAAAATCCTTGTGACGATCCTGACCTCAACCACCTTCGGAGCTGTCCTGCTCTGTATGCTGGGTGGAAGCATGCTTTCGCGCACCGTTGTCCGGCCGATTACAAGCAGCATAAGAACGATGAGGGAGATTGAACGCAGCCTCGCCTTCATGAAGATTTCCTACAAGGGGAAAAACCGTGATGAGCTCTATGAAATGACAGAGACGTTTAACCGGATGATGGAAAGGCTGGAGGAGAGCTTCTGGAATCAGCAGCAGTTTGTCTCCGATGCCTCCCATGAGCTCAATACGACCCTGATGATCATAGAGGGGTACTCGAACATGCTGAGACGCTGGGGAGCTCATGATAAGAAGGTGCAAGAGGAAGCTGTGAAGTCCATATATGAGGAAACCAAACGCATGCGAATAATGACACAGCAGTTGCTTAATCTGGCTTCCTCGCAGCAAGGCGGACAATTTACACCAGAGTCTGTGAATCTGATACAAACCTGTAAACTGGTGATCGCCCACTTCAGCCAGTTAAGCACGAGGAAAATCATTCTACATTCTAAGGAGAAGGACAATGTTATACAAGCGGATCACAGTAAAATAAAACAACTGCTGATTATTTTACTGGACAATGCCTTGAAATACAGCACAGCCCCGGTGGAATTACATCTAACCAAGCAAGAGGAATATGTTCAATTCATTATTAAAGATTACGGAATCGGGATCCCCCAAGGGGAGGTAAAGCATGTGTTTGAACGCTTTTACCGTATCGACAGCTCACGTCACAGAAAGACGGGCGGAACCGGCCTTGGGCTGCCCATTGCAAAATCAATAGTGGAAGAGCATCATGGGGAAATCCGGATTGAGAGCCACGAGGGTGCAGGAACTGAGGTTATAGTGAAACTACCGACGGCTCTATCCATCCGGAATACTTGACTGCAAGAGACAGGTATTCGGATAGAATTGTTATTCGCTAAACAAACAAGCCGTCTCTGAGGTTCAGAAACGGCTTGTTTGTTGTACTATTAATTATCGTTCGGCCCGCCTTCATCATCGAAGGAAGGATGAACATTAGGTGTTGAAGCAGGGGCGGCTGGTAGAGCTGCTGCTAAGCTGCTGTCCGTAACAGGGCTCACAACGGTTTGTCCATTCGAAGGCAAAACCCGGCGTGCTGTTCTATAGTGGGAATTCCACCAGCCTGTATTCAGTGGAGTAATTGTAACTCCCCCTTTTCCGAACGTGTGTAGCAATTTTCCATCGCCCATATAAATGGCAACATGATGAATAGGGGAATAGAAGAAAACCAGATCTCCAGGCTGGAGCTGATCTCTTGGTACGAATGTTCCGACTGTGGACTGCTGTCTGGAAGAGCGGGGAATGGATATCCCATTTTGTTTAAAGGCAAACTGTGTAAAAGAGGAGCAGTCGAAAGCATCGGTTCTTCCTGTTTTGGCACCGAATTGATAAGGAACCCCCTGATATTTCAGGCCAGTTGAGATGACTTGATCTGCAGTAGTTGCAGTAGTTGCAGCAGTGGCAGCATAGGCTGTATTCGTGTTATCCAAAAAGCCCGTACCGGCAGAAAGTAAAGCTATACCTAAGCTGACTCCAATACCAAAGTTGCGGAAACGGTTTTTTTTGTAAGTTGTGTTCATCTGTTACCTCCCATTGTTGTGTTTGGGTGATCACCTGAACCAACATTATCACACTTGAATTTAACATAAATTGCTAAGCGTTGATGGATAACTGTGGTCGTAAGGGTTTTCCGCCTTTTATTAGAGTATGATGAGAATTTTCACATCAGGTTCTTATTGACATATTCGGACATTGATCTACCCTCACTGAGCAGATCCGGCAGTGGTTTTTGTGAAATCGAATACACTGCCATTTTCTCCTTTATAAACAGGCTGTCCAAATTGGTTCACCCATCCTTCGAAAAGCTTTCGAGAGATTCCATTGCTTACAATCACATAATCCGGATGATCATAAGCAACAATTTCGGGAAGGTATTCAGAAAAACCATACATAGAGCGCTCAAAGGCCGTCCAGCCCAATACGACAAATTTATCGTTTGATCTAGTAAGGATTCAAACAGCGCCATCCCTGTAAATACAGCAATAACAAGCCATACTCCCGCATGAAAATTGGCCGTCATCCATGAAAGGATGATCATGGCAGTGGCATACTTCCCTTTGGCTTTCAGCTGGTATTCCCTTAAATAAACGAAAAACCAGACGATCATAAATGAAGAGATCATTTGCGGACGGCCCTTAAAATAATTGTAATAAATCCAGATGGAGATCAGTAATGCAAATGGAAGCAAGAGAACATGCTCTTCCTGAAGCCCTAGCTCTTTACGCGATACTTTGCCAAGCCGGTATAGTCCAAGCACTAGAAAGAACAAACAAACTGCAGTCAAGAGGTATACCCCCGGCCAGCCAAACGCTGAATAAAGCGGGGCTACCAGAATTTGAAATCCGAATTCATGCGGCACATAAGGCAGCTTGTCTCCGTAAAAAGTATGGATTGCATAGTGCAGAATTTGTCCGTGATCAATCATGTAACGGCCAACCTCTATATGCCAGAAGGTATCTGGATCATTAAAAGAAAACTTGGGGATCATCAGCAGTACGATACCAATAATACATATGCAGTATAACCATTTGGGTACATTAAACTTCAGCATGGTTGAACTCCCTTTATTTTTTTGTTCCACTATAACAGATACTTCTTAGCATAGGGTGGATTTTCCGTTATGAATAAGTTAATAAACGCTTAAGATTTGTTTCATGACCAGTTTATACATAGGCATTACACTTCGATTAAGCGGACCCAGTTGATAACAGGAGGTTTACCGACATTGCATACGAATACGATCTATAATTTCCCCCTTGTATCCGCCTTAATCTCTATGATCCTGGCCCAGGTTATCAAGGTCCCCTTGAACCTTTTTCGTAACGGAACCTGGAATTCGGCTCTGGCTTTTAGTACAGGAGGAATGCCAAGCTCGCATTCTGCAGCGGCGGCATCTCTGGCAGCGTCTGTAGGGATTATTAACGGTTTTGATTCTTCTCTGTTTGCCATTGCCTCGGTCGTATGCGCGATCACAATGTATGATGCCGCGGGTGTCCGCCGTCATGCAGGGATGCATGCTGCTCTTTTAAATCGGATAAGCAATAATCTTTCGCAGATCACGAAAGATGAGACGCCAGGAGTACAACTCAAGGAGCTTCTCGGCCATCAACCGCTTGAAGTGTTGGCCGGATTGGTGCTGGGGGTCGCAATCAGCTTTATATTGAATACTATTTTCTAAATGAAACGGAGGGGAAACAATGCAGCAACTGCTGGCCTCAATATCTGAAACGGCGCTCCACCTTGTGGATACAATGGGAATCTGGGGAATTTGGATCGGAATGATCCTGGAGAGCGCCTGCATTCCCATTCCCAGTGAGGTGATTATGCTCAGCGGCGGTTTTCTGGTTGCCCAGGGATCACTATCGTTTGCAGAAGTTGTTGTTGCCGGAGTCGTTGGGAATCTCATCGGGTCAATCCTTGCCTATTATGTCGGCAGAGTCGGGGGCAGGAGGCTGCTCGATAAGTACGGTAAATATATTCTTTTGAATGCACATCATCTGGAACAGGCGGAACGCTGGTTTGCGCGATTTGGGGAGGGAACTGTATTTTTCACACGGATGCTGCCTTTTATAAGGACGTTTATCTCTTTACCTGCAGGGGTTGCCGGCATGAAATCCTGGAAATTTGTAGTATTCACTTTTCTTGGCTGTATTCCCTGGAACATCGCCCTTGTATATCTCGGATACCGGCTGGGAGGGAACTGGAGCATTGTAGAGCAGTATTTACATCCGGTGAGCTATGTTATATGCGGAGTTGTGGTGCTGCTGCTGGCATGGTGGCTGTTGCGCAGAAAAAAGGAACGGGCGGCATAGGTTTCCGACTCGTACTTTCGTATGCTGCATGAAATGTCGTATGATAAGTACATTCTGGAACTATAAGAGACAGGGTGATTACCGGATATGTCCATTCGTTTGAAATTTCGGCTGTCTTATGCGGCAATGCTGATCGTTCCGCTGCTCCTGCTTCTCCTGACGGCCTCGCTGCTGACAATCGTCTATCATGGTGATGTACAAAGCCTGAAAAGCACATATGAGAATAAATTTGAAGGTATTGAAGAGAGGGATACCCGCAATCTGATCAAGCACACCTTTATGCAAAATACAGATTTGCTTACGGACACCGCTTTTTTGGACGATTTGTCAGCGGATATGCTCAAGAAGAACACTTCACTATTCATCCGCTCTGACCAGAAGACACTGTATGCTTCAAAGGGTCTTCTGCTTGAACAGGGGTTGTTGGATGAACTGCCAGCTTTCAAGAATGCAGGGGTTCATGAAGAACCTTTTCGGAAGAAGTATAATAATGACTGGTATCAAATCGCTCAATTTGACTTATTATCGAAAGCATCAGAGCCCGTAAGTATTTTTCTGATCAACAAAACGGATCCTCTGGTTCACTTCGTGAGGACTTTTTTTCCGATTCTGTTCCTTTCTACCGTAGTCATCTTGCTGCTGACGCATACGCTGTTGACCACCTATATGTCCAGAAAGATTATCCGTCCCTTACTGGAACTGCGCGAAGCGGCGGGGCTAGTGACTGAGGGGAATTTGGACTTCAGGGTGAAAATTGACAGCAAGGATGAGCTGGGTCAGCTTGGGATGGCTTTTGAAGAAATGAGATCAAGACTTCAGCAATCACTTCTCATGCAGCAGCAATATGAATCCAATCGCAAAGAGCTGATCACGAATATCTCCCATGATTTAAAGACACCCATCACTGCCATTAAAGGCTATGTGGACGGAATATTGGAAGGCGTGGCGGATTCGCCGGAAAAAAATGAAAAATACATGCGTACGATTGCCGCCAAGGCCGGTGAAATGGATCATCTGATTGATGAATTGTTTCTGTACTCGAAGCTGGATATGCAGAAGCTGCCCTTTTCTTTTGAATCTGTACCCATTCTGCCCTTCCTGAAGGACTGGGCTGAGGAGCTAGAGGTGGAGCTGGAGAAACAGGAGGTTGATCTGCAAATTGATATGAACGGCGGGGAAGCGGCACGGATATCGGTAGACCGTGACTCATTCAAGCGTGTGCTAGGCAACATCATTCAGAACAGTCTAAAGTATATGGATAAGCCTGAGAAAAGAATCACGGTGCAGACTCTGGTTGAGGGAAAGAACTTTACGTTGGCCATTGGTGATAATGGGCCGGGCATTCCCCCGGAAGCGGCCGGGCATATCTTTGAACGGTTTTACCGGGCGGAACAGTCCAGGAATACGAATACCGGCGGCAGCGGACTGGGCCTTGCCATCGCCAGACAGATTATTCTGGAGCATGGGGGAACGATTCATGCGGACAGTAAGGAAGGCGCAGGGACGGAGATCCGCATTGTTTTACCGATCGAAGAAGGAGGCGCAGGAGAATGAAGCGGACGATATTGATTGTGGAAGATGAGCCTTCGATTGCCGAGCTTCAGCGGGATTATCTGGAGATGAATGGATATCAGACCGAAATCGCCGTAAACGGAGAACAAGGCCTGGAGCTCAGCCTTAGCGGGAAGTTCGAGCTCATTGTGCTGGATGTCATGCTGCCCAAGCTGAACGGTTTCGAGGTATGCAAAAGGATTCGCGGCGAGCTTGATATTCCTATCCTGATGGTCACCGCCAGACGGGAGGATATCGACATTGTGCGCGGGCTGGGTCTTGGAGCGGATGATTATATGACCAAGCCCTTTAAACCCGCTGAACTGGTTGCCAGAGTAAAAGCCCATTTGTCCCGATATGACCGCCTCAAGGGCCGGGGATCATCCACGAGTGAGCTGGAAATCAGGGGGCTCAGACTGAATCCGGACTCCCGCCGTGCTTTTGTCCGGGATGAGGAGGTGTCGCTCACCACGAAGGAATTCGATCTGCTCTACTTTCTTGCATTACATCCCAATCATGTATTCAGCAAGGATCAGCTCTTTGAGCGGCTATGGGGAGTTGACTCTCTCGGAGATACCCAGACGGTAACCGTGCATATCCGCAAGCTCCGCGAGAAAATCGAAGAGGATTCTGCCAATCCGCTATACATCGAAACACTTTGGGGCGCCGGATATCGGTTCCGCTCCTGAATATAAGCAAAAAAGCCAAAGCCTTCGGGATGCTTTGGCTTTTTTTGTGTGCTCCGGAGTTAAGAATTATTTAAGGGTCTGTTCACAGGTATTTTAGATTTATCCTTTACTCTAAATTAGCGTGAAAGCTTACTGGAAAAGGATAAAAGGTTACGCCAAGGGGGAGAAGGCATGGAAAGCATAGCCAAGCTGACAGGAGTGAGCAAAGAATTCCATAGCGGTAGAGGGATTAGCGGTGTGAATTTGACACTGAGCAAGGGAGATATCTACGGATTACTCGGACCCAATGGTGCAGGTAAAACTACGCTTCTGAAAATGCTGACCGGACTGCTTACTCCGAGCTTTGGGAGCATTTCATTGTTTGGACAAGATCTGGATCAATCCTTCGCATCGAGTATGAGGAAGGTAGGCTGCATGATCGAATCCGCCGATTTTTACGATTATGTCACAGCACGCCAATATTTAAAGCTGAATGCAAGCTTCTATCCGGAGCTGCCGCCCCAGCGGCTGGATGAAGTGCTGGAAGCCGTGGGTCTGGCCGCTTTTGCCAAAGAGAAAATAAGACACTTCTCCACTGGTATGAAGCAAAAGCTGGCCATGGCCTCATCCATCCTGCACTACCCGGAATTTGTGATCTGGGATGAGCCAACCAATGGACTGGATATTGAAGGCGTAGTTCATTTTCGTGCTCTGGTTAAGCAATTATCGGCTGAACAGGGAATCACCTTTCTGATTTCCAGCCACATGATTCATGAATTGGAACAGCTCTGCAACAGAGTGGGCATTCTGCATCAAGGCGTGCTGGTACGTGAAGGGAATGTGCATGAACTGCTTGCGGACAATATTTCTCTCGAACAATATTACATTGCCGAGCTGCAAAAGGGAAAGGAGCTGATGGATAATGGAGGGCTTAACAGCAGCAATTAGAAACGAACTGCAGCTCATGATCTACCGCAAAAAAACTATCATCTTCATCTTGGTATCCGTCATCCTTCCAGTACTGCTGATTTTACTTTTCCATTCTCTGCAGCCGATATTGGGGATTGTTGCCGTCAGTCCTTCCTATCCGGTTCAAATGCTGGAGATATACACCGTCTTCTTGATCCCCTTGTTCATGATGGTGGAGATTGCTGATTTATTCCCACAGGAAATTTCATCACGTACCTTGAAGCTGGCGCTGCTGCGGCCAGTCACAAGACTCGGAGTATACACTGCCAAATTTCTTGTTCTTGGCATAGCCATCGGCATTCTGCTATTGCTCTTGGGAACGGCAAGCACACTGTGCAACCTGCTGTTCGGGACTCCGGGTACGGGCAGTCTCCATATCTTCAGTCTGTTGAAAGCCTACGCTGCTGCGTTCCTGTCTATGTGGTCTCTTGCAGCCTTGTTCGTATTTACGGCTCAATTTTTCCGCAGTGCCGCAGGATTTCTTGTTTTTTCCATTCTGTTATACACCGGGGCCAAAACGGTTCCTTACTTGATTAACGGCTTCGCTTTTTTTTCAATAACATCCTATACAGACTGGTATTCACTATGGTTAAGCCATACCGTTTCCACGGGCAGACTTGCCACCACCACCTTATTCTTATTGTCCGGCTTGTTTTTGTTTGTAACGCTGGGCTATATCTTTTTTGACCGGAAGGAGGTATAGCCAGGAAGTTGCGCAGGTGGAAATACCACAATTCAGGTTACAAATGAAAGGGGAGTCCTTCAATGATAGGAGCAGAAGCATTGGATATGAATGAACGCCAAATATGGAGCAAGGTTCCACAGGTTACGATTTTTTTCTGGATCATTAAAATTATGGCCACCACGGTGGGAGAAACAGCAGCAGACTTTCTGAATTTCAACCTGAATTGGGGCTTAACGCTCACCACCCTGGTGATCACCGGCCTGCTGATCATCTCACTCTTCTTTCAGATGTCCTCTACCAAATACGTACCCTCGTTATATTGGCTGGCCGTCGTACTGATCAGCGTAGTGGGGACACTGATTACTGACAACCTTGTAGACAATCTCGGAGTGCCACTGGAATCAACGACAATTTACTTCTCACTGGCGCTGGTTGTAACCTTTGTGGCTTGGTACGCCAATGAGAAGACCCTGTCGATCCATTCGATTACCACAAAAAAACGGGAAGCCTTTTACTGGCTGGCCATTCTCTTTACGTTTGCCCTGGGTACCGCAGCCGGAGATCTTGTTGCCGAAAGTCTGGATCTCGGGTACTGGATTTCGGCAGTCATTTTTGCCGCACTGATTGGTGCCGTAACGCTGGCGCACTTTCGCCTCAAGCTGAACGCTGTCACAGCCTTCTGGATGGCTTATATACTGACCCGCCCTTTGGGAGCGTCGCTGGGTGATTATCTGTCGCAGCCCCGCAGCGAAGGCGGACTCCAGCTGGGTACTACCGGTACCAGTATCATCTTTATCGCAATCATCCTGGGACTGGTCCTTTACTTGACGAAAACCAAGAAAGACCAGGTTTTACTATAGATTCAGTCTCAGAGTTCATATGGAATTAAGAATTCCAATCTGAATCCTGTAGTGCCTAATAATTTAAGATTTATTTAATAGTCTCTTCATTGCGAATTTAGGATTATCGCTTAGGCTTGGATTGCAAGAAAATTCAGCATTGGAAGGAAGGTTCAAGAATGAAGAAGAAGTGGCTATTGACCGGAAGTGCAGTTGGGATTAGCGGTGCTGTAATGTTAGCTACTGGACTTACTGCGTTTGCAGGGACCTCGGGTTATGATGATTACAAGGCTGCGCTCAAGAATACCACGCAGAATCTGACAAGTGTTACGGTTCAGGCAGATGCGGTTCTTAAGGACAATGGTTCCCTGATTAGCCAGGCCCAGAGCAACTTGAAGGCAAGTCGGCAAAATGAAGCCGTGAGCGGAACCGTCAAGATCAGCGGGAAAACAAATGCCCAGACTATCAGTCTTTACAGTCAGCCTGACGGGCAAGTCTGGAAGAGCGATGCTTCGGATATTTATTATGTGAAGCAGGACAAGGATAGGGAGGATCATCGGAAAGCAGGGAAGGAGACCAAGGACAAGGCTTGGTTCAGCTCCCAGGCAGAGACGGTCATTGATGCATTGATCGGAAATTTGAAGAATGAGATCACATCCACTACGGGAGAGGACGGTTCCAAGGATATTTCACTCCAGCTAGACAACGCACAAATCCCGGCTGTGGTGCAAGCCCTTGCACCGGTTGCTTTCAAACATCTTTCGGAACAGTCCAAATGGGAGCGTTCCACTGAGAGCGGCAGAGCAGCGAAGGAAAGCAATCCTGAGAAGCTGTTTCGGCAAAGTCTGTTTAACCCCAAGGATATTGCTCTGACAGATGGCGTCCAGATTCAAAGCCTCAGCTTGCATGCGGTAATTAGTCCTGCCAATGAAATTCAGCGCCAGCAATTTGACATCACTTTTACCGGACAGGATACCCAAGGAGCTTCACATACATTAACTGCTAGCCTGGATGTCCAGTTGTCTGCTATTAATGGAACAACTCCTGATTCGGTTGACTTAACAGGTAAGCAAGTGGTGCAGGTGAAGGACGATCATGAGGGCAGACATCACGAATAAGCCGGAGTAGCTGACAACTTTTTTGTGAAAATATTAGAAAGACGCGGATAAGAGCAGTATTGTTCTTATCCGCGCTTCTATGAATAGCCCTATCAATAATTACAGCAGAGAGGAGCCAGCTATACATGCATGATTACATCATTGCTATCATTCAAGGCATTGTCGAGGGGATTACAGAATTTCTGCCGGTATCCTCCACAGGCCATCTCATCTTAAGCGGAGAGCTCCTTGGATTCAAAGGAGAAAAAGCAGAGACCTTCGAAATCATTATTCAGCTTGGAGCCATTCTTGCCGTGGCAGTCATTTACTGGCGGCGGATTCTTGGCTTGCTGGGATTAGTAAAAGTGGATTCCGAGAATGGAAATACGAATGCGAAGCAGAAATTGAACCTGATCCATGTTATCCTGGCCTGCTTGCCTGCTATGGTGCTGGGACTCGTCCTTCATTCCTTCATCAAAACGTATTTGTTCTCTCCCTATACAGTGCTCGCAGGACTTGTTATGGGAGGCTTGTTCATGCTGCTTGGTCAATACAAACGCACTGCAGTACAGGCAGAGAATATTGATCAGCTATCCTACAAGCAAGCGATCACCATCGGTTTGTTCCAGTGCCTGTCCTTATGGCCGGGCTTCTCCCGTTCGGGAGCAACGATTGCCGGGGGCCTGCTGGCAGGTGCGGGCTACAAAGCGGCAACCAATTTCTCCTTCCTCATTGCCATTCCGATGATGGTAGCCGCAAGCGGTTATGAGCTGCTAAAAAGCTACCATACCCTAACGGCAGCCGACGCCGGATTTTTTATCACCGGATTTATTGTCGCCTTTGCCCTTGCCCTACTCGCCGTGATTACCTTCCTGAAGCTGCTTGAACGGCTGAAGCTCGCACCGTTTGCGTACTACCGGTTTGTGCTTGCTGCAGTATTTTTAATCTATCTGATCAGCAAATAATTTAAGGTTTGTTCTGCATTCTTACCTTATTTTGATGGGCTGGGCATCTTTGCTTTTTCCAAGGGTGTTCAGTCCATACATATCTTCAAGGGTGCGGAGCAATGAGTAATGATTAGTTTTTATGGTATAAGAGCCTTTCTTGACCTTAGCGCCAACTATAAAGGTTGGTATTTTTTTATGCTCACTCATATCATCTTCATCCCAGGTAACGATAAGAAGACTATTGTTGTTAGCGGCCCAGCCGGCATAGGCAGACAGATGACTCTTGAGCCACTGGTCCGCAGTCTTAATGCTGCCGTCATGCATGTCATTATTTAGATTCGGTATGACAAAAGAAACGGTCGGGAGCTGATTGAAATCCTTGGGAAAGCTGGTTAACGGCATGTTGATGCTGGACGGCAGATTGGAGAAATTGACCCAAGGGTTATGTTTTCTTGCATATTTTGTTCTCAGGTCATAAGGACCGGTATATCCCACCTCGGGCAGGCCTTCTGAATAGCCGCCAAAGGTATACCCGTGACTAATAAGCTCAGAAGCCAAATTGGCATGGTTCGTCGGGGGATGGGACAAGTCGTCTGTTACACCCTGATTGGAGCCGGAGAACAGCTCAATATAATTCGGCTGACTTGGATGCGTGATGGCATAGTGATTGGTGAGGCTCAATCCTTGTTTAGCCAAGCTGTTCATATATGGAGCTGAAGAGTTATTCAGAATTTTCCGTGAGGAATGATTTTCTTCGATTACTATGACAATATGATCATACGCAGATTTTGAAGCCGGGACCGGCTGGGCAGCAGTTGCTGATCTGGGATGAACGAGGGAACTCGCTCCCAAAGTACATAAAGCTATTGAAGCTATGATTAATTTCGATTTAAACATATTTCCTCCTCTTTTCTGGGCAGCCTACTGGAATACTCTTCATACTAAACTCCATTTATTAAAACTTTCTTAACTAGCCTCATGTATGTGATGGACTGAATGCTTATAATATAGGGTGCTGATTATTGATAGATTTAATGAGAGGAGAGATGCACTGTGAGTGCTGTATTTGAAATACATAATCTGGCCAAATTCAATTGGGAGGCTGGAGCGCAGGGGGAGAGCAGGTATTTGTTCTCACGTATCTCTGCTGAAATCACCAAGCCGGAGCGGGTTGCGCTTATCGGCGCTTCTGGACAGGGGAAAAGCACACTGCTGCGGATATTGGCCTTGCTGGACATACCAGATGAAGGAGATTTGCTGCTGAACGGCGCTTCATTTAAAAATTCAAATCCGCGTGAATGGCGAATGGCGGTTGCTTATGTGGCCCAACAAGCGGTAATGCTGCCAGGCAGCATCGAGGATAATTTGCGTACGATCAGCAGACTGCATGGACAGCCCTATGATGCTGCACTTGGTGCACAGCTTATGGAACAGCTTGGACTTGACCACTTGGACCTTGCCAAAAAAGCAGAGGATTGCTCCGGCGGGGAGAAACAACGCATCTCATTGATCCGCACGCTGCTGCTTCGGCCAAGCATTCTTTTGCTGGATGAGGCCACAGCCTCACTGGATATAGACAGTACAAGGAAGGTCGAAGCACTGTTGATGAACCGGCATAAGGAAGAAGGAACAACCCTGATTTGGGTCACCCATGATCTGGAGCAGGCCCATAGAATCAGCAATCGAACCTGGGTTATAGACAAAGGCGGGATGCAGGAATACAGCAGTGCTGCTTTCTTTGATCAGCCCGTGGGAGGAGCCGTGCATTCATGACACTAACCGCACTAAGCTTTACCCTTCTGTTTGTTATGGGAACCATGCTGGTCTCCATCTGGCAAAAGCTCGGCCTGGAAAAAGATATTGCCGTTGGAACCATACGGTCAGCGATTCAGCTCCTGGCAGTTGGTTACGTGCTGCAGTTTATTTTCCAGGCTGAGCATATGATTTATGTCGTCTTGATTATTGTCTTTATGATCGGTGTCGCCTCATGGAATGCAGCCAAGAGAGGGAAGGGATTGCCCGGACTGGTCTGGAGAATTGCTGTGGCGATTTTAGCTATGGAGCTTTTGATGATGGGGATACTGCTTGGCCTGCATATTATCAAAGCCACACCGCAGTATATCATTCCAATCAGCGGAATGACCATCGGCAGTGCAATGGTCGTCTCCGGGCTGTTCATCAACCACCTCAAGCATGAAATGCAGCAGAACAAGGGAGAAATCGAAACGCTGCTGTCGCTTGGAGCCACGGCTCAGCAGGCCATGCAGAAGGTTAGGGCGAGAGCCGTGAAATTCAGTATGATCCCTACGATTGACGGCATGAAGACGGTGGGCCTTGTTCAGCTCCCCGGAATGATGACCGGGATGATTATTGCCGGAGCCGATCCGGTAATAGCCGTGCGTTACCAGATTCTTATTGTGTTCTCCTTCACCGCGTCTGCGGCAATTACGAGCATGCTGCTGAGCATGCTGATCTACCGGCTGTTCTTCACCGCTGATCTGCGGCTGAAGCTGCCTGGTAATGTGGATTAAGCACTATAAAAATGGGAAGCATAGGTGGAGAAAGCGAGGGGTGCCTATGAAAAGGTTCGGGGAAATTCTTCGACGA
This sequence comes from Paenibacillus helianthi, assembly GCF_001909055.1. GTDB lineage: Bacteria > Bacillota > Bacilli > Paenibacillales > Paenibacillaceae > Paenibacillus_AQ > Paenibacillus_AQ helianthi. The sequence continues at coordinate 154,842 of NZ_LVWI01000034.1, forward strand.
TTGCAGATTGTACAGCTTTTCTCAGCTCTTTACCGCTATAAGCTGGTTCAGATCATTATTCCTGCAGCGGTGATTCTGTTCATTTACTGGGAGGGGAAGAAGGAATTCCGAAGAATTGACTGGGTCGGCACTCTTCACATTCTTCACCGTATGAAGCCGGCGACTGTACTTCTACTGTTTGGATTTGCGCTGATCTCGGTTGCGGCGGTTAGTCTATACGATTTTGTTCTCCGGCGTCATTTCCGTATTCCACTCCGTTTCTGGGAGACCTTTCGATATTCATGGATCGCTAATACCTCCAATAGTGTCATCGGCTTCTCCGGGATTGCCGGAGCCGCTTTGCGGACATTCCTATACCGAAAGCGGAAAATTCCTGCGAAGACCATTACTGCATCCATCGCTTTCCTCTCCACAATTACAATAACCGGACTTTCTGTACTCTCATGGGCTGGCATTCTCGGCGTATTGCCTATGAAGCCTGTCCTACAATCTCATCCCTGGACGATCTATGCGGTATGGGCAACCGCCTTGTATTTACCTGGGTACTTGATATTGCAGCGTACGTCATTTTACGCAAAGTGGTTGAACCGGAACCTGCCCCGGATGAATGCAGCTACAATCGTAGCCTCTGTTGGCGCTTCCTTATTGGAGTGGGCTTTTGCGGGAATTTCCTTCTGGCTCATCGGCTCCTGCTTTCTTCCTGCACTTTCTCTTGCTCAGGCACTTGGCATCTATACACTCTCAGCGATTACCGGCCTGCTCAGTATGGCTCCGGGCGGTATCGGCGGCTTCGATTTAACCGCTCTGCTGGGACTCCAACAATTGGGTTACCCATCCGACAAGACGGCTGCCGTCCTTGTTCTATTCCGTTTGCTGTACTACCTTTTCCCTTGGGTGATCGGTCTTATTCTAGCTGCATTTGATTTTGCCAGGGAGCGTGAAGGAGAGAGCGGGCGGGACAATGTGGGCTTCGAGAGCGTGTTGAACAACTGGCAAAAGATATGGCAATTTCCAACCCGGCTCGGAGTTGTCGGGGAGATCGGGGCTTGGTCGCTGGGCAAGCTTGTATTTGCAAGTGGCATCGTGCTTTTACTCTCTGCCGCTACACCCGGTCTGCTCAATCGGCTGCAATTTACCGAGGAGCTGCTGTCGGCTCCACTGATGAGGTTGTCCCATCAATTAAGTGTAATCATTGGCCTATTGCTGCTCGTACTTTCCTGGGGGATTTCGCATCGGGTAAAGCGGGCGTACCGGCTGACTCTATTCTTTCTTTGTGCCGGTGCACTGTTCACATTTACCAAGGCGTTTGATTTTGAGGAAGCGATCTTCCTGCTCATCGTGGCATTGCTGCTTTGGATATCACGAAACCGATTTTTCAGAGTCGCTACACCCTTTGATCAAGGAAAAGCAGCCCTTTGGGGGCTTGTAACGCTTCTGGCTGCCTATGTCTACGATTTGATTGCTACGGGGATTCCGCCTGCGATCCTTAAGCATTGGTCTTCGAGTGCGAAGCTAATGTGGCTTATTAATCCGAAACAGCATGCTGCGGCTGCAATTGCAGGTCTGGTAATGGCTTGGCTGCTGATCACACTTTTTTTCATTCTTAGGCCAAACCGGTTAGCCAATAAAGGGGCTTCTGCTGCAGAACGGGCCAGATTGCACAGATTCCTTGAGCACGAACAAGGCAACCTGCTGACCCACGTATTATTTGCCGGAGATAAAAGCTTTTTTTGGGCATGCAACGATCAGGTGTTGATCCCCTATGCCATTGTCCGCAGGGAATTCGTCGTTCTTGGTGATCCCATAGGTAAAGAGAATTTGGTCAGTGAAGCCATTCAGGAAAGTCAGCGCTTTGCAGATCTTTATGATTTAACGGTTGTGTTCTACCAGGTTTCTCCGCATTACCTTCCAATTTATCATGAGAATGGCTACCGTTTCTTTAAATTGGGTGAAGAGGCTTTGGTTTCTTTGGAACACTTTACCCTTAGCGGTAAACCAAGCGCAAATCTGCGTAGCGTTACTAACCGGTTCGAACGTGAGGGCTTCCGCTTTGAGGTCGTACAACCTCCTCATCCAGAGGATTTAATGAAACAGCTGTATGAAATTTCGCAAAAGTGGCTGGATGGAAAAAAGGAAAAGGGATTTTCGCTCGGCTGGTTCGATGCGGACTACTTGCAGCAATCCACACTCAGTTTATTGTATAGTCCAAGTGGTGAGATCATTGCGTTTGCCTCTTTGGCACCCAGCTATGATAATGGCGACACACTGTCAGTGGATCTCATGCGCCATCTCCCGGTTACGCCTAACGGAACCATGGATCATTTATTTGTCAGCCTATTAAAATGGGCAAAGGAACAGGGGTATGCATACTTTAATTTAGGCATGGCCCCGCTATCAAGCGTAGGGCAAACTCAGTCCGCCATCCGGGAAGAGAAGCTTGCCCATTTAGTTTTTAAGCATGGAGGCCATTGGTATGGATTCCTGGGCCTTAGAAAATACAAAGAAAAGTTCTCTCCAGTCTGGGAGCCCCGCTATCTCGCGTATCCTTCTTCGGTTTCGCTGCCGATCCTTCTGCTGGAGCTGGTAAGGCTCATTGCCCGCCGGCCCAAAAAGGGGTAATTGCCGTAGAGTCCTTAAGCTGGGTGATAGAATCATTATTGAGTTTGGAACAACTCCGTGAATTTGATCTTTATTGGTTGTTGTTTCTATTGAACTTTTTCCGGAATATTATGCAGAAATGTTTATTCTGCTTCCTGGGGGAATTAGTACTAGAAAAGGATTTTTTCGATCAGTATAATTATTTTGTTTCTTTATCTCTACTAATTACTAAATGTAGCTATGAATTGAGCTGGATACAGCTGCTGGAACCGCTGGCTGCGCTAGATCCGGCAGCGGTCATAGATCATATTCGAAAGGGAGCGCCACTTGTGCGACCATGTTCCGCTTTTCCATTGTAGACGAGGGCCGTGTATCTGATCTTTGGAGCTACAAAGTCGGTGTTCCAGCCAATGCAATCAAAATGGTTATCAGGATGGATTAATATGAATTAAACTGAACAGATATACATAAAGCAAGGTGAAAATCCGATGATCCTATTTATAGGTGATATTAGAAATAAATCCCTATATTTTCAATCTGCTGATAGATACAAGGGAAGAAGTAAAGTTTATTTGGAGGTGTAAACTAACTATAAAAGTCTTCACATATAAATATGTATTTGAATTTTATCAAAAGACTGTGCACCCTATTCTAATTCTTTTGGATGATGGGGGATCTGGTACCAAGTCAAAGGAGAATAAAAAGAAATTGAAAATGAGTATATTTTTTATTGCGTTAAGCGCAGCAATTGGAGTAGGTATGTGGTTTTTAGTTATAGGAATAATCTTTTCTATTGGTGGTGGTGATTTATTCAAAGTAACCCACTATGATTCTTTATTTTTTAATATTACTATTTTTTTATTGTGTATCGTAATCTATCTTTTTTTTGCAAGACACTTATTAGAAAAAAAAATGCAACTTTTGCTTCTTATCTGTGTCGCTTCAACTATTCTCTTTTTTTTTCTTACACCTTGGCTCATTGAATCAAAATCTTCATTAAATCGAAAACTTTCTAATGTTAGTTTCTCGAACCATGAAAAGTTTATGGAAAAAGTAGATGTTTTAATAGAACAAGAACACCTACCATATCGAGTGAATATTGATAAAAGTAGGGAAAGGTTCAAGGAGATAAGAAATGTTAACGTTGTAGTATTGAATAAAACTACCAATGAAGAGATTAAGAAAAAAGATATCGACGAGTTACTGGGTTTAACATATGGAGAAGATGTCAGGTTAAAAGTTTTTAATAAAAGTAATGAAAGATTGCTGATAGATTTTGTAATAGACTTAGATAAAAGTATTAGTTTCTGTGACCCTTATAAAGTATGCAGAGATTTAGTATTAGAGATAAAATAATCAATTATAATTGTCAATGAATGGTATGGAAAAACGTTTATTATAATTTATCCGGAGAAGATAATGCATCTGGTATTTATAAATATTTTTATGATCTTAACGATTCTGAATACAAAGAGTATACAGCGCCTATATGAATCCCAAATACAGGAATATATAATTTCAAGTCTTATGTTCGAGACAAGAATAGAAACGACTCTGAAGTGTTAACAGAAACGGTTAAGGTAGACACTACTAATCCGACCATCCCTGTAATGACAGTTGATCCTACAGCATGGACGAATAAGTTTGTCACCATTACATTAGCTGGAGGAACGGATGCGGATAGTGGTTTTCAAAAATATCAGTACAAGATCAACCAGGATGGAGAATGGAAAGACTATACTGCTCCTTTCGTAATCGATACAGAAGGACTATACAATGTTTACGCCAGATCAGTGGACAATGTATTTAACCATAGTGAAGAAGTAACTGGGGTGGCCAAAGTTGATAAGACCAATCCGCCTAAACCGATAATGACAATTGAACCATCCAAATGGACTAATCAGTCGGTCTCCATCACGTTGTCGGGTGGAACTGATACGGATAAAGGTTTTCCTAACAGCGGATTTCAAAAGTACCAGTATAAGATTGATAATGGGGAATGGAAGGATTACACCGCACCTATTATTGTCGATACTGAGGGTTTATATAAGTTTGTTGCCCGATCAGTAGATATTGCAGCTAATCTTAGTGAGGAAGTTTCTGGGGAAGCAAAAATTGATAGGACCAAGCCAACAGTACCAATTATGACTATTGAGCCTTTAAAATGGACAAACCTGCTAGTAACTATCACATTAACAGGAGGCAATGATACAGACAAAGGCTTCCCGAATAGTGGTTTTCAAAAGTATCAATATAAAATAGATGATGAAGAATGGAAGGATTACACTCAGCCAGTCATTGTTAGTGAAGCGGGATTATATAATGTTTACGCTAGGTCTATAGATAATGTGAATTTAATTAGTGATGAGGTGTCTGGTCAGGCTAAGGTAGATAAGACCAAACCTTCGACACCTACTGGTTTTTCTACTCTACTAAGAAATTATGATAGCTTAAAAATAACATGGAGTCCTTCGAGTGATAATGTGGGGGTAACTGGATACGACATATATCTTGGCACAAAGCTTATAGGCACTACTACTCTAAATGAATACACATATACGGGTCTGAGCTCTGATAGAACCTATAAGTTAAAGGTAGTTGCGAAGGATGAGGCGGGGAATTTTTCTGCTGAAGGTGTGCACTATGCTAAAACTCCTCTAAGTCTTATTAGTTCCAGCACGAACCACACCCTTTATGTGAAAGCGGATGGAACGGTGTGGGCATGGGGTTCCAATGGTGGAGGTCAACTGGGGGACGGAACGACAACCAGTAAAACAACAGCGACGCAAGTTTTGGGTTTAACAGATGTAGTAGCCGTGGCAGCAGGAAGCGAGCATAGCTTGGCACTAAAAGCAGATGGAAGTGTGTGGTCATGGGGAAGCGGATCATTGGGGGCGTTAGGCACAGGGGCTACTTCTTCATATGTACCGACACGGGTACCAGGGTTGGAGGGAATTATCGCCATAACAGCCAGTCAATCCAATAGTTATGCGTTAAAGAGTGACGGCACGGTCTGGGCTTGGGGAGGAAATCACTATGGCCAGTTAGGGAACGGAAGCATAGGATACCAGTACAACAAAACCAGCCCAGTTAAAGTAAACAACCTTACTGGGGTAACTGCCTTGGCAGCAGGTATGAATAGTTTTGTATATGCGTTGAAAACCGATGGAAGAGTATGGGGATGGGGAGCGAATTATTACAACAATCTAGGGATAGGCGATACACAGCAGGTAGAACCTAAGCAACTTGACGGATTAACCGAAATCACGCGAATCGTCGGTGGGACTACCCATGGAGTGTTCCTAAAAGCAGACGGAAGCGTTTGGATGTTAGGAACAGTATTCTATAAGTTTGGAACACCATATAAGGTGCCTGGATTGAGTGAGGTGAAATCCATAGCTGGAGGAAGTGGAACAAGCTTTGCGGTGAAGTCCGATGGAAGTGTATGGGCTTGGGGAATCAACAGTTATGGCCAGCTAGGCAATGGAAAGGTAACGCCAGAACCGGAGCAGACCGACATGGTTAGAGTAACGGATTTAAGTGGCGTGAGCTCTGTAGCAGGGGGAGCAAAGAGCGGGATAGCGTCGAAAACCGATGGAAGTATTTGGACGTGGGGAGGTAACAATGAGGGACACTTAGGGGATGGAACCACGGTACAGCGACTGGTTCCAGTACAAGTGCAGGAAAATCAGGCACCGTTGGTGACATTGACCTATCCACTGGGCACGCAAGAGAGTCCCTCTGAGACCGATGTAAGCAACCCATCGATTCTATGGAACCAGAAGGATGCAGAGCTAACCAAATTCACTGCATACCAAGTGCAGGTCCTGGATGAGTCGGGGGGCATAGTGTCTGATTCGGGGGAAGTGAAAACTAGCCTGACAACAACAACCGGAACATGGTTATCTAGTTTGAAACTCCCAACATTTGAACCTCTGCAAGTCAAGGTAAGAGTTAAAGATGAAAGTCTTTGGTCAGAATGGTCAAATACAGGTTGGATGGAAATCGCTAGTATGTTTTCGCTTAAGCTTAATAATTCACTGACTAATACCATTGAATTAAGTCGACCAACTATTAAGTCCGGCGAGCCTACGACTGTTAAATTAAGCGTTTATGGTAATGTCTATGGAGATGATGATATTGAAAATGATTTATTAAATGGAATTGCTAAAGTAAGGGTGTCCGGTTATACAATATCAAGTACTGAATCCTCTGGGAAATTTGGTGATGTAGAACTCTCAGCTTCTGGCAACACGGTAATCGATGTTCAATTCCATGATGGGATTGCAGAGATTCCATTAACTTTAACAGTGCCAGGTAAACAGACGTTTTTTTCATATGGGATTGCAGGAGGACGTATTTAGACAGTTTGAAGATCAAGTCGTAGAGTGGTCTTTTGAGAATTCACGTTTGAATAGAATGGAAAAGAGTCATGAATCATGAGTATTGATAGAGTCAGCGGTGCTTTGTTAGGATGGGTAGGTGCGCTATTCATACTATCCCTTATATCACCCAATCCTACAATAGTGTAATCATGTTACGCAGCAGCTTCGCCAATTGCTTAGATGACCACGTCCCATGTACGGTTTTCAGAAGTTCAAGTGAGCCACTTCTTTCAGAGTGAAACAAGTACGGATGATCTTTGATGAAGGATGCCCGGCGTTTGTTACGATAGGTGAAATTGTACAATGAGTGGAATCTATTTACAAATGAAAGAATATAGTGCTAATATAATGTAAATAAATTCAATAGCTCTCATATATGCTCAGAAATAAGGCCTGAGCATTTCTACCGGATTATCTGACTATGGGGGATCTAACTTCAATATAAAACCATGCTTTGTTTGTTCACGAGATTTTCTTCAGTGTGCTCTCATCATGTTCTTGTGTCTAAATTTAGGCTATGAATTTTATTGAGCGGGATTCCTTATGGAATTCCGCTTTTATGCGTTTTGATGAGGACATTATCTGTGATTTATTAGAGTTATAAAATTATTATAATTCTTATAACAACTAATGAAGTTAGTTTCTTTTCAAAATCATAGTTGCTGGACATCCATGGTTCTGCCATCATCATGCCAAATTGCTGGAAGAGGATGTACTTATGGCTTGGCATATCGCATGCTCAGTAAAGACTAATTGTGCAGTAATTGTTAGCGGTGGAAACTGACTGTACCCTTCTTTTTTCAAAGGAAAGGTGTTTCTTACATTAATAAAAGAAGGTGAGATCATGGCGGACAGCATTGAACAAGTTCAAGAGATTATAAGGGAATGTACGAAATTGGGTTATGCACTCAAACAAGTGGCTTGTCTAAATCAAAAAACATTATTTAGCGTTCAAGAGGTTAATGCTTATGGTGAAAGAAGTTTGATGATTGATCTCGTACTTGAAGAACTTTGTCTAAACTTTTTTAAGGGTATTCCGGCTGTCCGTAATATTATCAGTGAAGAAAGTGGTTATCTGGACTTTAACCGGGGGAGGTTTACTGTAATCCTTGATCCTCTGGACGGTACTAAAAATTTTACTATGGGTTTATCTTACTACGCCTGTTCAATAGCTATTTTGGACGAGAATGGCGAAGTATGTGGGGCATATGTAATTAATTTAGCTAATGGTCATGAATACACTGCTATCAAAGGAAAAGGCGCATTTCGAAACGGACAGCCGATCCATACTTTGATGCAGCAACGGCTGAATCAGGGAGACGGCATATTTGTTGGATTAGCAAAGAAGGAATGGGAGCTGCAAGCCATGAAAAGGGTAATTCTTCAGCTTAAGAGCTACAGGGCTATGGGTTGTGCGGCACTGGATCTCTGCTGTTTGGCGAGTGGTGCTGCTTCGGTTTTTGTTGATATCAGCTATACGGCGAAACTGGTTGATGTTCTTGCTTCATCCCTGATTCTTGAGGAAGCGGGAGGTTGGGTTACTACTGAGAAGGGGACTTCCATCACACTACTGACTACACAAGGAAATATCACCGAAATTACTCTTCAGCAAAAATTTTGTACTCTTGGAGCTTCTAATGCTTCTTTGCAGGAGATTTTAATGGATACAATCGGATTGCAGGGATCGGTCTGGCTATGAATAAAAAACTAGGAATAATGGTGTAGGCAAAACCACAATGATAGAAATGCTTGCGGAAAAGTTACGTAATGAAGGGAAGGAGGTTCTTTTAACTATGTAGCCAACGCCAGAAATGCGTCAGCTTCATATTTTTAAAACTTTTATTTATGAACCTGAAAAACGTCATCTGGTTGATTACAACGCCCTGCAAATGTACATGTTCGCAGACCGCTTGCAGCATTATAGAGAGATTATTGAGCCTGCTCTACAAATGTCGTCGATCAGGTGGGACTTGCGATGTCTATGTGGAACCGCATGTTTGCTGTACCAGCCTGAGTTAATTACCCTTGCAGCGCTGCCCTACCGCTTATTGGCGCGATTATGACTTTGAGCTTTTTAAGAGGAAAGGGCCTGCACGGCTTCATGATTCGCAAAGAACTTAAACCTTTCGGAAAATCCAGCATTATTGAAGGAAATCTACCTTCAGGCAGTCGAGTGCTGCTGATTGACGATGTGACGGGTGCAGGTTCAGCTGCGGCAAGATGTTGTGAAATATTACACGAACTGGGCATAGAAGTGGAAGGGTATTCATCAATCGTTGACCGTCAAGAACAGGCTGGTCACAATTTGCGCGAACAATTCGGCGTAGAATGGCTTCCGCTTGTTTTAATCGGTGAATATTAAGGAGTTAACACATAATGGATAATGCAGTTGGGATTATTGGGGGAAGCGGGCTCTATCAATTATTGGAGCATCATGACTCTTTTATGATGACAACACCATATGGAGATCCATCCTCGGCCATTCAGTCTGGTGTTATTGCTGGCAAACAGGTATATTTCATTGCCAGGCATGGAATACAGCATGAGATTCCCCCGCACAAAGTTAATTACAGAGCCAATATCCAGGCATTTTATAACCTTGGTGTACGAAAATTGATAGCGACACACGCAGTGGGTAGTTTGAATCCTGCTATGGTCTCAGGAGATTTTGTGCTATCCCATCAGTTTGTGAACAGAACATGGGGACGACAGGATACCTTTTTTGACGGTCCGGAAACGGTTCATGTTTCAGCCAGTGACCCTTTTTGTGAAGATTTGAGATTTCTTGCGGAAGAGAGCCTCATATCATCTAAATACCGTTTTCACAATGAAGCGGTAATGCTGGTTATACAAGGGCCGCGTTTCAACACGCGTGCAGAGAACCGGATTTATTATCACGAAGGAAATGATGTCATCTCTATGACTGGCTATCCAGAAGCAGTATTGGCCCGTGAACGTGGAATATGCTATATGTCACTTGGAGTTGTTACAGATATGGCCTGTGTGCTGAATAGTCAGGACCATCCAGATCTTCCCACTACACATGAAGACGTTGTTAACAATTTTGCAGCCTCCGTAGAAAGAATGACTGCAGTTCTGGGAGTTGTACTGACTAAAATGGAACCCGAACAATGCAGGTGCGCTTGTGCTGCTTCATTAAAAGGAGCTCATGTCTAATGATCAATCAGTGGCTTAATGTAAGGAGTTTGCTCACGGAAGAACAGTTACAGAAAATATATAAATATGAAGAGGTCGAAGAGTACCGGAAATATCACCCGGCTCAGGTTATCGAACATGCTGTATCTATGGAGCGTTGGATCGGCATCCCAGAACCAGTTAAACAAAGCTACCGTATGGTTGGCCGCCAAACGCCATTGCAGCGTGCATACCGCTTAGAAAAAGCTTGGGGGACAACTAATCGGATATATATCAAACGTGAAGATACTTTAAGCAATGGGAGCTTTAAGATCACTTCAGCTTTACCGCAAGCTTACTATGGTTCAGTGGAGGGTAAAACGGCTGTAATTACCGAAACGGGTGCAGGTCAAACAGGTGTTGCAGCGGCACTTGCTGCAAAACTGACTGGTTTAAATTGTAAAGTCTATATGGTCCGCAGTTCTTATGAATTAAAGAAGCTAAGGGTCCTTATGATGAAAATGTACGGAGCGGACGTTATAGCTTCGCCAAGTGATCAAACAGAGGCAGGAAGGGCATTTCTGGCTAGAGGTGAAAGAAACGGTTCTATCGCATTTGCAACCTCTGAGGTACTGGAAGAAATTGCACAAGCGAATGGTAGTATTAACATAGCAGGCTCATTATTTGATTTCGTGCTTACCTACAATACTGTAATTGGATTAGAGGTAATAGAGCAGCTTACCAGTCACAATATTGAACCGGATATCGTGATTGGCTGTGTAGGCGGTGGCAGTTCTTTTGGCGGCTTTGCCCTACCACTTGTAGATTATTATGGAGAACGGTTGGAACGTGTGATTTGTACTGAATCTACAGCCATTCCAACGCTTACCAAAGGTGAATATGGTTACGATTATGCAGATGGAGAAGGAGGGGGCAGTAAACTGCTGATGTATTCCTTGGGGTATGATTTTAGACCACCAGCAATGCACGCTTCTGGTTTGCGCTATCATGCTGCGGCTCCGATCGTATCCCACTTTGTCAATCAAGGCATCATTGAGGCTCAAGCCTTTGATGAAACGGAGGCCATGGCTTCGGCTATTGAACTCGCTAGGAATGAAGGGATCATCGCTTCACCGGAAAGCTCTTATACAATAAATGCGATTAAAAAAATGTGTCGTCAATATGAGAATAGAAATATCGTTGCCTTGCTGACAGGAAACGGTCAGCTTGATCTTGAATCCTATGGCGGCTTTTTGTGATGCGGATGCATTTATTACAACGCAGAACCGACAATGGCTTATGGGGGTTACCTGGTGGCTCATTAGAGTTAGGAGAGACCCTCCCAGAGGTAGCTAAGAGAGAACTATTAGAGGAGACAGGTTTAATCGCAAATTCATTAACATTGTTTGATGTGTTTCAGGCGACGAGTTTTATTACAAATATCCTCATGGAGACGAAGTGTATAATGTTGTGACTGCTTATTTATGTAATGATTATATCGGCACTTTAGAAAAGAATAGAGAAGAAGTGATAGAATTACGTTTTTTTTAATTATAAGGAAATTCCTTTTGAGATAAATCCACCCGATTTGCCAATAATCAAGCAATTTCTGTTACACTCCCTCGAAATGATTCAGTTTTCTCACTCTGACTCATGAATTGGCAGGATTTCATCCTGTAGTTAAAGAGAAGAAGAGGATGATGAAGGAGCCGGTGGCCGGGAGATGGAGAATTGGGCATGCGTAAATAAAGGGTGAATATAGATCACCCATGTTGCATTTGTGAAGGTCTGAGCTTTTGATCTTCAAAATCGGCCATCTTTTTAGCGCATAACAACGGATTAGAGTTTCGTGGAACAATCATAAAAACAGGGAGTTTTGAAAATGTACTAATTTAGCGTTCTCAGACGATCTCTAGCAGGAGGTGCTATAGCATAAAAAAACCCCCGGGAATCGGGAGCTTCTCAACAGCAAAACTTGAATTAATTTGTAACATCGGAAATAGATGAACTAGTTTTTCCGAAAAATTCTCCATTAACGTTACTACCGCCACCACTCCATTGAAGCGTATAGTCTCCACCAAGCATGCCTTGTTCGTAAACATGTTGGGAATTTTTCCATGTAATAGATCCATCTCCTGGAATCACCTCGGAAAAATATACCCAACCTGAATTTTTGTGTGTTAGGCTAACAGTAACTGAACTGCTACTATAGTTTTTCATAAGCAGTTTAATATGGCCATATCCCTCATTTATAGTAAAGGTTTTTGGTACAACTGCGCCTCCTGTCACGGTACCCCCAATGGGGTTGGACGTATCAATAACAAATATTTCAAAAAAACGACTTACGTTTTCCATATGTATCCATGCGAGAGAGAATCTCGCTCAGCTGTTTGCTCGTCTCCTGCTGGCCTTTCCGGATCTCATCACTGAGCCTCTCATTAGTAGAGGCCGCCTCGCCTCGTGCATCAGCTAACTTCCCCCTGAGACGTTCGAACTTTTGGCGATCCCAGCTCACGTTGCTTTTGATTATCCTCTCGCTCACGTTGCATGGTTTCTATGAGCGTGCGGTTATAATTCTCCTGCCGCTCAAACTGTGCCATCACCGCAGAATGTAGACTCGTTAAGGCTTCTGAAGATACATCGCTCACACCATTCGCAGCAATCACGTCTATGAGCTACGTTTATCTTAGACACCCGATAAAGGTGAAGGTGAGGATATTCAAAGGGTCAATTCTATGGCTGCAGCAGTTTTCCCAAATGTCGGCATATTAAAACAATCGAAGTAGTATAACAGAGCAGTAATCCTGTTGCCAAGTTATTTTAATTCTCTGGATTTGAGGTGTTGTTTTTTGCAATAGCATGTCTTTCTCAGTGATGACATTTGAATCTTCCTTGGCTAACATCCAACCTACATGGCGAATGTTGTTTAACTGATAAAAATCTTATGTATATGCATTCACCAGCACCACCGCTGTTCGTTGTTTATACAGCTCTTTGTAGCCCCGGCTTCCTCTAGTCGGGAACGTGTACTTAAGTCAGTCCGTATCGTTCTTTAATCTTGAATACTTTCTGACAGCCATCTTTCTTCCACGGACGCATGGTGCATAATGGCCGGAAGTGTTCTTTTTTGGTTTTGATTAGTTTTTTATTTCGCATATTGTAGTCAATGAGCGGCTTCGTTACAATCGTCTACACCTGTGTGTTAGACAATTCGAAACTTATCCCGCAGTAAGCAACTCTTGCTCTATATTCAGATCCGCATGCTGGGCAGTCAGTGCTGTTAGGTCTTTTTGTTGTGGTGTGCATCTTCTCACAGGTGGGACCATTGGCTTTTTAAACCATTGGATAAGTCAAAAGGCTCGAATGTAATTTGCTCCATGCGTGGATTTTGTGATAGCCATCTATAATACCATCCTAAAATTATGAATAAAATGGGCTATATTCAAATTATATCCTTTTAAAAAGAAAATATTTACATAAATAGATAATTGTTGTACGATTTTGATGTGGTGATATTTAAAGCATATTTTGTATGAACATAAAGAGGGGAATGATCATTATTAATAAAAATAAAAAAATATTATTGAATATATTCTTACTTTCAATGTTTATAACATTTAGCGGGTGTGATGACAGTCATACTGGAATTGTTGAGATCATGGGTGGGAAAGAGAAAATTGAATTTAAAACATTGAATAATACCGAAAAAGGTTCTTCATTAAACGACACAAAAAAAATATTTTTATTTGCCTTTGAGGGAGGGAATTCAAAAAAAATTAAATTTTTAAAAAGTGGTGATGAAATTTCGCTGGATTTTGGATCGAATCCACCTGACAAACTTTCCATAAGTGATGGATTAATTAATTCGAATGGAGATTATTTATATACTCCTAAAGAAATAGTCGAGGTTCCATACGTCAAAAAGAAAGGAATTTATAGCTTTAAATTAGAAACACACATTGCATCTCGATTGAGTTCCTACTATAAGAAAGATAAAACTGTATTTAGAGGTTTTATAATAGATGCATTCTGGGGGAATGGTGAATATAAATACGCATTTGTTATCGAATCAAACGCGCTCTAAGAAGGCTGTTTTATTACGTGAAATTTAGGAAGGGCAAGGGGGAGAAGTAATCCGGTGATGCAAAATCCTTGTTTTTCTTGGATTTTGAGAATACCACTGCAATCTGAGCTCTCAATGTCAATTGTGCCAATACCCTATCAAACCATATCTATCATACGGTATAGCGAAGAATAATCAGCTATTAACTGAGGGAGGTGGGAAACATAAGAAATTAGAGTTTAGCTATAGAGATAATTAACATTCTTGTCATGCTGTAATAACAAATCACGAAAAACTAACAATTTGAGAGGGGATTCAAATGAAAATTAAAGAAAAATCTATTTCTTTCCTTTCTGTAATTCTATCTGTTTTAGTTTGTGTTAGTTTGTTTTCAATTCCTGCCTATGCCAACGAGACCAATGAATTACATACAGCAGCAATAGGTTATGATTATCCTATAAAACCTGGAACAAGTTCATGGAATGAATTAACTGATCACACAAAAATGATAGAGGTATCTCAAATTCCCGATGATACTCTGAAGAAATTAACAACAAACGAGTTAATAGAAACAGTATTGAACTATCCGCTTTTAATGGATATTTATGCGTATGATACTCTTCAACAAGGTATTGATGCGGTATCGAAAACGTTTAACGGAATTCAAGAGTTATACCAAAGAGAGGATGCACCTAATAAACTTATTGAAAAGTATCAACAAATGCCTGTAGCAAATTATGCGAAAACAGTTACTTCAAAACAAATATTTGATTTATCTAATATGGAAATAATTTTAAGACAAGATGAAATACAACAAAAACTCAACACATCTGAGACTGAAAAGTTAGAAAAAGAAGTGGAGAATAAATATTTCCAAAAACAATCCCAAAAGAATATTTATGGCTTGACTGCAGCAAGTTCCTATTCGGTAATGGCAGAAAAACAAGGAATAAGCGAAGGTACAATGTCAAGTTATACTGTGTATACACCAAAAGGTACGGCAGTACAGGTTGATAAGAATGCTGAGCAATTGTCTTCTGCTGAAAAAAAAGCGGCTAATAATTATGTGGCAACTAATTATTCAAGCGCTACCCTATTAAGCTCTGCTACATCAATTTATAACTGCCACTCCTACGCATGGTATAGCCAATCGACAAGTAATCCATATTGGATGAATTATCCGAATTCTTATATGACTGATGGGAGCTATGATCAAAGTTCTTCTCCATCCGTGGGAGGCAAAGTCTATTATAGTACAGCTGGAAATGAACATTCAGGTGTAGTAACCAGTTTAGGAAGAAAAACTGGATATTATGTGACTTCTAAATGGGGGCAATTGGGACTTGTTCAACATTACTATACCACATGTCCTTATTATGTAAGTGATAGTGCCCTAAGATATTATTATAGATAATATGAATTTTAATTTGGCGTGTGCAAACCATGGGGGTTGCAAAGTGTGGTAGCTCTAAGGGTCAATTCTATGGATGTAGAAGTTTTCCAGGTTCTTTGAATTCTCTGGATTTTAGGTATGATTTTCTAAAAAAAAGACCATGGTATGTGACGGAAGTCGCATGCCGTGGCCTGTTCTATTAAAAAAGTATTTCTTTCTCGGTGATAACAATTAGATATATTTATAATTCAAAATCAGGAATTTTCTTTAAATGTTCAAACCGGCATTAACAACTCCACTGCAAATTGATTGGCTTCCCGTTCAATCCGATCCACAGAATAAGAGTGAGTCTTCGGAGAAAAGGAGTGTTCACGTTCGGATGTAAAATGACATGCCCTAATTCATGAGCACAAGTGAAACGTTGATCCTGCTGAGAGGCAGTGTTATTGATATGTATCATCTGTAATCGACGACTGGAATTGTAGTAGCCTAACATGTCACCCAACAATTCAAAAAGCCCTGCACAGTTTGAAGACTTAAGGTCTGCAAAAAGCACCGCCAAGCAAAAAAAGCTTGATTCAAAAAACGATAGATGACATCTTTACCGGGAAGATCCGCTTAACGGGAATCTGAACCCGGGTTCCCCGTTGTGATGTAGTTCCATCCCCTAATTGACCTTAATGTTTGCTCCCCATGACCATACACTACCCTTTGTTTTGGATACAACTGTAAACTGTGATCCACGATCAATAGCTGCGTCGGGAATATTTATTTATTAGATGGTTAATTTGATTTTCATTAAATCCGTTATAGATTGAAGCTGATTAAAGCACAATCCACACACAACAGCCCCTTCCGCATACCTGTGATAGGGACCATTTCAAAATAAAATGTAATTTGGCATCTATCTCCAGTTTGATACCTTGGCGGGTGCACCAGTCTTTGACGTGAACCTGTTAGACTATACGGGGAGCATTCTGTTCTGCCAAGTCTCCGGATAAATCAAAAACGCGCCTGAACCATGGTGGTTTTGCGCGTTTTGTCGGAACGAAATACGGTGTCAGGACGGAATGTTCATAGCGGTCTGAATGTTTTTCAGATCGAGCTGAATTTGCTCTGGAATATGGTAGGGATGATAAAGGTCCCGCTGCATCATGTAGATTGTTATCTTTTCATGGGAGTCTATGGCTTCGTCGAGCTGTTTCATCAAGATTTGCTTGATTTCTGGGGTGGCACATTCGGTCACGGCCATGGCGTAGTTTCTGACCACGCTCTTTGCGTTCATCAGAAAATCCATTGCGATCACGTCGTCGGTTAACGTATGAAGCCCTGTCACGTGTTCTAAGATTGGGTTCATGTTATCATCTCCTATGGGTTCACTTTAGAAAGCACTCCACCGAGCTCTTGAAGCTGCTGCTGTGATAATTGCACATCTTGCTGCAAAATTTGTAAGAGCCCTGGGTCGGTTACCAGAGCTTGCATGGTTTTAGATTTGGTCATACAAACGGTCTTGAACGCAGCTATTTCATGAACCTCCAGCATCTCATGCAAAGCATAATTGAAATTCATTTGGATTGTCCTCCCATGTATCTCTCCATATTCAAGGCTTTAAGACGACTTTGATGCAATCGTCCATTTTCGTATCGAACACTTCATAGCCGCGCTTGGCTTCGCTGAGCGGAATGACGTGCGTAACAATGTCTCCAGGGTCCACTTTGCCCGAAGTAACCAACTCGTACATATACGGCATGTAGTGAATGACCGGAGCTTGTCCAGAACGGATATTCACGTTGCGCTGCATGATATCGCCGAGCGGGAATCCGTTATAGCGTCCGCCGTATACCCCAGTGACTTGGATGGTCCCGCCTTTGCGGACAGCCTGAGATGCAATGATAAATGCGCTCATAGTGCCGCCCTGCAGTTTCAAACCGCTGGCTAGGAATTCAAGATCGCTCATCTTACCGTCCATCCCTACAGCATCAATTACGACATCGGCTCCGCCTTTGGTCATTTCTTTGAGAGTGTTGCCGATATTCTTATCCTGTTCGAAGTTTACGATTTCCACATTATTCGTTCTCTTCGCATGCTGTAAGCGGTAATCGACATAGTCGACAGCAATGACCCGCTTTGCTCCTTTCAGCCAGCAGAATTTCTGGGCCAGAAGTCCAACCGGACCGCAGCCGAGCACGATGACCGTATCTCCATTCTTTACGCCGGCATTATCTACGCTCCAGAATGCCGTCGTCATGGCATCAGCGATCAAGCTTAGCTTCTCGTCCGGTTGTTCGCAGCTTTCGGGAATTTTGAAGTGGGTAAAATTTGCAAACGGAACCCGTAAATACTCGGCTTGCCCGCCAGGGTATCCGCCGGTCGTTCCGGAGTAGCCGAAATATGCGCCCATATCCCCGTGTTCGTTTGAGTTGTCACATTGGCTTTCAAGATGATTTTTGCAAAAAAAACATTCTCCGCAAGCGATGTTGAATGGGATAATGACGCGATCGCCCTTCTTTACCTTTGTCACGCCGGGGCCTACTTCTTCTACGATCCCCATCGGTTCATGCCCGATGACATAGTTCTCCTGAAGGTTAGGGATCATCCCGTGAATAAGGTGAAGGTCAGAACCGCAAATGGCGGTACTGGTGATCTTTACGATCATATCGTCCGATTTCTCAATCTTCGGATCCGGTACCTCTTTGACCACGACATTTTTAATCCCTTGATACGTTACAGCTTTCATGCTTTATGTCCTCCAGTATGTTCATCTGGGGTCCGATCAAACATCCCTTTACGTGATGTATCATCCGGGAACAAATTCATCTGACCGATCATCACCGTATTTTTCGCTGAAAGCTGGTCGAGCTGGTACTGTTCGTTAAGCTTGTAAGGATGGAACCATTTTTTACGAATCATGAGCTCTGTGATTTCTTGGTGCATTGCAATCCCCTGCTTAAGATGATTGTGCAGCAGCGCTCTTACATCCGGAGAAGCCGTTTCTGTCAGGGCGATGGACAAATTCCGCACACCTTCCTTGGCACGAAGAAGGAAGTCCATTGCAAAAGTCATGTCTGCCATTTCCGGCATATTTAATGAATTAATCGGGTCTAAATAATCAGCATTCATTGGCGTTCCCCTTTAATGTGTTATAGGTGTCGGGCTATTCGGAACAGGCGCTTGGAAAGGAGCTCTTGCATAGATTGTTTGCAGCTCGGCGATCTGTTGTATGGATTGAATTACATCTTTCTGCATTAAGGCTTTTAGCTCTTGGTCAAAGACCAAGCCTTGCATAAGTTTTGACTTAGCGAGGCAGAGTGTTTTAAAGTTTAAGGCTTCATGAAGTTCCATCGATTCGTGCGGCGCTAGTGTTGGCGTATTCATTGAGATATTATCACCTCCTTATTCTTCAACCTTAGATTTTCCGACGCATTGGATTTTATACTAATGTGGGATACGTATATTCCCATGCAGTCGCAGGAATATAAACAAAATTTTAACTGCATACTTATTTCTGTTTAAGGGAGGAGGATTAACTGTGCCTAATAAAAATAAAATTAATCTAGGCACTGAAAATATATGAAAACAGGCAGAGGGTACACTTAATTCGAGCAGTAAAAAGCAGCACATCGTTAAAAGAATCATATTGGTCAGACACTAATCCAGAAGTAAAGTATGATGTAGAAGCAAGAAAACAATTGCTTTTAAATGGAAAATACTTTTTCAATATAAAAATAAACACCAATAGCGAAACCCATGGAGCTCTTTAGCATCCGCGAAGCTTCGCTCTATCGTCCGTTCTATGAATAGATTGTATGGCATTAACGCGGTGTCATCTTAAATTAATATATTCAGCTGTCGAGACTTTCTCGACAGCCTGAAACACATTAATGTGTTTTCCGTTAATGTAATCCTCCGTTTTCTTTTACACGGGTTGGTTGTTCAGCCTTCAGAGGGTAGCTAAGTTATTATAAAAGGCCCCATTTGTTAAAACATGGATTTGCCACACATGCAGTTCAAACAGAGAAAATATCTGTTGATATTGTTAAAACGCTTTAACATTAAAAGGATATTGAAGTGACTTTTTATCATTCAGCTCCCACAACTCAGGCAGGTATCAGAACAATTAATTCATTGAATTCTTGAGGAGCGAGCAGATGAACTTAAAGAAAAAAATAATGATAACCGTGAAAAGGTGGAACTATGTCCAAAGTGGTTGGAGGAATGTGCACTATTGATTCAGTTTGTCCAACCAAGATGGCTTGTGTTGGATGCTGAGCAAAAGTGCCGCAACCAGAGTGCATTATGGAGCGTCGGAAGCTTGGGTTGTATCGATCAGCGATTATACAGCGACTGCGTATGATCTGGCGAAATCCAACAGGGTTCTCAAAGGGTTAATTCTACGGCTGCAGCAGCTTTCCCAAATGCCGGCATATTAAAACAATCGAAATAGTGTAACAGATCACTAACCCATTACCAGGTCTTTAAATACTCTGGATTTGAGGCATTCTCTTTTGAAAAACAGGCTATGGTATGCGACGGAAGTCGCATGCCGTGGCCTGTTCTATTAAAAAAGTATTTCTTTCCCGGTGATAACAATTAGATATATTTATAATTCAAAATCAGGAATTTTCTTTAAATGTTCAAACCGGCATTAACAACTCCACTGCAAATTGATTGGCTTCCCGTTCAATCCAATCCACAGAATAAGAGTGAGTCTTCGGAGAAAAGGAGTGTTCACGTTCGGATGTAAAATGACATGCCCTAAATCATGAGCACAAGTGAAACGTTGATCCTGCTGAGAGGCAGTGTTATTGATATGTATCATCTGTAATCGACGACTGGAATTGTAGTAGCCTAACATGTCACCCAACAATTCAAAGAGCCCTGCACAGTTTGAAGACTTAAGGTCTGCAAAAAGCACCGCCAAGCAAAAAAAGCTTGATTCAAAAAACGATAGATGACATCTTTACCGGGAAGATCCGCTTAACGGGTGTCCACTTTTTATTCTATTGAGCATTTTGCAATAATCCAAGCCCTTGTTACACAAAGGGATTTTGGATATAAAAAAGGACTTCACCCCAACTTGGAGAAGTTTTTTGGTGACCAAACCAAAACACTCAAGAGGAGGAAGCCCCTTTTGTATATTCTCCAAGAAAGTCTATTTTCCTTTGAAGAGCTTCAAAAAATCGAATCCAAAGAACGACTGCCCATCTTTTTCAGTGCATTGGACTTACGACCTTACGCCAAAGAATTGAGAAATCCTTCACCCCGAGGAGCCCATGTGAACGATGGAGATGAAGGGCCTGCGCTCATGACGCTTGCCGCTGCGAGATCTAAAGCGAAATTCTTCATGCTGGATGCGGGCTATGACCAAATGAAAAACTACGAGGCGGCCCGGAACGTCAAGGCCCAAGCCATCATTCCGCTGAATCCGCGGAATGAGAAGGAACCGCCAGCAGGAATGACCCGCAAAGGCACGCCCTGTTGTTCAATGGGATTTCCCATGACGTATTGGGGACAGGAAAAGGTACATTTACGTTGTCCACATGCGACAGGTCAAGTGGATTGTCCTTTGGGCATGGCTGCTTGTTCGTCCTCCAATTATGGCATGGTGGTTAAAGTCAACAGTCAAACGGATCTCCGGCGTTATGCTCTGCCGCATCGGGAAAGCCGAGGCTGGAAGGAACTTTACAATAAACGAACCAGTGTGGAACGATGTAATTCTCGAATGAAGACCTATTTAACCGCAGACCAACTCCATGTTTGGGGGATTCAAAAAGTCACTACCCACCAATATTTAAATGCGATTGTGTTACTTGCCTCTGCTCTGGCCATCGCGAGGCAACAAGTACAGAACGCCGCTTAAAAATTTCAGATTCATTGAAATTCTGTCCGTCTGCCCATTTGCAACCCAAAACTCAAAAATGGAGCTTTGGATGTTGGCCTGACTATGACTTTGTATCGAAAATTGAATTATGCAAAATGCTCTATTTGCAAAACTGATCCACGATCAATAGCTGCGTCGGGAATATTTATTTATTAGATGGTTAATTTGATTTTCATTAAATCCGTTATGGATTGAAGCTGATTAAAGCACAATCCACACACAACAGCCCCTTCCGCATACCTGTGGAGGGGCTGTTGTTGTGTCGAAGAACATCTTCTATTCCTCAACCTTCTTTACCGAACTCGGCGTGTTCTTGTTCTTATACACCCACATTGCATATTCCAGCGGGCGCATCAGCGCTTTGCGGTAGGTGCCGCTGTCGCCGGAGCGGGCGAAGACCTCGCGGGCGGGCTTGGGGTTAACCTCCAGCACGTAGATGTGTCCCTCGCGGTCAATGGCGAGGTCCAGCGCCAGCTCGCACAAGGCACCGAAGCTCTCCTCCAGAAAGGCTGCGGCATCGAGGCCCAGCTTCTCTGCGGTCTTCATGGTTTTGCCGGCCTTTTCTTCGCTGCCGAGCCATTGCTTCAGCAGGATCTCAGCGCGGATGGCATGGCCGCCGCCGTGCAGGTTCGAGGTGACGCTGCGGGCGGCGCCCACGCGGCCGGCCATGCCGGTCAGCTCCCATACGCCCTGGCCATTCTTTTGCACAAGCATGCGGTAATCGTGGTAGCGTCCGCTCGGTAGGCGCAGCGGGATACCCTGCTGCACCAGGAAGCGTCCGCCGAGACACCACTGGCGCACAATGGAATCCAGGCGGCTCAGCGACACCTTCCGGGGCGCGATAATCTGCCGGCTCTGGCGGCGTCCCTGGATATCGTAGAGGGATTTGCCTTGGCCCTGCCGTTCGATCCGAAGGATGCCGCGTCCACCTGTGCCGTTAATCGGCTTGACATAGACGACCGGACTGGATTTCAGCATCCGGTGAAGGTCAGCGGAGGACTGATACAGTAACGTTTCCGGCATGTGCTGCCGGAAGCGGCTCCGCTGGGAGAACGTCTGGTGGACGGTCCATTTATTGCGCAGCGGCCGGTTCAGGAAGGTCAGATGATTGTACCGCGCGCGGAAGCGCAGCAGCTGCTGGAACCGCTCACTGCGCTGAATCCGGCAGCGGTCATAGATCATATGCGGAAGGGAGCGCCATTTGCGCGACCATGTTCCGCTTTTCACATCGTAGACGAGAGCATTAATCTGATCTTTGCTGGCATGAACATCGGCGGGGGTGAAAACAAAGACATCCAGGCCAATCCGGCTGCCTTCAATAATCATCCTCCGGTATACGCTTTTCTCTTCAAGCTGCCTCGCTTCGTTCAAATAGAGCGTAAGGATGCCTAAGACGGGTTCTGGCACAGGAGTTCACCTTCTTGTGGAAGAGTTATGGACGGGCTGCCTGGGAGAAACGGCGAACGGAGCAGTAGTGTGGGTTTGCCGGTAGGGCCATCGTTTAGAGCCACCGCTACAAGCCCAGTATTGAAGCACATCTTCAAGCTTGCCGTATTGTCGCAGGCTACTGTGCATTCCAGACTGCCCAGGCGTTCGAGCTGTGCGGACAGCAACGCCGTTCCGGTATGACGGTTCCGGTACAAGGGATGGACGGCAACAAGGCTGGCATCCTTGCCGAAGCCGGACACGAAGCTGACGCCGGCAAGCTGTCGTCCGTTCTGGCCGCGTACCGTGGCAACCAGCAGAGACACACCAGGCTGTGACAGCTGCTCCGGTGTGAGCCGGGCCAGCACTCTGCAACCGCGAAGTGTGATTCGCCGCTCACCGTGCTCCCTCAAGAACTCCAGCAAACCCGCCAGCCTGATTTTCCACCGCACCGGATCAGTGTCATAAATGGAGGATATCTGCATGGTGTGTCACTTCCTTTACTGGATTTCTTAGGCTACTTGCTCTGACGGGACAGATGCTGGCCGTAGTGAAAGATCCGTTCGAGCGACAGCTTCCGGATCGCGGGCTCATCGAATTTCATCGGACGGGAGTTGGCCTCGAAGAACCACAGTCCGCCTTCCTCATCCACACCCAAATCCATGGACATCTCTCCAAGCCGGGTTTCCGATGCCCGTTCAATTTGCCGGGCGATCAGCAGTGCGGTCGTAGGGACATTCTTCAGAATAGCTGCCGTCCGCTCGGTACCGAAGGTGCCTTCCAGCATGGTGGCAGGCTCCTCAATGCTGCCCCCGCGCGGAACATGGGTCGTAATGCTCCGGGCCCCCGCCAGCCGTGCACCGATTCCGGTTACCGCCCAGGCCCCTTTGCCGTTCTTTTGAAGAAGCACACGCAGATCAAAAGGGCGGCCGCGGTGTGCAGCAAGCGCAATCGCCTGCTGTACAATGTAGCGTGAGCCTCCCCGTTCCCGTCCGATCCGTGACCAGAGACGCTCAATGGAGGCTGCTTTATAGGTCACATTTTTTTTGCCGCTCTGAATTTGCAGGCGGAAAGGGAGGCTGGTGTCCAGGCGGTACTTCAGACGCATGATCCCTTTGCCCGCTTTTCCGTTCTCTGGTTTGAGATAGAGGCTGTCATGGTTCTTCAGCATCGCAACCAGCGTATTTGCACTGCGCAGTCGTCTTGTTTTGGGCACATGCTTAGAGGTGGCACGTGATTCCTTCAACCATTCAAACAAATTCCACTTATTAAAAAAACTAGGATTGTAAAGGTGGATTTCAGGATGCTCCAGACATTCTGCTATTTTGCGGGCGACAGGTGCTTTTTCCTCGTCTTCACGGTTGGGTATCCGGTTATATATGACCTGCGGCAGCGGCATGGGAGTACTGTACCAGATCTTGCCGCTGGGGGAGGGGACGTAGCCGTTCACCACCCGCTCATCCAGTTTCAGATCGCGGACGGTGACGACATACACCCAATATCCCATTTCCTTGCCGGTACGGATAATATCACGGAAGTTCTCGCGGTTGCCGCGGAACTGCCGCAGCCGGTCGCTGGTTGTCAGAATGGCGATCACAGGTTTGCCGGGGTCGGGAATTCGGCTGTTCACAATTCATCCCTCCTGCGGAATTTGCTGAGGTACAGACAATGCTCCAGAATATGCTCGACGGAAGCTTTGCCCTCAGCGCGCAGGGAAGGATGGCGAAAGATCGAGCGTCCCGGCTTGGCGTTTGCCTCAAACATCCAGATGTCCTCATCCTGGTCAATGCCAAGGTCAAAACCGATTTCACCGATCAGATGCCTATGCTGTATCTCCAGAGATTCGGCAAGCTTGACAGCCGTTGTTTTGGCCCGCTGCAGTACTTCGTCGGCTCTAGCCCCGAAGACACGCCCTAGAGCCTGCTGCGGAGTGAGCAGTGCGCCGCCGTTCTTAAGATGGGTGGTGACACTGCCCCGGCCGGCTTTTTTAGCGCCGATCCCGACGACAACCCACTGATTGCTGCCGTTCTTGTGCATGTGAAAACGGAAGTCGATCGGGCAGCTGTCAATTTCAATCAGCCGGATGCCCTGCTGCACCACATAGCTTTGCAGACTTTGGCCGTGCCGGCCCCGCAGCATCCGCATCAGGCTGTCGAAGCTGGCGAAGCGCAGAAGCACATTTTTACCATTCTTCCGGTAGCGGGCGAAGTAGCCCTTCTTCGGCAGGTAGGTCAGCCGGTAGATCCCGTGCCCCAGGCTGCCCGCCGAAGGTTTGTAATATACGAAATGATGGCGGTCGAGCATATCCCGCATTTGCTCGGGGCTTGGGTTGCTATGTGTTTCAGGCACGAAGCGACTCGCCGCGCTGTCATTCTCAAGCAGCCGGTAAACATCCGATTTATTGAAAAAACTCCAATTGAAATAAGGAATCTTCTTCCGTCCAAAACGTTCACGTAGCTGGTTGATGTAGGGAGAAGTCTCAGCTCTCCGGCTGGGGAGCCGGTTGTAGACGACATCCGGAAGCGGGACCAGCTTGCGTTCGAATTTACCGCTGGCGTTCAGGAAATAGCCATTGACCTGCTCCTGCTGCCAGTCAATGTCCCGCGGCATAAACGCGAAGATATAGCATTTGTTGCTTCCTTCCCGCAGCAGCTGTTTAATGAAGCCGGTACGGGAGCCAAAAGGCTGTGTCGAAGAAGACTGACCGTCGGACAACACGCCGACAAGCGGACCGAGCTGAACTTCATCATTCTGCAAATTTCGCAGATAGACGCCGCCGGAATTTGGAATTTTGATAGCACTCTTTACACCCGAGGCGAGAAAAAGATGTTTACCGGCACGTTTGATCGGCTTAATCATCGCCGGGATCGCATCTTTGCCCAGCCGCAGGCGGATATTTTTCTTACCGGTCAGTTTTAGGCTTCTCATCAGTTCACCCGAGACGTAGACTACTCTTTGGGGCTGCTTGGTAAAATGAACATTGCAAAAAGTGAGACCCATTTATGAATCCTCCTTAGGAACCATTGATTTCATTCTCCCGTTAATAACGGAGCGGTCCAGCGGCGAACACCCGGGTGTTCGCCGCTGAAGTAAGCAGCAGATGCCTGGTATAGCGCAGCGGGTTCTCGGCGGCGAGCCTAGCAGCCCGGCGGTCGCCCGTCAGCCGGAACACCGTGCGCCCTGGTTTGGAATTGACTTCGAGCAGATAGATTCTGCCGGCGGGATCCAGGCCGAAGTCGAGACCCAGCTCACCGAGTCTGCCGCAGGCCTCCTCCAGCAAGGGAGGCAGAAGAGCTGCTGCCGCGGCCAGCTCCTGCAGCAGTTCTTCTCCGGATTTCCCGTATTCTGCAAGCAGGAACGGCAGCGGAGCGACAGCTGTCCCACCGCCATGCAGATTCGAAGTAAGTGAATCTGGTCTGCCCAGCCGAACAGCCATGCCGGTCAGCATCCAGGCGCCATGGCCGTTCTTTTGCATAAGCACACGCACATCGAACGGCTGGCCGCAACTGTCTGTCAGCTGCAGATAAGGCTGTATAATATAGCGGCGCGAGCCGGTGAAATCCTGGACCCAGCCCAGACCTTCATCCAGCGAGCCGAACACATGTTGAAAAGGAAGGTTCACCCCATCCCGTCCGCGAAGGCTAATGCCTCCGCCTTTGCTTCGGGGCAACCTTACAGCATGAAGCGTGCGTTTGCCGTGCGAGCCGGCCCGTGGCTTCAGGAACACGCCTTGTTCTCTTTCCGCAAGCATGGTTCCGAGCTCCCCGGTATCCTTGTAGAGCCGGGTTTCGGGCAGAAGTCCGGCAGTTCTTCGGCTGCGCCGGAGTATTTCGTAGACCCCCCATTTATCCGGAATTCCGCGCGACCAGGGGAGGGAGCGTGAAAGGGCGGCCAAGGCGGAGGAAGCTGCTCTTTTTTCCTGCGGACTTGTGATCAGGCAACGATTGTACAGGACATCCGGGGCAGAGGTACATACAGACTTCCATTGCCCATCCTCCCAGGTATATCCGCTGACGGTTCGGCCGTCACTGGCTACGCCATACGGGTGGAACACAATGACCTGGAGATCATACAGCGGGGCCGCCCGGCACAGCCTTGTGCAGAACTCCGGTTCTGCGATAGGGGGATTCCCATGGCTTCGCCCTGTCATAATGCCCAGGAACCCCAATGCTGTCTCCGACATGATGTCCTCCTTATAACCCGGCCAGATAGCGGCAATATAGAATCATTTGCTTCACAGAAGGCCGGATCTTCTGATCGTTCAGCGGGGTATTGTCGTTCTTGGATGGCTTGGAATTGACCTCCAAAAGCCAAATTCTCCCGGATTGGTCCAGAGCGAGGTCGATACCCAGCTCTCCGAAATGCGCGGGAATGTATGTTTCTACACCTCTGGCGATAGCCAGAGCCGCCCGGGGCAGCTGGACCTGCGAGCTCTCTTTTACGCCAGAGGGCAGATTGCTCTTGGTGATCGCTTCCCGTACAGTGCTAAGCGTCCCGCCCCGGGCCAGATTGGAGACGAAATGATTGCTTCCAGCCGTACGGGCGACAATGGAGGTAACGCCCCATTTGCCGGTACCGTTCTTTTGCACAAGGGCGCGGAAATCGACAGGCCGCCGCCCCAGCTCCATCAGGTTCAGACCCTGCTGAATCTGATAACGCGTGGTCTTCATCTTGGGAGCGAAGGACTGGAACAGCTTGGTCAGGCTGGGATAACTTTGTTTGCGGGTACCCAGCGGGGTAGTGGATAACAGCTGGTAACCACCGCCCTCTTCCTTGGAAATGCGCAGAATCCCTTTGCCGAGACTGCCGCGAACTGGTTTGAGGAACACACTGTTATAGGTACCGCACATTTTCTTTAACACCGCAAAACCTTTCAGGGCATGGGATTCCGGTAAATATCTCTGCAGCGTGGCATCTTGCGCCAGCGCTTCAAACACCTCTGTCTTGTCAAGAAATTTTTCATTGAAAAAATGTGTACCATAGCGGGATTTTACATCGGCCAGAAAATGCTGTACGCTAGGTTTGTTCTCTACCTTTCGCGTCGTAAGCCGATTGTTGATCACATCGGCAACAGGAAGACTCAGCTTCCGCCAGCCCTCATCATATACCCAGCCCTGAATGGAAGAGCTGCGCGATTCCAGTGCTTCAGGGGTGAAGAAATAGACATAGGCGCCTTGCGCATGGCAGGCATTGGTAAGCTCCCGGCAGAACATGGTGATCGGGCCGAACAAACGGTCAGGATGATCCGGGTAGTCACGGCTCACCAGTACACCGATCATCGGCCCGAGGCGCAAGGTGCGGCTTCCCGAGCTGTAGGAGACATTGAGCGTAAGCCGCTGTCTGAGCCCGAGCCGGCGGGCCAGTGCTTCACTGACACGCAGACTGTCGGTTTTGGGAACCGGAATGACGGTAACCTCCTGCCGCAATGACCCGAAGGTGAGCTGGATGGAACCATGCGCCGGTATTTTGAGCCTCTTCATGGATTTGTCGCCAAGCATTACAGCGTTTTCCTGCAGGATGCCCGAGTGGACCGTTTGGACCGGGATCTTGAACTTAGACATCGTGGATCTCCTTCCGGTAGGCAGCATGATGCCGGCTATTGAATCTTTAGGGTTACATATCATTCATCATATGGAGACATCTGACCCTTGGTGATTGACCTATTCTTTATACTCACAAAACTTTAGGAGGAACTAATATGAACGTAATCGACAAGGCGCATGAATTGGCGCGTGCCATTAAAGACAGCAGCGAGGTCGCAGATATCGCAAGCGCAATGAAGGTGATTGAAGCGGATCAGGAGAGCAAGCGTATGCTCGATAACTTCCGTCAGAACCAGATTGAGCTGCAGCAGCGGATGATGAGCGGAGAAATGCCTCCACAGGAGGAAATGGAGAAGATGGAGAAGCTGTTCGAGGTGCTGAACCTGAATCTGGGCATCCGCAGATTGTTCGATGCGGAACGACGCCTCAGCGTGGTTATTGAGGATGTGAATAAAATCATTACAGACAGCCTGTCGCAAATGTACGGCGGGGCACAATAATCTCTTAGCCTGTATGATAGCTGCACCATCATGAAAAAACGGGGGTCATCCTTCAGCCTATGCGGCTGGAGGACGACCCCCGTTTTGTAGTTTCAACCTAATTTCAGCAGCTGTAGGCTAATCCTGCTTCCCCTCCACCGCGCACAACAGAATCCCGGCAGCCAGAGCGAGACGGCGGTCAAGCAGGCCTTTGCGGTCCTCGGAGAAGTCGGCGATAATTTTGGTGACAAAGGGATTGAAGTTTTGCCGGAAAGCAGGGATGGTAACGTCCCTGAGCTCAATGTTATATTTTTGCGGAATCAGTGTAATGAAACGTCGCAGCAGCGCCATGAGAGCGCTGTCTTCCTTGATCAATCCCATTTCGGAATCGTGGCTGTCCAGCAGAATCCATTCATCCTTCACAATCGATTTGAGCCCTTTGCGGCGCAGTGCGCCGAGATGTTCGCCAGTCTCCGAGTCATGCACATCATAGGTGGCGCTGAAATCAATGACATTGCGTGCCTTGATGCGCATCAGTTCCGTTGTCATACTCTCATCGTTGTAGATGGCAATATCTTCTTTCAGCTTGAAAGCCTTCATTTGCGAATACAGCACAAGCTCCTCTGAACTGTTGTAGATATGCAGTTTGGCTCCCATGATGGAGAATACCTTTTTACGGATTATGTACTCGGAATAGTTAAATGCATTGTTCAATGGAAATCCCTCCCTGGAATGCATCCATCATCTCATAACACGGCGGTCCTTGCTATAAGCAAAACTTCAACTTCATATGTTTTTTCATAACTTGTCTCATAATTCAGTTAGCGGGTTCATAGAGTAGAGATATAGATTCAATTGAACAACTCTTGGGAGAAAAGGAGCGGTCTTCATGAAAAAAAGAAACAAATTCAAGCATGTCATCTACATGCTGGCGGCACTGGCCATGCTGCTCTACGCGCTGCCGCAGCTGTCTTTTCAGAACGGCCCTGGCTGGGTGCTTGGTTTCGGTGTCGTCTGGTGTATTTTTGCCTTTCTGGTCATTGCTTCACATCTGCATTTCATTATCGGCGTGGATGAAGAGAAGCACAAACGGCTGGAGGCTGTCCGCAAGCATAAGCTGGAGCAGTGGCAGAGCAAGTGGAAGGATGAACCGGCCAGAGTGTCGCAAAGATCTTGAGTATCGGCATAGCAGATATGTTCATCCTCTGAGTCCGCTATAGCAGCGGGATCGGGGGATTTTTCATATGGTCCCCCAGCGAACATCAGGTTTTCCACTGGACAATCCATGCCATCCAAATGCCCGGACAAGCGGTTGTGCTCCTGTGTTCCAAAAGTGTATAATGGGTACAGAATAGTACAGATCGGAGCATGGGGGTGTAACAGTTGGAAGGTCAAGTCGATAACATAACCAAACATGAACAACTGCTGCAACACATCGAAAGCCTGAAGGTAGGGACCAAAATTTCCGTCCGCAAGCTGGCAAAGGAAATGGGTGTCAGTGAAGGTACGGCATACCGTGCAGTAAAGGAAGCCGAGAACCTCGGCATCGTCATTACCAAGGAGCGGATCGGCACCGTCCGGGTGGAAAAGAAACCCCGCAACATCTCCGACCAGCTGACCTTCGGGGATGTGGTTGATATCGTAGAAGGCCATGTGCTGGGCGGAGCGGATGGACTGAACAAACATCTGCATAAATATGTTATTGGCGCCATGAAGGTGGATGCGATGATCCGCTATATTGATGCGGACAGCCTGCTGATCGTCGGGAACCGTGAGGATGTGCACTCGCTTGCACTAGAGCAGGGAGCAGGGGTGCTGGTGACCGGGGGCTTCGGGACAAGCCGTGAAGTCAAGGCACAGGCCGATGAATTGGATCTGCCTGTGATTTCCTCGCGGCATGATACGTTTACGGTGGCATCGATGATTAACCGGGCGATTTTTGACCGGCTGATCAAGAAGAAAATTATGCTGGTTGAAGATATCGTAGATAACAAGCCCCGCCTGAACACACTCAAAATTTCCAGTACGGTCGGCGAGCTCCGTCAGCTGTCCTTAGACAGCGGGGAACAGCGCTTCCCGGTAACGGATGAGTGGAACCGGGTCATTGGGATCGTGGGCCGCCGCGATGTAGAGGAGCATGCCGAGGGGTTGAGTATTGAGAAAGCCATGATCCGCAGCCCGATTACTGCCGGGCTTCAGACCTCGCTGGCATCGGCGGCTCAGATTATGATGTGGGAGGGTATTGACTTCCTGCCGATTGTTGACCGCAACCGCAAGCTGGTCGGCTCACTGACCCGCAGAGAGGTGCTGCAGAGCCTGCGGGACGTCAGCAACCAGCCTCAGCTCGGAGAAACCTTCGATCATCTGATCTGGAACGGCTTTGCCGATGAGCGGGACGAGGAGGGGAAGCTGTTTTTCCATGGCTTTATTACCCCGCAGATGGCAACGGACCTGGGGACTATCTCCGAAGGCGTATTGTCAACATTGATGACGCTCTCTGCCTTCAAGGCGGCCAAGGATATCACGGGCAATGATTATGTGCTCGATAACATGTCTACCTACTTTATCCGTCCGGTTCAAATCGAGCACTCGATTATGGTGATGCCGAAGCTGCTGGAGATTAGCCGCCGGTCCTGCAAAATGGAAATCGAAATCAGCCACTTGGAAACTCTTGTCGCCAAAGCGGTGCTGCTACTGCAGTCGATAGATCATGGCTAATGGCCGCGGTTTTCCGTTAAGCAGACAAGCGAGTGCTACTAGATTCAACTATGGACTCTTTTTAAACGTCAGTCCTGCTATACTTGTTAAAAAGACTATCCCGTGCGCAGGCCGGAGATAGTCTTTTTGCGATACCACCCATTACAAATATACGATACAGCCGTTGTCCTCCAGCCTCCGCAGCCAGCCCGGAACGGTCAACTCCTGATTCCAGCGCAGGTCCAAGCGTTCCAGCCCCTTGATTTCCAGTAAAGATTCGGGGATTTCCATCAGATAATTACTTCTCAGATCCAGCTCCAATAGATTCGTCAATCGTCCGATTCTCTCAGGGAGCCCGGAAAGCCGGTTATTCCGCAGATTCAGCCTCCGCAGCCGGGTACATTCGGTTAAAGATTCCGGCACATGAAGCAACTGATTATCTTCAGCATCCAATACCCGGAGAAGCGTCAGTCCGCCAAATATCTCCGGGAGTCCGGAGAGACGGTTTTTTTTGAGATGCAGTTCCCTAAGGTTAACGAGTTTTCCGCAAGCTTCGGGTAAGGCAGTTAAATGATTGTTCATGACCCGCAGTTCGACCATTCTGGTAAGACCGCCAAGCTCAGCAGGTAATTCCGTAAGTGAATTATCGCTAAGGTTCAAATATTTCAGCTTTTCCAGCTGTCCTATTTCAGGAGGGACGGTGCGGAGACGATTGTTATGAAGATAGAGGTAATCCTCCAGCTGTGCCAGCTCTCCAATTTCTGCTGGAACCGTTTCGATTTGGTTATGGCCGAAATCCATCATTTTGACCTTGCAGAGGGTTTGGATTTCAGGTGGAATGCTCAGCAGCCTATTGACTGATAGATTTAAGATTTCCAGATTGTGCATCAGGAATACCTCATCGGGAATGCTGCTGAACATATTGTCATAGAGATTCAGATCGGTTACTTCACTTAAGGGCTGATCCAGATCCGGCATTGCTGCCAGCCTGCTGTGGGATCCATCGATTTTCACAGTGTTACCTCCTGAGTATCTTCTTCATTTTTCAAGCTTTGTAGAATCCATAGCTTCGCAGCCCGGAAAAAATGTTGAATGCCCCAATCAGTAGAAACACTGCCTCGATAATTACATTGACCGTGGAGCCGCGGAACACAAACATACAGATCAGGGAGAGCGACACCAGCATGGCGCCAAGCAGAATGTTCATGATAGAGCGTTTGACTCCTTTTTCCAGCGGGTCCTGTGCTCTGCGGGAATAGAAGCTGTAGACGGCGGCACCAATCAAACAGACCATCATCAGAATGAACAGCACATATTTGATGAACAGAATCATGGACAGGCAGCTCCTTTGTAGCCGGATGGTAAAAGCCGTGTTTTGCCAACTATTGTACCATGATTGTCCTCAGCTGCGTCTATAAGGACCGATTTCAACCCAGATTTGCAGTACGCCTTCCATGACGAGCATCGTGCGGATGCGGACAGCGTATTCCTTCTCGCGCACAATGTAGATTTTGCCGTCCAAAAGAAGCCGGGCCAGCTTGCCGTCAGTGTCAATATCGAACATGCTGCGCCCGCGCATCGGCTCAAGGTCTGTACTCATTTTGCGGATAATTTCCTTCATGGTGACGGGATCGAGGGGTGCAGTGCCTTCTTTCCCTGTGCTTTCCTCCGTGCGCAATTTGATTTCCCGGATCACAGTAGAGGTGTTGTTGTATTTCTTGAGTGTCTGGATATCCTTGCGGTACTGCTCGATCTGCACGCGGAGAGCCTGGTTATTCAGCCAGAGCACATTATAGCCCATATGAAAAATGGCGTTATACATGACGCTTCCCACAACCATTCCCAGCACAAAGACGGCGGAAATCTGCGAAAAGCGGCGGTAGCGCTGGAAGGGAGGAACCCTCATATCCTGCTCACCCCTTGCCGCACACCCATTTGATCAGCTCGCTGCCCATATGAGCGCCTAGAAAGGCGAAGACTAAATAAAGAACTTGCTTGATGGCTGGTGAGAGATTGCCGCCCAGCATGTTGCTCTCAATGACCCGCATCGGGTCGATAGTTCCGCCGACGGCGGCGGCAAGTGCCCAGATCTTAATCCGGTCGGCCACGTCCAGCATAGTTTGTGTCGGCGGCTGCAGCGAGACTACTGCCCCCATGCCGCCCAGCATGGCTCCTCCCAGCACAATCCCGAAAGCAATAAAGAAATCGAGGACGGCTTTGCTCAAAAAAATATTCATACAAAAAGGCCCCTTTCCGAACCAGGCCGTACTTGACTCAGCCTGTCCTTGTGCTCTTTCTTCATTCTATGGGCGGCTCCCCCTTGAATATGATAAAATAGTTTCATCTTATGTTTTGATTTTGGAACCTGAAGGGAAGTGGGGATATGAGCCCTTTCGTGCATTTGCATGTGCACAGCGAGTACAGTTTACTGGACGGGGCGGCACGCATTACAGATCTGGTGCGCCGGGCCGGCGAATACGGCATGAAATCGCTGGCGCTTACGGATCATGGAGTAATGTATGGGGCCATCCCCTTTTATAAAGCGTGCAAGGCCAGCGGTATCCAGCCGATCATCGGCTGTGAAGCCTATTTGACCGCAGGCTCGCGCCGTGAGCGGGGCAGCCGCAAGGATCAGCCGATCTACCATCTGATCCTGCTCGCGAAGAATGAGACCGGATACAAAAATTTGATGCGGCTGGTGTCCATCGGCCATCTGGAGGGCCAGCATTATAAGCCGCGCATTGATATGGAATCCCTTGCCGCCCATGCCGAGGGTATCATCTGCTTAAGCGCCTGTCTTGGCGGTGAGGTCCCGCAGCATCTGCTGCATGGACGCGAAGAAGAGGCACGCAAAGCGGCGCTGCGGTACAAGGAGATTTTTGGCGAGGATTTCTATCTGGAGCTGCAGGATCACGGGATTCCCGAGCAAAAGCGGGTGAACCCGCAACTGATTGCCCTTGCTTCTGAATGCGGCATCCCGCTGGTAGCCACGAATGATGTCCATTATCTGGCCAAAGAGGACGCCGAGGTCCAGGATGTGCTGATCTGCATCGGCACCGGGAAGACCGTTGATGACGAGGAGCGTCTGAAGATTGGAACCGACCAGCTATTCCTCAAGAGCGGTGAGCAAATGGCCGCGCTGTTCCCGCATGTGCCGCAGGCGCTGGCGAACACACTCCAAATCGCCGAGAAGTGCAATCTGGAGCTGACCTTTGGCGAGCATATCCTGCCGGCCTATTCTCCGCTGCCAGAAGGCATGGATGCTGCCGCCTATCTCCGTGAGCTCTGCTGGAGCGGGCTGGAAGCCCGCTATGCGGATACGCCGCGCTGGTCTTCGCCAGAAGAGAAGGAAGCAGCCGGGAAGCGCTTGGCTTATGAGCTGGGCGTGATTGAGAACATGGGGTTCAGCGATTATTTTCTGATCGTATGGGACTTCATTGCCTTTTGCCATCGCAACGGGATTGTTACAGGTCCGGGAAGAGGTTCCTCCGCAGGCAGCCTGACCGCCTACTGCCTGCGGATTACTGATGTGGACCCGCTAAAGTACAACCTGCTCTTCGAGCGGTTTCTTAATCCCGAGCGTATTACGATGCCGGATATTGATATCGACTTCAGCGACGAGCGCCGGGATGAGGTTATCGCTTATGTGGTGGATAAATACGGCAAAGAGCATGTGGCGCAGATTATCACCTTCGGAACGATGGCTGCCAGAGCGGCAGTGCGTGATGTGGGAAGGGCGCTTAATCTGCCCTATAACGAGGTGGACAAAGCGGCGAAGCTGATTCCGGGGCAGCTGGGAATCAGCATCACCCGGGCACTGGAGGGGGCACCGGAGCTGAAGGCGCTCTATGACAGCAATCTGAAAATCAAAGGTCTGCTTGATATGGCGATGAAGGTTGAGGGTATGCCCCGCCATGCATCGACCCATGCGGCAGGTGTGGTGATCTCCAAGGGGCCCCTGACCGATGCCGTACCGCTTCAGGCTGGCAATGAGAGCACAGCGCTAACCCAGTACTCCATGGAGCATCTGGAGAGTGTGGGTCTGCTGAAGATGGATTTTCTGGGGCTGCGCACGCTATCCATTATTGAGCGCAGCATGAACTGGATTACGGAAATGACCGGCAGTGCTCCGGATTTCCGCATCATTCCGGATGATGATCCTCTAACCTATGAGATGCTGAGCGCAGGAGAAACCACCGGGGTCTTCCAGATGGAGTCTGCAGGCGTACGGCGTGTTCTTAAAGATATGAAGCCTACAGGCTTCGAGGATATCGTATCGGTGGTGGCTTTGTACCGTCCTGGTCCGATGGAGTTCATCCCTAAATATATCGCAGGCAAGCATGGCCAGATCGAAGTGGAGTATCCGCATGCCGATCTGAAGCAGATCCTGGATGATACCTACGGCATCATCGTCTATCAGGAGCAGATCATGCAGATCGCCTCGCTGATGGCAGGATTTTCGCTCGGAGAAGCGGACCTGCTGCGCCGGGCGGTCTCCAAGAAGAAGCGGGAGACGCTTGACAAGGAGCGCGGCCATTTCGTGCAGGGCAGCCTCCAGCAGGGCTATACAGAGGCGGATGCCAATGCTGTCTATGACATGATTGTACGGTTTGCCAACTACGGCTTCCCGCGCGCCCATGCAGCGGCCTATGGCGTGCTGGCTTTCCAGACGGCCTATCTCAAGGCTCATTATCCCGTCCAGTTCATGGCAGCCATGCTGACGGCTGTGATGGGCACCCACCGCAAGGTGGCGGAATATGTACTGGAATGCCGCCGCAGCGGTATCGGTGTGCTGCCTCCGGATGTCAACGAGAGCGGAGTGCTGTTCACTCCCGTCCCGGGCGAAGGTGCAGGGCATATCCGCTTTGGACTGGCAGCCGTCAAGAATGTCGGCACCCTGGCCGTGGAGAATATTATGGAGGTCCGCAAGGAGCGGCCGTTTGACAGCCTGCTCGACTTCTGCCGCCGTGTGGATCTTCGTGTCTGCAACAAACGGGTGGTGGAGTCCCTGCTGCAGGCTGGAGCATTCGACCGGCTTCCAGGCCATCGCGCCCAATTGCTTGCCATGCTGGACGAGACTGTGGATGCCGCGCTGAAGTGGCGCAAGGAACGCGACGAACTGCAGATTCAGCTCTTCGACGATCTGATAGAAACGCCGAACTGGGAAATCCGCTACCCGGATATTCCAAATTTCACGGTTACCCAGCAGCTGGAGCTGGAGCGCGAGCTGCTCGGGCTCTACCTGTCCGGGCATCCGCTGGACGATGCCGCAGAGCTGCTTGAGGAGCCGGGCATGCAGCGGCTCATGGATCTGGGCGAAGCCGCGGATGAGAGCCAGACCGTGACCGCAGGCATGGTCGTGTCCGTCAAGGAAATCACCACGAAGGCGGGCAAGGCAATGGCCTTCGTGGAATGGGAAGACCAGATCGAGCGCTGCGAGGTCGTACTCTTCCCTGAGGTCTGGAAACGCAGCCGCGCCCTGATCGTGAAGGGCGCTCTGCTGGCCCTGCGCGCCAAGGTGCAGCAGGAAGACGAGGGCTTCAAGCTGCTGGCCGAAGAGGTCGCGCCGCTTGGCGCGGACACGCTCCGCGGCCTGCTGCAGCGCCGCAGCGCAGCCGCCGCCCGGGCCGGAGGCCCCGGCCGGGCGGCCACAGCCGGGGCCCCGCCGGCTACTGCAGCGCCGCGAGCCGCTGCTGCGCCTGCGGCTGCGTCAGCGCCGGGCGCGGCTGCAGGCGCCGCCCCGCGTCCGGCGCAGGGACCCGGCGGCCAGCCCGGCCCGGCCGCCGGAGAGGCCGCTGCCCGGGACTCCGGGGCAGCGGGCAGCGGCCAGCGTGTCTTTATCAAGATCACGCCAGTTGCTGAGAATCCAGCGCTCCTGTCACGTCTCCAGGCGCTGCTGCAGACCCACCCTGGCCCGGCTGACACCCTGCTGTTCTATGAGCGGAACCAGAAGCTGCTGGCGCTCAGCGACGGCTACCGGATTAAGCCCTCCGATGAGCTGGTTGCAGCTATCGAGGCGATGATGGGAACCGGGACCGTCCGAATAAAATAAGAACATTTCCGCCCTTTTCCGCATACATTAGGAAACCACAGGGCAAGGCCCGTGCGGAAAGGGGAAGGTCATCATGTCCTATCAAATGGCAGCAGAGCTGCTGGAGCGCAGGGGAGTATCCCTGTCGTCCATTGCTGAGATCGTATATATTTTGCAATCGGCTTATTATGCGGATTTAACAGAGGAAGAGTGTCTGTCCAGTGTCAAGGCAGTGCTCGGCAAAAGAGAGGTCCAGTACACGCTGATGACCGGTGTTGCGCTGGATGAACTGGCGGAAAAACGTCTGCTTCCCCAGCCGCTGCAGGCGGTACTGGAAGCCGATGAATCGCTTTACGGTGCAGATGAGACGCTGGCACTCGGCATTACGGGCGTATATGGGATGATCGGGCTGACAGGTTTCGGATATCTTGACAAAATAAAGCTGGGAATTATCGGGAAATTGAACGATGATAAAGGGAGCATCCACGTTTTTCTGGATGATCTTGTCGCCGGAATTGCAGCGGCAGCTTCAGCAAGAATCGCTCACCGGCACGAAGGAGCAAAGGTATATCCCCACATCAACGGGACGGAATAATTACCTGCACGGGAAACGCCGGATGATGCCCCCTGGTCTGAATTCTATCGCTCTGCTCCTGTTGCGGGAAAAAAGAAAACTGTGTTATCATGATTCCATTATACGGGATACGGCTGGGAATTAAGATTAGGGAGGCTTTGCAGGGCATGTGGACGGTAATCTATATAGCGCCGACCGCCAGAGTGGCGGATATGATTCAGAGCAAGCTTGCGGAAGAAGGATTTCTGATAAAATGCCGTCCGATTAATATGTCCAAGCAGCAGTTTGAGATTCTGGTTCCTTCAGGTGAGCTTGAGGAAGTGCAGGAAGTCCTTAATCTGATTCTGCATCCCTGAGATAACATTTAGATTACAGTCATAACAGCGGCATGCTGCTGTATACGCAAATAAACGGCTGAAGAGGTGCGACCCTTGTTCAAAGATTTATTTCAGAAAAAACGGAAGTACGCGACCATTCCTTCAGAACGTGTGGAGCGGACCGGCGGATCGGCGGAAGGCGAACGGCCCAAACGGGAGATTCCCGAGGGGCTAATGAGCAAGTGCAGTAAATGTGGAACGATCCAGTACAGCAAGGAGCTGGAGAAGAACCTGAAGGTATGCCCTTCCTGCGGCTACCATATGCGCCTGAACGCTTCCGAACGGATCGCAATGACGCTGGACCCTGAAGGGTTTATTGAGTTTGATAGTGAAATGGCCTCTGTGGACCCGCTGCAGTTTCCCGGCTATGCTTCTAAGCTGGAACAGCAGCAATCAAAAACGGGACAGGTTGAAGCTGTCATCACAGGCCAGGGAACCATTAACGGCCATCCTGTAATTGTGGCTGTGATGAACTTTGAGTTCTTTACCGGCAGCATGGGCTCGGTAGTCGGCGAGAAGATTACCCGTGCGGTGGAAGAAGCCACTGAGAAGAGACTGCCGCTGCTGATTTTCTCCACGTCGGGCGGTGCCCGGATGCAGGAGAGCATCCTCAGTCTGATGCAAATGGCCAAAACCAGTGCCGCGCTTGCCAGATTTGGTGAGGTTGGCGGGCTGTATATCTCCGTGATTACCGATCCGACAACGGGCGGTGTATCGGCAAGCTTTGCCAGTCTGGGTGATATTATCATCGCCGAACCAGGAGCGGTTTTCGGCTTTGCCGGACGGATTGTCATTGAGCAGACGATCCGCCAGAAGCTGCCGGACGATTTCCAGACTGCTGAATTCAACC
The DNA here is from genome assembly GCF_001909055.1 of Paenibacillus helianthi. Classification (GTDB taxonomy): domain Bacteria; phylum Bacillota; class Bacilli; order Paenibacillales; family Paenibacillaceae; genus Paenibacillus_AQ; species Paenibacillus_AQ helianthi. Next base: position 194,273 of record NZ_LVWI01000034.1, read on the forward strand.
TGCAGCATGGACAGCTTGATCTGGTGGTGCACCGTAAGGAAATGCGTGCAACCCTTGCCAAGCTGCTGGATTTACACGATGTGAAAGGGGGCTTTTAGGTTGGCGGGAGAGTTGCCTTTTGAAATGCCTCTGTTAGAAATGCGTAAGAAAATTGCCGAACTGAATCAGTTCGGCGAAGAAAAAGGGATTGATTTCAGCGATGAAATCGCCCGTCTTGAAGAACGCTACCGTGTGCTTGAAGATGAAATATACTCTAACATTTCGCCGTCCCAGAAGATGCATCTGGCCCGGCATCACGGCCGTCCGACTTCAATGGATCTGATGAGCCTGATCTTTACCGACTTTATTGAGCTGCATGGAGACCGCCTGTTCGGAGATGATCTCGCCGTAGTTGGCGGAATTGCCAAGCTGAACGGGACTCCCGTTACGGTGATCGGCCAGCAGCGGGGCAAGGATACGAAGGAGAATATTCTGCGTTTCTTTGGCAGTGCCCACCCGGAAGGGTTCCGCAAGTCACTGCGGCTAATGAAGCAGGCCGAGAAGTTCGGCCGTCCGGTCATTACCTTTGTCGATACCAAGGGGGCCTACCCCGGCAATACGGCAGAGGAAAGAGGGCAGTCGGAAGCTATTGCGAGAAATCTGTATGAAATGTCGCAGTTAGCGGTACCCGTTATTTGTGTAATCATTGGCGAAGGCGGCAGCGGCGGGGCTTTGGCTATGGCGGTGGGCAACCGCGTCCTGATGCTGGAGCATGCCATCTATTCAGCGATTTCTCCGAATGGCGCGGCTTCGATTCTGTGGAAGGACGCCTCCAAGGCGGAGCAGGCTGCGGAAGCCATGAGGATTACAGCGGCCGATCTGCTGGAGATGGAAGTGATTGAGGAGATCGTTCCTGAGCCTAGAGGCGGAGCTCACCGTGACTACGAAGAGACCGCTGCGGCGATCAAGGATGCCTTATGGCGACATTTGCAGGAGTTGTCGGGAATGGACTGCGCTGAGCTCAAGGAGGACCGTTACCTTAAATTCCGCAAAATTGGTGTGTTTGCCGAAGCCGAGGCTGAGCTGATCAGTGCTGAGGCCGAAGTGCAAATCGTCGACTAATTATGAGTTTCCATTTGCACTTTTAGACATAAATCGGGATTTGGCAGCCTTCGATCTGGACGGGCAGCCGTATACATTTATTACCATCAGAACAACCCTGTGATCGCTCCGGGGTTGTTTTTATTTTGTTGCCCATTTTTGAAAATCCGGAGTAAATTTACTGTAAAAAGTCGCTGCAACATTGATTTTGTGTCCAAGTTGCAGTAATATTCATAAGGGTGCAGTAAAAGGTACATGTGACAAAGTTCCTATGCAGATTGCATGCCTTATAGTAGATTTTGTAGTTGGAAAAAGTGAGACAGAGAGAACGAAAAAACGGAGGAAAACCTAATGCGGAAAAGTAAAATTGTATGTACGATTGGTCCTGCTAGTGAATCGTTGGAGAATATCAAAAAATTGATTTTGGCCGGTATGAATGTAGCCCGTCTGAACTTCTCCCACGGCGATTTTGAAGAGCACGGCAACCGGATCAAAACGATCCGTCAAGCTTCCAAAGAACTTGGCAAAACCGTTGCTATCCTGCTCGACACCAAAGGACCAGAAATTCGCACAGGCAAGCTGGAAGTAGAACCGATTGAACTGGTTCAGGACGAGTATCTGACATTGACTACGGAAGAAATCCTTGGCGACCAAAACCGTATTTCCATCACATACAGCGACCTGCCTAACGATGTTCAAGTGGGATCCACTATCCTGATCGACGACGGCCTAATCGGACTTACCGTTGTTGACGTTCAAGGCACAGAAATCAAGACCCGCATTGTTAACGGCGGTACGATCAAGAGCAAAAAAGGCGTTAACGTACCAGGAGTTGCAATCTCCCTGCCGGGCATTACGGAAAAAGACACCAATGATATCATTTTTGGGATTGAACAGGACATCGATTTTATCGCCGCTTCCTTCGTTCGCAAAGCCAGCGACGTTCTGGAAATTCGTGCATTGCTTGAGAAGCACAACGCTTCCCACATCCAAATCATCTCCAAAATTGAGAACCAGCAAGGTGTTGACAACCTTGACGAAATCCTGGCAGCTTCAGACGGCCTAATGGTTGCCCGTGGTGACCTTGGTGTAGAAATTCCAGCTGAAGATGTGCCTTTGGCTCAAAAATTGATGATTCAAAAATGTAACATTGCCGGCAAACCGGTAATCACTGCTACACAAATGCTGGATTCCATGCAGCGCAACCCGCGTCCTACCCGCGCCGAAGCGAGTGACGTAGCGAACGCAATCTTCGACGGAACCGATGCAATCATGCTGTCCGGTGAAACAGCTGCCGGGAAATATCCGGTAGAATCCGTACTCACCATGTCCCGCATTGCTGAGAAGGCTGAATCTGCATTGAACCACCGTGAAATTTTCATGAAGCAGCAAATCGCTCAAGAAACTACTGTAACTGAAGCAATCAGCCAATCCGTTGCGATCTCCGCTCTGGATCTGAATGCTAAGGCTATTATTTCTTCGACTGTAACGGGCCACACTGCACGCGTGGTTTCCAAATACCGTCCGAAATCACAGATTATCGCTGTGACAACACAAGAAAGAACTATGCGTCAACTGGCTCTCGTATGGGGTGTAACTCCGGTTCACGGACTGGAAGCTACTTCGACAGACGAGTTGCTCGAAACTGCTCTTAAAGGCGGTAAAGCATCCGGCCTGGTGAAAGCTGGAGATCTGGTTGTCATTACAGCCGGTATTCCACTTGGACGTTCCGGTTCCACTAACCTGGTAAAAGTAGACACGATCCCTGCTGACTAGTCTTCGGGAATCTGTCTCAGCCATGTATGATTGAATCCCCAAAAAGCAATGGTGCAAGACGCCATTGCTTTTTTTATTAATATGGATGTTATATATTGAATGGAGAGTTTTGGGGGAAGTACATTAAGATCGGACAAAAATAGGGCTTCTGGAATGAATCAGAGATTTCCCTTTACGATAGACGCGTTTGACGATAAAGGCATCCCCGCTTGCATTTGCGCAGGCAGGAATAGCTACAGTAGCCTTATTCTGAACCATGATTCCGCCGTCGGCAGGCGTAAGTTTTGGACTTTTTCCATTCACCCGGCAGCAAAAGAACCGGGTGGGCGACATTTTGGCCAGTCCCCCGATGCTGCCTCCTACCTGGGGCGCTTCCAAAATCCACTCGGCAGAGGTTTGCGGACCGGAGTACCGCTGAACAGTACGGAAAGTCCAGGTTTTGCTGAGGTTGCAGAGTGTAATTCGCCATTTGCCGCTGCTAAGCTTGACGATGGAAGCCCGCATGTGGTCCCCCGGAGAAACAGGAAGCGGGATTACAGTCTCTGCTGCAGGCAGAATTTCCCACCAGGCATAGTAGTGTAGAACTCCGTTTATGGATTCGTGACCGGTTCCTGTCTGGATCAGACTGCTATTCCTGAAGCCGTCGATTCCAATCCAGGCAGAGGAATAGGTGGGGCTGGAAGTGGGTTTGACAAAAGGAACCGTCCATTCACCGGAAATCCGCCGGAAGGAAGCCCTTTTGCCTGAGATGGCATACCCGCTCCAGTTGCCGGAGGTCCAGCCAAAACCGGTGCTTTGGGCTCTGCCTGCATGGGATTTATCCGTAATACAAGGCCGTGTACCTTTTGAAAGATTAGCTTTGCTCACAGTTTCACCGCCTTTTACCAATATGAGAAGTTAGGTCTGCTGCTCTATTTAATGCGATGTAGACTTATAAAGTATGGGTATTCCGTTAAAAAGGAATAGAGAGGACTTATCGTACAAATGGATAAATTATTGAAGCTGCGCGGGTTTTATCTTTTTTTGGGACTTGCCGGCGGCTCATTTGGCTCGTATCTTACACTACTGCTAAAAGACAATGGACTCGGCAGCGGCCGGATCGGAATGCTGATGGCGACGGGAACCTTGATTGCTATCTGTATTCAGCCCCTGTGGGGCGTAATCTCAGACCGCTATAATCAGGCACGGCTGGTGCTGATTCTCAGTGTGGCCGTACCTGCAGTACTGGCGGTTTTTTACCAGTCGGAATATTTCATTGTTTTGCTGATGGTCTATACCGTATCTACCATCTTCTCCTCTACACAGGCTCCTATCGCCGATTCCTACGCCATTGTAGCGGCGAATCAGGCAGGTTCCACTTACGGGAGCATCCGGATGATGCTGAGCATAGGAGCGGCCGTAGGGGCCTATGCCGGGTCGCAGTATGTGTCACATTTTTCTGTATCCACGATCTGGCTGCCATTTCTGATTCTGAACAGTGTCGCGGTTATTATTGCGTTCACCCTGCCCAAGCAGGCAGAAGAGAACCGGATGATGAGCCAGTCGTTCTCCAAAGGAATCAAAAATCTGCTGGGCAATAAGATCTTTCTGGCTTTTCTGGGCGGGAGCTTTCTGGTCAACCAGACCATGACAGCTTTCGGTACCTACTTTGTGATTGCCTTTCAATCGGTAGGAGGCTCGACCAGCCATGCGGGGATCGCGCTGTTCATCGCTTCGTTCACGAACTTCCCCTCCATGCTGTTTGCCTCCAAGATCATCCGGAAGCTGGGGAGGGAGCGCACGCTGCTGCTGGGTGCGCTGATCTATGTGCTGCGGTGGGGAATCCAGTTCGCTTTTCCGGCCCCTGCGGTAATGATTGGTGTTCAGGTACTGCATGGTGTGTCCTTCGGACTCTTTTACATCGCCGCGGTGGAATATGTATCGCACATCACGCTGCCTGAGATGCAGGCTACCGGCCAAAGTGTGTTCAACATCGTTTTCTCCGGTTTTGCGGGGATTCTGGGCAATCTGCTGAACGGGATTTTACTGGACCAGGGTGGTGTGTGGCTAATGAATTTGTCCTGTATGATCAGTTCTGCGGCGGGTGCACTTTTGATTTTCTACGTCGTTCGAAGCTCGCGAAGAAATGTTCCGCGGCCGGTTGCATCTGAAGGAGCAAGCCTCTAGGAGGCACTGTAACAAATAACATTCCTATAGAGAAGATGAAAACGCAGCAGCCGTTTCTGCTTAGAAAGGGGTAAGTATTTATGGGATCACGTAATCCGGGATTGGCCAGCCGCTGGCATGCTACTTCATTCCGTGTCCGCTATCAGGAGACAGACCAGATGGGTGTGGTCTATCACGCTAATTATTTGAGCTGGTTTGAGAGCGGACGCACAGAAATGTTCCGGGGGCTTGGCTTTGCCTACCGTACACTGGAAAATATGGGTGTGCTTCTGCCAGTCACGGCTGCAGATTTGCAATTTAAAAGTCCGGCGCGATATGATGATCTTGTCGCTGTGTATGCGCGCCTGACCACTTTTTCAGCACTGCGGGTCGTATACGAATATGAAATCCGCCGATTGGCGGAGCCGGAAACGGGTGAACCTGATTCTTCCGCGCTTACAGCCGGGCCTGTATATCTTGATAAGCTGCCTGGTGAATTGCTCGTTGCCGGTTCAACCAGCCACGTGTGGCTGAATATGGACTGGAAGCCAGTTAGACTGGACCGGATACTTCCGGAATTGTTTTACGCCATAACCTTGGCGCTTAGGGAAGAAGGAGGAGCAGTATGATCAGGAACAAATGGCTGTGGGCTGCATTATTCATTATCCCGGCCGTGGAATTATTCGGGTTTATTTATGTGGCAGGTTTTCTCGGAGCACCCAAGACAATGCTGCTCATGCTGGCCAGCTCTGTGATCGGTTTCTTGATGATGCGTTTCGAAGGCAAGAAGGTGCTGCTCGACAGCAGAACACAGATGCAGGAGGGCCGGGTACCGGGGCGGACCATGCTGGACGGCTTGTGCATTTTTTTTGGCGGCCTGCTGCTGATTCTGCCGGGCTTTGTGACGGATATCGTCGGATTTTCGCTGGTGTTTCCGCTGACCCGGCCGCTGTACCGGGTTTTTCTGCTGAAATGGATTGAGAAAAAAATGAAAAACGGCACCTTCACCTTTTACCGCAGATAAGCCGGTAAGAGGAAGGTGCCGGAATTCCCGGTTCAGCTGGAGCGTTTCTATTGCAGATTCATGCAGTAGAACGCTTTTTTTATTTACTCAATTCCACTACAAGCACGCTTCAGCTTTAATGCAGCCTGCCGCTCACGATATAGCTATGCAGTGCGCGGAACACGCCGGCCCGGTGAAAGGCATCAAGCACGACCAATAGGACGGGTCCAAGGATCAGACCAAGCATGCCGAACAGCTGCAAGCCGGCGAACATGCCGATTAGCATCGCAAGCGGGTCCAGGCCAATGCTGCTTGCAAGTACCTTAGGCTCCAAAATCTGGCGGGTGATGAGAATTACGGCATAGAGCACCGATAACCCGATGCCAAGCGCCAGATTGCCGGTCATATAGGAGTATAGAGCCCATGGCAGCAACACAATGCCCACCCCAAGATAAGGCACCAGATCGACCAGTCCAATCGTCAGCCCAATGGCAAATGCAGAATCTACGCCAAGCACCAGGAGCCCGGTAATGACGATAATAGCCGTGATTGAAATCAGCACCAGCTGCGCCCTAAGGTAGCCAAACAGCGCCTTGCGCAGATCCTGCCAGATCTCGGATACCGGTCGGAGCATCGGTGAAGGCACAAGCGCTCTCAGCTTCGCATTATGCCGGTCCCAGCCGGTGCTGAGGAAGAAGGCGGATAACATGATGACGATAAGGATGGTACCCAGACTTGGCAATGCGGAGATCAGCTTCAGGATCATATTGAAAAATCCGGTAATGAATTGAGTCATGGCTTGGCCTACCGTTTCCGTTGTCCTGCTGATATTACTGTCGATCGTGGCATGATAATTTGGGTTATCATGGTAAAACTGATTGATCTGGTTAATAATATTTTGAATGCTGGCATTCCGGCTAATGGACAACAGCAGCTCCCGCCACTGGTCGGTGTGCAGATCGAAGGTCTGCAGCAAGACAATCAGTTCCTTAACAAGGCGGGTGATCAGTGCAGTTAGTACAAGCGCGGTACCCCCTACATAAAAGAGCAGTGACAACGACACAGCCAGCCAGCGCGGAAGCTTGAAGCCTATTAGAATAAGCACCAGAGGATGCATCAGGTAGGCAAGCAGGTAGGCAAGCAGCAGAGGGTACATAAGCGGGAGCAGGACATAGACTGCCACCAGTAGTGATGAGGCCGCAAGCAGGACCCACAGGCCGCGCAGCACTCTTTTTAAAACCAGCGAATCCATGTCAGATCCCTCCAAATAAAGGCTGCTGCTACTGAACCAGCTCGTCTAATATATATTCAGAAATTGGATATAAAGACTATCCGGATACAGGAATCCGCTTTTTCACAGCAGCCTGTATAAACTGAAAGCGCGAACATGAAACAGGAATTTCAGAAGTTTTTTTCTATCTGTCCGATAAAATCATTTGATGCGTCCCAAAGCTTCCACGTTGTTCACATAACCGTCAAAATCCGGTATGATTATTAAAGGTTACACATCGAAAGTTCGTTGCATTCTCTGCAGCATGTCATTCTGCATGATTATTAATTGTTTGGATATATCAAAATGTAAATGTTTTCATCCCTGTAATAACAGTATTTATACCTAGTTGGCAAAGGAGAGAGATACTATGACAGCTACTAAAGGATTGGAAGGCATTGTTGCCACAACCTCCTCGATCAGTTCGATTGTGGATGGCGTACTCACTTACCGCGGATACGATATCGATGATCTTGCGGAGAACGCTACTTTCGAAGAGACCGCATATTTGCTGTGGTTCGGCAATCTGCCGACGACTCCTGAGCTGCAGGCCCTGCGGCGGGATCTCAGTGCCTTTGCGCCAATCCCTGATCAGGTGATTGCACAAATGAAGCTGTTCCCCAAAGAAGTGAGCACGATGGCCGCACTCCGCACAGCCGTATCCAGCCTTGCCCTGTATGACCCGGCCGCCGACGATATGAGCCGTGAAGCTAATGAGATCAAGGCCGTTAAGCTACAGGCGCAGATCCCGACAGTGGTTGCTGCGCTGGCCCGTATTCGTAAGGGACTTGAGCCTATAGCCCCCAAAGAAGGTCTGACCATTGCCGAGAATTTCCTGTATATGCTCTGGGGCAAGCAGCCGGATGTTGTATCGGTCAAGGCACTAGACACCGCGCTTGTACTTCATGCCGACCATGAGCTGAATGCGTCCACCTTTGCCGGCCGGGTTACGGTTGCTACACTGTCAGACATTTATTCAGGGGTCACATCGGCTATCGGCGCGCTCAAAGGACCCCTGCACGGGGGCGCGAATGAAGCAGTTATGAAGATGCTTGAGGAAATCGGCAGTCTGGATGCTGTGGAATCGTACGTCAGCGGCAAGCTGGAGCGCCGGGAGAAGATCATGGGCTTCGGGCACCGGGTCTACAAAAATGGCGATCCGCGCGCCAAACACCTGATGAAGATGTCCCGTGAGCTGGGGATAATGAAGAATGATACTACACTCTACGATATGTCTGTCAAAGTCGAGGAGCTGATTACTTCGCGCAAGGGCTTGAAGCCTAACGTTGATTTTTATTCGGCTTCGGTCTATACGCAGCTGGGCATTGAGCGGGAGCTGTTCACACCGATTTTTGCGATCAGCCGTGTTTCGGGTTGGACTGCGCATATTCTGGAGCAGTATGAGGACAACCGCATCATTCGCCCGCGTGCGGAATACACAGGAATGTCGGAACAAAAATACGTTCCGGTGGACGAGAGATAAAGCAGCCCTTGCGGGCCGCTGCACCCCTTTAGTAGAATGAACTATAAACCAAACTCAAAGCCTATGCTTCCGGAAAGACTTTTGAACAAAAATCATTCAAGGAAGTCTAGGCTCACAAAACAAAATTTTTAGGAGGAATACCCACTGATGTTGAAACTGGAAAAATACGATCTGCCGACAGAAGGCGAACAAATCACAATCGAAGATGGCAAGCTGCTCGTTCCGGATCATCCGATCATCCCGTTCATTGAGGGTGACGGTACAGGCCGCGACATTTGGAAAGCCTCCAAACGGGTACTGGATGCCGCAGTAGCCAAAGCATACGGCGGTAAGAAACAGATTGCCTGGTACGAAGTATTTGCCGGCGAGAAGGCCTTCAATACATATGGTGAATGGCTGCCGAATGATACGCTTGAAGCAATTCGCGAGTACATTGTAGCGATCAAAGGACCTCTGACTACTCCAATCGGTGGAGGCATCCGTTCCCTGAATGTAGCACTGAGACAGGAATTAGATCTGTATGTCTGCCTGCGTCCAGTGCGTTATTTCGATGGAGTGCCTTCACCTGTGAAGCATCCTGAGCTAGTGGACATGGTGATTTTCCGTGAGAACACAGAGGATATTTATGCCGGAATCGAGTATCAGGAAGGTTCCGCTGAAGTGAAGAAGGTTATAGAATTCCTGCAAAACGAGATGGGTGTGAACAAAATCCGCTTCCCGGAAACATCCGGAATCGGCATTAAACCGGTATCCATGGAAGGCTCGAAGCGTCTGGTGCGCTCCGCTGTTGAATATGCAATCAAGCATGGCCGCAAGAGTGTGACACTGGTACACAAAGGCAATATTATGAAGTTTACCGAAGGCGCATTTAAGAACTGGGGGTATGAGGTAGCCGAGCAGGAATTCGGCGATCATGTCTTCACCTGGAATCAATATGATGCCATCAAGGAGCAGAGCGGTGAGGCTGCAGCTAATGCTGCTCAGAAGGAAGCAGAAGCAGCGGGCAAAATCATCATCAAGGATGCCATTGCGGATATTGCCCTGCAGCAGGTATTGACCCGTCCAACCGATTTCGATGTGATTGCAACGCTCAACCTGAACGGCGATTACCTATCCGACGCACTGGCTGCGCAAATCGGCGGCATCGGCATCGCTCCCGGCGCGAACATCAACTATATTACGGGGCACGCTATTTTTGAAGCTACCCATGGTACTGCACCTAAGTATGCGGATAAGGACGTGGTAAATCCGGGTTCAGTGATTCTGTCCGGCGTCATGCTGCTGGAGCACTTGGGCTGGCAGGAAGCGGCTGATCTGATCTACAATGGCATGAGCACGGCCATTAACAATAAGACCGTAACCTATGATTTCGCCCGTCAGATGGAAGGCGCAACAGAGCTGAAATGCTCGGCATTTGCTGACGAGATCATTAATCACCTGTAGTCCCTGAAATCAATTGCATATGCTTACGAAGTGAGTTTGTACGAAGGAATTCAATACGGTATTCCTAACAAACGCTTAGGAGGATCACTCGTGGCTATCAAACGTCATAAAATTACAGTTGTGGGCGCCGGTTTTACCGGTGCCACCACGGCGCTGATGCTTGCCCAGAGGGAGCTTGGTAATGTGGTGCTTCTGGATATTCCCCAGCTTGAGAACCAGACCAAGGGGAAGGCGCTGGACATGCAGGAAGCCGGTCCGGTGCAGAAGTATGACGCCCAGATCACAGGAACTTCCAGCTACGGCGATGCTGCCGATTCAGATATCGTCATCATTACGGCGGGAGTTGCCCGCAAACCGGGGATGAGCCGCGATGACCTTGTGAATACGAACGCGGGCATCGTAAAATCAGTCTGTGAGAATGTGAAGCGAGTAGCTCCTGAATCCATAGTAATTATCCTGAGTAATCCGGTGGATGCCATGACTTACGTTGCTTATAGTACCCTAGGCTTTCCTAAGAATCGTGTAATCGGTCAATCCGGTGTGCTGGACACCGCGCGGTACTGCACCTTTATTGCTCAAGAGCTTAATGTTTCGGTAGAGGATGTACGCGGCTTTGTGATGGGTGGCCATGGGGATGATATGGTTCCGCTGATCCGTTACTCCAGTGCCGGCGGCATTCCGATTGATAAGCTGATTCCTGCCCAGCGGATTGCCGATATTGTAGAGCGTACCCGTGCCGGTGGAGGCGAAATTGTCAGCCTGCTGGGTAATGGCAGTGCCTACTACGCTCCTGCGGCATCGCTGGTGCAAATGACTGAAGCGATCCTGAAGGATAAGAAGCGGATTATTCCCGTCATTGCCCTGCTGGAAGGGGAATATGGTTATGACGGACTGTTCATGGGTATCCCGGCGCTGCTTGGTGCGGAAGGTATTGAGAAGATCTACGAGCTGGAGCTGACCGCGGAAGAAAAGGCGGCTCTGGATAAATCAGCAGATTCTGTACGTGCGGTTACTTCAGTGGTTAAGGTATGATTCCCAGCGGTCACAAGCCCTCATTTCTTGAATGGAAATGAGGGCTTTCTTTTCATGGACGGCGGGGTTGGGTATAATAAGAATGTAACTTATATCACAGCGAAAAGTGAGGAGGTTAAACAATGGATCGGATTTTCTTTTTCTTACATATGATCGGGACATTGGCGGTCGGCTTTTATCTGGTGCTTCCGTTTATTCTGAGCGGCACCGGTAAGCTGTCTGCAGCAGCCAAAGAAGGGACGCTTAGCGCCATTGGCGGATTGAACCGGTTTGCCCAGTATGGTCTGGTCATTCAGCTGCTGACTGGCGGATACATGATCTCTAAGGGGGATTACACCGTAGCCTGGATGGTTGTCGTGGTTGTACTCCTGCTGGCAATGTTTGCCCTGGGCGGTATTATGGGCAAGCCGCTGCGTCTGGCCACAGCCGGCATGCGTGAGAACCGTGATGTGTCAGACCAAACCGCGAAGCTTCGTACCATGAGCCTGCTGCTGATGGTTGTGCTGATCGTAATGGTATTCTTCATGGTGTATAGACACATTATCTAGGTAAGGATGATTATTCACCAAACCGTCAAGCCTGCCCCTGATTCGAGGGGGCGGGCCTTTACTGCATTCCAGCCTGATTACCTTATAGCAGGTCCTCTGACGATAACACATTGCTTTTCTCAAATTCCGCTTGTATTCCGGGTGGGAGCAGGGTCTGAAGCTCGTGACGGGTACACCATTTATAGTCTGCATGCTCTTCAGAGAGCACCACTGTATGCTCATCGGTCCGGCACCAGTAGGTGATGATAACGAGTTGCCTGCCCGGATCGGTCAGAAAGGACACGGCATACAATAGCCTTTCCACCGTGACCGTAAGTCCGGTTTCCTCCTTAATCTCCCGCTCGAGTGCAGCCTCCAGGCCTTCTCCGAATTCCATTTTTCCGCCGGGGCATTCCCAGCTGCCTGCTCCTATCGCATCTGCAGCTGCCCGCTGTACGAGCAGGATTCTGCCTTGATGCAGAATGACTCCTTTGACCGCAACGATGATGCTCCGTGTATTTCTGGTCATATAACTTATGCGCCTCCTAATCCTATGGGTTAATCGCTCCGAATCCCATATCGATCATTACTTCACTAAATTATATCGGCCCTTTACGTCAAAAACGACTATATTTTTGTTTGGACAGCCGGGAAGTGTGGTAAGTAACATAACGTAAAGCGATTGTATAATTGATGATGCAGAAGCCATCCTAATACGATGTGGTTACTTCAACAAAAGGTACACAGCGAAAGGAGAATGGATCATGCCAGAAAATAAGCAGACTACCAAAACCTTGCCTCCCCAGGTGCAGGACCGTCAGCCCGGTATCGAGAGCGAGATGAATCCGCGCCCTGAATTTGAAACGTCCAGCTACAAAGCGGCAGGCAAACTGCTGGGTAAGGCGGCGCTCATTACGGGAGGCGACAGCGGCATTGGACGGGCGGTTGCCGTTCATTTTGCCAAAGAAGGTGCGGATGTGATCATTTCCTATCTGAATGAGCATTCTGATGCCGAAGAGACCAAACGCCAAGTAGAGCAGGAGGGACGGAAGTGTATTCTGATTGCCGGTGACATCGGCGTAGAAGCGTTCTGCCAGGATCTGATCAACCGAGCGGTAGAGGGGCTCGGTAAGCTGGACATCCTGATTAACAATGCGGCCGAGCAGCATCCGCAGGACAAGATCGAGGATATTACCTCTGAGCAGCTGGAGCGGACGTTCCGTACGAATATTTTCTCCATGTTCTATTTGACCAAGGCAGCTATGCCGCATCTGAAAAAAGGCTCCACGATCATCAACACGACGTCGATCACCGCCTACCGCGGCAGTCCGCAGCTCCTGGACTATTCGTCCACCAAAGGCGCGATTCTCAGCTTCACCCGCTCGTTGTCGATGAATCTGGCGGAAAAGGGCATCCGTGTGAATGCTGTAGCTCCGGGTCCGATCTGGACACCGCTGATTCCATCCACATTTGATGCCAAAAAGGTCAGCGAGTTCGGCGGCACACAGCCCATGCAGCGTCCGGGACAACCGGAAGAGCTGGCACCAGCCTACGTCTATCTGGCCTCGGATGATTCATCCTATGTTAGCGGCCAGGTAATGCATGTCAACGGCGGGGAAATTGTCAACGGCTAGAAGTTGCTGTACGGTCAAGTAGGTTTCTGGAAAATATAACAGTTCAAGAGCAGGCCCATGCGGTCTGCTCTTTTTTATGTACCATATAAGATGAAGCTTTGGGTAAAAGGGATAGCTTTTCCGAGGATTAATATGTTAATATGAACCACGTCAGCAATTGAATACTGCAATTGTCCCTAGGGGTGCCGCAAGGCTGAGACGAACGTGACGTTCGGACCCTTTGAACCTGATCTGGTTAAAACCAGCGTAGGAAAGCGGAGAATGAATGAACTGCAGCGGGGTTGTATTTCTTACACCCGTATTCCTGTACAAATTTATGACTGCCTCCTATCGCGGGGGCGGTTTTTTTGTGTTGCGCGTTTTGCTGCAATAGTGTGGAGCAGGAGGTGAAGAAGTGGCGGAAATTCATTTAATATCGGACGGGAAGCTTGAGCTTGGGCGTTTCGTCAGCCTGGCGGCTGCTGTGCATCCGCTCGTGGACTTTATTCATCTGCGGGAAAAAAACCGGTCTGCCCTGGAGCTGCTCAGCATGGCAGAGCAACTGCTGCGTGCAGGAATCCCCGCATCCAGACTGGTCATCAATGACCGGCTGGATGTTGCGCTGGCCGCCGGTGCAGGCGCTGTCCAGCTAGCCTGGCACAGCCTGCCGCCTGCAGCAGCCCGTGCAGCCGCTCCAGGTCTCCGGCTGGGCAGGTCGGTGCACTCCGCGGCAGAAGCAGCGGAAGCAGGCAGGCAGGGGGCGGACTTCTGCCTGTTCGGCCATATTTTCCCTACCGGCTGCAAGCCCGGACAGCGGGGGCGCGGTTTGGCGCTCCTGGAGGAAGCGGTGCGCAGCACCCGTATTCCACTGATTGCTATCGGCGGGGTGGAGCCTGAAAATGCAGGTCAAGTGATCCGTCACGGTGCTGCCGGGATTGCGGTCATGTCCGGCATTTGCGGAGCGGATGATCCCGTATCTGCTGCCCGTGCATACCGGTTGGCAGTCCAGGAGGCGTAGGATCTGTGGTGTATTGTGACTCCAGTAAATCCGTGAATGGTACCACGCCAAGGAGGTGAGAGCGCATGAATCTGATCATTAATGGCAAGCCAGGAGTGGTTGCGGAAGAATGCCGGACCGTTGCCGATCTGTTAAGCCGGCCCGAATGGAGCTTTCGGCTTGTGATCGTGGAACGAAATGGTGAGATTGTCAGCAAGGAGCATTACGGGTCGGAGATATTATGTGAAGGCGACAGGCTGGAGCTGGTGCATTTTGTAGGCGGGGGCTGAAGCCATGAGGCTATCATAAAATATTTGAATTTTTTTCACGCTATACATTATCCTTCTATTTTTTTACTGAAACGGATACCGTCTTAAAAATGACGGTGAATCCGTTTCCCTTGTCGAATTTCATCCCAGGAGGCGAGTTCATGTTAGATCCATTGGTGATTGGCGGCATTACGTTATCGAGCCGGCTGTTCATCGGTACCGGCAAATACAGCCGCAATACACTGATTCCCGAAGTGGTTTCAGCTTCAGGCTCACAGGTAATCACGGTAGCTCTGCGCCGTGTAGATCCGGAGAGCCAGGACAATATTATCAGCCATATTCCTTCCCATATGACTCTGCTTCCAAATACTTCGGGTGCGCGCACGGCTGAGGAGGCTGTGCGGATCGCCAGACTGGCCAGAGCCGCAGGCCTTGGCAATTGGGTCAAGATTGAGGTAATCAATGATCAGAAATATCTGCTTCCAGACAACCTGGAGACTATCCGGGCCACAGAAATACTGGCCGCCGAAGGCTTCGTAGTGCTGCCCTATATGAGCCCGGACCTCTCAGCCGCGCTGCGGATGCAAGCAGCGGGGGCCGCCGCCATCATGCCGCTTGGCTCCCCCATCGGCTCGAACCGCGGCTTGCGTACCACAGAGCTGCTGCGCATTCTCATCTCTGAGGTGGATCTACCGGTGATCGTCGACGCCGGCATCGGCCGCCCGTCCGAAGCGGCAGAAGCGATGGAACTTGGCGCATCCGCTGTGCTGCTCAATACAGCAATCGCTACCGCCCGTGATCCGCTGCTGATGGCTGCGGCCTTCCGTGAGGCGGTAGCTGCAGGCCGCAAGGCCTATTTGGCAGGACTCGGTCCAGTGGAAGAGACGGCTGTTGCGTCTTCGCCATTGACCGGATTTCTGAAGTGACTCACTGGCTAACGGAAATGGGGGAGTAACATGAGTTTTTTTGAACCACTGACTCGTCTGGAGCAACTGCCTTACGGGAGCTTGTGGCAGGAGTACCGGGTGGAGGATGTGAAGCGGGCACTTCTCAAGGATCGTCCGGATGAAAAAGACCTGCAGGCCCTGCTGTCTCCGGCTGCGGAATCTTGTCTGGAGGAGATGGCTCAGCGTGCGCAACGGTTGACCCGTTCGCATTTTGGGCATGTGATGCAGCTGTTCACACCGATGTATCTGGCTGATTTCTGTGTGAATCACTGTACGTATTGCAGCTTCAGCTCGATTTATGATTTTCCTAGAAAAAGATTGACTCCGGAGGAGATCAGACAAGAGGCTATAGCGATCTCCTCCACGGGCCTGCGCCAACTTCTGATTCTGACCGGGGAATCGCGCAGGGATAGTCCGGCCGCTTATGTGAAGGAATGCGTAGAAATTCTGCATGAATACTTCTCTTCTGTCAGTATAGAGGTGAACCCGCTGTCTACTGAGGAGTATCGGGCGCTTAGGGAAGCGGGAGTGGACGGGCTGACCCTGTATCAGGAGGTGTACCATCAGGAAACCTACCGCAAGCTGCATGTGAAAGGTCCCAAAAGAGTCTACCGGAACCGTCTGGATGCCCCCGAACGAGGGTGTCAGGCCGGTTTCCGCTCGGTCAACATCGGTGCGCTTCTGGGCATGTATGATTGGCGCCAGGAAGCCTTCATGACCGCGATGCATGCCCGCTATCTGCAGGACAAATATCCGGAATGTGAAATCGGCTTATCCGCCCCGCGTTTTCGTCCGTATCTGGGCGAGTTCAACCCGGAGAGCGATGTTACCGACCGTGCGCTGGTGCAGATTATTTTGGCGTATCGCCTGTTTCTGCCACGCTCCGGCATTACCCTGTCCACCCGGGAGCCCGCCTCCCTGCGGGATCACCTGATCCATCTTGGGATCACCAAAATGTCGGCAGGTGTCTCCACCGAAGTAGGGGGACACACCCAGGATGGCGGGACTCCGCAATTCGAAATCTCGGATGAACGGAATGTGCAGGAGATCACGGATATGCTTCAGGCAGCCGGCCTGCAGCCCGTCTTTAAGGATTGGGACCTGCTGAAGCTGCAGGCATGATAAGGGTTGCCGTGGTAACCGTGCTAAGGTGCTGAGGAGCTAATTGTCAGAAAAATATGCAGAGAATCTGTGACTCTGGTGCTATTCCTGCTTGAAGCAGCCTGTTCTGTATCTACAGATTAGAATTTGATTGAGCTCCTACGGGTCCGATCATAGGAGTCCACTGTTTATAACATGTTGTCCGCGCCATCCACCGGTTGTCCGCAATCCACAGATCCTCCGTCCGAACCGGCGGACAGCTCATCCAGGGACATCTCGAAGCCGGGAGCCATATGAATCAGGAAGTATTCCATTTCCGGCATTTCAAGCCCGCGCAGTTTGGCTGCGGTTTGTACCCTGGCCGCTGCGAATTCACGGTTGCCTGCAGCAACCTCCCAGACGCATTTCAGGTAGGCGTCCAGATGATCTGCCGCTTTGACATAACGCAGCAAAAGGGCATCTTCGGAGCCGGAAGGACTGTCCTGAGGCTGCAGAAGCGGCGCGTAAACAGATGTAAGCTCCGGCGGAATCATCCCCTTCAGCCGTTCGGCGGCGACCCGCTCCATGTCGCGGAAGCTGGACAGCAGACGCGGATTGTTGTGTTTGACCGGCGTAGCAATATCGCCGGTGAAGACCTCAGTGGCGTCGTGAAACAGCGCCATTGCGGCCGCACGGTCGGCATTCAGCGAGCGGGCGAAGTGGACGTTGCCGATGGAGCAGAGCATATGCGACAGCAGGGCAACCTGGAACGAGTGCTGCGCGACGTTCTCCGGTGCTGTGCTTCGCATAAGGCTCCAGCGCTGGATATATTGAAGCCGGTACAAATAGGCTGAAAAATGGTAATTCAATTTTTACGTAACCCCTTTCATGCGTGGTTTAATATGTTATGATAAAACTAATTGTAACAGAGTTTGGACAACCGCGAACGCATGGAGAGGAGCTGGACTGAAGATGCAGCATTTTGAAGACAGTGTGTATGATCTGATTGTGGAAACCTCAACAAATCTGCCGGGCGATGTGCGCCGGGCAGTAGCCAAGGGACGTGCTCTGGAGGACCGGGCTACCCGCTCCGGCCTCGCGCTCACTACCATTGCACAGAATATTGGCATGGCTGAGCTGCAGGTATCTCCGATCTGTCAGGATACAGGGATGCCGACTTTTATCATTCATACACCTGTGGGTGTGAATCAGATCGAGATGAAGAAGGACATCCATAACGCCATTATCCGTGCGACGAAGAATGGCAAGCTGCGCCCCAATTCTGTAGATTCGCTGACAGGGGAGAACAGCGGGGATAATCTGGGTGCAGGGACTCCGGTGATTCACTTTGAGCAGTGGGAAGAAGCAGCAGTGGAGGTGCGGCTGATTCTGAAGGGCGGAGGCTGCGAGAACAAGAATATTCAATACAGCCTGCCTGCGGAACTGGAGGGCCTTGGCAAAGCGGGCCGCGATCTCGACGGCATCCGCAAATGCATCCTTCATTCGGTATTTCAGGCACAGGGCCAGGGCTGTAGTGCCGGTTTCATCGGGGTCGGCATCGGCGGGGACCGTACCACCGGGTATGAGCTTGCCAAGAAACAGCTGTTCCGCAAGGTGGAGGATGTGAATCCCATACAGGATCTGGCCAAGCTTGAAGACTATATTATGGAGAATGCTAACAAACTGGGAATCGGTACGATGGGCTTTGGCGGTGAAGTCACACTGCTGGGCTGCAAGATTGGAGTAATGAACCGGCTGCCGGCCAGTTTTTTCGTCTCCGTGGCCTATAACTGCTGGGCGTTCCGCCGCCAGGGCATCCTGGTTGATCCGGCAGCTGGAACCATTCAGGAATGGCTGTATGAAAGTGGTACGGGAATCTCCGTAGAGACGGAAGATAGCTTCGTACCTGCTGCTGTGCTTGAGGCTGTTGGCTCTGCCGCAGACGTAGTAGCCTCAGGTGTTGTTCCAGAAGATGCGGCGATTCCTGCAGCACCTGCAGTACTCTCGGCTGCTGAAGCAGCAGCGAATCCGGCCGGGGAGCAAGCGGCAGCAGCTGCTGGAGAATCCCGCGAGATCCGGCTGACGACACCGATCAGTGAGGAAGATATCCGCAGTCTTCGGGTGGGGGATGTAGTCATTCTGTCGGGAGAGATGCACACCGGGCGCGATGCGCTCCACAAGTATCTGATGGATCATGATGCACCGGTGGATCTGAACGGGGCGGTGATCTATCACTGCGGCCCGGTCATGCTGAAGGACGATGAAGGCTGGCATGTAAAAGCGGCAGGCCCGACTACCAGCATCCGTGAAGAGCCGTATCAAGGTGATATTATGCGGAAATTCGGCATCCGTGCCGTAATCGGTAAAGGCGGAATGGGACCCAAGACACTACAGGCGCTGCAGGAGCTTGGCGGTGTCTATCTCAATGCCATCGGAGGCGCGGCGCAGTATTATGCAGAGTGCATTAAGAAGGTGAACAGCGTCGACTTCATGGAGTTCGGGATTCCGGAGGCCATGTGGCATTTACAAGTAGAAGGATTCGCGGCCATTGTAACCATGGACGCGCACGGCAACAGTCTGCATGCAGATGTGGAAAAGGATTCTGCAGCCAAGCTGGCGCAGTTCCGGGAACCGGTTTTTAAATAAGCTGTGAAATAAAGCTAGCGTGTAAATATTCCGTAAGCCTTCTTCCATTGTTAATGGGGGAGGGCTTTTTGCATTCGCCGGGAGCGGGCTGAATAGGGAGATGAAAAGTAGAAGTGCTTTTGATTTCCCCGGAGTGGGCTGATTGTGGAAATGAAAGGTAGAAGTACCTTTCATTTCACCCGCCGGGGTAATTTTGTTTTTGTTTTTTCGGGGGCAGGGGCGGGACACCTTTGTACAAAAGCCTGGGGATCACTGTCAGCGGACGCTAATTATTATACTTGACAACGCATACATAGCCATGGTAATTTTTATGAGGGAAACCGGTTTCCTTGTCCGCAGCATCGTCTTGCAAGTGATGGAATGGTATTCACAGGCAGTATGGTTCGATATGCGCTCTTATGAGAGGGAGATGAGGAATGAAACGCAAGCTATGGCTTATTCCGGCATTAATCACGTCAATTGTTCTGTCCATTACGGCTAACTTGTTTGTGCTGCCAACCGCACGGGTTGAAGCAGCGAGTATTGGTACTGTTACTGAGAATGATACAATCTACCAGATTATGGTTGACCGCTTCAATGACGGGGATACCTCCAATAATGCCACCGGTGCCGCTATCCGTTACGGAGAAGCTTCCGATGAAGATTTTCGCTATATGAAAGGCGGAGACTGGCAGGGTATCATCAACAAACTGCCCTATATTCATAACATGGGATATACCGCGATTTGGATTTCTCCGGTGGCAGAACCGCAGATGACTAACCGCGACAACAATGGTACAGGTAAAAACACAGCCTACCATGGATACAACGTAAAGGATCCCAATAAGGCCAATCCTTACTTTGGAACCAAAGAGAAGCTTAAGGAACTGGTGGATTCCGCCCATGCGCTTGGGATTAAGGTGATTATCGACGTAGTGCCGAATCATATTGGGGACTATATGCTAGGCAGTCAGGCTTATTATGATATAGCGGGTCTGCAGCCTGCGGCTCCTTTTAATAATCCGGCTTGGTATCACCATAATGGGGATATCAACTGGTCACTGGCAGACGGAAGATACGATCAATGGGCTCAGGATTATTTAGAGAATCACGATCTCGGCGGGCTGGATGATATCGACTTTGATGTTCCTGCCGCCAAACAGGCTGTATTCAATTCTATTAAAGGCTGGTTTGACTATACGGGTGCCGATGGTGCCCGCGTGGATGCTGCCAAGCTGGTCAAGCCGACAGACATCGGTGAACTGCAGAATCTTTTAGGCGTGAATACCTTTGGTGAGAACTTTGACGGCAACGCCGAATTTGTCTCCCGCTGGGTAGGCAACAACAAGGAATGGGGCATGCTTGATTTCCCTATGTTCTTCTCGGTCCTGAACAGTTTTGCTTACGGGCAGTCCTTTGATTCCAACATCAAAAGCACGCTTGCTCAGGATACTTATTACAACGGAAATGCGAACCATATGGTTACCTTTCTCGACAATCATGACCGCAACCGTTTTTTGACGGAAGCTGGCGGCAACGTGGATAAACTGCAGAATGCTTTGTCCTTCATCTATACTGTCCGTGGAACACCCGTGGTCTTCCAGGGTACAGAGCAGAATAAAGGCAACGGCAACGGCCAGATTATGACAGGCGGGATCGCTGATACCTGGAACCGCTGGTCAATGGTGAAACGGGATGCGAGCGGCAATGTCCTCGAGAACTATTTTAATGAGAATACCAGCACTTATAAGCATATTGCCAAACTGAATGAAATCCGCAAAAATAATCCTGCACTCCGCACAGGCACCCAGCGTGAAATGTGGTCCGCCCAGAACCTGTATGCCTTCTCTCGGCGTGTAGACAGCGGAACTAATGTGGGCCAGGAAGTCATCTCTGTATTCAGCAATGCTTCCAACGGTTCACAGACCGTTACCATCCCGCTGCGCGCAGAAAGCACACTAACTGCAGGTACAGTACTCATTAATCAACTGAATACTTCTGACACTGTAACCGTGCAATCGGGAGGCGCAACCGGCAAACAAATTACTGTAACTGTGGGAGCGAATTCGGCTAAGATCTATTCCAAAACCCAGCCGATAATCGATACCGTGGCTCCTTCTGTTCCAAGCAATGTAACAGCTACTGTGCAAAATGCATCCAATGTGCTCGTAAGCTGGACTGCCTCCACGGATAATGTCGGGGTAACCGGTTATGAAATTTACCGCAATGGAGTCAAAGTTGGAACAACAGCAAACACTTCTTATACGGACAACGGACTGGCATCGCAGACTAACTATAGCTATACGGTAAAAGCTTTTGATGCCGCAGGCAATCTGTCGGCACTTAGCGCAGCCGCTCTGGTCTTCACACCGCCCGGAAATAGTGTAACCATTTATTACAAGCAAGGCTACACGACGCCATATATTCATTACCGTCCTGTAGGCGGAACCTGGACGACATCACCTGGCGTGGCTATGCCAGCAGCTGAAGTAACCGGCTATAATAAAATCACGATCAATATCGGCTCTGCCACACAGCTGGAGGCAGCCTTTAATAACGGCAGCGGGACATGGGACAGTAACGGCGGCAGCAACTATTTATTTGGCACTGGCACCTGGACCTACACGCCAACCGGAAACATCAAGGCAGGCGGCCCTGTGACGCCGACAGCGACCCCAACACCTACACCAACTGCAACGCCAACGCCAACAGCAACACCAACAGCAACACCAACAGCAACACCAACAGCTACTCCAACGCCGACCCCGACGGCAACACCAACAGCGACCCCAACGCCAACAGCGACCCCAACGCCAACAGTTTCACCTACGGCAACCCCTGTTGGCAATTCAGTGACCATTTACTACAAGAATACCGCTTATACGAATTCTTATATTCATTATAGTCTGGATGGATCGGCAGTCTGGACCACATCTCCGGGAGTGCAGCTGCAGTCGTCATCCTACACGGGTTATAAAACGGCTACGATTCAGCTGGGAAGTGCTGCTGGCCTGACAGCAGCCTTTAATAACGGCAGCGGGACCTGGGACAACAACGGAGGCAGCAATTATCACTTCGGAGCAGGCACGTGGAGTGTAGTAAACGGCAGCATCGCAGCAGGTGTGCCGCAAGCGGACAGTGTGACCTTCAGGGTTACTGTTCCAAATACGACTCCAGCAAGCGGACCGGTATATTTAACTGGCAGCTTCAATAGCTGGAATGCAGCGGACCCTGCGTACCAGCTGACCAAAGGTAGTGATGGCGTATATTCCATCACACTAAGCCTGCCGGCGGGAACGGCGGTACAATATAAGGTTACACGCGGCAGCTGGGCGTCAGTAGAGACCAGCACAAGCGGGGCGGATATTGCAAACCGGTCACTTACACCTGCGGGTGGGGCGCAGACCGTCAGCCTTACCGTGCAGCGCTGGAAGGATCTATAGCAGGATCAAAGCTGCTGACAACAGCACATTTAACCATGCAGGCATTCAGACAAGGAGCGGCTCAGTCCAGAGCCGCTCCTTGTTATTGTCCGACAGAAGGATTGTGAAAGCGATGAAGGGGCAATGCCTAAGCCTGAAGGTAGCCGCTTAGCCGGCGGCTGAAGATTCTCTCGTTCCTTTCACCGCCAATAAATGCCGGCTTGCAATAGCCTTGCCCGATTTCAAATGGATGGTCAGCATTCTGCCGCCTGCTTCGTTGTCATAATCCACCCAGCTTACAGCAATATCTATTTCACCAATGGAGACGTAAGGAAAGGCCAGCCGGTCCAGCTCCCTGGACAGATCCTCTGATAACACCGAAATATTTGCTATAATGCCGTCCACACGCTGATTCAGCACAAGTCTGCTTAGAAAATGGCCTTTTGCATCTTGATGCTGAATATTGCAGAAGGTCAGTTCGTACCCCTGAGGCTCGAATGCGCTTTCATACAGAAATTCACTTTTTTGGACATATCAAACAGGAGTCCGATCGTATGGTTGCTCTTTCTCGCAAGTCCTGTAGCCATACTCCTTGGAATGTAGTTCATCTGTTTCATGATTTCACGCACTCTAAGCTTGTTTTCTGCAGTGCGGGGGCATTCCGCTACCCGATTTTACACGGCGTTGATAATCGGTGCGGGAACTGGTATTTTACTTAAAATGAAGGTAGGATGTTCTCAAGGACACAATCATAAGGATGAGGATACAATTCATGAGACCGTTTCGCATTCGTCTTACACTGATACTAATGGCCTTGATTGGCATATCCATGATCGGTGCAGGTATTACCATGGCCAAGCTCTTTAAGGATTCACATATTTCCGCGCTGGAAGAAAACATGTCCCGGGAAATAAATCTGCTGTCCGGCACCCTTCAATTTAGAGATACGGCCAGTCCGGACGCAGTCAGCTATTATACTAAGCAGGCAGAGAATATCGCCAAGTTAACCAGTTCCCGGATTACTTTTATTCTGAAAGACGGCAAAGTCATTGGCGATTCAGAGAAAAATCCGATGGAGATGGACAACCATTCCACGCGTGAAGAGGAAGTACTGGCAGCGAAAGAAGGGATCGGGCGCGCGATCCGTTACAGTGATACCCTTAACCGGGAGATGCTGTACGTAGCCGGGGCCGTTGTATCTGATCAGGGCTTCGATGGCTATATCCGTCTCTCCATGGGGCTCGATGCAGTCACAGAGGGATTGAACCGGGCCTGGATGATCATGGCAGGCGGACTGGTGCTGCTGTTCATTGCAGCTACTTTTGTTAGTTACAAGGTTGCCTCCAGCATGACCTCTCCGCTTGAGCAGATTACCAGAGTCGCCCGGCGGATTACCGATCTGGATTATGATGCAAGGGTTCCGATGAACCGCAGAGACGAGATCGGTCAGCTTGCCAATGCAATCAATGCGATGGCAGACAGTCTTCAGGACCAGCTCAAGACGATCCGGAATAACGAGGATCTGCTGCAGAGCGTGCTGGACAATATGACCGGCGGTATTGTAATGATCAATGCAGAAGGTGAAATTGCTCTCTTGAACCGGGCATCTGAGCAGCTGCTGGATGTGAAGAACAGTGAGATGGCAGGGCGTTCGTACAAGGAGCTGAAGCATCACTATGAGCTTACACGCCTGATCGAGGAGGGTGTCTCCCGCAAAGAGCCGATCCATGAAGAGCGGAGCATCTATAATCCCGCGGAACGGATCGTGCGGCTGGACGGCGTGCCGATGATTCAAGACGGTTCATGCCGGGGGATGCTGTTCCTGCTTCAGGAGGTAACGGAAATCCGCCGGCTGGAGAAAATGCGCAGCGAGTTCGTAGCCAATGTATCCCATGAGCTGAAGACTCCGGTCGCTGCAGTAAAAGGTTTTGCCGAGACCCTGCTTGGCGGAGGAGTCACTGACGAGAAAACCGCGCGCTCTTTTCTGCAAATTATCTATGATGAGAATGAGAGGCTGAACCGCCTGATCGGAGACATTCTGGAACTCTCCAAAATAGAATCCAAACGCGTCCAGCTGGAATGCTCACCGGTGCATTTGATTGAATTCTTCGATTCCGTGCTTGAAACGCTCAGCAAGGTAGCCGAGAAGAAGAATATCAGCTTGCGCGCGGATGTGCCTGCAGAGCTGTTTATGGAGGGGGATGAAGATAAGCTGCGCCAGATCTTTATGAACCTGTTGTCCAATGCGATTAATTACACTCATGAAGGCGGAAGCGTAAATATAATTGTGGTTAACACCCAAAAGAATGACGGGATAGAGACGGTTACCTTTACCGTAAGAGATACCGGCATGGGAATTCCACGGAAGGACCTGCCGCGGATTTTCGAACGCTTTTACCGGGTGGACAAAGCCAGATCCAGAAGCTCCGGCGGAACCGGGCTTGGATTGTCCATTGTCAAGCATCTGGTTGAGCTGCATCACGGATCGATTTCTGTAGAAAGCGACCTTGGAATCGGCAGCTCCTTTATTTTGGAACTTCCACTGCTGCAGGAAGGTTCTCACTAAACGGACAGTGTCAATATCAGGGGGAGTTTTGTTCGCTGCCCGGATTGCCAGCAAGGATTCAAAGAGCTAGTATTAATTCTAGAGGCTTAAAAATTATGAATCCTTTGCTATTTTACACCGGGTTAACATTCTGGTGATATGATGGGCTTGCCTGCAGTTTTGTAAAATTGAAAACATATGAAGACGGGGGAAACTATGGCACAACGATTGCTTGTCATTGAAGACGAACCGACACTGTCCCGGCTGCTGTCGTATAATTTGACGCAGGAAGGCTATGAGGTCACCGTTGAGGATCATGGAACGGCAGGATATGACCGTGCGACTAGAGAACCTTTTGACTTAATCGTACTGGATCTGATGCTGCCTGGAATGAATGGGATTGATATTCTGGATAAGCTGCGCGGTCAAGGCATCCGTACGCCTGTAATCGTGCTGACTGCCAAAAATGCCGAAGAGGACGTGGTGCGGGGGCTGAAATCAGGCGCCGATGATTATATAACCAAGCCTTTTGGCGTATCTGAACTGCTTGCCCGTGTCAGTGCAGTACTGCGCCGGATTTCCGGGCTGGCCGAAGAAGTTCAGCCGGATACTTCAGTACCCGCATCTACCATAATCCTGGGACAACTGGAGATTTACCCTGAGCGGTATGAGGTATTACTGGGTGGTCAGAGCATCAATCTCCGGCCCAAAGAATTCGAGGTTCTGCTGTATCTGGCCCGCAAGCCGGGGGTGGTGCTTACACGTGATGATCTGATGAATGCCGTCTGGGGCTTTGATTACATTGGAGGACAGCGCACCGTAGACGTGCATGTCAGTTCCCTGCGCAAGAAGCTTGAGCTGGACCCGGAATCCGTGCATATCGATTCGATCCGCGGAGTGGGCTACAAACTTGTGGTGAACAAAAAAAGAAGCCCGGTCATGTAAAATAAAGGTGTTCTTTTATAAGTGAATGCATAAATATCTAGCATTTTGGCAAAAGCTATGAATTGGATTCGTAGGTTGACCGTGGCAAGTCCTCACAATGTGAGGGCTTTTTGTTTCTTGATGTTTTGTCATCCAAACCTTACATATGATTTAACATTCTGTTAACAATTCTCTTCAACTCTATTTACACTGAAAGCTTATCATGGGGTACGAAGATGATGAGAAGGAGACACAAAAACTAATGAAATCCATCATTGACATAGAGAAGCTAGATCTCTACTATGAGTCATTTCACGCGCTGAAAAGCGTGGACCTTCAAGTGCCTGAGAAACAGGTGACCGCTTTTATCGGACCCTCCGGTTGCGGGAAGTCCACCCTTTTGCGTACTCTTAACCGTATGAACGATATGATCCCCGGTACACGTATTGAAGGTAAGGTTAACATTAGCGGCAAAAATATTTACAGCGACGAGGTGGAAGTGGAAAGCCTGCGTAAGCAGGTAGGCATGGTGTTCCAGCAGCCGAATCCATTCCCCAAATCGATCTATGACAATGTGGCTTACGGTCCCCGTCTGCACGGAGTACGCGGCAAAGCGGAGCTGGATGTGCTGGTGGAACAGAGCCTGCGCCAATCCGCCCTGTGGGAGGAAGTTAAGGATTTCCTTAAGAAATCGGCTCTCAGTCTCTCCGGCGGGCAGCAGCAGCGTCTTTGCATTGCCAGAGCGCTTGCGGTACAGCCGGACATTCTCCTGATGGATGAGGCGACCTCCGCTCTGGACCCGGTATCCACACTTAAGATTGAGGAACTGGTACAGGAGCTGCGGGACAAGTATACGATTGTCATGGTCACACATAATATGCATCAGGCCGCACGGGTATCGGGCCGCACAGTGTTTTTCCTGAACGGTGTAATCGTGGAGGCTGCGGATACCGAGATGCTGTTCTCGAATCCGAAGGACTCCCGCACTGAAGACTATATATCAGGACGCTTCGGCTGATCCAAGTGATTGGCATATTCCCGGAGTGACAGGCTGACCATACGTTTTTGAGGAGGATCGCTTTTATAATGATTCGCAGAAAAGAATTCGATAAAGATTTGGAAGAACTGCGCAGCCTGCTGCAGCAGATGGGCGAGCATGTAACAGACGCGCTGGAAGGTGCGGTACTTGCTCTGCAGAACCTGGACACTGAGCGAGCTCAGGAGATCGTGAAGGCGGATTTGCGGCTCAATGCCATGGAAGACAGAATCATGGAAATCGGTTCGCGGCTCATCATCACCCAGCAGCCGGTAGCGAAGGACCTTCGCCGTATTATTGTAGCGTTCAAAATATCAAGCGATCTGGAGCGGATGGGGGATCTGGCACTGGATGTGGCCAAGGTCACTATGCGGATCCAAGGTCAACAGCTGATTAAGCCACTTGTGGATATTCCGCGTATGGCAGAGATTGTATCGGGAATGATTACGGAAGCGATTCAATCCTATCTGGACGAAAATACCGATTTGGCCTACAAAATGGCTCAAGATGACGACCTGGTGGACCAACTGTACAGCGGGATGATTAATGAGCTGTATGCTTATATGGTCGAAAAACCGGAGTTCTTGAATCAGGCGATGCTGCTGACGCTGGTTGGCCGGTATATCGAGCGGATTGCGGATCATGCCACCAACATTGGCGAGAGTGTAGTCTACCTGGTGACCGGCAAACGTCCTGATTTGAATCAATAGCAGAATGACCTGTTTTCATTAGACACGTTGATAAGAAGGGGCGACATTGCCTTTGAAACTCAGACAGCAAGCTTTCTTCAGTGAAGGCTTGCTTTTTTTTGTATGACTAGAGCATTTCCGCGATGAACGACCTCTTGCTGTTTCTGCTTGAGCAGGGCATATGGTAAAATGTAAAGAAGTATGCAAGATAAAGGCGAGGTGCAGAAATGGACAAGTTGATTCTAATAGATGGCAATAACATTATTTACCGCGCATTTTTCGCAATGCCGCCGCTGACGAATACCGCAGGGCAGCAGACCAACGCAGTGTACGGATTTACAACCATGCTGCTGCGCTTGATTGAAGAGCATAAGCCCACCCATATGATTGTAGCCTTTGATGCAGGGAAGATCACATTTCGGCATGAAGGTTATGAAGACTACAAAGGCGGCCGTCAAAAGACACCACCTGAGCTCTCCGAACAGTTCCCGATGCTAAAAGACCTGCTGCGCAATCTCGGTGTGCCGCAATTTGAAATTAACGGCTACGAAGCTGACGATATTATCGGAAGTATATCCCGGGAAGCCGATGAGGCTGGACGCCAGGTTATGATTGTGTCCGGGGATAAGGATATGCTTCAGCTGGCTTCGGATCATACGACAGTGGCTTTGGTGCGTAAAGGGGTTACCGAGGTTGAAATGTACGGGCCTCAGCAAATCCGCGACAAATACGACCTCACTCCACAGCAGATCATCGATCTCAAGGGTCTGATGGGAGATGCCAGTGATAATATCCCCGGCGTTCCAGGGGTCGGCGAGAAGACGGCACTGAAACTGCTGCAGCAGTTCGGTTCGGTAGAAGGCGTGCTGGCCGGAACGGATGAGCTGAAGGGTAAAATGAAGGAGAAGCTGGAGGAACATGCAGACAGCGCTGTAATGAGTAAGAAACTGGCGACCATCTACCGTGAGGTTCCACTGGAGCATGCCTGGGAGGATATGGTCTTCACCGGAATCAAAAAGGATACTGCCGGCCCGGCGCTGGCCAAGCTGGAATTCAAGTCCCTGCTCGAGCGTCTGTCACTGAGCGCCTACGCTCCTGCAGGTGAAGACCCTGAAGACGGAACTGAAGCGGCTCCGGTTGCGGAGCTGGATATCACCGTCGTAGGGGAAACGGAGCTGCCGGAGCTGCTGGCTGCTTTGCCTGGCATTTCTGCGCTGCATGTGGAGACAAACGGTGAGAATCCGCATCGTTCGGAAGTGATCGGCATCGGCTTTTCCTCGCCAGAGCAGCACTTTTTCGTGCCCTTTGCACTGCTGAAGAGCCCTGCTGCGGCGAAGCTGCGGGATTGGCTCGGAGATGAGAAAGCACCCAAAAGCGGATATGATCTGCACCGAGCAGATCTGGCGCTGCATTGGCAGGGAATTGCTTTTGCCGGAGCCGCTAATGACGTTCAGCTAGCTGCCTATCTGCTGGACCCTACGGAAGCCAACCAGAATCTGAATGACCTTACAGCCAAATATGGTCTGCCCCGATTGTCTCCGGATGAAGAGGTATTCGGCAAAGGCGCTAAATATAAAATACCGGAGCTTGAAATCCTGGGCAATCATGTCGCCCGCAAAAGCGCCACTGTGCTTGGTATCGTGCAGAAACAGCAGCAGGAGCTGACGGACACGGATATGACCGGCCTGTTTGTCGATCTGGAAATGCCGCTGTCACGCATTCTGGCTGACATGGAGAAGCAGGGGATTGCTGTCAACAAACAGGATCTGATCGATCTCGGCAAGGAGTTTGAGGCCCAGATTTCCAGGCTGGTATCGGATATTTATTCGATTTGCGGTACTGAGTTCAACCTCAACTCCCCGAAGCAGCTGGGGGAAATTCTGTTCGTGAAGCTGGGCCTGCCTGTTGTCAAAAAGACGAAGACTGGTTATTCCACGGATGCCGAGGTGCTGGAGAAGCTGGCTCCCTACCATGATGCTGTAAGGCTGATTCTCCAATACCGTACCATTGCCAAGCTTCAGTCCACCTACGTAGAAGGTCTGCTTAAGGAAATCTCTGCGGAGACCGGCAAGGTGCATACCTTTTACCGCCAGACGATCGCAGCAACCGGACGACTTAGCAGCCAGTTTCCAAATTTGCAGAATATTCCGATCCGTCTGGAGGAAGGCCGCAAAATCCGCAAGGTCTTTGTGCCCTCCGAGCCGGGTTGGTCGATACTGGCGGCAGACTACTCGCAGATCGAATTGCGTGTACTGGCGCATATTTCCGGTGATGAGCGGATGAAGGAAGCTTTTCTGGAGGATATGGACATTCACACCAAAACAGCGATGGATGTGTTCGGTGTTGCCGCCGACCAAGTGGACAGCAACATGCGACGTTCCGCCAAAGCGGTCAATTTCGGGATTGTCTACGGGATAAGTGATTACGGCCTGTCCCAAAACCTGAATATTCCGCGCAAAGAGGCTGCACATTTCATTGAGCAGTATTTCGAAGTGTTCAAAGGTGTGCGCCGTTACATGGACGATATTGTAGTGGAAGCCCGCAAGCAGGGCTATGTAACCACACTGCTGGAACGCCGCCGCTATCTGCCGGAGATTAATGCGAAGAACTTCAATCTGCGCTCTTTTGCCGAACGTACAGCGATGAATACTCCAATTCAGGGGACAGCGGCGGATATCATCAAGCTGGCTATGGTTCACATGGACAAGGCGCTGCACCAGCGCGGTCTTAAAAGCCGCATGCTGCTGCAGGTACACGATGAACTGGTGTTCGAAGTACCCGAAGATGAGCTTGAGCTAATGAAACAATTGCTGCCGGAGGTAATGGCAGGAGCGTTGAAGCTATCTGTACCACTCAAGGCAGAGGTAAGTTATGGAAGCAACTGGTATGAGGCGAAATAGGCCCCCGCAAGGATCGTATATCCGGTATAATGAAGGGGAGGTGAGCCATTATGCCGGAATTACCGGAAGTAGAAACTGTCAAAAGAACACTTAATGCCTTAATTACAGGCAAGCAGATACAGAACGTCACCGTCCGGCTGCCGCGGATCATCCAACGTCCGGACGATATTCAGGCTTTTGCGGGCATGCTGGCAGGCCATACTGTAGTACAAGTGGAGCGCAGAGGGAAGTTTTTACGTTTTGTGCTGGATGGACTTGTCATGGTATCCCATCTGCGGATGGAGGGCCGCTACGGCCTTTATCAGGGAGAGGAGCCGCTGGACAAGCATACCCATGTGATTTTTCATTTTACGGATGGTACGGAGCTGCGGTACACAGATGTGCGCCAGTTCGGGACGATGCATCTGTTCCAGCCGGGGGAAGATTTGCTGCTGCCGCCGTTGAAGAAGCTGGGAGAGGAGCCGCTTGCTCCATCTTTTACACCGGAACGTTTTAAGGAAATCGTATCAGGCAAAAGCACCAAAATTAAGCCGCTGCTGCTCAATCAGGAATATGTAGTCGGCATCGGAAATATTTATGTGGATGAAGCACTGCACCGTGCCCGTATTCACCCGGAAACGGGCGCCAAGTCGCTTACCGGAAGTCAGCTGGATCAGCTGCATCATGCCATTGTCGCAACGTTGACTGAGGCTGTGAATGCAGGAGGATCTTCGGTGAAATCGTATGTCAACGGCCAGGGAGAGAGCGGAAGCTACCAGCATCAGCTGCTTATCTACGGACGCAAGGATCAGCCTTGTGCGAGCTGCGGCACGCTGATCGAGAAAAGTGTGGTGGGCGGCAGAGGCACGCATTATTGTCCAAACTGTCAGCCGCAAAAGGGAATTTAAAGTAAGCGTTACATCGTAAGATTTGGCACTGCTGTACTTCCGGTTTTACGCTAATATTGTCCATGCAGTAATAAAAGCCAGGCACTCAATACCTGTCCCGCCCATATACTGTGTGAAGAATGCTGATTAGAGCGAACGGAGCCTTGCCCGGAGCCATCCGGGCGGGCTGCCGGTTCTTCACGGGAGGGATTGCGGGTGTTCAGCCCATTTTTTTCACTGCTGCTGCTGGCGTTTGCCCTGAGTTTGGATGGTTTTGGTGTAGGTGTTACATATGGGCTGCGTAAAATGAAAATACCGCTGCTCTCGATCCTGATTATCTCGCTGTGCTCGGGGATCGTTATCGGTGTCTCTATGCAGGTCGGTGTGCTGCTGGCCAAGGTGGTTTCTCCTCATGCCGCATCCAGTATTGGAGCGGTTATTCTCGTCTTGATGGGCTGCTGGTCTTTGTTCCAGATGCTGATGCAGAAGGAAAAAGAGCATCGTACGGAAGACGAAGGCGGGAAGTCCGACGGCGCGGCTAGACGGGAGACGGCTGCTGCTCTTGCCGGGAGCAATGGTGTTGAGAATTCCTTGGAAGCAGAGGACGGAGAGCCATCTAAATCGGAAGTTTTCTCACTGGAGCTGAGGCATCTTGGAGTAGTGATCCAGATTCTTCGCACACCTTCTTCCGCCGATATGGATGCTTCCGGCAGCATATCCTCTATGGAAGCGATGGTGCTTGGAATTGCACTGTCGCTGGATGCATTCGGCGCGGGTCTTGGAGCAGCATTACTGGGATTCAGTCCGGTCTCTACGTCGCTGATGATTGCTCTCTTTAGCGGAACTTTCCTGCTGCTTGGGATGAAGACGGGGCTGAAGCTGTCAGGAAGCTACTGGATGAGGCATGCTGCCTTACTTCCTGCGTTATTATTAATTGCAATGGGAATAATGAAGCTATTATGAGGTGAGTACATGATTATGGGCTTAACCGGAGGCATTGCCTCCGGAAAAAGCACCGTATCCGCAATCTTTGTGGATAAGGGGGCGCGACTGGTTGATGCCGATGTCATTGCCAGAGAGGTAATGCTTCCGGAGTCTCCGGTGCTGGCCGCAGCCGTGCAAGAGTTTGGAGAAGAAATCCTGCAGCCGGATGGAACGCTGAACCGGGCCAGACTTGGAGCGATCGTTTTTCACGATCCTGATGCCCGGCAGAAGCTGAATGAGCTGACACATCCGGCGATCCGCCGGGAGATTAAGAACCGTATGTATGCTTTGGAACAGGAAGTACCCCAGCAATTGGTTATAGTGGATATTCCGCTCTTGTATGAATCCCGTCTGGACAATCTGTTTCAGGAGATCATCGTGGTCTACGTTCCCCGTGAGCTTCAGCTGGACCGTCTGATGGAACGCAATACGCTTACAATGGAGCAGGCTGAAGGCAGATTGAGTGCCCAAATGGACATTGAGCAGAAGCGTAGTAAAGCCACCTATGTCATCGACAACAGTGGTAATCTGGATAATACAAGGCAGCAGGTTGCAGCTTTATGGGACAGGCTGGGTCTATCATGAAATGGCTGCGTAAAAAAAGAGTGCTGCTCCTGCTGTTCGTTGGCTTTACAGCCATTCTGTTCTTGAGTACGAATTGGATGTCCTGGTTTTATCCCATTTATTATAAGAATGAGATCCGAAAGCACAGTCTTACCTATGAGATGGATCCGTTCCTTGTGGCGGCAATCATCCGGGTTGAGACGAATTATAAAACCGGACGTGAGTCCAAAAAAGGCGCCATAGGTCTTATGCAGCTGATGCCGGATACCGCCAAGTGGGCGCTCGAAAAGGCCAAGCTCCCGGATGTATCGCTGGATAGGCTTAAGGAAGAGCCATCCGCTAACATTGAGCTGGGTACCTGGTATCTGTCTTCGCTGTCCCGCAAGTTTGACGGCAACCGCATAGCGGTTATTGCTGCATATAACGCTGGCCCAGGCAAGGTGCAGCGCTGGTTGGATGAAGGGGACTGGGACGGGAGCGAGGCGGCAGTAAAGGATATTCCGATTGGCGAGACCCGTCATTATGTGCAGCGTGTCATTTATTATTATGAACAGTACACAGAGATCTATAATGAGTTCTAGAGTGCAGAACCTTACATTTGCTGTAATTTCCTTAAGTTAGTCCCCTGGTTATGCAAAAAAGAAGTATTACACGACCCAAAAGTCGAATAATACTTCTTGGCAAACTTATGGTGAATTGTTTATTTGAACTGACCTGCCAGTGATTGTTCAGCCAGGGTTACAAGACGTTTAGTGATGTAACCACCGATCGAACCATTTTCATAAGAAGTTTTATTGCCTTGGTATCCATCTGGGGAGAGCGTAATACCGAGTTCTTGGGCAACTTCGTATTTCAGTTGATCCAAGGCACCGCGTGCATTTGGAGCTACCAGGTTATTGGAGCTGTTATTTTGGCTCATTACTGTTCACCTCCTATCGGTTGGTAACTGTATTATGTGCTGGACTTGCCATCTTCATAACAATAAATAAACGGTGATTTATGGAAATTAGAATGAGCGCCTCAAAGCCGGATTCCTTGCCGGACCGGGACGACACCTATATTGCAAAAGGAAGTGATTAAGCTTATGAAATGCCCATACTGTGATCACACGAATACCAAAGTGCTGGACTCCCGTCCGGCCAATGAAAATAAGTCAATCCGCCGCAGGCGGGAATGCGAGTCATGCAGCCGGCGGTTCACCACGTTTGAGATGATCGAAGAAACGCCACTGATTGTGATCAAAAAAGGCGGCAGCCGCGAAGAATTCAGCCGCGACAAAATCCTGCGCGGCCTGATCCGCGCCTGCGAGAAACGTCCCGTCTCCGTCGAGCGCCTGGAGGTCATCGTCTCCGAAGTTGAGAAGTCCCTGCGCGGGATCGCCTTGGCCGAAGTGGAGAGCCGTCAGATCGGCGAGCTCGTTATGGAGCAGCTCTACCCTGTAGATGAAGTCGCTTACGTCCGGTTCGCCTCTGTCTATCGCCAGTTCAAGGACATCAACATGTTCATGAAGGAGCTCAAAGGCCTATTGTCCAAGAGTACCGGAGAGCTGGAGGGATTATAGGAAGCTGCTGAAGGTTATACTACGTGGAGTGAGAGCGTTCTCTGTTTAGCCTGCAAGCTGAGTGGAACTGTCCCTGTGAAGCAATAAGCCGCCGTACTGTAAGGTGGTTTATTGCTACTCCTAAATCCTTAGGCGGACGGGCAGAGGATCACTCCAAAAACTTTTTTAACAAAAGTGTTGACACTGAGTCCGGAATTTTATATTATATAGAAGTCGCCTACGAAACAAATTAACTTCTAAGTGACATGAACGTTACAGATAAAGTCAGTTTTTAGAATACATATTGTACTTCTAAAAGGCTTCATGGGGCCATAGCTCAGCTGGGAGAGCGCATCGCTGGCAGCGATGAGGTCAGGGGTTCGATCCCCCTTGGCTCCACCAAACTTCATATGGACTCTTAGCTCAGTTGGTAGAGCAGTAGACTCTTAATCTATTTGTCCAGGGTTCGAGCCCCTGAGAGTCCATCCTAAAGAAACGGCAGAAATGCCGTTTCTTTGCTGTATAGGGAATTATACTGTGATAACTCCGATGAAAGTTAGAGGGATAAACGTGAAGAAAGAGACCAGGGGAAAGGAAATACCTCTGAACTAACCGTGAACGGGCTAGAGAACAGAATGAAAGGTAGAAATACCTCTGATCTTTCCATAAGCGGGCTAGCAAGCAGAACGAGAGGTAGAAATACCTTTGATTTGGGAGCAATGCCGTTACCTGCGGCAATAAGATACTGGTTTCATGAGTTTGTTCTTGTTTTATGTCGTAACTTCATATGTTCTTAGATTACTTAAATAGATGTGTTGAGGACTATTTACAGTCGATATCCATAAAAGCAAATGGTATAAGAGAAGCTGAAAAGGAACTAGATCATCAATTAATTCAGAGCTATCAAATTAACGGGTTAATTATCTTCAAAATATTTGCTGTTCCCGAAAGCGGTTTCTATGATTGATTTGTCAACCAATTCTAGAATTTGTCATTGAATATACTTTGAATATATTTTTTTAACAGTATTCAACTGTAATAAGTTTACATAGGGATTATTTGGAAGTACGATAGAGGTATTCTTATATCAAAGATTTTCGAATACAACCGAATAAGAAAGTGCGAATTGAAATTGAATGATGTCAATTTTGAAAACAATAATGAAATTATCAAACTTGCCCGTGAGAATCAATACTCTATTTGACGAATAATAATTGATAACTGCTTATGATGAAAATTTCCACGATGAATTTATGTAATTCTTGTATTTAGATAACAAGCTCTAAGACAAAGAGGAGTGAAGTAATTTGACGAAAATACAACTTCCGATACAAGAACCAATCATAACAACATACCAACATCACGCTTTTCCCTTATCGATTGCTGCAAACCATCCAGATTTTATGAATTGGTTTTGCTCGAATTATATACAAATTAGTCTTTCTAAAGAAGATACGCTAAACCCTTTGAATTATTATTCCTTTTGGGATTATTTTATTTTATGCCCAATAATCGAAAGATTTTATATTGAAAAGGAATTAATCCCTAACAAGAACCAGTTGGTAGATTTTTTTACAGATGCAATTGATCGTAACCTTTATGTAATAACCTATATAGATGAGTATTACATACCTAATACAAAACCTTATATGTGCTGGCACTTTCCCCATGATGTGTTGTTACATGGACACGATAAATCAGCTAAAACGTTTTATACATCTGGTTTTAATGAAAAAGGGGTCTATTCCAGTAATAACATAGTAACCTATGATGATTTTAATAAAGCTATTGATATTGATGAACAGATGGATGATACAAAAGATTTTTCAGCATGGAACAATAAAATCAATTTAATTCGAGTAAGATATGATTGGGAATATAAATTTCATTCATCTGCAATGAAAGAATCATTGAATGATTATCTTTTATCCACTAATTCATCAAATAAATTTAATATGTTTAGAAATACAAATGATCATATATATGGACTAGCAGTTTACTCTAGTTTAGATCTTTTTCTTGAAAAGGTAGAAAGTTTACAGAATAACATCGATATTCGGCTGTTTCATTTAATATGGGAGCACAAGAGAAATATGAATTTCAGAGTGGAATTCCTCATTAATAATAAAAATTATGATTTTGACAAAATCTTGTTAGATAAATTGAATAAAATTGAGAATGATGCCCTTATAATTAGGAATTTAGTATTAAAATATAATAATACTAATAATAAGAGCATTATTACAAATATAAGAGAGAGACTCAAGCTTCTAGTGTATGAGGAAGCAGAGGTCTATAATGGGTTATTATGCTTTTTATGAATGAAAATGGATAATTCATATTTTGATTCCGTTTTTTTGATTTGATCATAATTGGAGAAATTAGTAAATAATCAAGTGAAAATGAATTACTTTCCGTAATTTTTTTCCGAGATTCATGTGTTCATCCCAACCTTGCTCTCTAACTTCCATTCTAGTGGGGCTGAGAGTTCACACAATATATTTTACAGACTCGTTTCATTTCCGGACCTTTTGGTAGCTCATTGAATTTAAAAATGCTTATTCCATCTGTGGGGATCTTCATGCTTATTCACCAAACATTAATTAAATCGAACGACAGCCGTTGAATAGCATATTCATTTAGGATTCTTAATAAAAAGCTTACAACAACATTAACCATCTCTATGCTCAGAGCGATGAGGTCAGGGGTTCGAGCCCCTGAGAGTCCATCCTAAAGAAACGGCAGAAATGCCGTTTTTTTGCTTTTTCGGGAAGCGGGAGGATGAAGCAGAAGTGGGGAACACAGATCTGTTTAAAACCACTGGTCTACTTCTTCTTAGAATAGAACGTTCATTATTTCACAAATAGTTTGTTTCATGAACAGTTGAGACAATCCATTCTTCATACCACTTGTGTCTTTCAACTTTCATATGTGAGGATTCCAAATTATATTTTCTTCACCCTCCTTAATAGCTTGTTGATAATAATTAACTTTTTTTCGTAGCAACATAATTTGTTGTGTGACTTCTTGAAGGTAATCTTCTGCCAATAATTGTTGATCTCTTATGATGTTATAGCGTTCTTCCACGGTATCTGATCCCTGTTCGCATAAATCGATGTATTGTTTGATATTCTCAAGCGACATACCTGTCATGCGCAGTGCTTTGACGATTTCAACATATTCCACGTCCTTTGAGGAAAAAAGACGTACATTCTGATGATTTCTGATTATATTTGGAAATAGCTCTTTTTTAGCATAGAACCTTACCGTATGGGGGGATAACCCTGTGAAATTTGCTACCTCATTAATGGTGTACATGATATGCTCCTTTCTCTTGACTGAGAGTAACTCTCAGGTTGTATATTTATCATAACTTATAAATGCTTGATAGAGAAAGGATAATGATTGGTGGAAAATAAGGTATGGTTTATTACGGGAGCTTCGACTGGACTAGGGAAAGCCATAGTTTTAGAGCTAATAGCTAAAAAGTGCAAAGTAGTAGCAACATCGCGTAATCCACTAGACATAGAGCATTACCTGCCTGGCGCACAGGAGAATGACAATCTTTTGGTTTTACCGTTAGACGTCACAAACAGTCAGCACATTAAAAGTGTTGTTGAAGCAACCAAGCAAAAGTTTGGCGGAATTGATGTTCTTGTTAATAACGCAGGTTATGCCTACTTCTCACCTGTTGAAAATGCTGATGATCAGCAAATTGAAAATATGTTTGCTGTTAATTTCTGGGGAGTCAAGCACATGATAGATCATGTGCTACCAATTATGAGAGAGCAAAAGAGCGGAACTATTTTAAATATATCTTCTCTAGGCGGTTTACGTGCATTTGCAGGTTTCGGATACTATCATGCCACTAAGTTCGCTTTAGAAGGCTTTTCCGAAAGTTTAAGTCAAGAAGTTAAGCCCCTAGGAATTAATATTTCCTTGGTAGAACCAGGGGATTTTAACACGGATTTTGCAAGCAGATCTGCAACTGAAAATGTAAATATTCTAGAAGCATATCAAGCAACGGCAGGTGAAAATATCAAAAACCTTAGAGAATTATCTGGACACCAGCCGGGAGACCCTAACAAAGCTGCCAAGGTAATATATGATCTGGTGAATCGTGGTGATGTTCCTTTGCGAATTCTTTTAGGGAGTGATGCCTATCAGCGGGCAATGGAAAAGTTAACGGGAATGCAAAAATTATTTTCGACCTACCATGATATAACAATTAGCACCGATTATTAAAAGTAATGGGGGATTTCCTAAAGCCATGAATGGCTGGTTGGAATATCCTCTTTTTTTGACAGGATTGACGTAAGCGCTTGGTGTGGACGCTCCGCGAACGGACCGGTGTTCCAATCGTTGATATGAACGAGACTGTCAAACGCAATTAAAAATCCAGCATATGCTGTGCTGGATCAGCAGCTTACGGCGTTCTCTCGAATTCGTTAGTGAGGAGCTTGCATCCGTCCAGATACAACTGCTGTGCAAGCCTTCTTTATTGACAAACAAGCTGTAATTGAATTTTGTTGAGCAATTCATTATTGGTTGCCGCAGCATCAACAACGAGCTTGTGGAGATTTTCAGTATTTTGCATGCGAACTTCTTGGTAGGTTTTCAACTTTCGTGTGTTCGTATTGGAGGAGGCATCTTAGCAGGAATTGTATACAGTTGTCCTTCACTAGTCTATAAAACGCTGGGGGCTCAAAGATCATATTGACTTTCTAAAATCAGGTGGGTACAATGATACCGATAGGAAACATCGTTACCGTAAATGCGCGGTACTTAACTTTCATGAGAATCGAAAATTACTTTCGAGCAACGGTAACGATGTTTCTATATTGTAACATAGTGATCTTATCTTCAGGGAGGACAATACGATGAAAGCTGTACAACTGACAAACGGCTTCGGCTTTGAGGAATTAACCATGACGGAACTCGACAAACCAACGCCAGGTCCTAAGGAGGTGCTGATCCGTATGAGGGCAGCTTCTCTCAATTATCGGGATTTAGTGGTCCTCGGCGGATTAATGCCGATCGAAGTCAAATTTCCCTTCGTTCCATTATCAGACGGAGCGGGAGAAATTGTAGCCATTGGCCCAGGAGTAACCAGATTTCAGGTCGGACAACGAGTAGCAGGTAATTTTCAACAGCGCTTCATTGGCGGCAACCCAAGACCAGGGGTGTTAGAAGAAAGTCTGGGAGGTCCGTTGAATGGAGTAGCGGCCGAGTATGTCGTGCTACATGAAGACGGAGTCGTCCCTATTCCCGATCACCTCACTTATGAGGAGGCCTCCACCCTGCCGATCGCGGCATTAACCGCATGGAGCATGCTAATCGAATACGGTGGTTTGCAAGCGGGTGATACTGTGCTGCTGCAAGGAACAGGCGGTGTCTCCATCTTCGGGCTACAATTCTCGCTTATGGCCGGAGCACGAGTCATCATCACGTCGAGCAGCAACGACAAGCTGGAACGAGCAAAAGCTCTTGGCGCATGGCAAACGATCAACTATTCGGAGGTTCCTGATTGGGATAAGGCAGCGTTAGAGTTGACTGGCGGCGTCGACCATGTTCTGGATGTTGGAGGAGCGGCAACGATGGGGAAATCCATAAATGCACTTCGAACAGGGGGAACCGTGAGTATGGTCGGGTTCTTATCGGGCTTGACCATTGCGGAATACGATGTCTCCAGTATCTTGCATAAAGCCGCAACGGTTCGCGGCAGTCAAGTCGGCAACCGGGATCACTTTGAAAAGATGAATCGAGCGATTGCCCATCATCGTTTACATCCCGTCATCGACCGTGTATTCCCTCTAGATCGAATTGGAGAAGCATTCGCGCTCTTGGCTGAAGGGAAGCAATATTTTGGTAAAATCGTAGTCCAAATCTAAAGTCTCTCAAAATGACATTGGAGGCGCAAGCTCACCTTCGAAGCATGGGCTTACTGCGGAGTTCAGTTCGCAGGGAGAGTTTATCGGAAGCTAGCATGATCAGGAAGGCAAACTGTATGGCGTAACTACGGCTACAAGCCATAATGGATATTTATATATAGGATCGGCACCCGGAGGAAGCAAGGGCGTTCACCGTGTGCTTTTAACAAAATAAGGTTGGAATCTGGGAGGGTGCGAAATGAATCTGGATGATTTGGAGCTATCTTGGAATGAGAAGGAGAGTCTGTCCGGCAAAGTGGCCTTGGTGACAGGTGCTAGCAGCGGAATCGGGGCATCGATCGCCAGAAAACTGGTAAAGCGCGGCGCCTATGTGACTGTAGTGGCACGTCGACGGGATCGATTGGATGAGCTGGTACAGGAATTGCAAAAAGAGGGATTGTACGAGGTTATGGCGGTACCTGCTGATATCCAAAAGGCTGAAGAAGTACAGCATGTGGTCAATGAAACGATTAACCGCTGGGGCCGTCTTGATATTATAGTTGCCAATGCCGGATTCGGGTATCGAAGTCCTTTGGTAGAAGTGGATCTGGAAAGATGGGAGGAGCTGTACAGGACGAATGTACACGGTCTAATGTTGACGCTGCACTACGGGCTTCCGCCAATGCTGAGTCAGGGCAAGGGAGATGTCATCATCATCTCCTCTATTGCCGGCAAGGAAGTGATTGCCGGAGGAGGTCCATACAGCGCTACCAAATACGGCGTTAACGCCATAGCGTCTGCATTACGTTTGGAGACAATCGATCAGGGGATTCGCGTTACGACGATTCAGCCCGGGGCGGTGGCAACGGAATTTTCACAGGTGGCCGGGTATTCCGAGGATGAAATACGCGCGTTTGCTTCGAAAGTCCTGCCGTTACATCCCGATGATGTTGCAGAGGCGGCACTCTATGTATTGGAGCAGCCTGAGCATGTCAGCATTCCGGAACTAACCATCATGCCCTCAAGGCAAGCCCAGCGGTTCAAATAAAACGATGCCCAAGTAGTAACAAAAGGTCCGTCCAGATTTGGCAACGGATCTTTTGTTTTTCCCGCCGATGATTTTATCCAGAAGCTCCCGTGCGACTGCGATACCCTATTGAACGAGGGTGCTGAATCACATGGACTCTTAGCTCAGATGGTAGAGCAGTAGACTCTTAAGCTATTTGTCCAGGGTTCGAGTCCCTGAGAGTCCATCACAGAAAATAACGGCAGAGATGCCGTTATTTTGCAGTTTCGGGAAGCGGGATGGTTATGCAGTGAATGGAGTGGAGTGGGAGATTACAGACCTACAACCGTCAACGCCAATCGTCAACGGCAACAGCTACGGCTACCGCCCACTGTTGCCGCCCACTGCTACAGGCAATTGCTACCGTCCAATGCGGACGCTCAATAATGGAACTGACACCGCCAACCCCAACCC